>NZ_JBIAFV010000006.1:0-644627 GCF_042869435.1 Nocardia sp. NPDC006982 | reverse complement strand
GCCCGGTCCCATTCCGAACCCGGAAGCTAAGGCCACCAGCGCCGATGGTACTGCACTCGACAGGGTGTGGGAGAGTAGGACACCGCCGGAACATCCTTGCGAAAGGCCCCCAACACAGTTGGGGGCCTTTTTGCTTTATATCTCCTTTGTGTGCTGTACGCCACGAGGTTTCGGAGCAATCTCACAGGGAATAGTCACCCTATGCGGCGCTCCGGCGTTCATCATGGAGAGTGACAGTAAGTAGTAATCAGCGTCGGCATGCTCGATAGGAGCGGTCGATGCGCATGGAGGTGTTGATGGTCGCAGCGACGACAACCGCCGACCGCGCGCCGGTCGAACCCCTCAGACCACTTCGCTTGCGCTGGTGGCAGCTGAGGCTCCCGGCGACGTTCGGATATCTGGCGGCCCTTGTCGCTGTCACCGCTGTCTTCTCCGCGATGAGTGAGACCTCGCAGGCACGGGTGGTGCTGCACGCGAGCACGAATCTGCACAATCTGCTGAATGGCCGAGTGGGCACCGTGCTCTCGAGCGCACTGGTGATCGGCGATGTCAGTGCCGCCTGGGTGCTGATTCCGTTGCTCGGTTGTTTGCTCGCACTTGCCGAACTGCGCTTCGGCGCGGTCCACATGGTGCGGGTATTCCTGGCTGGGCATATCGGCGCCACGCTTCTTGTCGCGGCCGGTCTGTGGATCGCGATCGAGGCCGATTGGTTGCCCGCGAGCATCCGCTGGGCGCAGGACGTCGGCGTGAGTTACGGCGCTATGGCGTTGGTCGGGGCGATTGTGGTCGCCATTCCGCATCGCTGGCGAATCGCTTGGTCGACGGTGTGGTTTATCGTTGCGGCCGAGGGCGTGCTGATCGAACAGACCTTCACCAATGTCGGTCACCTGCTTGCCTTCTGTATCGGAACCGCGGTCGGCTTTGGCATGCTGCGCGCAAACGCGGCATCTACCCGCCGACTCACCCGGATCGAATCCGGTCTGCTCGCCGTGAGCGCGTTCCTCGCGGCAATTCTGCTCATGGGCTGACAGCCGACGCAGCAGGGGTGACACCGGGTCGGGCCGGGCGCTCACCTACAGTGCTTGGGTGCGCCTAGTGATTGCTCGCTGTCAGGTCGACTATGTAGGGCGACTCACCGCCCATCTCGCGATGGCCCGCCGATTGTTGCTGATCAAAGCGGACGGATCGGTCCTCGTGCATTCCGACGGCGGCTCGTATAAGCCGCTGAACTGGATGAGCCCGCCGTGCTGGTTGGAGGAGCGCGACGGTGATGCGGTGCCCGAGGGGGCGAAGGCTTTCTGGGTGGTTACCAATAAAGCCGGTGAGGAACTGCGCATCACCATCGAGGAGATCGAGCATGACTCCGCGCACGAGCTGGGTGTGGACCCCGGTCTGGTGAAAGACGGTGTGGAGGCCCATCTTCAGGAGTTGCTCGCCGAACACGTGCAGACCCTCGGCCCCGGCTACACACTGATCCGCCGCGAATACATGACCGCCATCGGCCCGGTCGACCTGCTCTGCCGCGACGCCTCCGGTGCAACCGTGGCCGTCGAAATCAAGCGGCGTGGTGAAATCGACGGCGTCGAACAGCTCACCCGCTACCTCGAACTCCTGAACCGGGACCCACTCCTCGCCCCGGTCGCCGGCGTCTTCGCCGCCCAACAGATCAAGCCCCAAGCCCGCACCCTCGCCGAGGACCGCGGCATACGCTGCCTGACCCTCGATTACGACGCCCTACGCGGCACTGAGAGCAACGAATTCCGCCTCTTCTAGCAAAGGCCCCCCTCTAAGCCGTGGCGCATGAGTTTGCCTGCGGCGCATGAGTTCACTCGGCATGCACTGGTTTGCCGCCGCTGCGTATGAGTTTGCGCGCCGCATAGGGTTGCCCGCCGGTGCGTGAGTTCGTGCGCCGCGCGTGAGCTCGCGCGCTGCGTATGGATTCGCCGGGTGAACGTGAATGGTGCGGGAGGTGTTGCGAGGGAAGGGACGGACTGTGCCTGCGGTAAGTGAGTTCGTCGGCGGTGGGTATGTTCGGCGGCCGTGCATGGCTTTGCTCGCCGCGGATGGGTTCGCGCATTGTGTATGGATTCGCCGGGCGAACCTGAACGGTGCGGGAGGTGTTGCGAGGAAAGGGACCGACGGCGCTCCCGGTAAGTGAGTTCGTCGGCGGTGCGTGACATCGCCTGCAGTGGCTTAGGTGTTGGCGGCCGAGCATGGGCTGTGTTTGCCGCGTTTTTGTTTGCTTGCCTGGCACGGCTTTGTTCGCCGCCTGTGGGTTTGCCCGCTGCGCACGAGTTCGTGCGTTGCGCGTGGTTTCGCCGGGTAAACGTGCACGGCGCGGGAGGTGTTGAGCAGGAGGGACTGTGCCCGGGGTAAGTGAGTTCGTCGGCGGTGCGTGACGTCGTTTGCAGTGCGTATGTTCGACGGCCCACATGAGTTTTGTTCGCGGCGTACGGGTTCGCGCATTGCGGATGCCGCGGCGGACGAACGCGCGCCGCGGATGAGTTCGCCTGCTGCGCACTGGTTTGGCCGCCGCCGTATGACCTTTCCCGCTGGGCATGGTTCGTGGGCAGGGTTGGTTCGTGGGCTGGGCATGGATTTGCGGGCTGTTCGGCGGGTTGTGATTCGTCGGGGAATAACGTGCGTGGCTTGGGGGTGGTGCGTGGGAAGGGATCGACTGCGCGCGCAGCGTGAAGTCGGCCACAACCTAGGCTTATGGGATGCCCCGACGGAAACCGTGGACGGAACGCCAGGTGGGCCGCTCGCAGGAGGGCACCCCGCCGATCGGCGATGTCTTCGGTAGGCGGGAGGCCGGACCGGACAGCGACGACATGTACATCGTGCGAACCATCCCAGGTAGCCGGGCCGTCAAAACTTATCGTTGCCCCGGCTGCGATCACGAAATCCCGCCCGGTGTAGCCCATATCGTCGCGTGGGCGGTCGACGACGGCGAAGACGACCGCAGACACTGGCACCGCGGCTGCTGGAACGGCCGCCATACCCGCCGAATCACCCGCCGCTGGTCCTGAATCCCCTGCGCCCCAGAGCAACCCACTGCGCACCCGGCGTAGACGGTATGCGGCCGCTACAAACTGTGCGTGTCCAAGTCGGAAAGGTGCACTTTGAGGGTGCCCGCAGGGAGGTGAGTCTGCGGACTGACGGGCGCGCCTACAAACAGTGGACTGCTGCCGACAGAAAGGTGGCACTTGCGGGCAAAAGGCGCAGGAGGCGCACCTTCACCCCGTACCGCCTTACCGGAAAGCGGGCGCGCATCTGTGGACGGGGCTAGCGCTTCCGGCAGAGTGCGGACTTCCGGCCTGACGGCGCAACTTCGCCCCGAGGGTGCACTTACCAGGAAGAAGCGGTGCACCTGCGGGCAGGAGTCCTGCGTCCGGGTTGCAGGTCGCATATGCGGGTAGAACGCGGCGCCTGGGAGTCGAGGGCCGCGCGCCTATGGACAGAGCTGAGGTCTACGAACCGAGCGCCTGCGGTTGGTGGCTGCTTGCGGGTGGAAGGCGGCGCTTGCCGGTGAGGGCGCCGCACGCTGGTGGCGGGCGGCGCTTGCTGCGGAGGGCGCGTGTGCTTGTGGAGGGCGGCGCGTGCGGTGGCGGGCGGCGCGTGCAGTGGCGGGCGGCGCGTGCAGTGGAGGGCGCGTTGCCTGTGGAGGGCAGCGTTTGCTTGTGGAGGGCAGCGCTTGGCGGTGGAAGGCGGCGCTTGCAGTGGAGGGCAGCGCTTGCGGATAGAGGGCGGCGCTTGCCGGTGGAAGGCGGCGCTGGCGCTTGGCGGTGGAGGGCAGCGCTTGCGGGTAGAGGGTGGCGCTTGCCGGTGGAGGGTGGCGCTTGCGCGGAGTGCGCGATTCTGCGGATTCCTTTGGGGGGCAGTATTTCGGCGTGCGGTGTAGAGCATTGCGTGGGCGGCACGGGGCCTGCCGGTAAGGGCTCCGATTGCGGCCGCTCTGGGCGGGGCTGTGCGAGCCTGCGGGTGGCAGCGTGCGTGAGTGAGGAATTGCGATTCTGTGGATTCTTTTGGGGCTGAGCATCTCTGGAAGAGCGGATGTCGTCGTGCCGTGCACGGCATTGCTGGTGGCCACATGGGTCCACATCGGAAGCTCGGACGCGGAACCGGTTGTCAGACGGCCGGAGAGATTCCGGTGGGTCTGTGGATCTCCTTGGGGCTGAGTATCCGTCACCGCCGATGAGAACCGCGGCCGCCGCGCGCAGCTGACCAGGCAGGGGCAAGGGAAAGCCGCCAGCGCCTCTGGGGTGGCCTAGGGCTGGTAACCCGAATGTTCCAGGGGCGGGGTGTCTCGGTGGCCCGGAATGTCGTTGTGGCGGTGTATGTCCCGTAGTGGGCGGTGTCCGGCTACTCGCGACATTAGGAAGGCCGCCCCGGTGTGGGGCGGCCTTGGTGTGAATTCGGTTGGGGTGTTGCGTTTGTCGCCGCTCAGCCCGCCGTCGTCAGTTGGTGATTTCGGCGTTCTCGCGCTCGTCGGCGTCGATGTCGTCTTCCTCGGCCGAGACCTCGGGGATGGCCTTGGTGCGCGAACCGCCGGTGACCGACTTGGTGCCACCGCCGATGGACTTGCGCTGATCCGGAACCCCGTCCAGCAGTTCGCTTTCCCGGTTGACGGCCGCGAGCATGGCCGGCACCGAGTCGAGCTGGCCGCGGATACCGAGCAGCTGGGCGAGCACCCGGCCGCGCAGCACGCGCATCTCCTCGGCGAGTTCCTTGGCGTGCGCGATCTTGCGCTCGGAGGTCTGCGTGGCGGAGGTGATGAGGCGGTTGGACTCGTCGGTCGCGTCCTTGATCCGCTGAGCGGCCTCGGCGCGGCTGGTGGCCTCGAGTTCCTCCATCGCGCGGGTGAGCTTGGTGCGACGCTCCGCCATGGTGGCCTCGAAGTCCTGCTGGGTCGCCTTGCGCTTGGCATCGGCTTCCTTGCCGAGGCGGTCGGCCTCGGCCTGAGCGGCCTCGATGATCTTGGCAGACTCGGTACGCGCATTCGCCAGGGTCTGCTCGAATTCGATTTCGAGCGCCTCGCGCTTCTCCTTGGTCTCGGCGAGCAGCGATTCGTACTTACCACGCATTTCGGTGGCCTGCTGCTCGGCGATCGACACCATTTCCGCCGCCTCGGCCTGCGCGAGCGCGCGGACCTCGGACGCCTCGTCGGACGCCAGGCGCAGCATCCGAGAGATGCGGTCGGACATACCTTCCGCAGTGGTCGGCGGAACCGAAAGGCGATCGACTTCCTTACGGAGCTCGTCGATCTCGTCCCGCGCGTCCTCCAGCTGGCTGGCGAGGTTACGGGCTTGCGCCGCAGCGGCATCCCGATCTGTGGCGGTGACCCTTAACTCGGCATCGAAACGGTCGAAGTAGTTGCGTACCTCGTCTTGCGCATAACCCTTGCGCACAACGGTGAAGGGCAGTGCAACGAAGCGATTGCGATCGGACTCAGGTGACGACATGGCACACAAACTACAGCCTACTTGCACCTCATGGTGACTCGACCGCGAATGTGATGCGGACGAGTTTTTCAGGCCCGATCTTGATACTAGTGCGTAACATTCGCGTTCGGTTCGACCAACTCGATCAGCACACCGCCAGCATCCTTCGGGTGAATGAAATTGATGCGGGAATCGGCGGTTCCGTGACGCGGGGCGTCGTACAGCAAACGTAGACCTCGATCACGAAGATACATGGAGACGGCCTCGATATCGGTAACGCGATAGGCGAGTTGCTGCAGGCCCGGTCCGCTGCGGTCGATGAACTTGGCGATGGTGGAGTCCGCGTTGAGTGGCGCCAGCAACTGCAGGGCAGTCGCGCCGTCCGGTCCGCCGGGCAATGACAGCATCGCCTCGTGCACGCCTTGGGCCTCGTTCACCTCGCGATGGGTCTCGATCATGCCGAGATTGTCGGCATACCAGGCAATTGCGGCATCCAGGTCGGGTACCGCGATGCCCACGTGGTCGACGGCGATGACGTAGTCGCCGGGGATGAAGTTCGACGGGTCGATAACGTTGCTCACTCTTCGAACGTAGCGCCTGATCCGACACAGCCGGCTGGAGACCGTCATTAGTCCCTTGCGCTGGGCCGAGCGCAGGCGAGGGCACCGCGTACCTGGTAAAGGGTGTTCGAGCAGCACAAGCTACCGTGGGGTACAGAGGTTGACGTCGCGGGTCCTCGGTGCGCGACGCTGTTCGATCAATGAATGCGAGGCTCGTCGTGACCACAACCGTGATCGTTTCCGGTGCGCGTACCCCGGTCGGTCGGCTGCTCGGGGGTCTGAAGGACTTCACCGGTTCCGACCTGGGCGGTTTCGCCATCAAGGCGGCGCTGGAGAAGGGCGGCGTCACGCCGGAGCAGGTCGACTACGTGATCATGGGCCAAGTGCTCACCGCGGGTGCGGGGCAGATCCCGGCCCGGCAGGCGGCGGTCGCCGCGGGCATCCCGATGGATGTGCCCGCGTTGACGGTGAACAAGGTGTGCCTGTCCGGTATCAATGCGATCGCGCTGGCGGATCAGCTGATTCGTGCCGGCGAGTACGAGATCGTCGTCGCGGGCGGTCAGGAATCCATGAGCCAGGCCCCGCATCTGCTCGAAAAGAGCAGGGAGGGTTTCAAATACGGCGATGTGACGTTGCGCGACAGCATGGCCTACGACGGTCTGCACGACATCTTCACCGACCAGCCGATGGGTGCACTGACCGAACAGCGCAACGACGCCGAGCCGGTCAGCCGCGAGGATCAGGACGCGTTCGCGGCGGCCTCGCATCAGCGGGCGGCGGCGGCGTGGAAGAACGGCGTCTTCGATGACGAGGTGGTCCCGGTGTCGGTGCCGCAGCGCAAGGGCGATCCGATCGTGGTGAGCACCGACGAGGGCATTCGCGCGGACACCACCGTCGAATCGCTGGCCAAGCTGCGCCCGGCCTTCCGCAAGGACGGCAGCATCACCGCGGGCACCGCCTCGCAGATCTCCGACGGGGCGGCCGCGGTGGTCGTGATGAGCAAGGAGAAGGCGCAGTCGCTTGGCCTGAGCTGGATCGCCGAGATCGGCGCCGCGGGCGTGGTGGCTGGTCCGGATTCGACGCTGCAGGATCAGCCTGCCAATGCGATCGCCAAGGCCTGTGCGCGCGAAGGTATTTCGCCCGCCGAGCTGGATCTGGTCGAGATCAACGAGGCGTTCGCGGCGGTCGGCATCGCGTCCACCCGCAAGTTGGGCATCGATGCGGAGAAGGTGAACGTCAACGGTGGCGCGATCGCCATCGGTCACCCGCTCGGCATGTCCGGTGCGCGCATCCTGCTGCATCTGGCGCTGGAGCTGAAGCGGCGCGGTGGCGGTATCGGCGCGGCCGCGCTGTGCGGTGGCGGCGGTCAGGGCGACGCGCTGATCATCAAGGTGTAATTCTCGGCTCCGCCGGCCCGGAGATACCGGGTCGGCGGAGTTCAGGTGTGACCGGTTCAACTACGACCCGTCGTAGCAGTCCGGCACAATGGTGGCCATGGGCAATTTCTTCGACTTGAGCACCGTGGCCAAGCGGTTCCGCTTCATCGCCGTGCTGGAGGCGATCTCCTGGGTTTTCCTGATCGTCGGCATGGTGTTCAAGCGCCTCCCCGAACCGGTGCTGTGGCCGGTCAAGGTATTCGGGATGACGCACGGCATCATCTTCGTCCTTTTCGTCATCACCGCGATCCTCGCGGCCCGCGAGCTGGCCTGGAACACAAAGACCACGGTGCTCGCGTTGTTGTCGAGCATTCCGCCGTTCTTCACGGTCCTCTTCGAGGTGTGGGCGGTGCGCGCGGGCAAGCTCGGTGAGCTGAGCGAGGTGACTTCCGCCGACTCCGGAGCCCCGGCCTCGGTCACGCCGTGACAAACTGGAAACCGTGACTCGACCCGCTGCCCGCCGCCCTTCGCCAGCCGTCGCCGCCGCCATGTCAGGTGCGGTGGATCTGTCCAGCCTGAAGCAGCCCCCGGCCGGTGCGTCGGGTGCGGGAGGCGGCGGCGACTACGCCGTCTCGGAGGCGGATTTCGAAACGAAGGTGCTGCGCCGGTCCACCCAGGTGCCGGTGGTCGTCGCGCTGTATTCGCAGCGCAGCCCGGGCAGCGTCGAGCTGGTCCGGACGCTGGAGCGGCTCGTCCAGGAGGACGCGGGCGCGTGGGATCTGGCGACGGTCGAGGCCGAGGCCAATATGCGGATCGCGCAGGCCTTCGGTGTTAAGGGAATTCCGACGGTGATCGCGGTGGCCGGTGGCCGCCCGCTCGCGGATTTCGAGGGCGCTCAGCCGGAGCCGCAGGTCCGGCAGTGGTTGAGCGCGGTCGTCGAAGCGGTCGGCGGGCAGCTCGAGGGCGGTGAGCAGCCCCCGGCCGTAGAGGACCCGCGTTTCACCGCCGCAGAGGCCGCGCTCGAGCGCGGCGACATGGCCGGCGCTGAAGCGGCCTATGAGGCCATCATCGCCGCGGAGCCGGGCAATGAGGAAGCAAAGAACGCACTGCGTCAGGTGCGCTTCCTGTCCCGTGCGCAGGCTGTTTCGGATTCCGCGATCGCCACCGCCGATGCCGATCCGGCCAATGTCGACGCGGCCCTGGACGCCGCCGATGTGGAAATGCTGAGCCAGCAGCCGGAGGCCTCGTTCGACCGGTTGATCACCGTGATCAAGAAGACGGCCGGCGATGATCGCACCAAGGCGCGCACGCGACTGCTCGAACTCTTCGAATTGTTCGACCCGGCAGAGCCTTTCGTGGTTGCTGCCCGCCGCAAGCTGGCTGCTGCGCTGTACTGACCCCGGCTGCTGCGGCGCGCATGGCATCGGCGGATAGCCTGCGCTGATGGAATCGCCAGGCACTATCCGCCGATCGCAGCGGTGCGGTCGGTTGCCGGGCGGTCATCTGCAACGCACCGGCGCGGCTGAGCGCCGAGCGCTGCGGGACTGGCGCGGCTGAGCGCTGCGGGTGGCTTGCGGCTTGCCCTACCTGTGTGGTGCCCAATGACTCTGGTGCGGGCTGGATCGCGGGTGTTCGGAGCTAGCACCATGGTGGCCGGGCTTAGCGCCGCGGTTTTGCCTGCGCGACTCACCCGGGTGGCCTGCTCAACCTAGCGTGTTGTGGCTTATGACTCTGGGCCCCGGTGGCTGAAGCCGGGGTCAGCGTGGCGGCTCGGCCTGCTCGAATCACCGCGGGGTTGCCTGCTCGCCTATCCGTGGCGTGGCTTATGTCTTTGGCGCGAGCCAGATACGCGGTATTCGGGACCGCCACTAGGGCCGTAGCCGGCCTGAGCGCGGCGGGGTGCGCTTGCTCGACCTGCGCGGGTGGTGGCTTATATATCTCCGGCGCGGGCCAGATGGCGGCATTCGTGACCGGCCACTTGGGCCGAAGCCCGGGCTGACGCTTGCGGGATGGCCCGACCACTGCGTGGTGGCTTATGTCTTTGGCGTGAGTCCGATCGCGGTGTTCGGGACCGCGCTACTGGGGCCGTAGCCGGCGTGAGCGCGGCGGGGTGCGCTTGCTCGTCTGCCCGCGTGGTGGCTTATGTCTCGGGCGCGAGCCAGATCGCGGTATTCGGCGCGAGCGCCACGGTGGCCGAAGCCGGTCGACCGTGCCATGGCTCATCGGTTGCCTTGACACCGCCCAGGTTTCCGATGCCGGAGCCGCCGTATTCGGCGGCGTCGGTATTGAGGATTTCGCGCCAGGTGCCTGCGCTCGGCAGGCCGACGCGGTAATCGCCGTGCACCGAGCCGGAGAAATTGAAGACGCAGGCGATCACCGAACCGTCGGAGCCGTAGCGCAGGAAGGCGATCACATTGTTTTCGCGATCGTCGGCCTGCACCCAGGAGTAGCCGCCGGGGCTGGTGTCCTGGCTCCACAGCGCGGGATGGGCGCGGTAGACCGCGTTCAGATCCCGGACGGCGGCCGTAATGCCCTGGTGCAGTGGGTTTTCCAGTTCGTGCCAGTCCAGGCCGCGGTCGTGTGACCATTCCCGGAACTGGCCGAAATCCTGGCCCATGAACAGCAATTGCTTACCGGGATGCGACCACATGTAGGCCAGCAGTGCGCGCACGCCCGCCGCCCTGGCGAAATCGTCGCCGGGCATTCTGGTCCAGAGGGTGCCCTTGCCGTGCACGACTTCGTCGTGGCTGATGGGCAGCACATAGTTCTCGCTCCACGCGTACACGAGCGAGAAGGTGATCTCGTTGTGGTGCCAGGAGCGGTGGATCGGATCGCGCCCCAAATAGCCCAGGGTGTCGTGCATCCAGCCCATATTCCACTTCATGGTGAAGCCGAGGCCGCCGACATCGGCGCCGCGGGTGACACCGGGCCAGGTGGTGGATTCCTCGGCGATGGTGACTACGCCCGGATGGTGGCGGTGCACGGTTTCGTTGAGGTCCTGCAGGAAGTCGACGGCCTCCAGGTTCTCCCGGCCGCCGTGCACATTGGGTTCCCATTCACCTTCGGCGCGTGAGTAATCCAGGTACAGCATGGAGGCGACCGCGTCGACGCGCAGTCCGTCGATATGGAATTCCTCGATCCAGTACCGCGCATTGGCGACCAGGAAGTTGCGCACCTCGTTGCGGCCGAAGTCGAAAATATAGGTGCCCCAGTCGAGTTGCTCGCCGCGGCGCGGGTCGGCGTGCTCGTAGAGCGCGGTGCCGTCGAAGCGCGCGAGCGCCCATTCGTCGCGGGGGAAGTGCGCGGGCACCCAGTCGAGCAGTACGCCGATGCCTGCGGCGTGCATGCGGTCGACGAAGGCGCGGAAATCGTCGGGGGAGCCGAAGCGGGCGGTGGGCGCGTAATACGACGTGACCTGGTAGCCCCATGAGCCGCCGAACGGGTGCTCGGCGATCGGCAGCAGTTCGATATGGGTGAATCCGGCCGCGCGCACGTAATCGGCGAGCTGATCCGCCAATTCGCGGTAGCCCAGGCCGGGACGCCAGGAGCCCAGGTGCACTTCGTAGACGCTCATCGGCGCGCGAGTGGGGTCGGTGCGTTCGCGCGTCGAAACCCAGTCACCGTCGGACCACACGTACTTGCTTTCGGTGACCACGGATGCCGTAGCGGGTGGCAGCTCTGTCGCGAACGCCAGCGGATCGGCGTGATCCACGGTGCGACCGTCCGCGCCGTGCACCCGGAACTTGTATTTGGTGCCGACACCGACCCCCGGTACGAAGACCTCCCATACCCCGGAGGATCCGAGCGAACGCATCGGTGCGCTATTCCCGCTCCACCCGTCGAAATCCCCGATCACGGTGATGCCCCGGGCATTCGGTGCCCAGACGGCGAACGAGGTCCCGTCCACCTCGCCGTCGAGAGTGGTGTAGTGACGCGGGTGCGCGCCGAGCACATCCCAAAGGTGTTCGTGGCGGCCCTCGCCGATGAGATGCAGGTCCAGCTCGCCGACGGTGGGCAGGAAGCGGTAGCCGTCCGCGCTGATGATCGTCTGTCCGCCTTGGTAATTGGTGACGATGCGGTAATCCATCAGGTCCGGATGCCGTACGACACCGGCGAAAATGCCGTGCCCCAACGACTTCAGGGGATGGTCGACGCCGCCGACCCGGGCGAACACGGTATCGGCATGCGGGCGCAGCACCCGCACGATCGTGCCGTCTGGATGCGGGTGCGCGCCGAGAACGGTATGGGGATCGGTATGGGTGCCCGCCGCGAGCAACATCAGATCGCGACGCTTCATCGAAATGTCCTCCGGAACGCGAGTTCCGCGCGGGCCTGCTGCGATACGGCGGGCAGCGTGAGAATGTGGGCGACCGCGTGGGCCGGATCCAGCCGCACGTAATTGGTCTGTGCCCAATGGTATTCCTCGCCGCTGACCTCGTCGAACACCACCGGATGGTCGTGCCATTCGCGGCCGATGGCGGGCAGGTCGAGCGAGATCATGCCCCATTCGGCCGCATAGGGATTCAGATTCACCACGACCAGTACGGCGTCACCGCTGACCGGATCGACCTTCGAATAGGCCAGCAGTGCGTCGTTGTCGACGTGATGGAAGTGGATGCAGCGCAACTGCTGCAGCGCCGGATGCGCGCGACGGATTTCGTTGAGCCGAGTGATCCACGGCTCCAATGATTCTCCGCGCGCGAGCGCCTCGGCGAATGGGCGCGGGCGCAGCTCGTACTTCTCCGAATCCAGGTACTCCTCGCTGCCCGGGCGCACCGCCTGATGCTCGAAGAGTTCGAATCCGGAGTAGACACCCCAGGTGGGGGCCATGGTCGCGGCCAGTACCGCGCGGATGGCGAACATGCCGGGCCCACCCTGCTGCAGGCTTTCGTGCAGGATATCGGGGGTGTTGACGAACAGGTTCGGTCTGGCCTCGTCGGCCTTGGCGGCCAGTTCGCTGCCGAATTCGGTCAGCTCCCATTTCGCGACACGCCAAGTGAAATAGGTATAGGACTGGCTGAATCCGCGGCGGGCCAGACCGTAGAGCCGGGCCGGTCGGGTGAAGGCCTCGGAGAGGAAGATCACGTCCGGATCGGTGCGCCGCACGGTCGCGATCAGCCACTCCCAGAAATCGGCGGGCTTGGTGTGCGGATTGTCGACGCGGAAGATCTTGACGCCCAAGCCGATCCAGTGCCGGACTACACGCAGCACCTCCGCGTACAGTCCGTCCGGATCGTTGTCGAAGTTGACCGGGTAGATGTCCTGATACTTCTTCGGTGGATTCTCGGCGTAGGCGATGGTGCCGTCCGGGAGCGTGGTGAACCACTCCGGGTGCGTGGCGACCCACGGATGATCCGGTGCGCACTGCAGCGCCAGGTCGAGCGCGACTTCGAGGCCGAGTTCGGTTGCGGTGCTGACGAATTCGGCGAAGTCTGCGGTGGTGCCGAGTTCGGGATGGATCGCATCGTGCCCGCCATCCTTGGACCCGATCGCCCACGGGGAGCCGACGTCACCGGGTTCGGCCGCGAGCGCGTTATTGCGGCCCTTGCGGTTGATCTCGCCGACCGGGTGGATGGGCGGCAGATAGACCACATCGAAGCCCATGCCCGCGATGCGCGGCAATTCCTTTGCGGCGGTGGCGAAATTGCCGTGGATCGGTTTGCCCGCGGTATCAACGCCACCGGTCGATCGTGGGAAGAATTCGTACCACGAGCCATACAGTGCGCGTTGACGTTCCACCAGTACCGAGTGCTGCGGGCCACGAGTGACCATGTCCCGCAATGGCGTATCGCGCAGGATCTCCGCGATCTCCGCGCTGAAGGCGGGGGCGACCCGGGCGGGCAGCTGTTCCTCGGCGCGCAATGCCGTCGCGGCGGCGCGCAAGCGCTCGAACTGCTTCTTGGGTACCGCCTGTGCGGCCCGTTCGAACAGCCGCGCGCCGAGCTCCAGGTCATTGGCGAGATCGGCGGCGCTCTGTCCGACGGCGAGCTTGGCCTCTACCGCCGCCCGCCAGGTGGCGATCGGATCGCTCCAGCCCTCGATGCGGTAGGTCCACGTGCCGGGCAGGTTCGGTACGAAGGTGGCATTGAAGACATCCGGCTCGTAGTCCGGCGTCATGCGAATGCGGGTGATCCGCGTCGAGCCGGGGCCGCGTACCGCCAGCGTGGCGGAGACGGCGTCGTGCCCCTCGCGCCAGACCACGGTGCGCACTGGAAACACCTCCCCGACCACGGCCTTGGCCGAACGACCGCCGGGTATCGAAGGGGCGGTGTCATCGATGGCGATGCGGCCGGTCACGTCGACCAACCTACCGGGTGCGGGTCGGTTGGACGGGATCAGCGTGCGTCGGCCGCCAGACCGAGACCGAGTGCGACCAAGATCGCGCCGAGCGCGCGCTCCACCCGCTGGCGGATTCCGGTTCGCCGCAGCCAGGTCCCCGCGCGGTCCGCCGCCAGCACGATGCCGATGCACCAGGCGGTATCGATGACCAGCTGGATACCGGCCAGGATCAGCACGGTCGGCAGCACCGGACCGCTCGACGGCAGGAACTGCGGCAGGATCGTCAGGCCGAAGACGGCCGCCTTCGGATTCGCCGCGATCGAGATCAGCGAGGCGCGGAACGCCGAACCGGGGGTGCGGCCGGTGGGCAGCAGTTTGGTCATCCTGCTGCCGAATTCGTCGTCGCCGCGAGCGCCGCGCCAGGCCTGCACACCGAGCCAGATCAACACCATCGCCCCGATGACGTGCACCGCCGTATTCATGAACCGGTTCGCGACCAGCAGCACCGACAGACCTGCGCCACCGGCGAGCGTCCAGCCGAACACCCCGATCTCGTTCCCGGCCACCGCCGCCAGTCCGGCCGCGCGACCGTCGCGCACTGCGCGCTGGAGAAACAGCGCCGTCGCCGGTCCGGGCAGTGCGGCCAGAATGAGGCAGGCCAGCAGGAACTGGGGGAGCACATCGATCCAGTGCGGCATCAGCCGATGCTCTCATTCACGCAGGTTCGCCGCGAGTGATATTCCGGTGCGGTGCGCGGCGGCGGGTAGTTCGTCGTGTCCGGCCCAGACCCGCTGGCCGGATCAGTGCGGTGATCGTGTCTGTTGGTGTATACGGTCCAGTGCGTGGCCCCGCTGGAGCCACCAGGTGCTGCGGCATTGGGTAGGGTTCGGTTGGTGAAGGCACTCCGTCGTTTCACCGTCCGTGCCCATTTGCCCGAGCGTTTGGCGGCCCTGGGCGAACTTTCCACGAATCTGCGCTGGTCGTGGCATTGGGCTACCCAGGATCTGTTCGCGGAGCTCGATCCCGAGCTGTGGCGCGAGCTCGGCCACGATCCGGTGCGCATGCTGGGCGAGGTGCCCGCGGCGCGGCTGGACGAGCTCGCCGCCGATGCGGACTATGTCGGGCGAGTGGATGCCGCCGCAGCGGATCTGCGCGACTATCTGACGCGGCCGGGCTGGTTCCAGCGGCAGACCGATGAGCCGGTGCGCGGCATCGCCTATTTCTCGATGGAGTTCGGCGTCACCGAGGTCCTGCCGAACTATTCGGGCGGCCTCGGGATTCTCGCCGGTGATCATCTGAAGTCCGCATCGGATCTGGGGCTGCCGCTGATCGGCGTCGGATTGCTCTACCGCTCCGGTTATTTCCGGCAGTCGCTGACCGCGGACGGCTGGCAGTCCGAGCACTATCCGGCGCTGGATCCGCAGGGGCTGCCGTTGCGGCTGCTTACCACCGAAGGTTCGCCGGTGTTGATCCACGTGGCCATGCCCGATCAGCGGGTGCTGCGGGCGCGGGTGTGGATCGCGCAGGTCGGGCGGGTGCCATTGCTGCTGCTGGATTCCGATATCGCCGAGAACGATCCGGAATTGCGCGCGGTCACCGACCGGCTCTACGGCGGTGATCAGGACCATCGGATCAAGCAGGAGATCCTGGCCGGTATCGGTGGCGTGCGGGCGGTGCGCGCCTATACGCGCGCCGCGGGTGTGCCTGATCCCGATGTGTTCCATATGAACGAGGGGCACGCTGGATTCCTCGGCGTCGAGCGGATCCGTGAATTCGTCTCGGCCGGACTGGATTTCGATACCGCGCTGACTGCGGTGCGGGCCGCTACCGTGTTCACCACGCACACGCCGGTGCCCGCCGGTATCGACCGGTTCCCGATGCCGTTGGTGCGCAGGTACTTCGGCGGTGGCCACGGGGAATCCGAGTCCGCCATGCTGCCAGGGCTTTCCGTCGACCGGATCGTCGCGCTCGGTCGCGAAGCCGATCCATCGGTATTCAATATGGCGCATATGGGCTTGCGACTCGCCCAGCGCGCCAATGGTGTTTCCAAACTGCACGGCGAGGTGAGCCGCGCCATGTTCGCGCCGCTGTGGTCCGGATTCGACGCGACCGAGGTGCCGATCGGTTCGGTCACCAATGGTGTGCACGCCCCGACCTGGGCGGCGCGCGAATGGTTCGACAAGGCACGCGAGCACATCGGTCCCGAGCTGGTCGAGGAGGCGCGTGGCTGGGAGAAGCTGCGCGATTTCGACCTGGGTGAATTGTGGTCGACTCGGAATGCTTTGCGCGCCATCCTCGTTGCCGAGGTGCGCCGACGGGTTCGTGCGTCCTGGTTGGAACGCGGTGCCGCTTCGGCTGAATTGGGATGGGTCGATGGCGTTTTCGATCCGAATGTGTTGACCGTCGGTTTCGCGCGCCGGGTGCCGACCTACAAGCGGCTGACCCTGATGCTGCGCGATCCGCAGCGCTTGCGTGCGCTGCTGCTGGATCCTGATCGGCCGATGCAACTGGTCGTCGCGGGTAAGAGTCATCCCGCCGACGATGGCGGCAAGGCGCTGATCCAGCAGGTCGTTCGGTTCGCCGACGATCCGGAAGTGCGTCATCGGATCGTCTTCCTGCCCGATTACGACATGTCGATGGCCCGCTACCTCTACTGGGGTTGTGATGTCTGGCTGAACAATCCGCTGCGTCCGCTGGAGGCTTGCGGCACCTCCGGTATGAAGTCCGCGCTCAACGGCGGGCTTAACCTCTCCATCCGCGACGGCTGGTGGGATGAGATGTACGACGGCGAAAACGGTTGGGCCATACCGACCGCCGACGGCGTCTCCGATGAACACCGCCGCGACGACCTCGAGGCCGCCGCCCTCTACGACCTGTTCGAACGCACCGTCGCACCGCGCTTCTACGACCGCGACGGCTCCGATATGCCGGTGCGCTGGGTCGAGATGGTGCGTCACACCCTGCAAACACTCGGTCCGAGGGTGCTGGCCTCCCGCATGGTACGCGACTACGCCGTCGAGTACTACGCCCCCGCCGCAGCCGCCGGAAAACGCGCCAGCGCCGACGAATTCGCCGGTGCCCGAGCGGTTTCGGAGTACCGCCGCCGAGTCGACGCCGCCTGGCCCTCGGTCAAGATCATGCAGGTCGACAGCGCGGGCCTGCCCGACACTCCGATCATCGGCGCCGAACTCTCGCTCTCCGCCCGCATCGACCTCGGCGGCCTCACCCCCGCCGACGTCACGGTGCAGGCGGTACTCGGCCGAGTCTCACCGACCGACGACCTCTCCGACACCACCACCTTCCCGATGACCCACACCGGATCCGAATCCGGTGTGGACCTTTTCACCGTCGAAACCCCGGTCCCCCTGTCCGGCGCCGTCGGTTACACGGTCCGGGTCCTGCCCCACAACGAACTACTCGCCAGCGACGCCGAACTGGGCTTGGTCATCGCGCCGAACGGCTGATATCGAATCCGGGACCTACTCGGGGCTCAGTTGGACAAGGCCCTTCGGGTCCCGGGGCAACGGTCCAGTCGGGACCAGGCAAGACACCGTGACGCTGCTCACGAAAACCTATACCTGCAGCTGGGCCGGGTTCTCGAGTGCAGTGAATTGTCGGCTACCGTGCCCTGGCACCCCTGTACTCGTTTTTCGACTGGAGAGCTCATGGTCACCGACGTTCTGACGCGAACCCGAGGACGCCTCGACGCGTACTTCGGCATCAGTTCGAACGGTTCGACCATGAAGCGTGAGCTGATGGCCGGAACCATCACCTTCCTCGCCATGTCCTACGTGCTCGCCGTTAATCCATCGGTGCTCGGCGACGAGGGTCCGCTCGGAGCCAAGGGCATTCCCATGCAGGCGGTCTTCACCGCGACGGCCGTCGCCGCGGTCTTCGGCACGCTGGTCATGGGGGTGTGGGCCAGATATCCGATCGCGCTCGCGCCAGGCATGGGCCTGAATGCCTTCTTCGCCTATTCGGTGGTGCTCGGGATGGGGATCCCGTGGCAGGTCGCGCTGTCGGGGACTCTGCTGTCCGGGGTGATCTTCTTCGTACTCGCGATCACCAGGGTGCGCGAACGCATTCTCAATGCGATTCCGATGCAGATGAAGCTGGCCGTCGGCGCGGGCATCGGCATGTTCGTGGCATTTCTCGGTCTCAAGAACGCGGGCATCGTGGTCAATAGCGAGGCCACCCTCGTTACTCTCGGCGACTTCACCAAGGGCACCACGCTGCTCGCGCTCTTCGGTCTTGTGATGACCGTGGTGTTCCTGGTCATCGGCTGGCACGGCGCGGTGCTCTACGGCATCGTGCTCACCGCCGTTGTGGGCGTCATCAGCGGTCTGGTCGATCTGCCCAACGGTGTCGTCGCGATGCCGAAGGGCCTCGAGCACACCTTCGGTCAGGCCATCATCCATTTGCCCGATGCGTTCACCGGGCAGATGGCCGTCGTCGTTCTCACCATGCTCTTCGTCGATTTCTTCGACTGCTCCGGCACGCTGATCGGTGTCGCCAACCAGGCCGGACTGCTCGACAAGGACGGCAAACTGCCGCGCGCGGCCAGTGCGCTGGCCGCGGACTCGGTGGGCACCATGGCCGGCGCGGTCATCGGCACCTCGACCACCACGGCCTATGTCGAATCGACGGCGGGTGTCTCAGCGGGCGGGCGGACCGGTATGACCGCCGTGACCACGGCGGGCTGGTTCCTGATCGCCATGTTCTGCTATCCGATCTTCGCGGTGATCGCCGGTTCGGCGGCCATCACCGCACCTGCGCTGATCGTGGTCGGTGTGCTGATGGCCCGCGCGCTCGGCGAGATCGATTGGAATCGGCTGGAGTACTCGATTCCGGCCTTCATCACCGTCGTCATGATGCCGCTGACCTACTCGATCGCCAATGGACTGGCGATGGGCATGCTGTTCTATCCGATCGTCATGATCGCGAAGGGGCGCGTCAAAGAGGTGCATCCGGCGATGTGGGCGCTGATGGTGATGTTCCTCGGATATTTCTTCTTCCTCGCGGAGTAGGTCTCGCCTATCGCGCGGTTGGGCTGAACTGTGGGATAATCGGACCGCAGTCCGATTCATTGCCGAGGCTAAAGAGCCATTGTTCATACCGATGCGCGGATGAGGACCAGCATGACTTCCAACGGCACACTCGAACGCCCCACCCATCCGAGTGGCGCGACTCTCGACAACTCCGCCGCCGATATCGGCCTCTTGGTGCTGCGCGTCGTCTTCGGCGGCCTGCTCGCGGCGCACGGCTCACAGAAACTGTTCGGCTGGTTCAGTGGCCCGGGTTGGCGCGACAACGCCGCCACCTTCGATTCCATGGGCTACAACCCAGGAAAACTGTTCGGCACCCTTGCCGGACTCAGCGAATTCACCGGCGGCATCCTCCTGCTGCTCGGCCTGCTGACGCCGCTGGCCTCGGCCATCGTGCTCGGCACCATGATCAATGCGATCAATGCAACCTGGGGTGGCGGCCTGCTGACCGGTAAGGGCTACGAAATGCCCTTGCTGTTCGCCACCGTCGGCGCGGTCGTCGCATTCACCGGTCCCGGCAAGTTCTCGCTCGACCACGGGCGCCCGTGGCAGCGTAAGGGGTTTGTCTGGGGCGTGGCGGCGATCGTGCTGGCCGTGATCGCGGCCGTCGTCACGTTGATCCTCAAGTGGACGCTGTGATCTGTCGTTTTCACGCTTCGTCGCGATTCGAGTGCAGGACCAGAACCGTGGTCGCCCCGCGGTGGAACTCATAGGCGGTTTCCCGGAGCGACGAGCGGATTCCCTTGTCGTGCAGTTCTTTTCGTAGATGTGCGACCAGGTCGTCTTGGCGTGCGCCGGTGTGATCGACCAGTGGATAGAGGCGTGTCTCGCCTGCGGATGCTCGGGAGAGTTCGAGCAGGGAAGCCAGATGGAAATCCGGATCGAGGCGGTCGGCGTAGGTGAAGAGCAGATGTGAGCTCAGGACCAGATCGAAACTGTTGTCAGGGAAGGGAAGCGACGGCAGCAGCGCCGCGACGTACCGATCGCGATGCGCGGTGATGTCGGCGCCGAAGCGGGCCGCCGCGGCCAGGCGTATCGCTCGGTGCTGTTGTGGATCGCCGTAGAAGTCCCACCGATATCGATCCAGATGTGCTGTCGCCCAAATGTTTCCGCGATCGGTTTCGGAGACGGCGAGGGTTCGCAGTTGCTCCGCGGGTTGGGCATAGATCGGATCCGCCGCGATGACGGTGGCCCCGAGTTCACTCGCCTCCGCGGTGAAACTTGCTGCGCCGCCTGGACAGTCGAGTATGCGTCCGCTGAGGTCGGCTTCGGTGAGTGCGAAGATCGCACGGTATTCGGCCAAAGATCTTGCGCTGATCAAGAATTCGCCGAGAGTGTCGATATCTGGCTGGTGCGTCATTGGGAAACGGTCTCACGGGTGGACCGGCAGTGACAGGGATTTGTGGTGTCCCCGCGCCGCGTGCAGGGCTTGGCGCGGGGACTGGCCGATACATCCGGTGGGGGAATTGGGGTTCCACCGAAGTACCGGTTCTCAATTTACTTCTGTCTGGAAATGTTGGATTACTTTGTGAGTGGTCTCACAAGTTCACCAGCTCAGGCGCTTGCGGCGGTGAGTCGACGCAGCGCTTTGGCGACGACTTCGGGATCGGAGGTCTCCCAGTACGGCGGCAGTGAGGCCCGCAGATAGCCGCCATAGCGTGCGGTCGCCAAACGGGAATCCAGGATCGCCACGACACCCCGGTCATCGACGCTGCGCAAGAGCCTGCCGGTGCCCTGGGCCAGCAGCAACGCGGCGTGATTGGCCGCGACGGTCATGAAACCGTTGCCGCCGCGCGACTCGACGGCCCGCTGTCGCGCGGTCAGCAGCGGATCGTCGGGGCGCGGGAACGGGATCCGATCCAGGATCACCAGACTCAGCGACGGACCAGGCACATCGACGCCCTGCCACAGCGACAGCGTGCCGAACAGGGACGTCTCGGGGTCGTCGGCGAACTTGCGCACCAGCGCGCCGGTTGCGTCGTCCCCTTGACACAAAACGGGCGTATTCAGCCGCTCGCGCAGTGCGTCGGTGGCCGCGCGTGCGGCGCGCATCGAGGAGAACAGCCCGAGCGTGCGCCCGCCCGCAGCGCCGATGAGCCGCTCGATTTCGTCGAGGTAGGCCGGTGCCAGACCGTCTCGGCCGGGCGCGGGCAGATGCTTCGCGACGTACAGGATGCCGGACTTGGCATGGTCGAACGGCGAGCCGACGTCGAGCGAACTCCAGCGCACAGTCTCCGCGTCCGAGGGCGCCTGCGCGCCGTTGGCGGTTGTGGTATCGCTGCGGCTGGCCGATTGTGCGGGCAGGCCCCAGGTGATGGCGAGTCCGTCGAAGGAGCCGCCGATCTGCAAGGTGGCCGAGGTCAGCACGACGGTGGCGGTGCCGAAAAGTCTGCTGCGCAGTAGTCCGCCCACCGACAGCGGCGCCATCCGCAGCGTGCGCCGGGTGACGCCGCGGATCTCGTCGGCGGCGAGCCAGATGACATCGTGACGCTTGGCCGGATCGGATTCGTCGAAGGCGGTCAAGGCGCGTACCGCACCGTCGTGCACCTCATCGATTGCGGCCAGCGCCTGGGTGCGGGCGGCGGCGCTTTCCGGATCGCCCTGTGCGGTGGTGCCGCCCTGTGGCGCGAGCGCGGTGCGGGCGTTCCAGGCGGCATCACGGACCAGTGCGAGCACCGGCGCGATGCCGTCGGGCAGTACGTCCCATCGGGTGGCGGGCAGTTCGTCGAGCACTGTGTGCCAGGCCTCGGCGGCCTCCTCGAGCCGGTCGACTTCCTGCTGGTCGATGAGTTTGGCGCAGCGCCGAGCCGCGGCGCTGATCGCCGATGCGGCCAGTTCGGCGGTGGCGACGCCGGTGACCCGATCGACCAATTCGTGCGCCTCATCGATTACGACCACATCGTGTTCGGGCAGCACCTGGATGCCGCTGATCGCATCGATGGCGAGCAGGGCGTGATTGGTCACCACGACGTCGGCCTGCGCCGATTCCGCCCTGGCCAATTCGGCGAAGCAGTCCTGGCCGAACGGGCAGCGCGACTTGCCGAGGCATTCCCGCGACGACACGCTGACCTGCCGCCAGGCCCGATCGGTGACACCGGGGGCAAGCTCGTCCCGGTCGCCGGTTTCGGTATTCGAGGCCCATTCGTTGAGCCGCTGCATCTCGCGGCCCAACCGCGAGATGGCGAATGCGTCGAAGAGCTCCGCTTCCGCGGGCTCGTCGGGAATCACGCTATTGATCTTGTTCAGGCACAGATAGTTATTGCGCCCCTTGAGGATCGCGAATTTCGCCGCCCGGCCCAGCGGTTTGCTCAGCGCCTCGGCCAGTCGCGGCAGATCCCGGTCGACGAGCTGCCGCTGCAGCGCGATCGTCGCGGTCGACACCACCACGGTCCGGCCGGTGCGCACCGCGTGACGCAGGCTCGGCACCAGATACGCCAGCGACTTTCCGGTACCGGTGCCCGCCTGCACCGCGAGGTGTTCCTTGGTATCGATGGCGTGATCCACCGCCGCCGCCATCGTCACCTGCCCGACGCGCTCCTTCCCGCCGAGCGCGCGCACAGCGGTGGCCAAAAGCTCGGGGACGGGCGGCAGTTCGGGCACGCGACGAGCCTACTGCTTGGGACCGACAACCGATCACCGCCCGATCGGATCCTCGTCCTGCTTCGCACACCTTCCACATGTGAAGCCGGCGTGTCTTGCGGCAGGTCGGGGCAGGCAGTCTGCGTCAGCGAACGACCGAACCCTCGATGTCGACTCCGGCCGTGCGCATGCGGTCGAGTGCGGCGGCGGTCGTGTCGGGTGCGACGCCGGCGGTGAAGTCCAGCAGCACCCTGGTGTCGAAACCTTCGATGCGGGCGTCCAGCGCGGTCGCGCGGACGCAGTGGTCGGTGGCGATGCCGACGATGTCGAGTTCATCGATGGCGCGCTCGCGCAGCCAGTCCGCGAGGCCGGTGCCGTCCTCGGTGGCGCCTTCGAAACCCGAATAGGCGGCGGAGTATTGGCCCTTGGAGAAGATCTCCTGGATCTGCTCGGTATTCAGGGCGGGATGGAAATCCGCGCCGGAGGTGCCGACTCGGCAGTGCGGCGGCCAGGTGTCCACATAATCGGGATGTTCGGAGAAATGGCCGCCGGGATCGATGTGGTAGTCGCGGGTGGCGACGACCGCACTGTAATGCGCGGAGTTCAGGTAGCCGGTGATGCGCCGGGCGACCGTGGCCCCGCCGGTGACGGCCAGCGATCCGCCCTCGCAGAAATCGTTCTGCACGTCGACGATGATCAACGCTCGGTTCATGTCGACCTCACTTTCCCACGATCTGAGAACCGAGGATGTAAACACTCGGCACCTGTCTGTGGATTACATTGTGCCGCCTGATCGATCGGGCGGGCTACGAACGCACTCGGAGGTCCACGTGAGCAGCACGGTCAGAATTTCGATCGCACTCTTCATCGGCTATACGGCCTATCTCGCCGTCGACTTTCTGCTCGGCAATCGACCCGAGGAGGTCGTCGACTGGGTACGGCTGGTGCTCAGGGGCGTCCTGATCGTGCTGGTCGCCTTCACCATCGTGGAATGGGCGAACCGGCGCAACGCCGCAGCTCGGGTCAATTCACAAACGTCGTCGGAATCGCAGGTTCCCCAGCCGACAGTTTCAGGCCCTCCCACGGCAGGCTGACCAACCCGCGCGCCACCAACTTGCGACTGTCCGCGAGGGTGGGCAGCCCATCGACCGGTTCGCCACCGCGCACCAGCGGTGCCAGCAGCTCGCGAACCTCGAATCCGTTTGCGGCGGGCTGGTTTCCGGCGGCCGGGTAGACGATCTCCTCGACCAGGGTACCGGTCCGGCGGGACAGTCGAATCGCCTTCTTGGTGCCGCCGCGCGACTCCTTGTGGCTGCTGCGTTTCGCGACCGGCAGCCCGTCCACCTCGACCAGCTTGTAGACCATTCCGGCGGTAGCCGCCCCGGACCCGGTGACCAGCGACGTCCCGACCCCATAGGCGTCCACCGGTTCGGCGCGCAGTGCGGCGATCGCGTACTCGTCCAGATCGCCGGAGACCACGATGCGGGTCTTGGTCGCGCCGAGCCCGTCGAGTTGCTCGCGCACCTGCCTCGCCAGTACGCCGAGATCACCGGAATCGATACGCACGCCGCCCAATTCGGGTCCGGCGATCTCGATTGCGGTCGCCACCCCCTGGGTGATGTCGAAGGTGTCGACCAGCAGCGTGGTGCCGATGCCGAGCGCCTCGATCTGGCCGCGGAACGCGGCCGCCTCGTGCGCACCGTCCGCGGCGCTGTGCAGCAGGGTGAATGCATGCGCGCTGGTGCCTGCGCCGGGCACGCCGAAGCGGCGCACGGCCTCCAGATTGGAGGTGGCGTCGAAGCCGGCCAGATATGCGGCGCGGGAGCAGGACGGCGCGGCGAGTTCGTGAGCGCGGCGTGAGCCCATTTCGATCATCCGGCGACCGTCGGCCGCGCTCACCATGCGGGCGGCGGCCGAGGCGATCGCGCTGTCGTGATTGAGGATCGACAGGGCGAGGGTCTCCAACAGGACGCATTCGGCGAAGCTGCCGCGCACCGAAAGAATCGGGGAGCCTGGGAAATACAGCTCGCCCTCCGGATAGCCGTCGATATCGCCGGTGAAGCGGTAGTCGCGCAGCCAATCGATGGTCTTCGAGTCGAGGAAACCGGCCGCGATCGCGAGCTCCGATTCCTCGAAACGAAAATGCGCCAGCGCGTCGACCAGTCGGCCGGTGCCCGCGACAACGCCGTAGCGGCGACCGTTCGGCAAGCGCCTTGCAAACACCTCGAAGGTGCAGCGGCGGTGCGCCGAGCCGTCGCCGAGGGCGGCCGCGAGCATGGTCAGTTCGTACTGATCGGTCAGCAGTGCGGTGCTGCGCATGTCCACGCAAGCCACTGTAGACAGCAGTGGCGGGCATGATAGGCCGGTGTGGCCGGGGCGTCTGTCGATTCCTGGTGCGCGGGTGTTGTGTATCCGGAGTCGAGTCGTACCCTGAGTGTTATGGCTATGGCCTTGTGCGAAGTGAACGCGACACTGTCGGCGGCACAGGCGACTCCGGAGGCGGTCGAATACACCGAGATCCTGGAGGCCGAGGATCGTCCGTGGGTGACGGTCGTCTGGGATGATCCGGTCAACCTCATGCACTACGTCGCCTACATCTTCCAGAAGCTGTTCGGCTACAGCAAAGCGAAGGCGACCGAATTGATGCTCAAGGTGCACAACGAGGGCAAGGCAGTGGTGTCGTCGGGTTCGCGGGACAAAATGGAACAGGACGTGCGACGGCTGCATGCCGCAGGACTCTGGGCGACCATGCAGCGGGACGACTGACCGGTACGACTACCCTGACGTCAGTGCGTAAGTGGAGCCGGAAGAACTCGCTGAGCGGCCTCAAATTGCGATCCGAAATGGATGCGCGTGAGGCGAGCGTACTGCGGTCCCTGGTAGGCGCCGTTTCCGGCCTGCTGACCGAGCGGGCCGAATCCGCCCCCGATGATGAGCTCGCCGAGCTCACCGGGCTGCGTAGCGGCAATACGACCCCGCCCGATGATCCCCGGCTGCACCGGCTGCTGCCGGATTTCCACCGGAGTGAACCGGGCTCTCCCGATGCCGATCGCGCCGATCTCAACAGTGCGCTGCGCGGCTTGCACGAGCCGGAGATCATCGATGCCAAATTGGCGGCCGGATCGGTGGTGCTGAAAACGGTGCCGACCGACGGCGGGAAGATCGTGCTGACGCCGGAGCAGGCCGACGCCTGGTTGACCGCGCTGACCGATGTGCGGCTGGCATTGGGCACGGTGCTCGGAATCGATGCCGAGACACCGGATCACCTCGAACCCGATGATCCGCGTGGGCCGCATCTGGATGTTTATCACTGGCTGACTTGGATGCAGGATTCCCTGCTGCAGGCCCTCGCACCCTGACGGTCCGGGTTGATCGTGACGAGTAGCCAGGAGAATGTGCAAGCGGGACAGCGGAATTCGCTCACCGATGTGCCCAGCCTGCTGGTCGGGCACCATCATGTGCTCGATCCGGATGCGACGCTGGGGTCCGGCGCGGCGACCGGCTGCACCGTCGTGCGCGTACCCGGCGGTGCGACCGCCGCGGTAGATGTGCGCGGCGGCGGACCTGGGACCAGGGAAACGGATCTGCTCGACCCGGGCAACACTGTGCGCCAAGTGAATTCGATCCTGCTCACCGGTGGTAGCGCCTACGGGCTGGCGGCCGCGGACGGCGTAATGCGTTGGCTGGAGGAACATCACGAGGGCATACCGATGGATCCGGTTGATCCGAGTCGGGTGGTGCCCATCGTCCCCGCCGCGGTGATCTTCGATCTTCCGGTGGGGGACTGGCGAATTCGACCGACCGCCGACTTCGGTTTCCTGGCGGCCGAGGCGGCCGCGGAGGAGTTCGAACGGGGGTGCGTCGGCGCGGGCGTCGGTGCGCGGGCCGGTTCGATCAAGGGCGGCGTGGGGACCGCGAGCGTCGTGCTCGGTGCGGGTGCCGCCGCGGGCGTCACGGTGGCGGCGCTGGTCGTCGCCAATCCGGTCGGCTCGGTCTTCGACCCGCGTACCGGCCTGCCATGGGGCGTCGGGACCGAAGGCCCCGACATATTCGGCCTGTATCCCGCCACGCCCGAGCAACTGGCCGTGGCAAACGCACTACCGGTCAAGGGCACCGTTCTCAACACGACGATCGGCGTGGTCGCCACCGATGCACCCCTGGACCCCGCCGGTTGCCGGCGCATGGCCACCACCGCCCATGACGGGCTCGCCCGCGCCATCCGTCCTGCCCACTCACCCCTCGACGGTGACACCCTCTTCGCACTGTCCACCGGCACCGCCGAAATCACCGCCGCCCCGATGCCGCCCGCCTTCCCGTCCGACCTGCTGGTGCTGGATGAGGTCTGTACCGCGGCGGCGGTCTGCGTCGAGCGGGCCATCGTCGACGCGATCCTTTCCGCCCACTCCGTGGCGGGCATCCCCACCTACTCGGACCTCTTCTCGCGCTCCTAGCGGGTTCCGATACCGACATGCCGGGCGGAATCCGCGAAAGCGCGCGGGAGCGTCGGCAACAGCGCCGAGGAGGGTACCGGCCGACAGGTGGGCGGGAATAGCCGAATATTCTGGGTCGTTGTCGGGTGCGATATGTCGGCAGCGGATATGCCGAATGCGGAAGGGTTTGAACTCGTGCTGGTGATCAGGACCGACCTGGTGGAGGCGATGGTGGCGCACGCGCGCGCCGATCACCCGGACGAGGCCTGCGGCGTCATCGCCGGTCCGGAGGGTTCGGATCGGCCGGAGCGATTCATCGCCATGGTCAATGCCGAGCGCTCGCCGACCTTCTACCGGTTCGATTCCGGTGAACAGCTGAAGGTGTGGCGGGCGATGGACGATGCCGACGAGACCCCGGTGGTGATCTACCACTCGCATACCGCCACCGAGGCCTATCCGAGCCGCACCGATATCTCCTATGCGTCCGAGCCGTTCGCGCATTACGTGTTGATCTCCACCCGCGATCCCGAGCAGCACGAGCTGCGCAGCTACCGGATCGTGGACGGTGAGGTCACCGAGGAGCCGGTCCGGATCGTCGATGCATACGAGACCGTTTAGTACCCCTATGTTCGTCGAATTCGAGGAGTTCCAATGCCGGTAACCGTGTCCATCCCGACCATCATGCGTGGCCTTACCGGAGGCGAGAAGCGCGTCGACGCGCAGGGCTCGACCCTGTCCGCGCTGATCGACAACCTCGACGCCAACCATCCGGGCCTCGCGGAGCGGCTGCTCAAGGACGGCAAGCTGAACCGCTACGTCAACATCTACGTCGACGACGAGGATGTGCGCTTCGCCGGCGGCCTCGAGGCGGAGGTGCCTGAGGGTGCCAGCGTCACCATCCTGCCCGCCGTCGCCGGAGGCTGATCGACCCCGTGGCGCGCTACGAATCGCTGATCGCGACCCTCGGCAACACCCCGCTCGTCGGGCTGCGCAACCTGTCCCCGCAGTGGGACGGTGACCACCCGGTGCGGCTGTGGGCCAAGCTCGAGGACCGCAACCCGACCGGTTCCATCAAGGACCGGCCTGCCCTGCGGATGATCGAACAGGCCGAGGCCGACGGCCTGCTGACGCCCGGCTGCACGATCCTGGAGCCGACCAGCGGAAATACCGGCATTTCGCTGGCCATGGCGGCCAAGCTCAAGGGCTACCGGCTGGTCTGCGTGATGCCGGAGAACACCTCGGTCGAACGCCGTCAGCTGTTGACCATGTTCGGTGCGGAGATCATTGATTCCCCAGCCGCGGGCGGTTCGAATCAGGCGGTCGCGCTGGCCAAGCAGATCGCGGCGGAGAATCCGGACTGGGTGATGCTGTACCAGTACGGCAATCCGGCCAATGCCTTGGCGCACTACGAGACCACCGGCCCGGAGATCCTCGCCGACCTGCCCGAGATCACGCATTTCGTCGCGGGTCTCGGGACAACCGGCACGCTCATGGGGACCGGTCGCTTCCTCCGCGAAAAGGTGCCCGGCATCGAAATCGTCGCGGCCGAACCCCGCTACGGCGAACTCGTATACGGACTGCGCAATATCGATGAAGGCTTCATTCCGGAGCTCTATGACGAGTCGGTGCTGACCACTCGTTTTTCCGTCGGTCCCTTCGATGCGGTGAAGCGCACGCGCGAGTTGGTGTTGGAAGAGGGCATTTTCGCGGGCATTTCCACCGGCGCGATTCTGCATGCGGCGCTCGGTGTCGCGCGCAAATGCGTGCGTGCGGGCACGCGGGCGGATATCGCCTTCGTGGTTGCCGACGGCGGGTGGAAGTACCTGTCCACCGGCGCGTACGACGGGACTCTCGAAGAGGCCGAGGAACGCCTCGACGGGCAGCTCTGGGCCTGAATTCGAGCGATCCGGCCTGAGCGTGCGCTTTCCGCGCGGAAAGCGCGCGCTGTATCTCTGGCCGATTGGTCGCGATACGCCCCGGTACTCTCGAAAGAGCGAGTTCCTTGTCGCATATCCCGGCGTCCGGGCCTCGCTCAACGAGGAGGTTGCGATGACCGGCGGTTCGGGAATCGGTTCATCGTTCGATCCGGAACGGATCGCCGCACTACGCGCCCAACTCGGGCAGCCGCGCGTGCCTTCCGGTACGCCTGCCCAACCGAACAGTCTCAAACAGCTCTGGCTGCGCGCGGGCGTCATCATCACCGCATTCGTTGCCCTGCTCTACGGCGTCGAAGGAGTCGACGAGCTCGACCACAACCAACTCGACTACAACGGCATCGAACCGCGCGAGGCGGACGGCCTGTGGGGCATTCTCTGGGCCCCGGTCCTGCACCACGGCTGGGATCACCTGTTCGCCAATACGCTTCCGGTTATCGTCCTCGGCTTTATCACCCTGCTCGCGGGCATCGGGCGCGGACTCGCCGCCACCGCGATCATCTGGATCGTGGCCGGAGTCGGCGTCTGGCTCACCGGCGCCACCGGATCGGTGCATCTCGGCGCGTCGTCGCTGATCTTCGGCTGGCTGACCTTCCTTATCTCTCGCGGCTGGTTTGCCCGCAACCTGGTGCAGATCGGCATCGGCCTGGTTGTACTGGCGATTTACGGGTCGGTGCTGTGGGGTGTGCTGCCCGGACAACCCGGAATCTCTTGGCAGGGGCATCTTTTCGGGGCAATGGGTGGAGTGCTTGCCGGCTGGGTACTCTCTGGTGATGAACGTCGACACCGTCGCGGGGATCGAGCCGGAGTCAATACGTAGCCGAGGTACTCGCGCGGCACGCAGCGGAATGTGGGGGATCGGTTCTTGAGTGAGAATTCGTCGTGGGAGCATGGGGGAATGCGCCTTACCGTCCTCGGGTGCTCGGGCAGTGTGTCCGGCCCGGACTCCCCAGCGTCGGGGTACCTACTGACCGGGCCGGATATGTCGCCGGTGGTCATCGATTTCGGACCCGGCGTGCTCGGCGCATTGCAGCGCTATGCCGATCCCGGCGAGGTCGATATCTTCCTCACGCATCTGCATGCCGATCACTGCCTCGATCTGCCCGGACTGCTGGTCTGGCGGCGCTACCACCCGACACCTCCGGTGGGGCAGGCCATCGTGCGCGGTCCGTCCGATAGCGGGGTGCGCATCGGCAATGCCTCCGCCGAAATCGGCGGTGAATGCGACGACTGGTCCGACGTCATCGACCATCAGACTTGGGTCGAGGGCGAGGCGGTCGAATTCGGCCCTGGCCATACGGTGCTCGCACGTCGGATGTATCACCCGCCGGAGTCGTACGGACTGCGCATCGCGACCGCGTCCGGGCGGACCTTCGTCTACACCGGCGATACCGCGATGTGCGATGCGGTACTCGAACTCGCGCAGGGCGCCGACCTGCTCATGTCGGAGGCGTCGTGGACACACGATCCGGCCAACCGGCCCCCCGGCATTCATCTCTCCGGCACCGAGGCGGGCATTATCGCCGCCCGTGCGGGCGTGAAAGAGCTGCTGCTCACCCACATTCCGCCGTGGACCTCCCGCGAGGACGTGATCGCGGAGGCGAAGGCGCAGTTCTCCGGACCGGTACACGCCGTCGCACCGGGCGAAACCTTCGACATCTGACCGGTTGCCGCGCGCGGTAGGCCATGTGACTAGGCTTGGCGCGTGTCGAGACGAGCCGATGGCAGGGCGGACGATGAGCTCCGCGAGGTACGGATCACCCGTGGCTTCACTACGCATCCAGCCGGTTCGGTGCTGGTGGAGTTCGGGCAGACCCGGGTGATGTGCACCGCGAGCGTCACCGAGGGCGTGCCCCCGTGGCGTCGCGATTCCGGGCTCGGCTGGCTTACCGCCGAATACGCGATGCTGCCCGCGGCCACACATACCCGCAGCGGGCGGGAGTCGGTGAAGGGCAAGGTCGGCGGGCGCACCCAGGAGATCAGCCGGTTGGTCGGCCGGTCGCTGCGCGCATGCATCGACCTGGCGGCCATCGGCGAGAACACCATCGCCATCGATTGCGATGTGCTGCAGGCCGACGGTGGCACGCGGACCGCGGCCATCACCGGCGCGTATGTCGCGCTCTCGGATGCGGTGACCTACCTCGGCGCGGCGGGCGGATTGGCCGACCCGCAGCCGATCTCGTGTGCGATCGCCGCGGTGAGCGTCGGCGTCGTCGACGGCCGGGTGCGGTTGGACCTGCCGTACGAAGAGGATTCGCGCGCCGAGGTCGATATGAATGTGGTCGCCACCGATACCGGCACCCTGGTGGAGATCCAGGGCACCGGTGAGGGCGCGACCTTCCCGCGCTCCACCCTGGACAAGCTGCTCGACTCCGCGCTCGCGGGATGCGACCGGCTGTTCGCCATCCAGAAAGAGGCGCTCGCACTGCCGTATCCGGGTGTGCTGCCCCAGCCTGCCGAGTCGAAGAAGAAGTGATGTCGCGCCGCGTCCTGGTCGCCAGTCGCAATGCCAAGAAGTTGAACGAACTGCGTCGGATCCTCGCCGATGCGGGTATCGCGGGCATCGAGATCGTCGGGCTCGGTGACGTGCCCGCCTACGACGAGGCGCCCGAGACCGGCGCGACCTTCGAGGAGAATGCGCTGGCGAAGGCGCGCGATGGTGCCGCCGCCACCGGATTGCCTTGTGTCGCAGACGATTCCGGGATCGCGGTGGACGCGCTGAACGGGATGCCCGGTGTGCTGTCCGCGCGCTGGTCCGGGGGGCACGGCGATGATGCGGCCAATAACGCGCTGCTGCTCGCGCAACTCGGTGACGTACCGGAAGAGCGGCGCGGTGCACAGTTCGTGTCCACCTGCGCGCTGGTGGTGCCCGGCGGCACCGAGATCGTGGTGCGCGGTGAATGGCCCGGTGCGATCGGCCGGAAACCGGTGGGTGACGGTGGTTTCGGCTACGATCCGCTGTTCATTCCGGCGGGCGGCGATATCACCGCTGCTCAGCTGACCCCCGCCGAGAAGGACTCCGTATCTCACCGCGGACGTGCGCTCACCCAACTTCTCCCTGCGCTCGCGGCCCTCGCCGAGTCCTGAATCAGCCGCACGCTCGGGGTCCGCAACGGATGCGGATCCCGGCGACGGATGCGCGCCGCGCAACTGGTGCCGTTCTCCGGCAATGGGTGCGGATCCCGACGACGCGTGCGGGCCGCGGGTGCGGCCCCACAGCGGGTGCGGATCCCGGCGAAGGAGCTGCCCACAGCGGGTGCGGATCCGGACGACGGGTGTAGCCCTGACTACGGGTGCGCACCCCGCTGAGGGTGCGGCATTCGGAGTGATCCGGTCAGAGGTTGAAGTCTTGCTTGACCTTGTTCGCGTTGACGTGTTCTACGAAGAAGGACAGCAGCGGGATGGTGCCTGCGATCAGGGTGCCGGCGGTGCGTGGGATCGGCCAGCGTACCTTGACCGCGAGGTCGGCGGTGACCAGCAGGTAGACGAAGTAGACCCAGCCGTGCACGACCGCGATCCAGTTCGGGGTGTGCACGTCGAAGCCGTACTTGGCGATCATTTCGCCGGTGAGCAGCAGCAGCCACAGACCCGTCGTCCAGGCGAGCACGCGGTAGCGCAGCAGCGCGGGCTTGATCTTCGCGACGTTCGTGGCCGTGGGCTCAGGGGTGAGCGTCGCGGCGGATTCGGTCGAGTTCTCGCTGGTGGTCAACCGGCGCTCCTGTGTGTGTCGTGGGTCAGGCCCGCATCCCGGACGTGTTGGTCGATATCTTGCGCGTGCAGCTCGGCCAGATACTTGTTGTATTCGGCGAGCACCGGATCATCGTCGCGGGCAGCCTTGGGCCGCTCGGGTAGCAGTCCGGCCGGAATCTCGCGTGGCGCATCGACTTTCGCGGGTCGGCGCGCCTTCGCGGGAGCCGGTTCGGCTTCCGGCTCCTTATCCGCTTCGGATTCCAGCCGCACGAACCGGAAGTACGCGAAGACCGCGAACCCGGCGAACAGTGGCCACTGCAATGCGTAGCCGAGATTCTGACCAGTGCCGCTCGCGGATTCGAACCGCTCCCACTGCCACCATCCCAATGCCAGGCAGGCGAGGGCGGCCACGATCACCAGCACGATGAGGGCCGGGCGATTGTGTGCCGAGCGGCGAGGTGGAGCGGACACCCATACCACGGTACCCGTCTACTACACGGTACGTAGGAGCAGGTGGGGCCTCAGAACTTGTAGGTGATCCCGGTCATGCGCTCGGATTCCTCCCACAGGCGGCGCAGCAGTTCCGGATTGTTCGACAGCTTGCTCGACGGCGAGGGCTCGACCGGGCCCTGGCTCTGGAACAACCGGTTCGGACCCCAGTAGGTAGTTGGGTCGGCATCGGGCATGGTGGCCGCGAACAGCGTGGAGTGGGCGGCCTTGGCCGGGGGATGGCCGATGATGCGGATGAAGGGTTTGCTGATCCGGTCCAGCGGGGTTTCGGTCCTGGCGAACAGATCGGTCGCCGAGACGCCCGGGTGCACTGCGTAGGAGCGCTTGTCGGAGCCCGCTTCGGTCAGCCGTCGCTGCAGTTCGCGGGCGAACATCAGGTTGGCCAGCTTGGACTGCGCGTAGGCGAGATTGCGCTGGTAGCGGCGGTTCTCGTAGTTGAGATCGTCGATCCACAGCTTCGGGGTCTGCTTGTGCGCGATGCTCGCCAGGCTCACCACCCGGTCCCGGAGGCGATCGAGCAGCAGTCCGGTCAGCGCGAAATGTCCGAGGTGGTTGACGCCGAACTGGGTCTCGAACCCGTCCTTGGTGCGGGAGAACGGAATGTTCATCAGACCGGCATTATTGATGAGCACATCGAATTCGCCGGTCTTGTCGGCGAATTCGCGCACCGATGCCAGATCCGCCAGATCCAATTGCTCGACCCGGACGTCGCCGTCGATCCGGTCGGCGATCGGCTGCGCTTTCGCGACATTGCGGCAGGCCATGATCACGGTGCCGCCCTTGCCGGCCAGCACTGTGGTGGTCTCGACGCCCAGGCCGCCGTTGGCTCCGGTGACGATAAAGGTGCGCCCACTCTGGTCGGGCATATCTTTCGGGTTCCATGCCATGAGCCGACCTTACTCTGGAGTAAGTTAGGGCGGAAGAGCGACACGCGATCTGGACCGACAGAGAGCGCGAGTCTGTCCGCGCTTAGTACTTGTGCCCGAATACTCGTAGACGTATATTCGTATACGAGTAAGGAGGTGTCCATGGCCACGAAGCGCAAGGTGAACAATCTGCTGGCGCTGGCGGTGCTCGCGACCGTCATCGAACGGCCGATGCACCGCTACGAAATCGCCTCGCAGATGCGTGAGCGCGGCAAGGACCGCGATATGGACATCAAATGGGGCTCGCTCTACACCGTCGTGCAGAACATGGAGAAGGCGGGCTTTCTCGAGGTCGTCGGCAATGAGCGCGACGGTGCTCGGCCGGAACGCACGATCTATGCGATAACCGATGCCGGTCGCGCCGAAATAGCGGACTGGACAAGGGAATTGATTGCCGAGCCGGCGCCGGAACACCACCGGTTCACGGCCGGACTCTCCGTCGTGGCGGCACTGCCGCCGGATGAAGTCGTCGAGTTGCTCGGCCGCCGCATCGACGCGCTGGGTCGCATCATCGAGGCTGCGCGCCGAGAACTCGATCAACTCGCGGCTGCCAATCTGCCCAGGCTGTTCGTCGTCGAAGCCGAATACGGTGTGGCGATGCTCGAGGCCGAGGTGGCTTGGGCCGCGTCGCTGCGTGACGAGATCGCCGCCGGCGCTTTCCCGGGCGTCGATCTGTGGCGGCATATGCATGCCGTCGGCATGACGCCCGCCGAGGTCACGGAGATGGTGGAAAGGGGGATGACGGAATAGAGACCGGGCCCGGCGGGGTGCGGCAACACCGCCGCCGAGCCCGATGTAACCGTCTCGAACCGCGTCCGCATGCGCGCACCCGGCTACAAGGCTGGCAACCACAGGATAACTGGGTGTGCGGTGGGGCGGTCGGTTCGGGCTTTCGAAGAACCCGTATCGCACATAACTGGAGTACACCCATGTCCAAAACAGAAACGGCCATCGTTATCGGCGGTGGTATCGCCGGACCCGTCACGGCCACCGCATTGCACAAGGCGGGCATCGCCGCTCGCGTCTACGAGGCCTATCCGGGTCCTACCTACGGCATCGGCAGCGGGCTGGCATTGGCGCCGAATGGTGTTGCCGCCCTCGATATTGTCGGTGCCGGCGACCTCGTTCGTGAGATAGCTAGTCCGATATCGCATACCCAGCTGTCGGTCGGCGGCAAAGTGCTGCGGATGCCGGAAATGCCGAACGTTCCGTCGTTGAAGATGGTCGACCGCAATGAATTGCACCGGACGCTGCACGATCATGCGGTCGCCGCCGGCGTTCCTTTCGAGTACAACAAGCGACTCGTGCGCGTCGAGGAGGACGCCGACGGTGTCACCGCGCATTTCGCCGATGGCAGCCGCGCAACCGCCGATGTGCTGATCGGCGCGGACGGTATTCGATCCACGGTGCGCGGTCTCATCGACCCGGATAATCCGGGACCGGAGTACACCGGGATGATCGGATTCGGCGCGATGCTCGACGGTGATTTCGAAATTCCGCCGGAGACAATGGTTTTCGCATTCGGGAAGAAGGCGTACTACCTCTACGGAGCCGTCGACGGCAATAAGGTCATGTGGGGTGCGAATCTGCCGCACAAGGAGTACCTGTCGCTGACCGAGGCGCGCGCCATTCCGGCCGAGCACTGGTTGGCCATCCTGCGGGAGACCTACGCCGCGGACACCCCGGGCGGTGAATTCGCCCGCAGGACCACGGCGGATAACCTGGAAACGACTGGGGCACTGCACATTATGCCGCCGGTGCCGACCTGGTATCGGGGGCGCATGGTGTTGGTCGGGGATTCGGTGCATGCGCCGTCCAACAGCTCGGGGCAGGGGGCCTCGCTGGCCATCGAGAGTGCGGTGCAGCTGGCACGGTGTCTGCGGGACCTGCCGGATCACACCTCGGCCTTCGCCGCCTACGAGGGCGTGCGGCGGCCGCGGGTGGAGGGTGTCGCGGCGCGGGCGCGCAAGATCAACCACAGCAAGACGCCGGGGCCGGTGGCGCGCCGGATGATGTCCATGCTGATGCCGCTGCTGATCAAAGGGATGAACCCGGAGAAGACCATGGGGGTCGAGCAGCGGTATCGGATCGATTGGGATGGGCCGGTGCAGCAGGAGCTGGCGACTGTGCAGGCGTAGGGCTGGTGCTGCCTGCCTCTTCAGGGGCAGGCAGCATTATTTCGAACCCGATGGCTGGTTCGTCCGTAACGTAGGAGATGGGAACCGAACACCAGGGGGGATAGATCGTGCATACCGATCCTGCGCTGCAGCTGACTGGGCTTTATAAGCGATTCGGCGGTCCGTGGGTGGTCGACGATGTCGGCCTCACGGTGCCGCCGGGCTCGTTCTTCGGGCTGGTCGGCCCGAACGGTGCGGGCAAGACGACCACCTTGTCGATGGCCTGCGGACTGTTGCGGCCGGACGCCGGACAGGCGCGGATCTTCGGCGTCGATGTGTGGGCCGATCCGATCGCGGCGAAGACTTTGGCGGGCGTATTGCCGGATGGACTTGCGCTACCGGAGCGCCTGACGGGCCGAGAACTGCTGACCTACACCGGTTTACTGCGCGGACTGCCCGCGAATACGGTGGCCGAACGTGCCGAGGAATTGCTCGGAGTTTTCGAATTGACCGGTGCCGAACGGACTCTCGTCGTCGACTATTCCGCGGGCATGCGCAAGAAGATCGGCTTGGCGACGGCGCTGCTGCACGCGCCGAAACTGCTGGTGCTCGACGAACCGTTCGAGGCCGTGGATCCGGTATCGGCGAGCACGATTCGCACCATTCTGCAGCGATTCGTCGCGGCGGGCGGCGCGGTGGTGCTGTCGAGTCATGTGATGGCGCTGGTGGAGAATCTGTGCGATCGGGTCGCGGTGATCACCGCCGGGCGGGTGGTGGCCGCCGGCACGCTCGACGAGGTGCGCGGAGGCAGCACCTTGGAGACAGCGTTCGTACATCTGGTCGGCGGCCGGGTCGGCGGGGAGGACGGGCTGTCGTGGTTGGCGTCCTGATTCGGATGCGGTTGTTGCTGACCAAGCGTGCGCTGGGCAATGGCTGGCAGGGTGTCACGTTCGTCAGCGGTGTGATCATCGGTCTCGTATTCGCGCTCGGCACAGCGGGTCTCATCGCATTCGCGGTCCGGGACGGTGATGTGGCCGGTGGTATCACGGTGGCCGCCGCATGGTTCGGGATATGGACGCTCGGCTGGCTGTGCGGTCCGGTATTGATGGGCAGCAGCGATGAGACCGTGCAGCCCGAACATCTGCGGCTGTTGCCGCTGAGCCATCGGCAGTTGGCTACCGGGTTATTGGCGGCGGCCTTCGTCGGGCCCGCGCCGGTAATCAATCTGCTCGCTTTCTCCGGACTGATTGTGCTTGCGGCGCAACTGAGTTGGGGTGCGGCCGCGGTGGCGCTGGTCGGTGTGGTGCTGCAGTTGATATTCGTGGTGGTGCTCTCGCGGGTGGTGCTGGCGTGGATCGGTGCTGCGATGCGTTCGCGGAGGGGGCGCGATCTCGGGGTGCTGCTCGCCGGTCTTGCCGGGTTGGCCTACTACCCGATGAGTTTCCTGCTGAATCATGTGGATGCGGTGCGGGAATCGGCACCGTGGTTGGCGAATGTGTTGCGCGCCTTGCCATCCGGGTGGGCACCCGTTGCGGTGGGGGCAGCTGCGCGCGGCGATTGGCTGGTGGCGTTGGGCGCGCTGGTCGGATTACTGGCCTTGACGGCGGTGCTGTGGCAGGCATGGTCGGTGCTGTTGCGGCGGCGGCTGACCGCGCCGCTGGATTCGGTATCCGGCACTGGCGGGCGTGGGATGCTGCTCGGCCGGGTGCGGACGTCCGGGCCGGTGGGTGCGGTGGTGATCAAGGAGTTGCGGACGTGGTCTCGCGACAGTCGACGCCGGGCGGCGCTATTGCCCGTGCTGCTGGTGGGGGCTCTGCTGCCAGTCTTTCCGGCAATACAGGGCAACGGCTCGGGCGGTGCGGTGTTCGCGGGTGTGAGTGCCGCGTGGTTCGCGGGCCTGGCCGCCAACAATCTCTACGGCTACGACGGAACTGCGCTCTGGCAGACGTTGGTGACGCCCGGCGCGGTGCGCGCTGATGTGCGGGGGCGGCTGCTGGCCCTGCTGCTGGTGATCGGCCTGCCGTCCGTGCTGCTGGCCGTGGTTTTGCCGGGTGCGCTCGGCCGCTGGTCAATGTACCCGTGGACGCTGTCGATGCTGTTCGCTGTGCTCGGCGTCGGCGCGGGTTCGGCCGTATTCCTGTCGGTAACCGCGCCCTACCCGCTACCGCCGCGCACCGGAAACCCCTTCGCATCCTCCGGAAATCCAGGCTGCGCAAAGGCTTTGGTGCAAATCGCCACCAGCCTGGGCCAACTTGTCGCGGTGATCCCGGTCCTGATCGTGCTGATCATCGGCCTGGCCCTCGACCTGACCGCCGTGCTGTGGTTGGCCCTGCCGGTCGGGATCGCGATCGGGATCATCGGAGCAGTGGTCGGTGCACGTCTCGCCGAAGAGCGGTTGTCCGCCCGTGGACCGGAGGTCCTTGCCGCTGTGCAGCCGCGTTGATGCCAGTAAGGAACGCGATCGGTATTGCGGGTGTGGTCGTTGGTGCATGCGAGCAGCGGATCGTCTGGAGGCCGGAAGTTCGTGTAGTCGCGCCGACGATTGCGCTCACGCGGCAGCTAACGCCGCGTCCAGCTGGCTTCTGAGGTAGTCACGATCCGTCGAGCGCAGTCAAATGGCGGTGCCGCAGGACGCGTTGTGCCGCGTTTCGACTGCGCTCGGCGAGCGAACCGGATCGGATAGCGCGGCAACCCATCTGGACGGAGTACTAGCGGATCGGGCCAACGGGACATGGCTGGGGCAGTCAGCGCAACGCGCACTCGTCACGCCTGGCTGCGAATCGAATGGCCCAGAGGTCATGGCGGGGATTCGAGCGATAGGCGCAGGGGCATGGGATCGGCGATCGGCTGAGCGCGTATTGGGAGAGAAATAGACTTGTCGGGTGGGCGATAGGGATTCCGATGGCAGTCTCGATCTGAATCAGCTGCGGACGTTCCTGGCGGTGCATCGTGCCGGATCCATTACGGCGGGGGCGCGGTTGGTGGGGCTTTCGCAGCCGACGGTGACGACGCAGTTGCAGGCGCTGGAGAAGCGGCTGGGGTATCGGCTGTTCGAGCGCTTGCCGCGCGGGGTGGCCTCGACCACCGCTGCCGTGGAGCTGGCGGCGCGGGTCGCCGGGCCGTTGGATGCGCTCGACGGGGTTACGGCGCGCGCCGTGCCGGCCGAACCAGTGCCGCAGCCGCCGGTGCGGTTGGCCGGGCCCGCCGAATTGCTTGCGGTGCAGGCACTTCCGGCCCTCGCGCCGTTGATCGAGCGCGGTGTGCGACTGACCGTCACCGCGGGGCTTTCCGAGGAACTGCTGGCCGGACTCCGCGCCGGGCACTACGACCTCATCGTGTCGACGGTGCGCCCGCGCGGCCGCGCCTTGGTCGCCGAACCGCTCGCCGACGAGGAATTCGTCCTGGTCGCCGCCCCGCGACTGGCCGCCCGCATCGATACCGCGCGGCTGCGCACCGACGGACCCGCCGCCCTCACCGGTCTACCCCTGGTCAGCTACTCGGCCGACCTCCCCATCCTCCGCCGCTACTGGCGACATGTTTTCGGCGTCCGCCTCGCCGCCGAAGCCGCAGTAGTCGTCGCCGACCTGCGCGCCATCACCGCAACCGTCGCCGCAGGCGCGGGCATCAGCGTCCTCCCGCGCTACCTCTGCGCACACGAACTAGCCGCAGGCACCCTGGTCCCCCTACTCGAACCCGACGACCCGCCCATCAACACCGGCTTCCTGGTCCGCCGCCCCGGCACCGCCTCCCGCCCCCACATAGACCTGGTCCACACCCACCTACGAGCCGCCGCCCGTACCTGGTGAACCCGCGCCGACGCGGACGTCGGTACCCGTCGCTGCCAACACGGCGACATGTTGACGCGGCGGGCCGGTCCGCGACCGGTTTACGAGTCGCCGGACGCACTTGGTGAACTGCCGCCGCCGAGGTAGATATGTGGGTTTCGCACCACTGCGACCCGTCAGTCCGTTGGACAGGTTCGCAGACGGTTTGCGAGTCACCGCCTGCAGTTGGTGGATCGCCGCTGAGGTACGTGCGCAGACTTCGCGCCGCCGCCGACGCATCGCGACCAGCCCGCGCATCGGTCCCGTCTGCGGGCGGTGCGAGTCGCCGGGCATCGACGCTCGCGGGCACTGGTTGTGGGCCGAGGTCGCCGCTGCGTCGTCGCCTCCGTCGCTGAGTTCACATCGCGACGAACGCTAGTTGGCGTGTGCTCGGCGCTGTTCGGAGCGACGGCGGAGGAATTCGGCGGTTCGGTCGTCGGCGGGGAGGAAGGCTTCCAGGTGGAGTTCGGAGAGGGTTATGTCTACCGCGGTGGCGAAGCTGGTGATGGTGGTGATGAGGCGGAGTTCGCCGTCGGGGCTGGTCAGGCGTAGGGGGACGGCGAAGCCGAGATGGTCGGGGCCGGGGGTGGCGGCGGGGAGGTAGCTTTCGAGTTCGGCGATGAAGTCGTCGAGGTGGGGGTCGGGGCTGCGCAGCGCCTTGCCGCGCAGACTTTCGGTGACGTGTCGGCCCCATTCGGGCAGATTCAGCACGCGTCGTGCCAGGCCGTCGGGGTGCAGGGCGAGGCGCAGGACGTTGATCGGCGGGGTGATCAGTTCCGCCGCGCAACCCTCGGTGAGGATATCGAAGGCGGCATTGGCGGCGACCAGTTCGCCGTATGGGCGAGTGACGACCGCGGGATAGGGCATGTGCCCCTCGAGAATGCGTTCCAATGCGACCCGCACCGGACCCAATTCCGGTGTGTCCAGGTCGGATTCGGGAAAGATCGGGGCATAACCAGCGGCGAGCAGCAGTGCATTGCGCTCGCGCAGCGACAACTCCAGCGATTCGGCCAGCCGCACCACCATGGTGCGTCCCGGACGTGAGCGGCCCTGCTCCAGGAAGCTCAGATAGCGCTGGCTGGTGTCCGCGCGAATGGCCAGATCGAGCTGACTCACATGTCGCTGCGTGCGCCAGTGCCGCAACTGCTGAGCGAATGGATTCGGCTCCATCACTGTCGTCATGAGTTCAGTGATATCCGACCCGCGGTGTCCGCGCCATTCCCTGGAGGGAATCACCGAACCCGCATCGGCTTCATTCCCTGGAGGGAATCGCGCCGCAGCGCCGCGCTCGCAAAACTCGGTGCCATGAGCAACCGAGATGACAACAACCTGGCCCACTTCGCAGAGCGCTACATGGCCCAGTGGAACGAATCCGATCCGGCGATCCGCCGCAAGATGATCGAGGAGATCTGGGCGCCCACCGGTGCGCAGACCCTGGTCGACCCGCCGGTGGAGATCCGCGAGGCGGCGGTGAACCTGAATTTCGCCGTCCCCGCCCTGGAGGTGCGCGGCCACGACGCGATGCAAGCCAGGGTGTCCCGCGCTTACGAGATGTTCGTGGCACCCGGCGAGTACACCTTCGAGGTGGGCGTGGCCACTCGGCTGCCCGCCGGTCTGATCGGCCTGCCCTGGTCGATGATTTCGCGTGCCGACGGCTCCGTCGCGGGCGGCGGTTACGAGGTGATCGGTCTCGACTCCGACGGTCGTATCACCTTCGACCACCAATTCATCGAAGGCGTGCGGTGACCGACGGCGCGACTTTGCGGTTCAGCCGGATCGTGCGCACTGCGGACGGCGGCTCCCGATTCGTCGATGCGGAACTCGCATTGACGGGACGAACCGTCGCCGCAGGCGTACCTGCGATGGTCGTCGCCGGAATGTCGACTGCGGCAACCGTAACCTACTTGCGCAGTGCGCAATTCGACAGCGAACCGCATCCCGCTCCGGCACAGCAGTGGGTCGTGATGCTGCGCGGCGTGATCGAAGTGACGACGAGTGACGGTGCTCAGCGCAGATTCGGGCCCGGCGACCTGGTCCATGTCGAGGACACCGACGGCCACGGCCACATCACCACCGGTATCGGAGAAGCGCCCTTCGAGGCGCTGTTCGTGCCCACCACAGGAAGCAGATCATGAAAGCCATCGCCTATCACCTCGATCCACTACAGGGCCTCGCCGGTTTGACCGTCCGAGACCAGGAACTGCCGCAGCCGGGACCGAATCAGGTGGTCATCAGGGTGCGTGCGGCCTCGCTGAACCGGCGGGACCTCATGCTGATGGACGGCGTCTACCCGCTGCCCGCCACCCCGGGCATCATCCCGCTGTCCGATGGTGTCGGTGAGGTCATCGCGGTGGGCGACAACGTGACTCGCGCCGCCCTCGGCGACCGGGTGACCGCGTCGTACTTCGTGCGCTTCATCAACGGCCCGCAGCGGCTGGCGCAGGTCGCCGAACAGTACGGCGCCAACTTCGACGGGATGCTCGCCACCTATGCGGTGATCGAAGAGGATTCCGTGGTGCATGTCCCCGAACATCTCACCGATGTCGAGGCGGCCACGCTGACCTGCGCGGGAGTCGTCGCGTGGGCCGCGCTGACCACACCGGTACCGGTGTCTGCGGACCAGACGGTACTGACTGTCGGCAGCGGTACCGTCGCGTTGTTCGCCGTGCAGCACGCGAAAATGCTCGGCGCACGGGTCATTTCGATCACCTCCGGCCCGGATAAGGCCGAGCGGCTGCGCAAGCTCGGCGCGGACGAGACCATCGACCGCAACGCGACGCCCGACTGGGACGAGAAGGTGCTCGAACTCACCGACGGCCACGGCGTCGAACATGTGGTGGAGGCCGTCGGACTGCCCACCCTGTCGAAATCGGTGCGCTCCGCGGGCTACAACGCGATGATCACCATGATCGGCGCCACGCAGCTGCCGGAAGGCGAGGCATTCGAGAATCCGTTCGTCGGACCGTATCTCGCGATCCGCCGGATCGCGGTCGGCAGCCGGGACGATTTCGAGGCGATGAACCGCAGCATCACCGCACACCGCATGCGTCCGGTCATCGATCGAACATTTCCGCTCGACCAGGCGGTGCAGGCGTACCGCTACTTCCGCGAGGACAATCCGTTCGGCAAGGTCGTCATCACCATGCCGTAGCTCGGATCAGGCCTCGAAGGGCACGGTATTACCGGCCGCGTCGCGGGTTCCGGCGGTGGCTTCGATGGCGGCCGCCAGCTCGGCGACGGTGGTCCAGGTGCGCGGCGGCTCCGCCTCGAGATTGCCGATGGTGTACCAGGTCTCGGTCTTGCGATAGCGAACCAGACCTTTACCCGTCGCATCGACGGTCACATCGAGCTCGCCGGAGACCGTCCCTTCCTCTTCGGTCATGACGGCCGCCTTGGCGGAAATCTCGATGATGTCGCTTATTTGAACTCTCCTCGACTGACGCAGTCGGCGACTGCGTTGCGCAGTGCGGTGTGTTCGGCGGGATCAACGTTCAGCGCATATTTTACTTTGATCTTGACGTAGTGCTCGAGATAGCCACACCGGAATTTTCCCGGCGGCAGATAGTTCGCGGCGTCCTGATCACCCTTGGACCTGTTGGCCGAAGGATCGGAGGCGATCAGATTGACGGAGTCGTTGGCGATCCGGCGGCGGGTATCTTCATCGCGCTTATTCGCACCCGAACGCCAGGCCTCGGCCAGCGGCACGATGTGTTCGGCGTCGACACCGGCCGGGTCGGTAATGAACTTGTACGGCTTGAGTTTTCCGGTCTTCGAATCCATGACGCCGTACTGGTCCTGCCAGCCACCACCCTTACCAACCGTGAGCTCACAGGTCTTCGGGTCGAGTTTGACCGATCCCGTCGCGTCCCTGAGCATCATCACGTCACGGCTGGTGCACTTGCTGTACTGCGCGAAATCGGGGCCGAAGCCGTGCTCGGTCTTATTGGTGTCCCAATGCGGGAACTTCTCCCGGCTGTAGCCTTCCATCGCCTCTTCGGGCGCATCGACGAGCTGGCCGAGCAGTTCGTTGATGTCCTTGCCGGACGCCGTCGTGACATTCGCCGGCCCGGATCCATTGCCGGTCTTACCGGTCCACTGATCGATGAATGAATAGCCAACGGCGACAACGACAGCCAATACGACGGGTGCACAAACAGCGAGTACGCGACGCGCGGTGCGGGACGACAACCACTTCACAAAGATCGAACTTCCTAGCCTCGCACCGATGAATTTGTCGGGCGTCAAGCTACCTGCGGCCGCTCGTCCCGTATGTGATTGTCGCGTATGACGTTCGGCACAGCTAGTCGAGGAACGCACGGTGTGGCAAGGGGCCTCGACGGTAGACGTGGAACCACCCCTGACTCGGCGTGCCGGCGCCGTTCCAGGGGTGGTCGTGTCACGAATGAGCTCGTGCGCGGCCGAATGAACGGGCCGGGTGTCCAGGCCGGATGATCCGTTCTCGCGGCGCCACGAGGCTGATGAGGGAAGTCTCGTCGTGCCGTGTCGTACTGCGGATAACTCTTCGTGACGGTCTGTGTGAACTTCATTGTTCTTACGTAGAGAGACAGTAGATCAATCCAGATTCCTTTGCAATCGCTTTACTTAAGTCTGAGAATCTCCTGAATGGCGCATCGGCCGGTTGAAACATGTACGGCTCACATACGGAAGTTAGGTTTACCTGCGGTTGCGCTGAGATCGGCCGTGCGGGCGTCTTACGGGCTGGTGACGAGCGTCACATTCGGTGGCGGTCACAGCGTGGCCGAAACGTGTGTCGAAACCGGGTGCAGGCACAAAATCCGGATCCAGGAAGGACCCACATCATGGCCACCGTCGACGTTCTCGACTCCTTCATCAACTACACCGACCTCGGTACCGGTTCGGTACCGGTGGTGTTCCTGCACGGCAACCCGACCTCATCGCACCTGTGGCGCAATGTGATCCCGCACGTCGCCGATCAAACCCGGGTGCTCGCACCGGATCTGATCGGAATGGGTGCGTCCGGGAAGCCGGAGAGTGCCTACCGCCTCGCCGATCACGCCCGCTATCTGGATGCCTGGTTCGACGCACTGGGCCTGGACCAGGTCGTCATCGTCGGCCACGACTGGGGTGGCGCGCTCGGTATGCATTGGGCGGCACGGCATCCCGAGCGCATCCGGGGCATCGCACTGATCGAGACGTTCCTGCGGCCGATGCGCTGGGAGGAACTCCCGCCGCTCGGCGCCGAACTGTTCCGGAAATTCCGGACGGCCGAGGGGGAGCGAATGGTGCTGGTGGAGAATACGTTCATCGAGTTCAACCTGCCGAAGGGCATTGTCGATCTGAAGCAGGAAGATCACGATGTGTATCGCGCACCCTTCCCGACGCCGGAATCGCGCAAGCCGATACTGGCCTGGACGCGGGAATTTCCGCTGGAGGGCGAACCCGCCGATGTGGTCGCGCTGGTGGAGAACTACGACCGGTGGGCGGCGGACTCGCCGGAGGTGCCGAAGCTCATCATGGCGCTCGACAATGGCGTCGGACTCGGTTCGCCGGAGGTGACCGGCTGGGCTGCCGAGACGTTCGCCAGTGCCGAGGTCGTGTCGGTCGGGGAGGCGGGACATCACGCTCCGGAGGATCAGCCCGATGCCATCGGGACCGCGGTCGCGACGTGGTTGCGCGCCCACTCGTTGACGACGGCGACCGCGAGTGCATGAGCCGCGTGCGCCGCGCGGGTGCGAGTCACCCGCGCGGCGCACATAGGACTTGCGTAATGCCGGATACCGCCGAAGGATTGTGCGGTGGAACCCGAGCTATCGCACCCCGACCCGCCCACGGCAGAAAACACCGAAGACATCGCTCGGGAGCGGGAACTGGTCGATCGGGCGATTGCCGGTGACGCGGCAGCCATCTCGGATGTGGTGCGGCGGCTACAGGATCCGCTGTACCGGCTGGCGCTGCGGATGGTGTGGCGGCCCGCCGAGGCCGAGGATGCGACGCAGGAAATCCTGCTGCGCGTGGTCGGCAATCTCGCGACGTGGCGGGGTGAGGCCAAGCTGCTGACCTGGGCGTATCGGATCGGCGTCAACTATCTGCTGAACCTCAAGCGCCAGACGCCCCAGGAGGCGGCGCAGCTCAGCCTCGACGCCTACCGCGACGATTTGGCGGATGGGCTCGCCGCGGATGACTATCGCGGCCCCGAGGCCGAGTTGCTCTCCCATGAGGTGCGGTTGAACTGCAGTCAGGCCATGCTGCAGTGCCTGGCCCGCGACGAGCGGGTCGCCTTTGTACTCGGCGACGTTTTCGAACTCGGTTCCGCCGATGCGGCCTGGATTCTGGGTATCACCGCACCCGCCTTCCGAAAGCGGTTGGAACGAGCCAAGAAACGCATCGGCACATTCCTGAATGCGACCTGCGGGGTGGCAAATCCCGAGGCCTTCTGTCGCTGCTCCCGTCGGGCGGACAAGGCATTGGCGCTGGGGCGCGTCGATCCGAAGCGGCCGGTATTCGCCCGACATGCGGTCAGTGCGAGCGGCCGCAGCGTCACCGAGGCCGAACAGCAGATGATCCGACTGCACGACGCCGCGGCGGTAATCCGGCTGCATCCGGATTACGCTGCGCCGCAGGCGAAAATGGACGCGATCGCCGGGCTACTGAATTCGGGCAGGTTCCCGATGCTCGACTGATTACGCGTTGGCTGGAAAACGCACGTCGGTCAGTTCTTCGGATTTGGTCCACAATGCGGTGGCGAGGTCGGCATTCGCGGCGGCTGTGCTGCGGCCGACGATCTTCGGGTGACCGCGGAATTCGAACCAGCTGTCCGGGCCGACGTAGCTTCCCGGCGGCAACTCCTGGCTGGCGGCGAACAGCGTGGGCAGCGCACCGAAACTCGCATCCTGGGCGAGCAGTTTATTGCCCACCTGCATAACCTCGTGCAGGATCCGGTTGCCGGAGTGGCCCTGCAGATTCGTTGCGGCCCAACCGGGATGGGCGCTCAGCGCGAGCCGGGATCCGGATTCGGTGAAGCGCCGCTGTAGTTCGAGGGTGAACAGCAGGTTGGCGAGTTTGGACTGCCCGTAGGCGGCGGCGGAGTTGTAGGGCCGGGTTTCCCAGTTGAGGTCGTCGAGGTCGATACTGCCGCGGCGATGCGCCTGCGAGGAGACGGTCACCACGCGATCGGTGATTTGGGGCAGTAGCAGATTCGTCAGTGCGAAATGGCCGAGGTGGTTGGTACCGAATTGGCGCTCGAAACCATCTTTCGTGCGTCCGGCGGGGACCAGCATGATGCCCGCATTGTTCACCAGCACATCGATATCGCCGGACCAGTCCATGGCGAAGCGGCGAATGGAGGCCAGATCGGCGAGGTCGAGCTCGCGCACCTCGGTGCGACCCGACATGCTCTTCGCCGCTTCCTCGCCGCGCGCGATATCGCGCACCGCGAGCACGACGTGGGCGCCGACGCGGGCCAGTTCACGGGCCGTCACCAGGCCGATCCCACTATTGGCGCCGGTGACGACGACGGTGCGGCCGTCGAATCGGGGCAGATCTGCGGAAGTCCACTTGTGGTTCGTCATAGCGCCCAATGTAGGCAGTGACAACAAAGTAGTCAATGCCAACAATGCCGCGGTATCCGATATCCTGCAGCAACCATGAGTTTTGTCCGCTCCCGCTCCTATCACCACGGTGACCTGCGCGCCGAGCTGCTCCAGGGCGCCGAGGCCACATTGCGCGAGTCCGGTGTCGACGGGCTGTCACTGCGTCAGCTGGCCCGCGACCTCGGCGTCAGCCATGCCGCGCCGAGCAGGCACTTCCGGGATAAGCAGGCGCTGCTCGACGCGCTCGCGCTGGTCGGGTTCGACCGGCTCGCCGCGGTGTACGGCGAGGTCGACCCGACCGGATCGTTCTCCGACCGGCTGCATGCCGTCGCGCGCGCCTACCTGGAGTTCGCGATCGACAATCCGGCGCTGCTCGCGCTGATGTTCGCGCGCAAGCACAGTCCGACCTCGGGCGAGGAAATGCTTGCTGCGGTCGGGCGGGCATTCACCGTGCCGATCGCCTTGATTGCCGAGGGGCAGGCAGGTGGCGAGGTCGTTGCGGGCGATCCGATGCGGATCGGTATCGCCGCCATTGCCGCGATGCAGGGGTTGGCCACCTTTGTAGGGTCCGGGTTCGTCGACGCGGAGAACGTGGACGTGGCACTGACCGAAACGATTACCCAGCTGACCTACGGTCTGCGCCCCCGCGATTGACCCGTGCCTACCTCGAGGAGAAGAACACGATGAGTTCGACCGTCACCGCACGGCACGCCTTCGACAGCGCGGTCGCGCTGACTTCCGACGGCGCCGGAAACTTCAGCGGTCGGACGACTCCCGAGTACGGCAATATGGTCGGCCCGTTCGGCGGCATCACCGCGGCAACCATATTGCGTGCAGCACAACAACATCCGCAATGCCTCGGTGACCCGATCTCGCTCACCGTCAACTTCGCGGGCCCGATCGCCGAGGGCCCCTTCACCATTGCGGCGCAACCGGTGCGCACAAACCGCAATACCCAGCACTGGACGCTGTCGATGAGCCAGGACGGCATCGTGACCACCACGGCCACGGCGGTTTTCGGCACCCGCCGCGAGACCTGGACCGCTACCGAAGCCACGGCGCCCGCCGCCCCGCCGCCGGACACCGTCGAGCCGGACGCACTGCCCGAATTCATTGCCTGGGTGGACAATTACGAGATGCGCTTCATCGAGGGCGGTATCACCCAACTCGACGGCACCGCGGCACAACCTACTTCCACCACGACGCTCTGGGTCCGCGACCGGCCCGTGCGCCCACTGGACTATCCGGCCCTCACCGCGCTGAGCGATGTGTTCTTCCCGCGGGTGATGCTGCGACTCGGCCGCGTCGTCCCCGCCGGAACCGTCACGCTGACCGTGTATTTCCACGCCGATACCGACCGCCTCGCCGCCCAAGCCGATCACCCGCTGCTGGCCACCGCGCGCTCCCAGCATTTCGGCAAGGGTTTCTTCGATCAGTCGGCCGAACTCTGGGCGCACGACGGTGGGTTGCTCGCGACGAGTCATCAGCTGGTGTACTTCAAGGCCTGACGGTTCAGGCCGGTCGGAGCAGCGGCCCGGTGAGTACACCGCGAATGGTCTTGGTGGCGACGACGGCCCAGGCGCTGACCAGTCCGACATACAGCACGACCGCGGCGACGGCGAAGAGATCGGCGCCGGTGTGGCCGTAGAGCACGGTGCTGCCGGTAATGCAGGTGCCCAGCGGGAAGGTGAAGCCCCACCAGGTCAGGTTGAACCGCAATTCGCCTGCGCGAGCGGTCTTTACGGTGACGGCGGTGGCCAGCGCCACCCACAGCATCGCGAATCCCCAGGTGACGACGCCGAAGATGACCGAGAAGACGGTCAGCCCCTTGGCGTAGAGGTCGGGCAGTGCCGAGGGACCGGCATCGGCGAGCAGGCCTGCGGCGGTGACGGATTGGCCGAGCGGGCCGAGCACGAGCCAGAGGGTGGGCACCATTCCCGACTGCGGGACGCCGTGGTGCACCAGGCGCGACCAGATCATGGTGGTGGTGACCAGCGCGGCGATCAGGCTCAGGCCGAACATGGCCAGGCACAGCAGGATCATGGTGAGCCGCAACTGGCCTTCGGGCAGATAGGGGACCAGCAGTGCCCCCATGGCCGCCGACACCATCGGCGGCACCACGGGCATCAGCCAGCCACCGAAGGCGGCATCGGGCTCGATGTGGAAGTGGGTGAACATCCGGTAGGGAACGGCGACGGCGGTGAGCAGGCCCAGCGCGGTGCCGAGCGACCACAGCACCCAATCGATGGCGAGCGCGGCGTCGAGGCCGATCACTTCGTGGCCGAGCACCAGGGTGCCTCCGCCGACGGTCACCAGTGCCATGGGCGGTGCGCCGTAGAAATGTGCCATGACCGGGTGATCCTTGTGGCTGCGGGCCTGCGCCGGGTAGCGCACCCGGTGCACGACCCAGGCGGCGCTCAATGCCACCAGCAACAGTGCCGCCAGTGCCCATACGACGGTCGCCGCGCCGCGCAGTCCGGGGAACTGCAGCGGCAGCGTGGCGGCGGCATTGGCGACAATGCCGGTGCCCATGACGGCGGCGAACCAGTTGGGTGCGAAATGCCGCAGCGAGGGGGATTCGATGCGGTGGGTCGCGCTCTCGCCGAGCAGTTGCCGCGGGGGTGCGGGACGCAAGGTTGCTATGGCGGTCATGAGTCCAGGTTCGTCGGCTGCGGCGGTGTCGGGTAGCCACCGCATTCCTATGGATGCATAGACTCGTTCTATGCCCCTGTCGCCGCGTGTCCCCGACCTGGCCGCGCTCGACCTGCTGCTTTCGGTCATCGAACTCGGCAGTCTCGGACGCGCGGCGCAGGCACACGGCATCAGCCAGCCCTCGGCGTCCTCCCGCATCCGCTATCTGGAGAAGTTGGTCGGCGTGCCGGTGCTGGAGCGCACCACACTCGGTTCCCGGCCCACGCCCGCCGGGGCATTGATCGCCGAATGGGCGCGCGGGGTCGTCGATGCGGCGGAGCAATTGGACGCGGGCATCGACAGTCTGCGCTCCGAGCGTGATTCGCACCTGCGGGTGGCGGCAAGTCAAACCATTGCCGAATACCTGTTCCCCGGCTGGCTCATGACCCTGCGCGCCACGGCACCCGATACCGCGATCGCGCTGCAGTCCGGCAATTCCGTCGAGGTCGCGCAGGCGGTGCTCGACGGCAAGGACGCCATCGGCTTCATCGAGAGCCCGCGGAATTTCCGTGGGCTGGAGAGTCATATCGTCGCCCGCGATCAGTTGGTCGTCGTGGTCGCCCCACAGCACCGCTGGGCCGGGCAGGGCTCGGTCGATCTGGCCGAACTCGCTCGAACCGCGCTGATCCAACGCGAACTCGGATCGGGCACCAGGACCTGGTTCGAAAATGCTGTCGCGCGGGCCATTCCGGGCTGGGAACCCACGGTCGCGCTGGAACTGTCCTCCACCACCGCGATCAAAACCGCGGTCGCCTCCGGCGTCGGTCCCGCCGTCCTCAGCTCGCTGGCCGTAGCCGCCGAAATCACCGCGGGCACTCTTGTTTCCCCGACCGTCACCGGCCTGGATCTGACCCGAACCCTGCGTGCGGTCTGGCCGACGGGCCACCGCCTCACCGGCCCCGCCCGCGACCTCTACACCATCGCCCGCCGCAACTCCTAACCTGCTTCCGAAGTTTGGGCCGTCGGCGGAATTCCGGTGTCCAGGAAGCGGATCAGGCGATCGATGCGCATGGTGTGGTCGATACAGCGTTCGAGGTTATTGCCCACCAAGGCGATATCGATGGCGGCTTCGGTGGCGGTTCGTTCGGTCAGGGCCGAGTGGAGTTGTTGCTGAAGCTGATCCATTGCGGGGGTCCCGGATTCGGGAGTGACGGGTTGGCGGCCCGTGGCGACCGATTCGCCCGCGAGGGCGGTGTGATGTGCGGCCAGCCGACCCATGGCGGTGAGGATATCCATCAGGGGTTGGGGCGCAACGGGTTCCGGATGGTACTTGTAGACCTGATCGGCGACGCGGTTGATCAGCGAGCCGATCCGGGACAGTTCACCGGCGATCTGGATGGCGGTGACCACGTGCCGCAGGTCGCGTGCGACCGGCGCCTGCAGTGCGAGCAGCACCACGGTTCTGGCCTCGCAGGCGGAGTACATCTTCTGTAGCTGCTCGTCGATCGCGAAGGCTTCATAGGTGGCGGCGAGATCGGCATCGCCGAGCGCGGCCGTGGCACGCTCGGCGGCATCGTGGGCGAGCCGACACATGAGCGTCAAATCATTGGTCAACGCGATGAGCTCGCGAGTGAACTGGGTCCGCACTCCGCACATTGTCGCTTATCGCCGCGCTATCCAGTACACAAATCTCGAGTCGATCGTCGCATTGGTCGGAATACGTGGATGTTCGACTGGCATGGTTGCCGCCTGGGCGACCACATCCGGCTTGCCGTCACCGTTGAGGTCGCCGCAGATGCGATCGGCCGGTGCTAGCGTCGGCGCATGGCGAACTTGCGTGATATTCAGCACCGAGTCGTGACAACATTTCAGCGGCGGCTGGGGAATCCGATTCTGCGCAGACTGCCGACGCAACAGTTGCTGGAGACCGTCGGGCGCAAGAGCGGGCAGCCGCGTATTACGCCGATCGGGGGGCGACGAGTCGGCAAGGAGTTCTGGCTCGTCTCCGAATTCGGTGACAAGTCGCAATACATTCGAAATATCAAGGCCGACAACCGGGTTCGATTGCGGCTGCACGGACATTGGCACACCGGGACCGCACACCTACTGCCGGATGACGATCCGCGCGCGCGGTTGCAATCGTTGCCCAAGGCCAACAGTACGGGCGTTCGATTGCTCGGCACCGACTTGCTGACCGTCCGGATCGATCTCGACGACTGACCCACCGCATGCGCGCGATCACGCGCGATCGAGTGCGAATAATTTGCTGACACGATGGAAGTCATGCTCCGTGCGTCGACTTCCCGCTGGACCGTATTCATCCCGCTACTAGCCGCGATCACCCTGGCCGCCACCTGGGGGCGATCGCTACCTGGAATCGGCGTGGTCGTGGTGGTCGCCGCGCTGGCCGGTGCGGTGCTTGCGGCGGTGCAGCACGCCGAGGTCATCGCGCATCGGGTCGGTGAACCGTTCGGGTCCCTGGTGCTCGCGGTTGCGGTGACGGTGATCGAGGTCGGGCTGATCGTCACGATGATGGTGAGCAGTGGGGAGAAGTCCGCGGCGCTGGCCCGCGACACCGTTTTCGCGGCGGTCATGATCACCTGCAACGGCATTTTCGGTCTGTCGTTGCTGGTCGGCGCGGTTCGGAGGCGGGTGGCGGTATTCAATGCCGAGGGCACCGGCGCGGCGCTCGGCACGGTTGCGACCGTGTCCACCCTCAGTCTGGTCCTGCCGACCTTCACCACCAGTAAGCCCGGGCCGGAATTTTCCCCAGCGCAGTTGGCCTTCGCCGCGGCGGCCTCCCTACTGCTGTATGCCCTGTTCGTAATGGTGCAGACCGTCCGGCATCGCGATGACTTCCTGCCCGTCGAAGAATTCGATGGCGCCGATGAGCGCCGCGATCGGCCCGCGGTGCGCGCGACGCTGCTCAGCCTGGCCATGTTGATGGTCGCCTTGGTCGCGGTCGTCGGTCTGGCCAAGGTGGTATCGCCGTCGATCGAATCGGCCGTCGCCTCGGCTGGTCTGCCGCAGTCCGCGGTCGGCGTGGTCATCGCTCTGCTCGTCCTACTGCCGGAAACTCTCGCGGCCGTGCGTGCCGCTCGCCGCGATCAGGTGCAGATCAGTCTCAATCTCGCGCTCGGCTCCGCCATGGCGAGCATCGGCCTGACCATTCCGGCGATCGCCGTAGCAACTATCTGGCTAGAGGGTCCGCTGATCCTCGGGCTCGGTGCGACGCAGATGGTTCTGCTCGCTTTGACGGTCGTCGCCGGCGTGCTCACGGTGGTGCCGGGTCGTGCGACGCTGCTGCAGGGCGGTGTCCATGTGGCTCTGTTCTCGGCTTTTGTGTTTCTTGCCGCCAGTCCGTAGCCCGTGTGACCGGATCCATGAATGACCGCTCTGAGCGGGGTAAACGGCAACTAAGTGGCGAGCATCACAGCTCGCTGATTTTGTTGTGACTCGCCGTAACGATTAGCTTGCTGGATGTTGGCATCGACGCCGAATCCGGAGAGTGCGGCATGAAATTCGACACAGCCCGTGCCGCAGGCGCGACACCGGGATACCGACTATGACGCCGGATCTGCACACCCGCGAATCTGCGAGTTCGGTTGTCCGGAAGAACTTTTCGGATACGGTCGTCTCATCGCTGCGCACCTTCGGTCGCGCGTTCGGCGTCGCGCAGGAGTCGGTTTTCGGCGCGGTCGGCGATATCGCCCGCGGCCAATTCCAGTGGCGCGAGGCCCTGCTCCAGGCTTGGCGGTTGATCACCGTCACGACCATCCCCGCGATCTTGATGGCGATCCCGTTCGGCGTGATCGTCTCGATCCAGGTCGGCAACCTCATCCACACCCTCGGCGCCGATTCGCTGCTCGGCGCGACCGGCGGACTCGGCGTCATCAAGCAGGGCGCACCGATGGCGACCGGCTTCCTGCTCGGCGGCGCAGGCGCGGCGGCCATTGCGGCGGACCTCGGCGCACGCACCATTCGCGAAGAGATCGACGCGCTGAACACCATGGGCATCAGCCCGATCCACCGCCTGGTGATCCCCCGGATGGCGGCGATGCTGGTGGTCGCACCGCTGCTGAATATTCTGATCATCTTCGTCGGCATCATGGCCGGGTACGCGGTCGCCATCGGCGGCCAGGGCGTCACGCCGGGTAGCTACTGGGCCACCTTCGGCTCGTTCACCACCACCGCGGATGTGTGGGTCTCGCTGGTGAAGGCGCTGATATTCGGCTTTCTCGTGGTGGTCATCGCGTGCCAGCGCGGGCTAGAGGCCAAGGGCGGCCCGCGCGGTGTCGCCGACGCGGTGAACGCCGCCGTGGTGCTTTCGGTCGTCTCGATCACCGTGGTGAATCTGGTGCTCACGCAGGTCACCGCGATGTTCCTGCCGACGAGGTTGGCGTGATGGCGATTTCGTCCTACGCCCCCAAGGGATTCGGCTGGGTCACGCGGTATTTCCGTCGCGGCAGTCGGGTGCTCGGTGCGGTCGACGGGTTCGGCTTCGTTGCCGTATTCGTGTGGCAGGTGCTCGCGGCGATTCCGTTGACGCTGAAGCGGTATCGCGGTGAGACCATGCGTGCCATCACCGATATGACCTGGGGTCGCGGCTCGGTCGTGGTCGGCGGCGGGACGGTGCCGATGATGATCGTGCTCGGTCTGGTGATGGGCGCCTCCGTCGCGGTCGAATCGTTCGCGACGCTGAGCATGCTCGGGATGGGGCCGGTCACCGGCATCGTCTCGGCCTACGCCACCACTCGTGAGTTGGCGCCGATCGCGGCCGCGGTCGGTTTCGCCGCGCAGGCGGGTTGCCGGATCACCGCGGAGATCGGTTCGATGCGCATCTCCGAGGAGATCGACGCCATCGAAGCGCTCGGTCTGCGCTCGGTGCCGTTCGTGGTCACCACCCGGGTGCTCGCGGGTGCGTTGGCCATCGTGCCGACCTTCCTGATCGCGCTGATCCTCAGCTACGCGGCCTGCCGCGGCATCATCACGCTCGTGCACGGCCAGTCCGCGGGCGTCTACGACCACTACTTCTTCCAGTTCGTCTCCGGCTTCGACGTGATCGCCGCGGTGATCAAGGTCGCCATCTTCGGGACGGTGGTGATCCTGGTGCACAGCTATTACGGATTCTTCGCCACCGGCGGGCCCGAGGGTGTCGGTATCGCGTCGGGTCGTGCGGTGCGCACGAGTTTCGTGGCCATCATCGCGATCGACATGGTGCTCAGCATTGTGCTGTGGGGCTTCAACGCGGCGATCAGTTTTACGGGGTAGCGGATGCCGAAGTATGGAATGCCCGGCGTTGCCGCGGATAAGAAGCGTTCGCGGACGGTCAGTTCGGCGATCATCGCGCTGATAGCCGTTGTCGCCCTTGCGACCACGCTCCATAGGCACCTGCGTGTCGACGAGGGGCTGCGGATCGCCTTGCACACCCAGGAAATCGGTGACGGTGTCAGCGCTGGCACGCAGGTGCGTCTCGACGGTGTGCTGGTCGGCACGGTCACGCGGATCGCGCCGGATGAGCGCGGCACCCAGCGAATCACCTTGCAGCTGGATCAGTCCCGGCTCTTCGGCATCGATGACAGCCTGCGCGTCGACTACGCGCCCGCAAACCTGTTCGGTATCAGCGAACTCGAATTGCGCCGTGGCCCGGGCGGTTCGCCGTTGCGACCGGATGCGGTCATCGATCTGACCGGGGGACGCGCGGCGGATGTCTACGACGCGACGATGGGCAGCATCCTGCGCAGCCTGTCCCAGGTCGGCGCGACCATATTCACACCGCAGCTGGCCAGTGTCATCGCCCAGGTCTCCGCGGATTTCCAGGCATTCACCCCGCTGGTGCAGGCACTGATCACGGTGGCGCGCACCATTGCCGACAACCAGACCATGCCGACCTCCGAACTCGTCGGCAGACTCGGCCCGGCCTTCGACGGCGGCGGCAAATTCGCGGGCGCCACCATCCAGGTTCTCGACCAGATCCGCGATATCAATATCCTGCAGACCGATCGCGAGCACTACGACCGCGGTGTCGCCGCGCTGACCGGCAGCATCTTGCCCGCGCTCGGAACCACGCTGACCACCGCGGGCGGCCATTTCGCCGAGGGCGCCGACATGCTCGCACCGATACTGAATGTGTTGGCGCAGATGGTCCCCCGGCCCCAGCAGTCCGCGGCCGAACTCCGGGCACTGCTCGAGCGGCTGCGGGCCGCCATGCCGGATACGCCCGACGGTCCGGTGCTGAATCTCGACGTCGATCTGCGGGGCGTGCCCGGTATCGCGGTGCCGGTGCTCGGTCAAGCGGGTGTGCGATGACGGTTCGTGGCGCGGCTTGGCGGCTCGGTGTTTTCGCCGCGGTGATGATCGTGGTGCTCTCGCTCGTGCTGACGGCGATCAAGCGGCCGGTGCCTGGGGATACCGAAGCGCACGATGCGCTGTTCACCGATGCCAACGGCCTGAAGGTCGGTGATGACGTGCGCATGTACGGCGTGCAGGTCGGCAAGGTCGAGGGCCTATCGCTCGACGGCGTCAAGGCCAAGGTCCGGCTCACCGTCAAGACCTCCACGCCCATCTATGACAACAGCACCCTGGCGATCCGCTACCAAAACCTCACCGGCCAGCGGTATATCGATCTGCAGCAGCAGCCGAATCCCGGTGTCCGACTGCCCGCGAACGCGGTCGTCGATACCGAGATGACGCTTCCGTCCTTCGATGTGACCAGCCTGTTCAACGGCCTGAAACCGGTGCTGGCCACCATGTCTCCGGAAGCCGTCAACCAGTTCACCGAGAGCATGCTCGCGGTGATCGATGGCGACGGTTCGGGTTTGGGTCCGGCCATGGATGCCATCGGCAAGCTGAGCAAATACGTCGGCGATCGGCAGGCGGTGATCGCGACGCTGGTGCGCAATATGTCCGAACTCGCCGACCGGGTCGGTGGCCGGGTGCACTATCTGGTTCCGCTGCTGGCCCGGCTGACCGATATTTTCCAAGCACTGCAGGCCAATATCGGCGGCCTCGCAGAATTCGCGATGAACGCGCCCTCGGTGCTCGGACCGCTCGACCGGCTGCTCGCCACCGTCGGCCCGACCGCAGACAGCGGCGCGGATATCGACGGGCTCATCCGCAAACTCTTCCCCGACCCGCAGGAGGCCGTCGACGTTTTCGGCAAGTTACCGGGGCTGCTCGCCTCGATCGACAATGCCGTGCCGCGCACTATCGCGGACTGGAAACCGGAGTGCAGCAAGGGAAATGCGGATCTGCCGAATCCGGTGCAGGTGCTGATCGGCGGACAGAAGGTGGCCGTATGCAACGGGTGAGATTGTGGTTCGGCGGAAATACCCCGATCCTCGACGAACCGGCCCGGCTGCGCAGAGAAGTGCGGCTCGGCATTATCGGCGTGGTGCTCGTGGTCATCGCAATGGGCGCTGCCGCAGCGCTTTACGTGATTCCGTTCGGCAAGACGACCTATACCGCGGAGCTGTCCGAGGCGCAGTCGGTGAAGTCCGGCGACGATATCCGATTGGCGGGCATCTCGGTCGGCACCGTGAAATCGCTGGAGCTGAAACCGGATAAGGTCGTCATGCGGTTCACCGTGGACTCCGATGTTTTCGTCGGCGACCAGACCTCGCTGGACGTGCGCATGCTCACCGTGGTCGGCGGCCATTACATCGCACTGTTCCCCGCGGGCACCGAGCCGCTCGGCGACAAGCCCATTCCGGCCGATCGAGTTCGCGTGCCCTACAGCCTGATTCAGACCTTCCAGGATGCGACGGCACCGATCGGCAAGATCGACGGTGATACTTTGCGGCGCAATCTGGCGGCACTGGACAAGTCGGTCGAGGGTGCGCCGGATAGCTTGCGCAGCACGCTGGATACCGTCGGCAGCTATATCGATGCCATCGACCGCCAGCGCACCCAGGTTTCCAATGCCATTGCGGTGGCGGACGAATACGTGACCATGTACGACGGCGCGAAGAGTGATCTGCGCAGGTTGATGGAGAATGCCAATCTGCTCGAGACCGTACTCCTCGATAAGCGTGCCGAGCTGCGCGAATCGATTGCCTTGCTCAACAGTGTGGTTCAGCGGGTCGCCGCACTCGCGCCGTCCTGGGATTCCACGTTGAAACCCAAGGCGCAGCAGTTGGCCGATGCTCTTCCGCGGCTGGAGCAGATGGGCGGTCAGTTGGAGCCGATCATCTCCTCCGCACATGATCTGAGTCAGAAGTTGCAGGGCCTGGTGATTCCTGAGGGCGGGATCGTGGTGGACCAGTCCGGTGCGGTGTGCGTGCCGCTCCCCGGGAAGGCGTGCTGATGCTGAATCGCATGCTCGGCTCGCAGGCGTTCATGTCGATCGCCGGTGCCGTTGTTGTCGCCACGCTTGCGGTCGGCGGGTATTTCATCGCCTTCGATCCGCCGCGGAAGACCGAATCCTATTGCGCCATAATGCCCGACAGCATCGGACTGTATCCGGGCAATCAGGTGACGATGCGCGGCATCACGGTCGGCACGGTGACCTCGGTGCGGAACCAGGGCAAGAGCGTGCGGGTCGAATTCGATGTCGATGCCGACCATCCGGTGTACGCCGATGCCTCGGCAACCACCGTGTCCGACACCGTGGTCGCCGATCGCAATCTGGCCGTGTTGTCCAGCGGTAATAACATGCAGCGCTGGGACAGTGGTCAGTGCATCACCAAAACGCTCACCCCGAAGAGCCTCACCGAAACGTTGACCGCGCTGTCCTCACTTTCCGATCAGCTCAATGGATCCGATCAGAATTCGCTGGCCAAGGGGCTCGCCTCGATCGACGCGGCGACCGCGGGCACCGGTCCACAGGTCAACGAACTGATTCGCAAACTCGGCTCCGCGCTGAAATCCCCCGACGCCGATATCGGCCATCTGGCAGGCATTTTCGACGCGTTTGCCTCGGTGTCGCAGAAGGTGAACCAATATTGGGGCGACCTGCAAACCATGCTGGTTCGCATCGGCCCCGCACTGAATCAGGCGAGTACCGAATTGCTCGGTCCGGCAGTACAACTCTTCGACGGCCTGCGCCAGATCCTGCCCATGGTCAATGACATCACCACCATGTTCGGTGATCCGATCATGCGCGCGCTCGACGCCAGTGTGCCGCTGATCAAGCTCTTGCGCGCCAATGTCGGTTCGCTGCGCGATGTGGTGCTCATGACGCCCGCGCTCACCTCGGCATTCCGCACGGTGGTATCCGATGGTGCGCCGGGCATCAGCTACGCGCCGCCGAAGGTGGCCATTGCGCAGCAGAAAGCCGAAGAGGTCTGTGCCGCGGTCAATGCCGTCACGCCGGGCAAATGCATGGGCGCCGCGGACGGCATGGTCGATATGCAACTCGTCCCGCTGGTACTGGGATTGGCAGGTGGACGATGAGAAGGCGTCTCGTGGCGGTCGTGCTGGCGGCCGGAATCGCTCTGGGCGGCTGTGCTTTCGATCCGTCATCGGTGCCGGTCCCCGGCACATCGGTATCCGGAGCCACCTATCGCGTCAAGATCGAATTCGCGAATGTCTTGAACCTGCCCGCCAAGGCCAAGGTGATGGCCAATGGCGCGCAGATCGGCACGGTCGACAAGGTGACCGTGGTACCCGCGGCCGGTGCACCCGCGGGCCGCGCCGGATTCGTTGTGGTCGAAGCCGATATCGCGAAGTCGGTGCAACTGCCGACCACGACCATTGCGGAGCTGCGGCAGAACACTGTGCTCGGCGATATCCACATCGCATTGAGTACGCCGTCCAATGGTTTCGGTTCGCTGCTCGGACCCGACGGCACCATTCCGATCGAGCGGACCAAGCCGCCGGTACAGCTCGAAGACACGATGGCCGCCATGGCCTTCTTCGTCCAGGGCGGTGCGATCGGCCAGCTGCAGGACATCATCACTCGGTTCAATTCCGTACTGCCGCAGGATCCTCGGGAGACCGCGCGCATTTCGAAGGTGATGGGCGGTGATGCCGCGGATCTGGCGGCGAATCTCGACCAGGTGGATTCGCTGCTTTACGGTCTGCTCACCAATTCCGAAGTGCTGCATGATATTCGGCCCGAACTGGACAATATCCTCAGCGCCGAGTCGGTAGCGCAGGTGAACGCAGCGACGAATTCGTTTGCCGGAGTGGCGAATATCTTCGGCGTACTCGGCCCGGTCGGTCGCTCGATGACCTGGCTGGCGCCGCTGCTGCAGTCCGATGACGCGATGCTGCAAGAATTCGTGCCGATACTGACCGGTGGTCCGCTGGACCTGCGGTCGCCCTCGAATCTGGCCATGCTCGTCGCCTTATTGCGCGACAAAATCATTCCGTTCGTGGAGCGCGGGCCGAAGCTGAATATCAGGACCGACGGCGCCGGGATATCCGAACCCGAGCAGGTGGATCGGATCATCCAAACGTTGCGCATGATCGGAGCGGTCCGATGAAGCCGGGTTCGCTCGTTTCGCTCGGTGGCATCGCGGCAATCCTGATCCTCGGCGCCGGCTATCTGACGTTCGGTGTGGTGCGGTTCGATCCGCTCGCCGATTACACCAATGCGTCGATGGTGCTGCGGAATTCGGGCAGCTTGGGAGTTGGTTCGCCGATTCTGCTCACCGGCATCCCGATCGGCAAGGTGACATCGGTGGAGAATACGGCCGCGGGCGTCGAGGTCGGCTTCCGCGTCGACAAGGGCCAGCAGGTGCCGACCGACAGCACCGTCACCATCGAACAGCTCTCCGCGCTTGGCGAGCCCTATGTGCAGTTCGTGCCGAATACCGGCGGCGGCCCGTATCTGAAAGACGGACAGCGGCTCGATACCAAGGACATTCGCACACCACTATCGATTCCGGAGGTCGCGCGGCTGGTCACCAAGACCATGAACCAGCTGGATCCCACTGTGGTCGGCTCGATCGTGGATACGCTCGGCAAGTCGATCTCCGGCACGTCCGCGGCGATGCCGGAACTGGCGCGCTCAGGCGATCTGCTCGCCGCCACCATCATGACCAGGGCCCCGAAAATCGCCGAACTGCTCAATAGTTTTCAGCTGGCCGCGAGCGATATCGAATGGGCCGGACCGGCCACCTCGATCGGTGCGCCCGATCTGGTGCGGTTCGGTCAGTCGCTGGACGATCTCGTCGAGGCGGTCGGCCGGCTGGTCACGGCCGGGAACAGTCCGCAGATGTATCTGGAGGGCGATGGCCTAGTGCCGTTCCTGCAGCGGGTGACCGAATGGATGGACAAGGTCGGGCCGGAGCTGAAATCGCTCATTCCGGGGTTGCGGCCGCTGGCCGACGCGGTCACCGCGAGTGCGCCGCGCATCGATCTCAGCAGTCTGATCAGTCAGGCGCTGCACGAAACCGGCGATGACGCCGTCAAGGTGCGCGTCGGCATCAAATAAGGCACTACCTGCGCAAACGCAGGCCGCAAAAGTTGATATTTCGCACTGCGATCTTCGGTAGCCTGCCAGCAGAGCTTTTCGTGAAGGTAGTCCCTACTCGGCACGAAGGCGGTGTGATGGTGGAATCCGGCGGCGGTACGACATCGGGAAACGATAGCGGGCGCGTCCTGACCATCGCGGCCGTCATCGCCGCCGCGCTCGCGCTGGTGGTCGCGATCGCGCTACTGCGGTCGAATCAGGATTCGAACAACGACGCACCGACATCGGGCACGTCGAGCGTCAAAGCCAGCACCGCCCGTCCCGCGCCCCCGCTCGTGCCGCCGTCGAACCGCGCGACGACCTCCGCGGGGCAACCGGCGCGCAAGCGTGGCGACGATTGCTCGCACGACGGGGTCGTCGCCCGATGGGATCAGCGCAACGGCCTGTGGGTCTGTGCGCCACAGGAACAGGCGCGCGAAGCGCACGGGATCGGCGACGATTGCTCGCACGACGGGGTCGTCGCGCAATGGGGACAGTCGCCGGATGGCCACTGGACCTGCATACCGCAAGGTCAGGGCGTCGCGGAACCGCCGCCGGTTCCGCAGAACCAGGTCCCGCAGAACCAGGTTCCGCAGAATCCGGTCCCGCAGAACCAGGTTCCCCAGAACCAGGTCCCGCAGAACCCGGTGCCGGAGAATCCAGTCCCACAGAATCCAGTCCCACAGAATCCGAATCCCAACCCGGTCCCCAACCCGATGCCTGAGAATCCGTTCCCATTCCTGCCGCCGCTGCCCCCGCTGCCCGGATTCCCGTAGCCGATCGACGACGAAATTCGTTCGACACGGCTGAGAAGCTCGATTGGTGATCGTTGTCCCCGAATTCTTCGCCGATCGGCTCGTCAAGATGGAGCCCGCGGCTCGGGCTTGGCTGGATGGTCTGCCCGAACTCGCGGCCCGGTTCGCCGAGCGCTGGGAGCTTCGGTTCGAGGGCGCACCCATGTATGGCTACGGCGGCTTGGTGCTGCCCGCCGTGCGCGCGGATGGCGGTCGGGTTGTGCTCAAACTCGGCCATCTCACTCCCGAGACCCGCGACGAGCCGGTCGCATTGACCGCCTGGGCGGGCAATGGTGCGGTGCGGTTGCTCGACAGCGACGCCGAGCACGGCGCACTCCTGCTGGAACGACTCGATCCCACCCGGTCATTGGACTTCGAGCCCATCGACGACGCGGTTCGGATCATCTCCGTCCTGCTGCGTCGACTCGCCATCCCCGCTCCGCCGGGAATCTCTCGCGACCTGCGTACCGAGGCCGAGCGCCTGGTCGAGGAACTGCCCAAGAACTGGCAGCGCCTCGGCGGACCCTTCCCGCGCAAGATGCTCGACGCGGCCGTCGACGTCTGCGTGCAGCTCGGTCCGAGTTCGGACCGACTGCTGGTGAATGAGGATCTGCACTACGAGAACGTCCTCGGCGGCACTCGCGAACCATGGCTGGTCATCGATCCGCAGCCCCTGGCGGGCGATCTCGAATTCACCACGCTGTCGCTGCTGTGGAATCGGCGCAGTGAATCCGCTCTCGACGATCGATTTGCCGCCGTCGTCGATATCGCCGGACTCGATCCGGATCGCGCCCGCGCCTGGACGCTGGTCCGTGCGGTGCAGAACTGGCTGTGGTTCGTCGAAGACGAGGACACCGAAGATTTCGGCTGGCCCGCCGTCCAGGCCATTGCCCCGTGGGCCCTGCGCTGACGCTGCCGGCCATGCGAAAGAAACGACTCCACGCCACCCGCCCCGCAGATGCCCCTTGGCGAAACCGTCGGCGTGCCAGGCCGACCGAGACCAGGCCGCCCAACTTCACCGCTCGCCGCTCCGCGCGTCGTCGCTACTGGTGAATCGCGAAGGCCGGCAGGACGTTGACAGGATTGTGTTTGCTCAATGCGGATGCTGCGCCGCGTAGGTCGCCCGCTCCAGCGCCCGTCGCCGCGCCCGCTCCGGATTCTGCAAATCGGCAGGCAGTCCGTGTTTCGCCAGGCGATGCGCCCGATTCATCGGCATGAAGGCCGTTGTGTAGAACAACGCGAGCAGTAGTGCCAACAACACCATCGACCCGCGCAACCACAATTCGCCTGGGAACAAAAGGAATACGGCGAACAGTGGGGTGAACGGCACCAGCCCGCGCACGATATGACGTGGCGTCGCGTACTTGCCGGTGAGGTCGTTGCGCACCCACTCGCGCAACGAATCCGGCAGGCGCCGCCCGAAGGCGTAGCCGATCCACTGGATGGGATTGGGTCGGGTCATGCGTGCACTCCTCGTGAGGTGGCAGGGTCACCCGCGCGACGCGCGGCCTCGTTGACCCGGGTCAGCACTTCGCGCAGTTCCTCCAGATCCGCCAATGTCACGCCGAGCCGCTCCACCACGGCGGGCGGAATCTGCTCGGCCTGCTTGCGCAGCGCTCGCCCGGCCGGGGTCAGATCCACCACGAGGTTGCGCTCGTCACGACTATCGCGACCTCGCGTAATCAACCCGGCCGACTCCAGCCGCTTGAGCAGCGGCGACAGCGTCGGCGAATCCAACTGAATCGCCTCGGCAATTGCCTTCACCGACATCGGCGCCTCACCCCACAGCGCCAACATCACCAGATACTGCGGATGCGTGAGCCCGAGCGGTTCCAACAGCGGCCGGTACACGCCGAGTACCGACCGATTGGCCACGGCCAGCGCAAAACACACCTGCCGATCCAGCCGCAACGGATCGTCGATCTCCATGGCACCTCCTAGGGTCGACATCAAATTTAGCGCATGAATAGTTAATGCACGAAGTATTAGTGCTCGAGCTCACCGGCATGGATGCGGCAGGCGAAGGAAGCTTTCGCTGTGCGCGCTGGTCGAGGCCAACCTGGGCTGAGCGGCGTTGTCTTCACCGGATCTGGAGCGGGCCCTCGATAGCGTGGATGCATGGATCCCGCCGGTGCGCGCCCGCGCATCCACGAGCTCGACGCCGTGCGTGGTTTCGCGCTGTGCGGGATTCTGGTGGTCAATATCTGGCAGATCACCGATATGCGCGCGATGGTCGGGCCCGGAACTGTGGATCCGATACGGCACGTGCTGTCTGTGCTGTTCGAGGGACGGTTCTTTCCGATCTTCTCGTTCCTGTTCGGGCTGAGCTTTTCGCTGTTCCTGGATCGAGCGGCCGAGTGCAGCGACCGTCCGCGGCTGGTACTCGCGCGGCGGCTCGTCGCGCTCGGTGTGTTCGGTCTGATCCACCATGTGTTCCAGCCCGGTGAGGCGTTGCTGCCATATGCGATCGTCGGGTTGGTGGTGCTGCTGCCCGCGGCCGGGCTAGGGCGCTGGGTGATATTGCTCGTCGGGCTGGTTGCCACAATCGGGGTTCCGGTCACGATCGGCGGTGGGCTCGGCCTGGTGCCCGGTCTGTTCCTGCTCGGTCTGGCCGCCGACCGCTTCGGCCTCGCGGATGACCTGCGCGATCGCAGTTGGCGGATCGCGGTGGTGTTCGTGCCGGCCGTGCCCGCGGCGGTGGCCGCCGGGGTGTGCGAGTACCGCACGCCGTATAGCGCGCTGTGGACCGGCAGTGTGGCTCCGGTCGCCGGACTGCTCGGCGCGCTCGCCTATCTCACCGGATTCCTGCTATTCCTGCGCACCGAGACCGGTGAGGTTTTTGCGGAGATGCTCGAGCCGATGGGGCGGATGGCGCTGACCAATTACGTCTCGGCAACCGGACTTGTCCTGGCCGCTGACCCGTGGCTCGGCCTATCCGATTCCGATCGCTACGGCGCACTGCTCGGCTCGGCCGCCGCAATTATCGCGGTGCAGGCGCTGTGGAGTTATTACTGGTTGCGCTGGTTCCGCTACGGCCCGCTGGAATGGGTGTGGCGGTGTATGACCTGGTGGCAGCTGGTGCCCAACCGTCTGACGCGACAGGAACGCCGGAGACTCACAGTGCCGTATGGGCGCGGTCGCTAGGGAAATCTCAGCAACTCACCGCAGACTGGGGCGTCATGGACCAGTTGGTGCTGATGTTCGTCTTGCTATTCGCCACGATCCTGGCCGAACCGCTCGCGCGGCGACTCGGTGTCGCATCGGCGGTCCTGATGACGGTATTCGGATGTGTGCTCGCGCTGATACCCGCGGTTCCTCGGGTCGATGTGCCGCCCGACCTGATCCTGCCGCTGGTGCTGCCGCCCCTGTTGTACGCGGCAGCACGGCGGACTTCATGGCGGCAGTTCGCGGAGAACTGGGGTCCGATCGCATTGCGCGCGGTCGGGTTGGTTTTCGCGACGGCCGCGGCGGTGACGGCGGTTTTCCACGCCTGGTATCCGGCGCTGCCATTGGCGGCTTGCCTGGCACTCGGTGCTGTTGTCGCTCCGCCCGATCCGGTGGCCGCGACGGCCATGGCGGGCAAGCTGGGCCTGCCGCGCCGCCTGGTGGTGACGCTCGGCGGTGAGGGGCTGTTCAACGATGTGACCGCGATCGTCATCTACAGCGTCGCGGTGCAGGCCGTGCTCACCGGCAAGTTTTCGGCATGGCATGCGGTCGGCGAGTTCGTGATCTCGGCGGTGGTCGCGATCATTGTCGGGATGGCGCTCGGCTATGCGGGCAGCAAGTTGACCAGCAAACTGGAGGAGGCGTCCTGGCAGGTGGCGCTGAGCCTGCTGCTGCCGTTCGCTGCTTACGGTGTGGCCGAGGCATTTTCGGGATCGGCCGTGCTGGCGGTGCTGGTGTGCGCGCTGTATCTGACCGATGCGGGCACCAATTTCGGCGATCGCGATTACCGCCTGGTCGGCGATGCCTTCTGGGAGATCACCGAAATGCTGATCAGCGGTTTCGCTTTCGGATTGATCGGCCTGGAACTCGGTGTCGTACTCGACGATACGGGCGACGGCTGGCCGCGACTGCTCGGCGTCGCCGGCGTCGTTGTCGCCGTGGTGGTCGGACTGCGGCTGGTGTGGCTGTTGACCACCCTTTCCCTGCGCAGGTGGTGGTGGCGTGACGAGGACGCCGACGAGCCCTACACCTGGAAGGAGACGGTCGTCACCTGGTGGGCGGGCATGCGGGGTGTCGCGACCATCGCACTGGCACTGGCCATTCCGCTGCTCACCGATGCCCGCGAACCGTTTCCGGGTCGCACTCAGATCCTCTTCACGGCCTTCGCCGTCGTCCTGTTCACCCTGCTGCTACAGGGCCCGACATTGCCACTTGTCGTGCGGCTCAGCGGTGTTCAGGCCGACTCCCAGAAGGAACGGCTGCTCGAACGGAGCCTTTGGGAACGTGTCGTCCGTGCGGAACTCGACCGCCTCAAACAGATCGCCGAAACCGAAGGCCTCCCCGACGACGTCTACGAACGCCTGCGCAACCAACTCCGCCAGCGCCTGGCTCGCGCCGATCCGGAGGCGGCCGACGAGGACGCCAAGGCCAACGCGGCCCGAGATCTGAAGCTGATGATGAAGATTCGCGATATCCAGGGCGATGTCCTGGAAGCGGGCCGCCGCGAAGCTCTGGCCGCCCGCCGTGAACCCGGCATGCCCCCGGACCTGGTCGACCGGGTGACTCGACGCCTCGACCTCGGTCGGCGCTAGACCAGGTCCCGCCTACTTCGCGCCGACGCCCGCGGAGCGGATCGCGTCGAGCACTTCACCGTAGGAAAGGGTGGAATTCACGGTGATGGTTTCCGAGGTGCGGTCGACGTCGACCGATTGCACGCCGCCGAGGTTGTAGAGCGCGCGTTCGGCGACTACGGCGCGTTCGTCGGAGTAATCGGTCATATCGAAGGTATAGGTCATCACGACCTCCTTGTAGGTGGCTGTCCTTCGATTCGGCAGATAACCGAATCGGCAGTTTCCAAACGCCGCGCCGGTCGGGTGTTTGATTACGGAATTACCGGGCATAGCCAGAAGGTAATGTCAACCAGCGCAACGGGATTGTCATGATCATTATCATCGGGCTCGTCGTTCTCATCGGCGCGGTAATTATCGGCGTTGCCGGAGTGGCGGCCAATACGGGCGAAGTTCGTACGTCATCCAGCGATTTCGGGGTATTCGACTATCACTTCACCGCTTCCGCGGGGGAACTTTTCCTCTACGGGATCGCGATCGGAGCGATCGGGATGCTCGGCCTGAGCCTGCTGCTCGCGGGCGTCTGGCGTAGTTCCCGCCGCAACAGCGCCACCCGGCGCGATCTGCGGCAGTCGCGCCGGGAGTTGGCCGCCCAGGAGAAGGCCAAGGCCGCCGAGCAGCGTCGAAGCACGCCACCGGCGGCGGCATCACCGCCTGCCGCGACCAAACCCGCCGCGCAGGTCACCCCGCCGCAGGGCGGTAAGCCGGCGTGGAGCTGGAATCGGTTCATGCGCCAGCCCAGCGGGTCGGCACCGGTCGAAACATCCGGCCGGACAACGGTCAAAACGACCAAGTAAAGGAAAGAACAATGATCGTCCTCGGCTTGATACTCCTCATTGTCGGGTATCTACTCGGAATCGGTCTGCTCACCACGGCCGGAATCATATTGCTGATCATCGGTGCGGTACTGGCCCTCGTCGGGTCGGTGGGGCGGCACCCGGTCGGCGGTCGGCGGCACTACTACTGACGCCGACGCGCTGAACACAGGACGGGCCGAGGGGTTCCCTCGGCCCGTTCTCATAACCCGGCGACACCCGCCAATTGACCGATGCCATAGGTGACCGCCATCGCCAGCGCACCACCGACCACCACTCGTACCACCGCGCGCCCGCGATTACTACCGCCGAGCCGGGCGCTGACCGACCCGGTGATCGCCAGCGCGATCAGCACCGCCGCGAATGTCACCGGAATGCGTGCGGTGGTCGGCGGCAGGATGATCGCCAACAGTGGCAGCAGCGCACCCACGGTGAACGCGACCGCCGAGGAGGCGGCCGCGGCCCACGGGTTGGTCAATTCGTGCGGATCCAGACCGAGTTCGGCCTCGGCGTGGGCTAGGAAGGCGTCGTGCGCGGTCAGCTCCTCGGCCACTTTGCGCGCCGTCTCCGGTGTCAGCCCCTTCGACTGATAGATATCGGCCAGTTCGGCCAGCTCGAAGTCCGGTTCTTCCTTGAGTTCCGTGCGTTCCTTGGCCAGGAGCGCCCGCTCGGAATCCCGCTGTGCGCTGACCGAAACGTATTCGCCGACGGCCATGGAGATCGCGCCGGCGGTGAGTCCGGCAATGCCGGCGGTGAAAATGGCCGAGGCGCTGGTCGTCGCCGCGGCGACACCGACAACCAGACCCGCGGTCGAAACGATGCCGTCGTTCGCCCCGAGTACGCCCGCCCGCAACCAGTTCAGCCGAGAGGCCAGACCCTCACGATGTGGTTCATATGGGTGCGGCGAACCGGGCGTCTTGTCCATAAGCCGCAGACTATGCGAAAGTCCGCAAAGTATCAGCTAGCCGAACCGCCAGCGCAACGATCGTCAGGGTCGGATTCGCATGGCCGGTGGTCGGGAAAACCGAACTGCCCGCGACGAATAGATTGGCCATTCCGTGCACCCGGCAGTCGGTGTCGACCACGCCGTCGCGCGGATCCGTGGACATCCGGGTGGTCCCGGCCGGGTGTGCCCAATCGGTGAGCATCAGCGGCAGTTCGCTGTCCGCCCGCGCCCAGTCGTACAGCGTTGGGGCTGGGAATCCCAGTCGCGCGAACTCCTCGACCGCCACGGCTGCCGCCCGGCGCACAGTTGTGTCTTCCCGCCGATTCACCCGCCAATCGATCCGGGACAGCGGTACACCGAGCCGATCGGTCCGATCGGTCAGGGTGACGCGGCTGTCCGGGTTCGGCAGTTGTTCGACCATGCAGCGCAATTCGATTCGATCGAGTTTGTGCGGCAGTCCGGCGTGTTTGATGAGTCTGGCCCGCGCGCCCGCGAGCAGTAATCCGGCGTGGCTCACCGCGACTCGCGCATCGTGGCGATCGCCGCGTCCGCGCAGCAACTGCTTCACCGACTCCCATGGATCGTCCTCGGCGGGCACCTCCTGCAGCCACAGTGCGCAATTGAGCAGGCCCTCGGCCTCCTGGATCTTCGGCGAGAGCGCGACGCCGTGCAGGAAGGTGTGCTTACCGTGCGGCGTCTTCACCACGTACTTGCCGAAGCGTTCCAGCGCGCTGTTCGCCACGGCCGGATCCAATGCGCCGACCGCACCGCAGCGGTGATCCATCAGATAGCGCCCGACCATGTCGTGCCGGTTGCCGATGCCACCGGGCATGTTTCGCCGGGAGGCCAACAGCAGCCGCGGATTTCCGATACCGCCGGTGGCCAGGACGAAGACGGGCGCGCGCACCGACCGCGGCTGCGGATCCGCACCGGCGACCTGGACTGAAACCACCCGGGTGCCTCCGGGATCGGTGTCGATATGGGTGACCGTCGCATCTATGAGCACCCGGACATTCGGCGCGACAAGATCTTTCACGTGCGCACCGAAGCGCTTGCAGTCGAATGGATCCATCGGATCCCGGCTGATCTGCCAGAAGTACGGACGCAGGCGCGCCGGATCTAGGGCAACCGCGGGTTGGGACCGACCGGCCAGCTGCCAGAACGCGTCATCGGTGAAGCCACTGCCGCAGCCGATGCCGATGTGTTCGGCCGCGCGCGCCAGATACGGTTCGAGGTCGGCGGCGCCGATCGGCCATCCGGAACCGGAAACCCAAGGACGGCAACTGAAATCGAGATCGTCCAGCAGGCCGCAGCGGCCGCTCCAGGTATGGGATGCACCGCCCAGGATCCGGTCGCCCGCGACCCGATCCGACTGTGCCCGGCGCGCGCCCACATTCTCGATATCGGCTAGCGCATCGACCTCTTCGGTCGCGGTCAGCCCGCCGCTTTCCAGCACCAGAACGCGCAGCGGTGTTCCGGCAAGTTCGGTCGCGATGGTCAGTCCGGCGGGCCCGGATCCGATAATGACGATATCGGCGCTCAGCTCGTCGTCACCGACCGTGCGCAGCTCATCGATTCGCAACGGCGGTCCTCTCCCAACAACCGTATCCAGGCTATGACAGCGCGTCTGTGAACTCCGTCGAATTCTGTGACGCCGTCCTTCTCGGACGTCCGATGCCCAACCCGTGTCGGGTGTGGTCACCGGTTCCCGCGTCATCCGGGCTGGTTTCACACACCGGGTGGGTGTGTCAGAGCCGTCCCGTCGGCGGGCGTTGTTATCCGGGGCTCGTGCTTCGGGCTCCCGGACTCGGGCAAGATCCAGTTGCTCGCCGCGCGTAGCGAGGTTGACCGCGGCATTGAGATCACGGTCCATACGCGCACCACAATCACAGGTGAAAACGCGGCCCACCAACGTCAATTTCTCATTACGTGTACCGCAGTTCGAGCACAGCCGGCTCGACGGGAACCATCGGTTGATCGTGACCACTTCTCCGCCGCGCCAGGACTGTTTGTACCGGAGTTGGCGAGCGAACTCGCCCCACCCCGCGTCACTGATCGCACCGGCAAGACGCCGGTTGCCGAGCATGCCCGCGATGTTCAGATCCTCGATTACCAGCCGGTCGTGAGTCTTGACCAGCCGGTTCGACACCTGATGCAGGAAATGCGCGCGGATACTACGGATGCGGTGATGATGACGTGCCAACCGGGCAACGGCCTCGCGCCGATTACGGCTTCCCTTCTGTTTCCGTGTGACCGACCGGGCGAGCCGCCGTTGCCTGCGCATCCCGGTCACCAAAGGTCGCGGTTGATCAGTGATCCGGTCTAGCTCGACACCGCCGCTGGTGGCTGCGACCAGGAACGCCGACAACCCTCGATCAAGCCCCACCCAACCACCGTGATCACCGTAATCGTGGACCGGATGCCGGTGCGACGGATGCAATTCCGTGCACTCAGCGACGCTGACCATCCAACGACCGGCCCGCAGCGACACCGTCGCCGACAAGATTTTCGCCCGACCGTGGGCAATCATGCGCCGTAGCCGTCGGGTGTCCTCCCGCACCCGAATCGTGCCGATCACCGGCAAAGCGCCACAGCATCGCGCCAGCCACCGACAACAACTCCCTGAGACCCGATATCGCTGCGTTCGCGGTTCAACAACCTCGGTTGAAGAATGCCCGCACATAGCCCGCGGACTGCCTGAGGTACATCCAGGTCCAGAACTTCAGGCCGCCGTCGCTGGGACTGGCCACCATGGTCAACTCGCCGTGGAAGCATTTGCCGACGATGTACCTGGCCCGCGACACATGCGGGGTATAGGTCACCACGATGATGTGGTGCCAGCCGTAAAAGCTTGCACGCCGGGCGATCTCGCGCGCCTCACCGTCGGTCGTCCACGGATCGGGTACGAAACAGCTGACGGTGAACTCGAATCGGGGCGCGCAATACCGATCCATCACCGAATCGTTCTCGCCGGTCGATCGGGAAATCAGCAGTTGCGGTGCGTATCCGCGTTCGGCGAGATCGAGGCCGACGTCGAAACGTTCATAGGCGGTGCCGCCCAACACCACGATCGCATCGGCACGGCGCAACGGGTCGGTCTGCGGATGCACATACACCGGCAGACCCGCCACACCGAGGACTGCGACCAGGGCGAGCAGTGCACCGAAAAATAAACCAGCTCGTCGGAGGCCGGACACCGTTCCGACGATACCCGTGTCTGACATCGGCGCAGTTCACACCCGAATCCCGGTGTGGCACAGGATGTTCGGCGACCATGCCCGAACCTGCTGAGCCCTAACGATAGTCGGGGTTCTCGAAATCGAACCGGCAGCCCGCATCCCATTCGGAGCGTTGATTGCCGTGGGCGGGAATGCCGCTGCTGTCCTTCAGCATCCGGGCCAGATGCAACAGGTTCCACGTCATGAAGGTCGTATTGCGGTTGGTGAAATCGTTTTCCGGTCCGCCAGAGCCCGGATCGAGATACGACGGTCCGGGGCCGGCCTCGCCGATCCAACCGGCGTCGGCCTGCGGCGGAACCGTGTAGCCGAGGTGCTGGAGGCTGTAGAGGATATTCATGGCGCAGTGTTTGACGCCGTCCTCGTTACCGGTGATCAGACAGCCGCCGACGCGGCCGTAATAGGCGTACTGGCCGCGCTCGTTGAGGATCGACGAATTGCCGTACAGTCGCTCGATCACCCGTTTGGTGACCGAACTGTTGTCGCCGAGCCAGATCGGTCCGGCCAGCACCAGGATGTCGGCGTCCATCACCTGCCGCTGCAGCGCAGGCCATTCATCGGTGGCCCAGCCGTGCTCGGTCATATCCGGCCAGACGCCGGTCGCGATGTCGTGATCGACGGCGCGGATATGCGAAACCTGGACGCCGTTCTTCGCCATGATGTGGGCGCTGACATCGATCAGACCCTGTGTATTGCTCGGCTCAGGGGAGCGCTTGAGCGTGCAGTTGATGAACAGCGCCCGGAGGTCGTCGAAGGTTGTCATCCTCGAAGTGTGTGCTGGTCCGGGGGTCGCGACAAGGAGTTCGCCCGGCATGTCACGGACTCGTCAGATTGCGACTCGAGGTTCTTTCAGAAAGGTGCTGGACCGGGCGCACCGGCAACCGGTGCTGCCGGGGCGACCACGGCGTGCGCGGACTGCGTGGACCGGACCCGGCGGGCCCGCAGCCGCTGTCGATGCGACGCCCGCGATCGGGTGAACCTATCGATCGGAAACCGCGGGTGGACATGCCGATACGCCTTGCGTACCCCTCGCACACAAGTCGATATAGCGCGCCCGCACGACGGCGATCGCATCGACCCAGAGAATTCCAGGCAACCATCAGCATCCGATAAACGCTGAATAAACGCCGCCTAATCCGCGACGTCAGCGGTCGGCGCGGCACTGAAGAGCCGATCGATGGTGGGCGGGGCCAGCCCCGCGCGCCGGAAGATCTCGGTGGCCTCGCCGAACTCCGCCGCGGCCGGGCCGGTGCGTCCCTGTGCCGCCAACGCGCTCGCGTGCAGAGCCAGGGCGCGCGCCCGATCGATCGGATCGGCGGCCTTGGTGAGCAGCCGAACCGCCTCTGCGGCTTGGCTTTCCGCATCCGCTACAGCGCCGGCGCGCAACTGGATCTGCGCCAACCTGGTTCGCGCCCAACCCTCCCAGAGTCGCACACCATTGCGCTGCGCGATCCGCACGGCATCGCGACCGAGTTCGAGGGCGCGCTCGTGCTCGTCGCGCATCGATAGCGTGGCGGCCAATTCGTGGGTGGCCCAACCGAGTGCGACCGGATTCGAGGACGCCCGCGCCAGCGCGATGGCCCGATCCGCGATATCGATCGCCTCGTCGTATCGCCCTGCCTCGCAATAGGTTCGGGTGACCAAGGCCAGACACCAGGCCTGCATCGACCGGTCACCGAGTGCACGGGCGAAGCGCATCGCATTCTCGAAATGCCGACGCGACGTTTCGACATCGCCGAGTCGCCGATCGGCAATGCCGAGCAGTACCTCCGAAAGCACCGCGATCCGGCGATCGGCGTCGTCGGTGGATGGCTCGGCCGCCGCGTCGAGATATTTCAGACTCGCCTCGACCTCGCCGAGCCCGACCTGCAGCAGCGCGCCGAGCGCGACCCGGATGCGGCGTTCGCTCGCGTGCGACTCGCGAATTGCGGTGTCCAGCAATGCCGTCAGCGCCTCGGACAGTTCCCTGGCGCGGGTGCCCGCGTCCATCAATTCGGCCATTACCCAGGCCAGATCCGCCGCCACCTGCAGTGCGCGGCCACCGACCCTGGCGGCCTGCCGGTGCAGCGCGATCACTACCGGTCGCTCGACGTCGTTCCAGACCTGTCCCTCGGCGCCGCTGGTGAACTGCCGCCCGGGCACCGTGGTCGGAATCAACAGGCGCGTGATGTTGCTGTAGTCGATGGCGCTCAACAGGTTCTTCGCACCGGCGAGGTAGTAGTCCAGCAGCCGGACCAGCACCGCCGACTCGTCCTCGTCGGCGACGCTCTGGGCGAAAAGGCGCAGCAGATCGTGGAATCGGTAGCGGCCGGGGACCGTCGTCTCGAGCAGGCTCAGGTCGACCAGCGATTCGCAGATCCGCTCGGCCTCGGACTCCGCGATGCCGAGCACCGCGGCCACGCCGTCGACCGGCAGATCCGGGAAGTCGACGAGCGCGAGTGTGCGAAAAGCCTTGGCCTGCTGCTCGTTCAGCTGCCCGTAGCCGAGCCGGAACGCGGCCTCGACGCCGAGTTCACCGGTCTCCAGCACCGCGAGCCGACCCTTCTCGTCGGCCAGTCGCGCCGCGAACGATCCGATCGTCCATTGCGGCCGCACGGCCAATCGCGCGCCGACAATGCGCACCGCCAGCGGCAGGCAGCCGCACAGCGCCACGACCTGGCGTGCGGCGCCTTCCTCGGCCGCAACGCGTTCCGGACCGAGGATGCGGATCAGCAATGCCATGGCTTCGTCGCGCTCCAGTACATCGAGGCGAGTCCGGCGCACGGCGGGCATCTCGGTGAGCGCCGAACGACTGGTGATCAGCACGGCGGTGCCGGGTGTTCCGGCGAGCAGCGGCGTCAATTGCGCACTGCCACGGGCATTGTCGAGGACGATCAGCATGCGCTTACCGGAGAGGCGAGTGCGCAGTTCGGCCGCGCGATCGTCGACGGCGCCCGGAATCTCGCCCTCCGCGATGCCGAGCGCACGCAGGAATCCGCCGAGTGCGTCACCGGGTGAGGTCGGCACCGGATCGACACCGCGCAGGTTCACATATAGCTGTCCGTCCGGGAAGCGATCGCGCACGTGATGGGCCACATGCAGGGCCAATGTGGTCTTGCCTACGCCGCCCATGCCACCGACCGCGGAAATGGCGACCGCGCTGCCGCCGCCGGTCAACTGCTCGGCGATGTGCTCGACCAATTGCTCGCGGCCGGTGAAATCGGCGATATCCGGCGGTAATTGCGCGGGCACGACCGGTTCCGGACCGTAACCGTTCGATCGCGGTGTCGGCATTTCGGCACGCAGGATGCGTTCGTGCATCGCGGTCAGTTCCGGACCCGGTTCGACGCCGATCCCGTCCACCAGATCGCGGCGCGCCCGTGCGAACACTCCGAGCGCCTCGGCTTGGCGGCCGCAGTGATACAGCGCGGCCATGAGCAGTGCGCGGAACCGTTCGCGCAACGGATGCTCATCGATCAGCGGACCCAATTCGGCGACCGCGTCGGCGGCGCGGCCGACCTCGATATCGAGGGCGAGCCGGTCTTCGAGAATCGTCAAGTGCCACTGCTCGAGCCGGGTGCGGTGTCGTTCGGCGAAAGGTCCGGCCAATCCGCTCAGCGCGGGACCACGCCAGCGGTCGAGTGCGTCGATCAATGCTTCGCGTGCCGCGTCCGGCGTTTCGCCGCGCACCCGTTCGGCCCTGGCCACCAGGGCCTCGACCTCTTCGATATCGGTCGAGCCCGGCGGGATCCGCAATGCGTAACCGTCACCGACCGAGACCAGCACGGTCGACGGTGCCCGCGAAACCCGCTCCGGTTCCAGCACCCGACGCAATTGCGCGACATGGGTGCGCAGCGCGGCGATGGCGCGCGGCACCGGATCCTCGCCCCAGATCCCCTCCACCAATTCCGCTGCGGTGACCGACTTTCCGGCACGCAGCAATAGCGCGGCCAGTACCGCGCGACGTTGCGGAGGTCCCAATTCGAGCGGCGTCTCCCCACGCCACCCGCAGACCTCACCCAATACCGAAAACTGCACTGACCCGACCTCCCGGACCAGGGAGCTTACGCGCGCATCCGTCGAACGGCTCGTTCATTCCTTGACTATCTGGCGTTCATCGATCCCTGCTAACGCGGTTGCACCTCGACCGCCGGCCGATAGGGTGGCCGAACATGCGAGGTTTCATCACAGATCCGGCGGCGCGTGGCGGATTGCGGTTGACCGGCGATCTGCCGGAGCCGGATCCCGCGTCCGATGAAGTCGTCGTTGCGGTGCGCGCCTATGCCGTCAATCACGATGAGGTCAATTTGATCGCCCGCCGCTCCGATGGTTGGCGACCTGGTCAGGACGTCGCGGGTGTGGTCGTGCGGGCAGCTGCGAATGGCAAAGGCCCGGCCGTCGGTGACCGGGTGGTCTGCTACCTGGACTGGGAAGGCTGGGCCGAGCGCGTTGCGGTGCCGGTGCATTGCACGGCGGTGCTCGACGATCGCGTGTCCTTCGAAATGGCCGCAGCCCTGCCCATTGCGGGGCTGACCGCATTGCGCGCACTCCGCGTCGGCGGTGCCGTGCTCGGGAGGCAGGTGTTGATTACGGGTGCGACCGGCGGCGTCGGCCAGTACGCGGTGCAACTCGCGGTCGCGGCGGGCGCTCGGGTGACGGCACTCGTCAGCAGTCCGGAACGCGCGGCAGAAGCGCGTGCCCTCGGTGCGCGGCACGTCGTAACCTCCCTTGCCGAAGAAGGTTTGGGCCCGTTCCATCTGGTACTCGACGGCATCGGCGGACCGATCACGGCCCAGGCTGTTCGCCGCATTGCGCCCGGCGGACATCTCGCCTGGTACGGAAATATCGGCGGCGCAGCCGAATTAACCCTCGCCGACTTCTATGCCCAGGGCTGGAACGCACATATCGTCGGCTTCATCAGCCCGGTTCCCGAGGAGACCAAGGGCGAGGATCTCGGAATCCTCGTGGATCTGGTCGCCGATGGTCGGCTCACCCCGTTGATCGGTCTGACGCTCGACTGGGAGCAGACCGCCGATGCGTTCCGAGCGCTGTCCGAACGGACCCTTCGCGGTAAGGCGGTGCTGCGGGTGACTGCTGCCTGATACTCGGTCCCGCCGAGACCTCTGTCGCGCCTGTACGCTGCGACGATATCGATTCCGATATCGACTTTCGGCCACGTCGGTCTTGGACAGGCGGATCGGCACTGTGCTGTCGTGTCGTCATGACAAAGATCGGTAGACGCGGGCGGAGCTCGGCTCGCATGGGGCTCGTCCTGGTGACGACGGTGCTGCTCGGTGCATGTGGGAACGAGTCGAAAGATCCGGACCCAGCGCCGACTCCGGTGGGCCAGTTGGCCGGTATCGAACAGCAGCATCAGGCCAGGCTCGGGGTCCTCGCCGTCGATACCGGTTCGGGGAGGACCGTCGGCTTCCGTCAGGACGAGCGGTTCGCGATGATGTCGACTTTCAAGACGCTCGCATGTGCCGCGCTTTTGCACGAACATCCGCTTGCCACAGGGTATTTCGATCAGATCATTCATTTCACCGCGGCCGATGCGGCGGCTGCGGGCGGTTCGGCGGTCACCGGCACCCGGATCGACAGCGGTATGTCGGTGTCGGAACTGTGCGATGCGGCGATTACTCGCAGCGATAATGCCGCCGCCAATGAGCTGCTGAAACTGCTCGGCGGCCCGCAGGCGCTGACGCGGTTCCTGCGGTCCATCGGCGATCAGGTCTCCCGACTGGACCGCACGGAGCCCACGCTGAACACCGCCGTCCCCGGCGACGAGCGCGACACCACCACGCCCGCGGCAATCGCGGCCGACTATCGCGCACTGACGGTCGGCGACGTACTCGCCGCACCTGAGCGCGAGCAGTTGACATCCTGGCTGATCGCCAGCACCACCGGCGGCACTCGCATTCGCGCCGGCCTGCCCAACGATTGGAAGACCGGCGACAAGACCGGCACCGGCGACTACGGCTCGGCCAATGATGTCGCGGTCACCTGGCCCGCCGGAAGCGCCGCTCCGATCGTGATCGCGGTGCTGACCACCCATTCCAGCCCAGATGCCCAGGTGGACAATGCATTGGTCGCGGAGGCGACCAAAGAGGCGGTCGGTCTACTGCGGTAGCCGGTGCTGAGCACCCTCGCGCCGAACCGCGGTAGGCGTTGTGCCCCACCATCTTCGGCAGCATCGGGTGAAGGTGGCCTGTTCGGACAGTCCGATCAGCGAGGCCACCTGACTCATCGGCATATCGGTGGTGGTCAGGTAGCGACGGGCTTCGTCGCGGCGGACCGTATCGAGGATGGTGGCGAAGGAGGTGTCCTCGGTGGCGAGGCGACGTTGCAGTGTGCGCGGGTGGATCGTCAAAAGCCTTGCCACGGCGGTGATTTCCGGCGGTGCAGTACCCAGTAGTTGTTGTACGGCGGCGCGGACCTTCGGTGCGATGGCGGCGTCCGCGCCGCCGGACTGTCCGGCCAGGAAGGCCATGGCCAAGCGATGCAGATTCTCGTCGCCGCCGCTCAGCGGCCGGGTCGCCAGGCTGATCGGCACTCGCAATGCCGCCGCGGGACGCTCGACTCGCACGGGTGCGCCGAAGAACTCCTCATAGATTCGGATCGGCGCGGCGGGCCGGTACGGCAGTTCGACCGAGCGCAGTCCGTAGCGCACATCCACCAGTCGTTGAAATGTGCGATGCACGAAGGCGAGTCCGAGATCGGTGCCTTGGACCGGTGTCGGCCCGCCGGGCTGGACGCCATAGCGCAAGGCGGTCACGCTGCGGTCGCCATACGGGTCGGGTTCGATCGTCAGGCTGAGCGACCGCGCGTGCAGGAACAGATAGCGGGAACAGCATTCGAGGGCATCGGCGAGCGTCGGCGAATTGCGGATGGCCAGGGCCAGCGGGCCGAGCATATCCAGATCCTGTCGATGTGAAATGCGCAGTCCGAGGTCGGGGCAGTCGAGCCGCTGCGCGGCCAGCTCCAGCGCCGCAGCGACCGCCTGATCCGGTACCAGCAGATCATCGGCATCCAGAGCGGCGATCGGCAGTCCGACGGCGGTGGCGAACTCCTCGGCGTTCCCGCCCAGCTCGGCCACCGTCGCGCGAAATCCGCGCAACCCCGCGGACCGAATCACCGACATGTCGCTCAGAATCAAATACTTGTCGCGCAAAGTCAAGAAATCGGTCCAGTGGGCTCGCAGACTGGAACGATGAGGCCAGCATCGCGCAGCGATTCGATGAGGGGCGGTGGTCGGGTGACGGGTGGGCCCGAGACCGCCGTAGTTCCGGACCACCTCGATGTCGTCATCGTCGGCGCCGGGTTGTCCGGCATCGGCGCAGCGTATCGGCTGCAGACCGAATGCCCGGGCAAAACCTATGCCGTGCTGGAGGCGCGCGAATCGCTCGGTGGGACGTGGGATCTGTTCCGCTATCCCGGCATTCGCTCGGATTCGGATATGTTCACCCTCGGCTATCCGTTCAAGCCGTGGCGGGATGCGAAGTCGATCGCCGACGGTCCGTCGATTCTGCGCTACGTCGAGGACACGGCCGCGGAATTCGGCATCGACCGGCACATCCGCTACGGCACCAAGGTGGTCGGGGCCGACTGGTCCACCGCATCGGCGCGCTGGACGCTCACCCTCGAGCAGCGCGATGCCGTCGGCGGCATCACGCAGTGCACGCTGACCTGCAATTTCCTCTACGCCTGCGCCGGGTACTACAACTACGACCAGGGCCACTCCCCGGATTTCCCGGGCATCGACTCCTTCGCCGGACAGGTCATGCATCCACAGTTCTGGCCCGAGGATCTCGACTACGCGGGCAAGCGCGTGGTGGTCATCGGCAGTGGTGCGACGGCGGTCACGCTGGTGCCCGCGATGGCCGATCAGGCCGAATCAGTGACGATGCTGCAGCGCTCGCCGACCTGGATCAGCGCCGTTCCCGGCCGGGACAAGCAGGCCGACAAGATCCGCGAGCTGCTGCCGCCGCAGTTGGCGCACCGCGTGATCCGCACCAAGAACATCCTGTTCAGCATCGGTTTCTATCAGTACTGCCGTCGCCGTCCGGAGGCCGCGCGCAAACTGCTCACCGGTCTGACGGCGCGAATCCTGAAGGATGAGAAGGCTGTTGCCGAACACTTCACGCCGAAGTACGACCCGTGGGATCAGCGGTTGTGTGCTGTACCCGACGCCGATTTCTTCAAGGCGATGAAGAAGGGGAAGGCGCAGGTCGTCACCGACCACATCGAATCCTTTGTGCCCGAGGGAATTCGGCTGAAGTCCGGTCGAATCCTGGAGGCGGACATCGTGGTCACCGCGACCGGGCTGCAATTGCTGGCCTTCGGCGGCATTGCGCCACATGTCGACGGAGAGCCGGTGAACCTGTCGGAACAGTTCGTCTGGCAGGGTGCGATGCTCACCGGTGTACCGAATTTCGCGGTCTGCATCGGGTACACGAATGCCTCATGGACGTTGCGCGCCGACCTGACCTCGCGGTTGGTCTGCAAGGTCATCAACCACCTGGACCGCAATGACTATGCGGCCGTGGTGCCGAAGCCGGAAGGCAAGCTCGACGAGCGCCCGCTGCTCGATCTGGCGTCGGGCTATATTCAGCGCTCGATCGGCGACTTTCCGCGTCAGGGTGACCGGCATCCGTGGAAGGTGCGGCAGAATTATCTGCTCGACTCGGCTACGACCATGCGCACCAGTTTGCACAAGACGCTGGCTGCGACCCCACGCTCGGCGGTTCGTCACGCTGACCTTTCAATTGCCCGCTGAGCCTGGGGCACCCGCTGGGGTGTCCAGTCGATCCGGTAGTCGAACATCCAGTTCAGCGGGGTGACACCGGCTTTGGCCGCCTTCTTCAGGAAGTACGGCGTGAGCAGGCGGACCAGTAGGCGGGCGAGTCCGTTCGACGCCTTGTCGCCGCTGGTTTCCGCGCCATAGGCGACCACCTTCTCGACCCGCTCGCGGCGACAGTCCTCGAACGCGGCCAAGGCCGCGGCGGTATCCGGAATATCGCGCAGACAGAGAGCTAATGTCAGGGCATCTTCCACCGCCATGGACACGCCCTGGCCGGAGGAGGATGCCACGGCGTGCGCGGCGTCGCCGACGATGACCATATTGTCGTTGTGCCACTTGGTGACCGTCGGCATGTCGTACTGGTTGAAGGCGGGGACGAAGGTGTCATCCGTTGTGGCGGCGACGATCCGGGCGGCCGGGCCGCGATCCGCTGACAGCATTTCGACGAGTTGCGCTCGCCACTCCACTGATTCCGCCGGTGAAAGTTCCTGTGTCCTGGGCATATTCGCGAACCACCAGATCTCGCCGTCCGGTGCGACGAAGTAGCCGAAGAACGCCTTCTTCCCGAAGATCATGCTGTACACACCGGGCCGCAGCCCGAGTTCGCGATGCAGCCCCCGATCGCTTACGAATCCGCCGAGCCCGTAGATGCCGAGGAAGTGCGCCTTCGGCGCGGATGGATCGATGATTTCCCTTGTGCGAGAACGGATTCCATCGGCACCGATCAGTACATCTGCGTCCATCGTGGTGTCGTCGGCGAAGGCCGCACGTACGCCGTTCTCGGTCGACGTCGCATCCACCAGCCGCTTGTTGTACTCGAACCGCACGCCGCGCCGCGCCGCTTCGGCATTCAGCGCTCGATACATATCGCGCCGCTTGATGCTGTGCGTGACGGTGCCGTCGGGCAGCGTGCCGCCGATCGGCATATCGGTGATGTGCTTGCCGCCGCTGGTCGCGAACGACAGTGTGGCGGTCGGGTGCCCGATCTCGGTCACCACGTGATGCGCGTCCAACAGCGCCAGCGCCGACAGTCCGTTCACCGCCACCGTCAGATACGCGCCGATCTGCTCGGCCGCCGCCTCCGCGTACGCCTCGCACGCAATCGGCTCCAATCCGGCCCGCTGCAATGCCATCGCGGTGACCGGCCCGGCGATCCCGCCCCCGATGATCAGCGCCTTCTTCATGGTGTGCCTCCGAAATCTCTCTTGACTCTGTTGTATCTTGATTATCAAGACATAAGTAGTTTGACGATCAAGAGGCTTGAATGTCAAGAGAAAAATCAGAACTGGCCGAACTGCGCGCCGAACTCGGCCGCGAAGCGCAGGCGCTACAGGCCGCGGTCGACGCCGTCGACCAAGCCGCCGCGACCAATCTCGGCGTCAACCGCACCGACCTGCGCTGTCTGGAAGTCCTGTGGCACGGCGAATCCACCCCCGGTGCTCTCGCCGCCGAACTCGGCCTGACCAGCGGCAGCGTGACCACCATGCTGGACCGCCTCGCCAAACTCGACTACGTCGTCCGCCATCCGGAACCGGGGGATCGCCGCAAGGTCGTCATACGGATTACCGACGCCGCGATGGCCAAGGTCATGCGGATCTACGGGCCGATCGCCGAGGAGGGTGCGGGCGAGATCTCGCGCTACAGCGCGGCGGAACTGCGCCTCGTCCTCGACTATCTGCGTCGCTCGCGTGAGCTGCAGGAGCGCCACCGCACCCGGATCACGGAGCTCTGAAATACCTTCCGCAAGTGGGTGCTCATGGCGACAGCTGACATGATCACCCCATGATCGAATTGCGTAATGCACGGTGGGCAGTGGCAATGGCGGCGGCCGCGGTACTCGTCGCGGGCTGTAGCGGCAAGGACGACTCGGCGAATCACTCGAATTCCTCGGCGCCGTCCACCCCTCGCGAACAGTTGGTGTTGACCCCGGAGGAATTCCCCGCGGGCACAAAGAAACTCGATCTGCCGCCGGAGCAGCTGCAGTCGACGGTCGGCGATCTCACCGCAACCCAGCAGAACGCCACCTTCACACCGGCAGAATGCGGTTCCACGCAGCAGGATCTCGGAGCGGCGACCAAGGAGTTGCTCGCGCAGTCGTCCATCTCCGCGGCGACCGGTAAGTCGGGCCAGATTTTTGTCGAATTCGTCTCCGGGCGGACCGGAGATCTGCAACGGATCGCGGACGGCAATAAGCGCTGCGGTTCGGTCGAGGTGATCGCGACCTATGACGGCCATCAGGTCACCGCATCGGAGCGCGTCACGAGTCAGCCTGTGCCCCAAGGACTGAATGGCACGAACGCAATCGCCTACCACGCGACCAGCACCGCGACGACGGATGCCAGCGGCACTCCGCTGACGCAGAATGCATACCTGGGTTACGCCGAGGTCCGGGGCATCACGGTCGCGGTTCGCCTTGCCGCGCTGGATGATTCGCTCGACCAGGCGGCCTTCGATCAGTTCTTCGTAGCGGCGGTGCAGAAGGTGGTGAAGGCGGCCTAGCCTACTTGCGGACGATCAGTTCCAACGCGATATTGTCCGGATCCCGGAACTCGAGGATATAGCTGAACCCGATGTCCTTGATGTCTCCGCGCGCGACCCCGCAGTCATCGAGATGCGCTGCGGCAGCCTCCAATTCGGCCAGTGAGTTCAGCGGGAACGCGAGATGATCGAGCCCGACCCGATCTTCGTCGAAGCTGTCGGTGCCGACCGGCCGCAACCCGAGCATCCCGTGCTCCATCCGATAGATCACCCCGCCGAACAGAAACCCGAGCTGCTCCCGCGTCGCCTCATCCACATCAGCGGGCACCTCCAGCGCGACCGGCCATCCGAACACCTTCTCGTAGAACGCCCGCGACCGATCGATATCGCAGACCGTCAGTCGCACATGGGCAATGGCGCTAGTGGTAATCGGCATACCCTCATGCTCGCACCCACCGCCGATTACCCGCTGGTTAACCCCTCCCACCTGCCGTTTAGGTAAGCGCCGACTCATGCTGTAGCGTTGTCCCTACCGACGCGGGGTGGAGCAGCTCGGTAGCTCGCTGGGCTCATAACCCAGAGGTCGCAGGTTCAAATCCTGTCCCCGCTACAAGGGAATTGGCCCGGAACACTTTGTTCCGGGCCATTTTTCGTTTTTGCTCAGGAGTGGGTTCGATTCGGCATCACGCGGTAGATAGTCCGCGCCGTCGACCGCTGCCTCCCGGGCCATTCCGCGCAGCGCATGTCTATGTGGCCGGTGGTGCCCGCAAAGCCTGGGCTTCTTCAACATTGGATTTGTTTTTCGAACAAGCGAACAGCGTCTTCGGTGGAGGTCCCGGTCGCAGCAGGCAATCAGAACGCGGCCCGGTTCGCCTTCCCATATTTGGAGAGGTCACGCGGACGAGGTCTGCTATTTCTGGTGTAGCGATGCCCTGAGGAGACCAATGCTTTACACCGCACAACCGCACTGGAGCCGTCTGGTGATCACCGCCTCGGGCCTGTTGCTCATCTCCGATCGTGGTAACTATCGGGAAGCTACTGGGCGGTTGACAAGGTCAAGATCGTCAAATTACTGTTCAGTACGATGAATCGCGTTCTACTGTTCGGAAATCTGAAGGATCATTGTGCTGATCCATATCGCTGTCGCATAGGTGTTATGTATGCACCTTGCGGCAGATGTTTCGGGCATCCCCTCTTGTGCGCGCCTGGACATTCTGGCGTGCCCACGTAGCGCCCCAGTCTTCAGCAGTATTTGCTGCTAATTTGCTCTATTGCGGTCCAGCGGTGGCATGTCCAGCCTGGGCCTAGCCTGCGATCTCCTCGGGCCCCAGGTCGCTTGCAGAAGACGCTCCGCATCATTCAGGGCTCCTCATTGAGCCTCGACCGCGTCGAAATCCGTTATGTCCGAAGCGGGAATCGACTGATTCCTTTGCTGCAGACGACAAACACACTCGTCAGAAGCTTTTCGGCGGGTCCCAGCCTGCCTTGGGAAGGATGTTCAGAGGTGACCGGATCGGCGTTCGAGGTCGCTATCGTCGGCATGTCCTGCAGACTGCCGGGCGCGGCCGATCTCGACAGTTTCTGGCAGCTGCTCAGCGAGGGGCGCGCCGCGATCGGCACCGGTCCTGCGGGGCGGGAGAGCATCACCGAGCGGGCCGGATTCGTCGACACCGTAGGGGAGTTCGACGCGGACTTCTTCGGGGTCTCGCCCAATGAGGCGCGCGCAATCGATCCGCAGCAGTTGCTGGCACTGGAATTGAGCTGGGAGACGCTCGAGGACGCGGGCCTGGCCGCCACGGCGCGCGAGGCCCGGCGGTGCGGTGTGTTCCTCGGTAGCACCGGAAGCGATTCCGCCGAAATCGCGAACCGCGTCTCGAACTACTTCGGTTTCAGCGGCCCGAGCATCCTGGTCGACAGCGACCAGGCATCCTCGCTGGTCGCGGTTCATCTGGCCTGCGAGAGTCTGCGCAGCGGCGAGAGCGACATGGCCCTGGCCGGTGGGTTCGTGCGCGGCGAGAGCGGCGGCATTGTGGTGCTGAAACCCTTGGCGCAGGCGGTCGCCGACGGCGACCGGATTCATGCCGTGATCCGCGGCAGTGCGGTCGACACCGGCGGCGAACGCCGAGTGCCGAGCGCCCCGAGTCGCGATGCGCAGGCGGCGGCGATCCACTCTGCTCTGACCGCGGCAGGTGTCGAGGCGTCGTCGGTGCAGTACGTCGAATTGCACGGCACCGGGACACCCGCCGGTGATCTGGTGGAAGCCGCCGCGCTCGGCGAAACCTACGGTGTGCACCGGGCGCAGGAAGCGCCGCTGGCCGTCGGATCGGTCAAGACGAATATCGGGCATCTGGAAGGTGCTTCCGGTATCGCGGGTCTCATCAAGACCGTGCTCTGTCTGCGCCGCCGAGAACTGGTGGCCGGCCTGGACTTCAAGACGCCGAATCCACGAATTCCGCTCGCGGACTTGGGTTTACGGGTGCTGACGGGCACCGAGGACTGGCCCGTCGCCGACGTACACAGGGCAGGTGTGTCGTCGTTCGGCATGGGGGGATCGAACGCCCACGTGATCGTGGAGGAGGCGCCCGCCGTGGAGTCCGCCGCGACCACGGGGGGCAGCAAGGCCGCCGCGGTGCCGTGGGTGGTCTCGGCGCGCAGCGAGGGCGGCGTGCGTGCACAGGCGGCCCGGCTGCGGGAGTGGCTACTGCGGCATCCGGAGCTGGATGTGGTCGATGTGGCGCATTCGCTGCTGGCCACGCGCGCCCAAATGGAGTGGCGCGGAGCCATTGTCGGGCTGGATCGAGCCGAGCTGCTGGCCGGTTTGGCAGCTTTGGCCGACCCGACCGTCCCCGCTATGGCGATCGAGCCGACAACCGGGCGGGCCGAGCAGCGGCGGGTCGCGTTCGTCTTCCCGGGGAATGGCAGCCAGTGGGAGGGTATGGCGCTGGGCCTGCTGGATTCGGGTGGTGCGTTCGCGGAGTCGATCGCGGAATGTGAAGCGGCGCTTGCGCCGTACGTGGACTGGTCGCTGACGGCGGTGCTGCGCCGCGAAGTCGATGCCCCCTCGCTGGATCGCGTGGATGTGGTACAGCCGGTGCTGTTCGCGGTCATGGTGTCACTGGCCCGGATGTGGCGTGCGGCCGGTGTGGAGCCGGACGTGGTGATCGGCCATTCCCACGGTGAGGTCGCCGCCGCGCATGTTGCCGGTGGACTGTCGCTATCCGATGCGGCGTGTGTGGTGGCGCTCCGGTCCCGGGCGTTGGCCGATGAGCTGGCCGGACATGGCGGTATGGCCTCGATCGGGCTCGGCGCGGATGCGGTCCGAGAACGTCTTTCGGCGTATGGGGATCGGCTGTCGTTGGGGGCGGTGAACGGACCGGCGCAAAGTGTGATTTCCGGTGACGTTTCGGCGGTGGAGGGATTCCTCGCCGACTGCGCCCGCGACGGTGTGTGGGCCCGCCGGGTTCCGATCGACTACGCGTCGCATTCGAAGGCGATCGAGCGGGTCCGCGATCGGCTGCTCGCGGAACTGGAGCCGATCCGCCCACAATCCGGATCGGTGCCGTTCTTCTCCACGGTATTCGCCGACCGGTTGGATACGGCTGAACTGGACGCCGAATATTGGTATCGGTCGGAGCGGGAACCGATTCGATTCGCCGATGCTGTTACGGCGCTGATCGGCGACGGCATCACCGGATTCATCGAGGTCGGCCCGCATCCGGTGCTCACGATGGGTATCGCCCTGACCGCCGAGGCCGCCGGTGCGGCCGAGGGCGTATCCGTTGTCGGATCGTTGCGGCGCGGGGCGGGCGGCCCGGAACAGTTCATCGCGTCGCTGGCACAGGCCTACTGCGCCGGTGTGCCGGTGGATCCGCGCGTGCTGGTCTCCGGTGGGGCGCGGGTCGATCTGCCGCCATACGCGTTCGAGCGCCGTAACTTCTGGTCCGGTGCGCTGGTCACTTCCGGTGGCTTCCCCGAAATTTCCGAGAGCCGAATTTCCCAAGATCGGGAGCGGACCGATGCGTGGGGCGACAGTCCGCTGGCCCGCAAACTGCTGGCAGCCCCCGAATATCAGCGTGACACAGTAGTTCTCGATATCGTTCGTGAGCATGCCGCCGCCGTACTAGGCCACGATTCGGCCCGATCAATCGACCCCGACCTGCCGTTCACCGAGTTCGGCATTGATTCGGTCAGTGGGGTGCGACTGCGGGACCGGCTGATACGGGCCACCGGTGTGCCACTGCCTGCGTCACTCATCTTCGACCATCCGACCGCGAGTGCGGTCGCGACACTGTTGCGGGCCCGGGTCACCGGAAACGACCGGGGCGAGCATCGGGTATCGCGACGCACGACCACGGACGAACCGATCGCGATCGTCGGCATGGGCGCCCGATTCCCCGGTGGTGTGCGGTCCGCCGAGGACCTGTGGGACCTCATGACCGCGGGTCGGGACGTGATCGGCGAATTTCCGACCGACCGGGGTTGGGACCTGGACCGACTGTTCGACCCCGACCCCGACAAACCGGGCACGGTCTACACCCGCCACGGTGGATTCCTCAGCAGCGCAGGCGATTTCGACCCCGGCTTCTTCGGTATCAGCCCACGCGAAGCGTTGGCGATGGATCCGCAGCAGCGGCTGCTGCTCGAGACATCGTGGGAAGCCCTGGAGGACGCGGGTATCGACCCGATGTCGTTGCGGGGCAGCGATACCGGCGTATTCGCCGGTGCCTGCTCATCGGGTTACTCGCGCCGGGTGACCGGCGACCTGGAGGGCTTCCGGCTGACCGGTACGTCACACAGCGTCATCTCGGGCCGTGTCGCGTATGTGTTCGGCCTGGAGGGCCCGGCGGTGACGGTGGATACGGCGTGCTCGTCATCGCTGGTGGCATTGCACCTGGCGTGCCAGGCGCTGCGCCAGGGCGACAGCTCGCTGGCTCTCGCCGGTGGCGTGACCGTCGCGGCCAGCCCATATCTGTTCGTGGACTTCGCCCGCCAGCGCGGCCTGGCACCGGACGGCCGCTGCAAGGCGTTCTCCGCTGCCGCCGACGGTGTGGCGTGGTCGGAGGGCTCGGGCGTCCTTGTGCTGGAGCGGCTTTCGGATGCGCAGCGGCTCGGACACAACGTCCTGGCCGTTATTCGCGGCAGTGCGGTGAACCAGGACGGCGCGAGCAACGGTCTGACCGCGCCGAACGGTCCGTCGCAGGAGCGGTTGATCGCGCAGGCCCTCGCCAATGCGGGGATCTCGGCGGTCGATGTGGACGCCGTGGAGGCGCACGGGACCGGCACGGCCCTGGGTGATCCGATCGAAGCACAGGCCTTGATCGCCGCCTACGGACAGGATCGTGGCGATCGGGAACCGGTGCGGATCGGTTCCTTGAAATCGAATATCGGCCATACCGTGGCCGCCGCCGGTGTGGCCGGTGTGATCAAGATGGTGCAGGCCATGCGGCACGAGCGGTTGCCGCGGACGCTGCACGCCGAAACGCCGTCGCCGCATGTGGATTGGGCCGCGGGCGCGGTGCGTCTGCTGACCGAAGCCGAACCGTGGATCGCCGGAGATCGGGTGCGCCGGGCGGGTGTGTCGTCGTTCGGGATCAGTGGCACCAATGCGCATGTGATCCTCGAAGAAGCGCCTGCCGCCCCGGTAGCGGCCGCCGGGGAAGACACCGAAATCACCGTGCCGGTCACCGCATTGTTGGTGTCGGGTAAGGGCGAGGCGGGTCTGCGTGCGCAGGCCGAGCGGCTGCGGGCCTGGTTGTCGGAGCGGCCGGAGGTCGACATCGCGGATGCGGCCTATGCGCTGGCGACGTCGCGGGCGCAGCTGGATTCGCGGAGTGTGGTCCTCGGTCGCGATCGGGACGAGTTGCTCGAGCGGTTGGCGGATCTCGCCGAATCGGGGACCGGTACCGGTGTGATCGGCGGCGTCGTTGGTCCGGGGCAGACGGCCTTCTTGTTCACCGGTCAGGGTGCACAGCGGATCGGTATGGGCGCAGGCTTGTACGAGACGTTCCCGGTATTCGCGGACGCGTTGGATTCGGTGTGCGCCCAGTTCGATCCGGTGTTGGAGTGCTCGCTCAAAGAGGTCATGTTCAGCGGCGTCGCCGGTGGCGATACCGGTGTGGCGGTGCTGGATCGGACGGAGTTCACCCAGCCCGCGTTGTTCGCCTTCGAGGTGGCGCTGTATCGCTTGCTGGAGTCGTTCGGCGTCACCGCGAATGTGTTGATCGGCCATTCGATCGGAGAAGTCGCGGCCGCGTACCTCGCGGGCCTGTGGTCGCTCGCGGACGCGTGCCGGTTGGTGGCGGCGCGCGGCCGTCTCATGGGTGCGTTGCCCGAGGGCGGAGCGATGCTGGCCATCGCAGCGTCCGAAACCGAAGTGAATGATGTTGTCGCCCGGTATCCCGGCCGAGTGTCGGTCGCCGCGGTGAACGCGCCGACGGCTCTGGTGATCTCGGGTGACGAGGACGCGGTCGGCGAGATCGAGGCCCGATTCGCCGAGCATGGCGCGAAGACGTCGCGGCTGCGGGTCAGCCATGCCTTCCACTCGCATCGGATGGAGCCGATGCTGGCCGAATTCGAGACTGTCGCAAAGGATTTGACGTACCACCGGCTACGCCTGCCGGTGGTGTCGAATGTGTCCGGTCGGCTTGCCGGGGACGAAGTGACCGAACCCGCCTACTGGGTTCGGCAGGTGCGGGCCGCGGTGCGATTCGCGCCGGGCATCGAGACGTTGCTCGCCTCGGGTGTGCGTCGATTCCTGGAAGTGGGGCCCGACGCGGTGCTGGCGGCGATGACCCGGCAGACCCTACCCGAGGACGCGGAGTCGGCCTCGGTGGTGGCCGCGGCCGCGCGCCGGGATCACGATGAGCCCCAACAGTTCTCGACGATGCTGGCGCACGCGCACACATCCGGTATGCGGGTGGATTGGACGCCATTGCTGCGTCGCCGGGCGATACGACGAGTTCCCCTGCCCACGTACGCCTTCCAACGCCAGCGCTTCTGGTTGCCGCCGCGCCCCGAAGCCATCGGCGACACCCTTGCCCACCCGTTGTTCACCGGTGTGGTGCCGGTGGCCGGTAAGGACGAGTTCGTCTTCACCGGCCGGTTCTCGCTGGCGACCCACCCGTGGGTCGCCGACCATATGACCTACGGCACTGTGGTGCTGCCGAGCGCGGCCCTCGTCGAGTTCCTGCTCGTCGCGGGCGGCAGCATAGATTGCGGCGTCGTCGAGGAGCTGACCCTGGAGGCTCCGATTCCACCGTCGGAAGACGACGAGGTCGAACTCCAGGTGTCGGTGCAGGAGCCGGACCAGGCCGGGCGACGGCAGTTCAGCTTCTACTTCCGGCAGGGGGGTGAATGGGTGCGCAACGCCAGCGGTGTGCTGGCACCCTCCTGGGACGGCGATGACGCGCTGCTGGACCAGCTGCGGGACGAGGCCTGGCCGCCGATCGACGCCGAAACTCTCGACCCGGCATGGATTCCCGAGCGGATCGCCACAGTATCCGGACTCGAATACGGCCCGGCGTTGCTCGGTGTCAGTGCCGCATGGCAGCGGGGTGAGACCGTCTTCTCCGAGGTCACCCTGGATACGGCGGCCGCGCCCGAACCGGAGCGGTTCGATCTGCATCCGGCTCTGCTCGACCTGGTGATGCACGCCGGGCTGGCCGGGCTCCTCTGGCGCGATCAGGACGGCGATCCGGACACCGGCCGGTTGCTGTTCCGCTGGGGCGGAGCGCGACTACACCAGCCGCCTGCCCAGGCGACGACGCTGCGCGTCATCGCCACGGCGCGCGGACCCGAGACGATTTCCATTGCGGCCATTGATGATTCGGGACGGCCGGTGGTCTCCGTCGACGCGGTTGTCATGCGGCCCTATGACGTGAAACAGATGCGCGGCACCCTGGCCGGGGATGCCGCCGGCCTCTACGAGGTCCAGTGGACGCCCGCGCCGACGGCGACACCGAGTGTGTCCACGGACCAGATGACCGTACTCGGTTCGGAGCCGGTTGCCGGAATCGGCACCTCCTATCCGAGCCCAACGGAACTCGCTGCGGCACAAGAGATTCCAGATGTCGCGATCTGGCATCCGGAGGACAGCGCCGCAGCCGACGATCCGGGCGTCGTTCGCGGCCACCTGGAAATGGTGTTGGCGACGGTGCAGGCCTGGCTGGCCGAGGATCGTCTGGCCGACACCCGGCTGGTCGTGGTGACCGCGAACGGTGCCGCGCTGCCGGGTGAGGCACCGGATCTCGCCGCGTCGGCCGTCTGGGGCCTGATGCGCAGCGCCCAATCCGAATATCCGGGCCGGTTCATTCTCCTCGATTCCGACCCGTCGGCCGTTGCGCCCATGGATGACTCGACACTCGTCGGTGCGGTGCTCGCGGCGGGCGAACCACAGGCGGCGGTGCGTGCCGGAGCATTGCTCGTGCCCAGACTGGTGCGAGCGCGAGCGAAGCGCGAGGCCGAGCCGGGAGAACCGTTCGGCGCAGGCACCGTCCTGATCACCGGCGGCACCGGCGGCCTCGGCGCACTGGTGGCTCGACATCTGGTCACCGCACACGGAGTCCGTCATCTGCTGCTGGTGTCCAGGCGTGGCGAAACAGCCGACGGCGCAAGAGAACTGGTGTCCGAGCTGTCGGAATCCGGCGCTGCCGTCGCAGTGGCGGCCTGCGATGTGGGCGATCGAGAAGCCCTCCGTTCCCTGCTCGATTCGATAGCGGCCGATCATCCGCTGACCGGTGTGGTCCATGCGGCCGGCGTCCTCGACGATGGCACCCTCGCGGGCCTGACCACTGCGCAACTGCGGCGTGTGTTCAGCTCGAAGGCCGCGGCCGCATGGCACCTGCACGAACTCACTCGCGACCGCGCCCTGTCGGCCTTCGTGCTGTTCTCGTCTATCGCAGCAACGATCGGATCGGCGGGACAGAGCAACTACGCGGCAGCCAATGCCTTCCTCGACGCGCTGGCGCACCGTCGCCGTGCCGACGGGTTGCCGGCGATCTCACTGGGCTGGGGGCCCTGGAACTCCGCCGGCGGCATGACCGGTGGCTTGGACCGCAGTGCCGTCGCCCGCTGGGAAAGGCTCGGTCTCCACGCAATCGGGAACGACGAAGGTCTGCGGCTGTTCGATGCGGCCACCGGTCGCGCCGCCGCGCACTTGGCGGCGATTCGGTTCGACCCGGCCGAGTTGCGGCGCGAAGCGGGCAATGGTGCGGTGCCGACGGTGCTGCGCGGTTTCCTGCCCCGCACCACGGACCGGACCGCGGCCGCGTCGAGTTCACTGGCCACACGACTGAGCCGGGTACCGGAGGCCCAACGCGCCGAGGTGGTGCTCGACCTGGTCCGGGAGCACGCGGCGGCCGTGCTGGGGCACGGTTACGCCGAAGACATCGGCCCCGGCGAGCGATTCGACGCACTGGGATTCGACTCGCTCGGCGGCGTCGAATTCCGCAACCGGCTGGCGAAGGCCACCGGTGTCCAGTTGCCGTCCACCCTGGTCTTCGACCACCCCACCGCCGCGGCCGTCGCCACCCTCTTGCACTCCACGATCGAGGGAACGGATTCCGGTTCCAGGACGGCACGGGTGTCGCGCCGCGTACGCGTGGACGAACCCATCGCGATCGTCGGCATGGCCTGCCGGTTCCCCGGCGGCGTCGAATCGCCGGATGCGCTGTGGGATCTGGTTGCTTCCGGCAGGGATGCGACCGGTGAGTTCCCGGTCGATCGTGGCTGGGATCTGGAGCGGCTGTTCGACCCGGATCCGGACAAGCCGGGGACGGTCTATGCCCGGCGTGGTGGATTCCTTTATGACGCAGGTGATTTCGATCCGGGCTTTTTCGGGATCGGCCCGCGCGAGGCGACGGCGATGGATCCGCAGCAGCGGTTGCTGCTGGAGGTGTCCTGGGAAGCGCTGGAGCACGCGGGGATCGACCCGACGTCGTTGCGCGGCACCGACACCGGTGTCTACACGGGCGTGATGTACCAGGACTACGAGGCTGTGACGGGTAAGGCCGGGCCCGAGGTCGAGGGGTATGTCCTCACCGGCGGCCTGGGGAGTGTGGCTTCCGGACGGGTGGCCTACGCGCTGGGTCTGGAAGGACCGGCGATGACGGTGGATACCGCCTGCTCGTCGTCGCTGGTGGCGCTGCATCTGGCCTGCCAGGCGCTGCGCCAGGGGGAGAGTTCGCTGGCGTTGGTCGGTGGCGCGACGGTAATGGCGACACCGATGGTGTTCCAGGAGTTTTCGCGGCAGCGCGGTCTGGCTCGAGACGGCCGGTGCAAGTCGTTCTCGGCCGCGGCCGACGGTGTCGCGTGGTCCGAGGGCGCAGCGGTGCTGATCGTGGAGCGCCTGTCGGATGCACGTCGGCTGGGCCATGACGTATTGGCGGTGGTGCGTGGCAGTGCGATCAATCAGGACGGCGCGAGCAATGGTTTGACGGCGCCGAATGGTCCGTCGCAGCAGCGGGTGATCGCGGCGGCGTTGGCGAATGCCGGGTTGAATCCGCGGGATGTGGATGCGGTCGAGGCGCACGGAACGGGAACGGCGCTGGGCGACCCGATCGAAGCGCAGGCGTTGCTCGCCACCTACGGGCAGGATCGTGCGGGAGAACCGCTGCGTTTTGGTTCGCTCAAGTCGAATATCGGTCACACGCAGGCGGCGGCGGGTGTCGGCGGTGTGATCAAGATGGTGCAGGCGTTGCGGCACCGAACTCTGCCGACGACGCTGCATGCGGATGAGCCGAGCCCGCACGTGGACTGGTCTGCGGGCGATGTCCAGCTGCTGACCGAGGCGCGGGCGTGGCCGGTGGGCGACAGGGTGCGCCGGGCCGGTGTGTCGTCGTTCGGGATCAGCGGCACCAATGCGCACGTGATCATCGAAGAGGCACCGGCCCAGGCGGTTTCGGCGCCTGAGCGTGCGGTGGCCGGGCCGGACATCGATGTCGCCGTGGTGCCGTGGACGGTGTCGGCCAAGTCGGAGGAGGGCCTGCGGGCGCAGTCGGAGCGGTTGCGGGCGTGGTTGGCCGATCGCCCGGAGGTCGACATCTGGTCGGCGGCACGGTCATTGGCGGACTCGCGAGCATTGCTGGACCGCCGGGGTGTCGTCGTCGGCCGGGATCGTGACGAATTGCTGGCGGGCTTGGCCGATTTGGCGGCGGGTTCGCCGGGCACGATCGAAGGGTCGGCGGGTTCGGGGAAGACGACGTTCCTGTTCACGGGGCAGGGTGCGCAGCGAGTTGGTATGGGTGGGGGGCTGTATCGGGCGTTCCCGGTGTTCGCGGCGGCGTTGGATGAGGTGTGTGCGCAGGTCGATCCGTTGTTGGGTCGGTCGCTGAAGGAGTTGATTTTCGCCGACGTCGAGGGGGTGTTGGATCGGACGGAGTTCACCCAGCCGGCGTTGTTCGCGTTCGAGGTGGCGTTGTTCCGGTTGTTCGAATCGTTCGGTGTCGCGCCGGATCTGCTGATCGGGCATTCGATCGGTGAGTTGGCTGCGGCGTATGTGGCGGGGGTGTGGTCGCTCGAGGATGCGTGTGCGCTGGTTGTGGCGCGTGGTCGGTTGATGGGTGCCTTGCCGGTGGGCGGGGCGATGCTCGCGGTCGCGGTGCCGGAGGCCGAGGCGGCGCAGGTGCTCGCCGCGTACGGCGGACGGGTGTCGTTGGCGGCGGTGAACGGCCCGTCGTCGGTGGTGCTGTCCGGGGCAGCGTCCGCGCTGGACGAGATCGGTGATCGGTTTGCCGAGGAGGGAATGAAGACCTCCCGGCTACGTGTCAGTCACGCGTTCCACTCGGTTCTGATGGAGCCAATGCTCGATGAATTCCGCTCTGTCGCCGCAGGATTGACGTATCGGGAGCCGCTGTTGCCGATCGTGTCGAACGTTTCGGCGGTCATTGTCGCTGCGGAGCTGACCGATCCCGAGTACTGGGTGGAGCAGGTGCGGGGGTGCGTCCGGTTCGCGCCGGGGATCGACGTTCTGGTCGAGGCAGGTGCGCGTCGGTTCGTGGAGATCGGACCGGATGCGGTGCTGTCCGCGATGACTCGGCAATGTCTGGTCGAGACTCCGGCCGTCGAGGCCAAGTCGACGGTCGTCGCGGCCGCCCGGCGCTCGATCGACGAGCCGGCACAGTTCGTGTCCGCGCTGGCACAGGCCGCCGTCGTCGGCGTAGCGGTGGACTGGACGCCGCTGTATGCGGGCCGCTCCACGTCTCGAATGACGTTGCCTACCTATGCGTTCCAGCACCGACGCTACTGGGCGCGGCCGGTCGACGCGCCGGACCTGTGGCAGTCGGGCCTGGACGATGTGGGACATCCGCTGTTCGGCGCGATGCTGCGGTTGCCGGACTCCCAGGATGTGGTGTTCACCGGGAGGCTGTCGCGAGCCGCTCATCCTTGGCTGGCCGATCATGCCGTCACCGGGGTGGTGTTGCTGCCCGGCGCCGCGCTCGTGGAGCTGGCCCTGCACGTGGGAACGGTGCTGGACTGCCCGCGACTGGTGGAGCTGGTGATCGAGGCACCCCTCCCGATCCCGGCAGCCGGGGCCCTCGACCTGCGGGTGGTAGCGGGCGGACCGGATGACACCGGCGCACGGACGGTGTCGATGTACTCGCGGTCGAACGGCGATGATTCGAACTCGCCCAACGACGCTGCGGGACAATGGATTCGCCACGCGGTCGCGACGGTCACCGTCGGGTCGAACACACCACCGGTCGACTCCGTTCCGATGAGCTGGCCGCCCGCAGGGGCGACGGCGATAGCGATCGATCACGCCTACGCGGATCTGGCCGCGCGGGGCTACGAGTACGGACCGGCGTTCCGCGGACTGACCGCCCTGTGGGGCCGCGACGGTGAGGTGTTCGCCGAGGTCGTACTGCCGGAGTCCGCACGATCGGACGGCTCGACATTCGGTGTGCATCCGGCATTGTTGGATGCCGCGCTGCACGCGGTCCTGCTCGGTGGGCTGGTTCCCGACACCGGGGCCGGTGCGGTCGCGGTCCCGTTCTCATGGGAGAACATCGCCCTGTACGCGACGGGCGCGACCACGGTGCGGGTCCGTGCTGCCGTGACCGGCTCCGGGCCGGGGGGTGAGCGAATCACCGTATCCCTCGCCGATCCGGCAGGCATAGCCGTGGCCGACGTGGAAGCACTGACGCTGCGGACCTTGTCCGCCGATGCGCTCGGCTCGGCGCACCGTCGCACCGACGGTGTCGGCTACGAGCTGAACTGGGTCGTGCTACCCGAGCCTGCGGACGCGCTCACCGCGGCCGACGCCTGGGGTCCCGACGATGACGGTGAAACCGTGACGATCGCGGGACGGGAGGCGACGGTGTTGCGGCTCGACGCTCACCGATGGAATGAGCTGTCGCGCACCGACTCTCCGGCCGTCGACGGCAATCTCCCCGTGGCAGTACGGGATCTGGTCACCGACCTCGCGGCGCAGGTGCGGCGGCTGCTGACACAGGACAGGCTCATCGTGGTGGTGACCCGGCAGGCGGTCGCGGTACATCCCCACGAGCCGGTGGACCTGTCCACGGCAGCCGCGTGGGGTCTGCTGCGTACCGCACAGAGTGAGAACCCGGACCGGATTCTCCTCGTCGATGTCGAAGACTGGGCGGACTATCGGCCCGCTGTGGTCCTGGCTTCGGCTACGGGCGACGAACCCCAGCTGGCCCTGCGGCACGGGAAGGCATACGTGCCGCGCCTGAACCGCGGTGATTCGAACGCTCTGGACGTCGCGTCGCGAAATGCCCCGGTCTGTGCGGTCAGGCCCGGAGGCGGTAGCGCAGCGTCACCACGTAGGGCTCCGCACAGACCGCATCAGACACAAGCATGGGCGCTGACTCTGCGCGACAAGGGCACGTTGACCGCGGACAACTTCGCCTTCAGCGACCATCCAACCGCGTTGGGACCGCTTGCACCAGGCCAGGTCCGGGTGAGTATGCGGTCGGTCGGCCTCAACTTCCGGGATGTGCTGATGGCGCTCGGCACCTACCCCGACAAGGCTGGGCGGCCCGGCGGTGAGGGAGCCGGTGTCGTATTGGAGGTCGCACCGGATGTGACCGAATTCGCGCCTGGCGACCGGGTTTTCGGGTTGATCCCGGGTGTCGGATCGGTGGCGGTGGTCGATCGCCGACTGCTTGCGCCGATGCCGCGTGGCTGGTCGTTCACCCAGGCCGCGGCGATTCCGATCGTCTACGCGACCGCCTACTACGGCCTGGTCGACCTGGCCGATGCGCGACCGGGTGAGACGTTGTTGCTGCATGCGGCGACCGGTGGCGTCGGTTTGGCGGCCGTGCAACTCGCGCGACACCTGGGCCTGCGCTTGTTGGTCACCGCCAGTGAGCCGAAGTGGAATGTGTTGCGCGATTCGGGGTTCGACGACGCTGAAATCGGCAACTCGCGCACGTTGGATTTCGAGCAGAAGTTCCTCGACGCCACCGACGGTCGCGGTGTGGACATCGTATTGGATTCGCTGGCAGGCGAATTCGTGGACGCGTCGTTGCGGCTGCTGCCGCGCGGTGGTCGGTTCGTCGAGATGGGCATGCTCGACCGGCGTGACCCGGTCGAGGTGGCCGCCGAGCATCCGGGGGTGGACTACCACAGCTTCATGCTGATGGAGGTGGGTCCCGATCGGCTGCACGAGATTCTGACCACGCTGGTCGAGCTTTTCGAGGCCGGGACCTTGGCGCCGTATCCGACCGTCGCGTGGGATATACGGCAGGCGCCGCAGGCCTACCGGTACCTGAGCCAGGCCCGGCATATCGGCAAGAACGTGCTCACCGTGCCGGTGCCATTGCGGCCCGAGGGCACTGTTCTCATCACCGGCGGTACCGGAGGATTGGGCGCGGTGGCCGCACGACACCTGATCACCGTCCATGGTGTGCGCAGGCTGGTGTTGGCGGGAAGGCGTGGTCCGCAAACCCCCGGCGCGGCCGAACTCGTCGCCGAGCTGACCGCGCTCGGTGCGCATGTGGACGTGGTCGCGTGCGACGCGTCCGATCGAGCCGCACTGGACGCGGTGTTGGCGGCCATACCGTCGCAGCATCCGTTGACCGCTGTCGTGCATGCGGCGGGTGTGCTGGCCGACGGTCTGCTCGCCGCCATGACACCGGAGCAGATCGCGAAAGTGTTGCGGCCCAAGGTGAATGCGGCCTGGAATCTGCACGAGGCGACCAAGGACCTGGATCTGTCGGCGTTCGTGCTGTACTCCTCGATCGCGGGCGTGATCGGCAATCCGGGCCAGGCGAACTATGCGGCCGCCAATGTCTTCCTCGATGCGCTGGCACAACACCGGCACGTGAGCGGTCTGCCCGCGACGTCGGTGGTATGGGGGCCATGGGAGCAGAGCGGCGGTATGACCAGCACGCTCGGCGCGGCCGACCTCGCCCGTTTGCGGCGCGAAGGTCTCCTTCCGCTGGGCAACGCGGACGGCATGGAGCTGTTCGACGCCGCGCTGGCGGGCGGCCGGTCGGCGTTCGTGGCGGTCCGGATCGACCGGACCGCTCTGGGCGAAGCACATCCCGATGATGTGCGCGCGGTCATGCGTGGCCTGTCGCGGCCATCGCACCGCCGGGTGGTCGATACGACGAGCGCGCCGTCGGCAACATCGAATGGCTCCCCGTCTTTGTCGGCGCAACTGCTCGGCCGCTCGACCGCCGAACAGGAACGCGTCATCCTTGGCGTGATCCGGGCCCAGGCCGCGGCCGTGCTGGGACACACCAGTGCGGACTCGACCCCGCCGGACAAGCCGTTCAGCGATATCGGGTTCGACTCGCTCGGCGTGATGGAATTCCGTAACCGGCTGAAATCGGCTGTCGGCGTGCAATTGTCCGCGACCGCGATGTTCGACTATCCCACCCCGGAGGCGCTTGCCGATTACCTCCGGCAGGAGATCGTTCCGGTCGACGACCCCGCGGAACGTATTGCGGCCGAGCTCGAGTCGCTGGCGCGCAGTTGTGCCACGGCCGCGCTGTCGGCTGCGGACCGGTCGGATATCGCAAGCAGGTTGACCGCACTGTTGCGTGAGCTCGAAGACGAGGGCACCGGCGAATTCGACCTGGGCGGTGGTGCCGACAGTCTCGAATCCGCGGATGACCGCGAGCTATTCGAATTCATCGACCAAATCAGTTGAAGCAAGTTCCGCGACCACCTGAGCTGAGCAAACACGATCTGGAGTTCCACCGATGGCCGACAACGACGAGCTGCGCCGGTATCTGAAGAAGACCGCGAAGGAGCTCTACGAGACCAAACAGCAACTGCGCGCGCTCACCGACCGGTCGCGGGAGCCGATCGCGATCGTCGGTATGGCTTGCCGGTATCCCGGTGGCGTCCGCTCCGCCGAGGACCTGTGGCGCATGACGGCGGACGGTGTGGATGCCATCGGCGACTACCCGACCGATCGAGGGTGGGACCTGGAACGGCTGTTCAACCTGGATCCCGATGTGCCGAACGCCATTTACACCCGGGACGGTGGGTTCCTCGACGCCATAGGCGAGTTCGACGCGGCCTTCTTCGGGATCGGCCCGCGTGAGGCCGCGGCGATGGATCCGCAGCAGCGCCTGATGTTGGAGGCGTCCTGGGAAGCGTTGGAGGATGCGGGAATCGACCCGGTGTCGTTGCGCGGCAGCGACACCGGTGTCTTCGCCGGAGTAATCCATCAGAACTACGGTCCACGCATCGGCTCGCCGAATATCACCGCCGAGACCGAAGGCCATGCCTACCTGGGTGTTTCGAACGCGGTGCTGTCCGGTCGGATCGCGTACACGTTCGGCTTCAAAGGCCCGGCCATCTCGGTCGATACCGCCTGCTCGTCGTCGCTGGTGGCGTTGCATCTGGCGTGCCAGGCGCTACGGCAGGGCGATACGTCGCTGGCGGTGGCGGGTGGGGTGACCGTCATGTCGGATCCGGCATTGCTGATCGCGTTCGCGCGTCAGCGTGCGTTGTCGCCCGATGCGCGCTGTAAGGCATTCGCGGCGGCTGCTGATGGAACCGGATTCTCCGAGGGTCTCGGAGTGCTTGTGCTGGAGCGTCTTTCGGACGCGCAGCGGCTCGGTCACACCGTGCTGGCGGTGGTGCGTGGTAGTGCTGTCAATCAGGATGGGGCGAGCAACGGCTTGACTGCGCCGAACGGTCCGTCGCAGGAACGAGTGATCGCGGCCGCGTTGGCGAACGCGGGTCTGGCCCCGTCGGATATCGACGCGGTAGAGGCGCACGGCACCGGCACGATGCTCGGGGATCCGATCGAGGCGCGGGCACTGATCAGCGCATATGGCACGCGTCGCGAGAGCGCGCCGTTGCGTTTGGGGTCGCTGAAGTCGAATGTCGGTCACACCTCGGCTGCCGCGGGGGTGGGCGGAGTGATCAAGATGGTTCAAGCTATGCGGCACGGCGTGCTGCCGAAGACGTTGCATGTGGATGCGCCGACCCCGCACGTGGATTGGTCCGCGGGCACGGTGCGGCTCCTGCAGGACAATGAGCCGTGGCCGGTGGGGGACCGGACCCGGCGAGCCGGGGTGTCGTCGTTCGGAGCCAGCGGCACCAACGCCCACCTCATCCTCGAGGAGGCACCGGTCCATCCGGTCACCGTGGCGTCGGTGGACGGATCCGAGCCGGAATCGGCCGCGAAACCCATTGTGGCCGATATCGTTCCGTTGCTGATATCGGCCAAGTCCGACGAAGCCCTCCGTGCCCAGGCGGATCGACTGCGGCAGTGGTTGATCGACGATCCCGACGTCGATGTCCGGGATATGGCGTATTCCTTGGCGACGTCGAGGGCACAGTTGGACCGGCGCGGTGCGGTCGTGGGGCATGACCGGCACGAACTGCTCGCCGGTCTGGCCGATCTGGCCGCGGGTTCGCACGGCACGATCGAAGGGAATGCCGGTTCCGATAGGACCGCGTTCCTGTTCACGGGGCAGGGTGCGCAGCGAGTTGGTATGGGTGGGGGCCTGTATCGGGCGTTCCCGGTGTTCGCGGCGGCGTTGGATGAGGTGTGTGCGCAGGTCGATCCGTTGTTGGGTCGGTCGCTGAAGGAGTTGATGTTCGCCGACGTCGAGGGGGTGTTGGATCGGACGGAGTTCACCCAGCCGGCGTTGTTCGCGTTCGAGGTGGCGTTGTTCCGGTTGTTCGAATCGTTCGGTGTCGCGCCGGATCTGCTGATCGGGCATTCGATCGGTGAGTTGGCTGCGGCGTATGTGGCGGGGGTGTGGTCGCTCGAGGATGCGTGTGCGCTGGTTGTGGCGCGTGGTCGGTTGATGGGTGCCTTGCCGGTGGGCGGGGCGATGCTCGCGGTCGCGACCAGTGCAGGACGAGCAGTCGATATCGTCGCCGACTTCGCCGACCGTGTGTCGATCGCGGCGGTGAACGGTCCGTCGTCGACGGTGTTGTCCGGGGACGTCGATGCCATCGGTGAGATCGAGCGACTGCTGTCCGCCGAGGGTGTGAAGACGAATCGGTTGCGGGTCAGTCATGCGTTCCATTCGGTGTTGATGGAGCCGATGTTGGCCGAGTTCCGTTCTGTTGCTGAGGGGTTGACGTATCGGGAGCCGTCGTTGCCGGTCGTGTCGAATGTTTCGGCGGTCGTGGTTGCTGCGGAGTTGACCGATCCTGGGTACTGGGTCGAGCAGGTGCGGGGGTGTGTCCGTTTCGCGCCGGGGGTCGACGTTTTGGTCGAGGCAGGTGTGCGGCGGTTCGTGGAGATCGGACCGGATGCGGTGCTTGCGGCAATGACGCGTGGCTGTCTGGCCGAGCATCCGGACGTCGAGTCGGTGTCGTCGGTGGCAGCGGCTGCTCGGCGGTCGGTCGATGAGGTGGAGCAGTTCGTCACTGCCTTGGCGCAGGTTCATGTCGCAGGTGCGCGGGTGGACTGGCGTTCGTGGTTCGCGGGTCGTGCCGAACGCCGAATTCCGTTGCCCACCTATGCCTTTCAACGCCGCCGGTTCTGGTTGTCGGGTGCCCTCGACGCGTCGCCGTCGGCGACGGATCATCCGATCCTGACCGGTGTGGTCGGGTTGGCGGGTACCGACGAATGGTTGTTGACCGGCCGGTTCTCGTTGCGGACGCATCCGTGGATCGCTGATCACATGACCTACGGTGTGGTGGTCGTGCCGAGCGCGACGTTCATCGAGTTGCTCCTCGTCGCGGGCCGCCGGATCGGTTGCGGGGTGGTGGAGGAGCTCACCTTGCAGGCCCCGATTCTGCCGACCGCGGACGACGAGGTCGAGTTGCAGGTGCTGGTGCAGGCGGCGGACGAGTCCGGGCGGCGTCCGTTCGAGTTCTATTTCCGCAAGTCCTCCGACGCCGAATGGATCCACAACGCCACCGGTGTGCTCGGGGCCCAGTGGGATGGTGATTCGGCGCTGGTGTCGCGGCTGCGGGAGGAGCAATGGCCGCCGGTCGATAGCGAGGTCGTGGACAGTGCGGGGCTGCCGGAGCGGATTGCGAAGCTCGCCGGGCTCGAGTACGGTCCGGCGTTCGTCGGTGTGCGTGCCGCGTGGCAACGCGAGGACACGGTTTTCTCCGAGATCGTCCTGGACACCGATGCGGCGCCGGAGCCGGGACGGCACGACCTGCACCCTGCCCTGCTGGATATGGTGATGCACGCGGGATTCTCCGGGTTGCTGTGGCGTGATGGGGATTTCGATCCCGATACCGGCAGGTTGTTGTTCCGGTGGGGTGGTGCGCGTTTCCACGAGTCGTCGACGGATGAGGTGACTTCGCTTCGGGTCATCGCGGTCGCGACCGGACCCGAGACCGTGTCGGTCGCGGCTGTCGATCCGGACGGCAATCCGATCGTGTCGGTCGACGCGGTGGTGATGCGTCCCTATGACGTGAAGGAATTCCGGAGCAGTCTCGTCGGTTACGAGGCGGGCCTGTACCAGGTGCGCTGGGAGCCCACTGCGGAATCGGGTGCCAGAGACGGCCGACCGGCCCTGGCGATGCTCGGGCACACGACGGTGGCGGGGATCGACACGGAATACGCGTCGATCGCCGATGTCGTTGCGGCCGAGGGCATTCCCAGTGTGGTGGTGTGGCGAGCGACCGAGCCTCTCGCAGCAGATTCGGACGTCGATGGTCCGGGATCCGTGCGGGCTCGCGTGCACGGCGCGTTGGCGATGGTGCAGTCCCTGCTCGGCGAGCAATGTCTGTCCGATGTCCGAGTGGTCGTGGTGACGACGGGCGCCGTGGGCCTGCCCGACGAGACTCCGGATCCGGCCGCGGCGGCGGTGTGGGGGCTGGTGCGCAGCGCGCAGTCGGAGCATCCGGAACGGTTCGTCCTCGTCGACGAGGATCCGGACCGGCCACTCGATGCCGACCGCATCGCGGCGGTCCTGTGGTCGGGCGAGCCGCAGATCGCGGTCCGTGGTGCGCAGCTTCTCGTTCCCCGGATGGTGCGCGCGTCCGCTTCCGCGGATCCGGGCCTGCGGCGGTCGTTCGGGGATGGGACCGTGCTGATTACGGGCGGAACGGGTGGACTGGGTGCGTTGTTCGCCCGCCATCTCGTTGCCGAACACGGTGTGCGCAGTCTCGTATTGACCTCGCGCCGGGGCCCCGATGCGCCCGGCGCCGCCGAGCTGGTTGCCGAATTGGCGCACGCCGGGGCCGAGGTCCGGGCCGTCGCATGCGATGTCGCCGACCGCGACGCGGTGCGGAACCTCCTGGAGACAATCGACCTCCCCCACAGGAAGCTGACCGCTGTCGTGCACACCGCGGGAATTCTGGACGACGGCACCGTCGAGTCGCTGACCGCTGACCAGATGGATCGCGTGCTGGCGCCGAAGGTCGACGGCGCATGGCATCTGGACGAGCTCACTCGTGGTCTGAATCTGTCCGCGTTCGTGGTGTTCTCATCGATCGCCACGGTGCTGGGGTCGTCGGGGCAGGGCAATTACGCCGCGGCGAACGGTTTCCTGGACGCGTTGGCGCAGCGACGTCGGGCCGCCGGTTCGGCCGCCACATCGCTGGCGTGGGGTCCGTGGAACCAGGCCGGCGGTATGACCGGTGGCTTGAACCGCGCCGCCCTCGCTCGATGGGACCGCCTGGGGCTGGGCCCGCTCGAAAATGTCGAAGGGACGCGACTTTTCGACGATGCGCTCGCGCACTCGGAGGCGCGTCTGGTTCCGATCCGGTTCGACGCGAGTGTCTTGCGTCGCGAGTCCGACGTCGATGCCGTTCCGGCGGTGCTGCGCGGATTCGTGCGGCGTTCGACGCGCCCGACGCAGCAGGCGGCGGTCGCCGCGGCGGCGGGCTCGCTGGCCGCCCGGTTGGCGGATGTGCCGCAAGTGCGGCGTGCCGAGGTGGTGCTGGAGGTCGTGCTCACCCAGGCGGCGGCAGTGCTCGGGCACGACTCGGCCGCGGACATCCGGCCCGACCAGCGCTTCGACGAGATCGGTTTCGATTCGCTGGGCGGCGTGGAATTCCGGAACAGGCTCGGCAAGGCCACCGGCCTGCAGTTGCCGTCGACACTGGTGTTCGATCATCCGACCCCGGCGGCGGTGGCGAAGCTGGTGCAGTCCCGCGTCGAGCCGACGGTGGGCGCACCCGTCAAGAAGGTTGCCCGCCGCGTCCGGGCCGACGAGCCGATCGCGATCGTGGGTATGGCCTGCCAGTTCCCCGGCGGCGTCGAATCACCGGATCAGCTGTGGGATCTCGTTGCTTCCGGAACCGACGCGACCGGCGATTTCCCGTCGGATCGGGGCTGGGATCTGGAGCGGCTGTTCGATGCGAATCCGGACAAGCCCGGTACCGTCTACACCCGACGCGGCGGATTCCTCTACAACGCAGGCGATTTCGACCCGGGATTCTTCGGGATCGGTCCACGGGAGGCGTCCGCGATGGACCCGCAGCAACGTTTGCTGCTGGAGGTGTCCTGGGAAGCTCTGGAGGACGCGGGCATCGATCCGACGTTGTTGCGGGGCAGCGACACCGGCGTATATGTCGGAGCGGGCTACTCGGGCTACATCGATCGGGTGGCCGGTGACCTGGAGGGCTATCGGCTCACCGGCACCACGAGCAGCGTGATGTCCGGACGGGTGGCCTATGTCCTCGGTCTCGAAGGCCCGGCGGTCACCGTGGACACCGCATGCTCGTCGTCGCTGGTCTCGCTGCATCTGGCCTGCCAAGCGCTGCGCCAGGGGGAGAGTTCGCTGGCGCTGGCGAGCGGTGTGACGGTCGCGGCCAGTCCTTACCTCTACGTCGATTTCGCGCGGCAGCGTGGTCTTTCGCCCGATGGCCGTTGCAAGGCCTTCTCCGCCGGGGCCGACGGCGTCGCCTTCTCCGAGGGCGTCGGTGTGCTGGTGCTCGAGCGGCTCTCCGACGCAAAGCGCCTGGGGCACAACGTCCTCGCCCTCGTGCGCGGTACGGCGGTGAACCAGGACGGCGCGAGCAACGGCTTGACCGCGCCGAACGGTCCGTCGCAGGAGCGGGTGATCGCGGCGGCGTTGGCGAATGCCGGACTCGAGCCGTCCGATATCGACGCCGTGGAGGCGCACGGTACCGGCACGAGGTTGGGTGATCCGATCGAAGCTCAGGCGCTGATCGCGGCGTATGGGCAGGACCGTGCGGGACAACCGCTGCGGATCGGATCGCTCAAGTCGAATATCGGCCACACCGTGGCCGCGGCGGGTGTCGGTGGCGTGATCAAGATGGTGCAGGCGCTGCGCCACGAAACCCTGCCGAAGACACTGCATGCGGACGAGCCGAGCCCACACGTGGACTGGTCCGCGGGCGATGTCCAGCTGCTGACCGAGGCCCAGCCGTGGCCGACCGGCGGACGGGTCCGTCGAGCCGGGGTGTCGTCGTTCGGTGTCAGCGGCACCAACGCACACGCGATCCTCGAGGAAGCGCCCGCCCCGCAGTCGGTCGTCGCGCTACCGGCTACCGACCGTCCACGCACGGTTGTGCCGTGGCTGGTGTCGGCCAAGAATGAGACCGCCCTGCGTGGACAGGCGGCGAAACTGCAGCAGTGGCTGATCGATCACCCCGACGCCGATCCGAGGCAGGTGGCGTATTCGCTCGTGACGACACGTGCGCAGCACGAGTCGCGGGCGGCGATCCTGGGCGGTGATCGCGACGAACTGCTGACGCGGCTGGCGCAGCTGGCCGCCGGATCCGCCTCTGCCGGTGTGGTTTCCGGCACGGTGGGCTCCGGGAAGACCGCCTTCCTGTTCACCGGTCAGGGCGCGCAGCGGGTCGGTATGGGCGCGGGTCTCGCCGCGGCCTTCCCGGTATTCGCCGCAGCACTGGACGAGGTGTGTGCCCAGTTCGATCCGCTGCTCGGATGTTCCCTGAAGCAAGCGATGTTCACCGGACACGTGGTCGACGATCAGGGCGTCACCGCTAGCGACTGCTTGTCAGGTCGCTCGAAAGGATCAGCGGGTACCGGGATCCTGGATCGGACACGATTGACCCAGCCCGCCCTGTTCGCGTTCGAAGTGGCGCTGTATCGCCTGCTGGAGTCGTTCGGAGTTGTCCCGGATGTGTTGATCGGGCACTCGATCGGTGAACTGGCCGCGGCGTATGTGGCCGGTGTGTGGTCACTGGAAGACGCCTGCGAGCTGGTCGCGGCACGCGGACGACTGATGGAGGCGCTTCCGGAGGGCGGCGCGATGCTCGCGATCGCCGCGTCCGAAGCCGAAGTCGACGCGGCGATCGCCGGATTCGATGGTCGGGTGTCGGTGGCGGCGGTGAATGCGCCTGCGGCCGTGGTGATCTCGGGTGACGAGGACGCCATCGACGAGATCGATCGGCAGTTCGCCGAACGGGGTCGCAAGACGAGCCGGTTGCGGGTGTCGCATGCGTTCCATTCCCATCGGATGGAGCCGATGCTGGCCGAGTTCGAGACCGTGGTTGCGCGAGTAACCTGCAACGCCCCACAGATTCCGTTGGTGTCCAACATTTCTGGCCGGATCGCCGGCGATGAGATCCTGGATCCCGGGTACTGGGTGGCGCAGGTGCGTGCGGCGGTGCGTTTCGCGCCCGGTGTCGAGACGCTGGTGGCGTCGGGCGTGCGCCGGTTCCTCGAGGTCGGACCCGACGCGGTGCTGGTGGCGATGACGCGGCACACGCTTGCCGAGGACGTCGAGGCTCGATCTGTGGTGGCCGCGGCGGCCCGCCGGGATCACGACGAGGTCGAGCAGTTCCTGACATTGCTCGGACAGGCGCACACCGCCGGCGTGAATGTCGATTGGACGCCACTGTTCACCGGTCGCCGGGTGGCACGAGTCGCCTTGCCCACCTATGCCTTCGAACACCGGCGGTATTGGCTCGAACCCAGCCTCTCCGAGCGCCGGAATGCCTCGGACCACCCGCTGCTCACCGACGTGGTCCGAGTGGCCGACCGCGACGAGTGGCTGTTCACGGGACGGCTTTCGCTGCGCACCCATCCCTGGATCGCCGACCACACCACCTATGGTGTGGTGCTCGTCCCGAGTGCCGCGCTCATGGAGATGCTGCTGGTCGCGGGCCAGCGAATCGGATGCGAGGCCGTGGGCGAGTTCACCCTCGAGACGCCGATCCTCCCGCCGGCCGACGGCGATGTCGAACTGCAAGTACTGGTGCGGGAACCGGATTCCGCCGGACGTCGATCGTTCACGTTCCACTACCGCCTCACCGGCGACGGCCCCGACGGCGAGTGGACGCGCAACGCCAGTGGCGTGCTGAGTGGTCAGCAGCCGATCGATATCGACCTCGTGGACATGCTGCGCGCGGGGCCGTGGCCGCCGGTCGATGCCGAACCAGTGCACGCCGATTGGGTTCCGGCCCAGGTGGCGCGTGTCGCCGGACTGGAATACGGCGCTTCGTTCCTCGGCATCGACGCCGCTTGGCGCAGTGGTGACACGATGTTTTCCGAGGTCACCCTGAATCCGGACATCCCGGCCGAGGGGTTCCAGCTGCATCCGGCGCTGTTCGATATGGCGTTGCACGCCGGACTTGTCGGTTTGATCTGGTCGGAAGACAAGGGCAATCCCGCTGAGGGCAAGCTCCTGTTCCGTTGGGGTGCGACGCGCTTTTACACAACGTCCAAGGTCACGACCTTGCGGGTGATGGCCGTTCTGCGCAGCGCCGAGGCGATCAGCGTCATGGCCGTCGACCAGGACGGAAATCCGGTGGTTTCCGTCGACGAAGTGGTTATGCGCTCCTACGACGCCCAGCAGTTCCGCGCCGCGCTGTCGGGCGGACGGGCGGCCCGGTACGGGTTGCGCTGGACGGCGGTCGAAGCGTCCGGGGGGCTCGCCCCGAGCCTGAGCGCGGCCGTGCTCGGCGCCGCACGGGTACCCGGAATCGACGAGAGGTATCCGGATCTGGCTGCGCTCGCTGCCGCTCCAAGCCTTCCGGATATCGTTGTGTGGTCCGAATCGACTGCATCACACCATGATTCGCAGCCGTCGGCGAGTGATCGGGTGAAGGTCGCCTTGCGCATGGTGAACGGCTGGCTGGCCGAGGAGCGCTTCGCGCGGTCGCGACTGGTTGTGGTGACCGACCGTGCGGCCACCCTGCCCGATGAGGCGCCGGATACCGCATCGGCCGCGGTATGGGGTCTGATAAGTAGCGCTCAGACCGAATATCCGGAGCGGATCGCGCTGCTCGACGCGGACGACTCCGTTGGTGCACAGCATATTTCGGCCGAATCGATCCGAGCCGCGATCGTGACCAGGGAGCCGCAGCTGGCGGTGCGGGGTGACCGCGTCCTGGCGCCGCGACTGGAGCTGGTGACATCCGCTGCGGCCGAGCAGGTTTCGTTCGGATCCGGGACCGTTCTGATCACCGGCGGAACCGGGGGGTTGGGCGCGCTGCTCGCCAGGCACCTGGTCACCGCGCACGGAGTGCGACGACTGCTGCTGGTATCTCGCCGTGGCGAGCGTGCCGACGGTGCAACGGAACTCGCGGCGGACCTTTCCGGACTCGGCGCAGAGGTACACGTCACCGCCTGCGATGTCACCGACCGCGACGCACTTCGGAATCTGCTGACCGGCCTTCCCCCGGAGCACCCACTTACCGGTGTCGTGCACACCGCGGGCGTACTCGACGACGGGACGTTCCACACGCTCACCGGTGACCAGATCGATCGGGTGTTCGCTCCCAAGGCCGATGCGGCATGGCATCTGCACGAGCTCACCCGCGACATGAATCTCTCCGCATTCGTGATGTTCTCCTCGATTGCCGGAATGATCGGTTCACCGGGGCAGGCGAACTACGCTGCCGCGAACGGCTTCCTGGATGCCCTCGCGATGCGACGCCGCGCCGAAGGGCTGCCGGCGCTCGCGCTCGCCTGGGGTCCGTGGCAGCCCGATATCGGCATGACCGGCGCATTGGATCGCAACGCCATGGGTCGATTGGACCGAATGGGCCTGACCCCGCTGGACCGTACCGACGGCCTGCGATTGTTCGACGAATCGCTGACCACTGCGGAACCGGTATCGGCGCTGGTGCACCTGGATACCGGCAAGCTGCGCCTGCAAACGCATACCGGTCCGGTCCCGGCGGTGCTGCGCGGGTTCGTTCGCGCACCCGGCCGGCCGGCCACGACATCGACCGTCGAACCGTCGCTCGCGGAGCGTCTGCACGGTGTGGCGGAGCCGAAGCGCCGCGGGGTCGTCCTGAACCTGGTGCGCGAACACGTGGCGGCGGTGCTGGGTTACGCGTCGGCCGACGATATCCGGCCCGATCAAGGTTTCGACGACCTCGGCTTCGACTCTCTAGGCGGAGTGGAGTTCCGCAACCGGCTGTCGAAGGTAACGGGGCTGTCGCTGCCCTCGACCTTGGTGTTCGACTACCCCACAGCGGGAGATATCGCCGGCTACCTGCTGGAGCGGGCCGTGGTGGCGGCACCCGCGCAACCGGCCTCGGTGGTGCCGGCCGATATCGCGCGGCTCGAGGCCATGGTCGAGCGGATCATCGCCGACGGCGGCAACGCCGACGAGACCGTCGCGGCGTTGCGGGGCATCACCCTGCGTCTGCGCGCCCATCTGGGGGACAAGTGGTCGGACAGTGCTTACGACGACCTCGAATTCCATTCCGACAATGAACTTTTGGATCTGATCGACGAGGAGTTTGGCCCAGCATGAGCAATCCGAGTACCAGCAATGAGGAACGTCTCAGCCGATATCTGCGGAAGGTCACCGGAGACCTCCGTACCGCCAACAAGCGCATCGAGCACCTGGAAGAACGTGCCGGAGAGCCGCTCGCGATCGTCGGCATGAGCTGCCGGTACCCGGGCGGCGCCGACACTCCCGCGCAGCTGTGGGAATTGCTCTCTTCCGGCACCGACGCCGTCGGTCCCTTCCCGGCCGACCGTGGCTGGGACCTCGAGCGCCTGTTCGACAGCGACCCCGATATCCCGGGAACCGTTTACACCCGGGAGGGCGGATTCCTGTATGCCGCCGGCGATTTCGATGCGGGATTCTTCGGAATCCCACCCAGCGTGGCCGAGACGATGGATCCGCAGCAGCGGCTGTTCCTGGAAGCCGCGTGGGAGGCGTTGGAGGACGCCGGCATCGATCCGGCGTCGCTGCGCGGCGGCGACACCGGTGTGTACGCCGGTGTCATCCATCAGGACTATGGTCCCCGGATCGGGTCACCGGGGCTGACCCCCGAAGCAGAAGGCCAGGCCTACCCGGGTGTTTCGGCCAGCATCCTCGCGGGGCGCGTCGCCTTCACCTTTGGTCTGAAAGGTCCGGCGATCTCGGTGGACACCGCGTGCTCGTCGTCGTTGGTCGCCCTGCACCTCGCCTGTCAGGCATTGCGTCAGGGCGAGACCTCCCTCGCTCTGGTCGGCGGGGTCACCGTCATGTCCGATCCCGCCCTGCTGATCGCCTTCAGCCGACAGCGTGCGCTGTCCCCCGACGCACGGTGCAAGGCCTTCGCGGCGGCGGCAAACGGGACCGGGTTCTCCGAGGGCCTCGGCATGCTCGCGGTCGAGCGGTTGTCGGACGCACGCCGCCACGGCCGCCAGGTCCTCGCGGTCATCCGCGGCAGCGCGATCAACCAGGACGGCGCCAGCAACCGTCTGACCGCACCGAACGGCCCCTCACAGGAAAAGGTGATCGCGGCGGCCCTCGCCAGCGCTGGTCTGGCACCGGCCGACGTCGATGCGGTCGAAGCACACGGCACCGGCACCGCTCTCGGCGACCCGATCGAGGCGCAGGCGTTGATCGCCGCCTACGGTCGCGAACGCGCCGGAGATCCGCTGCGCATCGGATCACTCAAGTCGAATATCGGGCACACCTCCGCTGCGGCCGGTGTCGGCGGCGTGATCAAGATGGTGCAGGCGCTTCGGCACGAAATACTGCCCGCGACACTGCATGTCGATGCTCCGACCCCGCAGGTGGACTGGTCGGCGGGAACGGTGCGGCTGCTCACGGCGGCGGAACCGTGGCCGGCCGGAGAGCGGGTGCGTCGCGCCGGTGTGTCCTCCTTCGGTGCCAGCGGCACCAACGCTCATGTGATCCTGGAGGAAGCCCCCGCTCCGGTAACGACCCCGGCCGAATCGGCGAACGATAGCGGTGCGCAGGCGGCATCCGGCGCCACCCCATGGCTGGTTTCGGCGAGAACCGAAGACGGCCTGCGTGCGCAGGCGGCCAAACTACGGCACTGGGTGAGCGAAAACCCCGACCTGACAATCGACGACATCGGCTACTCACTGCTGACGACCCGCGCCCAGTTGGACTGGCGGGCCGCGGTGATGGGCGAGGACCGGGACACGCTGCTGGCCGGACTCGCGGCGCTGGCCGAATCCAAGGGCTCCGCTGATGTGGCCGCAGGGCGGGCGGTTTCGCGTAAGGCGGCGTTCCTGTGCACCGGAGGTGGCGCGCAGCGGGTCGGTATGGGACGTGAACTGTACAAGGCGTTCGGAGTGTTCGCTGCCGCGTTGGATGAGGTCTGCGAGCAGTTCGATCCACTACTGGGCGGATCGCTGAAGCATTTGATGTTCACCGGTCAGTTGGTCGACGGCAGCTCTGCCGATGCCGATGCCGATGCCAGTGTTCTGCATCGGATCGAGTTCACCCAGCCCGCGCTGTTCGCCTACGAAGTCGCACTCTGTCGGCTCTTGGACTCGTTCGGCGTGACACCCGATGTCCTGGTGGGACATTCGACCGGTGAGCTGGCTGCCGCGTACCTCGCCGGCGTGTGGTCGCTGCCGGACGCGTGCCGGCTGGTCGCGGCGCGGGGTCGCCTCATGGGGCAGTTGCCCGAGGGCGGCGCGATGCTGGCCGCCGCGGCGGACGAGCGCGAGGTATCCGAGGCACTCGCCGGCCATGCCGACCGCGTGTCCATCGCCGCGGTGAATGCGCCTGACGCCGTGGTGGTTTCCGGCGACGAGGACGCGGTGACGGCGGTCGAGCAGTGGTTCATCGACCGCGGGCGCGAGACCTCGCGGTTGCGGATATCGATCGCCTCCCATTCGCACCGGATGGACCCGATGCTTGCCGAGTTCGCCGCTGTCGCAGGGGAAGTGACCTACCATCGCCCGCGGATTCCGTTGGTGTCGAATCTCTCCGGCCGGATGGCCGGCGATGAGGTGCAGGAGCCCGGCTACTGGGTTCAGCACATCCGGGCGACCGTTCAATTCGCCCGTGGCATAGACAGCCTGGTGGACTTCGGCGCGCGGCGATTCCTGGAAATCGGCCCGGACGCAGTGCTGACGGCAATGACCCAGCAAAGCCTGCCGACGGATATCGCGGCGCAGTCGCTGGTGGTCGCCGGAGCGCGTCGAGGGCGCGGCGAGGTCGAGCAGTTCCTGAACTGCCTGGCGCGCGCATACACCGCCGGTGTCGACGTCGACTGGCGGGTGTTGTTCGCCGCTCGCCCGGTTTCCCGAGTGTCGTTGCCCACCTATGCTTTCCAGCGTCGTCGCTACTGGCTCGCACCCTCGCGCAGCACCGCTGGTGTCGAAGCCGCGGGTTTGGGTGTGATCGAACACCCCATGGTGGATGCGGCATTGCCGATGGCGGACGGTGGTTTCGTCCTGACCGGGCAGCTGTCGGCGCTGTCGCAGCCCTGGTTGGCCGACCATGCCATCGGCGGGGTCATGGTGTTGCCGGGGACCGCGTTCGTGGAGCTGGCACTGTGCGCTGGTGGCGAAATCGGGTGCCCGGTGATCGAGGAACTGACATTGCAGGCGCCGCTGGTTTTTCCGGCGGCAGGCGGTGTGCGGATCCAGGTCGTGGTCGGGCCCGAATCCCCGCAACGACCGATAGCGATCTACTCCCGTGGTGAACACGACCACGACGGACAGTGGGTACTGCACGTCCGCGGGCTGCTGACCGACCGGACCGACACGACCGCACCCGAATCGGAGGTATGGCCGCCTGCCGCGGCGACCGAAATCGACGTCGCACACGCGTTCCTGACGCCTGATTACGACATGGGGCCGGCCTTTCAGTGCGTGCGGGCGCTGTGGCGCCGCGGCGAGGAGGTGTTCGCGGACATCGCCCTCGATGCTGACACCGGGGTGCACAGCGAAGGATTCGGGATTCATCCGGCATTGCTGGATGCGGTCATTCAGGCGGGACTGCTGGCCGGCGCGTTCGAGATCCCGGCGGATCACGTGGTGTTGCCGTTCTCGTGGGAGTCGGTGTCGCTGTATGCGACCGAAGCGTCGGCGTTGCGTGCGCGTCTGACTGTCAACGGAGCGTCGGCGTCGCTGTGGGTGACCGATGAGAAGGGACAATCGGTGCTGTCGGGGACGGTGACGAGCCGGCCGATGCCACTCGGGCAACTCGCCGCGGCGGGCGGCACGGCCGATCCGGTACTTGAACTGGTGTGGTCACCGGCCGAATCCGCGGCTGCGGCTGATGCGGGGTCCACAGGGGATTCGAGTGTGGGTTGGTGGGACCGGCTGGCTCCGGAAGCACCGATACCTCCGGTGGTAGTGGTCGAGGCCGGGGGCGGGTGGAGCGACCACACCGATACCGACGTGGTGGGCGCCACCCACGCCGAGGTCGCGCGGATTCTCGAGGTGGTGCAGGCGTGGCTGGCCGGCGAACGGTTCGTGGCCAGCACCCTGGTGGTCGCCACACGTGGTGCGGTCACGCTGCCCGGCGAGGACTGCACCGACCTGGCCGGCGCCGCGGTGTGGGGTTTGGTGCGGACCGCGCAGACGGAAGATCCGGGCCGGATCATCTTGGTGGATACGGACGCTCGCGTCGATGAGCACCTCGCGGCCGGCGTCGTGGCCGTGGATGAACCCCAGCTGGTCGTGCGCGCCGGCATACCTCACACCGCCCGGCTCATCCGGCCCGTGGTGCCGCCCCCACATGACGACACCGCTCCCGCCTTCGGCACCGGCACGGTGCTGATCACCGGCGGCACAGGCGGTTTGGGCGCGGCCGTGGCCCGGCACGTGGTCGTCGAGCACGGCGTGACGTCGGTGCTGCTGGTCAGCCGCAGCGGCCCGCGCGCCGTTGGTGCGGCGGCGCTGATCGCCGAACTCGAGCAGCTCGGCGCGCAGGTGCGGGTAGTGGCCTGTGATGTCACCGATGCCGGCGCGGTGGCCGGCCTACTGGCCGACATACCGGCGCAGCGGCGGTTGACCGGCGTGATCCATGCCGCCGGCGTGCTCGACGACGGGACCATCGGGTCGCTCACCGCGCAGCGGGTGGACACGGTCCTGGCGCCGAAGGTCGACGCCGCCTGGTATCTGCACGAGGCGACCGCGGATCTGAATCTGGCGGCGTTCGTGGTGTTTTCGTCGGTGTCGGGCACGGTCGGCGCCCCCGGACAGGCCAATTACGCGGCCGCGAACACCTTCCTCGACGGCCTGGTGGCGCACCGCAGGGCCCGAGGGCTGGCCGGTCAGTCGCTGGCGTGGGGGCTGTGGGCGCACTCGGGCGGTATGACCGCAGGGCTGGGTGCGGCCGATGTAGCCCGGATGAGTCGCGGCGGCTTCATCGCGATGTCGGATGAGCAGGCGTTCGCCGGCTGGCGTGCGGCACTCGCACGAGACACGGCACATGCGGTGATCGCCGCCGTGGATACCGCCGAGATCCGTGCCCAGGCCGATAGTGGGCTACTGCCACCGGTACTGCGAGAATTGGTGCCGGCTGCGGACCGTCGCCAGAGGGCGACGGGGCGTCCGGCGACGACCTCGGCGGTGGTGCCTGGTCTGCGGCAGACGGTCATCGATACCGTCATCAGCCACCTCGCGGCCGTGCTCGGTCACGACGGTGCGTCCGCGATCGATCCCGAGCGCCCGTTCGTGGACCATGGTTTCGACTCCCTGGGCGCGGTCGAGTTGCGCAACCGGCTGCAAACCGCCACCGGCCTGTCACTCCCGCCCGCGGTCGTCTTCGAATACCCCACCCCCACCACGCTCGCCGACCATCTCCACCAAAAACTCGGCGATCAGGACCAAGAAATCCAGGTCCGGTCGATCGATGCGGTATTCGACGAATTGGAAGCTGCCCTCGGGGCCGGGGATTGGGGTGATCCGGAAAAGAGGCGCATCGTGACTCGGCTGCAATCCATTACGACCGGCTGGGCTGATCGCATGAATACCAATGGCGACCGTGAGATTGCGCGCACATCGTCGAGCCGCTGGCGGAAGCTCATTTCGCGATCCGGGAGGACGGCACGCTGAATCTCTGTCACCACAGGCGACCCGAATTATTCTCTGCCACCGGCCTTCTGGTGGCACTCCCGGAAATGTTGTACAGCCTACTGAAGCGGGAGCAGGGGCACGAGAGAGCGTTAGGATACGAGCGTTGAATCAGCGGGCCACACCGGTCATTCGCCGGGCTACCGAGCACGATATCGAGGAAATGGCCCGGGTCGTCGCGCGGGCGTTCGACGTCGACGACCCGGTCGAGGAGTACATCTTCCCGAATCCGGCAGTGCGCCACCGGCGGGCGCCGGACATGGTGCGCCTCATGATCAAGTACCGGTTCCTGCCAGCCGACGGTGCGGCAGTGGCCACCGTCGACGGCAGGATCGTTGCCGCGCTGCTGTGGCAGCCCCCCGGATACCGCGCTTCGCTGTGGCGAGAGACGATTTCGGGTGTGCTGCTGCTGAAGGCCATGGGCACTGCCACGCGCCGCGGCATGGACGTCGACGCCGCCATGGCCCGGGTGTCCCCGCCACAGCCGCACAGCATGCTGGTCTACCTCGCCTGTGAACCCGACTGGCAGACCTCGGGTGTGGGCCTGACCCTGGCCTCCTGGGCCGCCGCGGACGCCGACAAGCACGGCGCCACCGTCGGCGGGATCTGCAAGGACGCCAACTTGCCCTTCTACGAGGCGTTCGGCGGCGAATTCGTCACCAAGATCAAGATTGGACGTAAAGGTCCCGAGATGAACTTTGTACTGCGCCCGGCGGCGATAGCCGAAGCCACCTGAAGCTCGAGCGCAAGGGGAATATTGCGCACCGCGCGCGGCGGGTGGGTCCTGCTGTCCCACAACGTCCTTCTCGGGGGGGCCAAAGTTCGATCAGAGTTTCCGAGGAGTTCCAGTGTCTGACATTGCCATTGTCGGTATCGGCTGCCGCTATGCGGGCGGTATCGAATCCCCCCGATCCTTCTGGGATTTCGTGCTGAACAAGCGTGACGGGGTTGTCGATATCCCCGGTGAGCGGTGGGACTATCGCCGCTACTACGACCCGGACCGCCGCGCACCGGGCCGCATGTACACCAAGCGGGCCGCGTTCATGACCAGCGACCCATGGGAATTCGATCCCGACTTCTTCGGCATCTCCCCGCGTGAGGCCGCCGCGCTGGATCCGCAGCAGCGCCTCGCGCTCGAAGTCGCCTGGGAGGCACTGGACGACGCGGGTCTCGCGGGCCGTGTCGGCGGTGCGCCTGTCGGCGTCTACATGGGCGCGTTCACCATGGACCAGACGCTCACAGCCCTGGGCGGCCCGGCGCTGGCCCATGTGGACATGCACACCGCGGGGGGCGCCTCGTACACGATGATCTCCAACCGAATCGCGTACGCGCTCAACATGGTCGGACCCGCGATCACCGTCGATACGGCGTGCTCGTCGTCGCTGGTGGCCTTCCACCTGGCCTGCCGGGCGATCGCCGACGGCGACTGCGAGATGGCCCTGGCCGGCGGTGTCACAGTTTTGATGGCGCCGGAATACTTCATCTCCATGTGCAAGGGCGGCTTCCTGGCCGCCGACGGGCGCAGCAAACCGTTCGACGCCGCCGCCGACGGGTACGGGCGTGGCGAGGGCGCGGGCATCGTGGTGCTGAAGAAGCTGGCCGATGCCGAACGCGACGGCGACCGCATCTACGCGGTGGTCAAGGCGACCGGGTCGAACCAGGACGGGCGCACCACCGCCATCACCGTGCCGAACGCGGATCTGCAAGAGGCCCTGGCCAAATCGGTAACCGCGCGCGCGGGTATCGCACCGCACGAAGTGACCTATGTGGAGGCGCACGGCACCGGCACCGCGGTCGGCGACCCCCTGGAACTGCAGGCGATCGGCCGGGCGTATGGCGCGGTCGACGGGCGCACCGAACCCCTGGGAGTCGGGTCGGTGAAGGCGCAGATCGGGCACACCGAGGCCGCGTCCGGCATCGCAAGCGTGATCAAGTCGGCGCTGGCCATCTCGCATCGGACCATCGCCCCACAGGGGTGGCTGGACACGCCCAACCCGGATATCCCGTTCGCCGAACTCAACCTGGCACTGCAACTGGACCCGCGTCCCGTGTCGCCCGACGAGCGAATGACGGTCGCGATCAACGGTTTCGGCTTCGGTGGAACGAACGCCCACGCGATACTCACCGAACACCGGGCGGCCACCGGCACCCCGCATACCCCGGTTCATTTCGGAGTGCTGCCGTTGTCGGGCCGGACCGAGACGGCCGTGCGTGAGCTGGCGCGGCGGTTCGCCGAGCAGATCGCCGACGGCGCGGACCCCGGACTGCTGGCCGAGGCGGCCTGGACGCGGCGTCAGCACAATACGGTCCGCGCCGCGATCACCTTCGGTGACGATGCCGAATTGGTCCGCGGCCTGGTCGAATTCGCGGGCGGCGAAGGTCGGGTGGGGAAGGTGATTCCCCGCAAGGTGGCCGAACCGGTATTCGTCTTCACCGGCATGGGGCCGCAGCACTGGGCCATGGGGCGCGAATTGCTCACCGGTGACGGTACTTTCGCCGCCGAGGCGAAGAAGATCGACACGGTGTTCACCGAGATCGCCGGCTGGTCCATCATCGAGGAACTACTGAAACCCGAGGAGGAGTCCCGGGTCACCACCACCGCGGTGGCGCAGCCGGCCAACTTCCTGGTGCAGGTGGCGCTGTACGCGTGGCTGACCGAGCACGGCATCGAACCCGCCGCGGCGGTCGGGCACAGTGTCGGCGAGGTCGCCGCCGCCTACGTTACCGGGGTGCTTTCGCTGCGTGATGCCCTCACCGTCGCCTATCACCGGGCCCGATTGCAGGCCGTCACAGCGGGTTCCGGCGGGATGCTGGCAGTCGGTGTCTCCGAGCAGGCGGCGCTGGAACTGCTGTCCGGAGACGATCTGGTCGACATCGCCGCGATCAACAGCCCGAGTGGGGTCACCCTCGCGGGCAACGAGGAGCGGCTCGACGAGATCGCCGAAAAACTTGCCACCGAAGGTGTTTTCGCCAGACGACTACAGGTGGAGGTGCCGTACCACAGCTACCTGATGGAGCCGATTCTCGACGAATTGCGTTCCGCCCTGGCCGATCTGAAGCCCGCCGAGCCGACCGTCAAGCTTTTCTCCACCGTGACCGGCGCCGAGGTGGTCGGTCCGGACTGGGATGCCGAGTACTGGTGCCGCAACGTCCGGCAGCCGGTGCGGTTCGCCGACGCCGCCGCCGCACTGGTCGGCGCGGGCAGCCGCATCTTCGTCGAGGTCGGCCCGCATCCGGTGCTGGGCGCCAACATTCGCGAAATCCTCATCGGCGCGGGGGAAACCGGCACGACCATCGCCACCCTCAACCGCAAACAGGACGACGGCGTCAGCGTGCGGCAGCTGATTGCCGGACTCTACGCCGCGGGCGTCCTCGATATCGACGCGCTGTTCGCCTCCGTGCACGCCGGACCCACCCCACATGTCGAGCTGCCCCGCTACCCGTGGCAGCACAGCCGACTGCACGACGAGCTGCCCGCGTTCGCGCAGGCGCGCCACGGCACGGCCGGCTCGTATTCGATGCTCGGCGACCCCGATCTGGCCGAACCCCAGCACCTTTGGCGGACGCACCTGAGTGTCGCCGCGCTGCCCTGGCTCGACGACCACGTCGTGGGCGGCTCCCGGATCCTGCCCGGCGCCGCGTATCTGGACGCGGCACTGAGCGCCGCCGCGGCGCGCACCGGTCTTGTCGGCCCAGCGGGATCCGCGCGGGTGGCGGTGGGGGACGTGCGCTTCCTGGCCCCGCTCCTCATCGCCGACGGCGACGTGCCGGTGGTCGAGCTGCGGGTCGAGGAATCGACCCGGCGATTCACCATTCGCTCCCGGCCCGCCGACTCGGACCTGTGGACCGTCAATGCGACCGGCCGTCTGGTCGACGGAGCCTACGATCCGCCGGAGCGGGTGACGGTCCCCGATGCCGACGAATTGCTCACGGTGGATCCAGAATCGGTGCACGCCGCGATGGAGCAGAGCGGACTGCGGTACGGTCCGGCCTTCCGGCGGTTCACCTCGGTGCAGGTATCCGGCAAGACCGTGGTGGCCACCCTGGACGGGTCCATTGCCGCCGGGTCCGGCCACCTCGTGCACCCGGGTGTCGTGGACGCCGCAGTGCAGAGCATCGGAGCCCTGCGGGAGGGCGTCGGTCGCAACGGCAGCCCGATGGTGCCGGTCGCGGTCGACGGGGTGCGGGTGTTCGCACCACTGCCCGCCGCGGTGACCGTGGTGACCCGGCTGAGGGATCCGGACGCGCTGATCATCGACTACGACCTCCTCGATGCGCAGGGGCAGGTGCTCATGCAGATCATCGGACTGCGGCTGGGCGCGATAGACCCGGGCCGCAGTGCGCTGCAACGGATGACGGACTTCTTCTACGAAACCACCTGGGAACTCCGCGATCCCGTGGATACCTCGGCGCTGCCACCGACCGAGAACGTCCACACCCTCGTCGTCACCCTCGGCTCGGAGCCGAGTGCGCGGGCCGCCGACATCGCCTCGCTGACACCGTCGAACTCCAGCTTCACCGTGGGCGACCCGTCCCGCGAGGACCTGGAAACCGCTTTCGCGCAACAGCTTCGAGACACCGATCCGAATGCGGCGCGGCTGCAGGTGGTGGTGGTCGCCGGCACCGAATACGACGAATTGACCAACCTGTGGACGCTGCGCAGGCTGGCACTGACCCTGCACGAATACGACGACGAGCAGCACGGCGAAACCGGCAAACGACCGATGACCGGAGACGGCAGCATACACGCCACCGTCATTACCGAACGGGCCTTCGCGCATCCGGAAGCCGACCAGCCGCCGAACTCGCGGCATGCCACCCTGGCCGGTGCGCGACGGGTCCTGCTCAACGAACAGTCCGTGCTGCGCTGGCGTTTGGTCGACGTCGACCCGCAGACCGAGCTCGCCGACCTGGCCGCCGAACTCGCCATTCCCGGCGCGTTCACCTACGACCATGCCGACGAGGTGTACCTGCGCGACGGCCTGCGCTGGGTGCCGGTGGTCACCAGGACCCTGGAGGGCCGTCTCGACGCCCTCGATCAGGCTGCGCCCCTGGAGGATCCGGAAGCCAACTTCACCTTGGAGATCCCCAAAACCCGGGTGCTCTCACAGCTCGCTTGGCGGCGCTGCGACCGGCAGGAACCCGGCCCCGGCGAGATCGAGATCCGCACCAAGTCGATCGGCTTGAACTTCAAGGACACGATGAAGGTCACGGGTGTGCTCACCGAACGGCAGTTGGGCGCAACCTATTTCGGCCTCGAACCGGGCATGGAGGGCCTCGGCGAGGTGGTGCGGGTCGGACCGGGCGTCGAGGACTTCGCGGTCGGTGATTGGGTGGGCTTCTGCAAGCGCGGCATGATCCGGCGCTACAACACTGTGGACGCCGCCATGGCGTTCGGCACCCCCGTCGACAGTGATCCCGGAATCTGCAGCAACGGAATGGCCTTCTTCAGCGCCGAATTTTCGCTGCTGGAACTGGTCCGGCTGCGCGCCGGGGAGACGGTGCTGGTGCACGGCGCGGCCGGCGGTGTCGGCTCGGCCGCTGTGCAGATCGCGAAACGCCACGGCGCCACCGTCATCGGCACCGCCGGCACCGCCGAGCGCCGCGACTACGTGCTCGCCCAGGGCGCCGATCACGTGCTGAATTCGCGGTCGCTGAACTTCGCCGAGGAGGTTCTTGCGCTCACCGACGGGCGCGGGGCCGACATCGTGATCAGCACGACCCCAGGCGATCTGCTGCGCAAGAACTTCGACGCCGTCGCCGAATTCGGGCGGATCGTGGAGGTCGGCAAGACCGACAGCTACGACGGCGGGGTTCTGGACCTGCGGCACTTCGAAAAGAACGTGTCATACCACTCCATCGACATGGACCGGATGCTGGCGAAGAAGACTGCCGAATCCATGGCGATGTTGGAGCGCATCAACTCCGCAATCTACGCGGGCGAATACACGGCACTGCCGTACGAACGCTACGGCACCGCCGAGGTTGCGAAGGCATTCGACGAGGTCGCGCGCTCCACCAAGATCGGGCGCGTGGTCCTGGACCTCGGCGAGGCCGCACCGCTGGTCCGGCCGGCGCTCGGCGAGGTCGCGGTCGCGCCGGACGCCCAGTACCTCATCACCGGCGGCTTCGGCGGCTTCGGCCTGGCCGTCGGCCGCTGGCTGGTCGGCAAGGGTGCGCGGCGGCTGACCCTGGTGGGCCGGGGCGGAGCGAAAACCGAAGCGGCACAAGCACAGCTGCGCGCCTGGCAGGAGATGGGCATCGAAGTTGTCAGCGAGCGGCTCGACATTGCTGATTCGGAGGCCGTCACCGCGATGATCGCGCGGGCACACACCGCCGACCATCCGCTGCGCGGCGTCTTCCACGCCGCGGGCACCGTCGACGACAAACTCCTCGCCGCCATCGACTACGACAGCCTCGTCAAGGTCGTCACCCCCAAGGTGACCGGTGCCCGTGCATTGGTCGACGGACTCGCGGCGGCCGGTGTCACACCGGACATGCTCGTGCTGTTCTCCTCCGGCGGTGTGATTTTCGGTGGACCCGGTCAGTACACCTACACGGCGGCGAACCTGGCGCTCAATGCGCTCGCCGACGAGATCGTGCGCTCCGGCGGCACCGCACTGGCCATCGGCTGGGGACATATGCACGGCGCGGGAATGGTCGACACCGACACCATGGCCCGCTACCTTCTCAGCAGCGGTCTTGATACCATCGAAATGGACGAAGGTCCCGAATACCTCGAAGCCGCACTGCGACTCGGCCTGCACCACCACGCCGACATCGCTCCGATCGACTGGAACAAGGTCGTCGCGGCCAATGGCCTGTTCGCCGGCACCGGACGAGTCGAAGCGGTCATCGCCGCCTCCGTCGAAGACGATTCGGCCTCCGCCCAATTGGCCGCGGCCCTGCGGGAATTGGAGGTCGGCCAACGCAACGAGGTGGTGGCGCACATGCTCGCCGAGCAGCTGGCGACCGTCATGGGTGTGGCCGCGGAGTCGATCGACCAGACGGTGCCGGTGCCGGATATCGGCCTCAATTCGCTGATGACCGTGGAATTCTCCGCGCTGGTCACCAAGAATCTGGGCGTCGACCTGACGTCGGTGCAACTCGGCCGCACGTTCACGCTGGCGCAGGCCGGTGCGACGGTCGCCGCGATGCTGGTCGGCGAGACCGGCGAGGACGTGGCGGAACCGGTGGCCGAGGCGGTGCCCGCATGAGTGAACGCAGCGATCGAATGTACCCAGCCGAGTGCGCGCCCGGGGCGGCACCGAATGCCGGAGAGGTGGAGTTATGAGCGAGTCGGCTCGGGATCTGGCCAGGAAACTGTTGTCCAGCAGCAAGATTCCTGCTAAAGAGGGCAATGGGGTCGCTACGGGCGGCATCCGGGTTCCCAACGCGGGCGGCGGGAATGTCGTCACCACAGCCTCCCGCGCGTCCATCCCACCGCGCCCGGACCGTACCGTGCGCGGCCCCGGGAAGCAGTTCGCCGATCATCCCGGGGTGCTCGCGGCTGCGACGCAACGCGCGACGATCGCCGCGCTGACCGAGCACTCCGGCCTGCCCAGCCCGTATTTCCTGCCGCGGAACAGTCCCAACGACAACGTAATTCGCTCCGCCGCAGGTGAACTGGTGAATTTCAGTGCCTACAATTATCTAGGTCTGGCCAGTCATCCCCGAGTCGTGGAGGCCGCCACCTCGGCGTTGGGCGAGTACGGCGCCTCCGCGTCGGCGAGCCGGATCGTCGGCGGTGAGATCCCGCTCTACCATGAACTCGAGCAGCGTCTGGCCGGGATCTACGACGTCGGCGATGCGATGGTCACCACCAGCGGCTACCTCACCAATGCCGGTGTCATCGGATATCTGCTCGGCACGGGCGATGTCGCGTTCTGCGACACGCTGATTCACGGCAGTGTGGTCTCGGGTACTCAATGGGCGGGGTGCCGCCGAATCAACTTCCGGCACAACGATCCGGAATCGTTGCGCGTGGTATTGCGCACGTCGCGAGCGGCTTTCGACCGCGCGCTGGTGGTGCTCGAGGGCCACTACAGTATGGACGGTACCGTCGGCCGGGTCGCCGAACTAGCCGCTGTTGCCAGGGAATATGACTGCGCGGTCATGGTCGACGAGGCGCACTCGTTCGGTGTGTTCGGCGCGAGCGGTCACGGTATCCGCGAGCACTACGAGATGGCGGGCGCCGACGTCGACATCTGGATGGGCACGCTGTCCAAGGCCCTGGGCAGCTGCGGCGGCTTCATCGCCGCCGACGCCGACCTGATCGGGGCGATGAAGTCCAGCGCACCGGGCGTAGCGATGCTCACCGGGGCACCGGCACCGTCCGCGATCGCCGCCGCCCTGGCGGGTCTGAACGTGCTGGCAGACGAGCCCGAACGCCTGACTCGCCTGTGGGACAACACGAAACACTTCCACACGGCCCTACGCGAGCGCGGCATGGACCTGGGCGACTCCCAGCAGACCCCGATCTGCCCGGTCATCATTCCCGGTGAGATCCAGTGCGGTATCGCCTCGACGACGTTACTCGAAAACGGGGTCTACGCCCCCGCTATCGCCGCTCCGACCGTTCCGGCGGGAAAGGAGCGCATGCGCTTCTTCCTCACCTCCGAACACACCGAACAGCAACTGGATTCGACGGTCGACCTCCTCACCGAGGCAACGGCAACCCTCAACCGCCTGTCCGGCCCAACCGTCACGGGTTGAGCCTCGCCGAGCACAACCCGGTGGCCCTGCCTCCCCATCGCGACAGGGCCGCCGGGTGCGGTGAGTGATGGTGGATAGCTCCGGCCGAGATCGTCCCGTCGATGAACTGACAGGGGGCGTAGCCGGCTATATCCATAGGGTGGAGAGCCTTTCGTTACGGCGAGCTAGAGGCTTGATGGTGTGTGCTCGAGCCGCACCACCGCACTCCAAGGCGTCCGCGAATTTTCGATCGGCCCGTGGGGATCCGGCTGTGGGAAGAGCATGAACGGCTTCATGAACCAGGGCAGCCGGTGGAACCGGTGTGCCGCCGAGGCCAGCGGTTCCACCTCGTCGGCCGTCCAGCCGAGGTCGGCGAAGAAGCGCAGCGGATCGACCGGACCGAACTGCCAGGGGGCATTGGCCAGTAGTTCGGCGGCGGCTTTGCTCATCCGCTTCACAACCGCCTGGTTATTGACATCCAGTGCCCACCAAGCGATTTCAGGACGAACCAGCGCCGCGGCCAAGCTGGTGACATCGTCGTCGCCGAGGTAGTAGACCAGCCCCTCGGTGAGCACCAGCGCCCGCTGCGCACCCTCGAGGGCCTCGTCCAGGAACTGCCCCCGCACCTCGGGATCGGTGAGATCCACCGGCGTGCGGGTGAACGCGCAGCGCGGCGACTCCCCGTTCAGCAGCGCGTTCTTCTCGGCGACCAATTCGGGGAGATCTGCTTCTATCCAAGGCAATTCGCTGGGCAGATCCAAACGGTACGGGCGGGTATCCATACCCGCGGCCATATTGACCACCCGATCGCAGCCCTCCGCGATGGTCTTCAGAATCAGGTCGTCGATGAGTTTGGTCCGCGTAACCAGACTCCAGCCATTGCGCATCAAGCGCGGTGTGTGGGCCGCTATGGCGCGGCCCCGCTCCCCGGCGACTCGGTCCGCGAGGGGATCGTGAAAGAGGGCGTCCGGACGCGCGGATTCGGCGGCGCGGAAAGCGGCCACCCAGCGGGCGGTGTCGGAAACATTTGTAACAAGTTCACCGGTCTCGGGCACCAGTGCAGTCTGGCACAGCAAACGCTCAGAACCGCTCGAGTTCGTACAGGCGGGTGCCTGCGGAGTCGAAGACGACCGCGTGGTCGGCATCACGGAATTCGACTTTGTACGTGCTGCGGTTCGGGCTTTGGGTGACCACGAGGGAATAGCGTCCGGTCAGCGTCCGCCTTTCCTGAGATGACGCAGGTCATAGGGCCGCCGATATCGAGTGGTTTGCCAGCCGTCGCATCGGCCGCCGCTCGAGCTGAAGGTCTTGGTTCCGGTGGCGTCGGATGCGGTCCATAGTGCTCGTCCAGCACCGGCTGGGCCGTCTCAGTGCACGGCATCCGATGCAAGAGAATCCACGCCGGGCCAATTGGTTTCGGGTTCTGCGGTCAATCGGCGCGGGAGTGCGAACACACCTGCGGCGACGGCGACGAGAATGCCGATGGCCCACCACAGTGTTTGCGCGAACGTGCGAGACATGTTGTGCGCGTTGGCTTCTAGCCCCGCGTTGGTCAGCACTTGTTGCAGCGGCTCAGAGGACGGCTGTCCGGGTGCGGGCCGGCAGCTGGATGGAATGGCGGTGGGGTCGGTGGCGGCCGAGCGATCGTGTACGCAGGCGCGGAACTGGGTGAGTATCTGGTCTTGGGCGGAGGCCGGGATGTTCAGGTCGGTGAGTTGCTGTTGGAGGGCAGGGATGGCCGCGGCGGTGCCGTGGGCGGAGGTGTTGTCGATTTGGGTGAAGAAGAAGACTCCGGCCAGCGCGACGCCGAGCGCCATGCCGACCTGCTGGATGGTCGACAATTGTCCGGATGCGGACCCGGCATCGTGGCCGGGAACTCCGGACAAGATCAGGTCGACGGTGGGGGCGACGAAGAGTCCGAACCCGAATCCGCTGATCGCGAGCGGTGCGAACATCTGCGCGGAGGTGATGCCGGGGCCGTAGTGCGCGGCCAGATAGAGGTACAGCCCGAACCCGGCGGCATTGATGATCGCGCCCGCGAGCAGAACCAACCGCCCATACCGCGGCACGAACAGCTCCACACTGGTTCCCGCCCCCGCGGCAGCGGCTATGGCGAACGGCGCTGCGCTCAGTCCGGCCCGCAGCGGCGTCCAGCCGAGTCCCGCTTGCAGATACAGCGTCCACACCAGGAAGTAGCCGCCCAGGGCGATCCAGAACAACAGCCACACCGCCATACCGGTACTGAATGTGCGCTCCCGGAACAGATTCAGCACCACCAGCGGCGAACCGACCGTTTCGCTTCGGCGACGCTCATAGGCGACGAATACTGCGAGAACCAGCACGGCTGCGGCCATCAGCACGAAGGTCCAGACCGGCCAGCCGAGAGCGCGTCCCTCGGTCAGCGGATACGCCAGCAGCAGTACCGCGCCGATCGCGAGCACGGTGCCGATCGGATCCAATCGATCCGCCGTGGCCGAGCGAGACTGTCGCACCAGCACCATCGCCGCGGGAATCGCGAGCACCCCGACGGGCACATTGACCAGGAAGATCGGCCGCCATGCCCAGCCGAAAAGGTTGGCCTGCACCAGGATTCCGCCCACGATCAACCCGGCCACCGATGCTGAGCCGAGCACACCGCCCCAGATGCCGAGCACCTTCCCGCGCTCGGCGGCGGGGAACGATACGTACATGATCGCCAGGATCTGCGGGATCATCAGCCCCGCCGTCGCGCCCTGGACTATCCGTGCGGCGATCAGCCACGCCGGGCCCGGCGCGATTCCACATGCCAGCGATGCGAGCGTGAAAAGGGTAAGGCCGACGAGCAGGATGGTTTTGCGGCCGATCAGGTCGCCGAGTCGGCCGCCGGTGATCAGCATGGCCGCGAATCCGAGCAGATAACCCGACACCACCCACTCCAGATCCGCGTAGGGTGCGTTCAGATCGCTTTGGATCGTCGGCAGCGCCACATTCACGATCGTCACATCGAGTAGGTCCATGAACCCGGCCACCAGCAATACCACCAGTGCGAGCCAGCGCCGCCGGTCCGGTGTCGGCTCCAGGGTGGGGCGCAGTTCAGATGTCTCGCGCATCAGCTCGTCCTCCTGTCCGAGGTGGATCCGCGGGCGTGTCATGCCACCGCGGTTTCGGCCGTCATAGATATGACGGAGCACGACCCATCGACATGACGGACGAATCGGATGGAAGGAGACCGCCGATGACCGACGAGACCCAGTGGCTAGCGCAGCGCTTCGAAGACCACCGCGCCCACCTCGGCGCGGTCGCCTACCGCATGCTCGGGTCGGCCAACGAGGCCGACGACGCCGTTCAACAGGCATGGCTGCGGCTGGACCGCGCCGACACCGCAGGCGTGCGCAACCTGCGGAACTGGTTGACCGCAGTCGTCGCCCACATCTGCCTGGATATGTTGCGCGCCCGCAAGGCCCGCCGTGAAGACCCGGTCGGCGCGCTACCGACCGAGTTGCCCGCCATCCCCGCGGACAGCGTGAATCCGGAAGAAGAGGCGGTGCTGGCTGACTCGGTCGGGCTCGCATTACTGGTCGTGCTCGACACCCTTACACCCGCTGAGCGGCTGACTTTCGTACTGCACGACCTCTTCGATCTGCCATACGCCGAACTCGCGCCCATCCTCGGCCGCACCCCCGCCGCGGCCGCACAACTGGCCGCCCGCGCCCGCCGCCGCGTCCGTGGCGCACCTGTGGCCGAGACCGACCGCATCGCCGATGAACGTGTGGTCGTCGACGCCTTCCTGCAGGCCGCCCGCACCGGTGACTTCGACGCACTGATAGCCGTACTCGACCCGGACGTCGAACTGCACGCCGACGCCGTCGCCGCCCCCAGCGGACACTCGATCCGCATGAGTGGCGCCCGCCGCGTCGCCTCCAGCGCCCTGATGTTCTCCAGCCAGGCCCCCTACACCCGCCCCGCCCTCATCGATGGCCACATGGGCCTGGTCGTTGCCCCCAGCGGAAACCTGAACCTACTGCTGGCCTTCACAATCACCGCCCAACGGATAACCACCATCGACATCATCGCCGACCCGACCCGAATCGCCGACATGTCCCTCGCCGTTCCCGAGGAGTCGTAAGTCCGCGGCGTCCGGAAAAGCTCGTCGGCCCGATGGCCTGGCGGCAATCCGGTTCCGCTGCCGTGTTCGCGACGGCAATGCCCGCCCGAGCGACGGCACTCGGCCTAGGAGAGCGGTTACCGGTGGCTATTGACGAATGCCACGATCTCATCGAGGCCAGGTCGATAACCGTCCGTCGTGTCGACCTCGATCGCCGGCACATCCAGCGATACGCGGTCGAACACGCGGTGGACATCGGATGCAACCGTATTCGGCCCGGAATGTGCTCGCCGCAAAGGGTTTTCGCGCTTGCGCCGATGAATCCGCGCCATCGCGATGGCAGGCTCGACCTCGCAGTGCACCACTCGCATAGTGGCCAGACCCCGTAGCGGCTCGAGGCCCGGCCGCCACAGGCGATCCTGAAATGCCGCCTCCGCCACCACTGTGACGCCCGCTCGCAACAACAGCTCCAGCACACCGAAGAACGTCGGCAGTGTAAGCAGACTCAACTCGTCACCGGGTTCTGCCGCGAAATCCGGCCGCCCGTGCACCATGCCTTCCTTGATTTCGTCCCGGCAGATCGCGGGACACCCCACCTCGGCGGCCAGGGCATGCGCGAGTGTTGTCTTCCCGGCGCCCGGCGGTCCGCTCACGACGACGAGGGTGGGTAAGCGACTCATGGGCATAGTCAACCGTGCCTCGATGAATATCTCGATCGTTACCCCCGGCCGCGCAGACGGACTGAAGTGTTTTGGCAGGAATCCGGCGAAAATGGGCAGTTAGTCGATCGCGGTCGGCACTCGAGCTCGGCACGATGAGTTTGTGACCGAAAATCTTTGGCCGGTAGTCGAACTCAGGCAGTACACCCTGCACCCTGGCACGCGGGATGTGCTCATCGAGCTGTTCGATCGGGAACTCGTGGAGACCCAGGAGGCGGTCGGAATGCGCATAATCGCGCAATTCCGCGACGAGGACGATCCGGACCGCTTCGTCTGGCTCCGCGCCTTCCACGACATGCCATCCCGCGGCACCGCATTGAAAGCGTTCTATATCGACGGAGCCGCATGGCGTGAACACGCTCCGGCCGTCCGCGCGACCATGGTGGACACGACGAACGCACTGCTGCTGCAACCCGCCACCGCGACATCCAACTTCACGCTCCCGACCGAGCGTCCTGGTGCAGCGGCAACCGAGCTGCCTCGCTCACGAGTGCTGGCAACCGTCTACTACCCGGAAGGCCCGCTCGACGAGTTCACCGAGTTCTTCGAGAACCGGCTGCGGCCACTGCTGGTCGAGACCGATGCCACTCCGATCGCCTACCTCCAGACCGATCCCACCCCCAATACCTTTGCAGCGCTTCCAGTTCGAGAGGAAACCGTCTTCGTCTGGTTAGCGCTTTTCGAGGATTCCGCCGCACTCGACGCCCACTTCGATGCGCTGTCCAGCTCCCGCACCTGGATCGAGGAGGTGCAGCCGGAACTGTCGAAACTCCAGTCCAGGCGGGAAGATCAACTACGACTCGCACCAACCGCGCGCTCACTTCTGCGGTGAATGTGACGACAGGTTGTTGTCACTGCGGGCCGTATCCGTCACCCGCGCGAGTGCCCCCTGCCGGCGTGAGCGGACATATCGCCCCAGCTGTCAACCCGCCACCGCCGTTGATTGGCGAGGGATCGGGCTCGCGGCGCTGAACGAGTAGTCCACTACTCGCGATACTTGATGCTGTCCGGAGCCACCATTTGCCCATGTATCGGGTGTTCATGAGCCATTCCAGCCGGGACGAGGTGTGCTTCCCGCGCCTGTCGCCTGGGCGGACGTGCTGTGCGACAAGCTGGCCGCGAATCCGAGCCGCGAGCAGTGGAACGACTGGATCTCACCTGACATCGCCTACATCGAGCTGTGCCCGGGCAAACCCGTCTCGTCCGTGTCGGACCGGTGATGTCGGTCTTGGGCTCGGATGCTGTCTCCCATCACCCAAACCCACGCTGGCAGATCGGGAACCCCGAGATTGTCAGAGCTGTCGACAAGCGTCCGGCTATTTCCGGACGGTCATGGGTAGTCCGCGACCGGGGTTAACGAGCGTGTCACCGTTCTCGTGCATTTGGCGCGGAGGCCCGTCGAGCGGTCGTCCGCGTCCGAATCGCTTCGGCGACTTCATCAATCGCGGTGCGAATCATTGCCCCGTAACCGTCATCACCGAGCGCATCCACACACTCTCGCGCCGCGCCGATCTCGCACTGCGCCGCATCGAATGAACCGAGCCGCCGATAGTTGTCCGCCAGATTCAAATGCAGCGACGGGTAAAAGCCCCGCACCTCCAAATTCGCATCATGCTGATGCAACCGCTCATCGGTCAGACTGTCCGCCGCGTCCAGCGCCCGGACATCCCAGCAAAGCGCCTGTGCCGCATCGTCATACAGATCCGCGAGATAGTGCGCCAACGTGCACCGATGCAATGGATCACCCTGCGGACCGAGCGCCGCCCATATCCCGAGCAGCGCCTCCCGCGCGGCTTCCGGCGAGCCTGTTCGCCCGAGCTCGACCGCCTGTGTAATGGCTGCCATGGTTTCCGTAGCGGCATTCATGCGCCGTACTCCTTCGAATTCGGAATGGCAGTCGGCATAACGAGCGTGGTCAACTCACCGTCCGTCGCGGAACGAACAACCACGGGTGCGTCGGCCGCAGCGATATCGAGCATGATTTCCGGACCGATCGCACTCACCAATGCGGGCCGTAATGTCGTGGGGGAGACCGCAAGTTCGATACCCCGACCGGTGACGGTTGCCGGAATGCGCGGGCGCGCAAGTGGGTCGGTATACCCAGGCGAACTGGGTGAGCCCGGTGAGCCGGATGAGCCGGATGAGCTGGGCCTGAGTTGCCCATCGCAGGTCGCCACAAGCCCAGACTGATCGACGGCGAAGACAACCGGTGCCCCACCGCCCGCCTCGAGCACTGTGAGCAACGCATCCCGCCTCACCACCACTCGCGTCCGAACCACACCCAGCCCAGCCAACATCGCCCGATAGTCCGGAAACGCCTCATTGATGGTCCTGCACCGACGCTCGGAGTCGTCACCGGCCAGAACGAGCCCATCGTCCAAAGCGCGCACGGTCACCTCATCCAATCCCCGCAGCCAGGAACCGATTCCGCCCAACTCACCCGCATCGACAACCGCCGACCACGCCCCACCACTCGGCCGCACCGGCACCATCGCCCGCGTCGAGAGCCGATACCGATCCGTGGCCGTCAACGTAACCGAATCCGCATCCGACTCCACCAAAACCCCAGCCAACACCGGTATTTCACGATCCAACGCCGCCGCCGACCGCACTTGCTCGATGGCCGCGGCCAACACCGCCGCGGACAACACCACCCCCGCCCCGATCTCCTGCTTGATCACCCGCGCAACCGCAGCAGCCTCCCGAGCCCGCTTCGCAAGCTCCGCCACATGCTCATCGAGCAACCGCCCCGCCCGTGCCATGTCTCCGTTCAAAATCTCCGAAACAACCTCCAGCGGCACCCCGATTCCCCGCAGCCGCCGAATCATCACCCCGCGCTCGACCTGCGCCTCGCTGTAGTACCGATATCCGGTCGCCTCATCCACCCGAACCGGAACCAGCAACCCGCAATCGTCATAAAACCGCAGCGCACTGGCCGTGAGCCCACAGGCCCGCGCCAACCCGCCGATCGTGATCAACCCATCGCCCGCCACCCGCTCATCATGGAGTCTCAGGTAGCTCGAAGGTCAAGCGCCGGTCAGGACCGGTGCACCGGCCCATGCGCCTCCACGCAATGCGCATCGTCGGCTGAAACCGTCAGCTCCGACGAGTGGTCCACCTGCAAAGTCGTATGTTCCAACCCGAATTCGTCGTGCAGCACGGTCTCGATCTTCGAACGAATCGCATGGCAGTCGGCAGCGTTGTCGACGAGGATATGCGCCGACAGCGACGGCTGTCCGGAGGTGATCTGCCAAACGTGCAGGTCGTGGACCTCGGTCACCTGCGCGAGCGCGACGATGCGCGCCCCGATGGCGTCTGGATTGAGATGGGCGGGCGCGGCCTCCAGGAAGATCCGCCCCGATTCCCGGACCAGGGACCAGCCCGCCTTGATCATCAATGCCGCGACGACCAGTGCCGCGATCGCATCGGCACGGGCGAATCCGGCCAACCACACCACCGCGCCCGCGATGGCGGTCCCGATGAAGGCATAGAGGTCGTTGAGGATGTGCTGGAATGCTCCCTCGACATTCAGGCTGGTCCGGTTGGCGCGGCTGATGCTCCACGCGGCGGCGAGATTGACCACGATCCCGACCAGCGCCGTGATCAACACCAGCGGCCCTTCGACATCCGGCGGATTGATCAGCCGATTGATGCCCTCGTACACGAACCACGCCGCGAGCAGCAGCAAGGTAATCCCGTTGGCCTGCGCCGAAAGGATCTCGACCCGCTTGAACCCGTAGGTGTATCGCCCCTGCGCCGGACGTCGAGCCAACCGGATCGCGATCATCGCGAGCACGATCGAGGCAGCATCGGTGAGCATGTGCGCGGCATCGGAGATCAGCGCGAGCGATTGCGCGAGCAGGCCGACGACCACCTCGGCCACCATGAACGCGACGATCAAGCCGAGCGCGATGGCCAGCCAGCGCGGATTCGAATCCGCCGAGACACCGTGGTCGTGGCTGTGGCCGCGTTTGTCCGAATGGCCGGACTGTGCGTGGTCATGCGAATGGTCATGAAAGATGTGTTCAGCCTCGCTGACCACCACTGCGGACCGCTTCGGCGACACGCACTGCTCGCCCATAGTCGAACGCCCCTTCCAGTTGATTTTGCTGCCGTTCGTCAGCGTAGCGGATCTTGCACTCATGCGCATGTATGAATATGGAACAGGCGTGGAAGGCCCAGATCAACAGTGGCGAATTCGTGATCATTCGGACCGACCGGCCCGACTACTATTGCGGACTGCACCATTCGGTGATCAACAACGCGGTATCCGGCGGTGCGGATCTGGATGGTTGGTCCGATGGTGAATGCAGAGGGGTTGCGATGGACAGGCCGGCGTGGGCGCCCGAGGGCGTGGATCTGCAACAGGCGAGTCCGGCACGGATGTATGACGCCTTGCTGGGCGGTTCACACAACTTCGAGATCGATCGCAAGGCCGCCGAGGCCGGCAAACAGCTGGTGCCCGACCTGCCCCGCCTGGCGCTGAGCAACCGGGCTTTCCTGCGCCGCGCGGTCCGCTTCCTGGCCGACCTGGGCGTGCGTCAGTTCCTCGATATCGGTTCGGGCATTCCGACCGCGGGCAACGTGCACGAGGTCGCGCAGTCGGTGGATCCGGAGATTCGCGTGCTCTACGCCGATATCGATCCGGTCGCGGTCGCCCACGCCCGCGCGATCCTGGTGGACAACGACAAGGCCGCGGCCATCGAAGCGGACCTCCGCAAGCCCGACGAGCTGCTCGCCCGAGTCCGCGAGACCGGCCTCATCGATTTCGCGCAACCGGTCGGGGTTTTGCTGGTGGCGGTGCTGCACCTGCTATCCGACGAGGAGCGGCCGGTCGAGAAGGTGGCCGCCCTGCATGCGGCCGTCCCCGCCGGAAGCTACGTCGCGATCTCGCACCTGACATCGGAGTCGCGCCCCGAGGATGCGGGCAAGCTCGGCCGCAATGCGGCCGATGTGACCCGCGTCGGCATCCACTTCCGTTCGAAGGACGGCATCTCCGCGATGTTCGACGAGTGGGAGCTGGTCGAACCCGGCGTCGTCGAGCTACCCGCCTGGCGACCGGAATCCGAACGCGACCTATACGAGACGCCGGGCCGATCGCTCGGCCTGGCGGGCGTCGGCCGGAAGGTTTGACCGGAGCCGTGGCAGGGGATTCGTGTGGGGACACGTGAGCTGGCGATGCGATGGGCGGATGCGCTCGACGGCGCCGTCGCTCCGATCCTCACCCGAAGCCAAATCGAAACTCTGCTAGCGGAACTCGCCGATGTGCTGATCGCGGCCGTGCGCGGGACGCGGGAGGTCACGGTCGCGCAGGACGCCGCCGCGGTGCTCGTCGCGGCGAACTATCGTGACCAAATCGCCGTCAGCCGTTCAGTTCTGGTTATCTGCCGGGAGATCGTTCGTGAAATATGCCCAACCGGAACCGAATCCGATTACGAGCCAGTTCGCGAGCGTGCGATAGTTGTCGCTGCCGAGTTCGCCGCGGGTTTCACCTCTGCGCTGCGGAACGCGGCGTTAGGGGAGCAGGAAACCACACTCGCAGCGGTGTTTTCGGCCGCGCAGGAGGCCGAGGTGCGAAGGCAATTGTCGGAGGCCAGGTTCGAAGCGGTCTTCGCGGGAGCATCGGTTGGGATCGGGACGGTCGACGTCACCGGCCGGGTACTGGAGGTGAACGCGGCCATGGCCGATATGCTCGGACTACCCGCGGCGATGATGCCGGGTCGGTCGGTCGCCGAATTGCTCGGTCCCGCGAATATCGGTGACGCATATGCCAATTTGGAGCACCTACTCAGCGGTCGGACCGACCGCTTCCGCCTCGAAACCGACCATCTCCGACGCGACGGCACCATCACCAGCATCGACCTGTCCATGTCCGCGGTCCGCGACAACAGTGGGCAGGTCCGCTTCCTGATCGGTGTCGCCGTCGATGTCACCGAACGCAAACAACTGGCCGACCAGCTGTGGCACGATGCCAACCACGACAGCCTGACCGGTCTACCCAACCGTGTCCTCTTCTTCAATCGACTGGCCGATGCCGTTCCGCCAGTTGGTGTTTGCTATCTGGACCTCGACGGGTTCAAGGAAGTGAACGATGTGTGGGGGCATACGGTAGGGGATCGGGTGCTACGCGACGTTGCCCAGCGTCTTCGTGAATCCGTCGAATCCGTCGGTGGATTGGTCGCGCGAATCGGCGGCGACGAGTTCATCGTACTCGTCGAGAAGTGCACTGGCACAGAGCAATTGGAAACAATTTCCGCGCTTCTGCTCGACGGGCTCGGCACCCCGATACAGGTGGCCGGGCGGCCCGTTGTCGTAGGCGCAAGCATCGGAACGGTTTTCGTCGAAGACCGCCCCACCGACATCGACGAAATGATGCACGCCGTCGACACCGCGATGTACCGCAACAAAACCACGGGAGGACGCAGGCTCCGGCAGTAGCTACCAACGGAAGGTCACGATGTTCGCGATATCCCTCGGTGCGGACGGCGCCGAGCTGTGCCCGCTCGAACCGCGGCATGCCGCGGAGTTCCTGGAACATATGGACCGGGGGCGGGAGTCCATCGGGCAATACATCAAAGTTGCCGACGCCGTAACGGATCTGGAGTCGAGCCGTACCTACCTGCGCGAGTACGCGGAGAAGGCGACGTCCGACACCGGCCGGATCAAGGGGTCCGGCTGGACGGCAAGTTGGTCGGCAGCGTCCTGTTCCGAACGATGGACCTCGCACTCGGCGTCGCCGAAGCGGGCTGCTGGCTGGAGCCCTCGGCCGCGGGCCGTGGCCTGGCGACCCGGGCCGCCCGCGTGATCATCGACTGGGCTATCGAGGAGCGCGGCCATCCACCGCGTGGAGTGGCTGGTCGCGTCGCCGAATCACGCCAGCATCGCCGTGGCACGGCGGTTGGGAATGACCAAAGACGGTGTGCTGCGCGAGTTTTACCCGCATCGAGGGCGGCGGCTCGATGTGGAGGTCTGGTCAGTGCTGGCCACCGAGTGGCGGGCGGGCATCGGCTAGGCCCATCGTGCTGGTCCCTGCCAGCGCCACCACCGATCCGTGCTCGCTGATCAGCCACCGCCCACAGATGCAGCGCAGGTAGCTGGTTGCGCCGTGCGAGGAAACGAGAGTGGGGGACGACCAGGAGCAAGAAGGGCAGGTAGCGATCATGCATCCAGCCTGATGTAATGACTTAGTGCATTTCAACCCTTACGGAGGCGCGGCGGCCGAACTCGCCGCCCGCCTGGTGAACGCGGACCCGCGGCAAGACCTGCTGCAACTGCTCGCCGATTCCGGCTACAAGCCAGTCGGCACCCTCAATGCCCGCCAGACCGCCGAGCTGCGCCGCTGGATAGTGCGTCTCGACGAGGTCTTCACCGAACCGAGCGTCGACCTGCTCAACGCCTTACTGGCCGAGACCACCAGCCAGCCCTACATCTCCACCCACGACGGCCGCGCCCCCCACCTGCACTACGCCCGCGAGGATGCGCCCACCGACGAGCGAGTCAAGGCCTACACCGCGGCCGGACTCGCGGAGCTCTTCTGTGAGGATCCGGGCCGCATCGGACGCTGCGCTCGCGCGGGGTGCGGCGTTGTCTTCGTCGACACCTCACGCAACGGCAGGCGCAGATACTGTTCCACCCGCTGTTCGACCCGCGTGCACGTCGCGGAGCACCGCACCCGTCGCTCCGCCTGATCTCGGGCGCGCGGCCGCCCGCGTCCAGCTAACTTCTGAGGTAATCGAGATCCGTCGAGCGCAGTCGAATGGCGGTACCGCGGGGCGCGTCGTGCCGCGTTTCGACTGCGCTCGACGGGCGAACCGGATCTGATGGCGCGGCAACCTATCTGGACGGGGTGCTAATAGAGGCTCGCCTAGTTCTGGAAGTCGATCCGCTCCCACGACAGTGTCTCCCGCCAGCCAGGCCGCTGAGAAGCCCAGTCCTGCACCGCTTTCACCACCAGCTCGAGGGCGGGCGAGTATGCACTGCCCCACGGCTGCGTATCGTGCACGGTGGCTCGGAAATGTCGATCGGGCCCGCCGTTGCGGTATTCGACGAAGTATCCGTGACCATCCTCCGGATCCACTTGCTCATCCATATGAACCTGGATGTAGTAGTGGCCGAGCGGAACCAGATTCGGGCGTTCGACAATGACGTACGGATACCTGAAGTTCATGCTGGCGAGCAGGTCGTGTAGGGCTTCGTCGGACGGATTGTCGACCGGACGATCCGGAGCCGCGCTCGTCGCCCTGACTGCAACCATTTCGTTCATGCCGTGCATTCTTACCGAATTCTCTTGGGACCCGAATCATTCCCGGAGCATCACCGGCAACGCAACCAACCCATGAGACCGCCATGATGCCCGATACTCGAGCTCGGATTCCGGCACAGCCAGGCGCACTCGCGGATACCGAACGAACAACTCCGGCACCACCGCGTCGACGATCAGATCGCTGACCTGTGCGCCCAGGCAATAGTGGGGTCCGCGCCCGAACATCAGGCTCGGTCGCCCATTGCGGGCAGGATCCGAATCGGCGCCGAATACCGACAACAGCACGGTGTCGCCCTTGGGGATGATCCGGTCGCCAATCGTCAAGTCGCTGACCGCGAATCGCCGAATAGCGAACGGCAACGGATTGGCGGCCTCCATCAACTCGCCACGCCGACCCTTCCAGTCTGCTGGTACACCGGTGGCCAAGAGCGCCGCAAATATGTTGCCGCACAGATGAACCACATTCTCCAGCCCCGCCAGCATCATCAGAAAGGCCAGCGAAATCAACTCGTCCTCGGACAACAAATCCGCGTCATCCCGAGCCCGCACCCACCCACTGATCAGATCATCGGCCGGCTCATCCCGCTTGGCTCGCACCACACTCGTGAACACCCCCGCCAGCCACTTGACCGCCTCCGCCAACCGGACCGCGGACTCCTTCGATGAGGCATCGAACGTCACCATCGCCGTAGCCGCGTCGCGCAACTCGCGATACCGATCAGCGGGCACACCGAGCAGCTCACCGATCACGAGCGCGGGCACCGGAACACACAGTTGATCCAGCAGATCGACTGTGCCACTGGCATTTTCATCCAGCGATCGGAACGTGGCCTCGCTGATCCGCTGTACCACCTTCCTCAGCGAATCCGCCGACCTTCGCGAAAACGCAGGCGCCGCAAGCCGCCGCAGCCGCCCGTGCTCCACCCCATCCAAATTCAGCAGATTCCGATCCAACGCCGGCGGCAACGAAAACCCCGAATACCCACCTGCGGAATTCCGCTTATCCACACTCAGCCGCGCATCCGCCAACAACTCCGCCACCGCGTCATACCCACTGACCACCCAAACCTGCTGCCCGCCAGGCAGTTCAGCGTCCCGAACCGCCCCACGCCACCCACCATGCTCCCGCCACCGAGTTCGACCGGAGATCCCAACCGGACACCTATCCACCACAACTCCTCAATACCACCCCTGCGAGGATATTGCGCCGGACTCACACCGCGCCCCCGCATGCTCGATATACGCGCCCCACGTACCATCGCCCGTCTTCACATCCACAAGACCCGGATTACCACCCGGCAACGTATGCGTCCCCACCGCAAACGTCGGATGCGCAGGCAGCCACGACTGATCGATCACCATGTCCCGCACCGGAAGCAGAACCGGCAAGAAGCTGTACTGAACCTGCACCTGACTCGTGAAATCGCACCTGACATGCCATCACCCGCGATCGAACAGTTCATGAACCCAGACGAGAAATACACCGTATCCCCTCACCCCAGACGGGATGCCGCTGGGCTTTCGGCCATGGGGTGTGCTGGGTAATCAGTCGTGGGTATTCAGGGCTGGAGCGAGGTGGACGAGATGGTCTATGCCGGGGGCGAATTCGGTTCCGATGGGTAGCAGCAGGGTGACGTGGTCGGCTCCGGCGGCCAGGTGCTCGTGCACTTTCCGCGCGATCGAGTCGTGTGTGCCGTGTGCGACGAGCGCGTCCACCACCTGATCGTTGGGCTCCTCGTCCGTGTAGCCGAGGTCGGCCAGGACCGCTCGGAAGGAGGGGCGCTGGGACCAGGCGGATACCACCTGCCGCGCGGTGTCGCGGGCTCGGTCGGGTTCGTCGTCGGCCACCACGGAAAGCCCGACCACGAGCAGTTTGTCCGGGCCGAGTACCTCCCTGGCCCGCGCGGTGTGTTCTACAGGCAACCCGGCGGGCAGTGCGCCGTTGGTGATCTCTGCGGCGAGCGCGAGCATCTTGGGCCCGTTCGCCGCGAGGATCCGCGGATACGCCGCGTCGGGGGCGGGTGGCCAGGTCTGACTGTCCATGCCGGTTACGTAGTCGCGGACGGTGGTCAGCGGGTCGCCGAATTGTCTTCCCACGCTTTCGGCCTGTTGTGGATAGCCGACCCCGAGACCGAGAACAAAGCGTTCGGGATAGGCCTGGGTGAGGTAGCCCGCCGCAGCGTGCGCGGTCTGCGGCGGTCGCGCCCAGATGTTGGCCACACATGTGCCCACCGTCATCTGCTCGGTGGCGGCCAGCAGCACCCCCAGGTGCGCGAACGCGTCCTTGCCGATCACCTCGTTGGTCCAGACGGTGTGGTAACCAGCGCGTTCGAGTCGGCGGCCTGCGTCTCGTTGCTGGTCGGCCGGCGGTGTGCTGGTGAAGGAGACCGGCAGACTCACACCGACCGGCCCCAGCGCTCGACGCGCCGTGTCCACCACCGTGTTGATCGTCATGGGCTTTTTCCTCCGAGTGAGTCCGTTGAGCACGCCCGACAGTGTCGGGCCGATACGTCCACTCTGGTGCCGGGTGATCCTCGTGATCCAATGACTCTTTCGTATCAGGCAATACGATTCACGCATCACTGCATCTCGCCGGGGGCGCCAGCACGATATCGATGGGGCTACTGTGGCGTCATGAGCGAAGTGCCCTCGCCCGCAGTGGATCTCGACCTGCGGCTGGTGCACTGTTTCACCGTCGTCGTCGAGCACGGGCATTTCGGTCGTGCCGCCGCGGCTCTGCACGTCACGCAGCCGTCGTTGAGCCGCCAGATCAACCGGCTCGAACAGCAACTCGGGGCACGGCTGCTCGACCGCGGCCCACAGGGCAGCCGGCTCACCGAGGCCGGCGAGGTGTTCTTACCGCAGGCGAAAGCGCTGCTTCGCACCGCAAGCCGGGTCGTCACGCAAACCCGCGCCGCCGCCCGGTCCGCCCGCGTCACGATCGGCTACACCGGGAACCTGATCATCACCTCCGTCGTGCGCGAGATGCGCCACCGCCATCCCGACGCCGAGGTGCGCGCAGTGCACGTGTCGGTGACCGATGTCCCGGCCGCGCTGCTCGATCACCGGGTGGACGTACTGGTTTCGCGCCTGCCGTTTCCCACCGAGGGACTGCACGTCACAGTTCTGTACGACGAACCGCGCGTGGTGCTCATGCCGGTGGACCATCGGTTGGCCGGCAAGGAATACGTCACGCTCGACGACATCGCCGATGAACCCGTGCCCCGATTACGGCAGTCGGACCCGGACTGGAGTGCCTATTGGCGCATCGATCCCCGCCCCGACGGTCGCCCCGCGCCCGACGGTCCGATCATCGACGCCATCGAGGACAAACTCGAAGTGATCGCCGCCGGTGAGGCCATCGCCATCGCCGCCGGCCTCCACTTGTCGGCGGTTCGTCCCGACGTGACAGCGATCCCGCTGCACGGCGTGGACCCGGCTCACGTCGTGCTGGCCAACCGCCGCGACGACCGCAACCGCCTGGTCGTCGCGTTCCGGAAATATTCGCAAGACCAGCTCACCGGCCCCGAGCCCGGCAGGCTCGCCAATCCCTGACCCCTCGACAGAGCGTGGCGGGTGTGGCGGGCAAGGGGCCCAGACCAACGACCACCGCTGGTACGGAGTTCGCCGCCATCCGTCTTTGGGTGAGGTGCCCTGGACTTCCGAGCGAGCGAGTTGCTGCACCTATTGCACAGCCCCGCAGCTGGTTACATCTGGCCGTGGCGAACCGGGCCGGCTGGCTCGTAGGTGCCGAGGACGATGCCGAGATCGGTCAGCGTGAGGTCGACAGGGCGCATCGTCGCCGGGAGGATGCCGTCGTTGAACAAGCGCCGACCGGAGCCGAGCACCAGCGGGAACGTCATCAGGCGGAAGCGGTCGACGAGTTCGTGCTGCAACAGCGTCTGGAGCAGTTTGCCGCTTCCCCAGATCTGCAGTTCGTCCCCGGGTTCGTCCTTCAGCGCCCGCACCGCCGCGACGACGTCGCCCGTCAGCAGGCGAGCGGTATCCGGGTGCTCGCCGCGCCACGTGGCATCGGCCGCGCTGAGCGAGTTGGACACGACGTACTTGGGCAGCGAGTTGATCGCCGTGGCAATGGGATTGCCGGGTTCGGTCTGATCAGGCCAGTAGCCGCGGAAGATGTCGAACGTTCTGCGGCCGAACAGGAACGCGCTGGCATGACTGTTGAGCTCGGTGACGAACTCGCCTACAGCCTGGTCTGGAAAGGGGGCCTGCCAGCCGCCGTGGGTGAAGGCGTCGCTGGAATCTTCCTCAGGCCCGCCAGGGGCCTGCATAACGCCGTCGAGGGTCAGGAATGTCTGAACGGTGAGCTTCATGTGACTGTAGACGGAGCGAGGTACTGATTCTGAGCGGTCGCACATCGAATCGCCGGTCGGGCAATCACCGTAGCTCTGGTGAACCGGCCGCGCCGGTTACGGCTACTGTCCGGGTACCGGGCCGCGACGCTCAACGAAGCACAACAACGTGCGGGAGGGCCGCGTGAGTGGCGTTGGATCGTTGTGGGAAGCACTCGATGACCAGCTGATGCCGTTGCTCAGCCGGTATCGACGCAATCTGGCGGCCCTGCACGTCGACCGAAAGCCGACAACACCCTCCTCTCCGAGGCTGATGTGGCGACGCAAGAGGCGATAGTCAACGCTATTGAGCAGCACTTCCCCGGCTCCGGATTCGTCGCAGAAGAAGACGATCCAAAGTTGCCCACATCCGGCGACCCGACTTGGGTCATCGACCCGATCGACGGCACCAGCCAATTCGTTTTCCCAGAGGGCCGTGAATTCTGCAGCGTGGTATGCCGTCTCGACGCAGGTGTCCCCTCAGACGCCTCGGCCTCGACTCCGCGGAGACCAACGAGACGGAGGCCGGTCTGATCGACGCCGTCGCTTGCGTTGCGGACTGGGGCACAGGCATCCCCATCACCAGATCCCTCCGCCTGGCGCTCGTCCCATTCCGTCGGTACTCGGGAACTCTGGAAAGCCTTCATCAGAAGTTTCTCTACCGCGAGTTCGTCCGCGGCATGTGAGGTGGTGGCTGCCCATTAATGTGGTCGGCCGAGGACTCGCCCCGACGTTCGGTGCGTCCGACTCGCGCGGAAATGATCGCGCTATGCATCGTCCAGGCCCATTCGGTATCGAATCCCGCTGTTCCGGTTCGGTTTGGCGCGGCTCTGGCGGTCTCGCTGCGGAGCTGACAGGCGCGAGAGGGCAGGCACTCATGCGAAACGGCGTGGGCGATCGCGGGGGATCGTCTCCGCGCACCCGCTCACTTTGTGGTCGTCGGCGCGGAGCTGCGCTGCGGAGGTGTCGTCGGTCAGGGCGGCTCCCCTCGACAGCGATGTGATGAGTGATCTCGGCTTCTGGACCGTGGATCTGAGATCGCTACGGCCCTCGAGGCGAACGGGCCCAATCGGATTCATGGCTTATCGCTCAGCCGCGGTTGCTCGTAACCGATCGGTGTGCCGTCTGGCCCGAATTCAAGCCCGGCGAAACCGGTTGGGTAGGTGTCGGGTTCGTACAGGAACCGGATCACCGTGCCGTCAGGGTCGCTGATGTCGAGGGCGGCACCATACGGCCCGCGGTCGTGAATCTCGCCGTGGGGAGCGCCTAGTTCCTCGGCGCGCTTGATCAGTTCGGTGAAAGTTTCTAGGGAGTCGACTTTGAGCGCGAAGGCGTCGAAGTCGTTGAGGTGGGGGTGGCTCGCGCAGTAGGCGCGTTCGCGGAGGCCGATGTGGAGGTCGGCGTTGGGTTCGAGGAGGACTACGCCGCGGACGGCGTCTTCCTCGTAGAACTCGAAGACGGGTTCGAGGTCCAGGAGTTGGCGGTACCAGGCGACGCTTTTGGCGAGGTTGCTGACGGGGAGTTTCACCTGGCGGATCTTGTTGATTCCGAGCGGCATCGGCGGGGTCCTCTGCGTCGACGGCGGTTGGGGTAACGCTACTCGGTGGGGCGATGCGTGGACCGTCGATCGGGGCCGCGTCTCACTGTGGCCGGATTGTTATCGCGAACAACAAATATCTTTGCGAAACGGCTGTGCTTCGGGTCACAGTGCAATATGTTGTGTCGAACAACATTCGCTCTTGCTCGACCGCCCGGTCTGATCGGGCGGTGGTTCGACGAAAGGCTCGCCCTCATGCGTAAGGGGATCCTCGGCATTGCGGCCGTATCGGTCGCGCTTCTCACCTCGCTCACTGCCTGCGGGGACGACAACAAGGACGCCGGTGGGGGCGCCAAGATCGGGGTGATCCTGCCGGATAGCAAGTCATCCGCACGGTGGGAGACGGCGGATCGGAAGTATCTGCAGGCCGCGTTCGACGCGGCGGGGATCAAGGCGGATATCCAGAACGCGCAGGGCGATAAGAACGCCTTTCAGACCATTGCGGATCAGATGATCACCAAAGGTGCCTCGGTGCTGATGATCACCAACCTCGACAGCGGGACCGGCAAGGCTGTGATTCAAAAGGCGAAGTCGCAGGGGGTGACCGTCATCGATTACGACAGACTGACTCTCGGCGGCGGGGCGCCGTTCTATGTGTCGTTCGACAATGTGAAGGTCGGCAAGTTGATGGGGGACGGGCTGGCCAAGTGCCTCACCGACAAGAAGGCGGTCAATCCGATCGTCGCGTATCTGAACGGTAGTCCCACCGACAACAACGCGACGCTTTTCAAGAATGGTTACGACAGCGTGCTGAAGCCGAAGTTCGATTCCGGTGAGTATGCGAAGGGACCGGATCAGGCGGTGCCGGAGTGGGATAACACCAAGGCGGGCACCATCTTCGAGCAGATGCTCACCGGCACACCGAATCTCGGCGGTGTGCTCGCGGCCAATGACGGGCTCGGCAATGCCGCGATCGCGGTGCTGAAGAAGCAGAAGCTGAACGGCCAGATCCCGGTGACCGGCCAGGATGCCACGGTCCAGGGCCTGCAGAACGTGCTCGCGGGCGATCAGTGCATGACCGTCTACAAGGCGGTCAAGCAGGAGGCCGACGCCGGCGCGAAGTTGGCGATCGCGCTCGCGAAGGGTGAGAAGGGCGAGGCGACCAGCACCGTCGACGATCCCGAAGCGAAGGCAAAAGTGCCCGCGGTGCTGCTGGAACCGAAGGCGATCTTCAAGGAGAACGTGAACGACGTTGTCGCGGACGGCTACGTCACCAAGGCCGAGCTGTGCACCGGCGAATTCGCCAAGCTCTGCGCGGATAACGGGGTCCGCTGATCGTGTACACCGCCCCTTCCGCGATTCGATGAGGGGACCGCGGAAGGGGCGCCCCAACTTGAGGAGCTGTACCCATGCCGGAGACCCCGGTCATCGAATTACGCGGGATAGAAAAGAGTTTCGGTCCCGTCCATGTCTTGCACGAGGTCGCCTTCTCCGCGTACACGGGTGAGGTGACGGCACTGGTCGGCGATAACGGCGCGGGCAAGTCCACCCTGGTCAAGTGCATCGGCGGCACCCATCCGATCGATTCGGGTGAATTCCTGTTCGAGGGCAAACCGGTGCGTGTGCACAGTCCGCGTGACGCCGCCGATCTCGGGATCGAGATCGTGTACCAGGATCTCGCGCTCTGCGACAACCTCGACATCGTGCAGAACATGTTCCTCGGCCGGGAGAAGAAGCACGGCCTGGTCCTCGACGAGTACGGGATGGAGGAGCTGGCCGGAAAGACTCTGGCGGGCTTATCGGTTCGGACGGTGAAGTCGGTGCGACAGCAGGTGGCGAGTCTGTCCGGTGGTCAACGCCAGACGGTGGCGATCGCGAAAGCCGTGCTGTGGAACAGCAAAGTGGTGATCCTGGACGAGCCGACGGCCGCGCTGGGTGTCGCTCAGACCCAGCAGGTGCTCGAGTTGGTTCGTCGACTTGCCGACAAAGGCCTTGCGGTGGTGTTGATTTCGCACAATATGAACGACGTCTTCGCGGTCTCGGATCGGATCGCCGCCCTGTATCTCGGCCGGATGGCGGCCCAAGTGCGCACCGCCGACGTGACGCACGCGCAGGTGGTCGAATTGATCACCGCCGGTCGTAGCGGAAGTCTCGGCCTCGGAAATGGAGCAAGCGTATGAGCGCCGTGGTTACGGATAAGTTCGAGGCCACGTCCTCGCCGGTGACCGAGCTGGTCAACTCGTATGTCGGACGGGTGCGCAGCGGGAATATGGGTGCGTTGCCGTCGATTATCGCGCTGGCGGTGCTGTCGGTGGTGTTCTGGATCGCGCGGCCGGTGTTCATGACGCAGGGCAATTTCGCGAATCTGCTCACCCAGGGCGCGGCCATCGCGGTGATCGCCATGGGACTGATCTTCGTACTGCTGCTCGGTGAGATCGATCTGTCCGCCGGATTCGCCAGTGGTGTGTGTGCGGCGGTGCTCGCGGTATTGCTCACGGATAAGGGATGGCCTTGGTACGCGGCGGTTCTCGTCTCGCTGCTCACCGGCGTCGCGATCGGCCTGACCATCGGCACGATCGTGGTGAAGATCGGAATCCCTTCGTTCGTGGTGACATTGGCGGCATTCCTGGCATTGCAGGGTGTGGCGCTGAAGATCATGGACGGCGGGCGCAATATCTCGATTCACGACGAGACGATCCTGTCGATCGCCAATAAGAATGTGCCGCCTTGGCTCGGCTGGGTCATGTACGTGGTGCTGCTGGCCGGATTCGCGGCCATCCAATACCGAAAACTGCGGGCACGCACCAAGCTTGGTCTAACCGGGGAGACCGCGCCGGTGATCGCACTTCGGATCGCCGCGGTCGCCGTGGTGGCGGGCGCTGCGGTGCTGATCCTCAATGACGAACGCAGCCGCAACCCGGCGATCAACTCGCTCAAGGGCATGCCGATAGTTGTGCCGTTGATCATTGCGCTGCTGCTGCTTTGGACGTTCGTGCTCAACCGCACCTCGTTCGGCCGACATATCTACGCGGTCGGCGGTAGCACGGAAGCCGCTCGGCGGGCGGGCATTCCGGTCGATCGGATCAAGATCTTCGCCTTCGTGCTGTGTTCCACAATGGCCGCGGTGGGCGGGCTGATCGCGGCATCGCGCGCCAACTCCGTCGATCCGAATACCGGCGGCAGCGATGTGTTGCTGACCGCTGTCGGAGCGGCCGTGATCGGCGGTACGAGTCTGTTCGGTGGGCGCGGTCGGATGCTCGATGCGGTGCTCGGTGCGGCGGTGGTCGCGGTGATCAATAACGGAATGGGCCTGATGGGCTACAGCGCGGGCACCAAATTCGTTGTGACAGGATTCGTGCTGCTGCTGGCAGCGGGAGTGGATGCGCTCTCGCGCAAGCGTGCGTTGCCAGGAAGTTGACCGACGACCGGGAGGAGGTTCGCCCGAATGAGAGCTGCACCTTCCCCGGACGAGATCCGGCGGCAGAACCTTGCCGTGCTGCTGCGGCATGTCCACTCCAGCGGACCCATGTCCCGGACGGCGCTCGCCGAGCGAATGGGGCTCAATCGCAGCACCATTCTGGCGCTGACCGCCGACCTCGCCGCCGCCGGTCTGGTCAGCGAAGAACTGCCGCCGCAGACGGGGAAGGCGGGGCGGCCGTCGCTGGTGGTTCGCCCCGAATCGGAGCGGGTCTACGGGTTGGCGCTGGATGTCGGTGCGGACCGGCTCGCGGTGGCTCGGGTCGGCTTGGGCGGGGTGGTTCTCGATCGGCGGGAAACACGCCGCCCCAGCGGGACATTCGATCCGAATGATGTGATCGGTGCGCTGGTGGACCTCGCGGAGAACATGATGCGCGGCTCCGGGCCCGAAACGGTGTGTGTGGGTGTGGGAGTCGCGTTCTGTGGAATGGTGCGTGAGGAGGACGGGGTCGTTCGGTACGGGCCGAATATCGGGTGGGTGGATGTGCCGGTCGGGGCGCTGCTTTCGGAGCGACTCGGGTTGCGCGTGGTGGTCGGTAATAATGCCAACCTCGGTGCGCTTGCCGAACGGGAGCGTGGTGTCGGAGTCGGGGTTGCGGACATGATCTATCTGCACGGTGAGGTCGGTATCGGGGGCGGAATCATCATGGGCGGCAAGCTGCTCGGTGGTGAGGGCGGATACGGCGGCGAGGTCGGGCACATGATCGTGAATCCGGGCGGGCGGGCTTGCACGTGTGGGTCGCATGGCTGTCTGGAGGCCGAGGCGGGCGAGCTCGCGTTGATCGCGGCCGCCGGGCGGACGGACCTCACCGGGCGGGCGGCGGTGGAGGCGATCGTGGATGCTGCTGCGCGTGGTGATGCCACTGCCCGAGATGCGTTGCACCAGGTGGGGGATTGGCTCGGGTACGGCGTTGCCAATCTGGTCAATATCTTCAACCCGACGATGGTTGTGTTCGGTGGGGTGCTTCGCGAGATCTACCTTGCCTCCGCCGCGCAGGTTCGCAGCAGGCTCGCGGTGAACGGATTGCTCGCGGTGCGTGAGCGGGTTCGCTTGCGTACCTCCGCACTTGCCGACGATGCGCCCTTGGTCGGTGCCGCCGAACTGGCGTTCGCCGATGTCCTGACCGACCCGCTGCAAACTCTGGCACGCATCTCCGGCTGACCCGCATCAAGATCAGGTGGAATCTGTGCAGGCATCGGTCGAGTGCCACCTGATCTTGATTGTCTTGACGCCAGAGCGGTCGCTTGGGTGGTTTACCTGCTGCGATATTCATGGAATGCTGGCGCGGTCCGAGCTTGGGGGTAATAGTTCGAACTCATTTGGGGGTGCTTCATGGAGCGACATCCGTCGGGGCTTTCGTATGCGCCGAGGACCGAGCCGCCGTTGTTGCCGTACCGTCCGGCAGGGAGCCGCGCGGAATTCGAGGATCCGCCGCGTGCGTCGCCATGCCGTACGCCGTTATCGCGGAACGATCAGACCGGACGATCCGGTCCGCCGGGTGTCCGGCGGGCGCTCAGTGCCGGGCATGCCGAGTTGCCGCCGGTCGTCGAATTGGATTCGACGGCACAGCAATTCGTGGAGCGTGCGCTGCGGCTGGCACTCGAGATACTCGACCACCGCCGCCCCGTCGCCCAACTCACCAACATGGCAACGCCCGCAGTGGTCTCCGCGGTGCGGACCATAGTCCGAGCCGACCTCGCACCCGGCCGCACGCTAGGTGTTGCCGTGCTCTACCGCGCGGGCCTCATGATGGTCGACGCCTCGACCGCGGAAGTCTTCGCCACCTACGACCGCGGCCGCCAACACTTCGCCATCGCCGCCCGCATCGCCCGCACCCGCTCAACGGACTGGCGGCTCACCGTTTTCCGGGTGCGGTAGTTCCCGATGCGCCATCCGATGCTCGCCGCGGTGCGGACTTTCGTTCCGCACCGTGGCTTGGCCTTCGGCAGGTTTCGCCACGGATGGTGAGATCACCTGAGACTGCTCAGTAATGTCGAGTCCAGGGCGTTCGCAGAAGCGTGCACACGATCTCGGCTGCACCGATGGATTTCGGGTGCATCCGTCGTCTCTGTCTCTGGATGTACCGAAGGGAGATGATCATGGGCTTCCCCCAGGGGGGCTGGCAGGTGATCTCGCCGACACAGAGAGGAATTCAGTCATGACGAGACCGTTTCGATTCGGGGTCGTTGCCCCGCTCAGAACCGACCTGCCGACGTGGCGAGATCGCGTGCGCCGCATCGCCGACAGCGGCTACTCGACACTGCTGGTGCCCGACTTCCCGCAGACGCAACCGGCGCCCGGTCCCATGCTGGCCACCGTCGCGGCCCTGACCGACCTGCGCGTGGGCACGTGGGTGTACGCCTCTCCGCTACGCCCGGCCTGGCTGACGGCGTGGGAAGCGCACTCGCTGTCGCTACTGACCGAAGGTCGCTTCGAGATGGGCATCGGCACCGGCAGACCGGGAATCGAGGACGAGCTCCGCGACAAGGGACTGCCCGTCGTCCCGCCGAACGAGCGGCTGGCCCAGATAGGTGAGACCGTCAGGGCGCTGCGAGAGCTCGACGGTCCCGACCGTCACACGCCTGTGGCGATGGCCGTACTCGGTCCGAAGGCCCGGGCGCTGGCGGCCGAGGTCGCGGACACGGTCACCTTCGCGCTCGGGGATCAGCCTCGGGCCGAAGTCGCGCGGCTGGCACGCGACTTCCGCGCCATCGGGGACCTCGAGCTCGCGCTCGCTGTGCCGGTTATCGGTGACACTGTCGCGCCGCACATGGCGCCCCCCGACACCGACCCTGCCGCACTTCGGGCGGCGGACGCACTGACCGTACTTCCGGATGACCCGGCGGCCGCCGCCGAGGAAATCCAGCGGCGACGGGAAGAGATCGGCTTCTCTTACTTCATCTTCGGCGCCGACTTCGCCGACAGGTTCGCTCCGATCGTCGCCGAACTCGCCGGACGGTAGTCGAGCAGGGGATCGGTGCTGGCAGACCCGTTGGGTGGTGTTGGATCGTGCTGTGGGCGAGCTGGATTCGTCGATGGTGTGGCGCTCCTGGAGGCACCGCGCGACTTGGCGAAACGATTTACGCTCAGCCGCACCGATGAATTCTGGGTGGATCCGTCGTCCCTACCTCTGGATACACCGACAGCGGTGGGTCAGAGCAGAAGCAAGCGATCCGGACAGTGATCCGGCGGGGTGAGTGGGAGGCAACAGTGAGCGGTACCAGAGTGTTGGTGGCGGGGGCGAGCATCGCGGGGCCCGCGCTTGCCCACTGGCTGCGCCGTCGGGGAGCCGAGGTGACCGTGGTGGAGCGGGCCCCCGAGCTGCGTCCGGGTGGGCAGGCGGTGGACGCGCGCGGGGTGACCAAGGAGGTCATCCGGCGCATGGGGCTGGACGCGGCGGTGCGCGCGGCCTGCACCCAGACCATCGGCGCGCACACCGTGGACGCGGACGGCAACGTGCTGGAGACCTTCCGCGTGGACGACGACGGCGGCGACGGATTCATCGCGGAGATCGAGATCCTGCGCGGTGACTTGTCGCAGGTGCTCTACGACGACACTCGCGCCGGTGTCGAATACATTTTCGGCGACCGGATCGCCGAACTCACCCAGGACGCCGACGGGGTCGACGTGGTCTTCGACGGCGGCGACCGGCGACGCTTCGACCTGGTGATCGGAGCGGACGGGCTGCATTCGGCGCTGCGCACAATGGTTTTCGGGCCGCACGAGCAGTTCGTCCGCCACCTCGGGCATGTGCTGGCCTTCTACAGTGTGCCCAACGAGTTCGGGCTGGACCGCTGGCTGATCGAGTACCAGGAGTCCGGGCGCTCGGCCGGGCTGCGGCCCATCCAGGACGCCACCCGGGCGATGGCCATGTTCTCTTTCCCCGCAGCCGACCTCGACGTCGACTACCGCGACATCGAGGCCCAGAAGCGCCTGCTGCGCGAGCGGATGACCGGCCTGGGCTGGTTGACCCCGGGCATCCTGGCGCACCTGGACGACACCCCGGACTTCTACCTCGACCAGGTCGCCCAGGTGGTGATGGACCGCTGGTCTCGCGGGCGGGTGGGGCTGCTCGGGGACGCGGCGTTCAGCTCGTCGCCGATGTCCGGGCAGGGCACCGGGCTGGCCCTGGTCGGCGCCTACCTGCTGGCCGGTGAGCTGGCCGCCGCCGGGTGGGACCCGGAGGCCGGGTTCGCTGCCTACGAGGGCAGGATGCGCTCGTTCGTCGAGGCCAACCAGGAGATCGCCCAATTGAACGCCCGAAGCCGCGACGTCCCCGGGCCGGACGCTGAGCCGGGCCCCGATTTCACCGGAGCGTGGTTCGGCGAGCTGGTCGAGCGCGCGATCAACGGCGTCGAGTTGCCCGACTACGCAGGGGTGCCGGACTCCGGAGCCCCGGCCGGACCGCCGATCACCTCGTCGGCCAGGCCGTAGGCCACCGCCTCGGGCGCGGGTCCCGGCCGGTGGAGATCTGCCCCACCGACGCCCGGTGTGCTCGGCGGCGAGTTCGACAATGCGCCGCTCGAGCCGGCCTGGCTAGGCGTCGCTGTGGTGCGGACACTGGCCGGCCGTTTACCAGGGCCGGTCAGTCCTACGGCAGGCGCGTGTTGCGGGGCGGAACTACGCTGGCTGGATGATCGGCACGCGGCGCAGTTATGACCTCGTGGCCGAGCGTTATGCCGATGAGCTCGGGGATGAGTTGCGGGGGAAGCCGTTGGATCGGGGGATGTTGGAGGTGTTCGCCGAACTCACCGACGGTGGTGTGGTTGCGGATATCGGTTGTGGGCCTGGGCATGTCGCTGCTTATCTTGCGGGGCGGGGAGTGCGGGCTATCGGGATGGATCTTTCGCCTGCGATGTGTGGGGTGGCGCGGCGGACTGCTGCGGTGGCGGTTGGGGCGGCCGATATGACTGCGCTGCCGGTGCGGGCGGAATCGTTGGCGGGGGTGGTTTGTCTGTATGCGGTGATCCATTTGGACGAGCAGCAGCGGGCGGCGGCCTATGCGGAATTCGCGCGGGTGTTGCGGCCGGGTGGGTACGCGCTCATCGCATTTCACACCAGCGATGCGGACTTTCCGGATGGTGGGGCCAAGACGCTCACCGATTGGTGGGGCCATCAGGTTGACCTCACCTTTCGTTACCTGGACCCGGACGCTGAATCCGATGCCTTGGCGACGGCCGGTCTGGTTCCTGCGGCGCGCTTGGACCGTGAACCGCACCCGGATAGCGAACATCCGAGCCGGCGCAGCTATCTGCTGGTTCAGCGCGTGTAGGGAAAGGTGCGAATTGTGTTGCGAGCATTACTTTTCGATGTGCAGGGTACGGCGACGGATTTTCATTCGACCGTCTGCGCGGAGGCGCGACGCATCGGCGGTACCCGATACCGGCACATTGATTGGCCCGGTTTCGTAGACCACTGGCGCGCCGAATACTTCGCCGCGCTGCGGAAGGCCGAGCCCGACCGAGACAACTGGGTCAGTGTGCATTCGGTCTACGCCAACGCGCTGGACGGCCTATTGGGTGACTACGGCATCGACCTATTGCCCGACGAACGCGCCGACCTCACCCTCGCCTGGCAGCGCCTCGAACCGTGGCCCGATGTCGTCGCCGGATTAACCAGGCTCGCAAGCAAATTCACGATCGCGACATTGTCGAATGCGGATGTCGCCGCGGTGGTGAACATCTCGAAGCGAGCCGCGCTGCCGTGGGATGCGGTGTTCACCGCCGAGATGGCGGGTGCGTTCAAGCCCGACCCCACGGTGTATCGGATGGCCGCACGGTATCTGGGGCTCGAGCCATCCGAGATCATGATGGTCGCCAGCCACAAATACGACATCCAGGCCGCGGGCGCACTGGGCTTCCGTACGGCCTTCGTCGCACGGCCGCTCGAGTTCGGCGCTGATGGTGACGTGGATGTGTCCTTCGATGACGATTTCGACGTCAACGCCACCGACTTCCTCGATCTCGCAGACCAACTCGGCTGCTGACTTACCCGGTTCGCATGGCACACAGCACATGTGGCGGAGCGGTGGAACCCTGTCGCGGCTTGATACCGAGGTAACCGGCGACGAGATGCGGTGCATCGCGATCGTCGATTCGGTCGAATCCCGCCTCCCGCAAGATATTTGCGATCTCATCGGCGGTAAAGAAGCTGAGCCATGGCTCGCCGATGGACGCCACCAAGTCGGCTCGCGCGGTGCGCTGATCCATCTCCTCACCCAAGGAAGCCGAAGCGGGATAGAGGTAATCGAACACCAACCGCACCGGTGTCGCCTGACCCGCGACGAACCGTAGCGTGTCCAGGATCGTATCCCGAGTCAGATACATGATGACACCGAGCCACACGAACACGGCCGGCCGACTCCGATCGAACCCAGCGGCAGCCAATCCTGCTGCGAGCGTTTGGTTTTCGAAGTCGACAGGCGCGAAGGTCAGCGACGCCGGAAGTTCGATGCCCGCCGCATCGAGCCGCTGCCGCTTCCACTCCTGGGTATCGGGATGATCGACCTCGAACACCCGCACATCCGGATGCGGGTTGCGATAGGCGAAGGTGTCCAGTCCGGCACCGAGAATCACCACCTGCCGGGTGCCCGCCGCCACGGCGTCGGTAACGGTGTCCTCGGCGAAGCGGGCGCGGGCGGCCAGGAACAGACGGCGTCGGCGACGCATGTCGGAGTCATCCTGATATGTCGTGGTCTCCAGGTCGGCCAATTGATCTGGCGTGATGCCGGCGATCCGAACGGCCAGCGGATCGGTGAAGATGCGCGGCTCACCCGCGATCTGGTGGTAGGCGCGAGCGTAGGCCGTGGCGAGCGCGGTGCGACTTGGCTGACCGAGTTGCATACGCCGAACTTACGTGGACGCGGCCCGGCGCGCTATTCCTCGGTGATGATCAGCGAGGTGGCGATGGGAGCGAGCACCTCGACCAGTTGCGTGATCGGCGGGCGCGGGTCGGCCAGAATCCATTCGTGCGCGACGCCGTTGATCGCGCCGATGAGTGCGCTTGCCGCCCAGGTGATTCCGCCACGGACGCGGATATCCGGGCCCGCGATCGAGATGAGCAGCGCCTCGATTTCCCCCGCCCAGGCGCGGCGGCGCTCACGGCGGTGCTTCTCCATGCGTTCGCTGACCCCGACCACCTCGACGAAGGCGACCTTGGCTCGATACGGATCGGAACTGATCGAACCGATGAACGCCGTCAGCACCGCGGTGAGCCCGGTCGCGATATCGGTATCCGGACCCAACGCCGCGACGGCCTGCCCGACGACCGCGGCGGACTGGTCCTGGATGTAGTCGTAGGACGCGATGAGCACGTCTTCCCTGGTCTGGAACTCCTCGTAGAACTGCCGCTTGGACAGTCCGGCCGCGGTGCACACATCGGCCAGCGAGCAGTCGGCATAGCCGCGCTCGGCGAAGGTTCGGATGGCGGCGTCCAGGAACCGCTGCCGTCGCTCGGCCTTCCGCTCGCTCACCGCGCGACCGCCGTACTGCCTGTCCACGATGGTCACAGCTCCGCCTCGCTAGCGCTCGGCTCCGCCGCGACCAAGGGTGCTGTGTCTTTGGTTCCCTCGCTGTGCTCGGTCACAGGCACCACGGTATCCGAGCAGCCACGCGGACTGCTCGGTGTGCCGTGACGGCTCGGGTCAGCCCAGGATGAAGGTTCTGCCCAGCGCATCCTGTGCGCCATAGAAGAGCAAGAAGGCGTAATACAGAACCGTCGAGACCGGTTCATTGAGCACGTGCATGTTTCCTCGGAGCTTCCCCAGCAAGCTATCCGGCACCAACCGGCCGGTTCGGTGAACCGAAAGTTACGGCATATTCCGCCGCTCGGCACATCGAGTCGGCGAATCGGGTCTATTTCTGCCCAAGACTGCGGCCGTTGTTGCGATGCACGTCACGTCTGTGTCATAGTCGCCAGCATGTGAGACGGAGTGGTCTCACAGTAGGGCGAAGGGGCTGGAAGTTGATCAATCCGCTGGCGGGTCGCGCCCGGCGAATCATGTTCTCGGCCGGAGTCACGGCCATCGCACTGCTCGCGACGACCGCGGTCACGGTCGCCGAGCCACCGGAGGAACCGGCAGCGGTGCAACCTGCGGCACCGGTTCCGCTGCCGCCCGAATTGGATCCGGGTTTCTACCATCCGGCCGCGGAACTCGTAGCGAGCAAGGCGCCGGGCGAGATCATCTCGGCGCGGCAGGTCAATGTCGCCAACTTCGGGTTGATTCCGGTGAACGTCGATGCGTGGCAGGTCTCCTACCGCTCGAACAACAGTCGGGACGAGGCGATTCCAGCGGTCGCGACGGTCGTGAAGCCACGCGGCTCGGCACCGGACAAGCTCGTATCGATGCAGATCGCCGAGGATTCGTTGGCCGGGTACTGTGCGCCTTCCTATGCGCTGCAACAGTTTTCGGCTAGTCCGTTCGTCGGGCAGATCGTCGCTCCCGCGGAATGGGTGATCGCGCAGGGCGCGGTGCAGCAGGGCTGGGCGGTTGTCATTCCCGATCATCAGGGACCCAACAACGCCTATGCGGCCGGACCGCTGGCCGGGCGGATCACCCTCGACGGCATCCGTGCGGCGCGCAATCTCGAGCCGATGCGGCTCGCACCGGATACCCGGATCGGGATGTACGGCTACTCGGGTGGGGCCATTGCTACCGGTCACGCGGCCGAATTGAAGCAGGGCTATGCGCCCGAGCTCAATATCGTCGGTGCGGCCGAGGGCGGTGTGCCCGCCGATCTCGGGGTGACGCTGAATGTCGCGAACAACCAGCTCACCTCCGGTCTGGTCCTGGGCGCCATCAACGGGCTCACCCGCGAGTATCCGGATTTCGCCCGATTCATCGACGGGAATATCGATCTGCTCGGCCGGGCGGTGTCGACCGTCCAGGGCGGGCTGTGTGTGCAGTATGTATCCGCGTTGCTGCCGTTCTTGAATCTGAAGGGCATGCTCCGGGTTCCCGGCGATCCGATCCAGCACCCGGCGGTCGTCGATGTGCTCGACAAGACCCGTATGGGTAAGTCGGTACCCGATATGCCGATGTACATCTGGCAGGGCAATCCGGATGAAATCATTCCGGTGGGTCAGGTCAACACGCTGGTCGATACCTATTGCCAAAGCCCCTCCGCAAGTGTGCAATACACCCGCGAGCACTTTGCGGAGCATGTTGTCACCGAGGTGTCGGGAACTGCGCCCGCCCTCCTGTGGCTGCGTGACCGGCTCAATGGTGTTCCGGCGCAACAGGGTTGCAGCACCGCCGAGGTCGGTTGGTTGGCCTTGGACCCGAACGGAATCGAGCTGTTGAAGGCGACTTTCGGTGAGACCTTCGCCGCATTCTTCGGTAAGCCCATCGGCGTGAAGTGAGCTGCGCCTCCGGCTGGATCCGGGCCGGAGGCTCAATCGTCCAAGCTGCCGATGATCGGACCGAAGTCCTCGCCGTCAATCGGCGCCGAACATTTCCGCCGCGCGACGGGTGTCCATGTACTCGCGCACGCGGTGGATCCGACCGTCGCGCAGTTCGAAGATGAAGCAGTAGTCGTTGTCGTAGTGGTTGCCGTTCATCAATGTCGCGCGCATCCGCTCCTCGACGACGACCGTCGTGCCCTCGGCGATGATCGCGGTGAACTCCACGCTTCGATCGGAAACGAAAACGGTCGGAAACTCCCTGGTGAGGAACCGCACAATGCGGTCACGGCCAACGAGATGACTGGTGCCGTCGAGGGCGCGGGCGGTGGCGTTCTGCGGCGGTGCGAGCCATTCGGCATCCGGGGTGAATACCGCGGCAATGCGGTCGGGGTCCTGGGTCGCGAATTCGCGCCAGGCTCGGATGATCACATCTTTGCTCGTCTGTGCGTCCATTCGGCCAATCCTGGGTGGGCCGCGTCCGCCGATCACGCCATATCCGGACAGGCCGTGTCCGGATATGGCTGGTCGGTGCGCGGCTCGGCGCGCAGACTCGGGGGATGGGATCGTTCGAAGGCGTCGTCACGACCGGCATCTACTGCTTGCCGCCGTGTCCCGGACGCCCCCGGGCGGAGAATGTCGTCCCCTTCACCTCGGCTGCGGGTGCTGAGGCGGCGGGATTTCGGGCGTGCCACCGCTGTCGGCCCTATCGGAGTGATCGAAAGCCCACGAGGGCATCCGAATTGGTCTGTCGCGCTATCGATCTCATTGCTGTGGGTGCACTGGACGAGGACAATGAGGCGGAACTCGCCGCGCGGCTGGCAGTGTCGGAACGTCACCTGCGGCGAATGTTCCACGAGCAGGTCGGTGCGACGCCGGATCAGCTGGCCCGTTCGCGGCGTGCACATTTCGCGCGACGACTGCTGGACGATACCGATCTGTCGGTCACCGATATCGCCTTCGCCGCCGGATTCGGGAGCCTGCGTCAATTCAATCGGGTGATGGTCGCGATATTCCGCGCAACGCCTGTCGAGTTGCGCAAGCGTCGGCGGCGTGCGGATCGGCTTGTCGCGGATGGCGGTCTCGCGCTGCGGGTGCCGGTCGCTGAGGGAACGAATATCGAGTGGCGATTGGCACAGCTGGCGCACACCGCGATCGCCGGTGTCGAGAGTGCCACGCCGACCCGCTACCGGCGCACGATCGACCTGGACGGCGATCCGGGCGTCATCGAAATATCCTCAGCCGCAACAGATGCCGCGCTACTCGTGGTGCACGTGCCGCATATCGAGGGCCTGATCCATCTGGTGTCCAGGGTGCAGCGGCTGCTCGCGGGGGAGCCGTGGGACCCATTCGAAAACGACATCCGCGGTGTCGTGTCGGACAGCGATGCTCTCGACGATCTCGTCACGAACTATGGCAAACCCGTCGGCGGCCTGCAGCAGTTCGGCCTCTCCCATCTCTTCCCGACCCCGAAGATGCTCGCCGCTGATCTGAGCAGTCCCGATGTCGTTGGTGCACAGGCGATCCTGACCGCGCTCGTGCACTGACACTCCAGGCAGTTCTATGAATCGGATGTCTTCATCTTGTCCAATATTCTGGGTTGCCATTGGTAGAACCAACTGAATTTGTAGGACTCGCCGTCGGGCGACGAGGTCGCGGCATAGGTGAATCGACGGTCGTTTGTGCTGATCGGAACTTTGTCGACGAGTTGCTCGAAGCGCGGTTCGATCTGAACTGGGAGCGTTCTCGGGTCGGGTGTAATCACGGGGAAACAGAGGCGTTCGATCCGAGGAGATTCCCAGCTGAAGGTGGCGTATATATCGAATGCTTTCTCGGTGAGCGAGAGGAATTGATCGCTCGGGTCCGGAAATCCGGCATCTCGGTGCAGCGACACGATGGCGCCGGGTTCGAAGCAGTCGGCAGGCAGACCGGGGAAATACACGTTCATCGTCTTGTCGTGGTAGTCGATGCCGAGCAAGCCGACTCTGTCCTCCAGGCCGTGACGTGCGAACATGCGGACATGGTCGCCGAGACCGGGCGGCATGGACGGGAGTGCGGCAAGCTCGGATACCTTTTGCACGCCATCGGCAGGAAAGAACGGCCAGATTTTCTTGAAGCCACCGACTACACCGATGTCGATCCCGTAGCTGTCGATGGGGCACTGTTTCCGGACCTGGTCCAGCAGAGCGCCAACCGGATGATCGGTCTCGGAAATCAGTCCGTTGGAAAGGGCGATGTTGTAAGGGTCGGTGTCTTTCGGCAGCGTCAGAAAACGGTAGTCGAGGTCTCCCGAGCGGCGGGCGTCGGTGACCACTCTGAAAGAGATCACGGACTGCGTGAGCATCGTGCCGTACGCGGTTAGGTTGGGCCAGACCGTGTCTCGCGTGCAGGGGACGTTCCACAACCGCGCGGATTTCTCAATGGCCGCATAGAGATCGTCCAACTCGGATTCGGTGGTGGGCATGCGTCCTTCCAAAGATGAGCGCTACGAACAACATTGCTGTCTCGCCAACCCCCAGCTGGCGAGACCGCAAGTTTAGCCGCCTTGCGTGCACCAGGGATGTTGCCGAAGGTGGGGAGGGTGGCCCAGGCCCAGTTGTACTCGCGGGCACCGCGCAATCCGCGGCCAGGACTGGACTCGTTGCAGCACAACGAAATATAACTGCCTTGCTACTAGCGGCCGTCTCCGACCGTAGCGGACAAGCACACCATGTCGCTTCGTGTCCACTCCCGATTGAGCCGGTGTAGTGAACGGGTCTCGTGATACTGTCTGTCGTTTTCGACGACCAGGAGTGCGGTATGGAGCCCAGTGGGCTCGAACAACAACAGTTCGCGTGGATCGAATCCGATGATCGGTTCGACCTGGGCTTTTGCTTGACGGTGGTGGCGACCGAGGACAGCGCGGGTGTGCTGGATATTTTCAACGCTGTCGAGCCGCGCGGTGCCCGCAGGCACGAGGATCAAGACTTCGACGAGTGGCTGGAGTCCCTGGACGACGATGACGGTCCGCAGATGCGTCACGCCGGGCGGGCCGGAGGGTGGACCTGGGTACTGGAGGAAATCGCCAGTGCGGCCGCGCGATCCCCACTGCCCGAACAGCTTTCGGCGCAATTCGGACGCGCGATCACGGTCGGTTGGACAGTGAACCTGGACTCCTTCTTTGTGGAGTCTGCCGATGGGGTGATCGTGCGCGATTTCGAACTCGGGCGTAGTGCCGAGCCTGGTAGCGAAGGCATCGACGGCTACCTGCCCGGTGAGGCGGGGTTGGACTGGGAGCAGTGGATGTCCGCCGGGCTTTGTTTGCAAGCGCGGCGCACCGGTGCGGTGGCCCTGCCTGACGGTGAGTTCGACGCGCTGATCAGTGAAACCTGCCGGTTCGGCCTCGACTGAACGTGAATTCGAAAGGTTACCGCGGATAACGGGCAACGAGTGCTGCGATATCTCTGGGCGCGCCAGTTGCAGTGCTAACCCGTTGAGTCGTCCTGCCACGGAATCGGGCGCGCTGTCGAACGATCGAGCGTATTGAGCACGAGTGCGGCGGTGGTGGGTGAGAAGGCCGTGCCGTTGTGGCCGGCTTTGCTTGCGGGGCAGACGTTTTGGAGGACGTAGTTGTCGACACCGGGTTCTGCGAGGATGGCCTCGTTCTGGCCGAAGGACGAGATCGGGTCGAAGCGGCTGCTGATGGTGGTGTAGGCGACGCCGGGGACGGTGATGGGGCCGGAGTTCAGTTCCTGAAGGAAGGCCGATCCGGCCAGTAGATCCTTCACCGCGGGCGGTACCGGCAGCTCGTCGCGGAGATTTCCGAGCAGAGTCGCGCCGAGATCACCGAGCGTGCCGTGTGTCGGCGAGGAAATGGTGGTCACCGAACGGACGCCGCTGGCGATATCCGGATCGGTTTTCACGATGTACTGCGCCATGATGCCGCCCTCGGAATGGCCGATCAGGTCGACCTTCGGGACGCCGAGGCGGGTGGTCAGCGCGGTCAGTTTCTGCTTGATCTCGACCGCCGAATCGGCAAGTGGACCATTGCCGCCGCCCTGCATGGCATTGGTGCCGCCATAGGAGAAGGAATAGACGCACAGACCCGCGTTGGCGAGGGCCGGTCCGAGATAACCCCAGGCTCGGTACTCGTCGCCCGCGAAACCATGCAGTAGGACAACGGGAACCGCGCCGGGGACGGTGGGCACGCAGTCGTACCGGTTGACCCCTGGCGGCGTCGGGGCTTCGACCTTGCCCTCCTGTGCCCAGCGGGTCTCCTCGTCCTGCACCTGCTCCCAGGTGGCGGTCGGATACGGTCCCGGCTCGGCGGCGGCCACGGGCATCACTGCGGCGCATAGCGCAAATCCGCTGAGGAACAAGGTGATTCGGCGCAACTTCATGCCTGTGGTCCTTGAATGGCGGTGGTCAGACGGATATCGGCAACCGATCGTCCGGTCAGCAGGTCGTATGCGGTGGCCGGTAGTACCCAGGTTTCGGTTGCCTCATCCCAGGATTCGGCGGCTCGGCGGGGGATCGGAATCGCCACCTCGGCCGCCTCGCCCGGCTCGGCTTCGACGACGGCGAAGGCGGCCAGCCGGGGTTCCGGTCGGGATGAATTAGCGATATACGTCTGGATCGTTTCACGGCCGGGACGCTCGCCGGTATTGCGAACCGTCACGGTAAGCGTGCCGAGACCAGATGCCGGATCGGGGGCAAAGGCAGCACTCTCGTATTCCCAGGTGGTGTAACCGATTCCGTGCCCGAACCAGTACGCCGGTGCGGTCGAAAGTCGTTGCCACGCACGGTATCCGATGAAGGTGTCCTCTTCGTAGGCGAGGACACCATCGGTCGGCGTGACATTCAGCACCGGCGCATCGTCCTGATGTGCGGGCCAAGTGGTGGGCAGCCGTCCGCTCGGCTCGGCCCGCCCCGTGAGCACGTCAGCGAGCGCGGCACCGCCTTCCTGTCCTGGAAACCAGGTGAGCAGAATCGCCGCGACATCCGAGGCCCACGGCATGTGCACGGGGGAACCGGTATTCACCACGACCACGGTGCGCGGATTGGCAGCGGCGACCCGCGCGACGAGCTCATCCTGTCGGCCGGGCAGCGAAAGCGTTGTGCGGTCGAAGCTTTCGCTCTCCACTTCGGGCGTGGTGGCGACGACCACCACGGCCACCTCGGCCGCAGCCGCCGCGGCGACCGCTTCTTCGATGAGCGCCTCGGGGTCGACATTCGGTTCCTGATGTCCGAGGGAGAACTTCTCGAAGGCAATGGGCATCTCGGGCAGCGTCGTCACGGTGTGCGTAAGACTGATCGAAACCTGCTGTCCCGCAGTGAGTTCGATCTCGAAAAGTGTTTCCGGCGGCTGGAGGAAGGCCGCCATCGGGTCGCCCTCGGGGACGATCGTGTCGTCGAGACAGGTCACATCGCCGACCGTCAGCCGGAACGGCCCGATGCCCGCGATGGCCAAGGTATGCGTTCCCGTCGCCCGCGGCGTGAAGGTGCCGGTGACAACGACCCGATGCAGTTCCCCGACCGCGATCCCGTCCGGGAATTCGCCGATCCATTCGATCGTGGCCTCCGGCAGCGGATGCTCGCCGAGCAGGCGGTCACCCGCGTCGTGCAGCTGCACCCGCAGATCGAAACCTTCCTTAGCGGCGGGAATCTTGACCCTGGGATCCGCGCCGACGGCATAGACCAGTTCGGTATCCGCATCGAGCACGGTCCGTAGACCCTCGAGCGGTGAGACGGTATGCGGTGGGAACACTTGGGCGCTACCGCCACCGAGCGCCCTCGGCTGGTCGGCAGTGTGGCCGATCAGCGCAATGCGCCGCATCTTGCCGAGCGGAAGGACACCACTCTCGTTGTGCAGCAGCACAATCGAGCGTCGGGCGATCTCGCGAGCCAACGCGTCGCCGTTGATCGTCGCGGGCACTGTGGCGACTTCTGGTGGCGCTCCGGCCAACGCGCCGACCCGGGCGGCGAGCCGGAGCACATGCCGTGCCATCTGCTCGACCGTCTCGGCCGGAACCTGGCCTGCCCGAACCGCTTCCGCGAGTGCGTGGCCGAAAACGCTCTGCGGTCCCGGCATCGCAATATCGAGCCCGCCGACGGCCGCGCCGACGGTATTGCGCGCCGCCGTCCAGTCCGAGACGATAGCCCCATCGAAACCCCAATGTGCACGCAGAATTTCGTTCTGCAGCGCATTGTGCTCGGTCATCGTAGTGCCGTTGACACTGTTATATGCCGCCATCAAAGCCCACGGCTGGGCCTGCTCGACTACGGCTTCGAACGGAGCCAGATACAGTTCGTGCAGTGCACGCTGGGACACGCGCACATCAACAGTGAATCGGTCGGTCTCGGAATCATTGGCCACGAAATGCTTCGGGGTCGCGGCCACACCACCCTCCTGCACGCCGGTCGCATAGGCCGCGCCGATCGCCCCAGTCAGCAGCGGATCCTCCGAATAGCATTCGAAATGCCTGCCGCCCAATGGGCTTCGATGCAGATTGAGCGTCGGAGCAAGCAGCATGTGCACGCCCTTGCGTCGCGCCTCCTGCGCGAGCAGTTGCCCGGCCCGCCGGGCCAGAGTCGGATCCCAGGTGGCGGCCAGCGCGGTCGGGCTCGGCAGGGCGATCGAGGGATCCTCCGGACTCCAGTGCACGCCGCGCACACCGATCGGACCGTCGGACATCACGAGGGATGCCAGCCCGATCTCCGGCATCGCGGGCAGGGACCACATGTCCTGTCCGGCGAGCAGGCGGCAACGCGCATCCAGATCCAGTGCAGCCAATGCCTTTTCGATAACTGCCTCGCGGTCGGCTCGGTGATTCGCCATGTCGGTCGACTCCCTTGTTCGTATGACGCGCCGGGCATCTACCTCGAAGTATGTCCGAATTACCTAGTAACTGGTAGGTAATGTTATCAATACGTTATAAATTTGGATCGCCATCCGGGCGGATCAATTGCAGGAACTTGCGCAGTAGTGCGGGCATATCCACCTCGTCCGGCGACAGCAACCACTGCTGCTGCAAACCGTCCAGAACCGCGATCAGCAATACGGCGGCATCCCGATGCGAGACGCCATGCGGCGGATCGCCACCCAGTGCGCGCTCCAGGAATGCGGTCAGCATCTCCCTGGTCTGCGCGTACCGATCGATGAAGTAGTCGCGTGCGGGATGATCCTGGGTGACACTCTCGGCCGCGAGCACCGTGAACGACTGTACGATTCCGGGCCGCTCGGCATTGCGTTCCACCAGTTCGGCAAGGAGTTCCAGGGTCGTCGCACGGCCCTGTGCGGTGGCGAGCAGGACATCGAGATCGTTCTGATCGCGCAGTGCGAGCACATTCGCCAGCAGTGTCTGCTTATTGGGGAAGTAGTGCAGCACGCCCTGCTGGCTGAGCCCGACCCGCTCCGCGACGATCGCGATAGTCGCCCCCTGGTAACCGCGTTCCGCGAAAACCTCGAGTGCCGCCTCCAGGATCGCTCGACGACGATCCTCGTGACCGGCCCGGCCCTGGGCCCGCCTCATGCGGTGCACTCTTTTGCTGCGTCCATTGTTCGCAGACTAGCGAATCGCCATTGACAGCGGCAGTTTCGGCGCGTCTACTATCTACCAACGCTAGGTCTAGCGTTGGTAGATATCAGAGCAATGATAGAAGTAGGCGTGTCATGTTCTTGGTGGTCGGCGGAACCGGCGTCGTAGGACGGCAAGTGGTCGAGAGATTGGTGGCAGCGGGTGCGCCGGTGCGTGTGCTCACGCGCAATCCGGCCCATGCGCCGCCGGGTGTGGAGGTCGCGGTGGGTGATCTCCATGACGGCTCGGTTGTATCCGCCCTGGGTGGTGTGACGCGCGTGGTGTGCACCGTTCACGGCGGAGAAGGCAAGGGCCGCAACGGACCTCGTGGACTGGAAGGTGCGGCGCTGCCCCGCCTGATCGATGCCGCCACCGAGGCGGGAGTCACGAATTTCGTATATCTGTCCGCGACGAGTGCCGATGTGGACAGTCCGGTCGATCTCTTCCGCGGCAAGGCGCAGGTGGAGGCGCTGCTGGACCGCGGCCGGATGCCGTATACGGTGCTGCGGCCGTCGCATCTGATGGAGACCTGGGTGCCGATGCTGGCCGACTCGCTGGTGAACTCATCGCGCGCACTCGTCTTCGGATCCGGGAACAATCCCGTCCCATTCGTCGCCGGTGCGGATATCGCCGCGGCCGCAGCGCAATTCGCATTGCGCGAGGGCATTCGTCGAACCGTGGAGCTCGGCGGGCCGGAAAACTGGACGTTGCGCGAGTTGAATACGCAGATCGCGCAGCGGCTCGGCATCACGATCGGCAAGGAGACCGCACTGTCGGCCCGCATGCTGCGGATGTCCGCGGCGGCGGTGCGGCCGTTCAATGAGGTGCAGGCTCGTCGAATGCGCTTGGGGGCGTTATTGGATTCCCGCCCGCAGACCGTTGACGCGGGTCCGAGGTGGGAGGAACTGGGCATCGTGCCTGCTCGGCTGACCGATTGGCTCGACCGTATGCCGATGCCTGACACGGTGTCACAGTGACGCTGGACGCTGTACCGCGCCCAGCGCCGCGATCTCACCGCAGTGCGGCGACAACCTGCTGTGCGATGTTCTGCTCGCCGAAGGTGTTGGGGTGCAGCGGGACAATGGATGGAGTCGACAGCGAGGGGATGAGTCCGTTGATCCACTGCTGGTCGGGTGCGGCGCACATATCGTGTCCGACGCTGGAGGCAGCGGTGTCGACGAAGATCGCGCCGTGTGCGGCCGAGACGTTGCGCAGCAGCGTATTGAGGTTGACCAGCACGTCCTGGAGGTAGTCGGCGTCGCGCGGCCAGGCGGGCTGTTGCGCCGGGCAGGCGCCTTCGCGCGAGGCGGTGGGGTATCCGACGATCACGATCGTGGCTTCGGGTGCGCGCGAGCGGATTTCATCGATCGCGGTGCCGTAGACGGGTGCCAGCGCCTTGATTCGTTCCGCGAAAGTGTCGACGCCGTTCGCGGTGAAGGTATCCGCGCATGATGTGCCGTAGGGCTCCGGCAGGAGATTTCCGCACCGCAGGGCCTGGCTCGCCAGGCCGATATCGTTGCCGCCCATGGTCATTGTCACCAGGGTGGTGTCCGGGGTCAGCGCATCGAATTGCGGTGCGGCGGTTCCGGAGACGACGCCACGCTGCGGGCTCGCGAGGTCGTTCAATGTGGCCCCGCCGCAGGTGACGTCCTGGAAGGTCGCGACGCCGAGTTCCTTCGCGACCAGCGACGGGTAGTTGACCGCGGAGCGTGAACAAGTGGCGAGCTCGGTTTGCGGAAATACGCCCGCGCCCGCGGCGAAGGAATCACCGAGGGCCACATAGTGGGTTTCGGCGGTCGGATCCGCGCTCGCTTGCCCGGTGATAGCGGCGCTCGCCGCGACTGTCATCGCGGCCGCGGCGACCGCCGGTCTCACCTTTCCGAATAGGTGGTTCCAGCTGCCGAAAACTTGCATTGTGCTCCTTGTTGAACCCATGACCGGACGAATTCTGGTCTGAACTCCCAGGAGTAACTCGCACAGGCGGGATCGACCCTGGACATCCGACCGGCATGGGCAGAGTCTAGCCGCGATTCGCCAATCCCGAATAACTTTCTGTTTTCCCGCTCGCATTTTCTGGTCGCTCCGGGCTCGGCCGCATGCGACAACCTCGGGCCACGTTGGGGGATAGTGCATTTCGTCAGAACGTCAACGACCGACTTTGTTTCAGATTCATGCCTTCAGGTGGGACACTGTTGCGTTCCTCACTATTTCGCCTCTACCTGTGGAAAGCCAACGATGACGAATCGTCAGGGTTGACACCGCCCGCTCGCGCTGGCTACCGTCGCCATTGTTCGCGCTGAGTCATCGCCCGCCTCGGCATTAATGGCAGCAGGCTGTCCAAATGGTCTGGCCGAAATGTTTCGACTGCGGGGAGGCTGTCGTTATTCTTCGACCCTGGGTCGCATTCATGAACAAACTCGGCGGACCTTTCTTTGTGCTTCGAGACAAGATTCTCGCGCCTTTTTCCTCCCCTGCCGAGACCCACCAGTTCCTTTAGACGTTAGGCGCCAGCTTTGTCCGTCTCGATCTCACCCGCCATGACCGTGGATGATCTCCCGGGGCCGAGCCGGTGGCCGTTGCTGGGGAATCTCCCGCAGATGCGGCCCTCGTTGCTGCACCGTCAGTTCGACGAGTGGTGCGATGAGTACGGCCCGCTCTACCAGCTGAAAATGCCGGGGCGGCACATCGTGGTAGTCAGTGATCCCGATCTGAACCGCGAGATCTTCCGGGACCGGCCCGGCGGGTTCCGGCGGCAGTCGGCGATCGAATCTGTCATGGACGAGATGGGTTCCAACGGACTGTTCTCGCTGGAGGGTGAGGCGTGGCGGCTGCGTCGCAAGCTGGCCATGCCCGCCTTCAATGCCTCGCATCTGCGCAGCTTCCATCCCACCCTGGAGACGATCACCGGACGATTGCGACAGCGCTGGGAACGGCAGTCGCCCAAGGACATTCGTGCCGACCTGACCCGCTACACGGTGGACGTCACCGCCAAGCTGACCTTCGACTACGACATCAACACCATCGAACAGTCCGGCGACATCATCCAGCGGCACCTGGAGCTGATCTTCCCGCTCATCAACCGACGGATCAACAGCCCGCTTCCGTACTGGCGTTATGTCAAACTCCCGGACGACCGAGCGCTGGAGCGCGCGCTGGCCGCGCTGCGCACCGATCTCACCGGTGTCATCAGTCGGGCCCGCGCGAATCTGCCTGCGGCGCCGACCAATTTCATCGAGGCCTTCCTGCTGGCGCAGGACGGCAGCACCTCCTTCACCGATGACCAACTGTTCGCCGAGGCGCTGACCATCCTGATCGCCGGCCAGGACACCACCAGCAATGCCATGGCCTGGCTGCTCTACCACCTCGCGGGCAATCCGGCTGTGCAGGAACGGATTCGCGAGGAGGTCGCCGAGATCCCCTCGGCGCTGGACCGGCAGCCGTATCTGGAAGCCGTTGTCGCCGAATCGATGCGGCTGCGGCCGACGACCCCGATCGTCGGACTGGAGGCCGCCGTCGACACGACGATCGACGGTGTGCACATCCCGGCGGGCACCTGGGTGATCGTCAATGTGCAGCATGCGAGCCTGCAGGAGGAGAACTTCGAGGACGCACTGCGCTTCGACCCGGACCGCTGGCTGCGGTCCGAGCATGGCACGCATCGGCCAGAGGTCTCCACGCCGTTCGGGGCCGGCCCGCGGTTCTGTCCGGGGCGCGGGTTGGCGATGTTGGAGATCAAGAACGTGACAGGCATGGTCTGCCGGAACTTCGAGGTGCGTCTGCCCGCGGGGGCGCAGGCGCCGAAGGATCGTTTCCACTTCGCCGTCATCCCCATCGATCTCGATCTCGAACTGATCCGACGGCCCGCCTGACCCCTATTCGCCGAGCACACTCTAAGGATGTAGATGTCGTTGCATCGATTGACCGCGACCGACGGTGTCTGGCTGTCGCTCGAATCACCCGATATGCCAATGCATATCGCCTTCCTGCTGGAATTCACCGCACCCGAGGGCGGGGCGGCCCAGTTCCTGCGACAGTGGCGGGCCGGGCTGGACGCACCGGCGAGCCTGCCGCAACCGTGGAACTTCCGCCCGCTGAAGTTCCCGCCGCCGGGTGTCGCGGCCATGGTGCGTGAGGTCGACGATATCGACCTGAGCGAGCACATCCGGGAGTGGACGCTGCCGGAGCCGGGCAGCCAGGACCAGTTGACCGAGCTGGTGTCGTCGATCCATCAGAAGCAGCTCGATATGAGCCGTCCGCCATGGGAATTGCACGTCATCGAGGGGCTGGCGCAGGATCGTTTCGCGCTGCTGCTCAAGGTGCACCACAGCCTGCTCGACGGCGCATCGGCCATGCGGTTGTTCACCGATACGTTCACCGAGGATGCCGCCGCCCGCGATGTGCCGGACCTGTTCACCGTGCGACCGGCGGCCGAGTCGGCGGAAGCTGGTACGGCGAATCCGTTCCGCGCCCTGCTCGCGGCATTGACCGGCGTGCTGGCCTTGTCGCGCGGTGTCGGATCCGCCGCCCGCGATGCCTTCCGGCGTGCACGCGGCGATAAGACGATGGCGCAGAAGGCATATCAGCAGCCGAAGACCATTCTCAACGGGACCATCACCGGCGCGCGCGATCTGTCCAGGCGTCGCTACGACCTCGCGCTGTTCAAGCGATTGGCGAAGGCGGGTGACTGCACGATCAACGACATCGTGCTGTACCTCGTCAGCACGGCGCTGCGCAGCTACCTGACCGATCACGCCACGTTGCCCGAAGAGTCGTTGACCGCGGGCGTGCCCACCGATCTGCGCGAGGAGGACGACGCTCGCGCCGGCACTCGCGCCGGCATGATGTTCACCGCGCTGGCCACCGATATCGCCGATCCGCGCGACCGGTTGAGTGCCGTCAAGTACTACATCCGCGCCGCGAAGCAGCATATGGGTGAGATGGCCCCGAACGAGGTCATCGGCTACGGACTCGCGGTCACCCTGCCGTGGATCCTCGGGCTCAGCTTCGGCTTCACCAACACCGCATCCTCCCATCCGATGGGCATCTCCAATGTGCCGGGACCGCGAAACCCCCTGTATTGGAACGGTGCTCGGCTCGAGACGATCTATCCGATCTCGCTGCTCATGCACGGCAATTCGCTGAACTTCACCTGCATCGGCTACTCGGGCGGGCTGCATTTCGGCGTCCTCGGTGTCCAGGACAAGCTGCCGCCGATGTCGTATCTCACCGGGGCCATGGATGCCGCGCTCGATGAGCTCACCGAACTGCTCCTGCCGGACCGCACACAGCTGGCCGCTGGATGACGTCGGTGTCGAATTACGATGTGGCGATTATCGGCTCGGGCTTCAGCGGGCTCGGCGTCGCGGTGAATCTGCGACGCCTCGGCAATGACAACTTCGTCATCCTGGAACGTGCCGACGCAATCGGCGGCACTTGGCGCGACAACGTCTATCCCGGTTGCGCGGTTGACGTGCCATCGGTGCTGTACTCGTATTCCTTTGCGCCGAACGCGGATTGGACCCGCGTGTACGCGACCCAGCCCGAATTGCGTGCCTACACCGAGCGGGTCGTCGACACCTTCGATCTGCGGCGGCATGTGCGGCTGAACAGTGACGTGGCCGAGGCCGATTTCGACGACGAGGCCGAACAGTGGGTGCTGCGGCTGAGCGACGGCAGACTGGTCCGGGCCCGCGCCGTCGTCATGGGTTACTTCTCCCTACATGCTGAGGCTATTCCGGATATCCCAGGTCGCGCCGATTTCGCTGGACGGCAGATGCATTCGAGCAAGTGGGATCCGTCGTTCGAACCGGCGGGCAAGCGGGTCGCGGTGGTCGGAGCCGGGGCGAGCGCGGTGCAGATCGTGCCCGCGCTGGCGAAGTCGGCTGGTGAGCTCATCTCGTTCCAGCGCACTCCGGCCTGGGTGATTCCGCGACTGGATCGGCCGATTCCGCCGACGGTGCGCAAGATACTGCGCCATGTTCCGCCGATCAGGCTGGCAGCAAGGGGATTCGTCTTCCTGTTCCTGGAGGCCATGCACTTCGCGGTGTTTCATCCGCGGCTGGTTTCGGTCTACGAATGGGTCGTCCGCAAGGTGCTGGCCGAGCAGGTGCCCGATCCCGAGCTGCGGCGCAAACTCACGCCCGACTACGCATTCGGCTGCAAGCGACCGATGGTCTCCGACGAGTACTACAGCTCGTTCACCCGCCCCAATGTGCGGCTGCGCACCGAGAAGATCACCGAGATCACCGCGACCGGCCTCCGCACCGCCGACGGGGAGTTACACGAGGTCGACGCGATCGTGTGGGCCACCGGCTTCCATGTCCAGGATTCCATCGCGCACTTCCCGGAGTTCCGCACCGCGACGACCTCGACGCGAAAGAAGTTCCAGCGCTATGGTTTTCGCGCGTATCGCGGCATCGCCTTTGCTGGGCTGCCGAATCTGTTCGCGGTCACCGGACCGAATACCGCACTGCCGCACACCTCGCAGTTCATCGCCATCGAACCCACCACGAAGCTGATCGCCAGGACGATCGAGCACATGCGGGCCAAGGGGATTCACCGCTACAGCCCGTCCGAGCGGGCCGAGCGCGAATGGGTCATGCGCGCACGGAAACTGCTCGGCACGCGGGTGTGGTCGACCGGCGGATGCACCAGCTATTTCGTGGATGAGGACGGCACCAACACCCTGACCTGGCCGGGCGGAACATTCAGCGTCCGACTCGACCGGCGTCGCATCCGACCGCAGGACTGGGATACCGGAAGACAGTGACATGTGCGGCATCAATGGAATAGTCGATTTCGCCGGACCGGTCGATCCGACCCCCATCGCGGCGATGAACGAGATCCAACGCCATCGCGGCCCCGACGGTTTCAGCACCTGGCACAGCCGCAATGTCGCCTTCGGCTTCCAACGCCTCGCCATCGTCGATGTCGAGCACGGCGCGCAGCCCGTCCGCAACGAGAACGACACCGTCCACGTCGTCTTCAACGGCGAGATCTACAACCATCGGGAACTGCGCGATGCGCTCGCCGCGCGCGGTCATCGGTTCCGCAGCCACTCCGATGCCGAGGTGATCCCGCACCTTTACGAGGAGTACGGTCCGGGCTTCGTCGAACGCCTGGACGGCGATTTCGCCATCGCCCTGTGGGATTCGCGCCGAGAACGGCTGCTGCTCACCCGCGATCGGGTCGGCGTCAAACCGCTCTTCTATCACCACCGCGGCAGCCGGATCGTTTTCGCGTCGGAGATCAAGGGCATCTTCGCCTCCGGACTGGTCGACGCGACCATGGACCCGCAGGGCCTCAGCGACTGCCTGTTCTACGGCCACACCATCGCACCGCGCACCTTCTGGCAGGGCATCGACGACCTGCCACCCGCGACCGTCGTCACGATCGATCGTCGCGGTATCTCCGAACAGCGCTACTTCACGCCGTTCCTGCGCCGCGATCCCGATGCACCGCTGCTCACCGGCCGGACCGCTATCGAATGCTTCAACGATGCCTTCACCGCGGCGGTGCGCAAACGCCTGCCCGACGAGGTGGCGGCCGGAATCGCGCTGAGCGGCGGCCTCGACAGCTCCGCCATTGCCGCGGTGGCCGCCCGGCGCTGCGATGCCCCGCTCACCACCGCGAGCATCCGGCTCACCGGCGAAGTCCTCGACGAGACGCCGATGTCGCGGCTGGTCGCCCGGTCCCTCGGCCTGGCCAACGACGAGGTCGAGATGACCGGTTCTCGTGCGTGCGAGCTACTGCCGAAGAGCCTGTGGCACTTCGAATCACCGTTCTGGTACGGCGCGGTGGCGACGCCGTTCCTCGATCTGACCGAGTTCGCGCGGAACAAGGGCCTCAAGGTCGCCATGAGCGGCGACGGTTCCGACGAACTGTTGGCGGGCTACGACTTCTACCGCCTGATGAAGCTGAGCTCCCGGTTCGAACAGCTGAAATGGGCCCAGACCGCAATCTGGCGCAATGCCACCAAATGGGTCGGTGCGCCATCGGGTTTGGACAGCCACATCGTCTCTGTCGCAGGACGACGTGCCGAATACACCGCACGCTACGGCGAGGTGCCGCCCTGGATCTACCTGTGGAGCGCCCTCGGCGACACCACGGGACCCATTGCGCCCGAGGGTCTTCCGGCACCATCGCCGCTGGCACCGCCACCGCCGCACGACAGGCTCCGCCGCCAGCTGCATTTCGAGTTCTACACCCGGCTGCCGCACTGGGTGCTGCCGATCTCGGACCGACTCGGCATGGCCAATAGCATCGAGGTGCGCGTGCCCTACCTCGACCGCGATGTCATCGATGTCTGCGCCGAACTGTCACCGGAGATGCTGGTGCACTGGGGAACCGAGAAGTACGCGCTCAAGCGGGCCACCGCGGACGTGCTGCCGAAACAGATCGTGCGCAGGCGTAAGAAGCCGTTCATGACGCCGGTCGGCCCGTGGTATCTCACCGGTTCCGGTACGGATCTGGCGCACGACCATCTGTCCCGGGATTCGGTGCGGCGCTACGGGATCTTCGATCCGGTCGCCACCGAACGGATGTGGCGCACGGCGGTCGAACAGAGGGGCACCTGGGCCGCCACCGCCGCGGAATGGGGTTGCCTGGCCGTCATGTCCACCCACCTCGTGCTGGACCAATTCCGCTCGGTGGGCACGAGTGAGCGAGTCGCCTCGTGAAAACCGCCGCCGCCCACGAATATGCCCTGCACGGCTTCGCCCAGCCCGCACTGCCCCTGGTACTCGCCGCCGGAACGCTGATCAAGCCGATACGGCGGGTGCCCAAACTCGGCTGGCTGGTGGCCGACCCGGAACTGGCACGCCGGATCCACAGCGACACCGAACACTTCAGCATTATCGGCGTCGGCGCATCCGGGCACTGGTGGGGACAGATGCTCGGCGATTGGGTCTTCGAACTGTTCGAGGGCCAGCCGCATGTCGAATTCCGGGCACAGGTTCGCGATCTGTTCACCCCCGAACGGTCCAGGGTGATCACCGAGCGGTCGGTGGGGCCGATGCTGCGCCAACTCACCGCGGATCTGTCTGCCGGGAAAACCGTTGATATGGCGCAGTTCTCGCGCGAATTCACCGGACGCACCATGGCGGAACTGGTCGGCTTGCCGGTGGACGATTCACCCGCCGCATACGAGGAACTCTTCGGCTTGGTCGAGGCAATGGCCAATCTCGGCAAGGGCAACTACGACACCACGGTGGTCTCGGACCGCAATGCCCGCAAGGGACGCGCTGTAGCCGACCGTATCGCTGCTTCCGTGCCCGCCGTCTACGAAACCGCCGACCCGAGCACAACCATCGGACGCAGCCGCGAACTCGGCCTCGGACCCGAAATCACCCGCCGCATGGCGGCCTTCCTGGTCGTCGCCGGAACCGCGACGCTGGCGAGCACGTTGGGTCGAATGGTCGCTTTGCTGCACGATAGCGGAGCTCAGCACGAACTGGTCAAGGACCGGAGCCTGATTCCGGACGCGGTGCGCGAGGCGCTGCGGGTCACCAGCTCGATGCCTATCGTCGGGCGCGGTGTCGTCTCGGATATCGAGTTGGCGGGCAGACGATTACGCGCGGGCGACCGGGTGAAGATCATGACCTGGTCGATCAACAATGCGGCAGGCGGCTACGACCTGCGGCTGGGCAAGGTGCACGAACTGCGGCAGCTCTGGTTCGGCGGCGGTCGCCATATCTGCCTCGGCGCGAGTCTGACCCATGTGCAACTGGCCGCGGTGCTGGAGGCGATGACCGCGCCCGGCCGTCCGTGGACCATCACAAAGCGCCGCTACCGGACCAATGTGTTCGTCCCGCTCTACCAACGATTGGATATCGCTTTGACCTGATAAGCGGTCCGATTGCCGCACAGTCGGTTCGGGCAGAATGCCTGGCAACTTAACTGCTGTCCACGGTCCAAGGTGTGCTGTACAGGGCGTTGTAGTGACTCATGGTTGCGGACCAACGGTGATGCACGTTACTGTACCCAATCGTTGATGGGAACGGGGTAGTTCCTCATTGCCGGGAGGGTTTGGCAAGCATGATCCGACGTCGACGTCCGATTAAGGCGGTGGCTGCTGCGATAGCCACCTTCACCGTGTTTGCCGGAGCCGTGGTCGCCGCCGCGCCGACCCAGGCCACGCTCGGCCTCGATGCGCAATTGACCGCGACTCATGCGGGGCCGCAACAGTATCCGAATGTCTACATCGACTGGGACATCCCGATCACCATGAGTGACGGCACGGTGCTGAAGGCGAATGTGTATCACCCGGCCGACGCCTCCGGCCGGCCGATCGTCGAGCCGACGCCGACCATCGTGAACCTCACGCCCTACACCAAGTTGGTGGCGAATATCGCCGACTCCGTGCTGGCCATCCCCGGCCTGGCCGAGCCGCTGATGCAGGCGCTGCACGGCTTCGATCTCTCGGCTTACGGCCTGAGCGGAATCAGCGATCTGGCACAGGCATTGGCGGGCGGCGCCGCGCGCACCTTCGCTGTGGATCGCAAACTGGTGCAGAGCGGCTACACCCAGGTGGTCGTCGACGTGCGCGGCACGGGCTTCTCCGAGGGCACCTGGCAGGTGTTCGGTGATCGCGAGCAGCAGGACGGCGTCGAGGTCGTCGACTGGGCGGCGGCACAGCCGTGGTCCAACGGCAAGATCGGCATGAGCGGGATCTCCTATTCGGCCATCAACCAGTTGCAGACCGCGGAGCGCAGACCCGCTGCGCTGCAGGCGATCTTCCCGATCGTGCCGGGCAGCGATCTGATCCGTGACGTGGCCGCACCCGGTGGCGCACTCGGCATCGGGTTCATCCCGGAATGGCTGCTCGCCGTCGACGGCACGAAGTTGATTCCCGACGTGGTGTCGATGCTGGCGGGCAAGTTCGACTGGACCTGGCTGGCGGATCGGGTCCGTGACCCGTTCACCTTCTTCAATATGATCATCATGGCGCTGGGCACCCAGAGCATGGATCAGATTCCGCCCGAAATGTATTCGGTGCTCGATGATCAAAGCCCGTTGCGCACAGCCTGGATCGGACATCCCGATCGCATCGATGTGCCGACCTTCGTCTATGGCGGCTGGCAGGACATCTTCGCCTATTCTTCGCCGCGGGTCTACAACGCGATCAATGTGCCCGACAGCCAGAAGAAGCTGGTGATGGACAACAACTATCACATCACCACCGGCTCGGGCATGGGTGACGCCGACGGACCGGCGGCCCTGGATGTATTGCAGCGCGCATGGTTCGACAAGTGGCTCAAGGGCATCGACAACGGCATCGATGACTACGACCAGGTCACCCTGTGGCAGCAGGGCGGCGGCTGGACCCACACCTCGGCCTTCCCGCGGCCCGATATGGATTACCGCCGTATGTATTTGAACGCGGCGGCCTCCGGTACCGCGCCGGGCAGCGTCTACGACGGCAGCCTCGCCGCGCAGCCGGGTGGACCCGCGCGGGTTACGATCGCGCCCGGCCTGACCACCCTCTGCTCACGCGACGGTGCACAGGGTACGGCGGGCATCCTGCCGCTTCCGGATATCTGCACCAAGGATTCTCGGATCGCCGAGACGAACGGTTTGACGTTCACCAGCGCGCCGGTCGCCGTCCCGACGCAGATCTCCGGCCCGATCGCGATACACCTCAATACCGTGATGGACGCCACCGACGGCTACTGGACCGTGACGTTGAACGACGTTGCGCCGGACGGACGTTCGACTCAATGGACACACGGCCAGCGCACCGCATCCCTGCGCGCGGTCGACGAGAGCAAAGCCACCCGCTCGGCCAACGGCGACTACACCGACCCGTACCCCTATCTGACCCTGGACACCCGCGAACCGATCGTGCCGGGCCAGCCGACGGTCATCGATATCGGCATGTTCGCCACAGACGGCGTGCTGCAACCGGGGCACCGGCTGCGGGTCGACATCTTCGCCGGAAACTTCCCGAGCAGTCTTCCCTTGCGCCCCTTGCTGAATGAGAGCGGATTGCGCCCCCAGCACATCGACCTCGACCCGAACCAGCCCAGCTGGCTCAACGTCCCACTCAACCCCGCGCCGCAGTGATTCGACGGTAGTCGAACGGTCGCTCACGAAGCGGGCGCGGGCCGCCTTTCGACTACCTTCGGCGAGGCGGCGGTCAGGTTGGGCCGGAGCCCAGTAGGAGTAGGGCGGCGCGGGTGAGGGTGGGAGCCAAGGCCGGTAGGTGGTGCGGGCCGGATTCGATCAGCGTGGCGCGGACACGATCGTCGATACCGCCGAGCAGGACGTCGAGGAGCCCCGGATCGGGTTCGGTGCGAAGCTCGCCTGCGCGCACACCGATTCGGGCCGCCGCGATCATTCGGTAGCCGAACATCCGATGCGTGCGGGCCCGCCGCGCTATGAGCCCCGGTCCGGCGGCGAGGGTCTCGATATGCAGCGCCCGCGCGGCGGCGGGCTCGGCCGCGAGGAACTCCAGGTAGGTCTCCAGAGTGGTGCGCACCAACTCGTCGAAGGCGTCGGCGCCGGATTCGGTGACCACCCGGTCGAGCTCGCGGGTGATCGTCTCGACCGCGAAATCGAAAGCGGCGGTGAAGCATTCCTCTTTGCTCTCGAACAGCCCGTAGAACGTGCGCCGGGCCACCCGGGCCCGACCGACGATATCGGTGATCGTGGTCGGGCCGTAACCGAGTTCGGCGACCGCCTCCAGTGCGGCGATATATAGCCGCTCGCGCTGTGACGTCACGACTTCGTCCCGGGTCAAGCGATGCGGCCCTCGGGGCAATCGGTCCGGAGAAGCGCTGGTCAAGACGGTCATAATGCCGACGATTCTGCCACACCTGGAACTTTCGCCCGGAAATTCTTTCCGGGCGACAAAGACTCAGTGCAGCGCGCTGCCCTGGAGCCATTCATCCCAGGGCACGCCCCAGTCCCCGTTCTGCCAGACCTCGAGCGGTGCGCCGCCGGTATTGCGGACCTCGACCACATCGCCCGGAATCGCAAAATTGTAGAACCACTGGGCATTCGCGAGGCTCAGGTTCAGACAGCCGTGCGAGAGGTTCTGGCTGCCCTGCGCCCAGACCGTGGAATCGAGCTGGTGCAGATAGATGCCGTCGGTGCTGATGCGGGTGGCCCAGCCGATGGCCTCCTTGTAGCCGAGCCGGGAATTGACCGGCAGGCCGTAGGTGGAGGAGTCCATGATCACCGGATTGCCCTTGTCCATCACGGTGTAGATGCCCGGCTGGGTCCAGAAGGTCAGCGTCTTCCCCCCGATGACCTCGCTGCCGCCCCTTCCCATCGAGGTGGGCATGGTGCGGATCAGATTGCCGTTCTCGAAGACCTGCACCTGTTTGGTGTTGTCATCGGCGATGGAGACATGCGACGGGCCGATGGTGAAGGTGGTCTTGGTGTCCTCTTGGCCGTAGAGACCACCGCCGAGATCCGCGCCGTAGATATTGGCCGCGGCGGTCACCTTGGTGCCCGGTGCGAAGTACTGCTGCGGCCGCCAGTGCGCGTTGCGCTTGTCGAGCCAGTACCAGGAACCCTCGACCGGCGGGTTGGTCGTCACCGAGAGCCGCTTCTCGGCAACGGCCTTATCCGGGACGTCCTCGTCGAAATGGGCGACCACGACGGTGCCGACACCGAAGGTGCCGCCGTCGGTCAGCGGTGTGCCGCCGGTGGTGGTCATATAGACCTTGGTCTGGTTGTTCGGCGCCAGCGTGCTGAAGGTCGAGGTGGTCGGCCCGACGCGGCCGGTGATGGTGAGGCTTTCGGCGCTGATCGTGTAGGTGTGCCCATAGCCCAGTGGATCGACGGGCTTCCACGCCGTCTTGTCCGGGGTGTAGATGCCCTCGATCGAACGGCCCGCCTCATTGGTGAGTTTCACCGAGGTGAGCATGCCGTCGTTCGCGGTCACCACGACCGGCGCGAGCGGATCGACATTGTTGCCACCGCCCGGCGTGATGACGATCGGGGGCGGCGGCGGTCCGGCCTGGGTGGTCGGCGCTTCCGACTTCGATGAACATCCGGCGACGAGCAACATCATCACCAATGCAAAACCCGCAGCTGCTCTCCACCGGAAGCGGCGACTCGACATGACTCTCCTGTGTTTCGCCGTGCGTTCCCTGCGGCGCACCTATGACGTACTGGCCCGTGCCGTAGTTTACCGGCCATTTCGGGCGGGGTTCGCCGCCGCGGGTGTGACCTGCGCGAACATTCGGCCTCAGTTGACGCAGGGCACGCTGCTGCCGATCGTGGTCGCGACCGGCTTGCCCGCATCGGGTGCGGGTGTGACGGAGGTGGTGGTCGCGGACGCGCTGGTGGTCGGCACGAGTTCGGTGGGCATGGTGAAATCGGCGCCGACGACCACGCTGATGTGGCCGGGTTCGACACTCGGCGATGCGGTCGCGGTGAGGCCGAGGATGTCGCCCAGCTGCGCGGCGTCGGTCTCGGCGCCGGTGCCGTAGGTGATGGTGGAGGTGGCGCGGGTGGTGACGCTGTCCAGCGTGCCCGCCGTATAGCCGCGCTTGGTGAGAGCGGTGGAGAGCTGGGCGGCCCGGCCGGTGTATCCGCTCGCATTGCGGACGTCGACGATGCTGGTCGGGGTGCGCGTCGAGGTGGTCGGCGTGGTTTCGATGCCGAAGGCGGCACGCACTTCCTTCTTGATGGCCGCCGGATCGACGATATTGACGTCCTGACCGTCGATATTGTCGTAGCGCAGCACCGGCAGCGTCCGGAATTCGACCGAGATCGAGCCCGCCGAACCGAGGTCGCGGGCGAAGTCGAGCAGGTTCCAGCCGTCGGACAGCACGACATCGCGGTGCGCCACATCCATGAGTCCGGAGAGCTTGCTGAAGTTGGTCAGCGTGCCTGCGTCCTTCAGCGATTTGGCGACCGAGGTCAGGAAGGCCTGCTGGCGGTGGGTGCGGTCGAGGTCGCCGTTCTCCAATCCGTGGCGTTGCCGCACGAAGGACAGCGCATTGGCGGCATCGAGATGCTGTGGCCCCGCGGGGAAGACGGCGCCGGAGTAGTAGCTGTCGTTGACCGCGTGGTTGAGGCAGACATCGACGCCGCCGAGCTTATCGGCCAGATCGTAGAAGCCGACGAGCGAGATTTCGGCGAAGCGGTCGATGGGGACGCCGACCAGATTGCGCACGGTCTGCACGATCGATGCCCGTCCCGCCTCGCGGCCGGCGCGTTCCAGGGCCAGCTTGTCCTTCATGCCCGAGTTTTCCAGCTTGGTCTCGGTGGCGGCCTTCTTCAGCCCGTAGGCCTCCTTGATCTTGGCGTGGTCGTAGCCCGGAATGCCGGAGACCGCGACATAGTCGTCGCGCGGAATGGAGAACGCGACGATCTTGTGCATATCCGCGGGAATATGCAGCAGGATCAGCGAATTCGCGTTGTAGCCGCCGTTGTCGCCGTCGCCGGCGTGCAACTGGTCCAGGATCGCCTTCGGTAAGTCGTTGCCGTCGAGGTCCTTGCGGGTATCCAGGCCGATCAGCAGGATATTCAGATCGCCGCCGAGTGAGCGCGGTGCGTCCTTGCCGATCGCGTCGGTGTGGGTGAAGCCGCTGTCGAATTCGTTCTTGGCAGACCAGGCGAATCCGGTGCCGGACACAACGGCGAGAGCGGCGATCGATGTCAGGACGCGCATCGCGATCTTTGCCGCTTTGCGCGCGCGATGGGGTTTCGGTTCCGCTCGTCGGTGCGCTGCTCGCCGGTTCCCGGAGGGGCGAGTCTCGGTGATTTTGGGAAGCTCGACGGTGTCGTCATCCATGGCGGCGGCCTAGGTCCCGGGTCATTCTCGCCGCCTCAGCTTTCGTCTCGGGTCACGACCTCGGGTCACGACACAGCGCATGTCCGGGTCATACCCGCTGACGACTAGTTGCACCCGCTAGTGACTGCGTGCAGGTCACTCGAAAGCGCCTGCTCAACCTTCCCAGTGTTACCGACGCCGCTCGAGGCAGGCAAGAATCGGACATTGTGATCTGCGCAGATTGACGATCTAGTCTTGTAAATATGGCTGCTCCCGTGTTGCTCGTCCTCGGTGCCGGTCCCGGCGTCGGGCTGTCCGTCGGCCGTCTTTTCGCGCGCGACGGGTATGTAGTGGTGCTGGCATGCCGGCTCGGCGCAGAGGCCGAGCCGTTGGCCAAGGAATTGCTGGGCGAAGGTTTCGATGCCGAAGGTGTCGGTGTGGATCTGGCCGATCCCGACGATGTCAGTCGAGTTGTGACCGAGGTGGGCGAGCGGCACGGGCGCATCGACGTGCTGCATTTCAACCCGAGCATCTTCCGGCAGGCGGATCCGCTGCGGTTGACGGTCGCGGAGTTGATCGAGGACTTCACGATCGGCGCCGCGGCGCTGCTGCCCGCGGTGCAGGCCGCGCGGCCGTTCTTCGCCCCCGGTGCGCGCGTGCTCGTCACAGGGAGCGCGGCGGCGGATAAGCCCTGGCATGAGGCGGCATCGCTCGGTGTGCAGAAGGCGGCGGTGCGAAATCTCGTCACCAGCCTGGACACCACTATGGCGCCCGACGGTTTCCGCGCCGTCGCGGTGCATATCAATGGTGTGCTCGGCGAAGGTGCGTTCACCCGGGAGCGGGTCGCCGCGGCATTGCACGCCGCCGCCGTCCGCCCCCTCGACGACTGGACACCGCAAGTGTCCTATAACGGCTGATCCGACAGGACGTTCCGACCAACGACGCGCGGCCGAGCGGTTCGCGACGAAGGAGGATGGATGCGGTGGTTCAATGTAGCGACGGCTTTGGTTGCCGCACTGATGATTTCGCTGCCGCATCTCGCGGCGTCCTCGGCCGAACCGGCCACAGTGCACCCCCAAGTGCTGCAAGCCAGGCTGGATGACCTGGTCCGTTCGGCTTTCGTTCCAGGGGCGCAGCTGGTCGTGACCGCCGACGGCGACGCGACTCAGATCAATAGCGGCGTTGGCGATCTCGCGACGGGCGCTCCGTTCCCGGATGACGCACAGATTCGGATCGCCAGCAATACCAAGACATTCGTGGCGACCGTCGTGCTGCAGTTGGTGGGGGAGGGGCGAGTCGAGCTGGACGCTCCGATCGAGCGTTATCTGCCCGGTGTGGTGCGCGGCCCCGGCGGCGACGGGAATCTGATCACCGTCCGAAATCTGTTGCAGCACACCAGCGGTATTCCGGACTATCTCGTTCGATTGGACTGGGGGTCGGTCGAGGCATTGCAGCGGTACCAAACAGCGGATCAGCTGATCCGACTCGGTTTGGATATGCCCGCGCTGTTCGCGCCCGGCTCGCGTTTCAGCTACTCCAATACCAATTACCTGCTGGCCGGAAAACTGATCGAGCAGGTCACGGGACGGCCGCTGGGCGTCGAGGTGACCTCCCGGATCCTGATCCCGCTGGATCTCCAAGACACCTATTGGCCCGCATTCCCGCAGGAGAACGTGATTCGCGGTCCACACCCGCGCGCATATCAGATCTTCAACGGCGCCCAGGTCGACATCACCGATATCGACCCGGGCTGGGGCCTGGCCGATGGCGCGCTCGTCTCCACCGATGCCGACCTGAACCGCTTCTTCACCGCCCTTCTCTCCGGAAAACTGCTTCGCCCAACCGAACTCGCCGAAATGCAGCACACCGTCCACGGCGGCGACCCAGCCCTCCCCGACGATGTCGGCCTCGGCCTGTACCACCGCACCAACGCCTGCGGCATCGATATCTGGAGCCACGGCGGCGCCATGGACGGCTTCTTCGTCTTCGGCGGCTACACCCCCAACCGCGCGATAACCGTCAGCCTCAACCAAGTCCCACCCCTGTTCGGCCTCGGCTACAAGGGCGCCATGGACAGCCTGGTAGACGGTGCCTTCTGCGGGTGAGGGAGTCAGTTCTGCGGAACTACTTCGGTGCGGGCGGCACGGGTTGGGTCGTCGTCTTGTCCGCGAACCGGGTGGTGCCGTCCGGAGACATCATCGTGTTGACGTAATCCACGCCGGAGGCGATCAGGACCGGTCCGCCGATGACGACCGTGCCGATGATCCCGCCGAGTGCGGCGCCGGTGGTCAAGCCGAGGATGCAGCCGGCGGCAATGGTGGCGACACATCCGACGACCGCGCCGATTGCGGTGCCGACGAAGCCGCCGATCGCCGTGGCCAGACCGAACTGCGTGGCGAATTCATCACGGGCACGGTTGTTTTCGGCCATCGATGCGACCGGCTTGATGGCCAGTGGCTGCGAGATGTCGAGTCCGGCGGGCTTCTGCGGCGCCAGTTCCAGTACCGTGCCGTCCTTTTCGACCACCGGCTTGACCGGAATGTCGGTATCGGCCGCCCGGAACCGCAGTGGCAGCGTAAGGACGACGTGACCGTCGGTGTCGGCCAGATCGACGACATCGACCACATCGGCGATATCGGCGGCCTTGCCGTCTTTATCGACCAGCGTGCCGTCCTTGTCGACCAGCCGCCCGTCGCCGCCGGCCGCGAGCTCGCTTTCCGCCGCCTTGGACAGGGTGAAGGTGCCGTTGCGCACGCTGGCCACCACCGTCTTGTCGACTAGCTTGACCGAGTAGGTGATGTCCTGCCGCGGGGGCGCGGCAACCGGCTCGGCATGCGAAACTCCGGCGCCCAAGGTCACGGCACCGATGACAAGGATCGCCGCCGCAGTGCTATCGCAAAGCTTCATTCGGTTATTCCGTTCAGTCATCAGATTATTCGCTCTTCGCAACGCCCCGTGCAGGCTCGACTCGCCTGCTCGAGCAACTCCCCGTGCAATGTACTCGTATGCGCGGCAAGGAGGTCGAGGGGAGCCTAGCCGAGCCTGCGGTGCGAGGCGAGCGGATTCGGAGCGAAAAATCGATGCCAGCTATGACACGGTTACTTCCTCCGGTGTGTCGACCTGCGGCGCGGGCCGTGTCCGCAGCAGTAGCAAACCGAGTAGTGCTGCAGCGATGCTGAAGCCCGCACTGATCCACGCGCCGGTCGACATGGCATCGGTGAACGCTTCCTTGGCCGGTTCGACATATCCGAGTTGGAATGCGGCGCCGATGGATTCACGTGCCGCATCGGGTACGTCTTCGGGCATATGCGACGTGAACACACCGGCCAGTACGCTTCCCAGGATCGCGATGCTGATCGCCATGCCGACCTGCTGCAGCGTGTCGTTCATGGCCGAGCCGACGCCCGCATGCTCGAGCGGAATGGCGCTCATGATCGCGGCATACGCGGCCGGACCCGCCAGACCCCCGCCGATCCCCATGACCAGCATGCTGGCCAGGACCGCCAAATATCCGGAACCGACGGCCAGGATCGCGAACGCCCCGCCCATGACGAGCAGACCGGCGACGATAAGCGTCTTATTGCTCAACTTCTTGCCCAGCGTGGCGCCGAGACCGTTGCACACCGCGGCGGCCACCGCATACGGCAGCAGCGCCAGCCCCGCCTTCATCGGCCCGTAGCCGAGTACGAACTGCAGGTACTGGGTGAGCATCAGCATGATCGCGCCCATACCGAACACCATCAGCAGCAGCGTGCAGCAGGTGCCGGTGAAATCGCGATTGCGGAACACCGCCAGCGGCAGCATCGGATGCGCCGACCGGCTTTCCCAGACCACGAACGCCAACCCGGTGACCACGGCGAGTCCGATCATCGGAATGTTCCACTCGCGCTCGATGATCACGTAGACCGTCGAGGTGAGTGCGACGATGGACAGCAGCACGCCGATCAGGTCGACCGGCCGCTGCTCACCGGTGGATTCCGGCATCAGCACCAGCGCGGCGACAATCGCGAGCACCGCGACCGGGATATTCAGCAGGAACACCGAACCCCACCAATAGTGCTGTAGCAGAAAGCCGCCCAGCGTCGGCCCGAGCACGATGCCGACCATCGATACGGTGGACCAGCCCGCCATCGCCTTGCGTCGCTCGTCCTCGGCGAAGGTGGTCATCAAGATGGACAGGGTCGAGGGCATGAGCAGCGATCCGCCGACGCCCATCAGGGCGCGCGCCCCGACCACCTGCCACGGCTCGGTGGCCAACACTGCCGCAAGCGATGCCGCGCCGAACAGTGCCAACCCGATCACCAGCATGCGTCGCCGGCCGAACCGGTCGGACAGGCTGCCCGCGGTGAGCAACAGGCCGGCGAAGACCAGGACGTAGGCGTCGAGGATCCACTGGACGTCCGACGGCGTCGCGTCGAGTTCCCGGATCAAAGACGGAATGGCGATATTGAGCACAGTGCCATCGATCATCAGCACCAGCAGAGACAGACAGAGGACCCCCAGAATCCACCAGCGGCGAGGGTCTCGTACAACGTTCGATTCCACTCGAACACCGTACGATAGAATCGCACAATGTGCGAGGGAATTATGCTGGCCCTGTGACTGAGCGCAGCGAGGGAACCGAAGACACAGCACATCTTGTCGCAGCGGAGCCGAGCGCTAGCGAGGCGGAGCTGTGACAAAGCAGCAGTTCTCCTCGGTGTGGACCCGCGAGCCGCGCCAGCCGAAGGCGGCCGGACTGCGCCGCGAGCAGATCGTCGCCGCCGCTATCGAGGTATTGGACGCGGACGGGCTCGGCGCGCTGAGCATGCGAAAGCTCGGCGCGAAGCTCGATGCGGGCGCGACCAGCCTCTACTGGCATGTCGCGAACAAGGATGAACTGCTCGAACTAGTCCTCGACGAGATCTGGGGTCTGATACGAATTCCCGATCCGGACCAGGCCTCCTGGCGTGAGGTCGTCACGACCTACGCCTACAACTTCCGGCTCACCATGCTCGACCACACCTGGGTCACCACCTTGATCGGCTCCCTGCCGAGCGTCGGCCCGAAGGCCTTCGAACTCAGTGATCGACTGCGCCGCACCTTTATCGACGCCGGATTCACCGGCGTCGATATCTACCTCGCGAGTGGCACCGTGACGAGTTATGTACTCGGGCAGGTCATCCCGGAGATCACCGCGGCGAAGGCATTCGGCGACAAGGGTTTCGACAAGGAAATGGTGCTCGACGTCATGGATGAGCTCGCCTCCGACTATCCGGAGATGCTCGACGACTACCGGAAGATGCAACCCGCCGATTATCAGACCGCCCGCGCGATGGCCTTCGATTTCGGTCTGCTCTGCGTCATGGACGGTCTGGAATCACGGCTGCGCAAGTGACCCCTCGGGAATAGATGGCGACACCGCCCTGTTGGTTGCCATATCCACCAAATAGGTGTCAGACTTTCCGAGAGGAGGCGTGGTGCAGTTCGGAATCTTCACGGTGGGCGATGTGACGGTCGACCCGACGACGGGTCGGGCCCCGACCGAGCACGAGCGCATCAAGGCGATGGTCGCGATCGCGCGCAAGGCCGAAGAGGTCGGCCTGGACGTGTTCGCCACCGGCGAGCATCACAACCCGCCGTTCGTGCCGTCGTCGCCTACCACGATGCTCGGCTATATCGCGGCGCAGACCGAGCGGTTGCAGCTGTCGACGGCGACGACACTCATCACCACCAATGATCCGGTGAAGATCGCCGAGGACTTCGCCATGCTGCAGCATCTGGCCGACGGTCGCGTCGATCTGATGCTCGGCCGCGGCAATACCGGTCCGGTCTACCCATGGTTCGGCAAGGACATTCGCGAAGGCATCCCGCTGGCGGTCGAGAACTACCATCTGCTGCACCGGCTTTGGCGCGAGGATGTGGTCGACTGGGAGGGCCGATTCCGTACTCCGTTGCAGGCGTTCACCGCAACGCCGCGACCGCTGGACGGCGTACCGCCGTTCGTGTGGCACGGGTCGATCCGCAGTCCGGAAATCGCCGAGCAGGCCGCCTATTACGGCGACGGCTTCTTCGCGAATCATATCTTCTGGCCCAAGGAGCACTTCCAGCGCCTGATCGAGCTGTATCGGCGCCGCTTCGAGCATTACGGCCACGGCTCCGCCGACCAGGCCATTGTCGGCCTCGGCGGACAAGTGTTCATGCGCAAGAACTCTCAGGACGCGGTACGCGAATTCCGGCCCTACTTCGACAACGCGCCGGTCTACGGCCACGGCCCGTCGCTCGAGGAATTCACCGAGCAGACGCCGCTGACCGTCGGCAGTCCACAGCAGGTGATCGAAAAGACCATGACGTTCCGGGAAAGCTTCGGCGACTATCAGCGACAGCTGTTCCTGATGGACCACGCCGGTCTACCGTTGAAAACGGTGCTGGAGCAACTCGATCTGCTCGGTGCGGAGGTAGTTCCGGTGCTGCGCAAGGAGTTCGACGCACTGCGTCCGGCCCATGTCCCGGATGCGCCGACTCATGCGTCATTGGTCGCGGCTCGTGCCAAGGGCAGCGCCGTGGAGGTCGCGCAGTGACTCTGATCTCGGAATTCGCCGATCCGACCTGATCCCCGGTGCAACGGCGCACCGGTCCTGAAATGCCAGAACTGAATACTCGTTCGATGTACAAGTAATTGAAAGATCAACCACATGAGGAGACCAACAATGTCGACCACCACCGCCAAGGATCTGACCGCAGGCACCTGGGTCATCGATCCCGCCCACTCCACCCTCGGATTCACCGTGCGTCACCTGATGGTCAGCAAGGTCCGCGGTCGCTTCGCCGACTTCTCCGGCAAGCTGGTCGTCAATGAAGACGGCACCGCCTCTGCCGAGGCCGAGATCCTGGTCGAGTCGGTGACCACCGACAACGAGCAGCGCGACGCGCACCTGCGCACCGCCGACTTCTTCCACGCCGCCGACTTCCCGGTGGCCACCTTCAAGTCGACCGGATTCCGCGTCAATGGTGAGGATTTCGTCGTCGACGGTGAGTTCACCATCCGCGGCACCACCCGCCCGGTCTCCCTCGATGTCGAATTCCTGGGCGTCAACCCCGGCATGGGCCAGGGCCCGGTCGCCGGTTTCGAGGCCAAGACCGTCATCAACCGTCGCGACTTCGGCATCACCATCGATATGCCGCTGCCCGACGGCGGCGCGGTGATCGGCGACAAGATCACCCTCACCCTGGAGATCGAGCTCGGCCTCCAGGCCTGATCAGGACCGACGTAGTGTTCTCGCCGCCGCCCGGGGTCACCGACCGGGCGGCTGCGCTTACTCTGAATTCCATGTCCAGATTCGACGCATCCGCTGTCGACCGGTTGTGCGAGCTGCTGGCGGGGCGGCGGGTCGCGGTGCTGACGGGGGCCGGGGTGTCGACCGACAGCGGGATTCCGGATTATCGGGGGCCGGGGTCGCCGGCGCGGACTCCGATGACGTATCAGCAGTTCGTGGGGGACGCGGCGTTTCGGCAGCGGTATTGGGCGCGCAACCACATCGGGTGGCGGGCCATGGACGGGTCACGGCCGAATGCGGCGCATCGGGCGTTGGCGCGGTTGGAGCGGGCCGACGTCATCACCGGGTTGATTACGCAGAATGTCGATCTGCTGCATACGAAGGCGGGTCATCGGCGGGTCATCGATCTGCACGGAACCTATGCGCGGGTGCGGTGCCTCGGCTGTGCGGCGCTGATTTCGCGGATGACCTTGGCCGAGCGGTTGGAGGCGGCGAATCCGGGTTTCGCGGCATCGGCGACGGCGACCGGGGTTGAGGTGGCCCCCGATGCCGATGCGGTGGTCGCCGATACCGCGAATTTCCGGATGGTGGACTGCGCGCGCTGCGGCGGCATGCTCAAGCCGGACATCGTGTACTTCGGGGAGAACGTCCCCAAGGAGCGCGTCGCCACCGCGTTCGAAATAGTCGAGGCGGCGGACGCGCTGCTGGTGGCGGGATCGTCGTTGACGGTGATGTCCGGGCTGCGGTTCGTGCGATATGCGGCGAAACAGGGCAAGCCGGTCGCCATCGTGAACCGCGGCCGGACCCGAGGCGATGAACTCGCCGCGCTCACTGTCGATGCCGGGTGCGCGGATGTGCTGACCGCCCTGGCGGATTCACTGGGTGCCGAGCGCGTTCGGCGTCTGACCGGCTCAGCCGAAGTGGCAGACGTAGTGCAGCGTCGTGAGCGCCTCGATCTCGAATGAGCTGTTGCCCGGCACCGAGAACGATTCGCCGCCGCGGTAGGTCACGGCTTCGGTCTCGCCTGGGAGGGTGACCTTGCACTCGCCTTGGATCAGCTCCATGATCTCCGGCTTGACCGTATCGAACGTCAGGGTGGACGGCAGGATGACGCCGACCGACTTCGCGGTGCCATCGGCCAGCTCGATGCTGTGACTGATGCACTTGCCGTCGAAGTACACATTGGCCTTCTTGGCCACACTGACGTTCTCGAACCGCGTCATGATCTCTTTCCCGAGGTGCTGGAGGTGGAGCCGTCAGCGTACGTGACGTGCGTTAGCGTCCCTGTCATGCGGCTTCACGTGGGATGTGCGATGTGGACGCACGCGGCATGGCAGGAATATCAACCGGTTCCGGCCGAGCGTTTGCGGCACTACGCCTCGTGGTGCACCGCGGTGGAAGGCAATACGACGTTCTATGCGACGCCGACGCGCAACACGGTGGCGTCGTGGGCGAAGCAGACCGATCCCGACTTCCGCTTCGTCGTCAAACTGCCCAAGCCGATCACGCACGAGCGCAGGCTGCACGGCGCCGAAGCCGACCTGCGCACCTTCCTGGATGCGATGGAACCGCTCGGCCCACGCATTCATGCGCTGTGGGTGCAGTTGCCGGGATCGTTCGGTCCGACCGATCTCGGGACGCTGGCCGGATTCCTGCGCGCGCTGCCCGAGTCCTACCGATCCGCCGTCGAGGTCCGGCATCCCGCATTCTTCGAAAATGACAGCGCCGCAAGGCAATTGGAGCAGGTGCTCGCGCGCGTGGGCGCCGAATGGGTGCCCTTCGATACCACTTTGCTTTTCGAAGGACCCGCCGAGAGCGCCGCGGAGGCCGAGGCGCGGGCGAAGAAACCGCGGGTGCCGCGCCGCACGCGAGCGCTCACCGAATTTCCGATCGTCCGCTATCACGGCCGCGATTCGGCCGACCGCACAGTTGCCGGTTGGCAGCCGTGGCTCGACATCGTCATCGCTTGGCTGCGCGAGGGCCGCTCACCAACGGTTTTCATCCATACCCCCGACAATGCCTCCTCCCTGCACCTCGCCCGCCGCTTCCACGACGAGGTGCGCGCCCGCCTGCCCGAACTCGAGCCGCTGCCTGCACCCATTCCGACCGAGCCGATGACTTTGTTCTGAATATCTCGAATAAGTAACGATTCCGAATGTTTGCTCGGATAGACTGGAGGTGTTGCCGCACTAGTGCCGAGCACGATGGAGGAACCGATGAGCCACGCCACCGCGCAGTCCACGTCCTTCACCCTGCGCGGCGCGGCGGGCGCGCTGGCCGCGTGGGAATCCGTACCGCCGCATGACGTCGAGATGCGCGGCACGGTGCTGCTGGTCCCCGGCTTCACCGGCTCCAAAGAGGACTTCGAGGCCATGGTGCCCATTCTCTCGGCAGCCGGATTCCGTTGTGTCGCTTACGATCAGCGCGGGCAGTGGCAGTCCGACGGTCCCGATGAGGCATCGGGATACACGATGGCCGATTTCGCCGACGATCTGATCCTCGTCGCCGATCAGATCTCGGACGACACACCGATTCACCTGGTGGGCCACTCATTCGGCGGCTACGTCGCACGCGCGGCGTTTGCCGCCCATCCGGATCGCTTCCGCAGTCTCAGCTTGCTTGCCTCCGGTCCGTCCTCGACCTCCGATATCAACTTCGCGCCACCGCAATTGGTCGCCCAACTCATCGAAAGCGGTGGCCAGCGGGCACTCTGGGAGCAGATGAGTCAGGCCGTGGCGGCCCTGGTGCCACCCGCAAAGCTCGAATTCCTGCGCAACCGCATCTTCACGACCAAGAAGGCGAATCTGATCGGCATCATGCGGGCCATGGAGGGCCCGACCGACTGCACCGCCGCCCTGCGCGCCACCGGTCTCCCGATCCTCATCGCCTACGGCAACTCCGGCGATCTCTGGCCGCCGAGCGTCCACGAACGCTATGCCGAGGAATTGGGCGCGCGCACTGCGGTTTACGACGGTGTGGGCCACCTACCGAACGAGGAGCGTCCGGCCCGCGTGTGCGCCGATCTGGTCGCCTTCTGGACCGGCATCGATCCGCACTAGGCGGACCTGTCTGAGAAGGTGCCTGCTAGCGTGCAGGTATGCACGATAGCGTGACGGTTCGAATGGCGGCACCCGCAGACAAGATCTGGGCCTTGGTCAGCGATATCACGAATACCGGGAAGTACTCGCCGGAGACCTTCGCCACCGAATGGCTCGGTGGCGCAACGGCTCCCGCAGTGGGCGTCAAATTCCGCGGCCACGTCAACCGCAATGGCTGGGGGCTGAAGTATTGGACGGTCTGCCGGATCGTCGCGTGCGAGCCTGGACGTGAGTTCGCATTCACCGTGCTCGGCCCGCGCGGGATGGCGGTCAATACCTGGCGCTACCGTTTCGAGCCGGTCGAGGGCGGTACCGACGTCACCGAATCGTTCCAGCTGAACGAAAACAACCTCCCGCTGCGTCTCTACTGGCTCGTAGCCGGCCGCGCCCGCGGCAAGACCAACCGCGACGGCATGCGCCAAACCCTCGAGCGCATCAAAGCCGACGCCGAACAGTAATCAAGATCAGGTGGAATCCATGGCGGCATCGGTCGAGAAGCCGCCGCCACCAGTTCCACCTGATCTTGATTCTCGTTAGTGGCCCCGGGCGATCCAGTCGGATAGCGCGGGTTTTTCGGTGCCGATGGTGGTGGTGTCGCCGTGGCCGGTGTGGACCGTGGTTTCCTCCGGGAGGGTCAGCAGGCGGTCGCGGATGGAATCGATGATGGTGCCGAAGTCGGAGAACGAGCGGCCGGTGGCGCCGGGGCCGCCGTTGAACAGGGTGTCGCCCGTGAACAGGGCGGTGGCCTCGGGCAGGTGCAGGGAGACCGAGCCGGGGGAGTGTCCCGGGGTGTGCAGGACTTCGATATCGGTGCCCGCCACGGTGATTCGCTGGGTATCGGCCAGTGATCGGTAGTCGACGTCGGGGTGGGTCATGCGCCAGAGCGGATCGTCGCCCGGATGCAGCAGGATCGGGGCGTCGAGGCGTTTCGCGAGTTCCGGTGCGACGGTGACGTGGTCGTTGTGACCGTGGGTGCAGACGACCGCGCGGACATTGCGGTTGCCGACGGCTGTGATGATCGCGTCCGCATCATGCGCCGCGTCGACGATGACCACCTCGGCATCGTCGCCGACCAACCACACATTGTTGTCGACATCCCAGGTGCCGCCGTCGAGTGAGAAGGTCCCGGAGGTGACGACCCGATCGATGCGCAGGCTCACCAGACCACCACCGAACGCAGCACTTCACCGGCATGCATTGCGGAGAAGGCCTTTTCGACCTGATCCAGGGCGATGCGCTCGGTGACGAAGCGCTCCAACGGAAGCCGGCCCTGCAGATACAGATCGACAAGCATCGGGAAATCGCGTTCGGGCAGGCTGTCGCCGTACCAGGAGGATTTCAGTGCGCCGCCACGGGAGAACAGGTCGATCAGCGGCATATCGATGGTCATATCCGGAGTCGGTACGCCGACCAGCACCACAGTGCCAGCCAGGTCGCGTCCGTAGAAGGCCTGCTTCCAGGTTTCCGGGCGCCCGACCGCATCGATGACCACATCCGCGCCGAAACCGTCGGTGTATTCCTGGATCTGTTCGACGACATCGGTGTTGGTCGCATCGATCGTGTGAGTTGCGCCGAATTCCGTTGCCCAGCGGAGCTTCTGGGGATCGCGGTCGATCGCGATGATGGTCCGCGCACCGGCCAGCCGGGCACCCGCGATGGCGGCATCGCCGACACCGCCGCAGCCGATGACGGCGACCGTATCGCCACGCGACACATTGCCGGTATTCATCGCCGCGCCGAGACCCGCCATCACGCCGCAGCCGAGCAGTCCGGCGACGGCCGGGTCGGCATTCGGGTCGACCTTGGTGCACTGGCCCTCGTGCACCAGCGTCTTATCCGCGAATGCGCCGATGCCGAGGGCGGGGCTGAGTTCGGTGCCGTCGGTGAGGGTCATCTTCGTGCTGGCATTGTGGCTGGCGAAGCAGTACCACGGGCGGCCGCGCTTACACGCGCGACATTCACCGCACACCGCGCGCCAGTTCAGGATGACGAAATCGCCCGCGACGACATGGGTGACCGCATTCCCGACGGTCTCCACGATGCCCGCGGCCTCGTGCCCGAGCAGGAACGGGAATTCGTCGTTGATGCCGCCCTCGCGGTAGTGCAGATCGGTATGGCACACCCCGCAGGACTGGATGCGCACCACCACATCGTGCGGCCCGGGATCCGGGATCACGATATCGACGAGTTCGACCGGTGCGCCCTTGCTACGGGCAACCACGCCACGCACGGTTTCGGACACGATTCCTCCTAGATGTCGCCGAGTGCTCGAGACACACGCCGTTCCACTCGTACCAAAGCCTAGGAGAGTGACCGTGGACTATTTCGACTTCGGGAAATACTCGCGTCCGGTGAAGGCCACGTCGGAGGTCAGGCGCCCAGTCCGTTGGCGAGAACCGGCCACGACTCCTTCAGTGCGCGTTCCCAGTAACCCCAGGAGTGGGTGCCGGTGGGTTCGAGGTCGTAGGTGGCCGGAATGCCGAGTTGGTTCAGCCTGTGCTGCATGTTGCGGGTGCACCAGGCGGTCGATCCTTCGATCGCACCGCCCATCGTCACCTGCAGGGGCAGTCCGCCCTCGGCCCAGCTCTGCGTGTGCGGATCGGTGGGATTGTCGTAGGGCCCGGGTAGTCCACTCCCCGCCGACAGGTACAAATTCAACCCGCGCAGGCCTTCGGCGTTGACATACGGATCATGCGCCGCCCACATCGGATCCTGCGGCGGCCCATACATATTCACCGGATCGCCGCCGCCCTTGCGCACCGACATCCCGACGAACGCCTGCCCAACCGGATCACTGATCTGCGCACACCCACTGAACGCGCCGACGGACCGGTACAGCCCCGGACTCGAAATCGCCAGCGAAAGCACCGACGTACCGGAGGTGGAGATCCCGGCAATCGCATTGCGCCCATTGGTGCCCAACGCGGCATCGATCAGCGGCGGCAATTCCCGAGTCAAATACGTCTGCCACTTGTTGACTCCCAACGCCGGATCCCCCGCCCGCCAATCGGCGTAATAGCTGTACGCCCCACCGAGCGGCTGCACCACATTGACGTTCTTATCCCCGAAAAACCCCATGACATCGGTCTTCGACCCCCAGGTCGCCCCATCGACCCCACCGTCCACCCCGGCCAACAGGTACAACGTCGGCCGCGGCGGTCCGGTATCCGCAGGCTGCTGCACCTCCACCGATAACTCCCGCCCCATCGCCCCCGAATACACCGTCAACGTGAGATGCCGGTCATCTCGAACCTGAACCCCGGTAATCCTCGATCCATCCGTGGTCACCACCGATCCCGGTTCGTCCGGTGCCGCGTACGAACGAGGTCCGGCCACAACGGATCCGAGCACAACGGCGGCGACAACCGAGGCCAATCGAAGACCACCAACGCTCATCAGCTACCAACCTCTCCCGGCTCGGCTTCCCGAAGTTTCACGCCTGTCTGCGACAGTAGCGGGGTTGCCGGTAGGGCGAGTGACGTGTCAGCTGGTGAGTTTGCGCTCGGCCGTCCGCAGGACCGTGCGGAAACCGAAGGCGACGGCGGGTGTGAATGCCCTGGTCAATGCGCCACTCAACACCGGAGTCCGGACTTCGAAGGTCGAGCCCCAGGTGACTTCGGTACCGTCCGCGGTCTCCCGCAGCCGCATGCTGCCGCTCTCGTGCCGCAGCGGCGGAATCGAGGAACGGATCAGATAGTCCATTCGCACCGGGCGCTCGTATCCGACGATCTCTTCGGTGAGTTTCAATGCGGCCGTGGTGACTTCGCGAATAGTGCCAACACCGTCGATGCCGACCCGCGTGACCTCCGCCCGGAGCACGCCCGGCACCTGACGGTAGTTCGCCGCATCGGTGATCCAATCGAAAACCTGCTCGATCGGTGCCGCGATGGTGCGCCGCACCGTTACTGTCCGCATGACCGACTGTAACTACAACCCGGAGAAATCGCGCTGGACAACATGGTTGCGGTCGGCGCAGCTGCCGAGGGCGTGATCCGGATGCAGGCCGAGGTATTGGCGGCGGGTGCGAGTGCTCCAGCAGCGGGCCGACTCGGTGCGGGTCTTGTAGAAGTTGACCGTGTAGCCGCCCTCGTAGACGCGCAGCAGACTGTAGCCGCCCGGATATTCCTTGGTGGCAGCTACTTCCAGGAACTCGACATCGACACCGGAGTCCGGGCGGTTGCGCCGGTTGCGGTGGGTGTGGCCGCAGTGGTGCAGGAATACGCCGGGAGCGTCGCGATAGAGCGCGCCGAGCGCGGCGGCATTCGTGCGATCGAGAACGAACCCCGGGCCGCCCGGATTACTCACCGCCGCATGGGAAGTCACCGGATGGTGTCCGAAAACAAGGGTGGGCCGATCCGGATCGGCCGCCAGGAGTTCGCGCAGATGCGCGATTTGCGGTGCGACGATTGTGCCACCGGATCCACGCAGTCGGGTGGTGTCGAGGCCGATCATGCGCAGCTCGCCGACACGATATTCGACCAGGCGCTGACGCGCGTGAAATACCGTGCCCCAGTGGTCGATTCGGTGCGCGTCGGGCTTGTCGTGGTTACCGCGGCAGACGAAGTAATCGCGGCCGAGCACGCCCCACTCGTCCAGCCGAGCCCGCACGCCGAGGCTTTGTTCGAGGGTGCCGGTATCGGTGAGATCGCCCGCGACGATCAGTTGATCGGCCGCGCGGTCCGGTCGGCGCAGATCGTCGAGCAATGCGGTCAGCATGAACTCCGGATAGTGCTCGGTCTGGTGACGCAGGCCGGTGGGAAGCCCGGCCACGATCAGGCCGCTGCTGTGCTCGCCGAAGTGCACGTCGTTGGCGAGCGCGATGGTGTGCAGCAGTCGTCCCGGCGGCGGATCGGCCATGGTGAATGTGCCGGTGGATTCCGGTGTTCCGGAGCGGCGGGTCACCAGGGTGCGGGCGGGAACGGCGCGGTGGCCGTCCGAGTAGGCCTCGAATCGGTAGGTACGGCCGGGTTCGAGGCCGTCGAGCTCCGCATAGTGGTAGGCGGTCGGCCGGGAGTCCAGATAGCGCGGTCGCGCCGCCGACCGGCCGTCGACCGGTGCGATGCGGACCTCGGTATCGGCCGGGACCGGACGGGCGCGGCCATAGCGGTCGCGGGCACACGTGGTCCAGGTCAGGATGACCGAGCGGTCGGTCACCGTGACGACCTCGAGGTCCGTGGCGAGCATCGAATCCCGTTGCACACGAACGGAATGGGTCGGTCTGGGGCGGGCGTAGAGTGGGGTGCGCACGGTCACAGCGGCCGCGCCCGCGGCCACATTCGCCAGCCATAGGGTTCGAAGTCGCGGCTCGAGCATGGGAATCTCCGTTCGCTTCTGGCTCGAACGGTACGGTTGCCGGTTGAACGCTCGGGTCCCCGCACATGACGTGTCGGCTGTCCGGTGTCGAACATTCGTATCACCGGGTCTGGGAATTTGACTGCTGGGCGGATGCGGGTCGAGAGTTCGCGAATGGACGGAACGCCCGAGGTGTCCCGCGCGACGTTGCGCAAGGTCACGATTCGACTGGTGCCCTATCTCGGGCTGCTGTATTTCATCAACTACCTGGACCGGGTCAATATCGGATTCGCCGGGCCCAGCGGTATGAAAGCGGAGTTGGGGCTGACCGAGACGGCCTTCGGGTTCGCCTCCGGCATCTTCTTCATCGGCTATCTCGTACTCGAGGTGCCGAGCAATCTGGCGCTGCACCGGTTCGGTGCGCGCCGCTGGATAGCCAGAATCATGGTGAGTTGGGGTGTGGTCGCCACCGCCATGGCATTCGTGCCGAACGAAACCTGGCTCTACATCCTGCGATTCACCCTAGGCGTGGTGGAGGCCGGATTCTTTCCCGGCATCCTGCTGTATCTCACCTACTGGTTTCCGCAGACCCAGCGCGCGAAGATCGTCGCGCTGTTCATGACGGCGGTGCCGATTTCAACGGCTTTGGGCTCGACGGTATCGAGCCTGATCATCCAGTACGGCGACGGTGTCTTCGGACTCAGCGGTTGGCGATTCATGTTCCTGGTCGAGGGCGTGCCCGCGATCGCCCTCGCGGTGATCACCTGGTTCTTCCTCACCGACCGGCCCACGCAGGCCAAGTGGCTGACCGAGACCGAAAGAGACTGGCTCACCTCGGAACTCGACAAAGAGCAGGCCGCGCGGGTCGAACACTGGACGGTGCGCAAGGCGCTCACCCATCCACGCGTGCTCGGCCTCGCCTTCATCTACGGCGGCATCGTTTACGGCCTGTATGCGCTCGGATTCTTCTTGCCCACGATCATCAACGGCTTCCAGCAGCAGTACGGCACCCACTATTCGGTGGTGCAGCGTGGGCTCATCAATGCGGTGCCCTATGTGATCGGCGCCGTCGTGATGGTGCTGTGGAGCAGGCACGGTGATCGAACCGGTGAGCGGGCCCGGCATGTCGCGCTGCCCGCGCTGGTCGGTGGACTCGCGATTCCGGTGGCGCTGTATCTGGGCAATCCGTTCGCCGCCATGGTCGCGGTGACCGTCTGTGCCGTCGGAGTGCTTGCCGCGTTGCCCACCTTCTGGGCGCTGCCGAGCACCTTCCTGTCCGGTGCGGCCGCGGCGGGTGGGATCGCCCTGATCAACTCCATCGGCAATGTCAGCGGGTTTGTCGCGCCGTATGTCACCGGCGCGCTGAAGGACCTCACCGGCACCCAGCGAGCCGGACTGTGGGTCGTCGGTCTCGCGATGATCGGCTCGGCCGCAGGCGTTCTCGCACTGCGATCCCGAATCCGCACCAATTAGTGAGCAGCTGTGCCGCGTATCACGGGCTGCTCTCCCCCTGGCTGGCGCCGGGCCGCCTGGACGGCTTCCTGCGCGAGATCGATGACCATGTCGCGGCGCATCGTCCCGGCGGATCCGAAATCGCCTGACCTATCGACCAGTTGGCGGCGACACGCCCGAATGTGTCGACACCCCTTGAATGAACCGACTGGTTGGCTGTTTGCTGGTGGCAAGCAGTCGCGCCGCAGCGAGTCCGGGCCGGTGAACCGTATGTTCATTGCGGCGCGGGCGGCGTCCGCGAGTGCCGAATCGTCGTTAAATCGAGACTTCGCATGCGTGTGTCGCGCGCGGCACGCCGCAGGACGACCCACCGGCGGCAAATTGACAGTTTCGCTGGCAACGGTGAATCGACTATGAATGTCTGGTGCCGTTCCCACGCGTGATCACTTGTCTGCCGTCGAATCTCTCCCGCGGGGAGTCGAATTGACCATCGAGCATCATCCCGTCGAGGACGAGGTCGGACAGCTCGCGCGAAGGGTCGAGCGGGCCCGGGGCCGACTGGCCTACCAGTTCGATCCCGCGCTGACCGAGGCGCTCTCCGAGGACGAACTGATCGCCGAGCGTGAGCTCGCGGAGAAGATTCGCGGCGAGGATCGCGCACAGCGATGGAAACAGGTGCAGGCCGCGGCCTCCGCGGCCGACCGCGCCAGGCAGACCACTGAAGCAATCGAGAAGGCCGACATCAGAGATCTATTGGTAGCCCGCAAGGCAATTGCGGCACAGCGGCGGGAATCCAGCCCGCACGCCAAATTGGCGTCGCTGTACCGGCACCGCGGATGGTCACTGCGCGCGTTGGCCGGCGTGGTGGCGGCGGGCATGCTGTGGTCCGCGGTCAATGTGCAGCACAACATCGCGCCTGGCGGGCCTTCCGATCCGCTGTACTGGTTCAGCTACCTCATCGAGGCGATGATCAGCGTCTGCTTGATCATCATCATGGTCGGCACCAACAAGGTCGCCGAATGGGGCGTGATCGACAACCGCCGACAGGTTGCCGCTGCCGAAATCGCCCTGCTGTCACTGACTGTCACCCTCAACACCTACCCCTATCTGCGCGACGGGGAGTGGTACGAGACCGGTGTGCACGCGGTCGCGCCGGTGATGATCGGTGTCGCCCTGCTCATTCACGACGCGGCCAGCGCACGTTACGGCCTGGCCATCTACCGGGCCACCGAGCAGGTCCGCGAGCTGCCCGATCCGGCCGAACAACTCAAGCAGACGATGCCATCGATCGCGTCCTACCGCGCGAACACCCAGGCGGCCCTGGTGGCGCCGGGAGCGGAGCGGGAGTCCGCGGAACATGCGGCACCGGGTGCCGAAGGTGCGGAACAGGACGCCGAGCTGGAAGTCGACGAGATCGTGGAGGCCGAAGCGGTCGAGGTCGAGGAGTCGCCGGATGGGGAAAGCCCTGCCGCGCAGGAGGCTTCGGAAGCACCCGAGCGTCGCGCGCCGACCAACGGCCAGGCGCCGGACCATGCGGAGCCCCGGGCAGCCGAGCAGCGGCCAGCTCCCGCGAAGGCCGAGAACCGCCCTGCGGTCGTCAAGGAACCGACCGCGCCGGTGGTCGCGAAGCCGGTGGTCGCGAAGAACAACCCCTTCGCACCGGCCACACCCGAGCCGGTCGCTACGGCCGAGACCCAGCCCGTCGCGAAGGTCGAGAGCCCGCCGCCTCCGCCCCCGGCCAAGGCGCCCGCGCGCAAGGCCGCCCCGGTGAGCCAGGAGAAGCCCGCCGCGGAGAACAAGCCGTCGGTCGTGTCGGCACTGCGCAGGGGCAACGGTTCGGCCGCGGCTACGGCGCGCAAGCCCAGTTCACTCGAGGGCAGGAAGGACAGCAGGACGACCGAGAACGCGCGCGGCAAGGGCAGCGCACCCGCCGAGCCGGATTCGCACCTCCAGGTGGTTCGCACGCCTGATATCCACGACACCGGGCAGTTCCGCATCGCCGAGATGCTCGAACAAGAACTTGCCGAACTGCAGGCGGAGCGCAGGCGGGCCAGGGCCAGCAGGCAACGATGATCCCGCGGCTTGCTTGCCCCGGCACTTCGGGGCATGATGCAGGCGCGGGTCATTAGGTACGTTAAAAACTGGTTATCGCCGTAGTGCAGCAGGTGCGGGACGAAGGGATGGATCGGTCGACGTGATGAGGTCTTATCACCCAACAGGATCCTGTACTTCGAATCCTGCGACGGTGTTGCCTCGGTCGTAGCGGATCGGTGCGAGACACCCGGAAGCTGGAGTTTCCGCGTACGGGACCAGCGATATACCTGCTCGCCGGGAGCGCCCTGCTGTCGGTGATCCTGCTCTTCACCACCATCGATCCCTTCCTGGACAAGGGCGGGTTCCTGGTCGGTGGCCTCGACGTGCACATCTATCGGGACGGTGCGTGGCGCATCGTGCACGATCTGCCGCTGTATACCGAGCCGACCATGCGCGGCCTCCTGTACACCTACACGCCGTTCTCCACCATCGCGTTCGTGCCGATCTACATGGTGCCGTGGGGGTATGTGACGAATACCTGGTTGGCGGTCAACCTCTCCGTACTCGTCGCCTGTGTGCTGCTCAGCTGGCGGCTGCTGGGCTACCGGATCACGACTCGGCTGGTGGTGGTCAGCGTGCTGATCGCGGCCACCTGCGTATTCATCGAGCCCGTCCGCCAAACGCTCTACTTCGGGCAGATCAACCTGGTGCTGATGCTGCTGGTGCTGTTGGACGCGCTGCGCGGGGACCGCAGCAAACTGCGTGGCCTCGGCGTCGGACTCGCGGCGGGCATCAAACTCACCCCGATCTACTTCGTCGCCTATTTCGTGGCCCTGCGGCAGTGGCGCGCGGCGGTCACCGCATTCGCCGTCTTCATCGCCTCGGTCGCCTTCGCCTGGGTCATCCTGCCCGCCGATTCCCGGCAGTACTGGACCTCGACGTTCTTCCAATCCAACCGGATCGCGCCGGACAACCACCCGTCCAACCAGTCCATCCGCGGTGTCATCGCGCATCTGCTCGACGGGCCCGCGCCGGTGTGGTTGTGGTTGCTCATCGCGGGCTCGGTCACGATCGCCAGCATGATGGTCACGACGGCGCTGTATCAGCGAGGTGAGCGGCTGCTGTCGATCACCCTCGGTGGTCTCACTGCCTGCGCGGTGTCGCCGTTCTCCTGGGGACACCACTGGGTGTGGTTCGTGCCGCTGTTCGTCTTCCTCGTGCACAAGGGGCTGGACAACTGGCGCTGGTGGGTGGCGGCGGCGCTGCTGTTCACGGTGACCGCCTCGTGGACCTACCACTGGAGCAAGACCTGGGTGTCTATTGGTGTGTTCCTGCTGCCGCCGTGGTGGCCGATCACCAAGGTCTTGATCAACGGCTACGTCATCGAATTTCTGATCGTTCTGATCGCGGCCTGGATACACCTGCGCAGGGACGGCCGGTCGGCCCTCAGCGCGCATTCGGCCGAGCGCTCGATTCGATTCCCGCTCCCGCGCCGCCGTGATCCGGAATCCCCTTCGTGCCCAACACCTTCCCCCTGACCGATTCCGGAACCCAGTAGCGCAGGCCAAGTTCCGGCCGAGGGGGTTGCTGTGGCCCAGATCATGCGGGCGTTCAGCGCGCAGGGACGAGCGGCAGCGGTGCCGACGGGCCATCGGCCCTAGAGCCTTTGCGATCTCTTTACCTGCGGATTCCCTTCGGTTTCCACCCGAAATCGATCTCTTGCCGGGCAGGTCGGCCGGGGTTACGGTTGCTTCCTGCGTCGCGAAGCAATCGGTCACCGCCAGGTTGCTGGACCTCCCGGTCGCCGGGGGGTATGACTTCGATGTCGCACGAATATTTCGCTCGACAGGGCCGGAGGTTTTCCCGCTATGACGAAGAACAAGGCTCAGCCCAACCCGATGTTCGCGGTGACCATGGTCAATGCCATCCATCAGGATGTCGATGGCTACGGGGACAGATGGGTAGCCACCGTCGATCACGGGAATATGCGCGCCGACTGGATCGCGGCAGCCGTGGCCAAGGACGCGCGTACGGTCCGGATCTGGTGCGACGACTGCGGGAACAGCGTCCATCTGTGTGCGGAGATCCGGGACTACCTGCCCACGGATGTGCGCAAGGCATTGGCCGACGCCTGGGAGCACTACCACCCGACGCACCACGCCTCGTAGTCGGCGGTTCGCGAGTCAGGCGAGATCGAGGACCTGAACCAACGGACGGCGCAGCGAACGCGCCGTCGGAGGCCCCGCGTACGCGAGTCGGAACAGCAGCACCTCGGCATGGTCCGCATCGGTCTCGAAGACCCGTTGATAGCGCACGCGCAGCTCGCGGAGTTCGGCCTGCTCGCGTTTGCAGAGGCCGTGGCCGGCGCCGCGTTCGAGGCGGGCGAAGAGGTAGGGCAGTGCGGTCATCGGTTGCAGTGCAATGCCTTTCGCCGTCGCGGTGAGCCACATCCGCTGCATGGCGCGCCCGCCACGCAGATAGCTTTCGCGTGACACACCCGGCATCGTCAGCAGGCCGACCGCGCCGGCGCCGGCCACCGCGCGCCGCGAAAGGTCTTCCAGCGCACGGCCGCCGCCGATCTCGGCCAGACATTCCGCGACCCGCCACTGACTCAGCAGGCGCAGCGCGCCGCGTTCGGCCGCGCTGAGTTCGGCGGTGGCGATATCGAGACCGTAGGGTTCGGCTCGCACCTCCTCGGGTGTCCACCGGTAGCCGCTCATCGCGTCGCGGTGCATCGCCCGGTTCAGCAGACCGATGCGATCGCCCGCGCCGATCAATGCGCCCAGCTCCGCCAATTCCGTTCTCTCGCAGGATAGCTGCAATCGTCCGCCGAATTCGGCACAGGCGGTGACCAGCGCTTGCGCCGTCTCCGCATCGAGCGGTCGCCGCAACTCGCGACGCCGGTTGGTGACTCGCGTCGGGATATGCGCGACAAGCGGTGACGCCGCCGATTCCGGTGCGCCGGACAATTCGACTGTGGCGACGAGGTCGGCTCTGGGCCACGTCCGGATCTGCGTGCGCAATCCGAGCTGCCCGGCTGCGAGCTCGATATTCTCCAGCAGCGCACCGAACGCGACCCACGTTGCGCCGTGCGCGAAGTCGAGGCTGGGCAGGTCGCGTCTCGGGTCGTGGCGGCACTCCAGGACCGCCTTATCGCGCCGCCAGATCAGCGCCCACGGCTGCGCATTGTGTGCGGAGGGCGCCAGTGTGCCCATGGCCGCTATCCACCGCACGGCATCGTCGGATACCGTTGCGCGCTCCGATGGTTGCGGCGGCAGCGGCGGATCCCTCCGGGCCTCCTCGGCGATCGCGAATAATGGTGCGGGCGCGGCAGGTTCGCGATAGCGACAATGCTTCGCGTCGATCAACTCGCCTGGATCGACGTAGTAGCGCCCGGATCCGACCGGTTCGCCGAGCAGCAGTCGCCGCGCCGCATCCGCGACGATCGCGCCGCCGAGCGCCACGCCGGAGGCTAGCTGAGGCCAGCTGCCGATCGTCCGCCCGACCTCGGGCAGCGAGGCCGCCGCGCGAGTGCTGAGCCGTGCCGCGTCGAGGATTTCGAGGACGTACGGGATCTTCTCCGGTGTCGTGATATCGCGCAGATCCGCGGCCCGTACCGAACCGAGCAGACCGTGCAAGATCGGCCGATCCGGTTCGATATCGAATCGCTCGATATCGAGTAGGCCGCGATCGCTGGTCTGCATGAGCACCGGAATGCCGTGAACACGCGCCCGCTCCCGGAGCAGCACCTTGGTGTGCAGATCGTCGCACCCCTCGACCAGCAGATCGAGACCGCCGCCGCCGAGCAGGAAGTCATCGATGGCCTCCGGCCGAATTCCCCTCGAGCACCGTTCGATTCGAAGATACGGATCGATCTCGAACATCTGCCGCGCCGCGATGACGGACTTCTCGATGCCGAGGTCGGCCACGCGGGCACGGATGCGATTCAGATTCGACAGGCCGAGCCGGTCGAGGTCCGCGATCTTGAACGAACCGCCGATACCTTCGAGTGCGAGGGTGAGCGCGGCAGCACTGCCGACCGACAGCCCGACCACGCCGATCCGCATCCGCGCCAGCCGCTGCTGTTCTTCCCGGGTGATCCGGTAGCGGTTGCGGTCGGCACGGACCTCCCGAAAGTCCGTCTCGGGCAGCACATGTACGAGATCGGCCGACCACGGGTACCACACCCACCTGCCGTATTCGGCGGGATCGGGGCCATGCAGCTGCCCTACGCGTTCCTCCAACTCGCCACGGGGGCAAGCGGGTTCGCGTGCGAGCACGAGTTGTTGCAATTGCTCGGAAACCGTGTCGTGTACCCGCACGTCCGTTGTCGCCAGTAGTTCGGACAATATCGACCGGTCCCTATCGATGGCCAGATCGAAATGAATTGGCCGCCATTCAGGGATGTCATCGTTCTTGTCGGCGCGCTCCCGTAGATCCCGGCCCAAATCGATGCGCAAAACCCCTCCCGGCGTGTGCGTGCGGATCGCTCTACCAAGGTCTACACCCGACCAGCCGGTAACTAGTTATGATTGAGCAAGCCGGTGGAGATCGCCGAAATCGACCCGCGCGTCAGTGGATTCGCGGCAGGGGTGCGCGTACTACTCGGCTGGAACGTGGGTCGTCGCAACCGCGTCCGCGGGGTAGATCATCCGGTCCGGCGGGTTGCTCGTGCGACGTGCCAGCGGGTAATAGATGGCTGCTGTGAAGACGATGCCAACCATCCAGGAGATGTCCGCGCCGCCGAGCAGATCGGTAATCGGGCCGGTGTAGAGCTTCTGCGCGAGGAACGGGATCTGGGCGAGAATGCCGAGGGTGTAGCAGGCCAGCGCGGCGAGGTTCCAGCGTCCGTAGCGGCCGTCCGGATTGTAGAGCGCCGGGATATCGATGCGCTCGCGCGAGATCAGGTAGTAGTCGATCAGGTTGATCGCACTCCACGGGGTGAAGACCATGAGCAGGACGAGCACGAAATTCTTGAAGTTGTTGAGGAAGTCGGCGCTGGCCCCGATGGCGATCAGCATCGACACCACGGTGAAGCCCACGATATAGGCGGCCCGCGCGGCCTGCGTGGTATGGGACCGACCGTTGAATGCGGTCACCGAGGTCAGGATGGACATGAACCCGCCATAGGCATTGAGACAGTTCACCGTCAGCTTGCCGACCACGATGACCAGGTAGATCAGTAGCGCGATCGCGGACGGTCCGGCGAGGTCACCGATGAAGCCGACTTGATTGCCAAGGAACGCTTTTCCGGCGACCGCGGCCACCAGCGCGCCGAGCGTCATCGCCCACTGCGAGCCGAGCACGCTGCCCGCGAAGGTGGACCAGAACGTGGTGCGCGCACTGGTCGTGCGGGGCAGATAGCGCGAATAGTCCGCGACGTACGGTCCGAAGGTCAGCTGCCACCCCGCACCGAGGGAGATCGCGAGGACGAACGTCACGATGTCGAAGGATTCGGTACCGATGTAGGCGCTGACGTCGTATTCGGTGAACAGTCGGATGGTCAGATAGGTGAAGCCGATGATGCCGACCACGGTGGCGATTCGCCCGATCACATGGATCAGCCGATAGCCGGTCACCGCGACCACGGCCGTGAGCGCACCGAAGACGAGTATGCCGACGGTCGAATTGTCCACGTGCAGAATCTTGTTCACCGCCTGACCGGCCAATACCGTACCGGTCGCGGCGAAACCGAGATACATCACGATCACCAGCAACAGCGGCATCACCGCACCGAGTACGCCGAATTGCGCTCTGCTGGAGATCATTTGCGGCAATCCGAGCCGTGGACCCTGCGCCGAATGCAGCGCCATCACGATGCCGCCGAGAATATTGCCGAGCAGCAATCCGATGATCGCCCACAGCGCATCGGCGCCGAATACTACTGCCAACGCGCCGTCGACGATCGCGGTGATCTGCATATTCGCCCCGAACCAGAGGGTGAATTGATTGCGCGGCGTGCCGTGGCGTTCGGCATCGGGAATTACTTCGATGGTGCGTCGCTCGATCTGCAGTCCGGCGTCGATTTCGTCGTGGTGCGGCATGGATCCGCCTTCCATCAGGAGAAGGGGAGCAGCTAGGACAGCCTGCCCAGATGCATCGTCCTGTATATACAAGTGACTGTCAACCGGAACGGCTAGGGTTGCGGCCAGGCGAGGTGAGAGGTGGTGGCGATGGCCCGCCCGGTGGGTGATGCAGACCTGGCGGTCTTGTTCGCGGCGTCCGGACCCGATACGGCACCGGCGTACGAGCGGATCAAGACCCTGATCCGCACTCAGATCGGTGCCGGACGCTGGGGCGCGGGGGATCAGCTGCCCTCGGAGCATCAACTGGTCGACGCGCTCGGAATCTCCCGCATGACGGTCAACCGGGCACTACGTGAATTGGCCGCGGCCGGGGTGGTCGTACGAATGATGGGCGTCGGCACCTTCGTCGCACCCGCGAAGGTTGCCTCGCCGCTGTTCGAGGTGCGCAATATCGCCGACGAGATCCAGCAGCGCGGTCACCGGCACCGCACCGAGGTCATCTTCCTGCGCAGCGAACCCCTCGACAGCGCCAATCCACTGCTCGACGATTGGCCGAGCGATTCGGTATTCCATTCGCTGCTGGTGCATTTCGATGACGAGGTGCCGATTCAAGTGGAGGACCGCTACGTCAACCCCGCGGCCGCGCCCGGCTACCTCGACCAGAACTTCGCCGAGATCACCCCGAACCGGTACCTCAGCGAGGTGGCCCCGCTGGTGCGCGGCGAACACGTCGTCGAGGCGGTACAGGGCAGCCAGGAGGACTGCAGGCTACTGCGCATCCGCCGTACCGAACCGTGCCTCCAGATCCGCCGCCGCACCTGGTCCGCGAGTGCCTTGGTGAGCGTGGCGCGCCTGGTCCACCCCGGCTCTCGCAGCCGCCTCGAAGGTGCGTTCGGCGCCTGATCAGGCTGGGCGGGAACGTCTCCCACGCATCGATCCGCGCGGTCAGGTGCCGAAGTGGAGGGCGTGGGTGACGATGGCGTCGAGGCGCGCGTGATGGGCGCCCTTCCAATAGGTTCGGCCGCAGTCGACGCACTGTGCGAACGCGTCGTAGGTGCGCTCGGTCTCGTTCGGGAGCCGGCCACGGAGGGTCTGCTTTTCGGTTACCCGCAGCGGGCCGTTGCAGGCGGTGCAGCGGGTCCATGGCGCAAGCGGCGGTGCGAAACGCGATAGCACGTCGTCGAGTTGCTCGACGGGACGGTGACTGTAAATGTATGCGCCAGCGAAGATTTCGCGTCGATGCAGCAGTCCGCGATCGCGGGAGAGCAGGATGCGATGTTCGGTCGCCGAGCGCGTGGCGAGTGCGGCGTCGCCGATATCCGGATTTTCGTAGGCGGTGTCGACGCCGAGCAGGCGCAGCCGCCGCGCCAGGGTGCCGAGATGGATATCCAGCAGGAAACGCAGTGGTTCGTCGAATCGCTGCGGGCGCACCACAGCGCGCACCGACACCGACTCGCCGTCGGTGGGCAGATACGACGGATCCACGAACCGACCATCGACCAGCAGCTCGCCCACCTCGGTGAGCGGCACGCCGAGCGACTCCACGATATGTCCGAGGGTCGACGCGGTGTCGATCCGCACGGACGAGCGACCGTCCCGCTGTGCGGCCGCGACGAACAGCCGCAATTCGGGCGCGAAATCAATTGTGATCTGCGCGGTGCTCACGCGGCCAGCATGCCAGGGCATGCGGTCCGGCGACCACCCGGATTTACAAAGCCCAGGGCTCGGCGCGGCGTCGGACCGGTGGCTCGGCGTTGGCCATCGCCTCGAGGTCCTCGAGGAATTTGTCGATACTGTCCGCCGCCACGTGCGTGGAACCGATCTCGTATCGGACCTTTTCCTCGGTGCTGTCCATGACCGTGGTGATGAGCTCTTCCTTCAGATCGCGGATGAGCTGGGTACGCATCTGGGCGATCTGGTCGCGGCCCTGGCTGCGGACCCGGGCGACCTCGGCGTCGGCGAATTCGCGCATCTTGGCGATGATGCGTTCGGCGTCGGCGCGCGCGTCTTCGCGGATGTGCTCGAGTTCGGCCTGGGCGTCGGTGACCGCGTTGTCGTAGGCGCGTTTGGCCTCGACGAGACGGTCGGCCGCCTGCTGGTTCTCCTCGAGCTGTTTCTGAATATTGTTCTGTGCCTTGGCCATCAGCCGTTTGACCGGCGGCGCCACCCATTTGACGATGACGAAGATGATGACCGCGAAACCGAAGAGCTGGCTGAAGAAGATCGGCCAGTCGAAGGTGATGTGGAAGATGCCCGAGTCTTCGGCAAGGATGCCGCTGTTGAGGTTCATTGGCTACGCTCGTTCTGACTGATGGCCGGCGCTGGAGCCGGCGTGCCGATCTTTGATGCCGAGCACTCGATCGGCCAATGTCTCGGCGAGCGGTTCGACAGCCTCACGCAGCTCCGCGGCCACTTGGTCCGCCTGGGCCCGCAGTTCCGTCGCGGATTCCGCGACGATCCTGTCGGCCTCGTCCTGCGCCTCGCTTCGCAACTGCTCGAGGATAACTCGGCCCTCGGCCCTTGCCTGGTTCCTGATCTCGACCGCTTCACTGCGCGCCTGCGCGACGGCGGCCTGGTATTTCGCTTCGGCGTCGGCGAACAAGGATTTGGCTTCCTTGTTGTCGACCGCGGTTTCGGCGACTCTCGCCTCGCGTTCCGCCAATACCTTGCGTATCGGCGGAACGACGAAGAACCACATGACCCCGAGCACGATCAGGAAGATCAACAGCTCGGCGAAGAATGTGCCGTTGGGGATCAGGAAGTTCCCCTCGGCAACAACATCCGTTCGCGGAGTCATACTGAATTACTTACCTGGAGTAGCGAATACGAAAAGCGCCATGAACGCTAGATTGATGAAGTACGCCGCCTCGACCAGACCGACGGTCAGGAAGAAGTTACCGCGGAGGCGACCTTCGGCTTCCGGCTGACGGGCAACGCCGTTGATCAACGCGGCGCCGGCGAGTCCGTCACCGATACCCGCGCCGATGGCGCCACCGCCCATAATGATGCCGCCGCCGATGAGCGCGCCCTGGACGATGGCCGCCGTTGTTGCGTCTGCCATTTTTCACTTCCTGTTCTTTACTGAGCTCGATCGGCGGCGCCGATCCGGTAGTTGTTCGAGCGACCTGAAAGTGTCGCAGGGGCTAATGCTCGTGCTCCAGCGACATCGACTGGCTGAAGTAGAGGACGGTCAACAGCGAGAAGATGAACGCCTGGATGGCACCGACGAAGAGATCGAAGAGTTTCCAGATGGCATTCGGCCCCCAGCTGATCCAGAACGGGAACAGTGCGATCACCGAGACCATCACGCCGCCCGCGAACATGTTGCCGAACAATCGCAGCGACAGCGAGAGCGGTTTGGCGACTTCCTCGATGACATTGATGAAAACCATCGGGCCCCATCCGGTGTGGCCCTTCAGCAACTGCTTGGCGTGGCCACCGGGGCCGCGCCGATAAATACCCGCACCCTGATACATGATGAAGACGAACAGGGCCAGCGCGTAGACGAAATTGACGTCCGACGCAGGCGGTGCGATCAATTCGCCGTGTCCGTACTGCACGGGCAGCACGGACAACCAGTTCGACAACAGGATGTAGATGAACAGTGTGACGGCCAGTGGCAGCGCGAACGGCGCGACCTTCATGCCGATGGCGCTTTCCACCTGGTTGCGCATCTGGACCGTGACGGTCTCGAAGAACAGTTGCACGCCGTTGGGTACGCCCGAAGTCAGCTTCGCCCGCAGGTAGAACGCCAGACCGAGCACGATCGCCGCCGCGAGGGCGGTCGAAATGATCGTGTCGACATTGAAGTCCATACCCCACAGGTGCGCGACCGCGTGTTCGCCGACCTTGATTTTCGGCTCTTCGGCGGGCGCTTCCTGTGCGAGCACCGGAAGCGCCGACTGGGCGATGAAGGCGAGTTGATTCGTCATGATTGCTGGCGAAGCTCCTTCACTTCAGGCAAGACGGTGACCAACACCAGAATCACTTGAAAGGCGGCCAGGCCGAAGAAGATTCCGATGCCGTGCGGCCTTGCCAGGAAACCCACTGCGAGCGAACCGCCGGTTATTACGATCAGCCGGGTCGCCGAGGAGAGGTACAACCCCTGTTTCCTCGGTTTCTCGGCGTCGGCGACGCGGTTGACCGTCAATCGGGTCAGTTGCGCATTCACCCAACCGAGTCCGAGTCCGATGCAGATGAACAGGCCGACCAGCAGCCCGTTGAGCGGACCGGCCGCAGCAAGAGTCAGTACACCGACGCCTACTGCGAAGACGGTCGCACGGCGCATTCGGAGTGCATTGACATCCACCTCGACACCGTCCTCGGTCATCATCCCACCTCGTAGTGGGGTCTTGATTGATCGATAGCATACACATTAGGAACCCTTTTGCGAGGCAATGTTTTTGATCTTTCTCGGGCGGGTTTTCGTACGATGTCCATCGGGGGACAGTGTCATGCCGAAGACAACTTGATCAACCGAAGATCTTGGTGCACGCCGGGTAAATCGGACAAAACGGTCACCGTATCGCTTGCCGCTATTGCTCGGCTTATTAGAGTTCGGCGCCTAATTTTGGTCATGTATTTGTAAAGAGATTCTAAAGCAATCGCCAGTATGTCGAGCTGGAGTCGGCTCGCGGCAGCCGATCGCGCGATCGGCGCGGTATCCGGATTACCGCATCCGGGTGGAAACTCTTGATAGCTGGCGCGCTGCCGTTCGGTCCGCACTGTACGGGGTGGCGTGGTTCAGGTGAAGTCGAGGTCGGTGGCGCCGACCCAGGTGGTGAGTGCTTCGGCCAAGCCCGCGGTGGTGGGTTCGTCGGTTGCCCACGCGACGTAACCGTCCGGGCGCAGCAGGACGACGGCGGGGGCCGGGATCTCACCGAATCCGGGAATGGGCCAGTGTTCGGCGCGGCTGGCGGCGCTGATGATCTCGACTCGGTCGTGCCATTCCGGGGCCGCGGGCACGTCGTTTCCGTTGAGTACCAGCAGGACCGGGCTGCCCGCGCGCAGCAGTGCGTGTACTCGGGTGTCGCTGTCGGCGGTGCTGATATCGGCGTCGGGGACGCGCCTGCCGATGAGTGGGTGCTCGCCCTTGATGTCGTAGCGGATATCGAGTGCGGTGATCATCAGGCCGAGACTGTGGCGCACCTGGTCCATATCGATCAGGTCGCTCATGACGTCGCGCAGTGCGTCGGTGTGCGGCCCGGGGCGTCCGAGCGCGGTCTGGGCGCGGGTGTTGTGCAGGACGCGGGCGGCGATGGGGTGGCGCTCGGACTCATAGGTGTCGAGGAGTTCGTTGGATGCGTTGCCGCGCAAGGTGGCGGCGAGCTTCCAGCCGAGATTCATCGCGTCCTGCAACCCCAGGTTCTGGCCCTGACCGCCGGCCGGGTAGTGGATGTGCGCGGCATCCCCGGCCAGGAAGACCCGGCCCACGCGGTATCGGTCGGCTTGGCGGGCGGCATCGCTGTAGTGCGAGATCCAGCGCGGGCTGTGCATGCCGAAGTCGGTGCCCGCGAGTTCGGTGAAGTTGGCTCGGAAGTCCTCGAAGCTCAGTTCGGTGCCGCGTTCCAGGACGAGGTCGTGGCGCTGCACGAGCAGTCGGTACCAGCCGGGCTCGAATTGGACCACGGAGAAGTCGCCCGCACCGGCGCGGTGCGCGAAGACGGTCTCTGCGGGCGGATCGGCCAATTCGACATCGGCGAGCATGCCGGTCGCGGTCGCGTCGGTGCCGACGTAGTCGATGCCCGCCAGTTTGCGTACCGCGCTGCGGCCGCCATCGCAGCCGACCAGGTAGGCCGCGCGAATCCGGCGTGGATTCGGGCCGCCGATCTCCACCTCGACACCCGCCGCGTCCTGCCGGAAGCCGACAACGGGCGAGCCCCACCGCACGACCGCGCCGAGTTCGGTTGCGTGCCGCTCGAGTTCGCGCTCGATCACCGACTGCAGGACGGCGAGGGTGTAGGGGTAGCGGGTATTGAAGTCGCTGAAGTCCAGGCGCAGGCCGCCGAAGTGCCCGGCCTGCATGACGCGGCCGAGCGGGATCAGGTCGTCGAGCAGGCCGCGCTGATCGAGCATTTCCATGGTGCGGGCGTGGATGCCACCCGCCCGCGATTCGCCGGTGCGCGCCGGAAGTCCATCGACGAGCGCGACATCCACGCCGGCCAGGCGCAGTTCGTAGGCCAGCATCAGCCCGGTCGGTCCGGCGCCGGCGATCACTACCTCGGTCGTTTCCATGTCGGTCTCCTTAACGTTGTTAAGCTCTTAACGATGTTAAGGAGACCAGAACATTGTTAAGGTGTCAAGGGGTCGGACATCAGGAGGTGACAGTGAAGATCGATGCGACGGTGATCGCCGAGGCAGCATTGGGTTTGCTCGACGAGGTCGGTCTCGACGGACTGACCATGCGGAAGGTGGCCGGGGCCCTGGATGTGCAGGCGCCCGCTCTGTACTGGCATGTAAAGAACAAGCGCGAACTACTCGATGCGATGGCTCGGCGGGTATTCGTCTCCGCTGTCGACGGGATCGAGGCGCCGCGGCAGGGCGAGGACTGGCAGGACTGGGTGGTGGCGGTGGCCGGGCGGTTGCGCCGGTCGATGCTGCGCTATCGGGATGGAGCGAAGGTGCTGGCCGGAACCTACGTCAGCGATGAAGCCATGTGGCGCACCACCGAACTGACCTTGCGCACGCTCGAGGACGCGGGTTTCTCGGTGGACCATGCCGAGCGGGTGTTTCCGATCCTGCTGCACTACACGATCGGGTTCGTTATAGAGGAACAGGCGCAATCCGGCGCGGAGTACGCCGACGGCAATCCCTACGATCCCGCGCGGATGGCGCACACCGTCGATGCCGAGCGTTATCCGCGGACCGCTCGGATGGTGGCCGAGCTGTTCGACGCCGATACCGATGTCGAATTCGAACGCGGTCTGCGGATCATCCTGGCCGGAATCCGCGCCTCTCGATCCTCGTAACCGCTCAGCGGCCCAACCCCACCAGACCGTCGGCGAGCGTGCTGATATTCAGCGCGTCGAGCACCTGTTGCCGGACGTCCGGACATTGGGTGGTGGTGATGCGATCGACGATGGCCCGGTCCTTCACGACGGTGTCGTTGAGGCCGCCGTTGCGGGCCGCCCAATCGTGCACGGTGCCGTTGAAGCCGAGCTTGCCGAGCTGCGCGCCCTCGGTGCGCCAACGATCGACCTCGGGTTTCAGCATGTCGCACAGCTGTTTTGCCGCCGTCGGGGTGATTTCGTCCGGATTGGGCACCTGTGCGGAGCTGCCCGGAGACGAGAAGGTGATGGTGATGTCGGGATGGGAGGTCGGGGTGGCGGGCACCGGGTCGAGGGGGCCGTTGCCGCCGCAGCCGGCGAGCAGGGCCGCCGCCACTGTCGCCGCGGCCAGCGTGGCGATGGATCCGATCGAGGGCATCGGTACTCCTTATTATTCTTTTGTTTCCGGTGAGAGCTCGTAGACGACGTAGGCGGTGCGCACCACCGGTTGAGCCACATTGCGTACCCGGATGCCGCCCGGGGTGGTGCCGCGTTCGATGCCCGCGTGCGCGTGCCCGTGGATCGCGAGGTCGGCGCGCTGGTCATCGATGGTTTCGCCGAGTAGATAGGAACCGAGGAACGGGTAGATCTCGCGTGGCTCGCCGTGCAGGGTGTCGCTGATCGGGGAGTAGTGGGTCAGCGCGATCGTGATATCGGTGTGCAGGCCCGCCAGCGCGTCGCGCAGCATCTCCGCGAGGTCGACGGTGTGCGAGGCGAATTCGCGCATCACGCGTTCACCGAAGACGCTCGCGCATTTACCCGCGAAACCACCGCCGAAGCCCTTCGTCCCCGCTATGCCGAGGGTATGTCCATCGACCGCGAATTCCATTGCGGTGCCCTCCAATACGGTAATGCCGTGATCGGTGAGCTCGGCCGTGATCTCGTGCTGCGCGTCGCTGTGGTGGTCGTGATTGCCGAGCACCGCGACGACCGGAACGCCGAGATCGGCGAATTCCGCGGCGACGACGCGGCCTTCCTCGACCGTGCCGTGCCGGGTGAGATCACCGGCCAGCAGCAGCACATCGGCGCGATCGTGCAGTTCCGCGAGTGCCGGGCGGAGTTCGCCGCCCGATTCGGCGCCGAGATGGATGTCACCGATTGCCGCGATCCGCATGCCACACTCCTTCCGGTCTCAGTCCGCCAGCGCCTCGGCGGCTCCCGGTGCGCAGGGCGGCGTGACGTGCACATCGTTGTGGATATGCGCGCGCGGAAGCTGTTCGCGCACTACCTTTTCCATCTGCAGCTTGCGTTCGATACTGCTCACCTCGCCGCCGAGGACGACGACATCGCCGCGGATCGTCACCTGCACCCCGAGCTCGGCGGTGCGCGGATCCTCGGCCAGCGCCCGGCGTAGGTGCGCGACCAGATATTGCGGTCGATCCATTCACACCACCCGCTTCGGCTCTATTACTCCGAGATCGTCCAGCAGTCCGAGGAAGGCTCGGGCATAGGGCGAAATGTCGGTTTCCTTGCGCACCCGCTCCCAATCCACCTGTTCGCGCAGATCGCGTGCGATGGTCAGCAGTGGGCTCAGGTCCAGTCGGTGCGCATCGAAGACCAGTAATTTGTCGATCATCAGGTCGGTCGCGCTGATCACCGGCGCCATCGTCGGGCCGACACGCATCATGTCGGCGCGATCGAGCAATTCGTCGGTGACGGCACGGTTGTTCGGCCGGTAGATCAGGTCGATGAGCACGCCGCCGTCATAGACCTTGGTCAGCCAGTCCTCGGGCGGATCGGCGACCCGCAATCCGCCGCGGGCCAGCGCACTGCGGGCCTGCGACAGGTCGGCGGGTTTGATGAAGATGTCGACGTCGTGCTCCGAGGCGGGCCCGCCGCGCGCGTACACCGCGCAACCACCCGCGACCGCGAAGCGGATACCGGCATCCGCCAGCGTGTTCACCGCCCGGGTGAGCGCGTGCAGCAGTTGGTCGATCGTCGGGACCATATGTGCGCCATACCCGCGGTTCGGTCGGCTAATCGCCTAATGCCGACGCAACCCGCTGGCCAATGTCTCGAGCCCCCGGCTCAACCACGCCTGGGTACTGCGCCGGTGCGCACGATCATCGAACTCGCCGTGTGCGCCGAAGTCGTGTCCACCGGCCCGGTCGACCGGCTCCCAGAGATTGTCGGCCCGTGCGTCGGCGTCGGCATCGGTCTGCTGCGAGTCGTAGCCGGTGCGGGCGAGATATCGATCGAGCAGGCTGGGCGCGAGCCGTTGGGCGAGCAGCGTCCCCGTCGTGCTCGCGCCGACCCAATATTCTTTGCGCTCAGGATGTTTCGCGGCGAAGGCGATCGAGCGCGCGATGACCTCGGGTTGGTAGATCGGCGGCACCGGCTGTGGCCGCTTCGGCAATCGCGACAGCACCCAGGAGAATTGGGGCGTATTGACCGCCGGTGCTTGCACCAGCGTGATGTGCACATTGCTGCCTTCGTGCATCAGTTCGACCCGTACCGACTCGGTGAATCCGTTGATCGCGTGCTTGGCGGCGCAATAGGCAGACTGCAGCGGAATCGAGCGGGCGCCGAGCGCAGAGCCGACCTGCACGACAGCGCCGCGGTCACGTGCCCGCATCCGGGACAGCGCGGCCATGGTGCCGTGCACGGTGCCGAGATAGGTGACTTCGGTGACCCGCCGGAACTCCGCGGCCGCAATCTGCTCGAACGGTGCGAAGACCGAGGTGAAGGCCGAGTTCACCCAGACATCGATGGGTCCGAACACCTGTTCTGCCCGGGTCGCCGCGGCCTCGACCGCCGCGTAATCCGCGACATCGACCGGAATTGTCAGCGGCTCACCACCCGCCGCGCGCACGTCATCGGCGGCGGCCGCGAGTCCGGCATCGCCGCGGGCGAGCAGTGCGACTTTACAACCGCTCGAAGCGAATTCGCGTGCGGCCGCGCGACCGATACCCGCACTGGCCCCGGTGATCACCACTACTCGGGGTTCGAAACTCATCACAACTCCTTACTCATCGCCGAATCGGGTGAGCTGGACCGAGGATTCGAACAGCATCGCGTGCACGAAGGCCTGCGGCATATTGCCGCGCAGTTGACGCTGCCGGACATCGAATTCCTCGGCGAACAATCCGGGCGTGCCGCACGCCGCGCGGTTGCGCTCGAAATAGCGTGCCGCGCAAACCGGGTGTCCGAGTTGGGCGGCCGCGATCGCCATGATGAATCCGCAGAACAGGAATGCCCCCTCGTTCGTCTCCAGCGGCTGTTCGTCGTGGCGGTAGCGATAAACGTAGTAATCGGTGCATAATTCGCGCTCGACGGCCCGATAGGTGGCGAGGCTGCGCGGGTCGTCGGCGGGTACACCGCCACGGATGGCTGGCAGCAGCAGGGCCGCGTCGACACCCGCGGCATCCGGCGCCTGCTGCCATGCGCCACTGGGATGCACACTGGTGCGGGCGGTTTCGGCCATGATGGTATCGGCGAGCGCCGTACAGAACACCGGGTCGGCACCGGTCTCGGCAACAGCGGCAACCGAACGCAGACCACTGACGCAGGCCAGCCGGGAGTGTGTCCAGTGCCGGTCCTCGATCTCCCAGATGCCCGCATCTGGTCGACGCCAGCGTTCGGCGATCGCGCCGACCGGCACCGAAACCGCCTTGCGGCTGTCCTCGGTGAGCCGGTCGTGCCGCGCACCCGCGGCGAACAACAGCAGTGTCTCGCCGAATACGTCGAGCTGGGACTGGTCGCGCACCCTGTTGCCGATCACCATGCGACCGCCCGGATAGCCGGGTAGATCCAGATTGCTGGGCTCCGGGATGGGTCGGCCGGTGATCGTACACGCAGGAAATACGTCGGGTCCTTCGGCGAGCAGCCGCTCGGCCACGAAACGTAACGCATTGTCCAGCAACGGGTGTGGACCGTCTGCTGCTACAGCTTGACCGGCGAAGCATTGGTCGCGGAGCCACACGTAGCGGTAGTCGTAGTTCTCGGCGCGGTCCGCGCGTTCGGGCAGGCCTGTGGTGGCCGCGGCGACCATACCGTTGGTGGAACTGGTCATACCGCGCATGACGGCGTAGGCCTGAGCGGTATCGCGGGATGCGGCGCACGCGCCCAGCTTCGGAACCCCACGCTGCCAAGCGGATTCGGTCTGCGCCCATGCGGTGTGCGGATCGGGTGGTTCGTCGGGCAGTGCGATATCGGACAATTCCAGGACGAGATCATGAGTCTGGCCTTGCCGCAGCGTTATCCGATCGGTCCAGCCGCGATCATCGCGGACCGAGGCGGCCGCGCCGCCCGTCCAACGCAGTGCGAGGTCCCCGACTCGCGCGAGCCACAACCCGTCGTCGGTGCGGCGCAGGTCGCGTGTCTTCGCCTTGCCGAACTGCCCGGCAGGGCGCAGCACCACATCGACCTCGGCATCACCGTGCACCGCGACGATCCGGCGCAGCACCACAACCCGATGCGGATCACCGGGAAAGGCCAGCGCCTCCCGGCATTCGACCACCGACGAGCCGACCAGCCAGTGCGAATTCCAGATCAATGTGCCCGTCTGGTAGTAACCGCCCCACACGTAGCGCCCGGACGGCGTCACCGAATACGCGCCGTCCCCGCCGACCAGGCCGGCGAAAACAGCGTCGCTGTGCCAGCGTGGTGCGCACATCCAGGCGAAGTCACCGCGTGGACCGACCAGCACACCGCGCTCGCCGTCCGCGAGGAATGCGTATTCGCGCAGTACATGGGGCCGGGTGATATTTTCGGCCGTCACATCGGTCGTATACCACCGCACACCGTTCGCAACCGTTTCAAGTCCGCGACGAATCCGGCGTAGGCCTCGTCGCGATCGGGCGCGCGCAGCACCGCCGACGGGTGCACGGTCGCGATCACCGCGTAATCCGGCATCGTCACGAGCTCGCCGCGCCGTTCGGAGACCTTGAACGAGGGACCGAGCACGGCCTTTGCCGCGATCGCGCCGAGGCAGACCACCAGTTGTGGCTCGATGACCTGCAACTCGGCGTCGAGCCAGGCCGAACAGGCGACGATTTCGGTGCGTCCGGGTTGTTTGTGGATGCGGCGCTTACCGCGCTCCTCGAATTTGAAGTGCTTCACCGCATTGGTCACATAGATCCGGTCGCGGTCGATCCCGACCTCGGCGATGGCACGATCGAGCAGCCGCCCGGCGGGGCCGACGAACGGGTGTCCGCGCACGTCCTCCTGGTCGCCGGGCTGCTCACCGATCATTACGACGTCGGCGTTTTCCGGGCCCTCGCCGAAAACCGTCTGGGTGGCGTGCCGGTAGAGATCGCAGCCGTGGCAGCCGCACGAAGCCCGCTGCAACTCGGCGAGGCTCGCGTGCGGCGGCACGAATTCCGCGGCGCCCGGCACGGCCATATCCTCAGCCCCTACCCAATGCCCGCTCGAGCTGGCCCTTGCTCATCTTCGAGCGGCCCTTGATATTGCGCTTCTTGGCTTCGTTGTACAGCTGGTCGCGGGTCGGGCCCTTCGGACCACTGCGGCCCGAGCGCTGCCCACCGCGCTGCTGTGGCGACTTGTCCTTTATCGAGGAACGGCTGGCGGTCTTCGACTGCCCGGCTTGGGCGCGATTCTTGTTGACCGTCCGCGCGGCGATTTCCTTCGCCCGCTTCTGGCTCGCGCCCCGGTCCTCTGCCGAGTCCTTGATGTGCTCGTACTGCCGTTCCTGTTTATTGCTCCATTCCTTTGGCATGTCACACCTCCTGCCCACCGAATACCCCGGCTCGTTTCGTGAAACCAGGGCGTGGGCTCGATCGGGGGCAGATCAGCGCCGATATGCTGGCCCGGTGAAGGTGTTTCCTGGCACGTTGGTGACCGTCGCCGATGATCTGGACGCGGTGACGACGGTCGGGCACGAGGACGATCCGGCCGATGCCGGGTTGACCGACGACGACATCGCGGCGCTGTGGGCGTCGGTGCAGGCGTGGTACCGGATGGGGACGACGCCCGCGATTCAGACCTGTCTGCGGCGCAATGGAAAAATCGTGCTGAACCGGGCGATCGGGCACGGCTGGGGGAATGCACCGAAAGACGGTCCGGATGTGGAGCAGGTGCTCGCGACGCCGGAGACGCTGTTCTGCGGGTTCTCCACGGCCAAGGGTGTGGCCGCGACGCTGATGTTCATGCTCATCGAACAGGGTGCGTTCGCGCTGAATGATCCGGTGTGCAAATACATTCCGGAGTTCGCGGCGCACGGCAAGGATGCGATCACCATCGGCGATGTGCTGTCGCATTCGGCGGGTGTGCCGTTCATTACGCCGCCGTACAAGGGCGTCGAGCTGGTGCTCGACGAGGAGTTGGCCGTACAGGGCTTGGCCGATCTGGTGCCGAGTTGGCCGCGCGGGCGGTTCCGGGTCTATCACGCATTGACCAGCGGTTTGATCCAACGGCTGCTGGTGCGGCGGGCCACCGGGAAGCGGATGCGCGAACATCTCGCCGAACAGGTGCTCGAACCACTGGGCTTCCGCTGGAACAACTTCGGGGTCCGGCCCGAGGATGTCGACAAGGTCGTGCCCAGCGTGAAGACCGGCCCGCCACCGTCGCGCATGTCGATGCTTTTGGCGCGCAAGGCCCTCGGCGGCCGGATGGACGGTGCGACCGCCAAATCCGCGAATCAGGATTTCCTGACCGCCGAACTGCCGTCGGGAAATATCGTCACCACCGCCTACGAGCTGTCCCGCTTCTACGAAATCCTCACTCGTGGTGGCGAACTCGACGGTGTCCGAATCATCGAGCCCGACACCCTCCGCGAAGCGATCCGCCCGGCACGCCGTATACCCGGTCTGGCCGGACGAGTCAGCACGGCGGGCTTCGAACTCGGCGCTCGTCGCTCGAAGTTCGGGCGCAACACCCAATCGCACTTCGGCCGCAGCGGCCTGACGACCCAATACGGCTGGGCCGATCCCACCCGCGGACTCTCCGGCGCGATCCTCACCAGCGGCAAGGCCACCACCGATACCCAGCGCCCCTGGGCTCTGGTCGCCCAGATCTCGAACACCATCAGCCAACTCGCGCCCGCCGATCGGCTGTTCGACACCGACTGATTCAGTAGTCGCGGATCGCCTCGGCGAGGATTTGTGCCGCGTGCCGAGGCCGGGCTCGCGGATCCAGGTGCTCGATTTGGGTTCGGCAGCTGAAACCATCTGCCAGGACCAGGGTTCCGGGCTCGCGCTTGCGGATGGCCGGCATGAGTTTGTCTTCGGCGCAGGCTATCGAGACGTCGTAGTGGCCGCGTTCGAAGCCGAAGTTGCCCGCCAGGCCGCAGCATCCGGTATCCAATACTTCGACGTCGAGTCCGGTTGCGGTCAAGAGCCTTTGGTCGGCCTCGTAGTGCAGGATCGCGTGCTGGTGGCAGTGCGGTTGGACCATGGCGTGTGCGTCGATGCGCGGGGGTTCCCAGTCGTCGGCTTGTTCGGTGAGGATTTCGCCGAGGGTGCGGACCTGATTGGCCAGGCGGTGGGCGTCTTCGTCGCCGGGGAGTAATTCGGTGAGATCGGAGCGGAAGACGGCGGCGCAGCTCGGTTCGAGCACGACGATCGGGGTGCTCGAGCGCAATTGGGGTTCGAGCTGACGCAAAGTGCGGCGCAATACTCGTTTCGCGGTCGGGAGTTGGCCGGTGGAAATCCAAGTCAATCCGCAACAGACTGTGCGCCTTGGTATTTCGATCTCGAATCCGGCGGCCTCCAACACGGTCACCGCTGCTTCGGCTATTTCGGGGGCGAAGTTATTGGTGAAGGTGTCGGGCCACAGCAGCACTCGGCCGCGGTGGCCGCGCTCGTCCGGTGCGCGGCGGGCGAACTTCTCGGTGAAGCGCTCGCAGGCGAAGCGCGGTAGTTCGCGGCGCGGGTCCACACCGCCGAGCCGTTTGAGCAGCCCACCCGTGCCCCGGCTCCGCGCCAGTGCATTGGCCGGTGCGGACACGGCGGTGACGAGGCGGGCCCACAGCGGGATCCAGCCCATCGAATAGTGCGCCATCGGCCGGACGCGGTGTTCGTAGTGGTGGGAGAGGAATTCGGCCTTGTAGGTGGCCATATCGACATCGACCGGGCAGTCGCTGCGACAGCCTTTGCAGGCCAGGCACAGATCGAGGGCATCGCGCACCTCGGTGGAGCGCCAGCCATCGGTGATCACCTCGCCCTGGAGCATTTCGAACAGAAGTCGGGCGCGGCCACGGGTGGAATGTTCCTCCTCCCTGGTCGCCCGGTAGCTCGGGCACATCACACCGCCCTCGTGACCGCGGCACTTGCCGACGCCGACACAGCGCGCGGCGGCGACGCTGAAACGGTGGTCGTCGTCCGGGAAAGCGAAGTGGGTCGCCGGCTCCCACGGTCGATAGCTCGCACCCTGGCGCAGGTCCTGATCCAGTGGTCGCGGGTGCACGACCTTGCCGGGATTCATCCGATTGCGCGGATCGAAGAGATGTTTGACCGCGCCGAATGCCTCGACGATCCGCTCGCCGAACATGATCGGCAGCAGTTCGCCGCGCGACTGACCGTCGCCGTGTTCACCGGACAACGATCCGCCGTACCGCGTAACCAACTGTGCGCTCTGCTCGGCGAAGCCGCGGTACTTCGAAATGCCTTCCGCACTACGGAGATCGAACGGAATGCGGGTGTGGACGCAGCCGTGACCGAAGTGGCCGTACAGCGAGGACGACTGGTAGTCGAAATCGTCCAGCAGACTTTCGAAGTCGCGAAGGTAATCGCCGAGCCGGTTCGGCGGTACCGCGGCATCCTCCCAGCCCTCATGGGTTTCCGGACTGTCCGGCGGATAGGCGGTGGCGCCGAGGCCCGCTTCCCGGGCCATCCAGATCTCCGCCTCCCGCGCGGGGTCGTCGATCATGGTCGAGGTGGCACCGGTTTTCATGGTTAGTTCCTCGACCATCGTCTGCGCCCTGCGGTCGGCTTCGTCCTGGTCGGCACCCTCGAATTGCGCCATCAGCCAACCGTTTCCGTCCGGCAGCTGCGCGATGGCGCACCCGGCCAGATGTTCGAGATTCTCCAGGTCGACCAGCCGGTGGTCCACCCCTTCCAGCGCTATCGGGTTGTGCTGCAAAACGATCGGAACCGCGTCGGCGGCGTCGTAGATATCGGGATAGCCGAGTACGGTCAACGCCACCGCTTTCGGGCGTTGCACGAGTTCGATTTCGGCACGCAACACCGTCACCAGCGTGGACTCGCTGCCGACGAGAAGTTTCGCGAGATCGAAGCCGTGCTCCGGCAGCAGGGAATCGAGGTTGTAGCCCGACACCCGGCGCGGAATATCGGGATAGTGCTGACGGATGTCCGTCGCGTACTCATCGCGGATCTGCCGCAGGCCGTCCCGCAATTCCGCAAACCCATCCTCGGAATCCGCGCCGACCCAACCTCGTAACCCGTCGTAGGTCAGGATTTCCAGCCGACGTACCGAGTCGACCATCTTCCCGTACGCCTGCGCGGTGGAACCGCAGGAGTTGTTGCCGATCATCCCGCCGATCGTGCAGCTGACATGGGTCGCGGGTTTCGGGCCGACCATCAGGTCGTAGCGCGCCAACTGCGCATTGAGCGGGTCGAGCGCGATGCCCGGTTCCACGATCGCGGTGCGGGCCGCCGTATCGACCGAGATCAGCCGATCGCAGTACTTGCTCCAGTCCAGCACCACGGCCGCATTGCAGCATTGACCGGCCAGACTGGTGCCGCCGCCGCGCGAGAGCACCGGCATATCGTGTTCGCGGCACACCGCGATGGCGGCGGCCGCATCCTCAGGTGTGCGTGGCAGCACCACGCCGAGCGGCACCGCGCGGTAGTTCGAGGCATCGGTGGAGTATGTGGCCCGGGATCCGGGATCGAAACGCACCTCACCGGCCACCTTTCCGGTGAGTTCGGCCGCGAGTCGGGCCAGCGGGAGATCAATCATTCGCCCAATCCCTCCTGTCTCGGCACAGTGCGGCTACCCACTCCGGTGCGCGGCACACCCGCTGATTGCCTGCCCATTCGCTGGGTATCACCGGTCTGACCAACCCGGATACCAACAGGAGATCCTCATGAAGCAACAGGTTGGTGACTACGTCCTGCAACGACTACGCGAGTGGGGCGTTGATCAAGTTTTCGGATACCCCGGCGACGGCATCAACGGTCTGGTCGCCGCTTTCGGTCGCGCGCACAACAAACCACAGTTCGTGCAGGCCAGGCACGAAGAGATGGCGGCCTTCCAAGCCACCGGGTTCGCCAAGTTCAGTGGGAAGGTCGGCGTCTGCACGGCCACCTCGGGACCCGGTGCGATCCATCTGCTGAACGGCCTCTACGACGCCAAACTAGACCATGTCCCGGTCGTGGCGATCGTCGGTCAGACCGCGCGCAGCGCCATGGGCGGCAGCTATCAGCAGGAAGTCGACCTGCAGAGTCTGTTCAAGGATGTTGCCAGCGACTATCTGGTCGAGGTAAATGTCTCTAGCCAATTGCCCAACGCGCTGGACCGGGCGTTTCGAACGGCGATGACCCGGCATGCGCCCACCGCGGTGATCATCCCCGCCGATCTGCAGGAAGAGCCCTACGAGCCGCCCGAACACGAGTTCAAGCAGGTGCCGTCCAGCCCACCGCATGCGTTGACCGCGACGGTGGTCGCGCCGTACAACGAGATCGAACGCGCCGCCGAGATCATCGAGGCCGGATCCAGGGTCGCGGTGCTCGTCGGCCAGGGCGCACGCTCGGCCGCGCGCGAGGTGGTCGAACTCGCGGAACTCACCGGTGCGGGTGTGGCGAAGGCGCTGCTCGGCAAGGATGTGCTGCCGGATGATCTGCCGTTCGTCACCGGGCCGATCGGGTTGCTCGGCAGCAGGCCGAGTTATGAAATGATGCGCGACTGCGACACTTTGGTCATCGTCGGGTCGAATTTCCCCTATACCCAGTTCATGCCGGAGTTCGGTCAGGCGCGTGCCGTGCAGATCGATATCGACGGCACCTTGATCGGCATGCGCTATCCGACCGAGGTGAATCTGGTCGGTGACGCGAAAGCCACACTGGCCGAACTCGTTCCGCTACTGCGCCGCAAGGAGGATCGATCCTGGCGGGAGAAGATCGAGCAGGATGTGGTCCGCTGGTGGGAGACGGTCGAGCGGCAAGCGATGTTGCAGGCCAAACCGGTCAACCCGATGCGCGTGGTCTGGGAGCTGTCGAAACAGCTTCCGGATAATGCGATCGTGACCGCGGACTCCGGCTCGTCCACCAACTGGTACGCCCGCTGCCTGCGATTCCGCATCGGTACGCGCGGCTCGCTCTCGGGCACCCTGGCGACCATGGGACCCGGCGTGCCCTATGCCATCGGCGCCAAGTTCGCGCATCCGGAACGACCGGCGATCGCATTGGTCGGTGACGGTGCCATGCAGATGAACGGAATGGCCGAACTGCTCACCATCGCACGCTATTACCGGCAGTGGAGTGATCCCCGGCTGATCGTCTGCGTCTTCCACAATAATGATCTGAACCAGGTCACCTGGGAGCTGCGTTCCATGGGCGGCGCACCGAAATTCGAAGAGTCGCAGATACTTCCGGAGACCTCCTACGCCGATCTCGCCCGCTGTATGGGCCTGCCGTCGGTCGCGATCGACGATCCGGACCAGCTCGCCGACGCGTGGAGCCTGGCGCTGAGCGCGGATCGTCCGGTGCTGATCGATGTGCGCTGCGATCCCGAGGTGCCGCCGATTCCGCCGCATGCGACCTATGAGCAGATGAAGGACACCGCGGAGGCGGTTATGCGCGGCGATCCGGATGGCTGGCATCTGATGTGGCAGGGCGTCAAGACCAAGGCTCAGGAATTCGTGCCGCATCGGAGTTCGTCATGACCTTGCCATCGACCGAGGACGTCGTCGATCTGCTGACGGCACAGCACAAGCAGATCAAAGAGCTTTTCGCCCAACTGAAATCCGGGCAGGGCAATAAGTCGGAGCTGTTCAAGGAACTGGTCCGGTTGCTCGCGGTGCACGAGAGCGCCGAAGAGGAGGCTGTGCATCCCGTCGCCGCCCGTGCCCGTTTCGGGGCGGACAAGATGGTCGGAGACCGCAGGGACGAGGAGAACCACGCCAAGCGTGCGCTCGCCGACCTCTACGACCTCGGTGTCGACCACCCGGACTTCGATGGCAAGCTGGCCGAATTCGCCGATGCGGTGATCGACCATGCCAGCCGCGAGGAGAACGAGGAATTCGCCCTTTTGCGCCAACAGTTTTCGGTGCATCAGTTGGAGCGAATGGCGGGTTCGGTGCGGGCCGCCGAAGCGGTCGCACCGACCCGGCCGCATCCGAAGACCGGGGAATCCGCGCTGGCGAATCTGCTGGCCGGTCCGCCGCTGGCGGTATTCGACCGGGCGCGCGATGCGGTGCGGGACTGGCGTCGAGAAGACGACGGATGAGCGGGCGCATCGGAGCGGCGGCGGAAGTCGTCGGCTGGTGGGTGGTGCTGGTGTTGCTGTGGCTGGCGACGCTGACGACATTCAGTCTCCAGGAGTTGGTCGCGGCGGCCGTGCTCGCATTACCTGCTGCATTCGCTGGTCGTGTGGGACGTATTGCGGTGCAGGGTAATTGGCGACTGCCGGATAGGGTTCCGCAGTTGTTGGCCGCTCTGCCCGGCGCTGTCGTGCGCGACAGCTGGGCTGCCCTGTCGATCGCCGCGCGCGGCAGGCCGGTCGGGCGGTTCGAGGAGGACGAACTCGACGCAGAGGCCGACGCGCAGCGGCGAGCAGGGCGGGCGGTTCGAGGAGGACGAACTCGACGCAGAGGCCGACGCGCAGCGGCGAGCAGGGCGGGCGGCATTGATCACCGGCGTGCTCTCGGCGACGCCCGGCTCGCTGGTCATCGATGCCGAGGACGACCTGCTACTGCATGTACTCGCGATGCCCGTGACCCGACTGCGACGGATGTTCGGGGGCTGATCGAAATGTCCACCGCTCCTTGGCTGCTCGCATCGGGTGTGCTGCTGGTCGGTGGGATCGGACCGGCGTTGCTGCTGTCCGCTCGCGGCACCGCGGCGCATCGGCTCGTCGGGCTGCAACTGGTCGGTTCGCTGTTGATCGTCGTCTTGATATTGCTGAGCCTGGGACTCGGCAGGCCGGACTATTTGATAGTGCCGCTGGTGCTCGTCCTGCTGTCCTTCGCGGGCACGCTGGTTTTCACGCGCCTGCTGGGGGTGCGCGATGACTAGCTTCTTCGTCGACACACTGCTCGCGATCGGCACCCTGGTCGCGGTGGCCGCCTCGGTGGCGGCGCTGCGGCCGCGTTCGGTCTATGCGCGACTGCACTATTCGTCGATTATCAGCTCGGTCACCGGACCCTTCATCGTGCTCGCGGTGCTTATCGCCGAGGGACCTGGACTGACCACGGCCATCGTCGCGGTGACCCTCTTACTGCTGGCGCTCACCGCCCCGGTACTGAGTGCCGCCATCGGCAGGCTCAATGCCCGCACCGACGGCAGGATCGAGGCTCCGCGATGACCGCCCTGATCGTGATCACCCTCGGACTTGTCGCGGTGGCGGGCACGGTCGTCGTATTCACCACTCAGCCGCAGCGGCAGGCGGTATCGCTCGCGGTATTCGGCGCGCTGCTGGCACCAGCATTTCTCGTGCTCGGGGCACCGGATGTGGCGTTGTCGCAGGTCGCGGTGGGTACCGCGGTGGTGCCGCTGATGGTGTTGCTCGCTGTGCGTGCCGTGCAGCGGAGGCGAAAGTTGTGAAGCACAGTGCTCGACTGGTGGTCTTTCTCCTCGGCGGGGTCGGAGTTGTCGTATTGCTCGGACTCGCGCTGTTGCGGATGCCCGGGTTCGGCGGTACCGACCATCCGTATCGGGACGCCGCGGTCCGAGCGTCGCTGGAGCAGCACAGCCCGAATGCGGTTTCCTCGGTCAATTTCGATCAGCGTGGGCTCGATACGTTCGGTGAGGAGGCCATTCTGGTGGCCGCGGTGCTCGGTGCGTCGACGCTGTTGCGTCCGGAAGGACATCGGCCGCAACGGCAGTCGGAGGATGTCGGTCGGATTGTGCAGGCGGCCCGATTTCTGGGCTATGCCCTGTTACCGGTGACCCTGATGATCGGCGCGGATGTGGTCGTGCACGGACATCTGACGCCGGGCGGCGGCTTCCAGGGTGGTGTGGTGCTGGCCACCGGCCTGCATCTGCTGTACGTGGCGGGCAATTATCGCGCGTTGCGGCGGGTGCGGCCGCTGGCCTGGTACGAATTCGGTGAGGCGGTGGGCATGGGCACGGTGGTGGCGCTCGGTCTCGCCGGAATCCTCAGTGGTGCAGGATATCTGGCGAATATCCTGCCGCTCGGACAATTCGGCCGCCTGCTGTCGGCCGGCACGCTGCCGCTGTTCAGCGTGGCGGTCGGTCTCGCGGTCGGCAGTGGTGTCGTCGTACTGCTCGCGCAGTTCCTCGACGAGTATCTGACTACGGAGAGGCGGGCGTCACGATGACCATATTTCCCTATGCGATCGCCGGTTGGCTCATGTTGATCGGCATTTACGGCGTGGTACGCAGTACGCATCTGGTGCACACCGTGGTGTGCGTATCCATCGGACAATCGGGAACCTATGTCCTGTTATTGGCCATCGGCTACCAAAAAGGCGCGTCCGCACCTATTTTCGGCTCCGCGAACCCGCCAGGTTCGCCCGTGGTCGATCCGGTGGTGCAGGCGATGGCGCTGACCGACATCGTCGTGGCCGCGACGGTGACCGCATTGCTGTTGGCGCTGGTCGTGCAGATCGCCAAGCGGCACGGCACGGTCGTACCCGACGAACTGCACGCGCTGCGTGGCTGATGGTCCCCTTCGATCAGGCACTCCCGGCACTCCTGATCGGGTTGCCGGTCGCCGGTTCCTGTGTGCTGCTCGCCTTCGGGCGCGTATTGCCCAGGTTGCTGATCGATGTGCTCGGCACCGGAACCGCGCTCGCGGGGACGATCCTGGCCGGATGGCTGCTGTATGAGACCGGTGCGGGCACAGTGGTTTCCTGGTCCGGTGGTTGGGAGCCGCGACCGGGCCTGACCGTGGGGATTGTCTTAGTCGCCGATCGGATCGGTGCCGCAATGGCTTTGCTGATCGCGCTGCTCACTACGACCGCCCTGCTGTTCGGCTGGCGCTACTTCGACAATCTGCACGCGCACTATCCGGCGCTGGTTCTGCTGTTCGCCACCGGTATGACCGGATTCGCGCTGACCGGTGACCTTTTCGACATGTTCGTCTTTTTCGAGTTGATGGGCGTCGCGGCTTATGCGCTGACCGGGCTGAAGATAGAGGAACCCGAATCCGTCCAGGCCGGGCTGAATTTCGGGGTGATCAACTCGCTCGGCGCATATCTCTGCCTGTTCGGAATCGGACTCCTGTACGCGCGAACCGGACAACTCGGGCTGGCGCAGTTGGGAATTGCGGTCGAGGCGCGGGCGGGTGACGCCCTAGTGCTGGCCGCATTCGTGCTGATCGTTACCGGGTGGCTGGTCAAGGCGGCGGCGGTGCCGTTTCATTTCTGGCTGGCCGATGCGCACGCCGTCGCGCCGTCGCCGGTCTGCGTGCTGTTCTCCGGTGTGATGGCACCGTTGGGCGTTTATGGGCTGGCACGGGTGTATTGGACGGTTTTCGATGGCGTGCTTCCGGCTCCGGGGGTGCGTCGAATGCTGTTGGTGTTGGGCATCTTTACGGCCTTGCTCGGTGCGGTGATGTGTGTTCTGCAACGGCATATCAAACGGCTGCTCGCGTATTCGACGATCGCGCATATCGGGCTGTTCATTCTCGGACTCGCCGCGCTGTCACCGCTCGGTGTGGCCGCGTCGGCGCTGTATCTCGGTGGTCATGCCGCGGTGAAAGGTGCGCTGTTCTTGCTGACCGGTGTGCTGCTGTCGCGGTACCGGAGTGTGGACGAGTTCAGCTTGCATGGTCGAGCGCGTGGTCAGCGGACCATTGGTGTGCTGTTTGTGCTTTCGGCGTTGGTATTGGCCGGGTTGCCGCCATTCGGTGCGGGGCTCGGCAAGGCGTTGCTCGAGGAATCCGACGCGTCGATTTTCCTGGTGGCACTGGTGATTGTCGTATCGGCGTTGACCGGCGGTGCGGCGTTGCGTGTGGGGCTGCGGGTGTGTTTCGGTGTGGGCGCGGTGCCCGAGCACAAGCTCGATCCCGAGGAGACCACCGGGGAATACGAGGTGCCCGATGTCGCCGCGCCTCGCAACAGGACGCCGATCACCATGATCGGGGCGGTGCTGGCTTTATTGCTCGTTGCGCTATTACTGGGCCTGCCAACCGGATTCACCAGAGCCATAGGTCCCGCTGCCGCGACATTCGTCGATCCCGAGGCCTACCGGGCGGCGGCGCTGATCGGCAATACAACCGGCCACTCTGGTGCGGCCCCACATATCGAGTGGACAGGCGGAGGGCTGGCGCTCTGTCTGCTGTCGACCGTGCTGGCCGTGCTCACGGCACTTGGTGCACTGTATTACGGCACGTTGCGCGCACGGGGAAAGCCTCCGATTCGTCCGATCGAGTTGGCGGTGATTGCATTACACCGACTGCACAGTGGGCATGTGGGCGATTACGCCGCTTGGCTGGTCTTCGGCACGGCAGCCGTTGCCGGGCTGGTTGCCAGCGGTTGGTTGTAGTGGGCGTGGTAGCCCGGCTCGGCATGGAAGCGGGAACCTCGGGCGAGGTGGCATCTGCGCGGTCAGCGTTCGCCGGCGTTAGGCAGCAGGCGCGGGAGTACGGTCGAGCCCGATCGACGACCGCGCTATCCACCTCAGGCTGGGTTGTACCGGCGAGATCAGCCTTGTGCGCCGGGCAGTAGGCGAGGAAGGACGGTCGAGCCTGCGGTAGCTGCGGCGGCGGAGGTTGTGGCGATGGTCCAGCCGACGGGACCCAGTGGCGTGCAACCGAAATAGGCGGACAGCCCTGGAACCATGACGACCGCGCCGAGAACCACGCCGCTGGCAGCGGTGGTGACCCAGACCAGGGGACTGCGGTGGCCGGAAACGAGTGTCTGGCCTAGTTGGGTGCCGATGAGCGCGACCAGTCCGATGGTGGCCGCGCGGCGTCGGGTTCCGGTGTAGCGGCCGAGCGTCCACGCCGTGCATGCACCCGCCGCCGTGGCTATGCCGCGTACTGCGATCGTGCGGGTGAGGTCGGGACCAAGATGGGCAGGCGGAATTTCCGCCAATTGCCGTGCGCGCTGCTCGGCACCGTGCTCCACATCGTGCGGATCCGGGCTGTCGCGGTCCGGTGAAAGGGCGAGGGCCAGCGCGGGAAACATATCGGTGAGCATGTTCACCAGCAGGAATTGCCTGGTGCCCAGTGGTGCCCGTCCGCCGACCACCGTGCCGTAGATGGTGAAGGCGATCTCTCCGGCATTGCCACCGACCAGCACGCCCACCGCGTCGGTAATGCGCTGCCACATGCCGCGTCCTTCTACCAGGGCGTGCAACAGGGCGAACGGATCCGGATCGGTGAGCACCAGATCCGCCGCATTGCGTGCGGCTGCGGATCCGCGTGCGGCCAAACCGATTCCGATGTCCGCGCTGCGGATTGCGGCGGCGTCATTGCTGCCGTCGCCGGTCATGCCGACCACGTGTCCATTGCGACGCAGCGCGGCCACGATGCGCACCTTCTGCTCCGGATCGACCCTGGCGAAGACGGTGCTGCGTTCGATGAGCTCGGCCTGCTCGGTATCGTCGAGCCGATCCAGATCGGCGCCGGTGGTGACGGTATCCACGGTAATGCCGAGTTGGCGGGCCACCGCCGCCGCCGTGACCGGGTGATCGCCGGTGATCATGCGCACGCCGATATCGTTGTTCTGCAAGGCTGTTACCAGCGGCAGCGTCTGGGGTCGCGGGGTGTCGGCGATGCCGATGAAGCCGAGCAGCGTGAGTTCGTCCACGGCGCGTTCGACATCATCGGGCTCGTCGGCGAGGTCGCGGCGGGCGACGACGAGTACGCGCAGGCCTTGTTCGGCGAGATCATCGATGACCGCCCGCGCACGCTTGTGCACGTCTTCGAAGATCTGTTCTGCGGTAAGTGCTTTGGTGCAGCGAGGGAGTACGACTTCGGGCGCGCCCTTGACGATCAGGCGCAGCTTGCGCGTCGTTTGGCCGAGCACCGCGGCGTAGCCGCGATTGGATTCGAATGGGATTTCCTCGATCTGATCCCACTGGTGCGCATCGTCGCCGAGGTTTTCGGCGGCATCCAGTACGGCGCGGTCGGTGGCGTGCAGCACCGGTCCGGCGTTCGGATCCGGGCAGGCGCGGGCGGCGGCGCGCAGCAGTCGGCGCGCATCGTCGGATTCGTCGTCTGGTGACCACTGGTTGTCCAGGTCGGCCAGCATGGTGAGCCGCAGCCGTCCCTCGGTGAGGGTGCCGGTCTTGTCGAAGCACAGGGTGTCGACGCGGCCGAGTGCCTCGACGGTGCGGCTGGCGCGGACCAGCACGCCGTAGCGCGACAGCCGACGCGCGGCCGCCAGCTGTGCCACGGTGGCGACCAGGGGCAATCCCTCCGGCACCGCCGCCACCGCGACGGCGACGCCGTCGGAGATCGCATCGCGCAGCATCCGGCCACGCAGGCCGCCCAGCGCGGTGACCAGGGCCCCGCCCGAAAGGGTGAGCGGTAGGGCGCGATTGGTGAGCTGCCGCAGTTGGGCCTGTACGCCGCCCTTGTCCGGCGGCACCGCGCCCGCGGCCGCGCGACCGGCTTGGGTGTCGGCGCCGACCGCGACCACGACTGCCAGACCCGACCCGTTCACGACGGTGCTGCCCGCGAAGATCATGCAGGTGCGTTCGCCGAGTGCCACGCCGGGTGTAGCGGCGAGATTCTTTTCGACCGTGACCGATTCGCCGGTCAGACCGGACTCATCCATTTCGAGTTCGTCCACGCGCAGTAATCGGGCATCGGCGGGCACCACATCGCCCGCGCGGACGACCAGGGTGTCGCCGATGGCGAGAGCGTCCGCGGGCACGGATTCTTCGGTCGGGTCGGACTCGTCGATCGCATCGCGGTCGATCAGGCGACCGGTGAGTTGCTCGCCTTCGAGTAGATCTTGCAATTCGCTCTCGGCACGCTGGCGCTGACCGGCCGATATCACCGCGTTCACCGTCAGCACGGAGGCGAGGAGTATGGCATCGGACGGCTCGCCGAGTATGGCGGTGGCGACGGCGCCAACGCTGAGGATCGGTGTCAGCGGATCGTCCAGTTCGTGGCGCAGATGGCGGGCGTAGGTCGTCAGCGGTGCGAAAGTTCTAGTGAGCAAGCTCTGTTCGGCTCGGGCCGGAATCGCGCGCTCGTCGAGCGCCGGAGGTTGCGGTAGGCGTCCGAGTACTTCATTTGATTCCAGTGCGTGCCAAGGTAATAGAGGTGCAATGGTGGTGGGCGGTGCGGACGCGGCGGCTCGAACACCCTTGCGCGCCCCGGTTATCAGGGCGGTCAGCTGTGCGGCGACCATCGGTGTCGTCCGGGCGTTCCTGGTCGGAGTGACGGCGAGCAGCAACCCACCGAGCGCACACGCCGACAAGGCCAGGGTGCGGCCACGATCGCTGACCTCCCGCGCGGGCGCGACAGTCGCGAGTACGCGCTGCACCTGCCCCAGATCCCGGCAGATGGCATCCGCGGCCCACGGTGGTTCGCAGCGATCGGCAGTGAACAACCCGAGCGCCACATCAGCTCGGGCCAACGCCTTATGGGCGCGCGGGCTCAGCACCGCGACAACCTGCCCGTCCTGCTGCCGTCGCTCGACCAGCTTGCTCATCGATGACGTCGCCGAGACGAATTCATCAGCAAGCGAACGCAATTCGTGCGCATCCTCATGCGCGACAAGCACCACCCGCAACCCGGCCCGCCGCGCCGCAGTCAACACATCATGCGCGCTCGAATCGAGCTCCCGCCCGAGCAACACCCGCCCGACCGTGCGGTCCCCATCGCGCAATTCGCGCCAGACCGGCCGAGTGGTGGCACCCCGGTCCCGAGCCCCAGAGTTGGGATGCACCAGTTGCAGTGCCTCACCCTCCGTTGCGGCCTCCTCGTCCTCGTCGGTTACGGACGCCTCGTTGTCCACGGTGGCGGCTTGCTTGCCGCCCTTGGTCACGGCCTCCTCGTCGGCCTCGGTGGTGGCGTGCTTGTTGTCCTCGGTCGCGGCTGTCTGGTTGCTGTTGGTGGCGGCCTTCTTGTGGCCGTCGGTCGCGGCCGTGCCGCTGCCGTTGGTGGCTGCCCTCTTGTCGCCTTCGGTTGCGGCTGCGCCGTTGCCGTCGGTGGCGGTCTTCCCGTCACCCTGCGACGACCACAGCAATCGCTGGGCTGCGCTCCAGACCTTCCCCGTAGACCATTCGTCATCGGCCGACTCGACGTCGAGTACCAGCCGTCGCGAGGTGAGCAGCGCTTCGCCGTCGATTACCAGCGTGGTCAGCCGGTCCAAACGTCGCCACGCACCCCGATGCAGTGTGAGTACCCCCGCCCGTGCGAGGACCATGTTGACGCTCGCGGCGTAGGCCTCGCGGGAGGCCCGGGCGGCTTTCGGTGCGCCGAGGCCGAGGGCGTCGGCGGCGTCGCCTATGCGGCCGAGGCCGACGAATGCGGCGGTGCCGATCAGCGATCCGGCCGCTGTTTCGTCGCCGACGCGCTCGATCGGGCCGGGTGGCAGGTCGGTGGGGCGGGTGTAGGGCGGTAGGGGTTCGGTTACGTCGGGGTGTTCGCGGCACACCAGGTCGGACTCCCAGTTGCGCCACTCCAGACGCTGGGCGACGGCTTCGCCGAGGAGGAAGGTGCGCTGGGCCGTGTCGGCCAGCAGATTCGTGATGCCGTCGGCGGCGTTCTCGCCGAATGCGGTTCCGATCGCGGTGACGATGGTGAGGGCCATATCGGTGCGGGAGCGCCCGAATCGGGATTCGAGCATTGTGCGCAATCGTGGTTGGGTGTCGAAGACGGTGGCCGCCGCCCGCACCGCGCGCGCAGGCCCACCGAACGGTAGCCGCGCGCCGACCGTGCACACTGCAATGGCGAATACCTCGCTCGCCACCTGAATTCCCGCCGCCAGCAACGGTTCCCGGTCCTCGGGGTATTCGACGGTGCGACTCCAGTCCACTTCGGCGACATTGCTGTCTGCCTCGATCCCCTCGATGACCTCGAGCAGTTCCGGCAGTCCGGTCGCGCCTTCGCGCAGCGTGGCAACCACCCGACCGGTCACCGCGTTGACATGCGACCACCGCACACCACGCAACTTGCCGAGCCGCTCGTCCAATGTCCGAGCCAGGGCCGCGCCGCGCTCGGAGCTCAGTCCGCGCACCTCGATCGTCGCCTTGTCCTCGCGCAGGGCGACCCGGCGGTTGGCCCGCCGCTCATGCGGGTCGACCAGATCGAGCAGGTCATCGCCCAGCGGGCTCTCCGGTTGGGGAGCCAATTCGTCGACTCCGGCGGCGGCGGTATCGACTACCGAAGCGGCGGCATCGGCCACGGCTTGCGCCGCATGAAACGGCGCTTCGACGAGTTGTACGCCTAGTCCGACGGCCGTCGATACCCCGGTGCGCACCACACCGGTAATCGCCGCCGTCGGTGCCTCGATCCACCACGGTGCCAAACCGTCACGCCTACCCATATTCGGCAACTACCCGGCATCATCAGATGCAAACGGACACCGAAAATGGTTGTCGGCTGGGATTTCAGGCACTGCGCCACGGTGCCCAACGGCACTGGATTGGCCGTCTCCTCAAGGGGTATCCGCCGTACATGCCGACCTTCCGAAGTGAAGGTCCAAGCGATATGCGGGGCTGCCCGGCACCGTCAACGAGGACGAGGCCCACAATGGCGCGGACCGAGCACGGCCAGCCACGCGACGGTCGTCAACACCGGAAAGTGTCAGGTGATGCAGGCAATGGCGGTGCTCACGCGTGGGTCCGAGGGCGGCGGCGCCGCACTCGACCAGGTCGCGGTGCTGACCGGCACCGCGATCGCCATCGCGGCCGTGCTCGTCGTGGTCGGGTATCTGCACCGCACCCGCCGCATCACGTGGCTGCAAACCGCCGCCGATCGACTCGGCGGGCTGATCAACCGGCCGGGCTGGGTCGCGCTGCCGCTCGCGCTGTTCATCGCCACCATTCTCACCGCGCTGTTCGGCTTCATCTGGGATGTGAGCCTGCATATCGGTAAGGGCCGCGACGAGGGCCCGCTGGCGAACCCGGCGCACTACTTCATCATGATCGGCCTGTTCTTCCTGTTCATGGCCGGAATGCTGGCCATCATCCTGCCGCTGGACGAGAAACCCGGTCCGGCCGCGATTCGGATCACCCGCGACTGGTACGCCCCGGTCGGGGGCGTGCTGATGGCGGGTGCCGGCCTGTACGCACTCATCGGCTTCCCACTCGACGACATCTGGCACCGACTGTTCGGCCAGGACGTAACCCTGTGGGGTCCCACGCATCTGATGCTGATCGGTGGCGCCGGATTGTCGCTGGTCGCGGTGCTGCTGCTGGAGTTCGAAGGCCGACTGGACCGGCCCGATCCGGATCGCACCGACGGTCCGCTGCTGTGGCTGGTCCGCACCTTCGCCTTCGGTGGTCTGCTGATCGGCCTGTCGGTGTATCAGGTCGAATTCGATTTCGGCGTCGAACAGTTCCGTCTCGTCTTCCAGCCGATGCTGATCGCGGCCGCGAGTACGATCGCGCTGATTTCGGCGCGCTATACGCTCGGCCGCGGTGGCGCGTTGGCCGCGGTAGTGTTCGCGATCGTCGTCCGCACTGTTTTGGCGTTCCTGGTCGGTTCGCTGCTCGCTGCGCCGCACAATGTATTTCCGCTGTATCTCGGTGTCGCGCTGATCGTCGAACTGATGGCGCTGCTGCCCATGTCCAGACCCGTTTGGTGGGGTGCGCTGACCGGACTGGTCGCGGCCACTCTCGGGCTCTGGCTCGAATCACTTTGGGTGGCAAGGATGTTCGTGGATTCCTGGCCTGCCGGTATGTGGCCGGAGCTATTGGTCATGGCGGTGCCGGTGGGTGTCGCGGGCGGTGCGGTCGGCGTGCTGCTCGGCATGGTCCTGCGGGGCGAAGAGCTCCCGTACGTTGGGATTCGCCGTGGCATCGTGATCGCGGCGGTGCTGATCACCGCCGCCGCCACCGCGAATGGATTGCGCGTCGATGTTCCCGAAAATGCCTCCGCAACAGTCCAGTTGCGTGATGCGGCACCGGTAGCCGCGGGCCGGATGGTCAACGCCGATATCACACTTGCTCCTAAGGATCTGGTGGGCGGTGATCCCGAGTGGGTGCAGATTTTGGCCTGGCAAGGCGGCACCGGTTCCTCGAACCCCGGTCGCGGACTCGTGATCGATCAGCTGCGCCGGGTCGGCGAGGGGCATTATGCGAGCACGAAACCTGTTCCTGTATACGGAAATTGGAAGACGATCCTGCGACTGCACGACGGCCGATCGCTCACTGCTCTACCCATCTACATGCCGCATGACCCCGGCATCGACGCCGCCGAAGTTCCGGCACTGGACCAGTTCACGCGCCCCTTCGTCCCCGAAATCACTGTGCTCCAACGTGAACGCTCATTCGACCGGCCCTCCTGGCTGATCGATGCGGCATCGCTGGTCGTACTCGTCTGCTCCCTGGTTCTCATCTGGTCGCTGTCCTGGGGTGCGGCTCGGATCAACCTCGCCTATCGACGCGACCTGCGTGCGGAGGCCTCGCCCCTTAAAACTCATGCCAACCCGAGCTAGCCTCGGGATATGTGCCGAAATATCACTGCCCTGCGTGGGCTCGAGCCTGCCGCCACCCCGGAAGAAGTGCATGCCGCGGCATTGCAGTACGTCCGCAAGGTCGGCGGGCTTTCCAGCATTTCCGCAGCTACGCGCCCTGCGGTCGATGCCGCGGTCGCCGATATCGCGGCCGCGACCATGCGGCTGCTCGAACAATTGCCCGAGCGGAAGGTGCCGCCCAAGAACGTGCCGCCGCTGCGGCGGCCCGAGGTGCAGGCGCGCATCCACGCGCATTCGCACGACTGACGCTGCTCTGAGCAGATCTGCTGTGGGCAGCGTGGCGAGATTTTTCGGGTAGGCGCGCGGCACGGTGGAGTCATGGCTCACGATGACAAGACACCGTTGTTCAGTTGGCGCGCCAGGGAGCAGCTGCTCAGCAGACGGATTCTGGTGCTGGACGGACCGCTCGACGACGACAACGGCACGCTCCTGATGACGCAGCTGCTTACCTTGGCCGCCGAGGATGCCGATTCCGGGATCTCGTTGTGGATCCATTCCCCGGGTGGTTCGGTTCCGGCAATGCTCGCCATTCGCGATGTGATGCGGCTGGTGCCGTGCGAGGTCTCCACCCTGGCACTCGGATTGGCTTGCAGCGCAGGGCAATTCCTTCTGTCGGCAGGTACGCCGGGTCGGCGGTTCGCCCTGCCGCACGCCAGGGTGCTGATGCATCAGGGCTCGGCCGGAATCGGCGGCAGTGCCGTCGACGTCGAGGTGCAGGCCGATGACCTGCGCTACACCGTGGAGACCGTGCTCGGCATCATCGCGGGGGATACCGGCCAGCCGTACGACCGCATCTACGAGGATTCGCTGCACGATCGCTGGTTCAGCGCGGCACAGGCCAAGGAATACGGCTTCATCGACCACATTGTCGGCTCGTTCGGGGAAATCGTGCCCCAGCGCCAGCGGATCGGAATTTCGGCATGACGTACACCATTCCCAATGTGATCGCTCAGCATCCGCGCGGCGGCGAGCGGATCACCGATATCTACTCCCACCTGCTCGCCGAGCGGATCGTCTACCTCGGGACCCCGATCGATTCCGGCGTGGCCAATGCGCTCATCGCCCAGCTGTTGCACCTGGAGTCGGAGAGTCCGGAGCAGGAGATCAATCTGTACATCAACTGCGAGGGCGGCGATCTGTCCGCAATGCTCGCGGTGTACGACACCATGCAATTCATCAAGGCCCCGGTGGCGACCACCTGTGTCGGCCAGGCCATCGCGGTCGGCGCGGTACTGCTGGCCGGTGGGGAACCCGGTCGCCGCTCCTTGCTGCCGCACGCCCGGGTCGTCCTGCATCAGCCCGCCGCCCGCGGTCAGGGCGCGATTCCCGATCTGATCCTGCAAGCCGACGAGTTGGTGCGGATGCGCGCGGAAATCGAGTCGATCCTGTCGCGGCATACCGGGCAACCAGCCGAGCGGCTACGTCACGACACCGATCGAGACCGCGTCTTCACCGCGCAGGCGGCCGTCGACTACGGCCTGGTCGACAACGTGCTCGGTGCCCGCGCCGACTGATCAGGCGGCCAGTGCCATGAGGGTAGGTCCAGCACTGGCTCGTGGCGCGGCCTGCCGGGCGAAGGTGAGCCGACGATGAGCGCGCAATTCGTCGGCCACCTGCTCGGTGAGACCGAAGAGGGTGGTGCCGAGCGCACCGGCCAGCGCCGCGATCATCTCGCTCGACGGTTCCTTGCGGCCCCGCTCGACCTCGGACAGGTACTGCGGCGAAATACCTGCGCGACCGGCGGTTTCGACGAGGGTCTCGCGTTGCTCCCGCCGCAGCGTGCGCAGCCGTTCACCGAGCACCTCGCGCCACAGCGGTTCCTCGGTGTGGCGAGGTCGGTCATCGCGTCCGCCCTGGATCGAGTGCAGCTCGGTCATAGGGAGAGCGTACGGCCGCGCCTGCCGATCCGGCCGGGCATTACGCTGTGGGCGGACAAACCGACGAAGGCCCCATGCCCAACGGACACAGGGCCTTTCGCATCGAGTCGAGATCAGGGCAGCGGAATCCACTGGCCGGAGAACCAGAAGCCGTGACCCTGGGGCTGCTGATCATGCCGCTGCTGGTCCTGGCGCTGATCCCCGCGCTGCTGATCGTGGCCCTGCTGTTGCTGCTCGATACCCGGACGCTGATCCTGCCCCGGATCGGCGCTCGCCACACCCGCACCAACGCCCAGCAGGCCGACCAACACGCCGCCCGCGATCGCGCCCTTCGCCAGCTTCGACTTGATCTTCATCCACGTTCCTCCTGTTGTCGGGTCTGCGTCCGAGACCGTCGACCCGTCCGATCCGGACCGACAAGACAATCTTGGAATCGCAAGATTTGCGCACCCTAGCCCGTGGCTGTGAGTTAGCTGGGACCCATCCGCTTACTGCGCGAGCTGTTCGCAGACGCGAAAGGTGGTCATGATGTTGAGGCGATGCAGGTTCCGGCACAGTTCCCGAAAGCCCTGCTCGGCGAGGTCGAGGGGAATCTCGTATTCACCTAGGGCAGTGGCGAATTCGGGATCGAGATCGGTGGCCCAGGGGTCTGTGCACAGCGCGTAAGTTTCTTCCAGCGTGTGGCCCGCTTCGAATGCGGCCGACACCTCGTCGCGTAGCCGTTCGAGATAGTCGATGAGCACGGTGATCGAGCGTCGACCGCGGCCCATCGGGCCGTGACCAGGGACGATCGTCTCCAATTCGGGCAGAGTTTCCTGCATGGCGCGCAGCGAGGCGAGGTACGGCTCGGGGCCGCCCTGCAGGAGCATGTGCGCGGATCCGGCACCGGTCAGAAAGTTTCCGGTCCAAGCGGTGCGCTGTGACGGCACATAGACGATGGTGTCGCCCGGACCGTTGCCGGGGCCGAAATGGTGCAACTCGACGGTGCGGCCGCCGAGATCGATCTCCATCGCCGTCTCGAAAGTCAGATCCGGCAGCCGCCAGCGGGTGACCTCGCCGAACAACTCCTCGTCGCCGTACATATTGCGGGAGCGGATGTCCTTCTCGTAGGCGAGGTCGTACATATTGGCACGGTTGGCGCCCGACGTGATGACGGTGAGGTCGTCGAAGGCGGCATTCCCGAAGGTGTGATCACCGTGGTAGGTGGTGTTCACCAGGTAGCGCAGGGGAGCGTCGGCGAGATCGCTTGCCAGACTTCGGATTTGGGTGCCGATGGTCGGGGTGATACCCGCATCGATGACCAGGGCGGCCCGGTCGCCGAAAATAACGCCGTTATTGTCCTTCGGGGGCACATTTGCCATGAGTGCGACGGCACCCGCGCCGATCGGATGCGGTATCAACCGCAGGCCGGTCGGGCTCAGATTCGGCCCGGCGTAGCCCGCGGGACGTTCGGAAATCTCTTGGGACAGTAGATGTTTCGACATGAGCATGATCCTCGCGATGAGTGACTGTAGGTTGAGCGCTCAACTCAATAATAATCAATCGATCGATTATTAACCAGTGATCGTTTAATCTGAGCCAATGACCGTGACCCCGCCACGTCGCGTCGGCCGCCCGCGCAAGGACGAGGCAGGCGACACCCGTGCGCTGCTGCTCGCCGCCGCACTGGATCTGTTCGTCGAGCACGGCTACGCCGCCACCTCGGTGCGGATGATCGCGCGGGCGGCAGGGCTTTCCGATGGCGGTCTCTACGCTCACTTCGCCAATAAAGAGGCGATCTACCGGGAGTTGATCGCGCAGGCCGGTGTCGGCGCGGTGGATACGGTGATCGCCGAGATACTCCCGGATCCGAAGGCGGTGCCGGATGACCCGCGCGGATTCCTGACCGAAACCGTCGACCGAATATTGGACCTCTTCGATACCGACGAATCCCGAAAGTTCACCAAACTCATGCTGCGCCAAGCGATTCCGAACGATCCGCGCCTGGTCACCGACATGCTCGCCAAGGGGGCGGCCGCGGTGGCTCCGTACTTTCCGATCTGGGCGGAGCGTGGACAGCTGACCGAGGTGGTCACCGCGCGGCTGCGCAAGGGGGACTCGACCGGTGAAGCCCTGATGTGGGAACTGCTCGCACCGCTGGGTTTCCTACGATTGGTCTACCTGCACGGCCCGGCTGCTGCCCGCGCCGAAGGCCGTCGCCGCGCCCACGATCACCTGGTCTTCTTCCTCGACGCAGTAGTGCGCGACCAACGATGATCTCCCTCGACGACGCCGATGACACCCGGGGCGGACTGTGCCCCCGAAGGAAGGAGATAGCAGATGACCATCCGCAAGGTGACCGTCCTCGGAACCGGGGTGCTGGGATCGCAGATCGCATTCCAGACCGCATTCCACGGATTCGATGTCACCGCCTACGACATCAGCGACGAGGCCATCGCCGGTGCTCGCGATCGATTCGCCAAGCTCGCGGCGACCTATCGCATCGAAGTGCCGGGTGGTGATACCAAGGCCGAGAAGACCGAGGCGGGCATCGTCGCGACCACGGATCTGGCCGCGGCCGTGCAGGATGCCGACCTCGTGATCGAAGCGGTGCCGGAGGTGCTCACCATCAAGGAGCAGACCTACCGGCAGCTGGGCGAACTCGCACCGGCGAAGACGATCTTCGCCACCAATTCGTCCACCCTGCTGCCCAGCGATATCAAGGACTACACCGGCCGCCCCGACAAATTCCTCGCGCTGCACTTCGCGAATCAGGTGTGGCGATACAACACCGCCGAGGTGATGGGGACGCCCGAGACCGATCCGCAGGTCTTTCGGGCGGTCGTCGAGTTCGCCGCCGCGATCGGCATGGAGCCGATCGAATTGCATAAGGAGAAGGCGGGTTACGTCCTCAATTCGCTGCTCGTGCCGCTGCTCAATGCGGCCATGGCGCTCGGCGCGGGCGGATTCGCCGAACCGGAGGCGGTCGACAAGACCTGGCGGATCGGCACCGGCGCACCGGTCGGCCCATTCCAGATGCTCGACGTCATCGGCCTGACCACCCCTTACAACATCCTGGTCAACGGCGGCGACGAGGGGCAGCAGCTCGCGGCCTGGCTCAAGACCAACTACATCGACAAGGGCAAGCTCGGCATCGCCACCGGAGAGGGCTTCTACAAGTACTCCGAATAGCTCACGGCACAGCCACCGGATGCAGCTAGTCCGGCGCGGGCTCGGGTTCGGGGGATTCGTCGGGGGGTGCGGTGACGACGTCGATCTGCTCGCCGAGGTAGCGGGCTACCACGGCGAGGACGGCCGCTACCGGTACCGCGAGGAAGGCGCCGACGATGCCGTAGAGGGAGCCGCCCGCGGTGATCGAGACCAGGACCACCACGGCATGCAATTTCATGCTGCGGGCCTGCAGGACCGGTTGCAGCACATTGCCTTCCAACTGTTGGACGGCGATGATGATGCCGAGCACGATCAGCGCGGTGGTGACGCCATTGCCCACCAGCGCAACGAGCACCGCCAGCGCCCCGGCGACGAATGCGCCGACCATCGGCACGAAACCGCCGATGAAAGTGATCACCGCGAGCACGAATGCCAGTGGGACGTGCAGGATCACCAGTCCGGCGCCGATGAACACCGCGTCGATCAGACTTACCAGCGCCTGTACGCGGATGAATCCGCCGAGGGTGGACCAGATGCGATTCAGCACCTCCTCGAGGTGCCTGCCGCCGCGACTGCCGAGCACGGCATGCAGCCACGGCAGCAGCCGTGGACCGTCTTTGACGAAGAAAAACGCCAGTACCAGCACCAGGAACAGCGTCACCAGCGTGGAGGTCGCGGTGGTCACGCCGGTGAAGACGCCGGAGGCGATCTGTTCCGAACTGGACTTCAGCCGCTGCGTGATCGCTTCCACCGCGGCTTGCAACTGCTCGTCGCGTATGCGCAGCGGCGGACCGTGCAGCCAATCACGCACCTTGTTGACACCCTCGGTGGATTGTCGGCCAGCTCCGGGGCCTGGTCGACAACCGACGGAACGATCAGGGCGATGACACCGGCGAGGACTCCGATGAATCCGAGCAGGGTGACCGTTGCCGCGGCGCCGGGCCGAAAGCCGTGCGCGGTGAGCCAGCGGGTCGGCGGCCACAGCATCGTCGCGACGATCAGCGCCAGCGCGATCGGCAGCAGTACCACCCAGAGCGCGGCAATGACGGTGCCGAGCACCCACGCGCCCGCAGCGATCGCGATAATGCACAGCGACCATTTGGTCAGCCAGATGAGTCCGGCGCCGATCGCGTCGCCGCGATCGCGGGTCGGTGGGCGGGTCTTCTCGGTGCCGTCCTGCTCACTCACGCCGTCAGTCTGGCACGGCCGACGGCCGGGCGGTGCCGTCATCGGCACGCTGTGCAGGCCGCAGCGGATCCACCGCTACCGAGTCATTTGCGGCGAACCAGGTCCGGTAGAAGGTGAACGCCAGCGCGGCGAAGACACCCAGAATCGCGACGCCGAACGGGAACGGGTAATTCGCCATCGGCAGCGCGAGGAAGCGCACGCACAGCAGCACCCCTGCGAAGGTCGCGATACCGAAGGCCACCACTTGGGCGCGGCCGCGGTCCCAGCCCCGGTCCGGATCACGCAGAACGGATTCGACGGTCAGGCACAGTGCCGCGCCCGCGACGAGATCGACGCCGTAGTGGGCACCGAGACCGAGCGTCGCGACGAGGGTGCAGGCCAGCCAGAACGCACCACCCCAGCGCAACCAGAGCGGTCCGCGCCGGGAGTGGATGAACAGCGACAGCGCCCACGCCGTATGCAGTGACGGCATGCAGTTGCGCGGTGTGATGCCGTCGAAGGGCATCGAATCGACCGAGGACGGCAGTGCCGCAACGACATTCGGCCAGACATCGGCGAGTTCGAAACCTTGCCCCTCCGGGCCGAACGCGAGCACCGGCCCGACGACCGGGAAGACCACATAGAACAGCGGGCCGACCACACCGAGCGTGAGGAATGTGCGCACCAGATAGTGCCGCGGCCACATACCCGCGGTGACGCCGCGCAGCTGCCACGCGGCGACCACGATGGCCGCGACCGGCAGTTCGAAATAGACCCAGCGCACCACACCCAGCGGCACGGGTCCTGCCGCGTCGAGTACCTGTCCGACGAGCCACGACGGATTGCCGAGCGCGTGATCGGCCAGTTCCGCATAGGGATCCAGCACGGTCGGGCAGGCCCAAGCGGTGATGTCCAGCCAGATCTCGCCGACCTTCGTCGCCAGAATCAGCAGCGCACCGAGAGCGATTGTGCGCAGCGCGGTTTCGCGTCGCGCGCCGGTCCAGCGCACGGCGGCGATCACCGCCAGCGCGGTGAGCACAATGGTCGGACCGTTCCCGACCGTGAACAACCGCCCCTCGATCGCGCGAATGATCACGAAGACCACGTCGATGCCGACCGCGGCCGCCAGCGCACGTACCCGCACACTCCAGGAGACGCCGATCAGCGCCAGCAGAAACCCGGCCCACGGCGTGGTCGCCGACTTGGGCCGCCCGACGTAGTCCCAAGAAAGACTGGTCAGTGGCCCGAGCGCATTGATATGCACGGCCATCAACTGCCCCGCGATCAGCACCACGACCGCGCCCGCGATACTGCCCCAGATCAGCCGAGTTCGCCACGGACGCGCAGTCCCCACTTTCCCCGGTGGTGCAACCGAACTCTCCTGCGCGTCCTGAATCAACATCCCGATATCGTAAACAGGATGTGAACACCACCGTGCGCTCCGATTAACGCAACCTGTGAACTCGCTGCGTGCTTGCGGACCGGTGAGTGCCGGAACGTGCTGAAGGGCCACCCGGGCGGGGATATCAGGGTCGGGCGATGATGAGGGGGCAGTCGGTGGCGTGTAGGACGGCCTGGCTGACCGAGCCGAGGGTCATGCCCGCGAAACCACCGCGGCCGCGGCTGCCCAGGACGATCAGTTGCGCGTATTCTGCCTCGGCGAGTAGGCATCTGGCCGGTCGATCCTCGACGACCACGCGCTCGACCGCGAGGCCCGGATACTTTTCCGCACAGCCCGCCAGGCTCTCGGAGAGCACCGCCTCGGCCTCTTTCTGCATATCGTCGCGGGAGATATAGCGGTTGAACTCGGACCAGGTGAGTACCGCGCGCAGCCCGACCGCGCGATGGGCGGCCTGGTCGAAGGCGACCTCGATGGCGCGGGTGGCGCTGGGGGAGCCGTCGACACCGACGAGCACCGGTCCCAGCAGCCGATCGGCTTTGTAGTCCTCGGGTTCGGGAATGACGGCGACCGGACAGTGCCCGTGCCTCGCGACGGCGGTGCTCACCGAGCCGAGCAGGCCACGGCGGAAGGCACCCAGACCGCGGGTGCCGACGACGAGCATGCGCGCATCCTTGGAACGGTCGAGCAGGACCGGTATCGGCGGCGCGTCGACCACGAAGGTGGCGATTTCGAGTTCGCCGATGGGTGCGGCCGCCGCGGTCGCGTAGGCGCCGGCAGTGGTGACGGCGGCGGCGCCGGCCGCTCGATAGGCGTCGTAATCGATTTGGTCGAAGGCTATTCCGGGACCGAAGTCCATCGGGGCGCCGATGCCGTACACGATGTGCAGGGGCGCGCGGTGGTGGACGGCGTCGGTCGCGGCCCAGCGCACTGCCTCGGCGGCGGCATCGGAGCCGTCGATGCCGACGAGTACCGGGGGATTCGTGGTGGTGGACATGGGATTTCGTCGCCTGTCAGCGTGACTGCGCTACTGCGGGCGGACAACCATGACCGGGCAGTGCGCGGTCTGGACCAGCGCATCGCTGGTGGAGCCGAGCAGCAGTCCGCGGAATCCGCCGCGTCCCCGGCTGCCGACCACGAGCAGCTGGGCCGACCGCGACCATTCGCGCAGTGCCTGCCGCGGACCCGACAGGTACACCTTGCGGACGACCTGCACGTCCGGGTACTTCTCCTGCCAGCCGGTGAGCTGGTCGGCCAGGATCGCCTGTCCGGTGGTCTCGGCGTCGTGATCGCAGACGCCGTAGGGGAGGCCGGCGACGCGGTCGAAGTACAGGTCGCTCCAAGCGTGGACGGCGACGAGTCGGGTTCTGCGTTCACTGGCTTCGGCGAACGCGGCCCCGACGGCGGCCGTGCTCCCCGGTCCGCCGTCGATACCGAGCACAACCGGGCCGACGCGTCGAGTCTGCTGTTCGGTGCCGGTGTCACGCACGACCACGATCGCACCGCGCCCATGGCTTGCGACCGCGAGCAGCGTCGATCCGAGATAGCTCAGGCTGCCGTCGGAACCCGCCGTGCCGATCGCGACCAGATGCGCGGCCTCGGACAGCTCGATCAACAGGTGTGCCGGATTGGCTTCGGAGAGTTCGGTTTCCACGGTCAGGCCCGGATCGGCCTGATGGGCGAGTCGGCGTGCGGTGCGCAGCACGTCCGCGCCTTCGCGGCGGATCGCGTTGATCACCGGGGGCATGATCACGTCGTACATCCCGTAGACCGACCCAGCCGCCGCAAGATCGAGACCGTGCACGATGCGCAGCCGCCTGCCCCGCTGGGAGGCGGTCTCGGCGGCCCAACGGACGGCCAGATCGGCCGCCTCGGAACCGTCGGTTCCGACCACTACTTCGGCCGACGCCAGCCGGTGTGATTCATCGCGGTGCTGGGCGGTCATGGATGTCCCTTCGGGGTTCCGAGATTGCGGCTACCCGTAGGTTAGGAATTCGAGGTGGTCGCGCACGCCTGGCATTGGTCACCAACCGCAGGGCCCAAAGGCCGCTCCTCATGTCTGCATGGTGTCCGGATGGCACAGCGCCCGGACAGCCCCGCCTTGGCGACACGGTTCAGGGCAACGGTGCCGACCAGCGCAACGTCGTGCCCCCGTGCTCGCCCTTGATCACGCTGAAACTGCCGCCCGCCTGCTCGGCGCGTGTCGCCAGATTCGCCAATCCGCTCATCCGTGCGAGCTCGTCGGGCACGCCGACACCGTCATCGGTCACCTCGATGGTGACATCGTCGCGCACCCGGAGCTGGACCGATACCGTCGTCGCCGATGCATGCCGCACCGCATTGCTCACCGCCTCGCGCAGCACCGCTTCGACATCCTCCGACAGCGGCGGTGCCAGCACCGAGACCGGACCGGCGAGGCGAATCGTGGTGCGCAATCCGCTTTCGCCGATCATGTCGGCGATGATGCCGTGCAGCCGTTTACGTAGCGTCGGGGCATCCGCGGTGGTGCTCTCGTGCAGATCGAAGATCGAATGCCGGATTTCCTGCACGATCGACTGGACGTCCTGAATGGTCTCCGTGAGCCGAGATTTGACCTCGGGCACGCGGGCCCGCTGGGCAGTGCCCTGCAGCGAGAGACCGACCGCGAACAGGCGCTGGATGACATGGTCGTGCAGGTCACGCGCGATCCGGTCGCGGTCGGAGAGCACGTCGAGTTCGCGGTTGCGGCGCTGGCTCCGGGCAAGTTGCAGTGCCAGCGCGGCTTGGACGGAGAAGTCCGCCATCATGGCCTGTGCTGCCATATCGATCGGAGCGGCCGCTGGTGAACGCAGGATCGTCAGCACACCGATAACCGTCTGTTCGGCCCGCAGTGGCAGCACCAGCACCGGACCGAATTCGGTCGAGTTGCCGAACCGCAGGGTGTATTGGAGCCGATCGACCGAAAGGACCCGGTTCTCCCGAAATGCGATGCCCGAGTGCGATTCGTTTATCGGAATACTCTGTCCGGTCAGCTCTTGCGCATCGACACCGGCCGCGGCGACCACGACCAGATCGGTCACCTCGTCGGGCGGAATATCCGGATCTTCGGGCAGTGAAAGGAAGCTGCACGCCGATTGGGTCAGCTGCAGCGCCCGGTCGGTGATCAGCTCCAGCACCTCCTTCGGTTCGCCGCCGGCGAGTAGTTCGGTGGCCACATCGCGGTTGGCCTCCAGCCATTGCTGGCGGATCCGGGATTGTTCGTAGAGGCGGGCGTTGGCGATGGCGATACCCGCGGCGGCGGCCAGCGCCCGCACCACCACCTCGTCGTCGTCGGTGAATTCCTGCCCACCGGCCTTCTCGGTCAGGTACAGGTTGCCGAAGATTTCGTCGCGAACCTTCACCGGTACGCCGAGGAAGGTGTGCATCGGCGGGTGGTGGGTGGGGAAGCCGACCGACGAGGGATGCTTCGAAAGATCCGGCAGCCGAATGGGTTTCGGTTGTTCGAAGAGCAGGCCGAGGACACCGTGACCGCGCGGCAGATCGCCGATCATGACCCGGGTGCGGTCGTCGATGCCCTCGTAGACGAATTCGGCGAGCTCGTTGCTGGTCTCATCGGTTTCGCGCACGCCGAGCGCGCCGTATCCGGCGTCGACCAACTCGATGGCGGTGTGCACGATCGAGCGCAGCGTGTTGTCCAGGTCCAATCCGGCGGTGACGACCAGCATGGCCTCGATCAGGCGGTCCATCTGGTCGCGGACGCCGACCATTTGGGCGATGCGGTCCTGGACTTCGCCGAGCAGTTCACGAAGTCGCAGTTGAGACAAAGTTTCCGTCCCCGGTGCCGGACCGGAGACGGTCGACTCGTCCGCCATGATCTGTATTCTGCCCGGAGTCCTGACCCCATGTCACGCCGAGCGAAACCACAATCGCTCACTTCTGCTGCTTGGTGGGCGCGGTGAGTTTGGAGGCCAGCACCGCGGCCTGGGTGCGGCGTTCGACTCCGAGTTTGGTCAGCAGCCGGGACACATAGTTCTTCACGGTTTTCTCCGCAAGGAACATCCGGCTCGCGATCTGCCGATTCGTCAGCCCCTCACCCAGCAGGTTCAGCAGCGTCTGCTCCTGTTCGCTGAGACCAGCCAGCGGTCCCGTCTTGGCCTCGGCCTCCTCGCGCAGCTTCGCCATGAGGGCAGCGGCCGCGCGATTGTCGAGCAGCGACTTACCAGCGCCGACCTCGCGAATGGCCTCGACCAGCTCGATGGTGTCGATGTCCTTGACCACGTACCCGCTGGCCCCGGCCAGAATGGCATCGAGCATGGCCTGCTCGTCGGTGAACGAGGTGAGTATCAGACACCGCAGCTCAGGATGCTGATTCAGCAATTCACGACACAGTTCGATGCCATTGCCATCGGGCAGGCGTACGTCCAGAACCGCGACCTGCGGGCGCAGCGCGGGAATGCGCGCCAACGCCTGCGAAACCGTGCCCGCCTCACCGACGACCTCGAGATCGGGCTCGGAATCGATCAGATCCCGCACACCGCGACGCACGATCTGATGGTCATCGACCAGGAACACACTCGTCATCGCAACACCTCCGCTGGGTCCCTCCAGCGTAGTCCCGCCGATATGCGCATCTGGGCGGTCGATCACCAGGCGTAGGGATGTCGAGAAGGCCCCACCACCGGCGCATTCTCGAGTTACTTACTGCATGGTGAGGATGTCGGGGAGGGGGCGGCGGGGGGTTGGTGGGGGTTCGGGGGTGTTTTCGGGGGAGGTGCCGACGCGGATGAGGACCTGGGGGATGGTGGGGTGGGGGAGCATGGTTGCGATAGCTGTTCGGGCCGAAGGCAATTCGGTGATGTGGGTCATCGGGCAAGTTGCCAGGCCGGACGTGGTGCATTCCAGGAGGACTGCGGAGAGGGCTTCGCCGGTGTGCAGCCAGGTGGTGACGGATTCGCGGGGTGAGCTGAGTACCAGTAGGCACGCGTTGTCCTCGAGAGTGTCGCGGCGGGCCGAATGCGGTGCGGATGGGAAGGTGCGGCCTACGCCGACGCGGGCGAATTCGGCATCGGAGGCCAGGGATTCGCGCGGGACGCCTTCCGTGTCACCGGAATGTCCGGCCCACCATTGCAATTCGGTCTGGTATTCCATGTCGTAGCGGCGGACCGCGGTGGCGTGGTCGGAGGCCGCCGTCAGCTTCGCGCGGGCGCTGTCGTCGAGGAGATCGAGTTCGATGTCGTGAGGTGTCACCAGCATTCGACCGGCATGCAGGAGCGGCGACAAGTCGGCCGGCGCGTACAGCGGCAGCCGGTCCGTGCGTCGCTTATCGATGGCGCGGGCGCGGGCCAGCACGCCGACCGGCGGCTCGGGCCACGGCCGGAACTCGATCAAGGCCAGATAGTCGGGGCGGCCGGTATCTGGGAGCCGGGTGGTATCTGTGTGCCAGCCCCTGGCGGCGAATGCGGTGCGCACGTGGTGCAGCATCGCGCCACAGCTGATCACCAGTTGCCGACCCGACGGGTCCGCCGAGGTCAGCAGGCGGTCGTCGTCGCGGTACAGATGCAGCCGGGTCCCGTCGAAGACCCAGCGCCACGGTTGAGTGTTGTGCAACGACGGCGCGCGGCCGGCCGAACGCATGGCAGCCAGCACCGTCGAATCGTCCGGCACGGAACGTACAGGGGAGAGGCGGGTGTCGGTCATACTCCGGAGCCTCGTCCGGCGATGTGCCGGTTGATATGGGCCTTTTGCCTGTTCTCGAAGGTCGATGGTCACCCGTCGGGTCGGGCCGTGTACTGGGTGCCGAAGGTCAGGTGTGGCAGTGACTTTCGGCCCTGCCGTCGTGGACGTCGCGGATGCTGCCATCGAGTCCGGAGGGTCGGAGCTCGAACAATCCAACAGCGAGGTCGTCATGAGTGCGTCAGGGAAGTGGTCCACCGCGGACTTCCCCGACATCGTCGTGTTTCCGCGTGGACCGATCGCGGAGTTGGAACTCGAACGCGTGTCGGGCGCGGTCGGGCGATTGCTTACCCGAAATGGGATCGAAGGTGGTGCCCGGGTACGGGTCGTCGTCGCGAACTGCCCGAGTGGGCCGCAGTTGGTGCAGGTGAATCTGTGCGTGCGCGGTACACCGGCGCGCGTGCAGACGATTACTCCAGGGGCGGGCATGGTGCTGCCGGTCGTGCAGCGGCTGGAGCGGCTGATCGAGCGGTTGACGACAAAGCGACGGGTGGCGTCGGAGCCGGAGCCGATACGGCGACTACTCGCGGTATCCGGACATGGCACGATCACCCGCCGCAAGAATTGTTCGCTGCTGGTGGGCACACCGGAGGCGGCGGCCGCGGTGCTCGACGCGATGGACTACGACGCACATCTGTTCGTAGATGCCGAGACCGGCGCTGACGCGATCGTCTACCGTGGCGATTCCGCAGGTATCGAGTTGCTCCGTTCGTCGTGCGACCCATCAGCAGCCGATCCAAGGATTCCGGAGTTGTCCGAGACCGCGGCCGTCGACCGCCTGTGCACCATCGGCCTGCCATTCCTGTTCTTCATCGATCCCGTCAGCCGCCGTGGGAACCTGCTGTACCGCCGCTACGACGCCGACCTCGGGCTGATCACGTCCCGGACCAGTTGACCTGTGTTCGGTAGGACCGAACGTCCCCGGATCTAGGGCATCCCGGCTCTGTCGAGGACCGTGCCACCCCGAGCACAGTTGGGATGGAGCCGGCCACCGATGGTCGGGCAGAAGCGAGGCGGAACGAACGGCATACCGCGAGAGCGGATCATGGGGCGGGCGATTCGACTCGGCGGTGCCATGCGGGGCAACGCACGAGTCGTGTGTGGCGATCGACGACCGCGCCGTGATCCGACGGATTCGCGCCGTCGCCGCCGAAACCCGCTCGCCCACTGTCGCGTTGGCCGGCTCCGTTCGATTACAGCGCGCGGAGCACCACGATGCCGGGCGTCGTGCGCACGTAGTCGGCGAAGGGGGAGTCGACCACCTTGTTGTTGGCGGCGAGTGAGGACGCGTTGCGGAAGACCGGGCCGCTCGGTGTCATGACGAAGATGCCGACATGGGTCACATCGAGTCCCGGCTGGTCGGCGTACGCGCCGATGTAGTCACCGGTGCGGAGTCCACCGATGACGCTCTCGTCTACCGCGGCGCCGGGGATGTAGGTGATATCGCGATCGACCACCGGCAGCCCCGGAAGATATGTTCCGCCACCGGCTTTCGCGTTGAGGTGCTTGGTGACGGTCACCGCGGCCGGGCTCAACGTACCGGTGATATCGGTGGCCGCGATGCGCGCGGTATGCGACCAATCGCTGAAGAAGTGCTTGCGCTGCTGGAACTCGACGCGGCCGTCGGTATAGCGGGTCGCGATCAGATTCGCGACGAACTGGTCGCGATCGGTGGACCTGCTGAGCGCCTCGACATAGTCGAGGTAGGTGAAGCAATCCACCCGCCGCAGATCGATGACCAGCTGTTCGGGCTGGTCCGCCGAGCCGATGAGCATATCCGCGCCATACGGCGTTCCGAGCAGACGACCCGACAACCGCTCGATCAGCTCACCCTTGCTCGCACCCGGCGAGGCAGCCCGCAGTGCCAGCAGCTCATCGATCTTCCCGGCAGTCACGTCATCGCTGACCGGTGCGCCGAATGCGGCGGGAACGGTCGGCATGGCCATGCCGACGAGTGCCGAGATGATGAGCAGTACGCGGGCGATGCTGCGCAAAGGGTCTCCAGCAAGTCGATCGGTCATTGCTGCCACGGTAGTCCGAGTCCGGCGGTCCTCGGTCGCCGAACACGAAAACGGCCCGGCGGCTGCAAGATCCGCTGGGGATTCCGTCATGAGCCCTACATTCCGAGTCGAACAGTTTGGACACGGGATGATCACGATGTTGCCGTTTCGTTATCTCGAAGGGGCTTTGGTCGTCGGAAATCGCCTGGTTGAGCGCGATTCGACCGGACTTACAGATGCAAGTGCGCGGCGGTGTCCCGCAGGATGCCGGGCTCGGCGCGACGATTCCCGGCAAGTGTGGCAGGCTCAGTAATCGAGGCCGGGGTGCAGAGGTTTCGACTCGCACAACGGTCGGCGTGACCACGGGAGACCCCAGCTACGGCTGGGGTCTTCGTGTGTCTGTGGCGTGCTTGTCCCGCGCAACGGTGCTCATTAATGTCGATTTCGCACCGATGTGAGCTCAGTAACCAAATCCTGTTAAGCATCAGTTACCGACGTAAAAGTCTGTTACGGCCGACCTCCTGGGTTTGTGACGCCGGAACCTCCGTGTAACGATAGTTTCAATCGCGAACGAACAAATCATCCCGAAGTGTTCACCCACGGCAGATACGGTCCCCATCGTCGCACCGGATTTGTTCCCTTCGGTGTGTTCGCATGCGGGTCGAATTGCCGGTTGTGGCTGTCTCGCGCACGTCTGCGCGAAAAATTAGGAATGGTGCACGTGAGTGAGTTCTGGAGTCTGAGCACGTCGGCAGCTTTGGTCAGCGTCGGCATCTCACTGTATGGTGTCGTCGCATATCTGGTCGGAATTCTGGATGGTGGCACGCGACCGCGAATGGCGTCGTGGATAGCCTGGTGTACTGCCAATACCGTATTCGCGGTGGTCGCATATCTGGCGGGCGCATATCTCGCCGCTGGTATCAATGCCGCGTCGGCAAGTATGAATGCCGCCGTTATCGTCCTCGGTCTGCGGCGTGGGGTGAGTCTGCGGCCCTGCGACAATATCGATTGGGCGTGTCTGCTCTCCTCCGTCGCATGTGTGCTGGTCACGGTGGAGATTTCGGAGAAGACGTTCGGTGCGCTGATGGCCATCTGCGCCAATCTCATCGCCACCGTCCCGACGCTGCGGCATGCCTGGTCGAAGCCTCAGGAGGAAACCTGGCAAATGTTCGCCGCAAATGCCTTCGCCGGAGCTCTCGGTGTGCTGGGAGTGCTGCTGGCGAGTGGATACCAATTCGCTACTGTCGCGGGTCCACTGATTACCGCGATCGGAAATATCGCCTTGGTGTCGCTCACCGTCGGCCGTGGTCGAATTGTCGAAGAAGCCGCTGTGCCCGTGCGAGTTGGTTAGCCGAAATGCGATCGATAATCTCCAATATCGGCGACTGTTTCACCGATCCCGGTGAATTGACTCCGGGACAAGCGCGGCGTGCGATGGCCATCCACAATATTTGTTCACCGAGCTGCCGTATATTGCAGCGGGCGAAACTGACTCTCGATGGCTCATCGGTAGCAACGGAGGGTTTCAGCGAGGGGCAAAAATATTCGGCCGTCGAATTGATCGGATACGACGAACTCTCCACCGGATATCTACACTGAGTGCTCCAGCAATAATCCGGTTTCCGGGTCGTACCAGCGGCAGGCCTGCGGTGGCACATACAGGTTCAGCGCGTCGCCCTGGTCGGCCCGGAAGCCGGGCTGCGTCTGAATCTTGACGGTCTGTCCGCTGACATCGGTGGTCAACAGGGTGGACGAGCCGAGCGGCTCCAGCACCTGGAGTTGGGCGCGCACCGAATCGGTGCCCGCCTCGTCGCCGACGGCAATGGCCTCGGGCCGGATGCCGAGGTCGAGCTTCTTACCGTTGAACGATGCGAGCGCGGCGGGAACCGGCAGCGACTGCCCGCCGAGATCGATATGCGGTCCGGCCTCGCCTATGTCGACGATCCCGGTGAGGAAGTTCATCGGTGGGCTGCCGAGGAAGCCGCCGACGAATTCGGTCGCCGGACCGTCGTATACCGCTGTCGGCGAACCGCATTGAACGATCACCCCATCGCGCATGACCGCGACGCGATCGCCGAGCGACAGCGCCTCGACCTGGTCATGGGTGACATAGATCGTGGTGGTGCCGAGCTCGCCGACCAGCTTCTTCAACTCGGCGCGGAACGAAAGTCGCAGCAGCGCATCCAGATTGGACAGCGGTTCGTCCATGAGCAGCACATCGGCATCCATGACGATCGCGCGCGCCACCGCGACGCGCTGGCGTTGGCCGCCGGACAACTTCGCCGGATACCGATCCAGGTACGGAGTGAGCTGCAATAGATCCGCGGCCCACGCGACCTTGCGCCGGATCTCCTCGGCGGGCACACCGTGCACCCGCAGGCCGAAGCCGATATTGTCGGCAACCTTCTTATTGGGGAAGACGGCATAGGACTGGAACACCATCGACAGATTGCGCCGCCGCGGTTCGAGGTAGGTGACATCCTTGCCGCCGATCACGATCTGCCCCGCATCGGGCAGTTCCAGTCCGGCGATCATGCGCAGCAGCGTCGTCTTACCGCAGCCGGACGGCCCGAGCAGCACCATGAATTCACCGTCGGCGACCTCGAGCGAGACCTGGTCGGTGGCGCGCGTCGTACCGCCGGGATAGGTCTTCACCAGATCCCGCAGGATCACTTCGGCCATATGCCCTACACCTCTGTCATCTCAGCGTCGTCCCCCACATGTTCACCAGATAGCGCCGCATCACGAAGATGAAGACCAGCGCCGGAATGATCAGCGCGAACCCGCCCGCGAACCGGTACGGTGTCGACGCCTCACCGAGCGTGGTGAGCACCTGTGCGGGCAACGTGCGATGTCCGAGCGTCACGATGGTCGCGCCGAGGATCTCGTTCCACGACAGCACGAACGTGAAGATCGATGACGCGGCCAGACCGGGAAGTGCCAGCGGTACAACGACTGTGCGCGCCGCCTGCCAGCGCGTGCACCCGAAGACGCGCGCCGCCTCCTCGAGGTCGGCCGGTACCGCGACGAAAATGCTCGCCGTGATGAGCACGGTGGTGGGCAGCGCGAGTGTGGTGTGCACGAGCGTCACGGCGAAGACGGTGTCATAAACGTCCAGCCGCAGGAACATCGTGGCCAGCGGCACCGAGAGCACCACGATCGGCAGCGCCCGCACGAACAGGATGAATATCTGGTAGCTGTCCTTACCGCGGAAGGCATTGCGAGCCAACGCGTATCCGGCGGGCGCGCCGATGACCAGCGACCAGAACACCGTGTAGAGCCCGACGAGCACCGAGTTGCCCAGTGCCGGAACGGTTCCGGTCGCGTGGAAGAACGACTGCAGCGTCTCGGTGGAGAATTCGCTGGGCAGCAATGGCTTCGGGAACTCGTTCAGCGCCTCGCGCGAGGACACCGCGGCGAGTCCGATCAGCACGATCGGCAGTGCCATGAACAGCGTCACCGCAATACAGGCCACCTGCACTCCGATGGCCCGCCACCGACGTCGGCGCAGCGGTGCGCGATCGATCGGCGGCAGCGCCGTGGCCTCACTCATCGCGACCCCTCCGGCGCCCGGACCGTCCGCAGATAGAACACCGCGGTGCCGAGCGAGATGGCCAGCACCACAAGTGAAACCGCGCTAGCCACCGCCGGATTCTGCAGATTCGAGTACCACTCGTAGGTCTCGCCGACCAGCAGCGGAAAGTCGCGCCCGGTCAGTGCCTGTGCCACGGCGAAGGCCTGCAGCGCGAGGATGGTGCGCAGGATCAGCGCGACCTGCAGGCTCGGGCCGAGTTGCGGCAGCGTCACATGCCGGAGCCGCTGCCAGAAGTTCGCGCCGAACACCTGCGCGGCCTCGTCGTAATCCCGTGGAATCAGCTGCACACCCGCCACCACGATGACGAAGACCAGCGAGGTCGCCCGCCAGATCTCGGCGATCACCACCGCGAGCAGCATGGTGCCGGTGTGCTGATAGTTCAACCACTGCACACCGTCCTCGGACAAGCCGAGCCAGACCAGCAGTGAGTTCAGGTATCCGCGATTGCCGAAGATCGACAACCACACCAGTCCGGCGGCCAGTTCGGAGATCGCCAACGGCACGCACCACAGGTAGAAGTGGCCACTCGCGAACCGCGGCCGCGCCTGCATCAGCAGTGCCATACCGACCGCGAGCACCAGCTGGATCGGCACCACGATCACGATCAACAACAGCGTATTGCGCAGCGAGGTAAGGAAATACGAGTCGTCGATCAAGCGCCGCCAGTGCGCGAGCGTGAAGCCGTGATCGTCGCTGAACGCATCGACGATCGCCCGCACCAATGGCCAGCCGAACAGCGCGGCCAGCAGCACGATCGAGGGCAGCAGCAGAATCCACGGTGAACCGAGTCGCGCGCGCATTGCTACCCCACCCCGCAGATGTCGGCGACGGGATCGGGTGCCCAGCACGGCACCTTCAGCTCGTCGAGAATGCCTTGCAGCACCCGCGCCTGTTGATCGAGTGTGGCCCGAATATCGGCTCCGTCCAACACGATCGAGCGGAAGCTGTCCTTGAACACCTTGCTCACCTCACCCTCGCGCTGGCCGAGACCGACCGGTGGCAGCGACAGGATCGCGCCCTGCGCCTGCTGCTGTCGGTCCACGGCATCGGCCTCGAGCCTGACCGCCGGTGGCAGATCGTCCGGGACGGCGGTGTCGATCGACGGGAAGAAGCCATTGGAGCGCAGCAGTTCGATCTGGGTTTCCGGTTTGGTCAGCGCGCTGATCGTGCGCTGGGCGAGTTCGGCATCGGTGCTGCCCTTGGGAATTGCGAGCCCGGCGACCACCGCCATATAGCCCAGTCCGTGCTTGCCGCGCGGCGCGGGCAGCATGCGCCAGTCCTGCGGGTCGTGCTCGGGCGCGTGCACCAGGCGGACGACGTGATCCCAGGCCATGCGCACCTCGCCGCCGGCCAAAGGCTCCTGCATGAAGTCGTAATTCGTACTCGACTGTGCGCAGTTGGCCCACAGTTCGCGGAAGTACTGCCAGGCCGTCACGGCCTCGGCCGAGCGGAAGGTGGTGATCTGACCGCCCGTGAACGATGGCAGCAGATAGCCCTGGGTGAATCGATGCAGCAGGCCTTTCGGGCCTGCGGGCAGCCCGAGCATCGGTCGGTTGCCGTTGGCGCGGCGCGCGGCGATCGCCCAGTCGAGGAATTGGTCGTAGGTCAGTGCCGTGGCGTCCACGCCGGATGGCAGGTGCTGCAGCGCATCGGCGTGTGCGGCGAGCACGTAACTCGCTGTGGCCCAGGGGATATACCACGTCCGGTCGGTACCGGCCCGCGCCAGTCGCAGATAGGCGGCGGGCCAGCCGCGGTTGCCGAGGTCGGCGAGCAGGCCGGTGAGATCCTCGAGATAGCCGTCGGCCAGCGGTGCGATATCGCCGTGCAGCCCGCCGAGCAGACCGACCTGCGTCGAACCCGCCCCGACCTGGCTGCGCACCTGGCTCGCGAACGGACTCTCCTCGATGGTCACATAGCTGACTCCGGGTGCCGTCTTGCCGAGCAGGCTCCGGAATCGCTCGGCCTCGTCGGCGGGGCGGAATTGCGTGGAGAGAAAGAGCATGCCGCCACTTCCCGTGGTGGCGAATCCAGTGCACGCGGCGGTGAGCGCGAGGGCACCGATGCCCGCCGCGCCGAGGAACGAGCGGCGGGTCAGGCCGGATGTCGCCATGTGCGGCTCCCGAGGCAGGAATGGACCCGGGTGCGCCGACACCAATCCATCATGCCCAGATACAAACAGATGTGCGCGCACAGCCGAACACGCAACTTCCCATGAATGAGAATAAAACCCGAGTTGTCTTGCGGCACAAATAAAAAGGAAGTCAACCCTTTCAAAAAAGTTATGAAGATCTTTGGATAACGAATTCTTTACGCACTGCCCCGCCGGGGCGCCGAGACACCTATGCTCGGGGCTTTCACGAGTGATCGACGTTGCGACATATGAAGAAACGGGTAGCCGTATGACCGCCAGGACCGACCTAGAACACGAACTACGCGGGCCGCTGGCGGCAACCGGGCTGATCACCGAACAGGAAGCCGCCGAACTGCTGGAGATGTTCCGCGCGGCCAAACAACTCGAGACGGCGGCGCTCATCGAGGCCATCGACGAGATGGTCGGCGCACTGCCCCGGCCGTTCCGGGCGGTGACGAAGAAGATCATGTTCGGGAGCCGGCTCGGCTGATGAGTGATCTGGTAACCGGCGCCCAGATCGTCCTGCTGTCACGGACTTTGCACGCTCCCGTGGAGCGACTGGCGCATCTGGAGCGGTTGGGCAGTGAAAATCTGCACGAACTCCAGGATCGGCTGGCGGGCCTGATCTTCGACCAGCACAACGAGACGTTCGAGCGGATCAGCAAACTGGTGCCGATCATTCCGCTGCGCATCTCGATGCCGCTGGTGCAGCGCCTGGTGCCGCCGATGATGACGGGCCGGGCCGCGGGTGCGGTCGGTGTCGATCACCCGAAGAAGGCGGCCGAGACGGTCGCCATGCTCGCGCCCGCGTATGTGGCCGACTGTGCGCCGTATATGGATCCGCGCACGGTCGGCCAACTCGCCGAGGTGGCGCCGCCGGAACCCATCGTGCGCATCCTCAATGAAATGTTGGCCCGCAAGGACTACATCACCGCCGGGCCGTTCCTCGACGCCTTCGCAACACCGACACTTGTCGCGGCCTTCGAACAGGGCGTGCTCGATGACGAGGGCCTGATCTTCTCCGCCGCCTATGCCTATTCCGTCGCGGGCGTCAGCGCCATCTTTCGTCAACTGCTGTCCGGGCCGCGGCAGCGGATCCCGCGCATGCTGCATACCGTGCTCATCGGGTCTACGGGGCTGCAGTTGGCCGCGCTGTCGACGTTCGCGCGCTGTGAGGCCGAGCTGACCGCGTCGATCGGCGATGTCCTGTTCAGCATCGGCTCCACCGAAATGATCGGCAATCTCATCGCCGGTTATCTCCGGGCCGGTGCGGCGCCGGAGCTGTTGACCTTCATCGGAAGGCTGAGCAAGTGGGCACTGGGGGCCCTGGCCGCGAATCCGATCATCGCGAACGATGCGGCGTTGGCCGGACTCGTCGGCAGCCTGGAGGGCCGCATCGAATCCGACCTGTGGCGTGGACTTTTCAGCCTGCTGGCACACGCCGACGCCGGGATTCAGCGCCGGATAATAGCCCTGCTCGCGCAGATGAACGATGCGATGGTGTCCGCATTGCCCGGCATCGCCACCGATGCCCACGACTGGCCGCTGCTGTTGGACCTGATCGCCGGCGCCGACGCCCCGGTCCGCGGCCGCTTCGAAACGATGTGGTCCAACCTGCCACCAGAGCGCCGCATCGATTTGGAGCACCGCATCAGGGAACTCGGCCTGAACATCCGCCTGGCACCCGTGACCACCACCACGCTATCGGTGGACGAGGTGTTCTACCGTCGCCGCCAGATGCGCCGCCGCTACGACGCAGTGCAGAGTTGGGACTGATTGCTCTAGCTGCAAGGTAGCTCGCGCGGAGGCGGCTGAGAGCCGGTTGGGTCAGGGACTGACGAAACCTGCTGTCTATCTGACCGATCCGGTCGGGGCTACCGACAACCGCGCAATCCCGGCGTTCAATTCGAGCACATCGCGCGCCACGCGACGTTTCGAAAACGCTTGGAAGGTAAGACAAATGACCGAGTTCGCGACATTCGAGGAGGGGCGGATCGCCTGTGATGTCGTCGGGGACGGACCGCTGGTCGTGCTTTCGCACGGTATCGGAACTTCCCGGCACGACTATCGCCTTCTCGTACCGCGACTGACCGCCGCGGGCTACCGGGTGGTGAATGCCGACCTGCGCGGGCACGGCGAATCCAGCCCCGGCTGGCCGTCGGTGACCGGGAAGGCGGCCATCAGCCGAACCGATGTCGCAGGCGATCTGCTCAGTGTGATCAGGCATTTCGGCGGCCCAGCGGTGATCGTCGGCCACTCCCTGTCCGGCGGTGCGGCGACCATTGCCGCGGCCGAGGCGCCCGAACTGGTCAGCGCCATAGTCGAGATCAACCCGTTCACCAGGAGGCAACGACTGGATTTCGGTGCTCTGTGGACGGTGCCGCGGTACCGGCGCGGGGTGGTGCGGTTGATGGGCACGCTGTTGCTGGGGTCGCCGCGGTTGTGGCGCAGGTACCTCGATATCGCGTATCCGACCAAGCCCGAGGACTTTCCGCGCTACCTCGACGGCGTGTTCACGGCTTTGCGTGAACCCGGCCGGTGGCGCGAGTTCCGGAAGACCGGCAAGACCACTCCGGCCGACGCCGAGGTGGCGTTGTCGCAGGTGCACCGGCCGGCACTGGTGATCATGGGCGCCGAGGATCCCGATTTCCCGGACCCGAAGGCCGAAGCCATGGCGATCGTCGCGGCCATGCCGATGGGCATCGGCAAGGTGGCCGTCATCGAGAACGGCGGGCACTATCCGCATGCGCAGTTCGCCGACCGTGTCGCCGAATTGATCATTCCCTTCCTCGGACGGCATGCCGCCGGTGTGGTCGCACCGGTCCGGCACGCGAGGTGATCGGACTGCACATTGCCGTGACAGTCCTGGGGGAGTGCGGTGATGATAGGAACGTGTCGACGCCTCGCACGGTTGTCCTCGTGGTCTACGACGGCATCCAGCTGATCGAATTGGCCGGTCCCATGGATATTTTCGGTGCGGCGAACGCCATCGTCGGCGCACCGGCCTACCGGTTGGTGACGGCATCGCCGCGCGCGGGCACCGTCGCGGTGGACGGCGGTCTGACGATGAATGTCGAACATTCCCTGCCGGAGATCGCCGCCGGCGACGACGAGATCGACACCATGATCGTGATCGGGGGCAACGGCGCCTTCGTCTCATCGGTATCCGCCGAGGTGGTGCGCGAGCTCCCGGCCATTGCCCGGCGATCGCGGCGGGTGGCGTCGGTATGCGCCGGTTCGTTACTCCTCGCCGGAGCCGGATTGCTCGATGGTTATCGAGCGACAACGCATTGGGGAGCGTGTGCGGTGATGGCCGAGCGCTTTCCGCGGGTGCTGGTCGAACCGGACCGGATCTATGTCAACGACGGCAACCGGTGGACCTCGGCGGGGATCACCGCGAGTATCGATCTAGCGCTCGCCTTGGTCGAGGCCGATCACGGCACCGAGGTGGCCCAGTTGATCGCCCGCTGGTTCGTCGTCTTCACCCGAAGGCCGGGTGGCCAAGCGCAATTCAGCGCCCAATTACGTGCCCAACCCGCGCGCACCCCGGCGATCCGGGCCGTGCAGCAATGGCTGCCCGACCATTTGGACGAAGACTTGAGCGTGGCCGCATTGGCAGCGCGGGCGGGGTTGAGCGAGCGCGCCTTCGCCCGCGCTTTCCGTACCGAAACCGGTAGTACACCAGCGGCTTTCGTCGAGAATCTACGTGTCGAGGCGGCCCGGCGACTGCTCGAGACGACAGATCTGACGGTGATCGCGATCGCCAAGGCGGTCGGTTACAAGCACGGTGAGACGCTGCACCGGGTCTTCTCCCGGCAGCTGGCCACCACGCCCGATCGTTACCGGCAACATTTTGCGATCACCGGTTCGGACACAGACGATTTCAGCTCCCGGGGAAGCCGGGGGGCAGCGGCTGAAAGTCGGCCTTGAACTTCGGCCCCGGCGGCAGACCGCGCAACACCGCGCTGGTCCAGGCCACCGCGGGCGGCCAGCCGGTGACGGCATTGACGATGTGCTCGGGCACGGGAACGGTGTAGAAGCGCAGATCCGCGCCACGTTCCCAATAGCTTTGGACGGTAGGCAGCACCGCCGACGGCGGAATCAGTTCATCCCACAGTCCGTGCCACCACAGGATCGGCGTATCCGGAAGGTATTTGCCCAAGCTGTTGTCCTGCAGGACCCGAAGGATCTCCGGGGACGACTCCAACGACTTGCCGGGCTGATAGTAGGCGCTGATGGGCCGATAGACGCCGGTGAGCGCAATGGTCGCGTAGCAACGACTTCGGACGTCCCCGATGATCTGCTGGCCCTCAGCGGTCAGTAGATCGGCCGGATCGAAGACGTCCGGATATTCCCGGGCCAGACTCGCGAAGCCGAGCCACATGGTGAAGTTGCTGGTGCCGGTGAGCCCCGGTTCCGCGTGGGTCGCATACCTGGCCTCCGCCACCAGGTCACCCGGCGTCCCGCCGATGGTGGTGCCGAGCAGCCGCACATCGGGTGCGTAGCTCGCGCGCAGCTCGGCCGCGCGAATGGAACCCGAACCGCCGCCGGAATATCCGTACAGCGCGATGCCGGAATCGGTGAGGCCGAGGGTGGGATCGTTCTTCATCGCGCGCAGGCTGTCGAGGACCATCTTGCCCTCGGCATAGGTGTTGAAGGTATTGAACTTTCCGTCGAAGTCGGCCACGTTGAGCGCGAAACCCTGTGCCAGCCAATAGATCACCAGCGCCGACTCCTTCATGGTGCCGGTCTGCAGGGTGTGCGATGGATTGCACGCTGCATCGGTGGAGTCGATCGCCTCCTGGAAGGACAGCACCGGCCGCGCACTGCCCTGCCACGGAATCCCCGGCACCACAACGGTTGTCGCGGTGACGATCGGATTGTCGTGCACGTCGTTCGAGCGGAACAGCAGCTGCTTGGTATAAACCGGGAAGGGAATGCCGAGCACCCGCGTCTGCACTTCGCGGCTGCGCACGATCTGCCCCGGCTGATACGAGGCCAGATCCGCCGGATCGTCGTACCACGGGTCCTGATCCGGCGACGGGATCGGCAGCAGATCGTAGATTTGCGGCTCGGTCGGCAACTGCGGCAGCTGGTTCTGATCCGGCGGGAAGTTCGGCGGGAAGGCCGGATCGGCGATCGCCACCCCGGTACCGCCCATTGCCAGACCTGCCGCCACCGCCAGCACCGCGAGCCGCCGCCGAGATCGCTTCACCACATCCTCCGAATCTTCATTGATCCGCTAGCCGATCATGGGCTCGGCCTGCTGGATTCAGCTCACCGCAATTGACGGCGCAGGGCTATCGGCATGATGGAGAGCCTGGACATCGGGCTTTGTGCATCTGCACGAACCCGCTCGGTGGGGAGTCCCAGATCGGATACTGCCCACGGGGCCGCCAGGGTACCCGTTGAACCTTCAAATAAACTCGTTGAATGTACCGCTAAATAACGGTACATTCTTCCGCGACATGACTTCCCTTACTGGAAGGCCTGGTCGTGATCGCAGTTCGGGGACCAGTTGAGTTATCGGCGCTCGCAGATGCGCTGCATGCCGAGGACGTCGGTTATCGCAGATCGCTGCGCGCGCGCCAAGTGCAGATGATCGCGATCGGCGGGGTGATCGGCACCGGGCTATTTCTCGGTGCCGGTGGGCGCCTCGCCAGCGCCGGACCGGGATTGTTCCTGGTGTATGCGGTGTGCGGCGTATTCGTCTTCTTCATCCTGCGCGCACTCGGCGAACTGGTGCTGCATCGTCCCTCCGCCGGATCCTTCGTCTCCTATGCGCGCGAATTCTACGGGGAGAAGCTGGCTTTCGCGGTCGGATGGACCTACTTCTTCCACTGGTGCATGACCGGGATCGTCGATATCACCGCCATCGCCACCTACGTGCACTACTGGGGTGCGTTCGACGTCGTCCCGCACTGGGTGATCGCGCTCATCGCCCTGACCGCGGTGGTGAGTACCAATCTGATCTCGGTGCGCTGGTTCGGCGAACTGGAGTTCTGGGTCGCACTGATCAAAGTCGTCGCCCTGGTGGGCTTTCTGATCGTCGGCACGGTTTTTCTGGCCGGTCGCTTCACGATTCAGGGTGCGCAGACCGGTATCGGGGTGATGAGTCAGCACGGCGGGTTGTTCCCGACCGGTCTGCTGCCGCTGGTGACCGTGACGACCGGTGTCGTATTCGCCTACGCCGCAGTCGAACTGGTCGGCATCGCGGCCGGTGAGGCGGAGCGTCCGGAGACGATCATGCCGCGATCGATCAACTCCGTGATCGCCCGCATCGGACTGTTCTACGTCGGTTCGCTGGTGCTGCTCGGACTGCTGTTGCCCTATACGGTTTTCCGGGCGGGCGAAAGCCCGTTCGTCACGTTCTTCGCGAAAATCGGTGTGCCGGCGGCCGGTTCGATCATGAACCTGGTCGTGCTCACCGCCGCGTTCTCCAGCCTCAATGCCGGGTTGTACTCGACCGGCCGGATTCTGCGTTCGATGTCGATGAACGGCAGCGCACCCGGTGTGGCGGCGCGTATGTCGCGGACGGGTGTACCCTACGTCGGCATTCTCGCCACCGGCGCGATCGCCCTGGTCGGCGTCGGACTCGATGCGGTGGTGCCGGACAAGGCATTCGAGATCGTGTTGAACGTGTCCGCACTCGGCACCATTGTGTCGTGGACCGCGGTTGTGCTCTGTCACCTCCGGCTCTGGCGCGAATGGCGCCGCGGTTTGGCCTGGCGCCCGGCATCCCGCCTACCCGGCGCCCCCTACACCGATGTGGCGACCCTGCTCTTCCTGGCTACCGTTGTCGTCCTGATGGTCTGCACCGGCGATATGGTCCAGCGCATTGCCGTACTCGCCATGCTCGTCGTCCTGGGGCCGGCCTTGGTCGGCGGCTGGTTCCTCGCGCGCCGAAAAGTGTTGCGAATAGCTCGCATCCGCCAACATCACACCGGCCAATTCGAGGTAGTTGCCGAGCGTCCGCCTCTCGGGCCCTCGGCCGAACCGGAAGTGATCATCGAGGCCCCGAACTCTCGCTACGCCAACCCGGATCCGCTCTGAGGACCTTGTATACATCGGGAGTTTCAATGATTTTCGCGATGGCGCGTACTCTCGGTCGCAGCGATGAGCGGGCAATCGTCGCGCTTCCTCGATCGGGCTAGCGGTGCACATGGGGACAGACCGATAGGTTTGCTCACTAGTTCTGGAAAATGCTGGGCTACAGCCACTTTCGTGGGCGCTCGGCGTTCGATCGAGCCTGACCATAGGCGATGTTACGGCGGCATCCGCGCCCGATAATGCGTCGGGCAGCGCGAATGTTCCGCGACCGCGCAGGGCGAACGAACGGTGAACAGCTGCCGTCGATGTGGAGACGAAAAGCCAACGGGCTCCGATGTTTTCGCAGTATTCCGTTCACTGATCGGAGGGGGGTCGTTCACGGCGCGTGGTTAGCGTTTGAAGTTGTCGTTTCCGGAGACTGTTGAGCAGCTCCGAGGGTTTGTCCGCTTCGATGCTCGTCTTGCCATGCCGTGCCTGCGATCCGGGGGTGCGCGGAAACGAATCAGGTTGTGGTCGTGAACAACTGGAGATCGGATTACTGGGATCCGGACCGATGGCGGTTGCCCGCAGTGCTGCGAAGGTGTCGTGCGTGGATACGCGCGACGCGGCGGCGGCGCTGGACGGTCGGGGTCCTGCTCACTGTCTTCGTTCTGGTCGTCTTCCCTGGTCTACTCGGCGCTACAGCCTCGGCTACGGCCGAAAGCGGTACCCGGTCCGCCGGATCGTCGGTAGGTACCGCACTCGGCTGGACTCATGTCGCCGATTCCTCGGGCGTCGAGGCCGCCGGCTATATCTTCGCCACCGACCACGGCGGCGTGCTGAGCCCGGGAAATACCGCGATATCCCTGGTGATCGGCCTGGAATTCGCGGGCTGGAAAATCATTGTGATCACGGCGATCTGGCTGATCGGCTACGCCTTGAGTTTCGAGTGGCTGAACCTCTTCTCGAAGGCACTGCTCGGTGTGGCGCACAGCCTGACCGGACAGGTCGCGACGCCGATCATGCTGGTGACCGCCGCGACGATCGGCGCATTCTTCGTCGCGTGGTTCGTCGTGCGCGGCCTCTACTCCAAAGCAACCCTGCAAGTGGTGACCATGATCATGGTCGGATTGCTGGGACCGATATTCCTTGCCGAGCCGCTGGCCGATGTGCTGTCGTCGGACGGCCTGCTCGCGAAGGGCCGCGATCTCGGCATTTCGGTGGCGGCCGGGCTCAACGGCGACAACAATATCGATCCGCACCACATGGTGGCGACCATGCAGGGCACGCTGACCGACAACTTCGCTCGTCGTCCGCTGCAGGTCTGGAACTTCGGGCATGTAGTCGACGAGCAGGCCTCATGCCGTGCCGCGTGGTCGACAGGTGTCACGGCGCGCAGCGAAGACCGGGTGAAAAAGGGGATCGGCGCCTGCGGGGACAGTTCGGCCAAGGAATCGATCGAGAATCCGAATTTCGAGCAGATCGGCACCGGCCTTTTGCTGCTGCTGGCCGGGGCGATCCTGCTCGCCTTCGGAGCCGTGCTCGCGATCAAGGTGATCCGGGCCGCACTCGACACGATCTACCACGGATTGATGTCGATCTTCGGTTTCGCCGCAGGCGGATTCGTGTACGGACCCACGCAGACGTTCCTGATCCGCAATGTCGTCGACAGCTTCGTCGCCGCGGCACGCATGACCGCCTACACCATCTTTCTCGGCGTTTATGTGCTGATCCTGGGGGACCTGTTCAAGCTCGCCGGTGATCAGGTCATGGTGGTGTTCATCATCGGCGCGATCTTCGAAATCGTGGCGATCCTTCAGCTCAAGCGCCTCAGTAAAAGTTTGGACCGTGGCAATGAGTGGATCGCGAATCGGTTCGCACTTGCCGTGCAGGGCAGCGGTGGTGGCGCACGCGGTTCGGGTGGCAGCGCGACCGCCCTCGGCATGGGAGCGGCCGGCGCGGGCCATTCCATGCGAATGGGTATGCTGCCTGCTCTTGCCGCGTTCAGCACGGTCAGCAATTCGCCTGCGACCGAATGGCTGTGGGGACGGACCCGTTCACCGCTGCGGCCGTTCGCGCGTACGGAGCGGGCGGCACAATTGGGGCAATGGGGATTCTGGGGCGCGCCGGGAATGGGTGGCCCCGAGGGCTACTACGCCCAGGCGTACGTGCACCGGCCGGTATTCGGGAGGGCGGCCAGGGAGGCCGCGCTTGCCGCGCCGAATGGCGGCATCAATACCGTTCGCGGCGCGGCCGCGGCGATACAGGGTTTGGTGGATATCGGCGGGAAGATCACCGATGCACCGGCGGCATTGCTCGCCGCCGGATTCACCGACGAGGACATCATGTTCAACGCCATTCGCTCGTCGTCGATCGTCGATGACAACGCCAAGGGCTGGACGCTCGGCAATAACCATCTCGGCCGCGTGGTGGCCGCAGTCCAACGTGTCCAGGACTCGTCGCTTCGACTCCTCGAGGGTGGCAGTTCTACCGGCGAAGTCGCCGCGGATCTCGCCACCTTGCAGGCCGCCGCATTCCGGTATCGGCGCTCGGCGCCCGCAGGCGTCACCCTTAATGCGGACGAGAACCGATTCGTCGCTGCATACCTGCGCACACCCACGGAGGACGTGGCCAGGGATCTCCAAACAGTCGCTGGTGGCGGCACCCTCGCGGCGGGCCGCCCATTGCACGGTGGTCCATTCGCGAACGACGCCCTCGCCGCCCAGCGCATGCTGGGGGAGATCGGAAGCAGGCAGGCGGACCGTATCTTGAGCAGCGTCAACGATGTATTGGCTGATCCGGCCAACCAAGAGTTGCTCCGCGTGGCTCGTGGCCATATCTCCGAAACGGTTCTCACCGACCAAGCATTGAGCGGGGCCAAACGAACAGCGACGAACACGCCGACACCGCCGAGGCAAGGCAGTCCGCAGCGGCCCGGCTGGGCCCCGCCGATGGCCCGGGTCGGCGCTCAGTTGAATTGAGATGGTGCGCTGAATTGAGATGGTGCGCTACCCGTTCAGCGCGTCGCGGATCATCGGCCACGACTTGTGCAGATCTTCCTGCCAATAGCCCCACGAGTGGGTGCCGGTCGGACGCAGGTCGAAGGTGGCGGGGATGTTCAGCTGCTGGAGGCGGTCGCGCAGTGCGTGCGCGCACTGGTTGGTGATGGCCTCCAGCACACCGCCGTTGACGAGCTGGCCGACGAGTTTGCCACCGTTACCTCGGATGCCGTGACCGTCGAGGGTATCGAGCGGTCCGGGGAGGCCCGTTCCGGTCGAGACGTAAACGGCTGTGCCGCGCAGCATTTCGGCGTGCACATAGGGGTCGTTGGCGGCCCAGGCCGGATCGCTTGGCGGCCCCCACATATTGATCGGATTTCCCCGCCACCGCAGCACGACGGCATCGATCATGGCTTGGCCCAGCGGGTCACTGGTCTGCACGCAACCGCTGTAGGAGCCGATCGCGCGGTAGCGTCCGGGCGCCGCGAGCGCGAGCTGGAATACCGATGTTGCGGCCATGGAGATCCCCGCGATCGCATCGGCGCCGCTGCCGTTGAAGGCCGAGTCGATGATCGGCGGTAGTTCCTGGGTCAGGAAGGTGGTCCAGCGTTGGCGGCCGAGGATCGGATCGTCGTCGCGCCAATCGGTGAAATAGCTGCCATTGCCACCCATCGGGGTGACGACCGTGACCTGTTCGTCGCGGAAGAAATCGACGATATCCGTCTGTTCGGGCCAACTGCTGGCATCCGCGCCACCGCTGGCGCCGTTGAGCAGGTACAGGGTCGGTGCCGGCAGCGAACCATCCTGTGCTCGAAGCACTTTGACGAGGATATCGGTGTCCATTGCGGTCGAGTGCACGCGCAGGTCGAACATGCCGTCCAGGTTCTCGACCATGTCGACGAGGGAGGAGCCGTCGGCGGCGGGGCGAGCGGCGGCGATGGCCGCGGCGACCGTGCTCGGGCCGCTGGGGTCCGAGCGTGCGGTCACGGGCACGGCGGCCATACTCACTGCGGAGATCAGCGCCATCAGCCTTGTCGCAGTTCGCACTCGACTCTTCCTTTCCACTACCCGATGCCGTCGCCACGATAGTCGGCAATTACCAGGGCGGATAAGGCTATTTGGACGATCTTTCGGCGAAATCCATTGCTGCTGGGGAACATCACAAAGTTCGAGCTCGGCCATGGTCGACGGGCAATACATGCCGTTGACTGAGATTCTCCTGGTTTCACGAATTGAGGGCATCCATTGGTCAATTTCGGTTTCTTCGATGAATGGCATCCCGAGGGCGGTCGGCTCACCGCGTGGACGGCGTCGCCGAGTTCGCGGGCGGCGGTGCGGACCGCCCCGATACACGCGACAGGCCCCTCTTACCAGCAGGAGGCGTATCTGCGGACCGCGTATCGCAATGCCGATGCGGGCGTTCGCGCTTCGCGATTGTGCATGATTGCCTTCGATATTCCCGGCGCTCCGGTCCACCATGCGCTGACGCGCGCATGCAACGCATTCCTGCGCAGGCACGACACGTTTTGGAGCTGGTTTTCGTTTACCGCCGACGGCCGGATCGTGCGGCATGTGGCGCGGCCGGAGGATATCGAATTCGTCGCTACCGACCATGGCGAATTCACCGACAGCGACGCGATTCGCGAGCGGGTACAGGCCGAAACACCGGGACCGTTCGAATGGGATTGCTTCAGCTTCGGCGTGATCGATCACGGTGATTCGTTTACGGTGTTCGCCGCCGTGGATCATCTGCATACCGACGGGGTTGCGCAGGCGCTGTCGTGTGTGGATCTGCTGACGCTGTACGGCAACGAATTATCCGGCGGCAGAGTGCCTTCCGCGCCCGTCGACGGTCACCTCGCATACTGTGCGCGCGAACGCGGGCTCAATGAACGACTCACGCTCGCCTCACCACAGATCCGGCATTGGGTCGAGCTGCTGCACCTCAATGACGGTGATATGCCGTCGTTTCCACTGGATCTCGGACTGACCGGCGGTGGCCACATCCGCGGTGCGCAGGTGACGTTGCCGCTGATGAGCGAGGCCGAAGCATTGCGCTTCGAGCAGGTCTGCCAGGACCACGGAGGCCGATTCATCGGTGGACTGTTCACCGTGCTCGCCATGGCGGAGCTCGAATTGACCGGTCGGGATTGGTATTTCGGACTCACCCCGGCCAATACCCGAGCCACACCCGGCGAGGCTACCTCGGTGGGCTGGTACACCAACCTCATTCCGGTCACCGCGGCGATCCGGCCGGATGACACCTTCACCTCCCTCGTCGCCTCGGTCCAGGACGCAACCGAGCGCGCCAAGGAGCTGACCGATATTTCCCCGCACCGGGTGCTCGAGCTGGTCACACCCGATCTGGGCATCCGGACGAAGCCGGGCTGGGCCGCGCCGATGCTGTCGTATGTCGATGTCCGCAGGATGGCGGGCGCGGAAATGTTCGATCGGATCAACGGCGGTCTGTACGGCAATCGGGCAGGCGCGAGCGAGGTCTATCTCTGGATCAACCGGTTCAACGATGTCACCAAGCTGAGCCTGATGTTTCCGGACACCCCGCAGGCACACGCGTCGGTCGACCGGTATGCGAAGGCGCTGACCGCGGTCATTACCGCTGTGGTCGCGGACGGTGACTATGCCGTGCGGGTCGACGTCTTGTCATGACCGTCCGGCTTTGCGCGTTGTCCCTTGCCTTGCCGACGAGGCGCTGGTGACCAGCGCGACCCGGGCGGATGACGCTGATCTGCGAAATACACTGCCGCCGTTCGCATTGCGTCCGGTGGGCGCGATCATCGGGCTCGTCGCGGTCGTGCTGCTGGTGCGAGCGGACCGGTACGACTACTTCGGTGACGAACTGTACTTCTTATCGGCCGGTCATCGACTCTCCTTCGGCTACGTCGACCAGGGCCCTTTGCTACCACTCATCGCTCGATACATGGACTGGGTTGCTACGGGTTCACTTGTCGCGCTGCGCATTCCGTCGATCATGGCGGCGCTGCTCGCGATCGGGACGGCCGCCGCGTCGGCCCGCGAATTCGGCGGCGAGCGTTTCGCGCAGGTACTGGCGGCACTGGCCTACGCCAGCTGTCCGTTCGCGATCACCCAGTCGGCCACGCTGTCGACCTTCGCCCTCGATGCCACGCTGGTTTCGGTGCTGATCTGGTTGACAATGCGCTGGATTCGGATTCGCAACGATCGGCTCCTGATCGCGGCCGCCGCATTGGTCGCGCTGGATCTACAGGTGAAACTATTGGCTCCGGTGCTGATCGCCGGTATCGGCATCGGTGTCATTGTTTTCGGTCCGAGAGATCTGCTTCGCCGGCCTGCTGTGTGGTTCGGTGCCGGGTTATCGGTAGTGACGGTCCTACCGGGACTGGTGTGGCAGGCGCGGCACGGGTGGCCGCAACTGGCCATGGGCGCGACGATACGAGCCGAGCAGCAGGCCGCGACCGGTGCGATCGCCGGATTGCCGATGCAGTTCGCCATGCATACGGGCATCGCCGGATTCCTTGCGCTGGCTGGCATTTGGGCGTTGATCAGGCATTGCGCACTGCGCCCGTATCTGTTCATCGTTGTCACTGTCGCCGTCCAAGCGGGTTTCGTGCTGGCGACCGGGACGCGTGCGTATTACGTCGCGGGGCTACTTCCCGTTTTGTTCGCCGCAGGTGCGGTATGGGCGCAGACCCGCGCGTTCCGCCGGTGGGCGCAGGCCACGGGAACCGCCCTGTCCGCGCTCGCCGCGACAATCGCTGTGGCCGCGGTGTTTCTGTTGCCGGTATCGCCGACTGCCCTGGATCGGCCGACGAATACGCAGAGCGAGTTATCCACCCGAATGCGCGTATCCGGCACCAGCGGTTGGTCGGAACTGGCGGCGGCCGTCGATACCGCCTACCACACAGTCGATCTCGGTGAGCGCGCTTACATAGTCATTGTTACGCAGACATATTGGCAAGCAAGTGCGCTGGACCGACTAGGCGGCCCTGACCTGCCCCCGATCTACAGCCCCAACCGCGGATTCGCCTACTTCGGTCAGCCGTCGGACACCGACTACACGGCACTGTACGTCGCCCCTGAAACAGCGGAACCGGTTTTGCGACATACATTTTCGGATGTCACTTCGGTGGCGCGCCTCGATGATCGACTCGGATTTCCCGGTATCGACCGCGAGATCGTCATCTGGCGCTGCGACCACATGATCCGCCCCTGGGCCGAAACCTGGCCGCAACTGATCACCAACGTGCTCGACCCGGGTATCTGACACCCCCGCGGTCTTCGAGGAAAGGGATTCACCGATGAGATACACGAGCACCAGCATTACCTGGTTCCAGCGAACCTGGTCGCTGCCAGAGCTTGTCGACCGCAAAGGCGAGCGCATCATCTCCGTCGTCATCCCGGCGCTCAACGAGCAGGACACCATCACCGATGTGATCGCCTCGATCCGTGAGCTCGTCGGCACGCTCGTCGACGAACTGATCGTCATCGACTCCGGCTCGACCGACGACACTATGGTGCGAGCCCGAGCGGCCGGCGCGACTGCGGTCTACACCCGCGAGCAGGCCCTCGAGGGGCTGTCGCCACGCCCTGGCAAAGGCGAGGTGCTGTGGCGTTCGCTGGCCGTGGCAAACGGTGATGTCATCGTTTTCCACGACTCCGACCTGGTGGCGCCGGACCCGCGATTCGTACCGGCCTTGGTGGCGCCGCTGCTATTCGATGAGCAATTGAAGCTGGTCAAAGGCTTCTATCGGCGGCCACTGGCTACCGATCCATTCGAGGACGCCGACGGTGGCGGGCGCGTCACCCAACTGGTGGCGCGTCCATTGCTTGCCGCGCTGGCCCCCGAACTCGCGGAGGTGCTGCAGCCGCTCGGCGGGGAATACGCGGCGACGCGAGACCTGTTGACCAACCTCCCGTTCGCGCCCGGCTACGGCGTCGAGATCGGCATCCTCATCGATACCTGGCAGCGCCACGGCGCACATGCGATCGGCCAGGTGGACCTCGGCACCCGGATCCACCGCAACCGGCCCACCCACGAGCTGGCCGCCATGAGCCGCCAGATCGTCGCAACCATGCTCGACCGGTTCGGCATTCGCGACTCGGGCCGCGGGCTGATCCAATACCGCCCCGACGGCGCGACCTGGCGACGCACGACGAGCACGGTCTCCCTGGCCGACCGCCCCGCTATGTCGGCGCTGCCTCCGGCTCCGATCACCGACGAAATCGCCTCCGCCGCAGTCGAACACTTGCTTTCGCCTGGTAGAGACACGCCGATATTCGAAGCCGCCCTGAACGAGTGAGCGTCGGCCCGGTGCGCGTCATCGAAATCCGCCGAAGGTTTTGTGTCGCTTCACCATCGACCGCCAGGTGCGTATCACACACCGAGAATCTGTCGTAGCGTGACCGACCGACGGTGTAGTCGAACGGGGAAATGCCATGACGGTCACGAATGATCCGATCGAGCCGAATTTCTCGGCATTGTCGCGCAAGATCGTGAACCGACTCGAAAGCGTACCGGGCGAAGGGCTCGATGGCGCCGTCCAGAGCGACCTGATCGCGGTCGCGCGCTGTGGCCTGGAGGGGCTCACCACCGCGATTCGTACAGGCCGGCCGGTATCCGGGCGAACCGTCGCCCGGCTCGAGGCCATCGCGGCCAGAATGGCGGATCGGGAGTTGCCGATCTCGCTGATCCAGCACGTCATGCATGCCGGTATCAAAGCCGGTTTCGAACTCGTCGCATCCGATAGGCCGCGCTCGGTTCGGCAGGGTTTCTGCACCGATGGCGCCCGGCTCATCCAAGCGACACAGGCGCTTTCGACCGCGATACTGCGCGGGTACGTCGGCGAAGTGCGTGCCATGACCGGTGATCGCAGAGTCGCCGCGCAGACCCTGGTATCGGCGCTGCTGGCCGGAAAAGCGGATCTGGCGATGGCGCAACGATGCGGCACCGAACTTTCGCCGTCCTATTTCGTGGTCGCGGTCGCGCTTGGAGCGCATCCCGACGAGAACGATCGTCGACTCGATTCCCGGGTGGTCGCGCGCCGCAAGCTGCGGCGCGTCCAAGCCGAGCTGGCGACCCTTCGTGCATGCCAGGTGCTATCGATACTCAGCGTGGACGGCGGAACCATCCTGATCCCAACGGAATTCGCGGCCGATGTCGAAGAACGGCTGGACGACCTGGTCGCTCGGCTGACCCGCGCCGCTGCCGCACCGATAACCGCGACATTCACGGCAGCGCCGCGCGGCCGGATTTCCCACGCCGCCGACCGCGTGCACAAACTGCTCGACCTCGCCCTGCGCCTGGATCGCGGACCCGGTTTGCACCGGTTCGAAGATCTGGCACATGAGTACCAACTGATCCAGCCGGGTCCCGGCTACCAGCACCTGCGTGCGATCCTCGAGCCACTGCGGGCCGAGCCCGGACTCCTCGACACCCTCCGCACCTACTTCGCCGCACAAGGCAAACGCGCGCCGACCGCCCGCACGCTCGGCGTCTCGACCAGCGCCGTCCGCCGCCGCCTCATCAGAATCGCCGAATTGACCGGACTCGATCCCGAAAACGCCACCGACGCCTGGTATCTGAGATCGAGCCTGGTTGCCTGCACCTTCGCCGACTTTCCATCGAGCCAACCACTGGGCACGGCGTTATGCCTGGTCGGCTCCTGAGTCGCCGGTGTCCGACGGCGCAGCCGGTAGTCCTTCGCTCGCCCGCAGCTTCTCCGCCATGGTGGCGAGCAGATTCTGTGACTCCTCGGAAAGGTCGAAAGCCCGGCTCGATAGTCGGCGCAGGTGGTAGCCCTGGAGCTGAGACAGCAATTCCAGGTCGTGGTCGATTTTGGCGGCGTAGACGTCGTTGAAGAAGTAGTCCGGTTTGACCTTGAAGAACTTGGCGAGGGCGGCCATGGTCTCGTTGGACGGGTTGGCGCGCTGTCCCGAACGCAATTGGGACAGATAGGGTTTCGAGATCGGGTGTCCGGAGTTCGTCAACGCGTCGGCGACTTCCGCGTTGGTATGCGAGCGGCGGCCCGGGGGATGCACGGTTTCGAATAGCTTGTTCAACCGCTCGGCGAAATCAGCCATCTGAGGTGCCCATCTTCTTCGCTGATCGAAACATCGGCCTCGCAGGTTACCGTGCCCGCTCACGGACCACTCGGGCGACGTCGATGCGTTGCACGAGCCGGCCCGCGGGCAGCTGCGACAGCGCCGCGGCGGCGACTACCGCGGCGACCGCCAGCAGTGGCGGTATCGCGCCGATGACGAGGTGCACTCCGCGCAAGGTCGCCCCGCCACGGGGCCGGTCAGTCCTGGTCTCGCTCGCCTTCGTGTGGATGATCACCGGAGTTCCCTTCGCTCGCAATGGGTTCGGTCAGTCCGGCCGCGCGCAGCAGTGGGCCGGTCACATCGATCGATTTCAGCGTCGGGTCGATCAGTCGGTGCAGGATGAGGCCATCGATCAGGGCCGGCACCACGGCCGCGGTCGCCGCCGGATCGGCCACGACCTGTTGATCGCGGAACCATTCGGCGAGTGCGGCCCTGGCCTCGGCGACGAACCGGCCGAGTTCGCGACGCAGGCGTTCGTGCCGGGTGGCGGCGAGCATCATCTCGCTCATGGCGACCGTTGCCGGATCGGTTGAGATGTAGGAACTGATCGCGGTGAGGATCTGGCGCATCGCGCCCGGCCCGGATGCCGCGAGCACCCCGATCATGACGTTCTCGTATTCGGTGCGCGCTGTCTGTAGCGAAGCGTCGATCAACAGGTCGGTCACCGACGTGAAGTGGTAGTGCACCAGTCCGGGGCGCAGCCGGGCGCGCTCGGCCACCATCCGGGTGGTCACCGCGGCCCAACCGTGTTCGGCGATCAGTTCGGTGGCCGCCGCCATCAATCGGGCCCGGGTTTCCCGGCCCTGCTCAGCCGCTGTGACCACCGGAATACCCCTCCGCCGAGTCGGTTGGACAACCGCCTTGGGCGTATGTCCAATCTAATCCTGATGATGGCACTGTGCAATAGTTGCCATAAGCAAGATTGAGCTAGCGGGTAAGGTCCTTACGTCGCACCGACGGAGGAGGATGATGGCGACGTCAGCCCGCTCGACACCATCGGACTCGGTCGACGAGGTCACCGACGCATTGCTGACCGCGTCCCGCCTGCTCATGGCCATCTCGGCCCGCTCGATCGCGCACGTCGACGATACGATCACGCTGCCGCAGTTCCGTACTCTGGTGATCCTCGCAACGCAAGGCCCGAGCAATCTGGCCACCTTGGCGCAGCAACTGGATGTGCAGCCTTCGACCGCGACCAGGATGGTCGAGCGACTCGTATCCGCGGAATTGCTTACCCGGCAACCCAATCCGCAGTCCCGTCGCGAGCAGATCGTCGATCTCACCGAGCACGGACGTCACGTCGTCGCCGAGGTGACCGCGCGACGTCGCGCCGAAATCGCCCGCGTCGTGCAGACCATGCCCGCCGCTCAGCGGCAGGGGCTGGTGCGAGCGCTGACCGCGTTCACCACCGCGGGGGAGGAGTGCGGAGCCGCCGAGGGACTGCAGGCGTATCCGCTCTAGTTAGCCGCGCGCGGCAACCAGTTCCGGCTCGCGCTCGGGTTCATCGGGATCGGGCACTTCGTCCGGGAATCGACGCCTGGGCCGGACATGAGCCCACTGCAAGGCAGCCAGCCCGGCGAGTCCGGCAAGTGCCGTCGCACTGCTGAGCTTCCACCCGGGTGGCCGCCAGGACAGGAGCAATTCCGCGTTGCCGGTATTCGGCGGGATGTCGACGGCGATGAAGGTGCCCGCCACCGTCGTGAACGGAATATCGGTGCCGTTGAGGGTAACTCGATAACCCGGCCAGCCGAGGCGAGCGAAGACGACACGTCCGCCGCGGGGTGAGGTGACCCGGATCCGGCTGGTGACACTGTCGCGTGACACCGAACTCGCTTCCACGCCTTCGGCATCGGCGATCAGTCCATTACGGATCGAGAGCGGGCCGTCGACGCGTTCGAGTACCCAGATATAGCGTTCGTGGCCCGGGTAGTCGACCCACTTCCAGCCCGGTGGTGCGGGGTGGTCGCGGGCATCGGGGAATTGGGCCCGCTGCAGGACGACTCGATCGACCTTCATCAGATCGACAATCGTTTTGCCAGTGGAGGATTCGGTCGAAAACGCGCGACGGTAGGCGTCCGGACAGGTGCTGCCGTCCCAACCCATGCACAGCAGCGCGCTGAAGGCGGCATATCCGATCGGGGTGTACGCGTTGACGTAGTCCAAGGGCAGGTTCTTGGCGTAATTGCCGAAGGCGAGGGACCCGTATGCGCCGGCGAGGCTCTTATCGCTCGGCTGCACGAGTGCGCGATCGGCGAGTTGCAGTGTGACACCGGGGAAATCGGGGAACGTCGCCTGCATCTGCGACCGCCGTTCCGGAAAGTTGTACGACATCGGCGTCGGCGGTGCGCCGCGCACCTGCGAGTAAGCGATCGGGAACATCGCCACGATGGTCAGCAGGCAGGCCGCCGCCACCCCTCGGGCGCGGATCACCCACAGCACCGCGGCCCCGAGCGCGGTCACCGCGACGACCGCGACGAGATGCCACACCAGCAGTGCCGGCGCCGCCGAGAACGACCGCAGGAACAGCAGACCGATCAATACCCCCGCAGCTGTTCCACGACGTCGCCACTGTTCGAAAGTGCCGTGCCGACTGAGTAGTACGCACACCAGCACCAGCAAGCCGAGCGCGAGCATCGGCAACACCCTCGCGGGCCATCGCAGCGGGCCGATACGGCCCGGCCCCGCGGTCCACATCAACATTCCCGCCGCGAAGATCGCGATGGAACCGAGGTCCCGCGCCGATTTCAGCGCCCTCCGCCAATCGATGAATGCCAGCGCGGGAATCAGGAACCACGCGATGTACACCATGGGCAGCGGCTGGATATAGCCCCACCATCCGGTGAATGCGGGCACGGTGCTGGGCAGGCTGGCATTCAGCGATTCCGACCACGGCACCGTCAGGAACGGGTCGTTGAGCACCCGCTCGTTTCCGCGCCAGGTGACCGCCGAGGACAGCACGCCGGGTAGATAGGTCGCCAAGCCCGCAAGTCCCGCGCATCCCGCCGCGAGCAGCAGCCGGATCGAGGGTCGCCACCCGCGGTGGTAGAAGAATTCGCCGACGGCGACCGCCCCGATCATCAATGCCGATTCGACTGCGGGAAAGACATATTGGACCGAGATCGCCAGATACAGGAATACGAAGACCGGGATCGGGCCGCCCCGGCCACGCGAATAGCGCAACGCCGCGGCCCACGCGTGCACCATCCATGCGGTGCCGGTCAGCGAGGTCGCCCAGCTGGCCTCGTCGAAGAACAGGAACCACCCACTCAGTGTGAACGCGACCCCGGCGACCGCCGCCCAAGGCGCACGCGCGCCGTATACCAGACAGATCCGGAACACCCCCAGCGCGGCGATGATCGAGAAGACCAGCTTCACCACCGTGACGAACAGCGCGAGGTTGTCGACCGACGGCGCGATCAGGTCGACCAGCAACTGCGGCGGATTGTAGATTCCGGCTTCTTCCAGCGCATAGTTGCCCGACATCCACTCCCACGGCACCAGCGCGGGAAAACGCCCCTCCCGTAGCTGCCGACCGAGCATGACCCACATCGGCCCGTACTGGGATTCGGTGTCATCGGTATAGAAGTGCCGGCCATTCGCCAGCAGCACCGCCGCATAGCCCAAGACCACACCGACCCCGGTGATCGTCCCCCATCGATACACATCCCTCGGTGATCCAACCGCCGCACTCGATGCCACGAGTCCGAGACACTACCGGACCAGCGCAGTATGCAACAGTTGCTATCTGCATCTATCTCGCTGGTGAATCGCTCAGAGCTCGTTCAGGCCGATGTGCCCGTCCTGCGGTGCGCGCCCCGGCAATGCGGCCTTGGTCGAAGCCGGTCGGCCGGCCGCATGGTACTTGTCGCGGATGCGTGCGAGGTGGGTGGTGACCGTACCCGCGGAGATGTAGAGCTGTTGGCACACTTCGGTTTTGGAATCGCTACTGAAATCCGGGTCCGGGTCTGCTCAGCGGAATAGTGCGGCCGAATCCGGCAGTTGTAGAGATATGGAGATCACCGAGTTCCCCGGATACGAGTGGACATCCGTCGCGGATTCGCCTGTGCGAGAGCTATTTCCGGGCATTCGCGCGCGGGCGCTGTGGCGCGGGGCGAACGGCGCGAAAGCGTACGTGCTGGAAATGGATCCGGGCACCGCATGGGAGGGCATCGATCTGCACGAACCCGGACCAGAGGAGGTTTTCGTAGTATCCGGCACGTTCAACGACGGATTCCGCGACTACCCGGCCGGATCGTTCATCCACGCTCCGGCCGGATCGTCACACATCCCGCAGTCGAGCACCGGCTGCACACTGTTCGTCTTCTACCCCGAGGGCTGAAGCCGTCGAGTCACTCGCGGTTGAACCGCTCCCGGACCGCGTCCATTCGGGCGCGCAACTCATCCGGGACGATCACTCCACGATCCATCAGCGTGTGGGCCGTCACGACGACCGATCGGGTGTGTACGGGAAAGTCGTGGTAGATCGTCTCACCGAGCGCATCCTCGGCATGGCGGCGTTCCAGACTGTCCAATGCGCCGCGCCAGGACAGGCATTCGCATGTCGCCTGCATGCTCGACTCCCAAGGGTCGGGCTTGCGATCGAGATCGGGCAGCGCGTTCTCCCGCCGCGACTGCGGATCCAGGGTGCGCAGGAGCACGTCGTAAGGGCTGCTTGTCATCGACCGCTCCTTCCCGAGGCGGCCTCGACCTGGTCCGGCGGCGCCTGCGCGGTCCAATCGACCTGCGGCACGGCCACGCCGATCATCGTGTCCCGGGTGACGATGGCGGCCAGCTGTTCCTCCGTCCAGCCCTCGGTGCCCGCCGGGCGCATCGGCATCACCATGAACCGGGACTTCTGGTTCGAATCGTGCACCCGGACCTCGACCTCGGGCGGGATATGCAGGCCGAATTCGGCGAGCACCTGACGCGGCCAACGCACAAGGCGCCGACGGTAATTGGGGGTGCGGTACCAGTCCGGCGACATACCGAGAACCGGCCGCGGGTAGCACGAACACAGCGTGCAGACGATCACGTTGTGCACCTCGGGCGTGTTCTCCAGCACGTAGAAGAAGGTGTAGTCGCTCGGCGTCCCGGACCCGGTCGGGTCGCGCCAGTCGATGCCGACCTCCTTGCACGTCTCGGTGCCGTCGGCGAGCAGGCGCGCCTTGAACTCGGGATCCGTCCACGCCTTCGCGACCAGTTTCGATCCCCCGTGCGGACCGACCGATTCCGCCCATTCGGAGAACCGTCGGTGGTCTTCTTGCGAAAACAGGCCCTTCTCGATGGCGAGCTCGCGAACCGCGGTCTCCAGGATCTCGAACTCGCTGATCTGCGAGCTCGTCTGGATCGGCGCATGCGCCCCGTGATCATGGGTCTGACTCACTTGGCATCCTCCTCTGCGGGCTCGAGCCAGCGCTCGGAGACCTCGGTCTCCAGGGTGTCGACGTCGAAGCCGGTGTATTTGGGCCAAAGATCTGTCTGGCGGAATCGCACGACGTAGAACGGTTCGAAGCGACCGTCCTCGCGTCCCCACGCTTCGTCTTCCGGAATCACCCATTCGGGCCGGTATTCGACGACGACGCCCGTTCGACCACGGGTGTAGGCCTGGGTGCGAGTGTGGAACATCGACGTCGCGTTACGAACCCGGACGCGATCGCCGATTTCGTATTTCCTGGTCATTGCCGCGCCTCCAGTCGTGCGCGTACCTCGTCCAATTTCGCGGACAGTTCGTCCGGGGTGATCAAACCCTTATTGATCAAAACCTTCGCTGCGACGGTCGCCCAGCGCGCGTAATAGGGCAGGCCGAAGTACAGCGTCGCGCCGAGGTCGTTCTCGGCTCGTCGGCGCTCCTCGGAGTTCCACACGCCACGCCAGCCGAGGCATTCGCAGGTGACGTAGGTGTTCATCTCCCAGGGTTCTTCATCTTTTTCGCGGTACTCGATCGGCACATCCGGCTGTCCGCCCACGTCGTGCAGGACGTGTCGGAGTGCGGTGAACAATTCGTTCGAGATCTCGTAAGGCGAGTCCAGCGGTTTGCGGAAAACGGGAGCGAGATCTGCTACGCGAGTTTGAACTTCGTCGAATCGATTCGGTGAACTCATGAGGTCTCCGTAGTGACGGATCCGATGTTCCCCCGGCCGAGTGATCGCATACGGCGCACACCCGGCTGCGGGGCCGCGAGCCCCTATTCAAATTGCATTGATCCGACTGACAAGGCTACACGTCAAGATCGTTCGATTGAAGCCGCCGCCGCCCGCCGTGTCACCCGAAAGACCACCATGACCTGCTCGGACGCGGGTTCGCGGCCGTGCGCGCGCAGCGCGGCTCGGGCGGAGTCGGATCTTTCACACAACCCGAGCTTGGCCTTCTTTATACCCCCTGGGGTATCGTCATTTGTGCGGCGGCAGCAACACCGATCGGCGCGCTTCGCGGCCTGGGCCGAACTGCAGCACCGGCGGCCGTGGCCATTCGCCATCGGCGCGCCGGCGGTGCTCATCGGCTTGGCGATTCCGGTCCTCGGTCTGAAGGTGGCAATGCCCTCGATCGCGGTCGTGCCCGAGGATGCTCCGGTGCATCGCGGCTACGAATTGGTGCAGCAGCAGTTCGGGGCTCCCGGGATGCTGCAGATCATCGCTGCGCAAGAGGTCGGCGCGCGGGCAGCCGAGATTGCGGCGGCGACCGACGGCATCGCCATGGTCACCCCGCCGCAGCCCGCATCCGATGGCAGTGGTCTGGTGATGCTGCAGGCCATGCCGACTGTCGATCCGTCGGATGCGTCCAGGGGCGCGACCCTCGATACGCTGCGCGACCGGCTGCCCGGCGGCGCGTTGGTCGGCGGCGCGGCGGCGGAGAATCTCGATCTGCAGCAGGCGCTCGACGATTACTCGCCGATCATCGTGGGCGTCATCCTGGTGCTCGGCTTCGGGTTGCTGATCGCTTTGCGGGCTCCGCTGATCGCGGTGCTTGGCACCGTCGTGAGCCTGTTGTCCACGGCGGCGGCCTTCGGTGTGGCGAAACTGGTGTTCCAGGACGGGCACGGCGCGAGCCTGCTCGGCTTCACCCCGCAGGGATTCCTGGACGGCTGGGGACCGGTGTTGTTCTTCGCCATGATCTTCGCCATCGCGATGGACTACACGGTATTCCTGCTGGCCACGGCGAAGGAGCACTACGAGCTGTCGAATGATCCGAAGGTCGCGCACGTGGACGGTGTGGCGCATTCGGGCCGGGTCATCTTCGCCGCGGCGGCGGTCATGGTGGCGGTGTTCTTCACCTTCGCGCTGGCGGATCCATTGCCGCCCAAGGAAATGGGCATCATCCTCGGTGTCGCGGTGCTACTGGACGCGGTACTGATCCGACTGGTCCTGTTGCCGGTGCTATTGCGCCTGACCGGTCATGCGGCCTGGTGGTTACCGGCCTGGCTGCGCAAGGTGCTGCCCGACATCAGCTTCTCGCACTGACCCTGGGAGCCGCATATACCCCGGCGGGTATGCTGGGTGATTCGATCGAAGGAGACGATTCTCATGGTTGGTGACGAGGAAAGCATCGCCCAGGTGCTCAACCGCCTGCGCCGCGCACACGGACAACTCGCGGGCGTGATCTCGATGATCGAACAGGGCCGCGACTGCAAAGATGTCGTCACCCAACTCGCCGCGGTATCCCGTGCCCTCGACCGCGCGGGGTTCAAGATAGTCGCCAGCGGCCTGCGCGAATGCCTGACCCGGGAAACGCCCGAAGGTTCGGAACCCATGACCGTCGACGAACTCGAAAAGCTGTTCCTGGCCCTGGCCTGACTCGAAGAATCAGAAAAACTTCCTGGCCGCAGGTTGGGAGTTCGGCCGAAACGATCGTGCACCACGGACCGTGCCGTGGTGCGCCGTTTCCGGGTCGACGCTCTCTAATTCTGCTGCGGCTCTGGCGATTTCATCTACTTCGGTGGGTGGCACTCCCATGCTGATCAGGCAGGTGCGCGTTTCCCGTCCAGATCCCCGAGGCGACCGGAGCTTCTATGAGGGCAAAGTTGCCGTCGCCTCGTTCTTCGCCAAAACCGTCCTGCCCGGACTCGGCGCCGACTGGGCAGTTGTTTCCGATATCGACACCACCGCAATGGAACTCGACGACGCGGCGCTTGACGCCTGTCTCAGGCCGATGCCCACGAACGCAATGTGTTCGTGGGCAACCCACTACGTCCCCGAGATCGGGTTGAACTGTTCGACCTGTGCCAGAGATGAGCTGAGCCCAGATCGGCCGAGGGTTGCTGACCATTGCTGCGTTTATGAGGAAATCGTCAGTTGTTGTGTTATCGTACCGGTGTTGTGCGTGATCGCTTTGCTGATGTGTCAATCGGTGGCTCGGTGAGAGGACCCCGTATGTCCCGGTATCTGTTCGCCCTCGGTCAGGTCGTAGCGCGTCGCCGCTGGTGGGTGCTGGCGCTATGGATCGTCGTGCTGGTCGGTGCGATCGGTTTCGCTGCCGGCGCCGGTGGCAAGACCAACGACAACTTCACCGTTCCCGGCACCGAGTCGCAGGATGCCGTGTCATTGCTGCAGCAGCGGATGCCCGCGTTCAGTGGCGCGCAGATGCAGATTGTCTTCGAAACCCCCGCCATGGCCAAGGTGACCGATCAGCAGGTGACCGGCGAGATCGAACAGGTGATGGCGGGGCTGAAGGGACTGCCGCAGGTCGCGGCGGTCGTCGATCCGTTCCAGGCGCAGGCGGTCTCGCCGAATCAGCGTGTGGCATTGGGCAGTGTGCAGTTCTCGGTGTCGGCGGGTGAGGTCGGCGAGGACACCCTCGACGAGGTGGATCGCATTGCCGACTCGGCTCGCGATGCCGGTCTCACAGTGGAATTCTCCGGTGCGGTCTATCCGGGCTTCACAGCCGAGATCCCGCACACCCCGGAGATTCTCGGCATCGTCGCCGCATTCATCATTCTGCTGATCACCTTCGGTGCGGTGGTCGCCGCCGGACTGCCCATCATTACCGCGTTGGTTGGCGTGGGTATCGGGCTCACCGGGATTCTGGGCGTGGCCGCCTTCGTCGACGTGGCCTCGGCGGCGACCTCGCTGGCGCTGATGCTGGGTCTGTCCTGTGGCATCGACTACGCGCTGTTCATCCTGTCGCGGCATCGGCACCAGATCGTGCTGGGAATGGCTGCGGCCGAGTCGATTCCGCTCGCGGTCGGAACCGCGGGCAGTTCGGTCGTGTTCGCGGCGATAACCGTGATCATCGCACTGTGCGGGCTGGCGGTCGCGGGCATTCCCTTTCTCACCGTCATGGGGCTGACCGCGGCGGGTGCGGTGCTGGTCGCCATGCTGGTCGCACTGACACTGCTGCCCGCGCTACTGGGCTTCGCCGGCGATATGGTCGCCAAGTTCATCTCGCCGCCGCTGCACCCGGGCAAGCCGCAGGAGGTCGCGCGCATCGCCGCCTACCAGCCCGAACGCACATTCGGGCACGCGTGGGGCCGATTCGTCACCCGATTCCGGATCCCGATGCTGGTTCTCGGTATCGCCGTTCTCGCCGCACTGGCCATGCCAGCCACGCGCATGGATCTCGGATTGCCCAGCGGTGAAACGCAATCGGAGTCGAGTACCGCCCGCAAGGCGTACAACATCGTAAGCGGGTCGTTCGGCCCCGGTTTCAACGGACCCCTGCTGGTTGTCACCGATCTGTCGGCCGCTGCCAGCCCGGACGCCGCACAAACACTGATGGGCCGACTACGGCAGGTCCCCGGCGTCGGCGTCGTCCAGCCCGCGGGCTCCGGCAACGGGTTGCTGCTGGTCCAGGTCATCCCGAAGACCGGTCCCAACGACTCCGCGACCACCGATCTGGTGCACCGGCTGCGTGACGATCGCGACAGCATCGAAAGCGGCACCGGCGCAACCTATCTCGTCGGTGGCACGACGGCAGCGAACATCGATACCTCGAACCAGTTGGCCAAGGCTCTGCCCATCTTCCTCGCGGTCGTCGTGGGTCTGGCGTTGGTATTGCTCACGATCGCGTTCCGCACGATTCTGGTCCCGCTGTCGTCGATCGTCGGGTTCATCCTGTCGGTCTTCGCCGCCCTCGGCGCACAGGTTGCCGTATTCCAATGGGGCTGGGGTGCAGGCCTTTTCAATGTGACCACGGCACAGACGCTGAGCTTCCTGCCGATCATCACCCTGGCCATCATCTTCGGCCTGTCCAGTGACTATCAGATCTTCGTCGTCTCCCGGATCAAGGAGGAGTACTCGCGCACCGGCGAGGCGATCAGTTCGGTGCAGAACGGTGTCGCGCATTCCGCGCGCGTCGTGACCGCCGCGGCGCTGATCATGTGCGCGGTATTCGTCGCCTTCACCACCACCGACAATCCGATCGTCAAACCGTTGGCGTTCACCCTGGCGGTCGGTGTCCTGCTCGACGCCTTCATCGTCCGGCTGACCCTGGTACCCGCGGTCATGGCCATCATCGGAGACCGCATGTGGTACCACCCGCGCTGGTTCGCGCGCTATGTCCCCGACCTCGACATCGAGGGTGTCGAACTCGAACGCCGATTCGGTCACGACGCCGAAGTCGAAGTGCCGCAAGACATTACCGGTGTGTCGTGATGCCAGCTAACCGGGCAGCACGTGCTCCTTGGTCACGAAGTAGGAGGACTGCGCCAGGTCGATGAAGTTCTTCTCGTCCTGGGTGAGTCGGTCGTTGGCCTGGATTCCCGCGGGTGTGGTCAATGCCGTGATCACGGCTTGTTCGGAGGGGAACCAGACTTCGGTGACGCCGTCGAAGGTCGCGTCCGTGCCTCGCGCGGTGGCGAGCAGCAGGTTCTGCGTCGAATCCACCGTGTGGCTCTGCACGTAGCGGTAGCCGCCGAGCACCTTGATCTGCTCGGTGGCGAAAGGCCCGTGGTTGTTGAGCCAGTTCACTTAGTTGGCTCGGCGTGTTCTCAGTCGCGAGATGCCGAAGCTCAGCGCGGCTATCGCGGCGGCGATCGGCCCGTAGACGTGCAGTGCCGCGATCTGCCTGCGGGCGTTGCGAGCCTGGCTGGTCATTGCGCTGGGCGTGCTGGCCGGCCTGGTGTGGTGGCCGCTCGGGGCGGCGGCCGGAATCGGGTTGGTGCTATTGATGATCGGCGCTGTCATCACCCATGTGGAGGCCGGTGACGGTGTGGGCGAGTACGCGCCGTCGGTCGGCGTTTGTGTGCTGGCCCTGGCCTATGTCGTGACTGTATTCGGGGCGCACCTATGACTGCTCGAAGAGGAGTTCCTCGGGCCCATGTCCCGGTCTACCGCCCCGACATCTATTCGCGCCAGGGCATTCTCGACCCCTATCCGCACTATGCGCGGTTGCGCGAGCTCGGGCCTGTGGTGTGGCTGGCCGAGCAACGCGCCTATGCGCTGCCGCGCTACGCCGAATGCAAAGCCGTCCTGCTCGACGATCGGACATTTGTCTCCGGAGCCGGCGTCGGGTTGAATCCGGTGGCCAACCGGCTCTCGAAGGGCACCACTCTCAACAGCGACGGTGAGGATCACAACCGCCGCCGCGCGTTGCTCGCCCGTCGGCTGGCCCCGCGGGCACTGCGATCGATGCGCGCATCGATCGACCAGCAGGCGGCCGCGGCCGTTGAGCAGGCGGTCACACAGGGACGTATCGACGGTGCCGAATTGGCGACCGCCCTACCGCTGTCGGTGGTGCCGGATCTGATCGGCTGGCCCCAACACGGTCGGGAACACTTATTGCGGTGGGCGGGAGCCACATTCGACGCACTCGGGCCACTCAATCGACAGTCCATGTGCACCGCACCGTCGGCGATCGGGATGATGCAATTCACGCGACGGCTCGCCCGCCGACGGGACCTGCTGCCGGGCAGCGTGGGGGAGGACGTGCTGCAGGCCACCGACGACGGCAAGCTTTCCCGTGCCGAATGCCCCGCCCTGCTCGTCGACTACCTGGCCCCGTCGCTGGACACCACGATCAGCGCTATCGCCAGCGCCCTATACCTTTTCGCACGCCACCCCGAACAGTGGCAGCTGCTCAAGGATGAGCCCACACGGATTCCGAATGCGGTGAACGAGGTCGTGCGATTCGAATCGCCGCTACGTGCGTTCTCCCGCAAGGTAATTCGTGATGCGGACATCGCCGGAACCAGCATCCCCGCGGGCGCACGCGTAGTCGTGATCTACTCCTCGGCCAATCGTGACCCGCTGGAATGGGACGACCCGGACACCTTCGATATCCGCCGTGACGCCACCCGCCAACTCGGCTTCGGTCACGGCATACACGGTTGCGCCGGTCAAGGTCTCGCGCGGCTGGAAACGCAGGCCATGCTCGCCGCCCTGGTCGAGCGTGTCGATCGTATCGAGATCGCCGGTGCACCCGGATGGGCGATCAACAACATCATCCACCGCTTCGAACGCCTTCCGCTGCAACTCATTCCAGCCCGATAGAGGGAATTCATCATGAAGATCGCCGTCGACTACTCCCGGTGCGAGGGACACGGTCTGTGCGCCGCGCAGGCACCCGAAGTATTCAGCCTCGATGACAACGCCGAGCTCATCTACCGTTTCGAAGGGGCCGAGGTGCCCGGTGATCTCGTGACGGCTGCCCGCACGGCCGTGGACTCCTGCCCGGTCGCGGCACTGCAGCAGGTCCAGTCTTCCGTCGGCTGAGCGTGTGAACCCGCTCGGGGATAACCATGCGCGCATGGCAGCGCTTCGGGCGGCGCCGTCTCGCTGGGCGGAGTGGCAATCCGGCAGCACGCTGCGCCGATGGTTCAACCGCCGGCTACTGCTCGGCTTGGACCGCCACGTCGTCGGCGTCGGTTTCCGCGCTGTCGGTTTGGTGGGTGTGTCGGATGCCGCGCCAGCCCAGTGGGAGTTGGACGCGGCCTGCCCGGATATCGCCGATGAGGTGCTCGTAGCCGTCACGGACCTCGCTGAGATGGACCCATGCCGCGTGCCGAAGTTCCTCGCAGTCGGCATGCAGCACCGTCCACCATGCCTCGGCGTAGGTCTTCGCGACATGACTGATCACCTCACCGAAGGTGTGGGTGTGGCGGCGGGCGCACCGGCTGTGACGGAGGTAGGACGCTGCCCAAGAGTTGATCTTGTCGATGACCTTCGCGATATCCGCATGCAGGGCCGTCTCGGTGACGTCGGGTGCATGCCGTTGCGGATTCAAAGCCGCCGAAATCAGGGCAGCGTGCAGATCGCCGAGTTCTCTCGCCCACCCGATCATCGGGAACGGCTCGGTGAGACGGCCCGCGATCGCGGCCAACAGTTGATCCGGCGACAGCACCGATGCCGCATCGATCGCACTATCCCCCGGTGCCGCTACGTCCGTGTCCATCGTGCTCACGGCGCTGCTGACCACCATCTGCGGCAGATGCTGACGTAGTGGTCCCCGCCTCGGGCGATGCATGTGGCGATGTCGCGGAGGCTGGTCATGTGAACCGTTCGGAGGCTCGTCGTTCGATGACGGCCTCGGCGGGGTGGGCGGGCTGGATCATAGGTTGTTGCTCGACTATTTCGAGATGAATGGTTGATGCGGCGAGTGCGGCGCTGCGTCTCGGCGCATAATGCTAATACTGACTGCGCACTCAGTCAACGACTGGTCGAGCAGTCGGTGGGTGCTAGAGTTTCCGGAAATTTTGGCCGAGGAGGGGTGGGATCAGTGGGTGAGCGTGCGACGGGACCGGGCAAGTCGGGCGCGATTCTCGATATTTTCACGCGCCATGTCGCCGAGAAGGGCTACGACGGAACCAGCTTCAGTGATGTCGCAAGCGAGTTGGGCATCTCTCAGGGCCTGATCGTGCATCACTACGGCACGAAGGCGCGGTTGTTGGAAGCTCTGCATGTTTCCTACATGCGGCAGCGGCTCGATGAGGCCGAGCGGATTGTGTCGAGGTTCGCCACGCCGACCGAGCAGCTTGCCGGGCTGTTGCACGCGGCCATGCTCTATCAGGTGCACGATCGGAATCGGACCGTCGCATTCCAGCGTGAGGTCGCGCGGCTCGCGCAGGAGGCCGAAGATTCCGAGGGGCGCAAGCTGCGCCGGGATTACCTCGGAATCCTGCACAGCGTGGTCGATGCGGGCATTGCGTCGGGTGAGTTCCGCACTGTCGATACCAGCATCCGGAGCCTGCTCATCTTCGGTGCCGCGCAATGGGCGTGGACGTGGTTCGAGCCGGAAGGGCGCAGTTCCGCCGCGCAGGTCGGTGCCGAACTGGTAGACCTCACTCTCGGATCCCTATTGTTGAATCGCAGATCGTTGCCGCGCCTCTGCGACCCCGACGGCCCACTGGTCGCAGGGGTACTCGAGATCATCACCGCCACCCCGAAGGCCGCCTCGGAGTGATGACCATCCTTCGGAAGAGTCCTCAGCCGAACTGACCCGCTGTTCTACGGGCCGTCGATGGCCGCCAAACGTCGATTCGTCACGTGCAATTGTCGTTCTGTGCTGTTGGTGAGGTCGTCGACTTGCTCGGCGGTCAACCGCCCGCACGGTTGTCCCCAGTGCAGCGCGATTTCGTCCCCCGGCGCCGCGTCGGGGAGCGCGGCGTAGCCGTCGGTCCACACCGGGATGGTTCGCCGTGTCGTCTCCGACAATGACAGGCGTGTGCCGTCCCAGCGCAACCGGCTGGTCCCGACCGTGAGGTCGTCGCGGTGGCGATCCAGTACCGTCGCGGCGGTGATGCGGCAGTTGTCGAGGATTTCCAAGGGCTGATCGCCGCCGGCGACGGGCAGCAGCCTGGTCCACGGGTAGACACCGAAGACGTGGAAGCTGTGGTTCGCGGCCGCCTCCGGAGCGAGCGCGGGACCCAGATGGGACCAGTAGACACCCGCGATCGGGGCGATGAGCCCCAGCAACTCGGCCAGGAATTCGGGACCGTCGAGTTCGCCGCCGATGCCCCCGCCCAGCCAATAGGACGCCACCAGTCGCTCGTCGAGCGGGTCGGTGACGCCGGTCAGGCGCGACATGGCCCGCAGGTACGGCCATGCGCCGGAGAAGCCGCGCGCCAGCACCCGCACGCGTTCGCCATCGCGGTCACGTAGCGCCGCGGTGTGCTCTGGCCCGCAGTATCCGAGGTGGTTGGGCGCGTACGCGTAGCGCGCGAACATCTCCACACCGTCCATCAGGTCGGCTCCTCCGATAGCGTTGCGCTCCAACGGCTTTCGATGTCGCCGTAATGCCAGATCGCGAGTGCGCCCGCCCAGGTGAACGCGAAGAGGCCGACGATGATGAAGCCCATCGTTGCCAGGTCGAGGCCCCCGATCCAGGCGAGTACCCCGCCGGTGACCTCGAGTTTCTCGGTGAGGATGGAGATGAGCTCCTGGACACCGATCAGCAGGGCCACCGCGACCGAGAGCCCGGTGACCACCATGTTGTAGTAGATCTTGCGGATCGGTCCGGCGAAGGCCCACCCGTAGGCGTAGTTCATGAACGAACCGTCCAGCGCGTCGAACAGCGACATGCCCGCCGAGAACAGCACGGGCAGCACGAGAATCGCGTACCAGGGCAGCCCGGTGGCGGCCGCGCCGCCTGCGATCACCAGCAGACCCACTTCGGTGACGGTGTCGAAACCGAGGCCGAACAACAGCCCCACCGGATACATCTGCCACGGCTTGCGCACCGTGCGCATGACCGGTGCCAAGATCCGGTTCAGCACGCCGCGCGAGTCCAGTGCGCGCTCGAGTTGCGCTTCGCTGTAGCCGCCGCGCCGCATCGCGCGTAAGACCTGCCAGATCCCGATCAGCGCCGCCAGGTTCAGCAGTCCGATGAGGATCAGGAAGGTGCCCGAGACCGATGTGCCGAACACCCCGGTCCACCGCTGCAATCGCGAGTCCTGGTCTTCCAGGTTTCGCGCCAGCGCGGTAACCCCCGAGGCCAGCAGCCCGACGAGCACGAAAACGATCGTGGAGTGCCCCAAGGAGAACCAGAAGCCGACCGTGATCGGTTTCTGCTTGTCCGCCACCAGTTTTCGGGTGGTGTTGTCGATCGCCGCGATATGGTCGGCGTCGAAGGCGTGTCGCATGCCAAGCGTGTAGGCGGTGACGCCGAGCCCGACGCCGAATATCGCGCCGTCTACCAGGTACTCGTCGGGCACGACCAGCAAAAGCAGCGACCCCCATCCCACGATGTGCAGGATGACGATCGTCGCCGCCATGCCGAGGATGCTGCGACGCTGCCCGCGGTCGAATCCGGCCCAGGCATCTCGCAGCCTCGTGGTGATTGTCGCCATCGCCACGGTCCCATCTTTCCCACTCGTCCGGCGGAGCCACCGCCGTGTTCAACAGATTCGCGGTAGCTGTTCTCCTGCGGGCAGGTCGACGACACGGGTGCCGCCGAGGGCGGTGCGGGCCACCACCATCCCCGGATGCTCGGCAACGCAGTGACCCACGATTGCCGCGTGGGCGCCGAGGGGATGCGCATGCATGGCGTCGAGGACGCGGTCGGCCTCGGCGGGAGGCACGAACGCGACGAGTTTGCCTTCGTTGGCGACATACAACGGGTCGAGACCGAGCAACCCGCAGGCATCGCGGACTCCGATGGGCACCGGTATCGCCCGTTCGTCGAGTTCGACGCCGACGCCCGCGGCCCGGGCGATCTCGTTGAGGGAGGCGCCCATGCCGCCGCGTGTGGGATCGCGCAGCACATGCACATCGGCGCCGGTGGCGAGCATGGCCGCGACCAATCCGTGCAGTGGTGCGGTATCGCTGCACAGGGTCGTGCCGAACTCGAGTCCTTCCCGGCAGCTCAGTACCGCGATACCGTGCAGTCCGATCTCACCGCTGACCAGCACCATATCGCCGGGCCGTGCCCGCTGGGGCCGGATATCCACGCCTTCGGGCACCAGTCCGATGCCCGCGGTGTTGATGAAGATGCCATCGCCGTGCCCGGCGTCGACGACCTTGGTGTCGCCGGTGACCAGGCGTACCTCGGCCGCGAGCGCGGCGGTGCCGACGGCTTCGGCGATGCGGGCGATCTCGGCCAGCGCGGTGCCCTCTTCGAGGATGAACGCGGTCGAGAGCACCATCGGCCGGGCGCCGGACATCGCCAGATCGTTCACGGTGCCGTTCACGGCGAGGTCACCGATCGAGCCGCCCGGGAACACCAGCGGCTTGACCACGAACGAATCGGTGGAGAACGCCAGTCGCACATCGCCGAGGGGGAGCACCGCCGAATCGCCGAGCTCGGTGTCGGCGGCCGCGCCGAATGCGGGCAGGAACAGGTGCTCGATCAGCTCGCCCGACATCGCACCGCCGCCACCGTGTCCCATCACGATATTGGGCGCGTCGCGCAGCGGCATGGGGCAGACCCAGCCATCGATGTCGAGCGGGGGAGATGCGGCCGCCCCACTGCCGTTGGTGTCAGGCATGGGCGGCCTCCGCGGGAAGATCGAGACGCCGGTACAGGTAGTACGCGGCACAGGCGCCTTCGGAGGAAACCATTGTCGCGCCCAACGGGTTCCGCGGGGTGCATTCCTTGCCGAATGCGGCGCATTCGTGAGGTTTGATCAAGCCTTGCAGCACTTCACCGGACCGGCACACCGAAGACTCGGCGGTGTGCAGATCGCCGACCGAGAAACGCTGTTCGGCGTCGTAGTCGCGGTAGCGCGGCGACAGCCGCCAGCCGCTGAGGGGGATCACGCCGATGCCGCGCCACGCCCGGTCGGTGACCTCGAAGACGTCCTCGAGCATCGCCTTGGCGGCTGGATTCCCGGCCGCGGCGACCGCGCGGGGATAGGCGTTCTCGACCTCGTGGCGTCCTTCCTCGAGCTGGAGCACGGTGCGACGGATGCCCTCGAGGATGTCCAGCGGTTCGAATCCGGTGACCACCATCGGAACCTTGTATTTCTCGGCCAGCGGCGGATATTCGCCGGTGCCCATTACCGTGCAGACGTGCCCGGCGGCGAGGAATCCCTGCACCCGGCAGCTGGGCGACTCCATGATCGCCGCGATGGCGGGCGGGACGAGCACGTGCGAGACCAGCAGCGAGAAATTCTCGATGCCGAGCCGTTGGGCCTGGTACACCGTCATCGCGTTGGCGGGCGCGGTGGTCTCGAATCCGATGCCGAAGAACACCACCTGCCGATCCGGGTTGTTCTTGGCCAGTTCCAGCGCATCCAGCGGCGAGTAGACCACCCGCACGTCGCCGCCTTCGCTCTTGACCCGGAACAGATCCTTGTGACTGCCGGGTACCCGCAGCATGTCGCCGAAGGAGCAGAAGATCACCCCGGGCCGTGCGGCGATCTCCAGTGCCTTGTCGATCACCTCGAGCGGGGTGACGCACACCGGGCAACCGGGTCCGTGGATCATCTCGATCTGATCCGGCAACAGCTGGTCGATGCCGTGGCGGATGATCGAATGTGTCTGTCCGCCACACACTTCCATGATCGACCAGCGCTTACTGGTAGTGGCGCGGATACGGTCGAGCAGGTGCCGCGCCAGCTCGGGATTGCTGAATTCGTCCAGGTATTTCATGACTTCGCCTCCTGGTCGTCGACGGTTGCGCCCGGCGCGGCTGCGTCGGAATTGTTCGCCCTGGGTTGTGGGGCTTCAGGGTTGTCGACACCGGCCTGCTTTGCCGCGAGCGCGAAACCGTCGCCGAACTCCTCCTTCAGTACGCCGAGATGTTCGAACTCGGCCAGCGTCTGCAATGCGGATTCTTCATCCAGGCGTTGGATCGCGAACCCGACGTGCACCACGACGTAATCGCCGACCGCCACGTCCGGGATGTATTGCAGGCACACGTCTTTGTGCACGCCGCCGAAGTCGACCTCCGACATCAGCGTGCCGTCGCGTTCGTTGACGCTGAGCACCTTTCCGGGAACCGCAAGACACATCGCTTGTCTCCTTCACTCACACCGCACCGGCTACCAGGAGCTGACCGAACGCGATCCCGCCGTCGTTCGGTGGCAGTCTGCGATGACTGATGACACGGAATCCGTCGTGCCGCAGCAGACGGGTACAGCTCGACAACAACAGCACGTTCTGGAACACACCGCCCGACAGCGCGATCACCGACTCGGGCGCGGCGAATCGCCGTGCGGTGTCGTGCACGAGGTCGGCGACCGCGGCGTGGAATCGGGCGCCGATGACCGCGGGCGGTACGCCGCCTGCGGCGTCGGCGACCACCTCGGCGAGCACCGGGGCAGGATCGATCCGGGCGGGATCGCCGTCGTGCCAAGTGAATCGGTACCGGCCCGCCGCGCCTGCCCCGCGGGCCAAACCCTCGAGTTCGATCGCGGCCTGCGCTTCATAGTCGACGACATGCCGCACCCCGGCCAGGGAGGCGACCGCGTCGAACAGCCGGCCCATGCTCGAGGTCGGCGCGCAGCCGAGCCCGGTGTCGAATTGGTGCGCGAGCACGGCCCGCTCGGCTTCGGGGCAGGCGTCGACCGAGGCGATGCCGGGGAACCACTCGATGCCCGCGGTTCGCAGATGCGACAGTGCCATCCGATAGGGCTTGCGGACGCTGAGGTCGCCGCCCGCCAAGGGCACATAGGAGAGATGCGCCATGCGCCGGTAGCCCTTGTATCCGGCGACGAGCACCTCACCGCCCCAGACCGCGCCATCGGGTCCGTACCCGGTGCCGTCGAAGGCGATGCCGAGGACCGTCTCATTCGCATCGATCCCGTGCTCGCCCATCACCGCAGCCAGATGCGCGTGATGGTGTTGCACCGTGTGCACCGGTCGGTCGGCCGCATTCGCCCGGGCCCACGCGGTCGAACGGTAGCCGGGGTGCGCATCGGCGGCGAGCTGGGTCGGGTGCACGCAAGTGAGTTGCTCCAGGTGGGATCGCGCCGTGTCGAACGCCTGCAGGGTGGCCAGATCGTCCATGTCGCCGATGTGCTGACTGAGCCAGGCATACCGCCCGTCGGCGACGGCGCAGGTGTTCTTCAGGTCGGCGCCGACCGCCAGGGTCGGCGGAACCGGGATGGGTAGCGCCAGCGGGAGTGGCGCGTAGCCGCGGGAGCGGCGCACCGGCAGCTCGGCGCCGTCCACGACACGCACCACCGAGTCGTCGCACGGGACGAGAATGCGCCGGTTGTGGCCGAGCCAGGCATCGGCGAGCCCGGCCAGGCGGGTGCGGGCGTCGGCGTCGTCGTAGCAGATCGGTTCGCCGCCGAGATTGCCGGAGGTCATGACCAGCACATCGGGGCCGGGCGGGTCGCCGGGCAGGCCGAACAGCAGCAGATGCAACGGGGTGTAGGCGAGCATGACGCCGAGGTCGGGGTTGCCCGGTGCGACCGCGTCGGCGACGGGCCGTTGGCCACGCGGGAGCAGGACGATCGGCCGCTGCGGACCGCTCAGCAGGGCCGCACCGGTGGGGTCGATGGTCACGATGCGCGCCGCGGCGTCCAGGTCGGCGACCATGAGGGCGAACGGCTTGTTGCCGCGCCGCTTGCGGCGACGCAATTCGGCCACGGCCGTGTCGTTGTCGGCGTCGCAGGCGAGGTGGTAGCCGCCGATGCCCTTGACCGCGAGAATGCCTCCGGCGCACAGCAATTCGCGCGCCGCGGCGAGTGGCCGCGCCGGATCGCCGGGCCCGGCGTAGGACAGGGTCGGCCCGCAGTCCTGGCATGCGATCGGTTGGGCGTGGAACCTGCGATCGGCGGGGTCGGCGTACTCGCGGGCGCAGCGCGGGCACATGGCGAAATCGGCCATGGACGTGCGCTCGCGGTCGTAGGGCAGCCCGGCGATGATGGTGAATCGCGGCCCGCAGTTGGTGCAGTTGACGAAGGGGTGGCGGTAGCGGCGGTCGGCGGGGTCGCGCAGTTCGCGCGCGCAGTCCGTGCAGATCGCCACGTCGGGTGAAGCCAGGGTGCGTCCGGCGCCGCCGCGCCGGGTGTCCCCGATCCGGAATCCGGTACCGCCGCGGATATCGACCGCGCTCTGCTCGACCGAGACGACGGCAGCCAGCGGCGGCGGGGAGTCGTGCACTCGGCGAATGAACTCGCGCACCGACGCCTCGGCGCCCTCGATCTCGATGACGACGCCGTCCGTGTCATTGGCGACACTGCCGGTCAGCGCGAGCTCGACGGCCGTGGTGTAGACGAACGGCCGGAACCCGACGCCCTGCACCACGCCGTGCACGAGCAGGCGGCGGCGAACGCGGTCGGCGGTCATGACTGCGCCTCGCTGGCGCTCGGCTCCGTCATGACCGCCCAGGCGGCTGTGTTTATCAGGCGCTCGCTACGCTCGCTCATGATTGTTCTCCGCTGCCGAGCAGACGCAGCCCGGCCATCGCCCGCTCCGCACCATCGGCGTCGGTCTTCTCGACGACGAATCCCATGTGGATGATCACCCAATCACCCGGCGCGGCAGGCTGATCGGCGTCGAGCAGACCGATATTGACCTTGCGCTTCTCACCGGACACCTCGACCACGGCGATCTGCCCGTGGTAGCCGTCCGGAATCTCCACGACCCGCCCCGGAATGCCCAGGCACATCCTCACACCTCCTGTCCAGCGCGCAGTTGCGCCGCGATGCGCGTGACCTCGGCCGCCGCCGGGTCGACGGCCGCCGCGACGGCAGGGCTGAGGCCGATTCCCTCGGCCACCGAGTCGACCTGGCAACCGACGACGACGGTCGGCGGCACGACACCGCCGAGCGCGCGCACCGCGGCGAAGACCGCCTCGGGATTCATCGCGTGCGCGTCCATTGCCGTCGTCGCCCCCGACTCGTGTTCGGCGCGCAGGATCTGCACGCGGCCGGGTTCGCCGGTATTCGGCAGGGCGTCCACCAGCACCACCGCATCCCACCCGTCGAGCAGGTCGTAGGCCAGATGCAACCCGCGGATGCCGTAGTCGACGATCCGCTGGTTCTCCTCCCGCGCCGTGGGCAGCCGACTGACCACCTCGGGGCCGAATCCGTCGTCGCCGAGGAAGATATTGCCGATCCCGGCAATGAGCACGCGAGCGCTCATCTCACATGTGGCGAATCTTCAAATAACGCCGGAGGTCCGGGATCGAACGTATGCCGAGATACGCGCCGACCACGACGATGACTCCCACCACCGCGGTGGAGACCACTCCTACTGCTTGCATGACCGTATTCCTTTCACTCGTCGCCGTTGACAATCGGTTCGAGCTCATCTGGAGCGAAATACAGGTAGCGGCCATACCATTCGTGCAGATCGGCCGCCGGATCGTCGTCGATGACCACACCGACGTGCGTTTCGCCGTCGACGTCGGCGTGCACCGAGGTGACGCGCGCCGCCCTGCCCTCGTAGAACAGGTCGTGGGCGTCGGCGCGTCGCGTCGGGCGCAGCCGAACGCGGCTGCCCTTGCGTACCAGCACCCCGGCGATCGGAACCGCGTCGGAATCCGGGCGCACCGCGCCGTCGGCCGCGGGATCCCACCAGCTCATGCCTTCGGGCACTTCGGGTACCAGGCGCGGTCCTTGCTCGCGCCACAGCCCGTGCAGGTCGTGCATGGCCTCAGGCGTCATCCCTTCGCAGCGGTCGATGATCTCGGCCGCTCTCGGGTCGGTGGCGCGGGCCCGTTCCTTTTCGTCGTCGGTGAGCGTCATCACGCGCAGGGTGAGGATTTCGTCGATCTCGGTGGAATCGAACAGCTGGCCCGCGCTCTGCTCGGCGATCTCGGGATGGTCGTAGAGGATGATCGGCGAGACCAGGACAACGCCGTTGTGGCCGGGCGGTCCGGCCAACACCGGGAAACAGCGGTGCTGGGTGCAGTGCTGGACGGCCGTCTCGGCGCCGGGTTCGGGGTCGAGCAGCGAGACGAACTCACCGTCGTCGAGTTCGGCGATTACGTGGGCGCCGAGCATGGAACGGGCCGTGGCGTCGTCCGAACTGGTGGCCGCGTCGCCGCTGTTGCGCAACCGTATTCCGATGCGTCGATAATCGCCCTCGGGGGCGACGGTCAATTCGAGTGTGCCCTCGATCGGTGCTCGAGTGCGCACCACCGTGCCCGCCGTCGATCCCGGAATCGGTTCGACCGCCTGCCAGCCCGGTACTTCGAACGGCATCGTTGCATCCATCAACGACCAAGGACCACAGGGTATTTCGCATTCAGTGGCCTCGTCCCAGCTGACCCATCGGCGGCCGTCGACGATCAGTTCGGCGCGCTCGGTCCCGTCCAGTTCGACAGTTCGGCGCTGCAGTTGCAGGAACCGCGCGGTGAGCGTGATCTGCGTGGCACCGGACGCGCGGACGAGGCATTCGGCGGCCAGCGAATCGTCCTCACCGACTCCGGCCGCGGCCGCGCCGCGCGGGCCGAGCACGCCGAACTGCCAGCGGGACTGGTTCTTTCGGGCGTCCGACCGGTACGGGTACAGCAGATATCCCTCGTACAGCACGGCGTCGGCGACGGCGCGGGCACGGGTCATGGCGTTCACGGCGCGGACTCCTCGGTGAGAAGTTTCGCGACCGCGTCGTCGAATCCGAGCAACCCGTGCGAAGACTTGTAGGCGGCCAGCGCTTCGACATTCTCCCTGCGCAACCGCACCCAGCCGGAGTTCGGATAGTGCGCGTCCATGAGATCGCGCCAAACCGCGACCGGCATGTCGAATTTGTCCTCGCGGTCCCAAGGCACCTGCTGAACCGCGAAACCTGTTTCCCCCCTGATGAATACGGTGCCACTGAACAGGAAGATCAGGGGCACGGTGCCCTCGCGCAGGGCGTGCAGGTACTTCGATCCGGTGACCTCGAAGTCGTAGGTGCACGGCATCGGCAGTTCCACCTCGGCGCCGCCGGAGAAGCCGGGCACCATGGTGGCACAGTGCATCCAGGTGAACGACTTCTGTGTTTCGTGCCAGCGTTCGCGCGGGCCGAAAAGGTCCAGCAGCCCCGCGCCTTCGGCGTCGGAGTAGCCGCGCCGGAAGGGTTCGATGCGCACCTGGGCGCGCAGCGCGATCGCGTGCACCGGCTCCTCGGCCAGCGCGGCGATGCCGATGCGCGCCGACAAATTCGGGGCGACCGCGTACGGTTCCGGCCGCACCTCGAGCACCGCGAAGGTCATCGAATAGGCCGGGCTCATCACGCCACCTCCGGCCGGGCCCGAGCCGACATCGTGGTGAAGAATTCCGCGATGTAGTCCCTGGCCTCCTTGCCACCGTCGAATCCGCGCCACAGCATCCGCATCCGTCCGACGAACTCGTAGCAGGCATCGATCGGCAGCAGCAGGACCGCGCCCGGACCGCCGCGCTCGGGCATCCGGATCAGCAGGGCCTCGACATCAGGTGCGAGCCGGTCGAGTTCGGGATGGCGATCCAGCATCGCCTGCCAATCCCGCAGCGGCAGTTCGGATTCGGTGGCCCCGGCCGGTCCCGGATAGAACGCGACAGTACGTCCGAGCGCCGAATTGACGAAGAAGAACGCCAAGCCGACCGGGATGTCGAGGGCGTCCCATTCGCCCTGACCGATCGCACAGTCGGGGAACGAGACATAGTGGTCGGGCACTGCCCGGTAGCGCAGCGCGGCCCGCTGATCGGTGAACAGTAGATAGCAGCCCACGCATACGCACATCAGCTGCCTGCCTTCGATATCCACCACATGCCGGTGCTGTGCACCGATCAGTTCGGCGCACATTTCGCACCGCTCGCCAGCCGCTGCGGGCGGGGGCGGATCGGTCACGATGCGACGAAGTGCGCGCAGACTCTGGTTCATCCGCGGACCTCCGCGGGCACCGCCACCGAGATCTCACCGGAGCGCACCAGCACGGGCAGCGGCTCGAGATGCCCCTCGCCGTCCAGCCGCGTTCCGGCGTGCACCACGTCGAAATGGGCCAGGCACCCCGGACAGCGCAGCACCGCCGAGTTGGCCGGAGCTCCCATCTTTCGGTGCAGCGCGGCCCCCGCCATCGAACGCCCGCAGGCCGCGCAGCGGTCGCGATAGACAAACAGGTCCGCGCCGACCCGGCACGCCAGCACCGGCACGTCGGCCACCGTGAACCCGCCGACCTCGCCTGCCGCCAAGTCCGCGAGCTCCGGGACCGAGATCCAGCTGCCCGCGGGCGGATCAGCGGTGTGTACCCGGGCGAACAGCGCTTCGGCCGGTATCACCCCCGCCTGCGGCTCTGTCGCCGCGGCGACCACCTCGATGGCCTCGATTTCCGGTGCGGCCGCCCGCACCGCATCCTCCACCGCGAGTTCCAGTGTCACCGACGACGAAGGGCAGGTGCGGCAGCTGCCGGACAGCTCGAGCCGCACGACGCCGCCGGCGACATCGATGAGCGTCACATCGCCGCCGTGCGAGCCGAGGTACGGGCGGACGCTGTCCAGCGCCGTCGCCACCCTGGTTCGCACGTCGTGCGGGTGCAGGCCGTGCACCAACAGCAGGCTCGCGACCAGATCGTCGCGGGTCAATTCCTCGACGGTCCGTTCGTCGAGCCCGGCCGTGATCCGGTCGAGTGCCGCGCCGTAGAGGTCGACGACCTCACGCACGAGACGTTCGGCGCGCTCGCGCGCCACCGGACCGCCTGCCGAACAGGCATCCAGCAAGGTGTCGATCCGATCACCCGCGCCCCGCCACTGGTTGTCGTCGATCGGTCTGGCTCGCTGCTGCGGGCCACCATCCACGCTGTGCCTCCCGTCGTCGGCCTGACCTGTCATTCCGCGGTGAGCGCCTGAGTAGGTGAATGCACCTTGTCCAGCGTGACGCCGTTGCCCAGATACATGTGCACCCCGCAGGGCAGGCACGGATCGAAGCTGCGCACCGTGCGCATGATGTCGATGCCCTTGAAGTGCTCCCGGTCGTTCTCCTCGAAGATCGGCTGGCCCTGGACCGCGTCCTCGTACGGCCCCGGCGTACCGAAGGAGTCACGCGGACTGGCGTTCCACGGCGTCGGCGGATACGGGTGGTAGTTGGCGATCTTGCCGTCCCGGATGACCATGTGGTGCGACAGCACCCCGCGCACCGCCTCGGTGAAACCACAGCCGATGCCCTCGTCGGGCACCTCGAAGTGTTCCCAGGTCTTGGTATGGCCCGCCCGGATCTCAGCGAGCGCCTGCTCGGCGAAGTGCACCGCACATGCCGCCGCGTAGGCCTGGAAGTAGGTCCGCGCCCGGTCGCGTTCGATCGTGTTGCTGCCGTGCGCCGGAATCTTCCACTCCAAGGTGACCGGGCCCTTCAACGCGGTCTTGGGCAGGTTGATCTGCACGCTGGATCCGGTGGATTTGACGTAACCGATGTCCACCAGCCCGGCCAGCGCCGTCGTCCACAGGCGAGCCAGGGGCCCACCTCCGGTGTCGAGTGCGAGATGGTCCTTGCCATCGAACCAGCGGGGGGACATCACCCAGCTGTACTTGTCGTCCAGGTCGCGCTTCTGCGGTCTCGGGTTGGTGTGCTGATTCCACGGGTGGCGCCGGTCGACCGGATTGCCGAGCGGATCGGTCGTGACGAACATTTCCTGATCGGTCCAGTCCTCGTAATACGAACTGCCCAACAGGATCCGGAGGCCGAGATTGATATCGACCAGCGAGGTGGTGATCAGCTTCCCGTCCACGACGACGCCGGGGGTGACGAACATCCCACGGCCCCACTGCTCTATGTCCTTGTAGTCGAAGTTGCACACCGCTGGATCCTGGAACGATCCCCAGCAGCCGAGCAGTGTGCGGCGCAGCCCCACCTGCTCGTAGCCCGGCAGCGCCTCGTAGAAGAAGTCGAACAGGTCGTCGTGCATCGGCACGACCTTCTTCATGAACTCCACGTACCGCATCAGCCGCGACATGTAGTCGGTCATCAGCTGAATCGTCGCGACTGTGCCGACCCCACCGGGATACAGCGTCGACGGGTGCACGTGCCTGCCCTCCATCAGGGAGAACATTTCGCGCGTGTACCGACTGACCTGCAGTGCCTCCCGATAGAACTCGCCGGTGAACGGATTGAGCGCCCGCATGATGTCGGCGACGGTGCGATAGCCGTGGTCACCGGCGTGCGGCGCCTCGGTGCGCTCGGCTTGTTCGAGTACGCCCGGGTTGGTCTCGGCGACCATCTTCTCGCAGAAGTCCACCCCGACCAGGTTCTCCTGGAAAATGTTGTGGTCGAACATGTACTCGGCGGCCTCGCCGAGGTTGACGATCCACTCGGCGATGGGCGGTGGTTTGACCCCGTAGGCCATGTTCTGGCAGTAACACGAACAGGTCGCGTGGTTGTCACCGCAGATGCCGCAGATGCGGCTGGTGATGAAGTGCGCGTCGCGCGGGTCCTTGCCCTTCATGAAAATCGAATAGCCGCGGAAGATCGACGAGGTGCTGTGGCACTCGACCACCTCGCGACTGTTGAAGTCGATCTTGGTGTAGATGCCCAGGCTGCCGACGATGCGGGTGATCGGATCCCAGGCCATCTCGACCAGGGCGTCGGGTTCGATCTTGCGAAGCGACGGATCGGGAATGATCTCTGTCATCGAAATATCTCCCTACCAGGTGCGTGTCGCGCCGGATTCGAGCTTTCCGCCCTTGTGCCGCCAGCGCGGTTCCTTGTCGACGGTGCGGCCGGTGATGTGGCGAAGACTGCGGATCACCGACCCGTACAGCCCGGAAGCGGTCGAGGAGATCTTGCCGCCCGGCGGTTCGTCCATGAACGGCATGAACTTGTCCGGGAATCCCGGCATCGTGCAGCCGATGCAGATGCCACCCACATTCGGGCACCCGCCCACGCCGTTGACCCAGCCGCGCTTGGGCACGTTGCACTTGACGACCGGACCCCAACAGCCCAGCTTCACAATGCATTTCGGTGATCCGTACTCTTCGGCGAAATCACCCTGCTCGTAGTAGCCAGCTCGATCGCAACCTTCGTGCACGGTGGCGCCGAACAACCACTTCGGGCGCAGCGCATCATCGAGCGGGATCATCGGCGCTTGGCCCGTGGCCATATAGAGAAGGTAGGTAAGGGTTTCGGACAGATTGTCGGGCTGGATCGGGCAGCCGGGCACGCAGACGATCGGGATGCCCGCTTTGCTCTTCCAATCCCAGCCGAGATAGTCCGGGACACCCATCGCGCCGGTCGGGTTTCCCGCCATCGCGTGGATACCGCCGTATGTCGCGCACGTGCCCGCGGCGACCACTGCGGTCGCCTTGGGCGCCAGCCGATCGAGCCATTCGCTCGTCGTCATCGGCTGACCGGTCGCAGGATTGTTGCCGAAGCCGCACCAGTAGCCCTCTTCGTGCAACTGCTCATTGGGGATCGACCCCTCGACGACCAGAACGAACGGGTCGAGTTCGCCCCGATCTCCCTTGAAGAACCACTCCAGGAAATCGTCCGCGCCGCCGGTCGGACCGCATTCGAAATCGATGAGCGGCCAATGCACGGCAATCTTCGGCAATCCCGGGAGTGATCCGAGTGCGATCTCTTCGATGCTCGGCTGGGAGGCGGCGGTGAGGGCCACCGAATCGCCGTCACAGCTGAGTCCCGCATTGATCCAGAGGACGTGGATCAAGGTGTCTTCGGCTTTTACTGCTTCCTGAGTTGGCATCGGACTGCCACCTTCCGCAGCGGGGGCACGCGGATACTTCTCTGGTCAGCTACGCCGACTGATCCGCGTGTGACTCTGATCACATGAGTCTAGGGCTGAGAGCCAAGGGCTTTCAAGGTATCGGTATGCCGACGGTTAACCGGGCGGTGAGCCAGTCGTACCAGAGAGAGAGTCCATCGCCGGTGGCCGCCGATACCGGAAGGATTTTTACGCCGGGATTCACCGACTGCGCGTACTCCACGCATCGCGCTGAATCGAAGTCCACATATGGCAGCAGATCGGTTTTGTTGATCAGCACCAGTTCCGCCGCGGCAAACATGTGCGGATATTTCAACGGCTTGTCGGTGCCCTCGGTGACCGAGATGATCACGACCTTGCCCGCCTCGCCGAGATCGAACAATGCCGGACAGACCAGATTGCCCACATTCTCCACGAACAGCAGGCTGCCCGGCGCCGGATCCAGCGCGTCGAGAGCGCGTCGCATCATGTCCGCATCGAGATGGCAGCCGGCGCCGGTATTCACCTGCACGACCTTGCAGCCGGTTGCCTCGATGCGCTGCGCGTCCAGCACGGTTGCCTGATCGCCCTCGATGACGGCCACCGGAACCGAGTCGAGCTCGCGGATCGTCCGCTCGATCAGGGTCGTTTTGCCCGCGCCGGGCGAACTGGTCATATTGAGCGCCAAGATCTCGCGTTCACGCAATCGCGCACGGTTCGCCGCGGCGAGCTCATCGTTCTTGGCGAGCACCTTCTGTTCGAGGGTCAGCGTGGTCAGAGCATGTTCGTGGGGGTGTTCGTGTTCATGCCCGGGACCATGCTCGTGGTGGCCATGATCGTGCGGGTGATCGTGGTCCTGATGTCCGACGGTGATCACAGCGACCCCGTCGCCCTCGCATCCGCAGGTTGCGCACATCGCTCACTCACCTCCATCGATACGATTCGAAGTTCCCGCCCCGCGGTTATCTCGACATCGGCGCTGCCGCAACGGCACAGCACGATGAGGTCGGGCAGGAGGAATTGCGCCCCGCAGTTCCGGCAATGCGCCGTCCCTTCGACAATGCGCAGGTCCAGCCTTGCTCCCTCGGCGATTGTTCCCTCGGTGGCAAGCTCGAAACAGAACTGCATGGACTCGGGCACCACAGCGCACAGCGCGCCGACCTCGACCGTCACGTCGTGCACAAGGCGCCCTTGCGCATGCTCGCAGACGGCGTCGACAAGGTACTGGGTTATAGCCATTTCATGCATCCCGACCTCGCCTTTCGACAAGCCCTGGGGTGAATCCTACGCTGGGGAGTTCTGCGATCGGTCCGGTATTCCGTATGTGGTTTTCCAGGCAAAAGCGAGTGCGCAATCCGGCCCCCCGAATGCCGTCAGCGAGAATCAGGCTTTTGCAATACCACCCGCTCGAGTGCGCGCAGGTCTGCATCCAGCTTGCGGAATAACCAATAAGCGGCGACGAACGCGAGCCCGGAGGCCGCGCACAACCCAAGAACCGAATCGCGCACGAGCGGAAGCTCCTCGGGTTCGAGTGCGGTGAATCCGGCCAGCACCCCGACCAGCGGCACCGACGCCGTCACCGCGAGATAGGCCGTGAGTCGGCGACGCAGCGCACGCAGATAGGCGGCGTCATGCGCCGATGTGCGGCCGTGGCGCAGGTAGATGGGATAGACGCAGCGGACGACGTAGAACGTGGAAAGGAAGAATGTATAGGCAACGGAGATGGTGCCCGCCACCAGAACGGTCGCGGCCGCGTGGACCATCAGCCGCGCCGGTAGGTCGGTGAACCAGCGAAGCAACATCACCCCCGTCACGGTTGCGCACACCGCGAACAGCAGGGTGTTCATCGCACACAGGTCACCCCAGAACAGTGTTCGCGACCGCACTCGTGCGAGCTTTGCCTCGTCGTAGCATCTGCCGGCGCGCAAGCCGCGAGGCACCGCGAGTAAATCACGCGACATATACGCGTAGATGAGGATGGCCGGTGGCGAGGCGCAGAGGATGAAAATGATGACACCCTTGTTGAGCTGCGAGTTGGTGGCATCGGGCAGCCGCTCTCTTATTAGTTCCTGGACGTGCACAGCCATGTAGACCGTAGCCAGGGTGACGCCGACCAGCGAAGACAACCACAGGACGGGGGTGGGCCAGCGCGAAAGTCGGGTCCGCCAACTGTTCGGCGGCGGATAAACAAGGTCGCGGGCGCGTTCTTCGAGGCACAAGTCGAGCTGCTGGGCCAATTCCGAACCGCAGGAGTAGCGGTCTTCGCGGTCGGGCGACAGACACTTCAGCAGCACTCGGCGCAACGCCGCGGGGCAATCCGGCGGAAGCTCCGACAGGAACGTCGACTCGACGGGTTTGCGCCGCAGTTCGAGCATGCGGGCCAGCGATGTCTCCGACTCACCCGCGCAGGTTTCGTCCGCAAATGGTCGATGTCCCGTGAGCAACTCCCACAGCATGACCGCCAGCGCATAGATGTCGCTTCGAGTATCGAGATCGGCGGCAGTCGCGGGAAGGTCCGGATGGCAGGCTTCGAGCTGTTCGGGCGACATGTACGCCAGTGATCCGCCGAAGTACGCGAGGGGACTCGTCCCCTTGAGGTGTTTGCTGGAGCTGACATTGAAGTCAGCCAGCTTCGGGATTCCCTCGGCGCTCAGCAGCACGTTCGCGGGTTTGATGTCCCGATGCAATACCCCCCGGTCGGACGCGTGCTGCAGTGCGTCCGCGAGTCGGCGGCCCAGCCAGGCGACGGTCTCCGGCCACGTCAGTGCGGCGGTCCGGGTCCGAACAGCTGATTCCGTTGGCCGAACCTCGCCCTTATCGGCAAGTACCTTGTCGATGGCATCGAGCAGCAGTTGGCCGCTGCGGTATTCCGGAGGCGTCGAGTGCTGCAGGCGCAGCACGTCGAGCAGCGTTCCCCCGGGTAGGTACTGCATGTACAGCAGCTTCAGCTCGCCGTCGGCGACGAGGCGCTGGTCGAAGATGCGCACGATGTATTCGTGGTCCAACTGCGCGAGGGTCTGCGGCTCATTGCCGTGGTTATGGGAAATCTTGACCGCGACCAGTCGCTGCATTGATTGTTGTCGAGCGAGATACACCTGGGCGAAGGCGCCGGCCCCGATCCTCATCAGGAGATCGAAATCGTCGATATGGTGGCCGACATCGATGGTGTCGAGAACCATTTGGGCACTCGGACGAGCAATCATCGTGCTGCGGTAGTCGCTGGTGAGCTGCGCGAGATCGGGGCCGGCCGCCGTGGCGGTGGCCTCGGCGAGGGTGGCGGCATCGGCTGCGTGCGAACCGCGGCGCAGGGCGTGGAACTCCTCGTAGACCAGCTCGGCCGGAAGCGGACCATCTTGCAGCTCTACGAATTCCGCACGGTATTCGATCAGTCGTTTGGGAAAGTGATAGCGAAGCCAGCGGTATTCGAGATCGATCTTGATCAGTTCGATCAGTATCGTGCGCCGCTCAGCCGGTTCACGGGGCAGGTACGCCGACAGGTCTGGTGGGGAACCGGACGCCCAAGCCTTGGAAAACCGTGCCACCACAGCGGCAAGCGCTGTGCGGGTTCGCTCAGCTGGATCGACCAGATCGGTCGGCTCGTACATCGGTCGCTCGGAGATCAGCGCCAAGCGCTCAGCCGGCGGCTAAGCGCGATGCGGCCTATGTCGTAGTTGCCTCACATTATTTCCTTTCCGCCAAACCTCCCTGCCCAAGGGTATCGCCCCGATACGAGCGCATGGTCGGCAAAGTCGCCGAACCGAGCATGGTGTGCGCGAGCCATGATGGTGCGATATTGGAGGTGAAGCGACACAGTCTCCGCTGAATCTGGAGGGCAGTGCGAATGCCGTCGAAAACTTGGAACATCTCCATCGCCATCGAAGAACTCGACCGCCTGACCAAAGTAAAAGCCCAGCTGATCGGCCGCGGAGACGAGCCATTGATCTCGGCCGGTTCCGCGCACACCAATCCCGCCGACGAGAACGTCCCCGCCATCGGCGATGAACTCGCTTGCGCCCGCGCGCTGCAAGATCTGGCCCACCAACTGCTGCACGCGGCCATAACGGATATCGAAGCCCACACGCACAAGCCGGTTCAGGGCTTGCAAGCCTGATAACTGACCAGGCGAGAGTTACCTCCCGGTTATGCGCGGCGGGCTTTGTCCTCCGGTGACAACGCCCGCGGCGAATTTCGTTCATGCAGGACGGTGTCCAGCGGCAGCGTGATTTCTACCGTTGTCGTCATTCCCTGTACCCCTAATGAGGACACCAATGAATGTTTCGACTCTTCCGGACCGTCGTGCGGCCGCCGCACCCGACGCGGCCGCCGTCGCCGACGACAGCACTGACCTGAACAACACAGGATTCCTCGACGCTGTGCGGCGTGCCGCCGCTACCCTGCGCGCCGCGGGAGTGTCGAGCGGCGACGTGGTTGCGATCATGTTGCCCAACACTGCCGCCTTTGTCGTATCGCTGTTCGCTACCTGGCGTGTGGGTGCCACGGTCACCCCTATCGACTCGTCGCTGACCGCTGCGGAAGCCGACTGCCAGCTGACCGACACGGGCGCCAAGGTCCTGATCACCGCGCAGTTGCCCACTTCCGACGCTCCGGTGGACACCGTCATCCCCGCCGACGATCTCACCGCCGCGGACCCCGATGTCACTGAACCCGCACGCCCCCGCGCCGACACACTGGCGCTGCTCATCTGTACTAACGGCACCACAGGCAAACCCAACAGCGTCACGGTCGACCACGCCAACCTCAACGCCATGTGCGCGATGGTGATCGAGGCGCTCGAACTCGACGGGGCCGACCACAGCCTGCTGAATCTGCCGCTGTGCCACGTCAACAGCATCGTGGTCGGCACGTTGTCGCCGCTACTCGCCGGTGGCCGCGCCACGGTGGCCTTCAGCCCGAAGACGTTCTTCGACCGGATCGAGCGCAGCCACGCCACATACATCTCCGCGGTCCCGGCCACGTATGCGCTGCTGTCGGATCTGCCGGCCCAAATCCGGCCGAACACCGCATCGGTACGTTTCGCCATCTGTGGCGCGGCCCCGGCCGACGTCGAACTGCTGACCGAATTCGAACGCAGCTACGGAATACCGATCATCGACGGCTACGTCTCCGAAGTGCCCGTGCGAGAACGCTCGTACAGCTCACCGTCACCCGCAAGGTGGACACCGTCGGAATACACCGCCCGAGCCAGCTGATTCGGATTGATTTCCACGATCCGCAGTTCGCTGCCGGTGTTGTGCCCGGAGTACAACCTCGCAATTTTCCGCGCGGTAACTGCCGAGTGACTACCGTTGGGGCGTGACGACTTTTCGTCGCGGCGGTGATGTCGATGTGAGCCGCTATGTCGCGGAGATCGCCGCCCACATGAACGAGCGGGTGACGGATATCAGCGTTATCCTGCGTCGCGGTCTCGAGGACGATATTCCCGAGTTACGCGGCGACGCCCGCACCGTCGAACTGCTCGGTGCCAGCGTGGAGGGCAATGTCGATACCATCCTGCACGCATTGCAGCACGACATTCCGGTCGCTCGGATCAACGCTCCCACGGCGGCCATCGAGTACGCCAGACGCCTTGCCCAGCATGGGGTTGCGGTCAATGCCCTGGTGCGCGCCTATCGGGTCGGCCACCGGCGGATGATCGAGTTGGTCTTCGCCGAATTGCGGGCCAGCGATATCGCGCCCGCTGATGGCGTCATGGTCGCGGAAGCGATCACCACAACGATGTTCGACTACATCGACTGGATCACCCAGCAGGTCGTCGCGGTGTACGAGGCCGAGCGTGAGCAGTGGCTGGAGAGCCGCAACAGCGCCCGCGCGCTGCGCGTACTCGAGGTGCTGTCGGAGAAGAAGCCGGTCGATGTCGATGCCGCGACCGAAGCCATCCGCTACCCGCTGCGTTGGCATCACCTGGGGCTGATCCTGTGGTATCCCGACACCGGCGCGAGCAGTGACGAGCTGAACCGGCTGCAACGCTTCGTCCGTGAGCTGGCCGAGGCGGTCGGCGCGGACGCCGCGCCGCTGATCGGGGCCGCCGACCGGACGAGCGCATGGGCCTGGCTGCCATATCGGTCCGAGCCCTCCGATGCGGTGGCCGCGGTCCGTGATTTCGCGAGCAAGCGGCCGGAGGCACCGCGGCTGGCGATCGGCATCATGGGCCGAGGGGTATCCGGCTTCCGCCGATCGCATCGGTATGCGCTGCGCGCACGCTCGGTCGCGCTGATCCGCGGGGACGTAGAACCGAGGATCATCGCGGCCAGCGATCCGGGGCTGTCGGCCGCGGCGTTGCTCGGCGGCAGCAGCGCGGAGGTCGGCGAATGGGTGGGCGAGGTGCTCGGCGAATTGGCCGCCGACAACGACAACGATGCCCGGCTGCGCGAGACGCTGCGGGTGTTCCTGCGCACCGGTTCCAGCTACAAGGCGGCTGCCGCGGAGCTCGATCTACATTTCAACTCGGTGAAATACCGTGTCGGTCGGGCGGTTTCGCGGCGCGGGCGGCCGATCACCGACGACCGGTTGGACGTCGAGCTGGCGCTGCTGATCTGCCACTGGTACGGCGCGGCGGTATTGCGGCCGAATTCTGACTGACCGCGGCCGACCTGGTTCATCGGCCCGGCGGTGTCGAAGACGATTGTCACCTGACGGCAAGACCAGCGGACGTATGATTGCCACCGGCATCGCTTTGGGCCGGTGTCTTCTCCAATGGGGCGTGCGACGCCGCGCGGTATGTGGATGACGACTCGTCGGCCGGCCATTGCACAGTGGCACGTCCAGATAGTGCTACGACCGTGACCGGGCGCTTCCGGCACCGTCGTTGCAGGCGATAGCAGCGTAGATGGCATCAAGGGTTGGCCGATTACCGTTCGAGAATTTGCCGGCGCCGCTGCCTCGGTCCGCTCTGGTGAGGTCCCCGACGCCGCCACTCTCCAGGGAAAGCGAGGATACCGATGTCTACTCATCAGGCTGTTCACGTGCAATCCGCCGGCGCGGCGTTGAAACTTGTCGATGTCGAAACGCAAGCACCGCCGCGCGACCATGTGCGCCTCGCGGTTTCGGCGTGCGGGATCTGCGGCACCGACCGTGCGTTCGTCAGCGGAGCATTTCCGGACATGTCGTGGCCGCTGACACCGGGGCACGAGATCGCGGGCACCATTGCCGAACTCGGCGCCGGCGTCGATAACTATGCCGTCGGTGACCGTGTTGCCGTGGGCTGGTTCGGTGGGCATTGCAACAAATGCGTCCCATGCCGCAAAGGTGACTTCATCCACTGCCAGAACATGCAGGTCCCCAGCTGGCACTACCCGGGCGGATACGCCGAGTCGGTGACCGTACCGACCAATGCGCTGGCCCGCATCCCTGACGCGCTCTCCTTGGCCGAGGCCGCTCCGATGGGTTGCGCCGGCGTCACCACCTACCACGCGCTTCGCGAAACCCGGGCGGTACCCGGCGACCGTGTCGCCATTCTGGGTGTCGGCGGACTGGGTCACCTCGGCGTGCAATTCGCCCGCGCGATGGGCTTCGAGACCATCGCGATCGCCCGCGGCGCGGACAAAGCCGAAGATGCCCGCGCGCTCGGCGCCCACCACTACATCGACTCGACCGCAGGCGAGGTCAGCCGAGCGTTGCGGGGACTCGGCGGCGTGTCCGTTGTCCTGGGGACCGTGGGCAACGCAAAAGCCATGGGCGAAACCGTCGATGGGCTACTACCGCGCGGTGAGCTCATCACCATCGGGGTCTCCGCCGAGCCACTGCCGATCAGCCCGATGCAGCTGATCACCCGCGGGCTCAGCGTCACCGGCCACGCCTCCGGCACCGCCCGCGATATCGAGGAAACGATGCAATTCGCGGTCCAATCCGGCGTGCGCACACGTATCCAACAGCGGCCGCTGGATCAAGCCGCCGAGGCGTACACCGCAATGGAACAGGGGCGGGCCCGGTACCGCATGGTCCTCACCGTCTGACTGATCAGGGCTCGCCGCAATGCTGATAGTCGCAGGTCATCAGGTCTGTTCGAGGCGCTGGCGGGCGATTTGATGTGCACGAATCCGGGCCAGCGCCTTCCCTTGCGACGTACCATCGGTTAATGTGTCGTTATATAGCGGTACGTTAATTGAGGGGAAGATGGCTCATGGAGATCGCAACGAAGTTCTGGACGGTGCGTCGCGTGGTGGTCGCGACGCTTTTCAGCATCGCGCTGGTGCTGGTGACGATCGCCTCGCCGCACCTTTTCGCGGCCTCGGCCGGGCCGCGGGATTCGCACAGTCCCGGGGGTGGCCACGGCTACGGAGCGGGAACGCATCCCAACAGTAATGACCACAGTCAGCACAACAGTGGTTACGGCTACGGAGCGCGCTCCAACAGCGACGGCCATGATCAGTACCGAGGCCGCACCGAGAACCCCTGTCAATACACCCCGACGGGGACGTGCGGAGCGCGCTGACGTTGTCGACGTCGCAGACGACCGGGACGATGCGGCCGGAGAACCCGCGTTGCCGAGCCTTCTCGGCCGGCTCCTCCATCCTGTCCAGCCGGCGTGCCGCTGCGATCACGCCACCCACGGGTATGACACCTCGTCGGTAGGTGCTGCGGGCTGCATCCAGTTGTCGGTCGTCGAAGTCGGACACCGAAACCGTTTGATCGCTGGGCGGGCGACGGCTATCAGATCGATGGAACGTCGATCTGATCGGCGAGTGGCTTCAGGGTGACAAGAGGAATTGTTCGGGTTGTCATTTTCTGATAGTCGGCGTAGCCGGGGTGGGCGGCGATGACGTCGGGCCACAGTTTGTCTCGCTCGGCCGGTGACAGGACGCGAGCGGTCATCGGCCGGTTCGGGCCGTGCGCGAGTGAAACCTGGACTGCAGGGTTCGCGCGCAGGTTGTGCAGCCATGCCGGGTCGATCGGATCCCCTCCGCGGGAGGCCACGATGACGATCGTGTCGCCGTCGATGATCGGTGCGGTCAGGACGACGGTGTGCGGTCGGCCGGATTTGCGGCCGATGGTGGTCAGCGTGAGCGTCGGCATGCCTTTGAAGGTTGTGCCGAGGATGCCGCCGCTGATCTTTATCACCGTGCGGTGGATGGTGTTCATCGCCTTGAGCTGACGGTCGGTCGGCATGGCGGCGCTCCTTCTGCTGGTTGATGCGTGATCTGCTACCCAGCTTCCGTGCGCGACTAGTAGTCGACTTGTAAACCGATGCGGTTGTGCACGGCGGTGATCCACTCTCGGCATCCGCAGCGGCGGGCGATGCGTTCCGCGGCGGCGTAGTGCTCGGCCGCCCGGTCGGGTTTGCCGAGCAGCGCAGCGAGGTCGCCGAGCACGGTGTCGACCGGTCCCACGGCGTGCGCGCCGGTGTCCGCGCCGGCGATCTGGCCGGTGTAGGTGCGCAGCTGCTGGTACACCTGCGCTGCTTCGGCGCGTTGTTCGAGACCCGCGACGGCTATGCCGCGCACGGTGAGGAAAAGCGAGCGGAAGAAGTCGGTACGCAGCGGGCGGCGAGCCTGCGTTGCCGCTCGTGCGCCGCCCCGGTCACCGGTCGCCAGCAGCGCCAATGCGAGCGGGTCGACAACGAGGTCGTTGCCCGAAGGTCCGAGTTGGGTGAACATTTCGGTGAGCAGCGGTGCGAATTCGCCGACCCGGCCTTGCGTGAGACGGATGGTGTAGAGGGCGATCAGCAGGTTGCCGTCCGAATCGAAGACTTTGTGGCGCACGAACAATTCGTGGGCCTGCTGATAATGCTGTTCCGCCGCTTCGAGATTCCCCGTCAGGTGGGCGATCATCGCGCGGCCCATGGTGTTCGCGGCTTGGGCCTGGCGCCACTGGTAGCGGTCGGCCAGCAGCGTCGCGGCGGCGAGTTCGGTATTCGCGCGGTCTACATCGCCGCGGGCTGCGGCAACTTGGAATGCGGCGTTACGGCCGATCAGCGCGAAGGCGGGAAGATCGTTGTCCTCGCCGAGGCGGATCAACTCGGTGGCGAGCCGTTCACGATCGGCGAGCGGAATTGATGTGTCGTACACAGAGGTCCGCGCCTGCAAGGCCAGCCCGAGCAGTCCGGGATCGTTCAGTCCACGTGCCAGCGCTTCGGCTTCCTCGGCCGCCTCGCGTGCTCGTTCGTGCAGCTCTCCGCCGATCTCGCGGACGAGCGCGACGAGGAGCCTGCAGCGCGCCTGCGGCGTGAGCCCGGGTGTCCGCAGCGCCTCGTCGATGGAGGCAACCACCCGCTGGTCGACGGACCCGTATGCGCGGTTCAGCCAGGGAGTCGGCGTGTCCCATGCGGTGAGCGCACCGATGAGCAATTCAGGCGTATCGGCCGCCGAAACCGCGCGGTCGCGTGCATCGCGAGCCGGCAGGCCGGCGCCCGCGGCGAGGTGGCTCCTGCTCATACGCGAAAGCGCGGCGACCCGCTCGGCCGTCGTGTCCGCGCCGGTGATCCGTTCCAGCGCGATGACGGCGCGACCGTAACTTTCGGCCGCGACATCGTGGGCGAATCGGTGTTCGGCCTGTTCACCCGCCGCGCGAGCGTAGTCGGCGGCCCGCCTTGCCGTCGCCGCGGTGAGCGCCTCCCCGAAATGGTGCGCGAGCGCCGACAGGTCTTCCGGCCGGGCCCGCTCGATCGACTCGGCGATGCGCAGATGCCAGCGGCGTCGTCGTATGCGGGACAGGTCACCGAGCAAGGTGTCGCGGACGAGCGCGTGTGTGAAGCGCGCGTGGTCGGGACCCGGTTCCTCGAGCAGTCCGGCGAGCACGCCCGCCTCCACGGCATCGAGGACGTTATCCTCGTCGATTTCGGCCGCGCCGATCAGCACGTCGATGTCGAATTCGCGCCCGATCACCGCGGCGAGGCGCAGGATCGACACGCTGACCTCGGGTAGCCGTGCGAAGCGCCGGCGCAGCACGTCGCGGACGCCTTCCGGTACCTCCGATGTCGCCACGAGGGCGCCCTCACTGGCGAGCAGCCGCGCACTTTCAGTGAGGTAGAACGGATTTCCATCGGTGCGTTCGGTCAGTGCCTCGATCGTTGCCCGGTCGGGATCGTGTCCCGATACCGACCGGATGAGAACCGCCGCATCGTCGAAACCCAAGCCGCGCAGGCGTATCCGCGCCGCCGTCGCGGTGGCGAGCGAGGCGAGCGCGTCTTCCAGAGGCATCCCGATCTCGTCGGGACGGTAGGCGATCACGATCAGGATGGAGGCAGATTTCGCCACGCTGCCGAGCAGGGTTACCGTCTCGGAGTCGCCGCGGTGCAGGTCGTCGAGAAAGACCGCGAGTGGTTGCTGCCGTGCCGCTTCGTCCAGGTACGCACCCACGGCGCGATGCAGCAGGAACCGCCCGACCGAGGCATCGACGCCGAACTTGCGGCGCCGGTCGGCGAGCAACGGTTCCAGCGGCTCGGCGTATCGGCCTGGATCGACCGTGCCGGAGAGCTCGCGCAGCGCCTCTACCCAGGCCCACGCCGGTGGTGCGCCGTCCTCCTCGGGACACCGGCCCGTGACCACGCGCCAGCCGCCGGCCGCCAGCTCGGCCCGAAACCGCTGCAGCAAGCAGGATTTGCCGCTACCTGCTTCCCCGATCACGGCCGCGACACGAGGTGCGCCGCCCGCCCGTGCCGCCCGCCGCAGCTCATCCAGTTCGCTTGTCCGGCCGATGAATTCGGAATGCACCGCGGGGGAGATCGGTGTCGGCGACGGAAACGAAACCGGTGCGGGTAGGTCGACGGGGATGCGTTGCGTCAGCAAATCGGCCTCGAGTTGGACCAGGGCAGGGCCGGGGTCGATGCCGAGTTGGTCCGCGAGTACGTCGCGTGCGGCCCGTAGCGCGGCGAGCGCGTCCGCTTGTCGCCCGGCATGAAACCGCGCCAGCGCCGAAATACGCCACCCCTCCTCGCGCAGCGGATGCGTACTCGTCAAGGCATCCGCTTCCGCGGCAGCGGCGGTCGGGTCACCGAGCTCGACCAATGTCGCGGCCAGCCGCTCGCGCGCGGCCAAGCGTAGTTCCTCGAGTCGGTTCGCTTCGGGCTGTGCCCACGATTCGTCGCTGAACTCGGCGAATGCCGGGCCGTGCCATCGGCTGAGCGCCTGTTCGAGGCTGCGTCGTCGTTCGGCGGGATCTGTTGGCGCGCTGCGTAGTTCGGCCTCGAACTGCCAGGCGTCCACCGCCTCGGGGTCGAGCCGTAACGCGTATCCCGGCGCCTGGCTCACCAGCACGGTGGCCGGCGAGCGGGGCAGGCGATCCGGCTCGAGGAGCTTGCGCAAGTGCGAAATGTAGGCCTGCAACGCGCCGAGTGCGCGCGGCGGCGGCTCACCACGCCAGAGATCGTCGATCAGCCGGTCGATCGGCACGACCGCGCCGCGGGCCACGACCAGAAGGGCGAGCACACCGCGCTGGCGTGGGCCGCCGAGATCGACGCTGCCGCGCTCCGTCTGCGCGGCCAGCGAGCCGAGCACCTGAATCCGCACCATGACCGGCCAAGTCTATTGCAAGTGCGCTACAAGCGGATCGACACACAGTGAGAACCATGCACACCACGACCCAGACCACCGAACGCCCCGATACTGCTGACATGGTGCTTGTCCACAACGCCTTTCGCCGCCATTTCGACGCGCTGCCCGGCCTCGTCGGCGATGTCGCCGACGGCGATACCGCCCGCGCGGGCCGCATCGTCGAGTTCCTCACCGAACTCGATACCGGCCTGCATCACCATCACACCGCCGAGGACGAGCTGATGTGGCCACTGCTGCTCGGGCGGGCGAAGACCGATGGCGCACTGATTCTGCGGATGGAGGAACAGCATGAGCGGATCGCCGAACTGATCGCCCGCGCGAACCGGCAGGCCGAGGAATTCGCCGCATCGGCGCATCCTGAGGCGCGCGGGCATCTCGTGGCCACGCTGTCGTCGCTCGCCGCTGCTCTCGACGAGCATATGGCCGAGGAGGAGGCACTCGTCCTGCCGCTCGTCGGACGAGTCATGACCGCCCGCGAATGGGCGGCGCTCGGCGAACGGGGACGCGCCGCCGTGCCCAAGGACCGGCAGTTGGTCTTTCTCGGCTTCATCCTGCAAGGGGTACCGCACGCCGAACGCCGAAAGTTCCTCGCCGACATGCCGTTCGCCGCCAGACTCGCCTGGCGCCTGCTCGGCAGTCGCGCCTTCGCCAAGGAGTACCGCTCGATCTATGGGACAGATCCCGAATAGACGCCTTGCGACACAACGGATTGGCACTTGACCACATCACCGATATCGAACGCTGCCGCGGACAGATTCGGCAGTCGGTGTATCGGCGTCAGGGTCGGCCTGGAGTGAAACCTGGGTCGTTCGGGCTGCGACGCAAGATCATCGCCGTTCCCGCTCGGTTCGCCGTCGACGCCTGCTGCTATCCGTGCGACCACGGGTTCCGGTATCCGGACGGGATCATGCTGTCGAACATCGCGCGTGCGTCCGCGGGCAGCCGCAGCAACTCGACGTACGAGCCGAGCGGGCCTCCGTCGAGATAAACGAATTCCATGCCGAGCCCGGCAACGGTGCAATGCTGGGCGATCTCGGTGCCGCATGCTCGCGCCGCTGCCAGTGCGGCATCGAAATCATCTGGTACCCAGGCGATATGGTGCAGTCCGGGGCCGGACCGCGCAAGCGTTTCGGTATACAGATTCGTGCCCGAGACCGGCGCGATCAATTCCAGTTGCTGTCCGCCGGTATAGCCGAGCGAGGTGTCGATCGTGTAGTCGGCGGGCGCACCGCGATAACTGCACGACTCCGGGCCGAAATGCATGCGGGGCATACGGACCCACCTGTCGACGCCATAGCTGTCGGTGAATTCCCGTTCGGCCGCGTCGAGGTCGTGGACAACCCACGCCACCTGGAAAATTGGGCCGGAAGCGATACTCATTTCGGTACTCCTTACGAATCAGTCGGAGATGCGGGGCGCCAGTCGGGAACAGCGCAGGTGACGAGGGGTTCAGTAGCCGGCGAGCCGGATGGCATTGGCCGCACGCTCCAGCGGCTTGATGATCGGGCGCAGGGCCAGGCCCTTCCACGGCATGTGCCGCAGCATGCGCAACATGGTGGTCTGGGTCCGGATCGCACGCCGGTCCGCCGCCACCATCTGCGTGGCATTGTTCCAGCCCAGCGTCAGGTTCTCGGTGACGTAATCCTGCATGACACGCTGGTAGCGATCGAATGCGACGAGGTGGTCACCGGCCGCCGCTTTCAGTTCGCCCGCAAGGACATACGCGCCGACCAGCGCCATGCTCGTGCCCTGCCCGGACAGCGGCGACGGGCAGTAGGCGGCGTCTCCGACGACCGCGACGCGGCCATCGGACCACCGGTCGAGATGGATCTGGCTGACCGAATCGAAGTAGAAGTCCGGGGATTCCGGTATGGCGCGCACCAGATTCGGTGTCTCCCACCCGGCATCGGCGAACGCGTCGATCACCAGTTGTTGCTGGGCGGCGCGGTCGCGCCTGTCCGGCAGTTGTTCCGGCGCCTGGAAGATGAACTGGGCCTTGGCCGTGGTCCGCTGGGTGCTGTACACCTGCACCACCTGTCCTGGTGTGGGATGCACCAGTTCCCAGTGGTCGAGATTCAGGTAGTTGGGCACCGAGATCACACAGGCGGCCATGCCGGTGTGCCGGGCGAACTGCTCGGTCGGCCCGAATGTCAGCCTGCGCACCGCCGAGTGCATGCCGTCGGCCCCGATCACCAGATCGAATACGCGTGGCGCGGAGTTGCGGAACCGCACCGTCACACCATCGGCCTGCTGTACCAGGCCGGTGATCGAGTCGCCGAACAGGTACTCGACCGCACTCTTGGTGGCGTCGAACAGGATGTGGGCGAGATCGCCGCGCAAGACCTCGTCATCGCCGGGCGAGCGCAATCCGATGAGTTCGGGGCCGAGCGTTGCCAGTGCCTTACCCGCATCGTCGACCCAGGCCCCGCCCCGCATCGCCGTAGACGCTTCGCGGACTTGCGGCATCAGACCCATCCTGTCGACGACTTCCATTGCCACACCACGGATGTCGACCTTGTAGCCGCCCTCGCGCAGAGTGGGCGCTTGTTCGACGACGGTGACCGTGAACCCGTAGCGGGCGAGCCAGAAGGCGAGCGCCGGCCCGGCGACGCTGGCGCCGGAGATGAGGACGGTCTTGCTGGTGAACTGCTGTCTCGTTGTCATGCACACAGCGTCGGGCACGGCAATCACCGTGCCCTCACCATCGGCTCACCACCACTCACCGAGCAACTCGGTGACCTCCTCGGCCGTGTATCGGGCGCCCCGCTCGACGGCGGCGCGGAACTCCGGTTCACCGAGTTCGGCTCGGCATCTTGCGGCGGTGTCGCCCGCCGCACCGTCACACACCCAGGGCATGCCGCGCAGCGAGTCGGCAGCACCGAGCAAGAGCGCGCCCCGCGCCGTCGCACCGAGTGCCACTGCGATCCCCGCCATGCCCTCCACCGCTGCCGCGGCCACCGGCCGAGATCGGTCGCGCGCCAGTTCGAACGCCTCGCGGTGCGCCGCCAGTGCACGCTCGATATTCGCCTCGGCGAGCCAGAGCCAGCCCGATCCGATGAGGCTGCGGCTCCGTGCCTCGGCCGCGCCGAACGTGTCGTTGCCGGGCACCGCGATCGCGGTGTCGTAGTACTCCCGGGCGACGGACAGGTCGCCCGCTACTCGGGCCAGGTCGCCGAGCCCGCGTAGTGCGTTCGCGTACATGTCCGTTGCGCCTGTTGCACGGGCCAGTTCTGCGGCGCGGTGGTAGGCGGCACCCGCATCATCACGACCGGCAGACCCGCGGGCGAGAATGTCACCGCGCCGGTTGAGCAGGTCAGCGGCGTCATCGCCGGCGCCCAGCTCAGTCTGCAGGACGATAGCCTCGTCGATGAGGTCCAGGGCGGCCTGCCCTTCACCACGCCAGTCGGCGACCGCGGCGAGTTTGTCGAGCGTGGTCGCGATTGCCCACCGGTCGCCGGTAGCGCGGAAATCCTCGAGGGCACAGCGCAGTTCGGGCTCGGCCAGCAGCGGCTCACCGGACATGAGATGCCGCAGTCCGGTACCGAGCCTCAGAAATGACTGCGACCAGCGATCAGGCCCGAGGAGCACATGCTGCCGCTGCGGCGGCAGGTCGAGCAGCCCACCGACAGTTGCCAGCAGGAAAACCAGATGTGGCCGCCGCAAAGGTCTTTCGATGCCGGATAGGGTCGAGGCAGCCCGAGTGACCGGCACCGGCGGCCCGGTTCTGGCACGCGCGGCGACCGCAACACAGAATGCGTATCCCTCGACGTCCGCCGCCGGGTCGAGTGCGGGCAGTAGTCTGCCGGCCAGTTCGACGGCCTCGCCCGAGTAACCGCGCAGCCACCAGTGCCATGCGTGGGCGGCGATAAGCCGCTGTGCCAGTGGGGGATCCACGTTCACCGCCCAGCGCAGCGCCGCCTGCACGTTGTCGTGCTCGGCCGTCAGCCGCGCCAGCCAGTCGAGCTGCTCGGGACCGCGCAGCAGCGGATCAGCCCGCTCGGCCAGTTCGGTCGAGAAAACGGCGAGGGCACGTTGCAACCGTTCGCGCTCGCCGGCCTCGGTCAACCGTGCGAAGCCGTAGGCCCGGATGGTCTCCAGCATCCGGTAGCGGCCTTGGTGCACTTCCACCAGCGATTTATCGGCCAGACTGTCCAACAGTTCGTCGGCGTCGTCGAGCTCGCAAACGGATGCGACCATGGCGGCGGTCGCCCCGCCCGCGAAGACGGCGAAGCGTCGCGCCAGCAGGCGTTCGGACGGTTCCAGCAGTTCCCAGCTCCATTCCACTACCGCCTGCAGTGTCCGGTGTCGTGGTTCGGCGGTGCGATCCCCGCGTGCCAACAGCCGGAACCGATCGGCGAGTCGCGCGTCGATCTCGCCGACGTCGAGAGTGCGCAGCCGGGCGGCGGCGAGTTCCAGTGCCAACGGCAGCCCGTCCAGCCGCTCGCAAATGCGCCGCACGGCCGCGATCGTGCCCGCGTCGACGGCGAATCCCGGCCGCGCGGCAGCGGCACGATCGGCGAACAGGCGGACCGCGGTGCAGCCGAGTTGGTCGGCCAGGGCCGCCTCCGCGGCCGCGACCGGCAGCTGCCCGACCGCGAGCACGGTCTCGCCGGTGATACGCAAGGCTTCCCGGCTCGTCGCCAGCACCCGCAAGCCCGGACAGTCACGCAACAGCCGGTGCACCAGCCGGGCTGCATCGAGCACCAGATGCTCGCAGTTGTCGAGAATGATCAACTGCGACCGGTCGGCGAGCATGGCGCGCACCCGGACTTCGGCATCCTCGTGGTCGCCGGTCGCGCGGCCACCGAGCGTCACCGCAATCTCCGGCGCCACCTGTGCGCCGTCCACCAACGGTGACAAATCCACGAAACAAACTTCGCCCCGAACCCGAGCGCCGGCTTCCATCGCCAACCGGGTCTTACCGGTACCGCCCGGACCGGTGAGCGTCACCAGGCGGGCCCGGGCAAGCAACGACGCGACCTGCGCCAGCTCGTCGTCTCGGCCGACGAAACTGGTGAGCTGGGCGGGTAGGCGACGTACCGCGGCAGCGACGACGGTGTCCGCACGCAGGATCGTCAAGTGCGCCTGCGTCAGCTCCGCCGAGGGGTCGGCGCCCAGTTCGTCGGCGAGCAGTTGCCGCCCCTGCTCGAACAGCTCCAGCGCCTCCGCCTGCCGCCCGCAGGCGTAGAGCCCGCGCATCAGCAGCGCCCGGACTCGCTCCCGAAGCGGATGTGCGGCAACGAGTTCCGGCAGCGTTGCGACCACCGCCCGGTGATCACCCAGCGCCAGCGCGGCTTCGGCACGATCCTCTTGGGCTGCCAGCCACGCCTCGGTGAGGCGGGAGACCATAGCGGCGGCAAACGGCGCGTCGCGTACGTCAGCCAGCGCCGCGCCGCGCCACACCCCCGCGGCCTGGTCCAGCAGCGCGACAGCGGCAGCGGAATCTCGGTCACGCAACGCGGTTCGCCCCTGCTCGGTGAGGCGAAGGAACCGATGCATATCCACCAGCTCCGGATCGACCGCGAGCCGGTAGCCCGCCGCCGAGGACTCCACGAGACCATCGGCTCCCGCGGCGCGTAGCGCGCGCCGCAACCGCGACACTTGGGACTGCAGCGCATGCCCGGCATCACCAGGCGGCTCCTGCCCATATAGGTCGTCGATCAACCGATCCCGAGACACCACCCGCCCGGCTTCCGACACCAGAACCGCCAACAGCGACCGTACTTGCGGCCCGCCCACCGCGACTGGAGTTCCATCGGTTCCCCGCACCTCCACCTGCCCCAGGATCCCGAACTGCACGGCCGCCAGTATGCATCGACCGACCGGCCGCTGCATCCGGCGAATCGGCGCTTGCGCAAGCGATCACACCCTCGCCCTCGCACACAATGACCATGGGCAATGGTCCCCGCTCAGCCTTGACCGATGTCGCCGGCCGCAGCGACCAGATTGCCCGTCGGGGAAGTGCGCCTGCCCTACCCGAGGATGGGGTCGTCGGCCCAGCGGAAGACGTGGGCGATGGCGGGCTCGACGATAGCGTCGGGAATCTCTGGATCGAACCAGCGATCGATGCAGGTCCAGTGATAGGGGTGCAGCAGGTATTCGCCGTTGAGACCGTCGGTGTCGGTGAACTCCTGCTCCCACGCGTGCGTCCAGCCCGCAGCGGCGTCGGTTCTGCTCAGTGCCCACGAGTGAATGGTGCGGATGTGTCGGGGCATCGCTGTGAGGTCCGCTTCGAACCGCGTGACGATGTGCTCGGGTGTGCCGGGTCGGACCCGCAGTAGCAGAGTCCGTTTGACTCGCGGCCCCGATAGCGCAACCTTCTGCGACGCAACCGGTGTCAGCGCCACGATATCGGCTGATGTAGGCAGGCCGGGCAGTGCTTGCCATGGCTCGACATCTGCGGTCAGGTCCCACGTCATGCCCAATCCGCCGAAGCTGCCGGGCAGATCCGGCCCGGCCGAACAGGCACGCACCGCGGACGTCCCCGCTTCGGGTAACACGACACCGGTATCGACCGGCGTACGAATGAACCAGCGGGTCATCAGTTCACCTCCAGTGGTTGCAGCATGCGGCGGTCGCGGGTGACGGCGATGGCGTCGGACTCGACCCAGAATCGGTTCACCTCCGGATCGGCGCCGGCCGCGCTGCGCATACCGTAGAAGGCGTAGCCGCCGTCGAGCTCCCACAGAATGTGGATCGAGACGGTGTCGGGTGATGGGTAGAAGCGCCATACGCGCACGACGCGCATGCCACGCTGGTCGTGCGCGTCAGGTAGGTAGTCGGTATGCCAGCGTTGCAGCCATGAATCGGCGTGGTCTGCTGGGAGGGTTATTTCATCGAGTACATTGACGACGTCGATCAGGGGTTTCACAGTTTCTCCAGCGTGTCTTGATAGCGGGCGAGGTAGTCGCGCAGGCCGTCCAGGCCGCGGGGGCCGAGTAACGATTCCGGGCCGAACAAGGGTGGGTTGATCACCAGCCGGGAAGCGCCCGCTGTCACATATGGCCGGATGAAGTCCGGGTCGAACTCGCGTGTCATGTCACACGAGCCCGGCCAAGCGGTGAATTCGACCGCATCCGACGCCCTTCCGACAGCGTCGGCGGTCGCGCGGATCAGGTCGGCTCGCAGCGCGAAGTCCTCGGGACCGATGGTGTAGGGGAACCAACCGTCCGCGAGTCGAGCCGCGCGCTGCACGGCAGGTTCGCTATTGCCGCCCAACACGATTGGGATGGCGTCGCTGGCCGGTTGCGGAACACAATGCAGTCCGTCGAAGGACACGTGGGTACCGTGGAAACTCGCCGGAGCGTTGGCCCACAGGGTCCGCATCGCGCCGATGCAGTCGTCCAGGCGAGCGCCCCGCGCGCGATAGGGCACACCGACGGCGGCGTATTCCTCTTTCTGCCAACCGATTCCCAATCCGAGCAACAGCCGGCCGTCGGTGTGCAGGTCGATGGTCGCGGCCCGTTTCGCCAGCACCACCGGGCTGTGCAGGGGCGCGACGACCATTGCGGTGCCGAACCGCAGCGTGGTCGTGCAACCCGCGGCGAAGGCGATGGTCTCGAGCGGATCGGTCATCGGGACAACTCCGGTTTCAGGACCGGGCATTCGTCCGTCGTCCGAATACGGATACAGCGGTTCGTAACTTTCGGCTACCGCCACATGCTCGACGGTCCACAACGATTCGACGCCGCAGTCCTCCAGCGTGCCGGCGAAATCGCGGAGAAATCCACCTGAGGTGATGAGACCGTCGACATAAGGTGCCAATACGCCGATTCGAACCGTGGCCGCGGCTCCTTCCTTTACGAACTATCCGCAACCCGCGGCTGCGGGCTGTCGAATCGAGCCTGCAGTGTGACGGCCGTCGCATACCCGGCCGATCTCGCTGAGCAAGACCCGTCGGCTGGGGAGGCGCCGAAGGGAGTGGTCGCGGGAACGACTTGTCTGGGTAGCGTGCGAAGTAGTGGCGGCGCGGCGAGTTCAACGGCGTGGCGCTCCGTGCGATCGTGGATCTGATCACATAAATCCACTGGCTACGTACGGAGATAGTAGATTGTGGCCGCAGGATGTCGATCACGTATCTTGGAGATGTCGAGGTTCGATGTCCCAAAGTCGTTCGTGGTCAAGTTGTTTCGTTGGTGGGAGGCTGCGCAGATGAGTCGGACGGATTGCCGCCGTCGAGTCGCAGCGCCAGCTCTGCCGTCTCGTGGCGTACCGTCACGGGGCGTATTCGGACCGCTGTATCGCGGTTGCTCGCATGGGTCGTCGAGCCATATGCTCGCCCCCGCGTCGCTGTCGTGCGGCGGCGACGTCCGTTCGGAATCCGTCGCTACACTGGTGCCATTGTGAGTATCATCGGTCGGTTGCGGCATGGTAGCTCTGCGCTCGTACTGTTCGCGGCGGTGCTGCTCGTAGCGCCGATGTTCGACTGTGCGCTGGCGGGAGAGTATTCCCACACGCATGCCGGTCCGGCTGGTCACGCCGCGGTGGGATCGGTCATTCCGCTTTCGATCGACCTGCACGCGGACCATTCCGTCCCGGCCATCCATCCGCCCATGTGTGCCTGTTCGCCACACGCCGGGCATTGTGTGCTGAAGTCGGTTCTGCCCAGCGGGGGTGGGCAGGCTCCGGTCCTGCTGTTGCTCGCGTTGGCCCTGGTGGCGGCGCTCGTGGCTGTTGCCGCGGCGACCCCGGCCGGTCTGACCGTGCGGGGCCCGCCGGTCATCCGCGTGCCCGCCGCTCGCGGTCGCCTCATTCTGACGCATCTCTGTATCGCTCGACGCTGATCGGTCAGCGCCAGGCCGTCGCTTGCTGTCGTCGGCCGGTGTTCGTTTCCCGCTCACGTCTTCACCGCCCACGGGGCGGATTCGATACAGGAAGCGACAGTCATGGACAAGATCGTGCTAGAGCAGCACGTCGAGGCACCCCCGCTGGCTCTGGTCACCGCACCGATGGCGGCCCGAGAACCACAAGCGTTGGTGGGCAACACCCCGGTGTTGTGGGTCGGCGCGCCGCTGGCGCCCGCGGATCGCGGATTCTGGGCCAAGCTCGAAGGATTCAATCCCGGCGGGATGAAAGACCGGCCCGCACTGCACATGGTGCGCCGTGCCGAGCAACGTGGTGATCTGGCGCCGGGTGCGCGCATCATCGAATCCACCAGCGGCACACTCGGTCTCGGGTTGGCGCTGGCCGGAATGCTCTATCGGCATCCGGTCACCGTGGTGACCGACCCGGGCCTCGAGCCCATCGTCGCGCGAATGCTCACCGCATACGGTGCGCAGGTGGACGCGGTATCGGAGCCGCATCCGACCGGGGGCTGGCAGCTGGCCCGCCGCGACCGGGTCGCGGAGCTGCTCGATCGCGAGCCGGATGCGTGGTGCCCGGATCAGTACAGCAATCCCGACAATGTCATCGGCTATGAATCCCTTGCGCTGGAATTGGTCCAGCAGCTCGGCCGGATCGATGTGCTCGTCTGCGCGGTCGGGACCGGTGGGCATTCGGCCGGGGTTGCGCGGGTGCTGCGCGCGTTCAACCCGGACTTGAAGCTGATCGGCGTTGACACGGTGTCCTCCACCATTTTCGGTCAACCTGCGGGTCCGCGTCTGATGCGCGGGCTCGGGTCGAGCATCCATCCGTCGAACGTCGACTACGCAGCATTCGACGAAGTGCATTGGGTCGCGCCGTCGGAATCGGTGTGGGCCTGCCGCACGCTGGCCGCGACCCATCATGCCAGCGGTGGGTGGAGTGTCGGTGCGGTCGCGCTGGTGTCGGGATGGGCCGCGCGCACACATGACGCGGGCACCCGCATCGCAGCTGTCTTCCCGGACGGTCCACACCGATATTTCGACACCGTCTACAACGACGCGTACTGCGAGGAGCACGGGCTGTTGGATGCCGCGCCACCGGTCGAGCCCGATACCATCAGCCACCCGGCGCAGCGGGTGGTGCGTTCCTGGACCCGCTGTGCAACCGTTGTCGATCCACGAAATCCGGTGCGGGACGGGGGGCCGGTGACGTGACGGTAATCGCGAAGTTCCGCAGCTTCGATCTCGCCGCTCGGTTGCTGATGGTCAACCAGTTCGGCATCAATCTCGGGTTCTACATGCTGATGCCGTATCTGGCCGGATATCTGGCGGGCCCGTTGGGCCTGGCGGCGTGGGCGGTCGGGCTCGTGCTCGGCGTGCGCAATTTCTCGCAGCAGGGCATGTTCCTGGTCGGTGGTACATTGGCCGACCGCCTGGGCTACAAGCCGCTGGTCGTCGCTGGATGTCTTTTGCGCACAGCAGGTTTCGCACTGCTGGTGTTCGCGACCTCGTTACCGGGATTGCTGATCGCCTCGGCGGCAACGGGTTTCGCGGGTGCGCTGTTCAATCCGGCGGTCCGCGCGTACCTCGCCGCCGATACGGGCGAGCGTCGGGTAGAGGCGTTCGCCGTGTTCAACATCTTCTATCAAGCGGGTATTCTCGCCGGTCCGCTGGTCGGATTGGCATTGATGGCGCTCGATTTCCGGGTCACGGCCGGTGCGGCGGCGGTGGTCTTCGCCGGGTTGACGGTGGCGCAGTTGTTCGCGTTGCCGACCCGTCGAGGCGAGCAGACCGGGGAGCGAACCTCCGTGCTGGAGGATTGGCGCACAGTTTTCGGCAACCGGCGTTTCGTCGCGTTCGCGGTGGCGACGATCGGTTCCTATGTGCTGTCGTTCCAGGTCTATCTCGCGTTGCCGCTGCAGGCCGAATTCATCGCCGGTGCCCGCGCGGACACGCTGACCTCGGCGATGTTCGTGGTGTCCGGTGCCGTTGCGGTTGCCGGGCAGCTGCGCATTACCGCGTGGTTCCGTGCTCGGTGGGGGACCGGCCGCAGCCTGGTTGTCGGCATGGGTGTGCTGGCGGTGTCGTTCCTGCCGTTGGCGGTGGTGCCCGGTCCGGGTCGATTCGGTGTAGCCGCCGCGGCCGTGGTCCTGTTGCTGGCGGCGACGCTGCTCGCGGTCGGCACGGCCGCGGTGTTCCCGTTCGAGATGGACACGGTCGTATCGCTGTCCGGCGGAAAGTTGGTGGCGACCCACTACGGCTTCTACAACACCGTGGTCGGCGTCGGCATCCTGGTCGGCAATCTGGCCACCGGCGCTGTGATGGGTGCCGCCCGCGCGGCAGGCGTCGATTGGGCGGTGTGGGTCGGACTCACGCTCATCGGGATTGTCGCGGCATGCGCGCTACACCGGCTGGACCACAGCCCAGCTGGCAAATGCAGTGTGGCGCAACAGGATTCGAAACCACACGTGGTTCGCCATCGACAAGCCGCACAGGCAGCGAGCGTGGTGCGGGAATCGACAGGCCGCCCATCCGAATCCACCGGCCGACATCGGTTACCGCCGACGCCGGCCGCGCGGCGGTAACCACGGTGGGAGGCCGGTACCCCCGGCCTCCCACTGGGCGGCGAAGTCCCGAGCATCGGGTTACGCGGTGTGTTCGGTCACTGACGGCTCACACTCGGATCAATTCGGTGGCGGGTAGACGGCCAGCGGTGTGGTCGTTATGAGCACGGTCGCATCGCTATCGGCGAGGTGCCCCGCGGCGGCCGCGCCGTGCACAACGCTGTGGTAGACCGCGACCAACCAGGACACGGGCTGGTCGTCCCGGAAAACGCCTGCGCGCCCGCCGCGTTCGATAAGCCGTCGCCCTCGGCGCTGCCGCCATTCGACTCACATGCGTACCTACCCTCACGTTCTGTCGGATACGGTGTAGTTGCGGCGAACGTATTCGCCGATCTCGGTCTCGCCCAACTCACTCTGTGGTCGTCAACCTATGAGTTGACCTCGAATCGCCGGTCGTAGGTCTGTTCAGTAGGCCAGAGTCAATGACGACGTGTACTCGGATTCCGTCTGCTTCGCTCGACTCCGGTCCAAGTTCAGTGCACCCGCAACAAAGTCCGATCATCAAGTGCCCGTTCGCATTCCGGCCGGGGCGATGACCCAAATCCAGGATTTCACCGGAATCGCCAAGCGATTGGGATTGGCTCTGGTCGGATGCAAGGCTTGTCGAACCGGTTCTGGCGGCGGCATTCACGAGGTGGGCATCGACTCGGCACTATGGTCGGTCCGACGGGAGCGAGCCAGAGCCAACCCGCCGAGGACTGTGCCGGTCAGTCCCAGTGCCACGGCGAAGATGGCGCCGGCGAGTCCGTTGCCGGTGCCGAGGCCACCGGCGGCGTTGGCCCCGTGTATCCCGCCGACGATCGCGCTGATCGGTCCGAGCACCAGGGCCCCGATGATCTGGACTTGCCCGGTTCCGCGGCGACGGGATCGGGCCAGTGCCAGCCCGCCCGTGATGGCGCTGACCAGCCCGAGTACGGCTGCCACGCTGGGTACGGTGCGTCCGACGCCGAGTTCGTAACCGGCGGCGACAACCCAGATGTGGGCGGCCACCGGTGCGGCAGACAGATCGAGGAGCGACATTGCGGATCCTTTCGGTCGAACGACGTGGACCTGGCTGCGTTATTCGTGGAGGTCTCCGTCGTTGAATGGACGCAAACGATCGTCGCGTCTCGACGCCGGTGCGTCGTCGGTCAGACGGCGGCAATGGATACGTTGTTCGACGTAGGTAGCTCGCGCGGATACGCGCTTCTCGGCGTAGACGGCCGCGCAACCGGTCGGAGTTGTTCGGCGAGCCGGGAACTCTATGATCGCTCCATGCAGGATCGCGTCACACTGTTCCGCCTGCCTGCATGGACACAAGACGTGCTGCTGGCGGCTTTCATCACCGTGATGCAGGTCCAGGGCACCGTTGTCCGCAACAGCGGGCAGCCCGAAGCTGTGCTGCGCCCACTTTCCGATTTCGGATATCTCGGTTACATCCTGTTGATTGCTCCGGGCGCGGTCCTGGCCGTCCGCCGCCGCTGGCCAGTCGCGGTGTTCGCGATGACCGCGCTCGCCAGTGCGGCCTACTATGCCCTCGATTTCCCTGACGGGCCTGGATGGCTGGGCTTGTTCGTGGCCCTCTATACCCTCACCGCCCGTGGCGACGGGCGTGGCTCGCTGGTAGTGGCCGGTGTCGGGATTGCCGCCTTGACCGCGGTCTGGCTGATCGCCGCCACCGATATCGAGCCTCCAGCCGCCATCGGCTGGGTGTATTTCCGGATCGGTGCATCGGTCATGAGTGCCGCCCTCGGTGAGAGTGTCCGCTCGCGGAAATTCATTGCGGCACAAGCGCTCGAGCGTGCCGAGCTGGCTGAACGAAATCGTGAGGAAGAAGCTCGCGCCCGGGTCGACGCGGAACGGCTCAGGATCGCACGCGAGGTCCACGACACCGTCGCACACGCCATCGCCATCATCAACGTCCAATCCGGTGTCACCGCACACGTGCTCGACAAGCGACCGGAAAAAGCAGGCGAGACCTTGAAGGCCATCGAGCAGACCAGTTCTCGGGCACTGGCGGAGATGCGGGCCATCCTCGGAGTCCTCCGCGACGACAACGGCGGCCGCGTCCCGCCCCCCGGCCTCGCGCAGCTCGACGACCTCTGCGCCATGGCGCGCGAGGCCGGGCTCGACGTCGACTTCGAGACGACCGCACCGCCTGCGCCGGTACCGAATGTGGTCGGCAACGCCGTATACCGAATCGTGCAGGAATCGATCACCAATGTGATTCGCCACGTCGGGCCGACCCGGGTCACGGTCGCGCTGAACTACGGCGCCGACACCGTCGAAGTCCAGGTGACCGACGAGGGCAGGCAGCCGGGTTCGAAAACCGATGGGGCAGTTCACCCCACGGAGGAGGGTCGTGCGAACGGTGGGCTCGCCGATCCAGACACAGGTGGTCGCGGCATCCTCGGTATGCGTGAGCGTTGTCAGCTCTTGGGCGGAGACCTCGACGCGGGTCGGCTCCCCCGCGGAGGCTTCGCGGTCACCGCCCGGCTGCCCTTGGCCCCGACCGGACGGGCGAACGTATGAACGCCACGACAGGCGCATCGAACGGCGATACTCCGATCAAGATCCTGCTCGTCGACGATGAGCAGCTGGTGCGGTCCGGCTTCCGGCTCCTGCTGGATATCGAGGACGACATCACGGTTGTCGGGGAAGCCACCACCGGCGCCGAAGCCGTGGACAAAGCCTGCGCTCTGCGCCCGGATGTCGTACTCATGGACATTCGCATGCCGAAGATGGACGGCATCCAGGCCACCCGGGAGATCGCCACCACGAACGGCTTACGCGATGTTCGCATCCTCATCCTGACCACCTACGACACCGATGCCTACGTATTCGAAGGACTGCAAGCCGGCGCCAGCGGCTTCCTGCTCAAAGACTGCGGCCCCGCCGAACTCCTGCACGGCATCCGCGTGGTCGCCGCGGGAGACGCCCTGCTCGCACCGCGCATCACCCGCCGCCTCATCGCTCAGTTCACCGCACAACGGACGGCGGACAAGGCCGCCGAACATCGGCTCGCGGTCCTCACCGAACGGGAGCGTGAGGTCCTGGCGCTGGTGGGGCAGGGTATGAGCAATGACGAGATCGGCGCCGAACTGTTCCTCAGCCCGGCCACCGCCCGCACCCACGTCAGCCACGCCATGGTCAAACTCGGTGCCCGCGACCGCGCGCAACTGGTCGTCATCGCCTACCGAACAGGACTCGTCACCCGATAGACGGTCGCAAGCGGGGTGAGCCCGCCCCCGATCCTGCCCATTCCGAGCTGCTTTCGGGCGCGAGCTTTAGTGGATCTCGTTATCGCGTTGTGGCTCAGCTGAATACGAAGTAGCGCAGCCAAAGGTAGGGGGCTGGCGGGCCGGGTTGTCGCACGGGCGGATCCACCCGTGGTCCTCGGCGTAGCGGTACACACAGCGCACGGCGCTGATGAAGTGCTCGACCGCGCTGGTACCGCCGCAGGACGCTCGGTTGACGCGAGCACCGAGTTGGATCGCGCGTGCCATCTCGTCGAGGTCGGGTTTGCTCACCTCATCGAGGCGCCGGTCCAGCCACAGCTGTTCCAACCGATCGAGGTGGGTACCATAGGTGCGTTTGGTGCCCGCCTTGAGCGTTTCGCGGACACGGGGAACGATCTCACCGAATGTCGGCACCGCAGCGCCGGCGGTGACGAGGTCGGCGGAGGAGATACCCATCTGGGTCAGCAACAGCCGTGCCGCGGCGACGGTTTCCGCGCTGGCGGACGGTGTGTTCATCGCCGCACCGCCTCCAACAGGCGCAGACACGCCGCGCACAACTCATCGAGCGCCGCGGGCGAGTGGATCAGCAACTGCTTGCGGGTGCGGTGCCCGATCAGCAAGGCACGGTCGCCGACGAACAAGCTCACCTGCCGCCGCAGCCGATACGGGATACGGAGGTACCCATTCGCGGCGATAGCGGTGTGTCCGTCGAGGGCCGGTCGGGCCAGCAGCACTCCAGCGTCGAGCCGGGTCAGCTCCAGGCGGGTGCCCGCTCGCCAGTCGAGGGCGGCGAAGCCGGGCTTGTCGAGGACGCGACCGCCGTCGCCGACGGTGCAGATCCCGTAGACGACATCACCGTCGGCAGGCCGCACCGCCTGGACCGTCGCGAGGGGCCCGTGGATGAGCTCCTGCAGCGGGGACTGGGGCGGGATGACGGGCGCGATCATCGGCGATCACCCGCGCCAGCAAACTTCTCCGAGGGGGCAGATATGACGGATTCTGGCAGATCTGCCAGGAATCGGTGCAGGTCAGAACATGTTTCCACTGGTCGGCTCCCATGTGTGCAAGGGCACTCGCACACAGAGCACGAATTTCTGTCACGTTTGACGTGAATCTGTGCGCGAGAGGGGAATCGATCACCGATCCGCAACAATATTGGTGCAGATGTGTGCACGAGTGGTTCTATTGTGCGTCGCTGAAGCGTAGCACAGTACCTGCAATTCTGTTGTGAGGTCTCAATTCTGTTGAGCTGCAATAGTTTTCAGTACTTCAACGTTGGTAGCTGAGTTGGGGGCCGGCGTCGGGTTCTGTCGGTTGGTTCGGCTTCGGTTTGTTTGGCTGCTTCAAACGTGTTGTGGCGTGGGCGAAATTGTTGGTTGGAGGTGGTGCCGGTCCCGTGTTGTTGGCGACCGGCACCGTGATTGTCAGAGGGTGATGGGGTGGGGCTCGTTTGTGAGTAGTGGGTGGGGTTCTTGGGTGAGTGCTGTTAGTGCTGAGGCAATTTCGTGGAGGTCGGCTTTGACGTAGGTGGCGGTGGTGCCATGAGCTCGGGTGTGGTGTCCGGCGTTGGTGCGGGCGGTGGCGTAGCCGAAGGTGTGTTCGACCCAGGTTAGGGTGGTGTGGCGTAGCCAGTGGGTGGTGATGTGTTGGGTCGCGACCCAGGGGAGGTGTTGTCCGATGCGGGTCCAGAGGTGGTCGTAGCGGCGGGCGGTGATTGGTTTGGTGTTGCGGTAGCGCAGGAGTTGTCCATGGGGTGGGCTGTGGCGTTGTTCGGCGTGGTGGAGTAGGTGCCGCATGAGGGTGGGGGAGACGGGCGTGTGCCGAGCGGATCCAGCGCTTGAAAGCCCATTGAACCGTCGGGTTGGGGTCCGCTTCAACGTCGAGGGTATTCAGCTCGGCCGAGAAACCAACGATCGACTGGTAATCGGTCAGGTCGAGTGAGCGCTGCTCGGCGGCCGGAATACGTGTGGCGGCACCGATTGAGCCGGGATCACGGCTGGTGCCGATCACCCGGTCGCCCGCGCGGCGGGCTGTCGTCTGCCGCATACCCGACTATGCGTCGGTGACCGCGGCGGTCCGAATCCGTTTCGGCTTCATTACTGGTCGGTGCCGATTGAGCGGAGTTCTTGGGCCACAAGGGAGTCGACGAGGTCGTTCAGCTGTTCGACGAGTCCGGCCGCACCGCCGTTATGTGCGAGGTTGTGCAATTCGAGCGGGTCCTCTTGGCGGTCGTAGAGTTCGTAGTCGAAGTCGGTGCGTGCTCCGTTGATGTCCTGTGGCGTGGAGTAACGGGCGAAGCTGTAGCGGGGTGTGATCGTGCCGCGCAGGCAGTATTTGACGGAGGGCACTTGCCCGCCACTGGATTTGGCGTCGGAGGTAACCAGGATTGCGTCGCGGACCGTGCTGGAAGGGTTTGTGAGCAGCGGGGTGAGGTCATGGCCCACGATGGGGCTCAGTGCGTCGGCGCCGCCGATCGAAGCGAGCGTCGGCACTAGGTCCACATGTGAGGTCAGGCCAGTCACTGTTTGCCCGTGGGCGGCGGTGTTTCTCGGGTCCGAGATCACCAGCGGCACCCGGTTGTTCTCCCGGTAGATCATCGCGCCCTTCTGCCGAAGTCCGTGCGCGCCACCGAGTTCGCCGTGATCGGCGACCTTGACCACGACGGTGTTGCCTGCAGCGCCGCTGCCGTCCAGGGCGGTAAGCATCGACCCCATCAGCTCGTCGGTACGGCGCAGCAATTCAAGATACCAGTTGCCCCACTGCTGCCACTGCCGCCGCCCGAGCGGGGAGGTCACCTCGTTGGGCATGAGGCCGCCGACGGCTTCGTTCATGGTGCGCCACACCGTCTGCACCTGCGGTTTGGTCAACAGGTCCGATTCGAAATTCGGCGGTATGTCGGCTCCGTAGTCGGGCACGTCTTCGAGGCGGTAGAAGCGGGGGCAGTACATCATGTCGTGCGGGTTGACCATGCTGACCACACACAGCCATGGTTCAGGGGTGTTGCCGTGGCGGCGCAGCCAGTCGACCGCGTTGTCGACGACGCTGGGATCTTCCTCGGTGCCCTCATTGGGGCTGCCGCCGCTAAGAATGTCGAACGCCTCGTCGAACCCGTAGGCCGACAATGCCGTTGGGTCCGTGCCGACCGGATCCGAGAGATGCCATTTCCCGATGTAGGCGGTGTGGTAGCCCGACTTCTTCAAAACCGTTCCGAGCGTGGGAATGCTGCTGTCGAGGTTGGGGCTCCAGGTATGCATCGGTCCCAGGGCCTTTCCCATCAGGTCGTTGCCGCGGACGTTGTCGAGCATCCCGTTAATCGGGGCCTGCAGTCCGGTGAAGAACGTCGAGCGCGCCGGTGAGCACGGCGCGGTCGGCGTGTGATGCATACTGAAGCGCACGCCATTGGCCGCTAGCCGCGCGCGTACCGGTAGCGAAAACCCCGGCGGCAGTATGACATCCGCGCGTTCCTGGTCGGTCATGATCACCAGGATGTTGGGCCGAGCGGTCGGGGCCGCGACAGCGTTCGGGGCGAGTGCCTCCAGGACCGGCAGGACTGCAGGCGCCGCGCCCATCATCTTGAGGACTTGGCGTCGGGTGGGAGTGGGCGGTTGATTGGAGGTGGGAGTGGGCACGGCGGCGCGACCTTCCTGGTGAGCAGCACTGACACAAGCACCTTAACTGATGATTTGATTAAAATCATCAATTAGATGGTTCAGATGGCTAGAGGGCGCCGCGCTACTGTGCAGAGGTGTCACGATCCGAGACCTCGCCGACGACCGCCCGGGGTGAACAGACCCGAAAATTGATCCTCGATGTCGCTACCCGCCGGTTCGCCGATCAAGGCTTCCGCAACACCTCCGTCGCGGCGGTGGCTCGCGATATCGGTCTGGCACCCTCGGCGGTGTATTTCCACTTCGCTGATAAAGAGGCACTGTTCGTCGCGGCGTTCGACCGTGACGCCGGACGGTTGTGCGAGGACGCGCTCGCCCTGCCCGGCCCCATGGGCACAGAGTACTGGCAACAGGTCGTCGGCCGGTTCGTCACCAGAATGGACGCCTACCCGCTTGTCTATCGAGTCCTCGGCGGCCGCGAGCCCGAACTACTCGCCAGGCTCGTCGACGGTCAAGTGCCCCAACGCATCCGAGACGCCCTGGAAACCTCGCTACGCGCCGCACAGGAGTCCGGCGACATCGCGGACGACCTCGACCCGCGCGATACCGCGATGGCGCTGGAGGCCATCTTCACCGCAGTCGTCATCACGGTGGTCCAGGTCGGCGGCAGCGGCTCCTCGGAACGGCTGGACGCGATCGGGCGCTTCATACGGACTGCCATGATGGCTAATCGCGCGGGGTCATCGCAGTAATGTGAGGACGGGCGGTGTGATTCCCGCCGGGTTGGATGTAAACGTGCCGGCGCCTATTGTTCTGCATGGTGTGCCCGTCTTGATAGGTGACGGTCATCTGTACCAGGTCGGGAGTTCGGCGGACGACGGTGAACCGAACATGCCGGTGCACCGTTCAGCTTCGCGGAGGTCAGGCCCTATGAGGTCGTCGACTCGCTGACCGAGCTACACGGGCCCGAACACGGTGTGCTCCGGCTGCCCGTTGAGCTGGCATGGGGCGGCCGAACCGAGTTCGATTTGGATGACGCCTACGACCGGACCGCGGTGTACAAGATCGTCCTGGAAGAAGGGGCCGCTCGTCATCTGCGAGAACTGGTCAGCGCGCGCCTGCTCGCCGCCATCTGACCCGCAGATGCGACCGACACGGCCGGTCCGTGCCCTCTGGGAGAGGAAGTTCCCGCAGCTTCGAGCCGCTGCCTGATGGATTCACGCCAACACGAACTGGCCCCCATCGCACTACACTCGGTCGGCAACACTGTAAGCCCGGCGTGTTCGAATGCGGCGGTCACGTCATGGGCCACTTCGCCGGGTGTTCCGCGTGTGTCGGAGAACAGATCGACGTCTTCTGAGGGGCGTGATCTCATTCCGTGCAGCGCGATTGCGTGGCCGCCGCCGAGTGCGAATCCGCGCACATGTCCATAGTCTGCCGGACATCCGGCAGCAGGTAAACCAACCCCGGACCGCGGATCCGGCATCGACCTCGGTGCGGTCGGAGCGGTGGTCACCGCAGCGGACGATGTGACTGCGGCCGGTCGAGATGACCCGACGGGTTAGTTATCCGGCATGCGCAAGCTGGGCAAGCCGCGTCGCCCGAATTTCGCTCCAGCCGGAACTCGATCAAATCGGTAGTGGCGATGGGTCGAACTCATGTTGCGCGGCGAAACTTCCTGCGCCTCACTCTGTATTCCATTGAGCTGCAATGGTTTCAGTACTTCAGTGGAAGTAGCTGGATGGGAGACCGTCGTCGTATTCTGACGATTGGTTCGGCTTTGTTCCTGTACCCGGTCGCAAACATGTTGCGGTATGGGCGAAATCGTGGACCGGACGCTGTCCGGGTGGTGCCGTGAATCTCTCGATAAGTCCGAAGACTTACGAAATCCAGGACGAATCAAGCTATCCGATGTGTTTCGACTGAACGCTGTGCGTCTGTTTTCGACTGAGGGTTTTGCTTTCCCCTGCGGGATGCAAAGGGTTAGGCGCGCAGTCGGTATCGCGCCATCATGCATTCGTCCTCGTGGTCGATGAGGTGGCAATGCCAGACGTAGCCCTGCATCATCATGTGGTCGCCGGTGTGGAACACCGCGTCGGGATCGAAGCCCAGCTCGTCGGCGGTGGGGAAGGTGATCGATACTCGCGTGACCATGCGGGCCGGGCAGGTGACGGTATCTTTGGCGCCGGTTTCCCACGGATGCGGCGGTTCGGGGGCGCCGTTGAGGAATCGGTCCGGCTCGGGCGCCCAGAACGTGCCTATCGGAGGCGCCGGATTCGCCGCGAGATATCCGAGGGCATCGAGTGGTTGGCGATCGAGGATGCGCATGTGAACCAGGTGCAGGTGCATGGGATGGGAGTCGGGGGAGACGTTGACGAATTCCCAGATCTCGGTGCTGCCCTGCCGTGGTTCGGGTATCGGATCGTCGTGGTAGCACAGGTTGTTCATGACGTTGGTGAACGGTGGCCACGTCGTCACCGGCCACTGGCTGAGGGTAACGATGCGGCGCCGGTCGGCGGTGCGCACGGGTGGCAGAGCGGGGGACTGTTTCCGCCCGCCTCGCAGTGTGACCGGCGGTGCGGCGGTGAAGCCTGTGGTTCCGGTACCGATGAACCGCATAAGACTGCTGATGGTCTGGGCGCCAATGATTTCGGCTGCGCCCCGTGGATACTCGTAAGTGTTCATCAACTCGACGGTGTCGCCCGTGCCGAGACCGGTGAAGTCGGCGACGATGTCGAGCCGTTCGCCGGGCGCGATCGCTGCTTCGTCGATGTACGCGGGTTCATCGAGCAGACCGCTGTCATTGCCGATGACCCAGAACCGGGTCCGGTCGGAGAACGAGAGCCGGTACTCGCGATAGTTGGAGGCGTTCAGTACCCGGAACCGGTACATGCCGCGCGCCACCGACAAATGGGGATGGACCACACCGTTGACTGTGATCAGGTCGCCGACCATGCCGCCTTCCCAGCGGCCCTCTTGAATCCAGCGCACGGTCTTGAAGCGCAGTGAGCCGTCCTCGTTGAAACGGCGGTCGGCGATCGCCAATGGTATTTCGAACTCGCCGCTGGGCAGTCCGAGTGTGTTGGCGGCAGTGCCGGTGTCGTACTCGTTGCGCAGCAGATAGAAGGCGGCCATGCCTGCTACCACGTTCAGGCGGGTGATGCCCATCGCGTGGTCGTGGTACCAGAGAGTGGCGGCGTCTTGGCGATTGTGGTGGCGGTAGATTTTCGTTTCGCCGGGGCGGAAGGTGTCTTCGGGGTGACCGTCCATGTCCGGCGGGGTGACCGCGCCGTGCAGGTGCACCGCGACGTGGGGTGCGACCCGGTCCTGGTCGGTGGTTCCGTCCAGCGCGGTGTCGACCTCGCTCGCGAACAGATGTGCGCCGAGGGTGTTGGTGAAGGTCAGCTCGATCGCCTCGCCGACCTGCGCTTCGATAGTTGGTCCGAGGTAGGGTGCATCGCCGTACGACCAGGTCTGGGCGACACCGAGATCGCAGTGAAAGCGGTGGGTGCTGGCGCCGACAGTCAGGGTCTGGTTGCCGCGCACGACAGCTGGGACGGGCAACTCGTCGACGAACGGCTCTACCCTGGGTGAGGGCGGCGCGTCGACATCGACTGTTGGTTCCGGTTGCGGGACAAGAGGATCCGCCCCTGAGCCCGCTGCGCGGGTCGCCATCCATCCGCCGGCCACCGCTGCGGCGGTCGCGGCCAGAAAACGTCGACGTCCCAGGTGGTAGCGCTGGCTGGTCACGAAGTCTCCTCGGTGCGGTGGTGAGCGGCACGGGTGGGTGCCTTGGGGTCGGCGACGAGAAGCGCGGGCCGGACGAACCGCGACCCGGCGGCGCGGGGAATGAGCAGGCAGGACGAGCTGGCTTCTCGAACTCGAGCCATGCCGGGTCCCGGAGACTGTGCGCTGAGCATAATAAAGGTCACAGTGTGACCGTTATTATGGCAGGTGTCAAACCGGGTGCACCCTGGACGTTCGGGAAGAAGGGGCCGCTGGTCCGAGTTGTGACGGCGCCGGCATGGCGCATGTGAGGTGTGGGCGTACGCCGCGGCGAACCTCGAGCACAGAATTGGGGACCGAATCCGTGGCCTTATCGGATTCGGTCCTCATCTCCGTTGTCTACGGCCTCATGGCCGCCGGATATTTCACGTGATGGGTTCGGATCGGGGAGTTGTCAGGGGTACCGGATTTGCGGCCGATGAAGGTGTGGATGAGATAGCGGTTGCTGAACTCAGTACGGTTTCTTTCGCTGATTCATCGACTTCTTTTGCGGTGTCAGACGGCGGGGTTACCTTGGTTTTCTTGCGTGCCCACCGTCGCATGATCGGCTTATCCACCAGGTGGTAGAGCGCGGCGGCCAGTGGTAGCTGGATTACGAAGGTCAAGGCGGTGATGAACAGATATCCGCGGAAGCCCCAGCTGTGTCCAGCAATGATGTTGCGCTGCAAGAACAGCTGGACGGGATATCCCACCATGTAGAATGCGAAAGATAAGTCGCCCAGCCATACTCCGAGCCTGCTGCTGTATATGCCCTTGATGCCGCGGAGATCCCGCGCCGCATAGGTCGCGATGAGTGCTGCGAGGGGCAGCATCATCACTATGGATGTCTTGAACGCCATCGGTACGTAATAGGTCAGGGCGTAGGCCCCGGCGCAGGCGACCAGCGGCCAGGCGAGGTTGGTGTTGCGCCACATTCCCGATTTCACCAGGCGGCAGAACATGACGCCGACAAAGAATTCCAGCAGGCGGGTGGGCGGGAATTGGTAGGACAGCCATGCGCTGGTCGGCATCGTAAATGTTCCTGAACTACCGCCCGACCCGGGGGACATGGGCATACCAGGGGACGCGGACATAGCGGCCGAATAATCGTAGCCCGACCAGGTTATGTCCGGCGATTTCTGCAGGGGTGGATACATCGACGTCATGCTCGAAATGTCGAAGGCAGGATAGGCGAAGTGGATTATCAGGTGTATCGCCAGCAGGATTCCGGAGAGAATTCCGATGGTCCACCAGATCGCTCGCCCGCGGATCCGGTTGACGAGTGGCACCAGGAATGGGAAGAGGAAGTAGAACAGCATTTCGGAGCAGAGGCTCCACGACGGGCTGTTCAATTCCGCACTGGTGCCCCAATCCTGCGACCAGGTATGGATCAGCAGGAAGTTGGGGATCTGACCGGCCAGTTCGGCGAGTGGGAAACCGAGCAGGACCACTACGATGAGGGCGGTGATCAGATGCGACGGAAAGATTTTGAATACCCGTCGCCGAAGAAATGCGCGGATGGTGTCCTTGGCGCTGTCGTATGACCAGTCGATGATGAATCCCGACAACAGGAAGAAGAATGCGACGCCGGTTGCGCCGAGTTGCAGCGGGACGACGTCCGACAGCTTTTTCGAGGCGTCCGAGGTCGAGAACGGAAATAGTTGGACCAGGAATCCCGAGTGCAAGAGAAATACCGCGAAGGCGGCAATAAATCTCAACCCCGTAAGGGAAGGTAGCGCGGGTAAACGGCCTTTCGTGGAAGCTATTTCCACAGCGGGTGCAGACATGGAAAGGTAACCACCTCTCGGGCGGGAATGTAGTCGGTGAAATGTGGTGACACGTCGATTCGCCGTTGAGTGAAGTCCGGCTCGGTGTCCGTTCCCAGGCTAAGTCAAACTTGCATACCTCGGCAAGTTTGCACAGCCTGGCAAAATGCTAAGAGTCTGCTCCGGGTTGGTTCAGAGCAGGTCGCAGGCGCTCGAACGCCTCGCGCAGCAGCTCCTCGAAGTCGCGCCCGGATCCCTTGTCCGCCAACGCTACTGCGGCTTCGACCGCCGCCTCCGAAGCCGCGACCACGAGCATCGGATACAGATCGGTGGCCGCGTCGGTGCCGGTTCGCCGCGCGACGACCTGCGCCAGCCGCTGCTTATCGTCCATGCGGGCGAGGGTGTACCTGGCCATCATGACGGGCGTCGATTCGACGGTCCGAATCATGGCGGTGACTCCATCGATGCCACCGGGTACCGCTTCGAACATTTCGAGAGTGACGGCCAGCAGCGCGTCCCACACACCCTCCTCGGCGGGCCGGGTGGCCAGTGCCGAGACCATGTCGTCGAAGCTGCTGCGGACAGCGTGCTCGACGGCTGCTTCCTTGCTCGTGAAGTAGTTGTGAAAGGTGCGGACCGAGACGTCGGCGGCTTCGGCGATAGCGTCGATCGTGACCTTGTCCAGGCCGATCTCGTTAGTCAGTGCCGCGGCGGCCTGGGCGATCGCGGTGCGGGTGGCCGCCTTCTTCCGTTCCCGCAACCCCGGTCGTGTACTCATTTCTCCCAGCTTAAGGCCGTTGCCAGGCGCTCGGATGCGCGGCGCGCGATCCCGCGTGGCGAGTTCTGTCCAACACAGTTGTACTGCATATGCAGTATTGCCAATCGCCTGCATGTGCACGATGACGACTACGGATCCGCCCGGCGACGATCGACGTCGTGGCTGAATTCCTGTGCCGACTGGGTCGGTTCTGCTTCGAAAAGCGGCGTATGGTCGTGCTGCTCTGGGTGGGTTTGCTGGCCGCGCTGGTGTTCGGCGCGGCAAGAGCCCCCGAGGCGGCCGAGAGCGAGATGTCGATGCCCGGCACGGAATCGCAGCAGGCGTTCGACCTGCTCGATCAACGGTTCCCGGGGGGCAAATCCGATGGCGCCGACGCGCGCATCGTTTTCGTGGCGCCGCAGGGCCAGCAGATCACTGCCGCCGGGAACCAGGCCGCGGTCGAGAAGGTGGTGGCCGATGTCGCGCATGGTCCTCAGGTGGCTAACGCGCTCAACCCCTTCCGAGTAGGTGCGATCAGTAAGGACGGTACGACCGCCTACGCCACGGTCACCTACGACGCCGGTAGCGCGAACATCACCGACGCGACGAAAGCGGCTTTGGAGGACGCGGTCGAGCAGGGTCGGGCGACCGGGCTCACCGTCGAGTTCGGCGGCACGGTCATGCAGGCGACTCCCGAGGCGGGTGCGACCGAGGTGATCGGCGTCGCCATTGCCGCGGTCGTGCTGCTCATCACCTTCGGATCCCTTGCGGCGGCGGGGCTTCCGCTGGTCACAGCGTTGATCGGAATCGGTGTCGGGGTGGCCGCCATCGTGGCGATCGGGTTGTCGTCCACGACCTCGATTCTCGCCATGATGCTCGGGCTGGCGGTCGGTATCGACTACGCCCTGTTCGTCGTCTCGCGGTATCTGGCCGAACGAAAGGCCGGACGAACTGCCGAGGAGGCCACCGGGCGTGCTGTGGGCACGGCGGGTTCGGCGGTCATTTTCGCTGGCCTGACCGTCGTCATCGCACTGGCGGGGCTGTCGGTGGTCGGCCTGCCCGCGCTGACCACCATGGGTTTGGCGGCGGCGGGCACTGTGCTGGTTGCGGTCGTCATCGCGTTGACGTTGCTGCCCGCGCTGCTCGGATTCTTCCAGAACGCCGTTCTGCCGCGCCGACTCCGCCAGGGCGATCCCGCGCCGGACGAGGCCCGAAACATCAAGGACGGCATGGGAACTCGCTGGGCACGTTTCGTAGTGCGCCGCCCCGTCCCGGTCCTGCTGCTGGCGGTGATCGGTCTCGGGGTTGTGGCCATCCCGGTCAAGGACCTGGCGCTCGGCATGCCGAGTGATGCGTCGCAGCCGACCTCGACCACGCAGCGCCGTGCCTATGACGCGCTCGCCGAGGGTTTCGGTGCCGGTGTCAACGGACCACTCACCATCGTGGTGGACGCGCAGGGCGCGACCGACCCGAAAGCCGCTGTGGCACAGGCTGAGCGGGCGATCTCTGCGACCGAAGGCGTCGTGTCGGTAACCGCTGCGATGTTCAATCAGGCCGGTGACACCGCCGTGCTCACCGCGGTGCCGCAGGCCGGACCGACCGCCGCCGAGACCAAGGACCTCGTACAAACCCTGCGCGACGAGGCGGGTGAACTGCGCACGGCAACCGGGGCGAAAATGCTGGTCACCGGAACGACCGCGCTGAATATCGACATGTCGCAGACGCTGTCCGATGCGTTGGTGCCCTACCTGGCGGTGGTGGTCGGGTTGGCGATTCTGTTGCTGATGGTCGTCTTCCGGTCGGTGCTGGTTCCGCTCAAGGCGGCGTTGGGCTTCCTGCTGTCGATATGCGCATCACTGGGCGTGATCGTCGCGGTGTTCCAATGGGGTTGGCTCGCCGACCTGCTCGGGGTCCAGCAGACCGGACCCGTCATGAGCATGATGCCGATCTTCCTCATCGGCGTGGTGTTCGGTCTGGCCATGGACTACGAGGTCTTCCTCGTGACCAGAATGCGCGAGGCATATGTGCACGGCGAGTCGGCGACCGAGTCGATCGTTACCGGATTCCGGCACAGCGCAAGGGTTGTCGTCGCCGCGGCGACCATCATGATCGCCGTCTTCTCGGGCTTCGTCGGAATGAGTGAGTCGATGATCAAGATGATGGGTGTCGGCCTCGCCGCGGCGGTCTTCTTCGACGCGTTCATCGTGCGGATGACCATCGTCCCGGCCGTGCTGGCACTGCTCGGCGACAAGGCGTGGTGGCTGCCGCGTCGGCTGCAGCAGATCTTGCCGAACGTGGATGTCGAGGGCGAGCGCTTACGTCATCTCGATGTGCCCGAATTGGCCCCCACCCGCGTTTGAGCTGACCGGCGAGCGGTAGGCCACTGCCGGGTGGCCTACCGCATTCGCCTGGTTCAGCGGACTACCTTCGACACGACAAGAGAGCCGATCTCGCGAGACCGAGGGAAGTTGATGCAGCGCAATTTCCGCATCGTCGACGTGGCGCTCGCCAGTGCGTTGTTCGGGTTTACCCTCTTCGCGAGCACGCTGGACGCCGATAGCGGCCCTCCGGAGATCGTCCGGCCTGTGTCTGCGGCCGCCGCCGCGTTCGCCGCCGTCGCGGTTATCGCCTTGCTGTGGCACCGCGGCTACCCGCGCAGTGTGCTGGCGGTGACGACAGTCTGCGGTGTCGTTATGGGCGCAATGGGATCCGGAGTCTCGGGAATGCTGGTGGGACCTGCCCTGGTCGCAGCGCATTCCGTCGGTTCGCGACAGGATCGCCGCTGGATCCAGCCATATCCGCTGGCATCCGGCGTCGTGCTGATGGCTGCGGCAATCGTGCTGAGTCCCGGATCGCTTTTCACCCCCGGCAAGATCAGCCTCTTCGCCGGATTCATGTTGGCCGGCGCGTTCGCCGACGCGACACGGAGCCGACACAACTATCTCGCTGCCATGCAGGCGAGAGCGGAACTGGCCGAACGCACCCGCGAGGAGGAGGCACGCCACCGTGTCGCCGAAGAACGGGTCCGCATCGCCCGGGAGTTACACGATATCGTCGCCCACCATATGGCACTAGCCCACGCCCAGGCATCCACCGCCGCCTACCTGCTGCGCACCAAACCCGAACAGGCACAACAGATGCTGGATCAGCTGGCCGACATCACCTCCTCGGCACTGCGAGAACTCAAAGCGACAGTCGGGTTGCTGCGCCGGGCGAACGATCCGGAAACCCTTCTGGAACCGACCCCGGGATTGTCCCGTCTCCCGGAACTGCTGGCCTCCTTCGAGCCCCTGGGACTTCAGATTTCGACATCGGTGACGGGGGAGCCGCAGCCGCTGTCACCCGGAGTCGACTTGACGGCCTACCGCATCGTGCAGGAGGCGCTCACCAACGTCACAAAACATGCCGGAACAGCCTCGGCGTCGGTCCGTCTGGACTACTCCCGGTCGCTGCTGACGATCAGCATTTCCGACAACGGTCACGGCTGCGAGCAGGCGGGCGAGCCCGGCTACGGTCTGATCGGCATGAACGAACGGGCCATCTCCGTCGGCGGTGAACTGTCCGCCGGATTCCGACCAGGAGGCGGCTTCGAAGTATCCACGAAACTACCCCTGGAACCGCGTACCGACGGCCACGACGAGAAGGACACCGAGCAGCGATGACCATCCGCGTCGTGATCGCCGACGATCAAGCCCTGCTGGTCGGAACCTTCCGGATGCTGATCGACTCCACCGACGACATGGAGGTGGTCGGCGTCGCGGGAACCGGCAGACAGGCTCTGGAAGTCGTACGAGCCACGAAACCCGATGTCGCACTGATGGATATCCGCATGCCCGAACTCGACGGACTCGCCGCCACCCAGGAGATCTGCCGCGACGAGTCCCTGGCCACGCGTATCCTCATCCTCACCACCTTCGAACTCGACGAGTACGTCGCGCGAGCCCTGCGCGCCGGTGCCGGCGGCTTCCTCGGCAAAGATGTCGGACCGCAGGAACTGCTCAGCGCCATCCGCGCGATCGCCGCCGGAGACACCCTGCTCTCCCCAACTGCTACGAGGGCTCTCATCGCCCGTTTCCTCGCGTACCCGGCACCGCAAACCGCACCCGCCGAATCTCTCGAGGTGCTCACCGCGCGCGAACGCGAGGTCGTCGTGCATGTGGCGCAGGGATTGTCCAACGACGAGATCGCCGAGCGAATGTATGTGAGCCCGTTGACTATTCGCACCCACGTTCAGCGTGCCATGACGAAACTCGGCGCCCGGCATCGCGCACAACTCGTGGTCATCGCATTCCAGACAGGTCTGGTACGCGTCGAGCCACGAGGCTGAGGTCTGGTCGCCTGGTACCTGCGGTGAGAGCGCCGCATAGTATTGACGAAATCGTCATCAACGGTCGCCGGCTCGATGGCTGCAGACCAGGAAGGAGCGTGCGTGCCGATGACCTCGGCGTCCAGTGGTCTACTGCAGTGGGTGCGAGAGCTCGCCCCGGCGGATCCGGCGGCGCTGCGTCGCTCGATGCTGCCGCCGGAGAAGGTCGCGGAGTTCGCCGCCCAGGTAGGGACCGGTGCTGCCGGGTACGCCGTTGAGCTCGGTCAGGCGATGGCAGCACATATCCTGGTCGAGATCCCCGAGCTGGATGTGGACGGCATCGTGCAGATGGTGCGCGGCGGCTGCGAAGCGGTGGCGTTGGAAGCCGTCGGGGTGATCGCGGGTGTCAAGGACTTCACGGTCGAGGCTGCCCCTGGCGTCTTGCTGGGACCCGCCGAGGTGGTGAGCCGCGGCGTCGGCATCGAACATATGCTGCGCAGCATTCAGGTGGGCCATTCGCTGGTCGTCGAGTACATCCTCGACGTCGCCGAACAACTCGTGCCCGCACCGCAACGGTTCGCGGAAATGCGGCGTATCACCGCACTGTCGTTCGGCATCGCCGATCGGCTCACGAGCGAGATGGCACAGGCATACGGCGATGCGCACGAGGCGTGGGTGGCGAGTTCGGCCGCGGCGCGGATGGAGCTGATCCAGGAGATCCTGCGCGGTGACCCGGTGCCGTTCGATCGGGCGCTGCGCCTGCTGGGCTATGACCTGACCAGGCAGCATCTCGCTGTGATCGGTTGGTGCGACGAGCATGTCCCCATTGGTGCAACGCGGCTCGAAGACATGGTCGCAGGCTTGCTGGAATCGGCTGGATGCTCGTCGACGCTGGTGATACCGGTTGGCGGTCGCCGGGTGTGGGCGTGGGGTGCGAGCGTTCGCCGACCTCCGGCCATACCCGACCCGGCACAGCAGCAGCCGGCGGGCGGTGTCCGCGTGGCGGTGGGCTTGCCGGCTGCGGGCGTTCGAGGGTTCGTCACCAGCCATCAACAGGCATTGGAGGTCGCCCACGTGGGCATGCTGGGTTCCGGCGAGCGCTGGCTGTTCGACTACGGCGAGCTCGATCTGGTCGCGATGCTCGGTAGCCGTTCGGACCGGGCCCGCGAATTCGTGCTCCGTGAGCTGGGTGCGCTGGCGGATCAAAGGGAGGCCACGGCTGTTCTTCGCGCGACGCTCAAGTGCTATCTCGATGTCGAACGCAGCCTCAGCGCGGCTGCGGAAAGGCTGCACGTAGCACGGAACACCGTCGCCTACCGCGTGCAGCGTGCGGAACAAATGCGAGGTCGCAAGATCGGTGATCGGCGCATGCAGTTGCAAGCCGCGCTCGCGCTGGCCGAGGAGTTGGGTGCGGTGGTTCTCGACGATGAGTGACCGGTCGCCATGCTGACTGCGGCTCTGCCTGTTGTATGGGTTCGGGTCCAAAGTGCCGACGAGTCTTTGCATGGCAGTCCAAGCGCCTCAGGGGCGCCCCGGGGTTGGCTGATGGGTATTACATATCCGTGTCCGGCACCGCTTCGGCGGAACATCGGTGCCCCTTTCGGGAGACCTCGTCGTCCGTGAATCCGGCGGCCGAGGCCCTCGAACGCATCGAGCAACGCGGTCGACCGAGAGGACAAGACACCATGACTCATGAGGCCACCCCGAACACCAACCCGGCCGCACCCGACCTACTGGCCCACTGGGTTGTCAAGACCGCCCGAAGCAAAGAGATGATCGCTTGGTACGGAGCGGTTTTCGGAGCCCGCGTCGTGCATGAGGACAAGCAGATCGCATTCCTGGTCTGGGACCACGAAAGCCACCGCCTCGCGCTGATCAAAGTGCCGCGGGTGCTGCGCTACCTGTTTCCGCTGGCGCGTTTCCGCCGCAAGATCTACGGAGTCGACCATCTGGCACTCACTTTCGGCTCCCTGGAACGTCTCCTGGTGAATTACGAACGCTTGAAGGAGATCGGGATCCGCCCTGTCTGGTCGATCAACCACGGACCGACCACTTCGCTGTATTACGAAGACCCCGACGGCATTCGACTGGAGTTCCAGACCGAGAACTTCGCCACGGCCGCCGCCACAGCCGACTACTTGGCCGGTAGTGCCTTCGCCGCCAACCCGGTCGGCGTCGAATTCGACCCCGATTACCTTCTGGAGCGACTGCGTTCCGGCGACGACCCCTCGACGCTGCTCGAACAGGGGGCAGGCACCCGTCCCGGTACGACATCGCGCAGCAACAAGAGCACCCTTACATGGAAGACGTTGTAGTCACGACGCTCTGGTGATCGGGCGCAACCGCGTTCAACGCTCGGGTGCCGCGACCAGCGGAGTGGCCGCGTTGTCCAGGGGGTTCGATGGGCGCCCGTCGCCGGTCAGCAGATGGCGGCGCTCCGAAAACACCGCAAAATAGAACCGACTGCTACGCATCGAGGCCGAGCGCGGCCGAGCCGAGTACGCCGGAACATCCGGGCTCGCACCTCAGTTCGCGACCGGTGTATAGCGGCGAGGGCGCTTACGGTGCGACGCCTTCCTCGGCGGCGGAGATCGCTGAGCCGCTGACCGTCCGCTCCAGCTCTGCCGCTGCGAAGGTGGCGTCCGCAGTGGTGCGCCAGACCACGTGCCCGTCGGGCCGGACCAGCACGGCGCCGTGTTCGCCGACCTCGAACAGGTCGAGCACCTGCTGTCGGTCCGAGGCGATCGCGGCGTCCAGACCCACCACCGTGACGGGCATCGTGGGTGGGACGGCGGTGCGCCAGGCCTGCGGGTCGGGTGTGAACAGCGTGTAGTCACGCAGGTCGAGCAGGTCGTGCGTGGACACGGCGTCGTCGTCACCGGCCAGCCACGCGTGCGGTACGCGGGCACCGGGCCATGTCGTCGGCACGTAGTCCACTACGCCGTCGTCGTTGATCGGCTGCGGCGTCGGTTCGGTCCGGATGAGTGCCCCCGTATAGGCGTAGCCGAATTCGAGTCCGGTGGAGGCGAAATGCTGTAACTGGGCCGGTATTCGGGATCCGACCGTGGCGCGTCGGTCGCGCGCCGCGGCGCTGTCGCCCAGCAGTTTCGCGGTCGGCCGCATCGCCAGGTTCATCATGGCGTCAGCGATGCGCTCCACGATCCCCGCCGAGCGGCGATCGACGGCAGGATGGGCTAAAGCGCGGGTTACCCGGGCGAGAGCGCGGTTGCCCGGGGCCAGCCCAGCCATGACCTCGTCGAGCAGGAAGTGGTTCTCGACGCTTTGTTCGGCGAACCGTTCCACGACAGGTCGCCGTTCCGGCTCGTAGCTGTCCAGTAGTGCGGTCGGCGCGCGATCTTCGAGAATGGCGGCGAGTTTCCAGGCAAGATTGTGCGCGTCCTGCACGCCGCTGTTGAGACCGAAACCGCCGGTGTGCGGAAACCGGTGGGCGGCGTCACCTGCGAGGATCACGTTGGCACGGGTGAAGGTCTCGGCGGTTTGGCTGGTCATCGTCCAGGTGCCGGTGGAATGCATTTGGAAGGGGACGTCGTGTCCGATCACTCGCGGTAGCGTCCGGGCCCAGAACGCGCGGCCGTCACGAGCGATCTCCTGGTGGTCGCTCAGGAACGGGGTCATGAGCACGTAGTCGTCGTCGGCGTGTGCTATCAGCACCCCGCACAGCGCGGGGGAGTAGATCCAGCTCAGCAGTGGGCGGATGCCGTCGGTGAACAGCTCGGCGTTGAAGAAGACGCTGCCCATGTTGGCCAGCACCGGCCCGCGCATCGCGATACCCGAAGCCGCACGCACCGCACTGTTGGCGCCGTCGGTGCCGACCATGAATCGCGAGGAAATCTCGGTCGTGCCGCCGCGCGGACCGGCCACATGCGCCGTGGTATGCGATGGCGTCATCGTCACGTCGCGAACTTCGACGCCGCGACGGAAGTCGACATGTGGATCGGCTTCGATGGCATCCCAGAGCACCGGCATGAGCTGGTGTTGGCCGATGTGCGAGATGAGGTACCGGCTGTGGTTCTGCACGCGTTCCACCTGCTCGCGGAAGGCCAGCAGGTCGATGTCACCGAGTGGGGCGGCGTTCAGTTCACTGAACCAGCGGATCACACTGACCTTCTCGGCCGGTGGCGCCAGCGCGCTGATCTGCTTGGCCAGCTCCGGGGAGGCGTGGTGCCAGATTTCCTGGGACCGGGCATTGATGACATGCGCGGCCGGATGGTTCAACGGGTCGGTCCGGCGTTCCAGGACGGTGCTGGCGATGCCGTAGCGCGACAGCAGCAGCGCCAGAGTGCATCCGGTCGCGCCGGCGCCGACGATGGTTACCTCGGACACGGCGGCGCCTCAAGGTTGGCCGGTGGTGTGGTTTCGGACATCACTCGTTCTCCGGGGTTTCTCGGTCAACGCACGGTGTTGCGCTGCGTGCCGAGGTCGAGTACGCCATCGTCGGTGCGGATGGACGCCGTGACGATGTCTCCGGGCGCGAGGTAGGCGGGGTTGCGGGACTGCATCCGTATGAACAGGTCCCACTTCTTTGCCTCGGGCAGCAGTCCGGCGAGGCGCTGCACGATCGGCTTGGGCGGGTGGATGGCCACCCCGCCGGGGGTGCCGGTGAGCAACAAGTCACCCACCGCGAAGTCCTCCAGCAGAGAGAACTCCGTGAGAGTTTCCGTGGGTGTGAAGACCATGTCGCCGGCCAGCGCCATCTGCCGAGTCTCGCCGTTGACCGCGAGGCTGAGCCGCAGGTCCTTCCACCTGTGCACCTCGCCGGGGTCCGGTACGCAGAGGTAGGGACCGATCGGGCAGAAGGTGCGGTAGCTCTTGCCCTTGTAGTACTGCCCCTGGGACAGCTGAACATCCCGTGCGCTGACGTCGTTTCCGACGACGAAAGCCCCGACGTAGTCCTCGAGGTTCGCCGCGGACACGGTCACGGGGCCGGCGATCGCCTTGCCGATGACGATCCCCAGTTCGATCTCGTAGTCCAGCAGCCGTACGTGTGGCGGAGTGACGATGTCGTCGTGCGCACCGGTAAGCGATCCCGTGGACTTGGTGAAAAACAGGTTGAACGGTTGGTCGGGGTCCATTCCGGTCTCGGCCATGTGCGCTCGGTAGTTCGTGCCCTGGCAGTTGACCTTCGCTCCGGGCAGTGGGTTGAGCGCAGTGACGCTTGCCATCTCGATGCCGGGATCACCGGATTCCGTCAGCAGGCGTCGAGCTACCGCGGCGCCTTCCTGAAGCACCTCGGTGGGGGTCGGGTACTCGCCGGGCAGCGGCAGTACTCGCTCACCACGAACGACGCCCCAACCAGTCGCGCCCGATTCGGTGGAGTAGCGGAGGAGGTTGATGCTCACCCCACCGAGTCAACCCGCGCCGGCCGGCCCCACGCTTGGACCGCGCGCCAAATCGAAGCCGTCGATTTGGACTCTGATGCAATATCGATCGGCGGCACTTGGGTCGTGCTGGACATGCGGTCGTCCAATGTGCTGGCCGACCGGGTGTGCTCACCGCGGCCGACGTCCGCAGCCTGCACTTCCTGGTCGCGCACGGCCAACACTTCGTCGTTCGGCCGCACGCTGTTCGCCGAGAAATTGAATCCGCTGGACCCACTCGATCCGGCCTCGGTCCGCGCCCACGCGGAATTCATCGCCGATATTGTCGTCGCGGGGTTGCGCGCCCGGGGCGCCTGCCCGACGCCTGACCCGGAAGACACCATCACCGAGACCGGAGTCCAAGCGTCGCAGAGTGTTTCGGGCAGAACCACGGTGTTCAGCTCGAACTCTCGGGTCCTACCCGCACCAAGACGACCCCGTGTGGCGGGATGTCGTGGGCGGTGATCGGGCCCGTTGTCGTTGTGGTCGTGTGTGCCCATGGATCGCGGACCCGGTATCGCTCTGACGGTGCGAGTCCCGTTGCCGCGGTGGTGGTTTCGATGGTGGCGGGACTATCGGTGTCGTTGAACAGTGCCACCCCGACGGAGCCGTCGCCGAGTGGTTTGACGATGATGCGATGGTCATCCGGCAAGGCGGCACCCTGCGCGTCCGTCGGGTCCTGGTCGATGGCTATGACCTCGCGATTGGTGAGGATGTCGCGGGTTTCGGCGGACATGGTCCGCACGTCGTTGCCAGCGATCAGTGGTGCGCCGAGCATGGCCCACAGCGTGAAGTGGGCGCATTGTTCGGCGATGGTCAGACTGTCCTGTCGGCGGAGCAGGTCGAGCAACTGCGGGGAGATGCGGAAACCGGTACCGAGACGTGCGGCGTCCTCGGCGGACAACGCCCCCTGTTTCGCCGCCATGGCGGGCATGCCGTCGGTGTGCGCGCCCAAGAACTCGGCCATGGTGATCCCGACGACCAGCATGTCCGGATCGCGACCCGTCTGACTTCCGTGCGCGATTGTCGTCGCGAATTCATCCATGACGCCGACGAATCCGCGGGTGTCGAAGTCGCCGATCTTCGTCGCCGGTAGATCATTGCGCCACAACGGGATCAGGTCGCCGGTGCTACGCGTCAGATCGGCGATCTGTGACCAGTCGTAGGTGGTGCCTGCGTCGGTGTCCTCGGAACTGTTGGGGTTGATGCTGTAGACCACCGCGCGGCCGGTGGCGCGCAACGCGTCTCGCATCGCGGTGAATACCCTGACCTGTTCGTTGTGGTCGGCGTCGGCGCGGCACCAGTCGTACTTGAGGTAATCCACACCCCATGTGGCGAATTGGCGCGCGTCCTGGTCCTCGTGGCCGAGGCCGGCTGTGGCGAGTGTCTGCCCGCAGGTCTGGTTGTAGGGACTGGAGTACAAACCCAGGGACATACCGCGGTCGTGGATGTAGTCGGCGAGTGCGGCAATGCCGTGCGGGAACTTGTCCGGATCGGCCTGTAGGTCGCCGTGCGAATCTCGCTGGGGTGCCGCCCAGCCGGCATCGAGATTGATATACCGGTAGCCGGCATCGCGCATACCGGAGGCGATCATGGCATCGACTGTTTCCCGGATCGTGTTCTCGTTCAATGGAATTCCGGAATTCCAGCTGTTCCAGCCCATCGTCGGCGTGGGGACGGCGTCGGGCTCGGCCGGGGACGCGAGCGCCGGTGCCGCCGCCCCGGCCAGGACCGTAGCTGCAACAAATGCTGCGAAAGTCATTCGCCGCCGCATCACCGCTCCGATACTTCCAGGGAAACCCGCTGGTAGATGCCCCGCGGTACTGCTGACCATGACTGTCTCCTCTCGGGTCGTGGGTCACATGTGGACCGTCGGCGTCTCCGAATCGCTTTGTTCGAGAACACCGCGGCGGTACAGCAGAGCGGTGACGACCATGCCGGCGACGAGGATGGCGGCCGACCACCAGTAGGCGGTGGCGTAGCTGGTGAGCTGAGCGTTGGTGAGCACACCGGGATCGACGGGGCCGTGGGTTGCCAGGTAGTCGGTGGCTGCGCTGGTCGACATGGTGGTGAGGAACGCGGTTCCGATCGAGCCGCCCACCTGCTGTGCGGCATTCACGGTCGCGGACGCGGCACCGGAGTCGGCGGCCGCGACTCCGAGGGTGGCGGCGCTCATGGCCGGCGCCACGATCAAGCCCATACCGAAACCGGCGACGAACAGTGCGGGCAGCACGTGGGTGAGGAACGCGCTGCTCACGTCGAAGGTGGTCATCCACACGAGTGCGATCGCGACGATCGCCATACCGGGTGGCACGACGAGTTTGGGGGTGATCCGGGGGATCAGAACATTGTTGGCCACCATGGCGGCGATCATCAGACCCACGACCATCGGCATGAACGCCAGGCCGGTACGGATCGGTGTGTAGCCGAGATTGAGTTGCAGGTAGTAGGTGAAGTACAGGAAGATGCCGAACATCCCCGCGCCGCTGATGAAGATCGCGGCCAGCGAGGCGGCGCGGGTGCGGTCGGTCACGATTCGCAACGGCAGGACGGGGTGGTCGGTCTTGGTCTGCCACCACACGAAGCCCGCCAAAAGGACGGCGCTGGCCACCAGCAATCCCCAGGCCGACACGTCCGCCCAGCCGTCGGTCTGCGCGTTGGTACAGCCGTAGACGAGACTGAACAAACCTGTCGACACCAATGCGATGCCGGGCAAGTCGAGCCGTGCGGTGCGGTCGCGGCGGGTACGCGGGAGCATCACGACCGCGCCGACGGCGGCCACGACCGCGAAGGCCAGGTTGACGAACAGCGTCCACCGCCAGGTCAATGTCTCGGTGAGCACACCGCCGAGCAGCAGCCCGATCGCGCTACCCGCACCCGACACCGCGCCGTACACGCTGAAAGCGGTCGCCCGTTCCTTCCCCTCACTGAAGATGGTCGTCAGCAGCGACAACGCGGCCGGGGCCAGCAGTGCGGCGAAGAGGCCCTGTCCGGCCCTGGCCGCGACCAGCATTTCGAAACTGGGTGCGGCACCACCGACCGCGGATGCGACGGCGAAGCCGATCAGGCCGACGAGAAATGTGGCTTTGCGGCCGAACAGGTCGGCGATGCGGCCGCCGAGCAGCAGCAAGCTGCCGAACGCGAGGGCATATGCGGTGACCACCCACTGGCGCTGACCGTCGGTGAAACCGAGGTCGCGCTGCGCCGATGGCAGCGCGATGTTCACGATGGTCGCGTCGAGGACCACCATCAGCTGGGCGAGAGCGATGACGATGAGTAGCAACCACCGCGTGCCGCCAGGGCTTCGGGATGAACCTTCGGGAAAGCTCGGGCCGTTTTTGGACAGCGTGATAGTCGTGTGCTCCGGCATTGGTCGCGCCTCTCATATAGTACGAAGTCGTTCTATAAGTAGATTGGCAGCAGTATGGGAGAAACGCAACCGTACTATTTGAAGTATGAGGTGCGTCTCACCGCTGCGGCTCCGAGGCGGTCCCTACCGAGGTGAACCGGATGTGGTCAATGAGAGCCGTAGTGCAATGCGGGTAGCGCGATGTCGTCGATGAAGCGGATGAGGTAATCGGTGTCGGCGAAGGAACCGTCGAAGACCGGTCGCGTGACGAAGACGCCGAAGAAGAAGGGGGACAGTAACTCTGCGGCGGGGGGCCGGGTGGGCAATTCTCCGCGTTCTACCGCTCGGTCGATGAAGCGGGCGAGATCGGCGGTGTCGGGTTCGAGCAGGACGGTTCGGAGCGTGGCTGCCAAATCGGGATGAGTCAATACCGCGTGATTGAGGGCCGCGATCAGCGCGGTGTCCGGCTGTGCCCGCGGTACGAACCGTTCGGTCATGGCCACCAAGTCGCCCCGCAGGCTTCCGGTATCGATATCTTTTGCGTCGGTCGGTCCGGTGGCGCGCAGGGCCGCGGCGATCAGCTGTGGTTTGTTCGGCCACATCCGATACAGCGTCGCCTTGCTGCAATGTGCCCGCGCCGCAAGGGTATCCATCGACAGCGCCTCGTAGCCGACCTCGCGAAGCAGATCCAGCGCCGCGGTCAGCAACTCGTACTCGCGAGCAGGCGTCATGCGAGGCCGCCGAATGTGCGCGTTCTCGGTCAAGGCGGATCCTTCCTGGAAAGTACGGTTCAGTACTTACCATAGTGGTCCGCTTCGCTCGTGGGACGTGCGCCTCGTCCGAGCGGCATTCGGCGGAGCGTCACCGCTGCCGAGGGCGTGGCCTGCACGCCCTCGGCGGGATTACTTATACGACCTTTGGATCGACCTGCTGCTCAGATAAGCGGTGTGATGTGCTCGGGAATGCCGAGCAGGGCCTTGCCGTAGGTTTCCATCGAGACGTGCGGCAGGGTCACCGCGTGCCGAGCGGCAACGTTGGAATCGCGCCAAATCCGCTGCATGGCATTGACTTCGGCGAACGATGCGGCGCCGTGTGCATCGAGCAGGATGTTCAGCGCCTCGTTGATACTGCGCAAGGTGATCGCGACATCACCGCGAATCCGGGCGCGGGCGATGAGCTCCGGGAACACTCCGGCGTCCGCGTGCGCCTGGACGTCATCGGCTGCCCGGTAGGCGTGCAGGTGGGCGGTTTCGATCTTCATCGCGGCCTCGGCGACCAGCATCTGGAAGGCGACGGAGTCGGCTTGCCGAGTGACCGTGGTGTACGCCAGTGCCTTTTCCGCCGCCTTGGTGCGGACCAGGTCCAGCGCGGCCCGGCCGAGACCCAACTGCGGTCCCGTGACCGCCGTGTTCAGAAACGACGTCAAGGCCCCCCGGTAGAGGGGCGCATCGGGATGGGCGGAGATGTGCTCACCAGCCAGGTACGGGCCGAGCGAAGCAACGCGATGTTCGGGGACGAACACGTCCTCGACGACGATGGTGTTGCTGCCGGACGCGCGCATTCCCGCGACATACCAGGTGTCCTCGACCCGGAAGTCTGCCCGGGGGATCGCCACCGCGACCTGGTCGAGCACCTGATCGTTGTCGTCGACCAGTAGTGCCCCGTTGGTAGTCCAATCGGCGTGCAGACTGGCCGAGGCGTATGGCCAGCGTCCGTCCACCCGGTAGCCGCCGGGCACCTTGCGGGCTTTGCCCGAGGGTGCCAGCACGCCGGAGACAATCGTGTCGGGACCGTCGGCGAACGCCTCGTCGAGGCCGCGCCCGGGATGGAGGGAAGAGGTCCAGACATTGGTGTTCGACAGCGTGACTACCCATGCCGCGCCGCCGTCGGCCTCGGCGACCGCCGACGACACATCCAGCAGTGAACGCAAGCTGGCCTCCAGTCCACCGAAACGCCGTGGCGCCACGACGCGGAACGCTCCGGCTTCCTTCAGCGCCGCGATCGTCTCCTCGGATACTCGCCGGTCCGATTCGCTGGCAGCGGCATTCTTCCGGATCAGCGGCGCCAACTCGGCGATGCGCGCGAGCACATCCTCGATGGTCTCGGTCCGGTCGTTCTCTACGGTGGTCATGCGTACTCCAAAATTACTGTGGTGGTTGAAAATTCGGCAGGTTCATGCCGGATCGGCGGCAACGATGGGGTTTCGCAGTTCGCCGACACCGTCGATCCGGCTGATCAGGGTCTGGCCGGGCTCCAGGAAGCGCGGCGGATTCATCGCGCTGCCGATGCCGGCGGGTGTGCCGGTGAACAGCAGGTCACCGGGCAGCAGTGGGAGCAAGGCCGACAACCGTGAGATCAGCTGCGGCACTGGGAAGATCATGTCCTTGGTACTTGTCTTCTGCACTTCCTCTCCGTTGAGCGTGCAGGTCATGTGCAGGTCGTCGGGATCGGGCAGCTCGTCGGGGGTGACCAACCAGGGGCCGATCGGGCCGTAGCCGGGAAGAGATTTGCCGAGGCTGAATTGCGGTGCGGGACCTCGAAATTGGATGGAGCGCTCGGAGATGTCCTGGGCCACCGCGACGCCGGCGACATGCTCCCAGGCGCGGTCGGCCGAGACGTTGCGGGCACCGACACCGATCACGACCGCCAGCTCGATCTCCCAGTCGGCGGTTCCGTCGGTCGGTACGGGAATGCTGCTGTGGGCACCGGTCAGGCAGCTCGCGAACTTGGTGAACACGAGCGGGTCGCTCGGCAGGTCGAGACCGGACTCGGCGGCGTGCTGTCGGTAGTTCAGTCCGATGGCGAAGATCTGTGGTGGGCGTGGCGCCGGGGGGCGCAGGAGTGTGGGGTCCAACGGCTCGGCGGCGGACAGGTCGGCGCTGTGTGCCCACTCCCGGAACGCGGTCCAGCGCTCGTACACTGCTTGCGGCTCGGCGGTGAAACGCCCGCCGCTGGCGCGTTCGACGTCGACGGCTCCGGCTGCCGTCACGATGACAAGGCGATCACCGAGGTTACCGATCTTCATTGTCGCTCCTTGGATGAAAGATGTTGTGGTACTGCTGAATTCGATCTCCGTCAAGTGGTGAGACGGCGATACCGTGAGCCGTGGAAAACGAGGGGGCGTGCGGTGGGATGTGCGTGCAGGCCGCGGATGGCGAGCACGACGATCGTGTGATCGCCTGCGCGGAACTCGTCGTGCAGGGCGCAGTCCAGCCAGGCTGTCGCGCCGGATAGCAACACGGCGCCCTCGGCGGTGCACTCGTATTCCACGTCCGCGAACCGATCCGGGGAGCGCGACGCCAATTGCCGGCACGTCGGCTCCTGCTCGTCACCGAGGATGCTGAGCCCCAGCCTGGGCGCATCGCGCAGCGACGCCCAGGTCTGGGAACTGTTCATAATGCAGATCGACACCAGCGCTGGGTCCAGCGACACCGAGGTGAACGAGCTGACCACCATGCCTGCGGGCCGTTGGTTGCGCATTGCGCAGACCGCGATAACGCCACTGGGGAAGCAACCGAACGTCAGCCGCAGTTGGTCCGGACCGCTGGGCGTGGTCAACGCTGACGGCGTGGCTTCGGTCCCGAAGCTGTTGCTCATCCAATAACTCCGCGGGAACCCTGGGAGCTGAGTTCCTTCGGATGACGGTCCCGTGGTGTTGGGGAGGCGAGTGGTTTGCCTGCCGATTCGGGCCAGTTTCTTCTCGGCATCCATGGTCGCCTCCTTGTTGCGATCCGCCCTGAACAACGCACGGCAACGGTGCGATGTACCGGGTTCTGCTGCCGCGGCGGATGGGTGAGTCGGGTCACATCATGTGACCTGGCAGTAGCGTAGCCATTTCATTGATTTAATGTCAACGACTTGAAATCAACTTGTTTTTTCCCAGGTCACCGGGCACTATCGGGCACAGAGGTGTTCGGTGATGGAGGGCGCAATGACTAGCACGACCGATAAGAGTCGACCGACCTCGCGCGCCGCGCAGGCCGCCGAAACCCGGCAGCGCCTCGTCGATGCCGCGGTCGAGTTGTTCGCCGAGCGCAGTTATGACGAGGTGGCCGTGGCTGACATCTGCCGGGCCGCCGATGCCGCCCATGGGCTGGTGTTCCACTACTTCGGCACCAAGCGTGGCCTCTATTTGGAGGTGATACGGGACACGTCGAATCGCATCTTGCGGACCCATGTGCTGCGTCCCGAAATGTCGCCGGTCGAGCAGATTCGCAGCGCGTTCACCGCGCAGTTCAGGTTTCTGGCCGCACATCGGGGGCTTGCATTGCGCCTGGTGCTGGGTGGTCGGGGCGCTGATCCCGAGGCCTGGGAGGTGCTCGAGGCAGGCCGGTGGCAGACCATCGAGGCCTGGATCTCGCTGCTGGGGCTCGACCCGCAGAATCAGGCCTTGCGCATGATGATCCGGTCGATTGCCGGCGCGATCGACGAGGCCGCCGTCTATTGGCTACAGAACGATGAACCGTTCGACGTCGACGCTGTGGTCGACTGCCTCATGCAACTGACGCTGGCGGCGCTGCGTTCGGCCGCCGCGCTCGACCCCACCCTCGAAGTGGAAGCGGCGCTCGAGCCGTTCCTGGATGAGCTCTCTGAATACTGAAGTTCAGCAAGGGTTTCCGTATATCTCGTCGAGTGGGTGACTCCGCGGTGGTGGAGGTGAACTCCGTAGCGGCGGCATTCAGTCAATTCGTCGACGGGCGGGTGCGGCAGCTGCGTCGTGGAAGGTGGCGGCCGCTCTCGGTGGCGAGTCGATACTGACGAAATATTCAGTTTGCTTGACTGACTAAGCCTTCATGCTTGACGATATCGTCAGGAGATTGAAGGGATGGAAACCGATGCCACCGATGCCGGCCCGCGAGGAGCTCTGGCCCCGCTACGAATTGCCGGCGGATCTGCTCGACATCGAATCGGTGCCGCTTGTCGAGCGCGGACTGCCCGAATCGACCTACGCTCTGCTCGCGCGGGCAGCAGAGTTGTGGCCTGACAAGACAGCGTGCACGGTGCTGCCCGATGCGGCGCGCTGGCGTGAACCCACGCACCGCGGTTATGCGCACTTGCTTGCCGATGTGCACCGGTGTGCAAACCTGTTGCACGCCCTCGGTATTCGACGCACCGATGCGGTGGCGTTGATCGCTCCCAATTGCGCGGAGCTGATATCTGCGACACTGGCCGCTCAGTTGGCGGGTATAGCCGCTCCGATCAACAGCGGCTTGTCCCGGGAACACATCGCACAGCTGCTCGAGCGGTCCGGGGCCCGCGTGCTGATCGCGGGCGGACCCGAATCAGCCGCTGGCACATGGGAATTTATATGTACTTTGGCTGCCGATGGATTGCTGGACGCGGTGCTGATACTGCGCCCGACCGCTGCGACAGGTGCACCGCGGCCGCTCGCGGAGATCAAGGGTGTGCGTGTCGCCTACCTCGGTGAGCTTGCGGCCGAATACGATTCGGCGCGGTTCACGGGCGATCCGCCTGCAGCAGACGATCTGGCAGCACTCTTTCACACCGGTGGGACCACCGGTGTGCCGAAGTTGGCCGCGCACACGCACTGCGCCGAGGTCGCCAATGCCTGGATGATCGCGGCGACCTCGCTGCTCGACGAGGAGGCCGTGGTGTTCGCGGCGCTGCCGCTGTTCCATGTGAATGCGCTGGTGGTCACCCTGCTCGCACCGCTGTTCAAGGGACAGTCGGTGGTTTGGGCGGGTCCGCTCGGCTATCGGGATTTCGTGCTGTACAGCGAATTCTGGAACATCGTCGAGCACTACCGAATTTCGGCCATGAGCGCGGTGCCCACGGTGTACGCGGTGCTGGCCCAAGTGCCGCTCACCGCCGACATCTCCAGCCTGCGCTACGCCATGGTCGGAGCGTCACCATTGCCGCCCGCGGTCCGGCAGAATTTCCACGCCCACACCGGCGTAACGCTGGTCGAAGGCTACGGCCTCACCGAGGCGACCTGCGCCAGCGCGCGCAGCTTCCCCGAACGGCCGCGCCCCGGTGCGGTCGGCCAGCGCCTGCCCTATCAGCAGGCGAAGTCGTTCGTATCGAAGCGGACGGCTCCTGGACCGACCTGCCCTACGGCCAGACCGGCGTATTGGCGATCAGCGGCCCAACGGTTTTCCCAGGTTATGTAGTGGATCGTGGCGAGCACGGCTATGTGCTGGATGGGCTGGGCAAGCTGGTCGACGGTTGGCTGGACACCGGGGATCTCGCCCATCTCGACGCCGAGGGGTTCATCCATTTGCATGGTCGTGCCAAGGATCTCATCGTCGCGACCATCGAACTCGACCGCGGCAGTGACGAAGGTCCGGTGGCGGAGGTGCTGGGCCGCTACGCAATCGAATGGAAGGTAGGTGTGGGTCGATGACAGTCGCATCCATCATGTTCGCCGTGCTGTTGGCGATCGGGTTTCTGCCGCTCGGCGCGGTCAAGGTGCTGGCCCTGGCACCGATGCGTCAGCGTGCCGAACATTTCGGCTACTCGGTGAGCGCCTTCCGCGGCATCGGCGTACTCGAGATCGCCGGGGCGCTGGGCGTGCTGGCCGGCCTGGTGTGGTGGCCGCTCGGGGCGGCTACCGGAATCGGGCTGGTGCTGTTGATGATCGGCGCCGTCATCACCCATGTGAAGGCCGGTGACAGCGCCGGCGAGTACGCGCCGTCGATCGGCTCCGGTGTACTGGCCATCGCCTATGTCGTGACCGTATTCGGTGCGCACCTATGACCGCGCGAAAAGAGGGTTCTGATGCGTAATCGAGCCAACGTCCCTGTCTACCGGCCCGATATCTATTCGCGCCATGGCATTCTCGACCCTTACCCGCACTACGCGCGGTTGCGCGAACTGGGGCCCGTGGTGTGGCTGGCCAAGCAACGCGCCTATGCATTGCCGCGCTATGCCGAATGCAAGACCGTCCTGCTCGACGATCGGACATTTGTCTCCGGAGCCGGTGTCGGTTTGAACCCGGTGGCCAATCGGCTCTCGAAGGGCACCACGCTCAATAGCGACGGTGAGGATCACAAACGTCGCCGCGCGTTGCTCGCCCGTCGGCTGTCGCCGCGGGGACTGCGCGCGATGCGCGAATCGATAGACCAGCAGGCGGCCGCGGCTGTCGAGCAGGCGGTCGCGCGGGGACGTATCGATGGTGTCGAATTGGCGGCCGCGCTGCCGATGTCGGTCGTGCCGGATCTGATCGGCTGGCCCCAGCACGGTCGGGACCATTTGCTGCGGTGGGCGGGAGCGACATTCGACGCGCTCGGGCCACTGAATCGGCAGTCTGTTTGCACAGCACCGTCGGGCATCGGGATGATGCACTTCACCCGACGGCTCGCCCGCGAGCGGGACCTGCTGGCGGGCAGCGTCGGGGAGGAAGTGCTACACGCGGTCGACGAGGGCAAGCTTTCCGACACCGAATGCCCCGCCCTGCTGATCGATTACCTTGCCCCGTCGTTGGATACCACGATCAGCGCGATAGCCAGCGCTATGTATCTTTTCGCGCGCCATCCCGAGCAGTGGCAACTGCTGAAGGATGAGCCCACCCGCATACCGAACGCGGTGAACGAGGTCGTGCGATTCGAATCACCGCTACGTGCATTCTCCCGCAAGACAATTCGTGATGTGGAGATCGCCGGAACCAGTATCCCAGCGGGTTCACGGGTGGTGGTGATCTACTCCTCGGCCAATCGTGACGCGCTGGAATGGGACGACCCCGACACCTTCGACATCCGCCGCGACGCCACCCGTCAACTCGGCTTCGGTCACGGAACGCACGGTTGCGCCGGTCAAGGTCTCGCACGGTTGGAAACACAGGCCATGCTCGCCGCCCTGGTCGAGCGTGTCGATCGTATCGAGATCGCCGGTGCACCCGAATGGGCGATCAACAACATCATCCACCGCTTCGAACATCTTCCGCTGCAACTCAATCCAGCTCGATAGAAGGAATCCGGTCATGAAGATCTCCGTCGACTACTCCCGGTGCGAGGGACATGGTCTGTGCGCCGCGCAGGCGCCCGAGGTGTTCAGCCTCGATGACAACGCCCTGCTCATCTACCGATTCGACGGCGCCGAGGTACCCGGCGATCTCGTCACCGCCGCCCGTACGGCCATGAACTCCTGCCCGGTCGCCGCCCTGCGAGAGATTTCATAACCCCGCCGCTGTCGAAATGCGCTACCCGGTTCGGGGTCGAATGACCCGTGCGGCGGCTTCTATCGCGCTTGCCCGGCGGTGCGCGATCACCGCCGGGTTGTCGGTGAGCGTGGTCGGGTCGGGCCATTGCGCCCAGGAAAGTCCGATGCCGAAGAGCATGACGAGCAGCTCGAGCGGGTCCCACACCGGATCGACAAGGTTTCGCTGTTGGGCTTGCTCGATCGCGGCGAGGGTCTGCGCGGGGATCGGTTTGCCTGCAGCCTGAGGTTCGTCGAGAGTCAACCCTTCCAGGTGGGCCCAAGTGATCATGCGCAGGAAGTCGGGTCGCTGACGGGCGAGATCGTAGAGCTTGCCGACGAATTCGGGGACGTCGTCGGGCTCGAGAGTGACTATCTGGAAGAACTCGGCGCCGTCTCGGGACGCCACTTCCCGGAACAACGCGGCCTTGTCGCCGAAGTGGGCGTACAGGCGTTCCTTGCTGGCGTGGGCGGCGTGCGCGATGCGGTCGATACGCGCACCGGCCAGGCCGTACCGCGCGAACTCGTCCCGGGCGGCGGACATGATCGCTTCGCGCAATTCGGTCGTGCTTCGCATCGGCTGAGCATAGGCTGAGAACAGTCAGAAGAACTAGTTCGTTTGTTAGCCTGGTAGCACCAGCTGTGTCGAGTCGCTTTCCAGGAGGATGGCAAATGACAGGTGCGAGTGAAGTCGAGTCGGCGATCGCCGCTATGCCGCGAGGTGGGCCGAATGCGTCATGGCTGGATCGGCGGATGCAGACCGATGTGTTGGAGTACACCGACCGCTACGACATTCCGGACGAGCTCAAACAGAAGGTCATCACGAGCCTGGATCGCGTGGGAACACTAGAGAAGGTGCATGAGAAGAGTGCGCGTGCGGCGCTGCGGGTGGTCTCGCATATACCCGCGCCGCGCATACTCGAGATCGGCGCCGGCCATGGCAAGCTTTCCGCCAAGATTGTGGAGTACCACCCCCAGGCCGCCGTCACCGTGAGCGACCTGGACCCCACCTCGGTCGCCAACATCGCCGCCGGCGAATTGGGCGCACACCCGCGGGTGCGCACGCAAGTAGTCGATGCGACCGCGATAGATGCCCCCGACGACAGCTACGACCTTGTCGTTTTCGCTAGGTCGTTTCATCACTTGCCGCCGGTTGTGGCCTACAAGGCGATCGCCGAAGCCACTCGGGTGGGGAAGCGATTCCTGGTCATCGACCTCGATCGGCCGTCGCCGAGCAGACTTGCGCTGGCTCTGATTCTGACGCTCCCTCTGTGGATCGTTGCTCTCCTCCCGCCGGTGCGCCCGCTGCTGCACGACGGATTCATCAGCATGTTGCGTGCCTACAGCCACTCGGCATTGACGACACTCGGCCGGGCCGCCGACCCACGGATGCGCATCGAATTCTTCCCCGATCTGTCGCGGTTCGGGCCGCCGTCGACAACCGTTTTGTTTTCGCGCCCGGACGTCACGCTGGATCAGTAACCCACTGCCGCGAGGCTGTGCGCGCCATCGAGGGGCGGTCCTGCGATGCGGCCGAGCAGGGCGGCCCCGAGCTGGATCCATGTGCAGATAGCTTTCTACCTGGTAATTAATTCGGCTATGGTGTAGCCGAATAGTCTCAGCAAAATAACGGCAACAATGTTGCTGAAACCTGTTGACGGCTGCGGTGATAGCGGTCACACTGTATCCATTATGAGTGGACGAGCTACTGTCGAGGACCAGATCGACCCGGGATCCGCTCTTCGTGACCAGCGTGTCCACGGCAGCTCCGAGGGGGTGGAGTCGCAAGAGACCGACGCGGTGAACGCCCGGGCGCGAGGCGCGCTGCGCACACGCGCCGCGCTGATCCAATCAGGCCGTCAGGCATTGGGTAGCGGCCGGGCCGAGCGGCTCGGTATCGCCGATCTGGCACGTCACGCCGGCGTCGCGGCCGGATCCTTCTACAACCACTTCCGTGGCAAAGATGAATTGCTCGACCTGGTTATCGCCGAGGTGGTCGAGGACCTCGCCCGGATCCTGGACAACGCTGCCGCGGGCATCGATGAGCCGGTCGAGCTCGTCCGGGCGCAGGTGCGGGCACTCGGTGCGCTCGGCGTCGCCGATCCCGACACCGCCGCGATTGTCCTCGCGACGCGATACCGAATTCTCGACAACCCCGACATCCGCTCACGCCTAGCGTCCGGCATTCGAGCAGGGCTATCGGCGGGGTGCTTCCACGTCCACGATGTGGGAGCCGCTCTGGATCTGACATGCGGGGTCGTTCTGGCGATCCTGCGAACTTCGCGGCGTGATCCGGCCGCTGTGACAGCCGAGTGGATCGAGACCCTCGCCCAGCAGGTGCTCTTCGCCCTGGGACATCCGGTATGCGAGAGCATCCCGAGCGAAAGATAGATTGTTTTGACTCTGGCACCCAACGTGTCGATCGAACAGCGCAAAGATTCATCCGCGCTGCGGATCGTGCGAGCAAATTTCTCCGATACCGTCGTATCGGGCTTACGCACCTGGGGACGGACGGTCGATCTCGCGATCGAGTCCGTCCGGGAGGGGCTGTTGGATCTGGTGCGTGGCCGATTCCAGTGGCGAGAGATGCTGCATCAAGCGTGGTACATGGTCACGGTCACGGCATTGCCCGCGATCCTGATGGCGGTTCCGTTCGGTGTGATCGTCTCGGTACAGATCGGCAACATGATCCGAGAATTGGGCGGTGACTCGCTGCTGGGGGCGGCGAGCGGGCTCGGAGTCATCAAGCAGGGCGCCCCGATCGCGACGGGACTGCTACTCGGCGGTGCCGGCGCCGCGGCGATCGCCGCGGACCTGGGCGCACGCACGATCCGCGAGGAAGTGGACGCGCTGCGGGTCATGGGCGTGAGTCCGGTCCGCCGCCTGGTGATTCCGCGCATTGCCGCGATGGTGCTGGTCGCACCGCTGTTGAACGTGCTGATCATCTTCACCGGTGTAGCCGCGGGTTACATCGTCGCGATCAGCGCGCAGGGCGTGACCTCGGGCAGCTATTGGGCGACTTTCGGTTCCTTCACGACGGTCACCGATGTGGGGATCTCGCTGCTGGAGGCGATCCTTTTCGGGTTCATCGTGGCGGTCATCGGCTGCCAGCGGGGGCTGGAGGCCAGGGGCGGGCCCCGCGGCGTGGCCGATGGCGTGAATGCCTCGGTGGTGCTGTCGGTGGTGTCGGTGCTTGTCGTCAATCTCGTTGTCAGTCAATTGGTTCAGATGTTCGTGCCGACGAGGATGGCCTGATGACCGCGACGCCGTACGCGCCGAAAGGACTGCGCTGGGCGTATCGGGTGATCCGTCGGCGGCAGCGGCTGCTGCTGCCGATCGACTCGATCGGGTTCATGTTGTCGTTCTGCTGGCAGGTGCTGTCGGCGATCCCGTTGACGCTCAAGCACTATCGGACCCAAACTATTCGCGCCATCAGCGAAACGACCTGGGGGAGAGGCTCGCTGATCGTCGGTGGCGGCACGGTGCCGATGCTGATCGTGCTGGGTATGGTGCTCGGCGCGGCGGTGGGTATCCAGTCGTACGGCACGTTGAACATGATCGGGCTCGGTCCGCTGACCGGGATCGTCTCGTCGTTCGCGAGCACTCGGGAGCTGGCGCCGATCATCGCGGGTATCGGATTCGCGGCGCAGGCCGGATGCCGGATGACCGCGGAGATCGGGTCGATGCGCATCTCCGAGGAGATCGACGCGATCGAATGTCTCGGTCTGCGGTCGATTCCGTTCGTGGTGACCACCCGGGTGATTGCCGGCGTGGTCGCGATCGTGCCCACCTTCCTGATCACACTGATCCTCAGCTATCTGTCCTGCGCATTGGTCGTCGTCGGCGTCCACGGCCAGGCATCGGGGGTCTACCAGCACTACTTCAGCCAATTCGTCAGCGGTCCCGATATTGCCGCTGCCGTGCTGAAGGTGATGGTTTTCGGCATCGCGGTAATCCTGATCCATTGCTATCAGGGGTTTTTCGCGACCGGTGGACCGGAAGGCGTCGGTATCGCCTCCGGACGTGCGGTGCGAGCCAGTTTCGTCGCGATCATCACTTTGGACATGCTGTTGAGCCTGGTCATCTGGGGTTTCAGCGCGACGATCACATTCACGGGGTAGCGAGAATGCCAACGTATGGGTTGCCAGGGGCGGCCACCACCGGGAAGTCCGCACGGCGGACGGGCGTGATCGCCCTCGCCGTTGTCGCGGTCGTGGCCGCGGTCTGGGCCGGGTCTCAGGCGATGCGCGCCGATGATCGGATGCGGGTAACGCTGCGCACCGAGCAGATCGGTGACGGCATTGTCACCGGAGCGCGAGTGCGGCTGGACGGGGTGAATATCGGCGAAGTCACCGGCATCGAAAGTGCCGGGGCGGGGCAGCAGCAGATCACGCTGCGGTTGGATAAGTCCCAGCTCACCGGACTCACCGATGCACTCGTCCTCGACTATGCGCCGTCGAACCTGTTCGGCATCAGCGAGGTCGAGTTGCGCCGCGGCCAGGGCGGTGTCCCGTTACACGAGGGCGGGAATGTCGATCTCACCGGCGCGTCGGCGTCTCGGGTCTCGAATGCCACGATGGGCACACTGATTCGGTCGCTGGGGCAAACCACCGACCGGGTACTGACGCCACAGCTGGCCGATGTGCTGACTGCTCTGGCCACCGATGCCAAGGCCTTCACCCCGATCTTGGAAGCCGTCGTGATGCTGAGCCGTGCGGTCGCCGAAACCCAGCGCTACGATCCGTCCTTTCTGATCGGGCAGTACGCCTCCACACTGCATGGAACGGCCGAATTCGCAGGTGCCACTGTCGATCTGCTCGACCACATCAACAACATCGAAGTCCTGCGCACCGACCAGCCGCTGTTCGACTCCGGAGTCGATATGATCGCCAACCAGTTGTTCCCGGCGATCACGAACCTGGGTTACACCGGGCAGCGGCACTACACCGGCTACACCGACATGCTGACACCGTTGCTGAACGTCACCGCTCAGATGGTGCCCACCCCACAGCGGTCGAGCGCGGAACTACGAACCCTGTTGGAGCGCATCGACAATTCGTTCGTCGACACCCCCGAGGGCCCGGTTCTGCGACTCGAGCTCACCTTGCGTGGGTTTCCGGTGCTGGCCGCCCCGCTGCTCGGCGCGGTGGGCAAGGGAGTCGATGTCGCGACGCCTGCACCGGGCGATCCCGCCGCGATTCCGGGAGGTACGCGATGAAATCGACTGTCGGCGTGGTGTTGCGGCTCGTGGCATTCGCGGCGGTGATGGCGGTGCTGTTGGCCACGGTGGTGGCGGCGATCCAGCGGCCGGTCTCCGGGAACACCGACTCGTTCCGCGTAATTTTCACCGACGCCAATGGTTTGAAGGCCGGGGACGATGTGCGGATGTACGGCGTGCAAGTCGGCAAGGTGCAGTCCATCGCGTTGGATCAGGGCCGAGCCTCGGTAGGTGTGAGCGTGCAACGCGACCACCCGGTGTTCGAGACGAGCACCTTCGCGATCCGGTACCAGACGCTGACCGGCCAGCGGTATATCGACCTACGTCAACCCGCCGCGCCGGGGGAGAGGCTGGCGGCGGGCGCGACCGTCGCGCCCGAGCACACGATCCCGTCCTTCGACATCACCACCCTGTTCAATGGGCTGCAACCGGTACTTCGGGAGTTTTCGCCCAGTGCCCTCAACCAACTCGCCGAAAGCGTCCTCGCGGTGATCCAGGGCAACGGCACCGGTTTGGGGCCGGCGCTGGACGCGGTGGAACAGCTGAGCCGCTATGCCGTCGATCGGCAGGTCGTGATCTCCACGCTGGTCCGGAACCTGCATGCCATCGACGACCGGGTCGGCGGTAAGTCGCCGTATCTGGAAACTCTGATCCAGGGGCTGACCGACCTGTTCACCGTGCTGGAGGACAAACTGAAAGGCCTTGTCGACTTCGCCCTTGCCGCACCGCCGGTGCTGGGGCCCATCGACGATATGCTCGCGACCCTCGGATTCACCCCCGACACCAATCCCGACCTCGAAAATGCCCTGCACGCCGCGTTTCCCGATCCGCAGGCGGCGACCGAAGTATTGGGCAAACTCCCCGGACTCCTGCAGGCGCTCGATGCGATGTTGCCTGCGGCCGGACCCGAAATGAACGGGACTTGTTCGAAAGGAAATGCGCCGGTGCCAGCGCAGCTGCGGGTATTCATCGGCGGTCAGAGGATCGAGCTATGCAACCGTTGATTTCAGGACTCCGCAAACGGATTCGCCTCGCCGGCGATCGCCCCGTCGCCGACGATCGATCGGTGCGCCGCCGCGAGCTGCGACTGGGCCTGATCGGCGCGGCCGCGGTGGTGCTGGTACTGGCTGCCTGTGGCGTCCTGTACGCGATGCCACCGGGCCGGGCGGAATACGGCGCCGATATGACCGAGGCCGGAGCCATCCGCGCCGGTGAGGACATACGCATGGCGGGCATCACCGTCGGAACGGTCAAATCGCTGGAACTGCACGACGATCGGGTGCACATGATCTTCACGGTGGATTCCGATGTCTTCGTCGGCGATCAGTCCACTCTCGACATCCGCATGCTCACCATCGCGGGCGGCCACTATGTGGCATTGACATCAGCGGGTTCGAAACCATTGCGCCAGAAAGTGATTGCGAAAGATCGGGTGCGCCTGCCATACACGCTCGGTCAGGCATTCCAGGACGCGGTGACCCCGATCCGCGATGTCGATGGTGAAACCCTGCGGCAGAATCTCGGCGAGCTGCAGACGGCACTCGTCCGGAGCCCGGACGGCCTGCGACAGCTGGGACGTGCGGTGGATTCCGTCGTCGATATCCTCGACAGACAGAATGCGGACGTCTCACGGGCACTGGCGGTTTCGCAGGAGTATTTGTCTGCGATCAGCGGCAACACCGCGCTGTATGGTCGACTCAATCGCGAACTCAACCTCACTACCGACATTCTCGTCGGCAAGCGGGCCGAGCTATACGCATCATTGGATCTGCTCGAACGGATGCTGTCGCGCCTCGCGGCGGCCGAACCGGCTTACGACAGCTCGCTGAAACCCATGCTCGACAAACTCGCCGAGGTGGTCCCCGAGCTGGAGAGGCTCACCGGCCGACTCGACCAGGTCGTGGCCACCGTCGAGCACCTGGGGCAGCAGCTGCAGCAGATCGCCGGTGGACCGAATGGTCCCGCCATAGACCGATCCGCGACAACTGTGCCCGCGCCCGCACTGTGCATTCCGGTGCCGGGGAGGTCTTGCTGATGCGCCGATTTCTTGCTTCCCGCGGATTCATGTCGGTTTCGGCCGTCCTGGTCATCGTCGTGCTCGCGGCCGCCGGGTACGTCGTGCTGACCGGCGCCGATAAGCCGATGCGCTCGTACTGCGCGATGATGCCGGACGCGGCGGGGCTCTACCTGGGCAGCCACGTCACCATGCTCGGCATTCCGGTCGGCACGGTGACCCGGATCGAACCGTCCGGTGACGGGGTGCGGGTCGACTTCCGAGTCGAGTCCGATCACCCGCTGCGCGGCGACGTTTCGGCGGTGACCCTGTCCGACACACTGGTCGCCGACCGTAACCTCGCGATGCTGTCGGCACCGCAACCCGCGCCGAAGTGGGATTCCGGTCGATGCATCACCCGCGCACTCACTCCGAAGAGCATGACCCAGACGCTGGATGCCCTGTCGAAACTCGCGACCGAGATGAGCGCTCCGGACGACCCGGCCCGACAGGGCACGGTCAGCGGCGGTGTTTCGGCCCTGGATACCGCCGTGTCGGGCACCGGCCCCGCACTCAACGAGTTGCTGTTCACGCTCGGTGACGCACTGAAATCACCGGACGCCGCGATCGGACGCATCGGCGAACTGATCGATGCGATCAACACACTCGCCGCGGCGATGAAGAACAACTGGGGCGATCTCGAACATATGCTCACGCGCCTGGCCGGCATGTTGGACCAAGCCAACAACGAGGTCATCGCGCCGTTCGTCGGGATCATCGACGCGCTGCGGGTACTGCTGCCCTGGTTCAACGACATCACCACGAAATTCGGGCGGCCGCTGCTGAACCTCGTGCGGGCGAGCGTGCCGCTGGTCCGCTGGGTCGGCGCGAATGTCGGCACACTCGAGCAGTTGGTCGACATGATTCCGACGCTGACCGACGCGTTCCGAAGGTCGGTCGATCCCGGCACCGGACAGGTCGCACTCGCCTACGCCGCCCCCAAAGTGGCGCTCGCCCAACCGGATGCCGATCAGCTGTGTGCGGCGATCAACGTCGCTGTTCCCGGCCGGTGTCGCAGCGTCGAGCACGGTTTGGCCGATGTCGATCTGGTTTCGCTGGTACTGGCCATCGCGGGAACGAAATGAGGACCGGGTTGCCGCTGTCGAAAACTTCGCTCTGCAACCGCGGAAGGCACTGGGGTGCAATGAAACTCACGACAAAGCTGCTCGCGTTCGCGGTGACGGGATGCACGCTGGGAGGCTGCGCACTCGATCCGTCGGCCATTACGGTCCCGGGCATGGGCCGTGGCGACGGTTACCGGGTGCATGTCGAGTTCGCCAACGCGCTCAACCTGCCGGGGCGGGCGAAGGTGATGGCCAACGGCGTACAGGTCGGTGACCTCGCGAAAGTGCGCGTCGTGGATCCCGCGGCCACTGCCGCAGGCCATGTGATCGCGGATGTCGATATCGATCGCGCGGTGAAACTGCCCACTGCCACCACCGCACAACTGCGGCAGAACACCCTGTTGGGTGATGTTTTCATCGAGTTGACCACACCGCCGAACGGGTTCGACAAAACCATCGCCGACGGCGGCACCATCCCGATCGCACAGACGAAACCAGCTGTACAGGTGGAAGACGTCATGGCCGGGCTGGCGACATTCGTTCAGGGCGGTGCGGTGCAGCAGTTCCAGGACCTGGTGAATCGCATGAATGCGGTATTGCCCGAACAGCCTGCCGACAGCGCGCATATCGCGCAGGTCATCGGCGCGGACTTCACCGATGTCGCACGGCATCTCGGCGAGGTCGACAACTTCCTCGACGGTATGGAAGCCAATGTGGCCATGGTGCTCGACCGCGATCGAGCACTGAGCGGGCTGCTGAATGAGCAGGGCGCCACACATGTCACCTCGGCGCTGAAATCCCTGATCCTCGTGCTCGGGCTGGCCGGTGCTATGGGCGACATCGCCCACGCCCTGACCTGGATGACGCCGCTTGTGACGGCGGGCGACGCCGCGGCGAAAGCTTTTGTGCCATTGTTGTTCACCGATCGGCCACTGGACCTGAACGCGCCATCGAACCTCAACCGACTCGTGTCACTGCTTCGAGACCAGATCATCCCGTTCGTCGAGCACGGGCCCAAAGTGGACATCACCGGTGTCGACACCGGAAATGGAGTCCCCGCGCAGGAACAAACCGGTCGGATCATCGACACCTTGCGCATGATCGGAGCAGTGCGTTGAAATCACGAATCCTCGGTCCCGCACTGTCATTGAGCAGCATCGCCTTGGTATCACTGATCGCTCTTGCCTACCTCACATTCGACGTGGTCGGCGTCGACTGGTTTACCAGCTATTCCAAACTGACGATGACACTGACCAATTCGGGCAGCCTCGGTCCGGAATCACCGGTATTGCTGTCCGGGGTTCGCGTGGGGAAGGTCGTGTCCGTGCGCAACGGCGACGGCGGCGTCCAGGTCAGCATGCGAGTACGCGACGATTACCACATCCCGGTGGCAAGCACGGTCAGCATCGAAAACCTCTCCGCGCTCGGCGAACCACAGGTCCAATTCACGCCCGTAAAGGACGCGGCCGCCCCGTATCTGCGCGACGGACAGCACATCGACACTCGGGCCATCCGGACGCCGACCTCGATACCCGAGGTGGCCCGGCAGGTGACCCATCTGATGGAACAGCTGGACCCGCAGGCGATCGGTGACCTCGTCGATACCTTCACCCGAGGACTGGCGGGCACCGAAGTGATCGTGCCGCAGCTGGCTCGATCCACCAGCCTGCTCGCCGCCACCCTGCTGTCCCGCACCGACGCCATACACAGCATGCTCATCGACCTGCAGGCGTTGGGCGCGGATATGGATTGGACCGGCCCGGCGATGAGCGCTGCCGCACCGGGCTGGAACCAGGTCGGTGCATCGGCGGACAACCTCGCGCAATCCATCGAGAGACTCGTCCGGATCGGACGGACGCCGGACATGTATGTCCAAGACACCGGCCTCATCCCGTTCGCCGCCGAATTCACCGACTACCTCGAGCAGATGGGTCCCGACATGGCGAAGCTGGTGCCGGTGCTCACTCCATTGACCACGCATGCCACCGGGCAGCTGAGTCGCGTCGACCTCAGCGCGCTGATTTCGCAAGCACTCGCCGAAACCGGGGACGGCGCCTTGCGTTTGCAGATCAACGTCAAATAACCGGCGAACAGATCGAAAACAACACCCCAGGAGCACATATGACCATCGATGCCAACGAACGAATCGACGAAGAAACGACAACTGACCGACCGGCACGGGCTGAGGACAACTCCGTAGCGACCGGGCGCGCATCGGGGACGGTGTCGATACGACTGTCCGCCATCGCATTCGGAGCCGCGATTATCGCTCTGGTGGCGGCAACGGGCGTATTCGCCGCGCTGTGGCTTTCGGCTCGCGGTCAGCTCAGCGACCGTGACGCCACCGCCGCCGCCGACCGCCGTGCCGAGCAAGTCGCCACGGATTACGCGGTCGGCGCCTCCACCATCAACTTTCAGGACTACAACGCGTGGATCGCCAAGCTCAAGGCGAATACCAGCCCGCAGTTGGCGAATAAATTCGATGCCACCGCACCGAAACTGCAGGAAATCTTGGTGCCGTTGAAATGGTCCTCGACCGCAACACCGGTCAGTGCCGTGGTCACCTCGGAGACCGGCGGCGTATACAAGGTGAACGTCTTCCTGAATGTCAACTCCACCAACGCCCAGACTCCCGACGGAGGCCAAACGACGGTGACGTATAACGTCACCGTCGACTCGGGTGCGGGATGGAAGATTACCGATGTCGGCGGTATGGACGGCGCTCTACCGCTGAAATGAGCCTATTTTTGCTGCTGGAAGAGACTGGTGAGATGCTCTTCCAGGGTCGTCATATGGAACGACGGCGCATAGGCTCCGACCGTATTCTCCGATGCGACGGAGCCATGGCTGTCCCAGTAACGAACCAAAGGAATGATCGATGAGAGTCGGTGTCCACGCCAGCGGAAATAAGGAAGGGCGGCCAGGAAAAGGTAAGCGTAACTTCGTGGTGCGACGAAGTCGATATCCCCATTCACCACACGATCCTTGCAGACCAACTCTTGCACGATGAACGGGGCCACGTCTTTTTGACTCACATAGCTGATGTGGCGCGACTTGTCGATAGGCAACAAGAACCTGCCCTTGTTGAGCAAATCCAGCCGCGGGTCGAAAACATCTTCCATATATGATCCGCATCGCAGCACGCTGTAGCCGATGCCACTCGACGCCAACAAGCGTTCGACCTCGAACTTGGCATCGAGAACACCGACGCCGGTGTTCCGGCCTGCTCCGAGCGCGGAGGTGTAGATCAGGTGCTTCAGCTTGGCCGCCTTGGCGCCTGCGATAACAGCGTTCGCTGCCTCGAACTCCGTCGACGGGTCATTCTGCCGCGCGATCGGCGTCAAGAAGAATGCCGCATCCGCGCCGTCGGCTGCCCGCGCGACATCGTCCGCGTTCATCATGCTGCCAGCGACGATCGTCGCTTCGGGATAGCGACGCGCAAGCGTATCGGCGTCGCGGGCGAGGAGACGGACCGAGACTCCTTGGGCCAGCAGGCCGCGTACGAAGACTTCGGCCACTTGGCCCGAACACCCGATCGCGGCAATGGTTTTCCTTGGCTCGTTCAATCGAACCACCTTTCTGGTACGACCGAATCTGTCCCGAACCGCGGGCCATAAACGGCGCGCGGTGCGGCGGACAGATATCAGGCGACGAGCCCCTGAGCCTTTTTCAGCGATTTGTCGAGGGCGCTGACGAGCGAGTTCTTGAAGACCCCGCCCATGGGGCCGTCGATCATCCCGCCGTCGATACTGGCTGTTAACTCGACCGTGGTGGTCTCGGCCTCGCCTCGCAGGCTGATGGCGAGTGCTAGTTTGACGCCGGCCCTTGTGGTTCCGCCCATGGCGATCGAGCGCGGCGCGTCGACATTCTCGAAAGTCCAGTCGATGGTGACCGGCATGTTCATCACGCTCGCACTTGCGGTAGCGGTGTCGCCGCTGGTGAGCTGGGCTGGGACGGCGCTCTTCCACGATTTGTGAATCACAAGCCAATCGCCCCAGCGCGACGGATCGCCGAGGACCTTCCAGACCTCGTCGGGACTGGCCTTGTAGCTGGCGCTGGTTTGCACGGTACGCATGCGATTCTCCTGTTCTCGGCACACTCGCGATCTCGCGCACGACGGCTGTCGCCGCGCGGAGTCCGGGTATCTAATTCGGCTACAGCGTATCCGAATTAAAACCGAGCGCCAAGATGGATCGAAAGCAGCGGCATCCGAACGAATCAGGTGGGGTCCACTGCGTCGGCCGCCGCGTCGTGCAGCGGCACGAGGCCCGCGACGAGTAGCTGCAGACCGAAGCGGAATTCACTTTCCAGAGTTTGCCTCGGCAGACAATCGGCGACCGCGATCGTGGCGGGGAATCGCGCCGGATCGAGTTGGCGATAGAGCGCGGTGAGTGGGGCGGGGTCGATGTTGGCTTCGGTGTCGTGGCCCTGTAGCTGTGCGGCGAAGCCGACGGCATAGCGGGCAATGGTGGCGTATACAAGCGCCGCGGACTTCGGGGGGAAGCCGTTGGCGAGCAGCATGGCCAAGACTCGCTCGCGCAACATGAGCGAATTGGGTCCGATCGGTACCTGCTCGATGATCAGGGGCGCGATCCCCCGGTGATGGTGCAGAACCGAGAAAATGGCCTCTGCGGCGGCGATGCATGCGTGCTGCCAGTCGTCATCGGGCGCGGTGTCGTCGATTTCGATCTCGCCGAGCACCGAGTCGACCACGTGGGCGATGAGTTCGGCACGGTTGGCGACTGCTCGGTAGAGCACGGCGGTGCCCGTTTCGAGACGTTGGGCGAGCGTGCGCATCGACAGCGCGTCGGCACCTTCCTCGTCGACAATGCGCAGCGCGGTCGTCACAATCCGGTCGAAGGGCACCCGTGGGCGGCCGGGGGAGCGGCGAGCCGGGGTCTCGGCGGCGTCTGAATCGGCGGTGGTCACACTCGCATTGTTGCGCATCGACAGGCTGGACACGTGATCATTATATAGTGGTCACATTGTTGCCATTATCACTTGACCTGCGCTCATGTACCGGCAACACTGTAACCATTATGAGTAGACGAGCAGTCGCCGATGATTACATCGACCCTGATTCGCGCTTCGCGATCGTCGAGGGCCGTAACCTCCACTACAAGCGGGCCGGGACGGGGCCCTCGGTGTTGCTTCTGCACGGCAGCGGCTCCTCGCTGCACTGCTTCGACCAGGTGGCCGCGGCGTTATCGTCGTCGTTCGATGTGATTCGCCCGGACCTGCCCGGCTTCGGTCTCACCGGCCCGCGCGCCGACCGGGACTATCGGATACAGACCTACGCCAAGACGGTCGCCGCCTTCTTGGACTCCATCGGGGTCTCCAACGCGTCGGTGGTCGGCAATTCCCTCGGCGGCAATATCGCCTGGAACTTCACCCTGGATTACCCGCAGCGGGTGGATCGGCTGGTGTTGATCAATGCCACTGGCTACCCGGGCAAGTCGTTGCCGTTGGCGCTGCGCCTGGCGCGTAACCCGATCGGTCGCGTGTTGGTACGGAATTTGGCGCCTCGTTCGGCCACCGAACGCAATCTGCGCTCGGCGGTCGGGTCGCGCCCTTCGGTGGTGGATGACGCAATGGTCGACCGGGTGCACGCGATGCTGACCCGGCCCGGCAACCAAGAGGCGTTCATCGACTTCGCCAACACCGACCAGATCGACCGCACCGCCGAGATTCCCGCCATCGCCGCGCCGACGCTGGTGCTGCGCAGCGCATCCGTCGATGGACAGCATTTCACGCGCGATATCGCAGGCAGCCTCGAACGGGTTCACTCCTCCGGCGGCCACCTGCTCCCCGACGAAGATCCCGAATGGGTGGCCAGCGCGGTGCTGAACTTCTTGACCGCCGAGGCGAACTCGCCGAAGAAGGGAAAGCGATGAAGTACTTCGTGGTGCGCGGCGAGACCCGCCACCTGGACGAGGCCACACGTGCCGAGTTGCGCGGTGACTTCATCGAATGCGGCGACGGGATCACGCATTACGAGATCGCCGGGCCCGAGGGCGGAGAGGTCGTCGTGTTCGCGGGTAGTTTGACCACCCCGCTGTTCTACTGGGATCAACTCGCCGGTGAGCTGCATTCGCGCGGATTCCGCACGGTTGCCTACAGTCCGTACGGGCGCGGCTATTCCGATCGCGTACGAGCAACCTACGACGAGGCCCTGTTCGTGCGGCAAATCGCGGATTTGACCCAGCGTCTGGATCTGACCGAACCCTTCCATCTCGTCGGAGCTTCGATGGGTGCGTTGGTGTCGATGGCTTTCGCTCAACAGCACACCGACCGGATCGCCACCTTTACCTTGGCTGGCCCCGCCGGGCTGCAGCCCACGCCCGCCTTCGTCCCCTTGCTGCGCCAGGAGATGTTGGGCACCTTTCTGGCAAAGAAGCTGGGTAGCAAAATGCTCGACCGGCACCTGTCCCACAATGTCCGGGATCCGCAGCAGTCCGCGGCGCTCACGGCGATGGTGCGGGAGTGTTATCAGTTCGAAGGCTCGGTCTACGCCTTGGCCGCAACGATCGCCTCCTTCCCGCTGGGCAGTCGTCAGGACCTCTACCGGCGAACCGGGACACTTCCGTTCCCGACGTTGTTGCTGTGGGGCGACGAAGATCAAGTCACCCCGATCACGAGCTTCGACGAGGTGCGCCAGTTCTTGGCGCCCGTGGAGTCGCACATTATCTCGCCGTGCGGGCACATGGTCCCCTACGAGGAGCCCGCCCGGATGAGTCTGCTGTTCACCGCGTTTGTCGAAGCTGCCAGGAAAGAGTCGTCACGATGAAGACCAAGACCGAACTGACCGACGTCCTGGTCGTCGGCGGCGGGCCGACCGGCACCGCCTTGGCGATCGATCTGACCCGCCGCGGACTGGCGGTGCGCATCATCGACAAAGCCGCGAGGTCTTTCGACGGTTCGCGCGCCAAGGGAGTCCAGCCGCGCAGTCTGGAAGTGCTCGAGGATCTCGGCGTCCTCGACGATATCCGCGCAGGCGGAGCCGAGTACCCTCTGTTGGGCATTCATGCGGGTCCGCTGACTATTCCGTGGCATATGATCTCCCGCAACGAGCTGACATCCGATGTGCCGCACCCGAATACGTGGTTGATTCCCCAGTTCCGCACCGATGCCGCGCTGCGCGCCGGACTGCAGCGGCTGGGCGTGACAGTCGAATCGAAACGTGAACTCGTCGGATTCGAGCAACACCGGGACGCGGTCGTGGCGACGGTCGCCGGTCGCGACGGTGTCGAAGAGATCGGCGCCCGCTACCTTGTCGGCGCGGATGGTGGGGCGAGCACGGTCCGCAAAACAGCGGACATCGGCTTCGAGGGCTCGACGGACGAATCCGATCGGATGATCATCGTCGACGCCGTGGTGGAGGGTCTTTCCCGGGATCGCTGGCATGTGTGGCCGCGTCCGGGCGGCCGGTTCGTCGGTGCGTGCCCGCTGCCGCACTCTGATCTCTTTCAGGTGATGATCCGTCTGCAACCCGGTGAGGAGCCTGCTCTCGACGAGGACAGCCTGAATGCGCGCATCCGCAAGCAGACCGGCGACAACCGCCTCCGCTTGTCGAACATCGGCTGGACATCGGTATTTCGCCCCAACATTCGACTGGCGGACCGGTACCGGTCGGGTCGGGTATTCATTGCCGGTGACGCCGCTCATGTCCATCCCCCCGCGGGCGCGCAAGGACTCAATACTGGTCTGCAGGATGCCTACAACCTGGGCTGGAAACTCGGCCAGGTGCTCGCTGGGGCGCCGGAGAGCCTGCTCGACACCTACGAGGCCGAGCGGCAGCCGATCGCGGCCGGTGTCTTGGGCTTGGCGACCAAGAAGTACGACGGCCTGGCCAAACTCGACCCGTCCTCGATCAAGCGCGGCGATGACGAACGCCAGCTCGGCCTGCACTACCGCGGCGGCCCACTGGTAACCGCCGATGCCGAACAAACCGCTGCGCTGCGGGTCGGCGACCGGGCGCCGGACGCGAAATTGCTGGACGCGGCCGGGGGAGCGCAGCGCCTGTTCGACCTCTTTTCCGGACCGCATTTCACCGCAATCGGCTATGGTCCCGCGGCCGTCGAGGAACTAGCCGCATTGGCGTGGCCGTCGGCGGGTGCGGGACTGAAAAAGGTCGCCATCAATGGCGGTGAGCAGGTCGACGCCGATGTCGTGCTCGTCGATATCACCGATTCCTTCGCTCGGATCTATGGCGTGGCCGACTCCGCACTCCTGTTGATCCGCCCCGACGGCTACATCGGCTCCATCGCCACCACCGACATGGCGCGGGTAACCCTGGCACACGCCGCCGCGATGACCCCGGCCGTCGACGCCTCCGCCGTACCCAATGTCGGGGGAAAAGGGTGAACCGCGACAACGTCGCGCGTGGAACGGCTGCGTCGCGACCTGACGAGCTTCGGACACCGAATGCTCGAAGAAGATCGGGCCGCCGTCAGCGCCGCTGAGGGCGTTTATCAGTTTGGAAATGCGATGATGTGGCATCTGATGGTCGATTTCGGTATCGGTTCACCATTGCATTTCGTTGCCTCCTACGAGGCGGCCGTAACGTTCGCGCGGGAGGCCATCGAAGGGGGTTGGGCTCGGGCCGTCGCTGTCGATGATCGGGTGGACCAGAGTTATCCGGTTATGCCGTGCCAATGCCTGTTTTCGACGCCGAGCGGGCCGGGTCCCGCAGACATGTTCAAAAACGCCGGTTGACGACTGCCCGGGGGACACCAGGGCAGCCGTTCAGCCAACGTTGTTCAATGCGAGCGTCGGCGATGCTCGGCCAGACTGTCCAGCCCGAAATCCGAACGCGGGTTACGCCAGACGGAGTGTGCGTGGTTGGCGTGGCGCTGGGTGTTGTCGTACTCGATGAGCAGTTCCGGGCCCTGGATGCGGTAGTAATGCGGTTCTCCCGCCCGCAGGCTGCCCGCCCATCCGAAATGGATCTCGTCGAGTACGTGATCGGCCGCGTAGTGCGCCGAGTGGGCCTCGGCTAGTGCGCTCGGTGCACGTCCGCTGTACAGATCGATCAATTGTCGCAGAATGTGGCGCTGTCCCGGGTCGAGGTCGCGCGCGGATAGGCCCGTGGGCGGCAGGTAGATGGCCATGGCCGCGTGGTCGGCTTCGGTGTATCCGCTGCCTTCTTCGGCACGCCGGTCGACGGCATCGACCAGATCCCGCAGTGCCGGGTCGCTGAACCTGCCGCGCCACAAATCCTGCATGTGCATCATCGTGTCGCCGTGTGCGATGGTCGGCCGGTTACCGGAGACGATGTCGGATATCGCGCTCTCGTGCAATAACGCCACGCGGTATCGGTCCGGGTCCAGCGACCGTGCCAATTCCCGCGCGGCCTCTTCTGGTCCGCCCAGCGGCCGTAGCGCTGAACCGAGTAGTGTAGTACTGGCCGGATCGGCTCCGATGAAGCACGGCGTCGTCGAGACGATGCGGCCGCCGACGATCAGGTTGTTCAGCGAGATGTGGTGGCCGCCGAAACGCCATGCCCAGACCGGGTCGCCCGGTCGGCCGAACAATCTGAGCCAGTAGAGGCCCGGATCCCGGCCCCGTTCCCGTCCCCAATTGACGTGCCATCCTTCGACCTGATCGAGGACATTCTCCAGCCCCATCACCGTTGAGACGGTGGCATATCCGGCCTCTGACAGGCCTGAGGCGACCAGCTGCATTGCCAAGCCCTGCTGGCGTGCGGTCTGGTCGCGAAGGGCGAGTCCACCGTGATCGGTGGGTGTGTAGAACCACTGGAGGCGTTCGGCCTCCGCGTCCGGAGCGAGTGGGGAGGCGAATTGCGCCTGAACTCGCTGTTCGTGAGTCAGGGTCGCGAGCCACGCTGTCGCACGCTCGGCCATGTCGGTGGCGACCAGCTCGCGGACGGTGACGTCATTCGGCGACATCGAGCATCACCTTGATGGCGTTGTCTCGTCGTCCGGCGTAGGTATCGAAAGCTTCGGCGATGTCCGCGAGCGGGAAATGATGTGTCACCAGGTCGGCGGTGTGCAGTCGGCCGTGGGATGCCAGCGACAGGGCCCTGGCTACCGAGCCCGCGCCTTCGCCGCGGACGGTGTGGATCGAAATCCCGTTCATGACAGCGTGATTGAGGTCGGCAGACACCGGCTGTTCGAAGAATCCGGCCAAAACGACCTTGCCGGAGCGTTTGGCCATGTGGATCGCGTCGTCGACCGCGCTCGCAGCGCCCGAGCACTCGACGACGACGTCGGCGCCCAGACCGCCGGTAACCTCCCGGACCGCGGCGACGGCATCTTGCTCGCGGACATTGAACAGGTGATCGGCCCCGAACTGCTTTCCGATTTCCAGCCGCTCGGGGCGGGTACCGGCAAGCGTCACAAGGTCCGCCCCTAGCTGGCGGGCTACCTGCACAGCCAACAGTCCGATGGGACCGGGGCCTATCACCGCGACGGTGGCACCGACCAGGAGCGAGTCGAGCACGTCGTAGACATGCATCACGGTGCCGGCGGTGGTCAGCATGACCGCCGAGTCGAAGTCGATGTGATCGGGCAGCCGATACAGCGTCGAGACATGATTGACGACATATTCGGCGAAGCCGCCGTTGACCGTCATACCCACGACCCGATGCCCTTTGGTCGCGTTGCCGTAGTTCAGGCAGTCCGTATAGCAACCGGACAGGCAGTTGGCGCAGCGCATGCAACCCCGATGTGCCTCCGTGACAACACGATCGCCGACCGCGAATTCGTCGACAGCACTGCCGACCGCTGCCACGACGCCGGCATATTCGTGACCGGGAACGAATGTGCCCGGCGCCGGGCCTGCGCCACCGAAGAAGCGTCGGCTACGGACCTTGAGGTCGGTGCCGCACAACGACGCCCGGTGCACTCGCACGAGAACGTCTTCCGGCCCCGGGCGCGGCACCGGCATAGTTTTGGTTTCGATGATTCCTGGCTCGCCGATTACGGCCGCGAGCATCGTATCCGGAATAGACACAACACCGCCTTTCGTTGGCTATTGATGAATTATCAGTACGCTACGTGAAGGAAATCTTTTTTGTCCAAGTGTCATTTTGCGACGATTGCGTGGCTCTTTTTGTCGATGAGGCGCTGAACTGGGCGTATAAGTTTTCCCTATAGAGGGCGGCGAATATACCTATTGGGCGCGGACAGCTCCGTGATGTACGGTTCGGAACATATGTAATTACCGGACTCATGGAAAACGCCGGATTATCATCGGGCCTGCGGTCGAGGAGTCAACATTGGATCTTGGGATTGGCAGCAGAACTGCACTGGTGCTGGGCGGAGGTGGCGGCCTCGGCGGTGCGATCGCGGAAAGACTCGCGGCCGAGGGCGCCAACGTGGTCGTCGCTGATATTCATCTCGAAGCCGCCGAATCACGCCGCGACGCGATCGTCGACAGGGTCGGCCGGGCCATGGCAATGGGTTGGGATATTGCTGACCTCGACGTCATCGAAGGCAATGTCGACGCGATCGAGCAGACCTTCGGCCCGGTCGACATCTTGGTGAACAACACCGGTGGGCCCGCGCCGGCGCCGGTTCTCGGCCAGCCCCCTGCGCTGTGGCTCGACACTTTCCGTTCCATGGTGCTGTCTGTGATCGCGATCAGCGACAGACTTGTCCCCGGCATGCAGACGCGCGGGTGGGGGCGCGTCATCACCAGCACCAGTTCGGGGGTCGTCGCACCCATTCCCAACCTCGGCCTGTCGAACAGCCTTCGTGCCGCACTGCTCGGCTGGTCCAAGACGCTGGCCCGTGAGGTCGCCGCGGACGGCGTCACCTGCAACGTCGTCGTGCCGGGACGGATCGGCACCCAGCGCGTCGAGCGTCTCGACCAGATCAAGGCCGAGGCGCAAGGCAGAACCGTCGAACAGATCGCGGCCGACAGTGTGGCCACCATCCCGATCGGCCGCTACGGCGAACCACACGAGTACGCGTCGACCGTGGCGTTCCTGGCGAGCAATGCGGCGTCGTACATCACCGGCTCGGTGGTGCGCGTCGACGGCGGGCTCATTCCCAGCCTCTGAAACCGAAAACCCCACAGCCACAAGGATATCAGCCATGGCCCTGCTCACCCGCGAGGCAAAGGGCGTCTTCGCCATTTCGCCCACACCCTTCGACGAGGGCGGCGCGGTGGACTTCGACTCACTGCGCCGAATCGTCGATTTCTACGAATCCGTCGGTGTCACCGGGATTACCCTGCTCGGCCAGATGGGCGAGGCACCGAAACTGTCCCACGACGAAGCAACACGAATCGTGAGCCAAGTGCTGCAGTGGACCCGGCTGCCGGTAGTCGTCGGCGTCTCCGCCCCGGGTTATGCGGCGATGCGCGAACTCACCTCCGATGTCATGGCGGCCGGGGCGGCGGGTGTCATGGTGGCACCACCCAACACACTGCGCACCGATGACCAGATCGTGGGTTATTACGAGGGCGTCGCGGCCACGCTCGGCGATTCGGTCCCCCTTGTCTTGCAGGATTACCCGTTGTCGTTCTCGGTTGTCATGAGCCCCAAGGTCGTCGGACGCATCGCCCGCGCCGTCCCCAGCTGTGTAATGCTGAAGCACGAGGACTGGCCGGGGCTGGAGAAGATCAGCGCATTGCGCGATTTCGAAGCCGCCGGCGAAATGCCCCGTCTCTCGATTCTGTGCGGTAACGGCGGCCTCTTCCTCGATTTCGAGGTCGAGCGCGGGGCAGACGGCGCCATGACCGGATATTGTTTTCCGGAAATGTTGGTCGACGTGGTTACCGGCGCCGACCGTATCGAGGAAAGTCATGACATCTTCGACGCACACCTACCGTTGTTGCGGTACGAACAGCAACCGGGTATCGGACTGGCTGTACGCAAGTACGTCATGAAGCGGCGCGGACTGCTCGCCTCCGATGCTCAGCGGGCGCCACGCGGCGTGCTGTCGAGCCGAGCGCGGGCAGAAATCGACTATTTGCTCGCCCGACTCGGTCGCTTGGATAAGCGAGTGAATCTGGTCGCGTGATTTCCCTTTGCTCCACGTTTGCAGCGTCCGTGGACGGCGGTAACGTCATCTGATGCGACTGCGCCAACTGGAGTATTTTCTCGCCGTCTGGGAAAGTGGGTCCTTCAGTGCCGCCGGGGCACGGCTATATGTCTCGCAGCCCTCGCTGTCCCAGCAGATACGTTCGCTGGAGAAAGAACTCGGCGCGGAATTGCTCGAACGCGGACGACATGGTCTTGCCCTCACACCCGCCGGACGCGTCTTCCTGCCCCGGGCCCAACGTGTGTTGCAGGCCGCAGAAGAAGCGGCGGATGCGGTACACCAGGTTGTCGAGGGACGAAGCGGTGACGTGCACGTGCTCACCGTCCGATCGATCGCCTCCGGGATACTGCCGCCGAGCGCTGTGCGATGGCACGCGCTGTTCCCGACCGCTGTCCTCCGGGTGCACGACTTCTCGCATCGCCGCGCCCTCGAGGACGCCGTTCGCAGCGGGCAGGGCGATCTCGCGGTCGGCCCGCGACCCGAACCGTGGGACGGACCGGTCGTCTCACTCGGTTACGAGGAGATGGTGCTGGTCGGCCCGGCGGGACGAAATATGGGTTCCGCAGTGGGAGCCGAAGAACTCGCCTCGGCCGATTGGATCCTCTACGAGGCCGAACAAGGCATGAGTGAGATCGCCGACCGGGTAGCCACCAGCCTCGGATTCACCCCTCGTGCCGTGGCTCGCACCGGACAGGTGACCGCCGCATTGCTGTTCGCGATGGAAGGCCTGGGCGTAGCACTTGTGCCAAATAATGTCGTGCCCGGCGGCTGGGTACAGCACACCAGACGGATCGGCCCCGGTGTCTACCGCGAGATCGTCGCCTACAGCCGCAGCGCGCCGACCCAACTGGCCCAACGGTATCGGGACTTACTCGTCTCCCTCGAGCTTCCGCTCACCGCGGCGAGGGATCTTCCGGCAGATGCGCTGCGCTGTTAGCGGCCACGGTTCATGTGCGCGCGGTCAGTAGGAGGCAAGCAGGCGGGTGCTCTCGGTTCCCGGGTGGGCGAGGATGAGACGGCCTCGGATCTCGAGGTCGAGCTTGGGGCGGACCATGTCGAGTGGAGCCGCGAAGCCATAGGCGGACAGGTCGATCCGCGCGGTCGTCGCGGCAACGATTTCGGGGCCGTCCTGTTCGAGCTCGACCTCGAGGCGCATTTCGGTCGTGGTGCCGCGAACTGTCAGCTTGCCGACTACCGCGAGTCGCCCTGGGCCGCGACCGACGGCGTCGCCATGGAATGAGATCAGTGGGTGGGTTTGCACGTCCAGGAACTCGGGCGCGCACAGATGCCGGTCTCGGAATGCGAGACCGGTCGCGATGCTAGCGGCGTGAAGTTCCAGCAGTACCGTGGCCGATCCATCCTGACCCCAGGTCATCGAGCCGGATGCTCGACGAAAGCGGCCGGTTACCGGGAGCAGTCCCCAGAGCCCGCGGGCGAAGAACCTGATGTCCGCGGTTGCGGGATCGAGTTTCCAGACACCGGTTCGCTCGACCGCCTCGGTGTGTTCCTGAGCAGCCGATTCATTTGATATGTGCGGCATCAACTTCCTCAGCGTGTTTTCGAGCGCATTCGACGAGGGATTCGCGCAGACATAGTGGTCGGGACGGAGTACGACGAATGGCTGTCGCCTGAAGTATGGACGGGCCAGCTCATGAAGGTCTTCGAGGATCTGGGTCGGCGAACCACGATGGACGGGGCGCTGCCCCGGCGAGATCAGCGTTACATAGGTCGCGCCCAAGACGTCTTCGGCGATGCGGCGGCCGTTTTTCGATAGCGCTTCGCGTGGATCGGCGTCCCAGCCGATGATGCGCCAGCCAGAGCCCGAGATGTCATCGAGGCGGTGCTCCGCGCCGCTGAACGTCCGCACGATCGGCTGCGGAAATAGGCGGCCAACCGGAGAGCGCAGCGATGGTGGTGCCAAAAGCAAGCCGCGTCGGTACCGGGCCGGCGGCCGCCAGCGGCCTTGGCGAACGCGTTCCCGTAATGGCGGGACACGCAGGAGCGTTCCGGCCGCCGCGTCGCGAATCGCCGCCGCCCAGCGCGATTGCATCGTGACCAGATGGCCGGCCCGGACCGACAGCTTGGTTATCGCGTCGGCGTGCGGCCGCCGTTCGGCTTCGTAGGAGTCGAGGATCTGCAGTGGCGCGCCGGCGTTCACCACGGCCGCGATTTTCCAGGTGAGGTTCGTGACATCCCGGATTCCCGAGTTCAGGCCCTGGCCGATCATCGGAGGCATCAGGTGGGCGGCGTCGCCGCACAGCAACACCCTCCCGACGCGCCAATGCTCGGCGCTCTTGGCTCGGAAGGTGTAGATGAGATGGCGCAGGATCTCGGCGGTGTCGGGGTCCGCATCCTCAGCGATCACTCGCCGCGCGGCCCGGGGTGTAAGGATTTCTTCTTGGTCCTCCCACGGCATTACCTTGCGTTCCCAGCGGTGCCCACCAGCGGCGAGTCGGCCGGTCAGGCGGGGCGCCGCCGGGTCCAGCGTCATCTGAAAATACGGAAGGTGTGTGACCGGCTCCGGCAGCTTCGCATCGAGGATGAGCCACGTGTCGGTATATGCGGATCCGACGAGCTGGACGCCGATCGCTTCGCGGGTGGCGCTATTGGCGCCATCGCAGCCGACAACGAAGCGTGTGCGCGCGTTACCGGTCCCGCCGTCGACATCACGAAACGTGAGTTCGACGCCTTCGTCGTCCTGGGTCAACCCGGTTAGCCGGTGCCCCAGTCGGATATCGACATCCGGGTACTCCGCAAGGGCCGCCCGAAGTTGCTTATCCAGCAATGGCTGGTAGATCGCCGATATCCACGGATGCCCCTGGAGTTGTTCCGTTGGCAGTGTCGTCGCGACGACCTTGCCGCGAGCCGACACCCACTGGGCGCCGGCCCTGAGGAGCATGTCTGGAACGGCGCGCTTGTACACCCCCGCTTTCTGCAGCGTGCGCAGCGCTTCTCCGTCGAGAACGCCGACGCGCGGATTGGGGTACACGTCGCACTCGCGCTCGAGGGCCAATACCGTCAACCCCGCACGCGCCAGCAGCAGCGCCGCAAGCTCACCGACCGGCCCCAGGCCGATCACGGCAACGTCGAACGTGATCATGACAGGTGTCGGCAACCCGTGAAAAGGATGTCGGTAGCTCGGGAACGACTCACGAGGCCTGCCGCCGAACTTTCGAGGTGCTGCAATACCGATTCGATGTCCACGCCGAGCAGTCGGCCATCGCGCTTGACGATTCGTCCGTCCACGATCACGGTGTCGACGTTGCTGGTGTCCATATGCTGTACGACGGCGCCCGGCGCGTGATTTACCGGTCCGGCATTGAGTGTGCGAGCGTTCAATGCGATGACGTCCGCCCGTTTGCCCGGGGTGAGGGACCCGATCAGATGGTCCAGGTGGGCTCCCTGGGCGCCGCCAAGTGTTGCCATTCGGAGTATGTCCCGAACCGTGACCGGCTGAACCTCGGGTGAGTTGCTCTGCATCGCTACTTGGATTCGGCTGCGCTGCCACTGGTAGGCCGCACGCATCTGGGAGAAGAAGTCGACGGGTGCGATGCCGACCGTGTCCGTGCCGAAACTTGTTGGGATGCCATGTTCGAGGGCCGTTTGCAGCGCCGGTTGGCCCATGGCGAGCGATTGCTCCGCGCTGGTGGAGACCGATACCTTGCCACCGGTCCGTTCGATGGCTCGCCATGCGGCGTCCTCGATACCGAGGCAGTGGATGTAGGTGATCCAGGGGCCGAGCAGTCCCTCCTCCTCGAACTGTTCGAGCACGTAACCCCAGCTGGTGTCATTGACATGCGCGAACATGGGCAGACCGAGGTCTCGCGCAAGCTGGAACAAGTCCTCATCGACGTGATAGCCCAGTGCCAGGCGGACGAGTGTTCCGTCGTGCACCTCACCGGTCGTTTCGATGAGGCGACGGATGTCTTCCGGATGGGCGTACGACGGGTCCGGCTCGTGATCGCCGAGTGACGGCGAGAAGCTGAAGACGCACCGGATTCCGGATCGGCGGATTCCTTCGAGCGCGGCGTCGGTGTGCTCGGGGGTGTACGAGCATTGCGACGTGTCGACGACGGTCGTCGTTCCCGCGGCCAGGTTCTCCAGTGCCCCACCGAATTGTCCCCAGTAGACGTCCTCCGGCGTGTACTGGTGGAACAGCGCGTCGGCTCCGGCCCGGGATTGCATGAAGTAGTCCATGTCGAGGGCATCGGCCCAGTACGAGCGCAGGGCGGTCTGGAACATGTGGTGATGCGAGTTCACGAAGCCGGGAAGGACGATCTTGCCCGCGCAGTCGAGCACCTGCGCGTCGGCCGGTAAATCCTGCCCCACCTCGACGATCCTGCCGTCCTCGATGAGCACATCGCCACGTTCATGATCACCCAGCTTCTCGTCCATCGTGAGGACGATTCCGCCGCGCAGCAGCAAGCGACCGTCGGAATTCATGACCGCCTCCAATTGGACACACAAGGTGGGTTGCAAAGCGCCTTTGTCATAATGGACACAGTGTTGCCGTTATTATGCTCGGTGTCAATGGCTACCTCGGCAACGGAGACGGCGACAATCGCGTAGGCCCGCGCACGTCGAAGTCGGCGGAACGCTGTGCACCCTCGGTACCGGACGCGATGACGAGCGAAAGGGCTTGGCCTGATGTCTGTTTCAATGCTGCTCGCTACTGGACTGCGGCACCACGGCAGGTGAGGTCGGGGGCCGAAGCCGGTCCGGGATCCGGCGTCGCGGCGCGAACGGTGCCGAGCAATGACACCGTGGCCACGGCGCCGAGGATTGCTCCGAAGACGATGCCGATGTGGGAAAGGTTCCAGTGCTGGGCGGCCAATCCCACGCCCAAGACGGGAACGGAGATCGCGAAATAGGCCACGACGAAGTAACTGGAGGCGATTTCGCCGCGCTGCGAAGGCGGAGCCGCTTCCACTACCGCGCCCAGTCCTTTGCTGAAGCTCGTGCCCTGTCCGACACCGGCGATCACCGCGGCCGCGATGAGGATCAGTACCGACTGGGCGCTGAGAGCCGCACCGACCAGTGCGGCGCTGATTATCAGGGCCGTACAACCGAGGATCATGGCGTTGGGAACGGGCAGCGTCCTGGTGAGGACTTGGGCAGCCGCGGACGCGGCGAAAGTCAAGGAAACCAGCAATCCGGCAACGGCCTTGTTGTGAACGTGCAGAGATTGATTCAGGAAGGTCGGCACGACCGACGCGAATAGGCCGATCACGCAGAACCCGGCGAAGGCCGCCGGCGCCGCACGAATGAACGCCTGCCTTGCCTCGGGCGGAATCGAGAACCGCTGCACGGTGAGCCGAGCCCGCGGCTGTGCCGCAATGGTCTCGTCCGCATTCCTGATAGCTGGCACCGCCAACCCGACCATCACCAGGTGCACCGCGAAAACACATCGCAGCGGCCACGGGCCGTATTGCACCAGCACGCCCGACAGCGTCGGCCCCATACCCAATCCTCCGATGTTCGCGACACCGGCGACCACGTGGGCTCGGGTTTTCCATATCGCGGGTGCGGCTTCGACGATCATGGCGGTCGCGGTACCGGTGAAGATACCGGCCGACAGCCCCGACAGCGCTCGCCCGAGCAGCAACTGCCACACCGGCCCCGCAGTGAGGAACACCAGCGAACTGGCTGCGGAAAAGGCCAGTCCGGCGATGAGTAGCGGTCGACGTCCGACCACGTCCGACCACCGGCCGAACAGAATCAGTGCCGCGACGACTCCGGCGGCGTAAATGGCAAAAATCGCTGTGGACGTGCTGATGGAGAATCCGAGCTCGGCGGCATACAAGGTGTACATCGGCGTCGGCATCGTCGTACCGAGCATGACCACAGCGAAGGCGTAACCAACCTGCACCATCGACCTACCGCGCCGACCGCGCGCGCCTGTGAGGCGCAAATCTGTCTTGACCGCTAATCGAGTCTCCATAATGGCAACAGCGTCGACGCTATCGCCGCTAATGTCCAGCTATATCGGCAACGATGTGGCCGATATTACTCGGAGCGGTATCGAAGCGGTCGACGCAGATCGGTGCCAACCGGAATTTGCGCCGGACCTGAGCTCGAGCAGGATTTCACAGCCAAGATCTCCCCTCCTCCAGGCGAGCCGCGCCGACGCTTTGTTAGCGGTGGCCCACGCGACGGACGTCACGAGCATCTATAGGTGTTGCCTATGCGTGTCTCGCGCTTCTGGTCTTGGACTTGCCGACGACGGGGCCAACACAATCGAGGACCAACCGGTTTTCTGCTCGAATTTCAACTGAAAGGTTGCAGATGCCCTCTGAGACAATGTTGGCTGCCGTACTCGGCGAGCCCGGGACGATCGCAACCACGCGGTTGCCTGTGCCCGAGGTGGGACCGGACGACGTCCTGGTCCAGGTCCGCCGGGCATCGCTGTGCGGTTCGGACCTCAAGATTCGAAGTCGGAAGTTCTTCGCCGGTGACGGACCGCCTCCGGGAACCTTTGTCCCCGGGCACGAGTACGCGGGTGTGGTGGCTGCGGTGGGGAGCAGCGTCGACGAGTTTTCGGTTGGTGACCGGGTCGTGACCGAGGCGCATCGCGGCTGTATGCGATGCGTCAACTGTCTCTCGGGTTCCTACACCGATTGCCTGAACTCCGGCAAGCGGGAGAAAGGGCATCGGTCACAGGGGATGACGGTCAACGGCGGGTTCGCCGAATATGTGGTCAATCATGTGTCCACCCTGCATCGGCTGCCGGATTCCGTTGATTTCGACGCGGCGGTAGTTCTCACCACTGTCGGCTCGGTTATGCACGCCTTCGATGTCCTCGGCTCCCTCGTTGTCGGCGCGAGTGTCGCCGTGATCGGCCCCGGGCCCATCGGGCTGCTGGCCGTTCAGGTCGCCCGCCAACTCGGAGCCGACCCGGTGGCTCTGGTGGGTACCAGGTCAAGCCGGTTGGCGCTCGGCAAGCAGTTCGGCGCCGACGTGGTGCTCAACTCGCGCGCGATGGACGCCGTCGCCGCGGTACGCGATCTCACCGGTGGGCGCGGCGCCGATATCGTCCTCGAGTGCTCGGGCGCCGCGCCCGCTGTCGATCAGGCGATCCATATGGCCAAGCGGTCCGGCAAAGTCGTGCTCGTGGGCTTTTTCGAGCAGCCGGTGCTGGCCGACCTCAACCATGCCGTCATGAACGGAATCTCATTGCAGACCGTTCGTGGCGAGGGAACAGGCTCTGTTGCACGAGCCGTTTCCCTGGCAAGCCAGGGAAGACTGAACACCGACCCACTCGTGACACACCATTTCGCACTCGGCGACATCGGTGAAGCGTTCGACACCTACGCCGAACGAAGAGGCGATGCCATCAAGGTGATGCTCGATGTGTACGACGATGGGGAACCGATCCATGGTCGGTAGCGTCCCGGATTCGGTGATGTCGGCCGCGATTGACGAACCACGGCAGGCAGTGGCCGCCGCGATGGCGAGCGCTGCCACGGCATGGCTGGACGCACTGACCTCCGGTCAGCGTGCCGCCGCACTGTTCGATTCCCCGCTGGTGCCCGATGCCGAAGCGGAGCGAGTGCGGTGGTACTACACGCCGACCGACCATGGCGGGCTCGCGCTACGTCACCAGTTGGCGCATCAGCAGAGCCTGGCGATGCAGTTGGTGGCGTCGGGACTGTCCGAGGCCGGGTACGCCACTGTCGCGACCGTGGTCGGTCTAGAGAACGTCCTGGACCAGGTCGAAGGTTGGAAGGCTCGCTGGGCCCGCAACGGGGTCGCGATCCCGGACTGTACTGGCTCAGGGTGTTCGGCGTGCCGGGCGACCCGGTTTGGGGTTGGCGCTTCGGAGGTCATCACATCTCGCTCAACAACCTCATCGTCGGCGGCCGTCTCGTGTCGACGACACCCTGCTTCATCGGCGCCGACCCGGCAAGCACCTTGTTGCTGGGTGGGGCGCCGCTACGGCCGCTCGGCGGGATCGAGGATGTCGCACGGAACCTCGTCAGGTCCTTCAACGCGGAACAGCGCGAACACGCATTGCTGCACGAGTCCGCGATATCGGACATCGTGTCCGGCAACCGAGCCCGTGTGACACATGGCGACACCATGATGCATATGCAGGATCTGTGGCGCGGCCAGTTCGCGGACCCCGCGCTGAACAAGCTTGTCGATGACGTCGACCGGAACGCGGAAGAAGCCAGCGGGTACACCGAAGCCGATCACGCTGCCCTGGCGATTTCCGTTCCGCCCAAAGGAATCAGTGCGCGCAACCTCGATTCCACCCAGCGCGACGAGCTGCGACGACTGATCGCGCTGTACACCGGCCGTGTATCGGCCGCGATGGCAGAGGTACACGCCGCGCGCTACGCAACCGACGCGGTGCTCGACGTCACCTGGTTCGGCTGGGCGGGTGGTATGGCACCCGATGATCCCCACTACTACCGGATACAAGGCCCGGACCTGCTCATCGAGTACGACAACACGCAGCGTCAGGCGAATCACGCGCACGCCGTATGGCGGGATCTGTCCGCTGACTTCGGCTTCGACACCCTTGCCGAACATCGAAACAATCACTCCCATTAAGGGGGCACTATGACAAGAAATTCGACAACAAGCGCGACAGGATTCGCTGAGCGGTTACGGTCCGGGCGACAGACCATCGGCTACTGGGTGGTGTGCGACAACCCGGTGGCCACCGAACGGATCGCCATGTCCGGCTACGACTATGTCTGCATCGACGCCCAGCACGGCCTGATCGAATATCGGGGCCTGCTGGCCGGAATCACCGCGATCGACGCCGCGGGCACCGGCACGGCAGCGCTTGTCCGGGTGCAAGCCAACGATCCGTTCTGGATTGCCCAGGCCCTCGACGCGGGTGCCCGCGGCGTCGTCGTGCCGATGGTCGATACGGCGGCTGAGGCCGAAGCCGCGGTGGCGGCCTGTCGCTTCCCACCGGTAGGCCACCGTAGTAACGGGGCCCTGCGCGCGGGGCTGCGAATCGGGCCGTCGCCGGCCCGAGCCAACGCCGAGATCGCCTGCATGGTGATGATCGAGACCGTATCCGGACTACGCAATGCCGCCGAGATCGCGTCGGTTCCCGGCGTCGACGCGATCTACATCGGACCATCGGACCTGCGCCTCGCACTCGGCGGCGCCACCCCCACCGACCCCGCGGTCGACGCCGAATTCGACGACGCCCTCCGCACCGTGCTGAAGGCTGCCGAAGCGGCAGGAAAAGCAGTAGGCATCCATTGCCCGGACGGCGTCACCGCCGCGCGCCGACTAGCCGAAGGCTTCAACTACGTCAGCATCGCCAACGACCTGGTGCACCTGGAACAGGCTGTCAAAAGCCACCTCGCGCAGGTGCCTGACGGATCCGACTAGCCAATGTGCCGAATCACTCCAACCCTGAGACTGAGACCCAGGCCCATATAGACAAAGCCGATGGGGGCTCGTAGCGTGCGGACTCGTGAATCTACGACGGCTTCAATACTTTGTGGCGGTCTGTGAGCTGAAGTCGTTCACCATGGCGGCCGAGCGGATGTTCATCGCTCAACCTTCACTTTCCCAGCAGATAAAGCGTCTGGAAACAGATCTGAAGATCACGCTGCTCGATCGCACGGCGCAGGGTGTCCGGCCCACTCCCGCGGGCCGGGCACTGCTGCCCGTGGCGCAAGATATTCTCGCCGTCGTCGAGAGAGCCGAACAAGCAGTTGATGATGCGCGGACCGGTCGACGAGGCGATCTCGAGGTGCTCACCGTCCGATCGGTGGCCAACGCCATCCTTCCCTCGGGCATCGCCGTCTGGCACGAAAGGTTTCCCGAGGTCGTGCTCGAGATCAAGGATTACCCGCATGCCACAGCGATGGAGGCTGCGTTCCGTGACGGCGAAGGCGATCTGGCGATCGGTCCTCGAACGGGGTTATCCGGCGCCGATGTGGCCTCCATCGGATTCGAAGAACTGGTCCTTGTCGCCGGGCGCGACAGCGGCGTATTAACCGACGCGCCGCTGTCATTGGCGGATCTGAAGGGCCATCAGTGGGTGCTGTTCGACAAGGAGAACGGGCTGACCCGGGTGATCAGAACACTCTGCGCCGCAGCAGGATTCGAACCGCTCGCCGCGGTCTGGACCATGCAGGTCCAGGCCGCATTGGAGCTGGCATCCAGCGGTGTGGCGGTTACGCTGGTCCCCGACAATGCGGTACAGGGGGAATATCGTCGCTTCGCCCGGTCGTTGACACCGCCGATTTACCGCGAAATCTGCGCGTACTCCCGACCCGGTTCCCGGTACATGTCTGATGCTTACGTCGACATCCTCTGCCGAGCCCAGTCGCAACTGTTGGTGCGAGCTGATCTCCCGCACTCCTGTTCCCTCACCTGAGCCGACCACTTGCGGGCGTGCGAGCCTGTCCCAGGCTTCGATGTGGTCTCACCGTGAATCGGGTTGACGTTCGTCCTGCGCGGCACTGGCCAGTGCGGCGACCAACGGATTGATGCGGTAGTCGACCAGTTCGCGCATAACCAGTGCGGTACTGGTGCGTTTAACGCCTTTGATGTCGAGGATCTGACCAGCCACTCGGTAGAGGTCATCCGCGTCGCGGGCTGCTACATGAATGAGCAGATCGGCGACACCGCTGAGTCCGTGTACTTCGAGGACTTCCGGAATGTCGGCGAGTGCTGCCGCGACAGCGGCGAGTTTGCGCTGGGTGACGTTGGTGAGGACAAATGCTTGCAGTGGGTAGCCCAGCGCCAGCGGATTGATGCGCCGCTCGAACGAGTGCAGCGAGCCCGCGGCGTCGAGCTTGCTCAGGCGCGCCTGCACAGTGTTTCGTGACAGTCCGGTCTCGGCGGCAAGAGCCAGCACGGTCGCCCGCGGAGCGTCGGCGAGCGCGAGCAGGATCCGCGCATCGATCTGGTCGACGGTGGGCGTGCTTGGCATTGTGATAACCCCGGTGTAGTCGGAACGGATCCCTCGGATGCAATCTGATCAACTCGAGGTACAAGTATTGCGCAGAAGACGCTGAGTTGCTGCACTGGACGGCAGTTCTGCACAACAGGACGGTCATAGGAGGGCGATCCGCCCGATTCCCGGCTGAATCCCGATTCGGACGCACAACGTCCATGAGCAATCCGGATCCGGTCACTGTGTGCCCCCGACCGAGAGTTCGAATGCGCATGGCCGCAACAAATTTGGTGCGAGGAGAAGCCCCGATGAACGCCCCGGCTGTCGATCCTGAAGCCCAGAGCTTCGGTGCGCCCCCTCCCGAAGCGCTCGAGGCGATTCAGCAACGAGTGCTGTGGCTGTCCACGGCGATGATCCACCATGCCAATCGGGTACGCCCCAACCCGAGCGGGCTCAAGGTCGGGGGCCATCAAGCGTCGTGCGCGTCGATGGTGTCGATCATGACCGCACTGTGGTTCGAGCACCTCCGGCCAGGTGACCGCGTGTCGGTCAAGCCCCACGCGTCCCCGGTCCTGCACAGCATCAACTATCTGCTGGGCGAACTCGACGAGTCGTACATGACCGCATTGCGCGAGTTCGGTGGATTGCAGTCCTACCCGAGCCGGGCCAAAGACCCCGACCCCGTCGACTACTCGACCGGATCGGTCGGAATCGGAGCAACCGCTCCGATTTGGGGAGCGATGGCGCGCCGTTATGTCAATACCATCGGCGGCGACGCCGGCACCGGTCGCCAGTACTCCCTGGTCGGTGACGCCGAACTCGACGAAGGCGCGGTGTGGGAAGCCATCCTCGATCCCGGCATAGTCGATTTGGGCGAGGTGGTGTGGATCGTCGATCTCAACCGGCAATCTCTCGATCGTGTGGTACCCAACATCGCCGCACGCAGGCTCGAGAAGATGTTCGACGCCGCGGGCTGGCAAGTGATCACCGTAAAATTCGGGCAGCTGCTCGATACGCTGTTCGCCCGACCCGGCGGAGCCGAGCTCCGGGACCGGATCCTGGATATGCCGAATCCGGAATACCAACGGCTGCTGCGCTGCAACGCCGACGAACTGCGTACCCGGCTGCCCGGCACCGGGAACGGGAGCACCGAAATCACAGAGCTGATCGCCGGGATCGACGACCAAACGTTGACCGCGGCGATCCGCAACCTCGGCGGCCACGACCTCGCGGCCTTGTCCGCGGCGTACCGGCAGATCGATGACACACGGCCGACCATCATCTTCGCCTACACCATCAAAGGTTACGGACTGCCCATCCAGGGCCACCCCCAAAACCACTCGTCACTACTGAGCGTCGACGAGTACGCCCAGCTGGCAAGCGAATTGGGCATGGACCCCCACAAACCCTGGCAGCGATTCGACGACGGCACCGCATCCGGACGCGTCTGCGCTATGGTCGCGGAACGGCTGCGCCGCGACCCGATCAGCACTGCCCGACCCGCGACGATTCCGTCCGATTTCGGCCGCACTCCCAAGAGCACGGCGACCACGCAATCAGCGCTCGGGCGGGTGTTGCTCGACTTGACCCGGGCGGCGCCCGACGCGGCCAAACGTGTTGTCACAGTGAGTCCGGACGTGAGTTCGACGACCAACCTCGCCGGGTGGGTGAACAAGGTCGGGGTGTGGTCGTCGGCAGAACGACACAACTGGTTCGCCGACGACGCCGAGACAATCCTGCATTGGCGCGAAAAGCCCACCGGCCAGCACATGGAACTGGGCATCGCGGAAACGAACCTCGTCGGCCTGATCGGTGAACTCGGCGCAACCTGGAGTCGATGGGGACAGCCGCTGCTCCCCATTGGAGTTCTCTACGATCCTTTCGTCGAACGCGCCCTCGAACCCTGGTCGTATGGCATCTACGCCGGCGGCCAATCCATACTTGTCGGCACTCCGTCCGGCGTCACCCTGGCCGCCGAGGGCGGAGCACACCAATCCATCAAGACACCCTCGATCGGCCTCGAACAACCGGGCTGTGTCAGCTACGAACCCGCATTCTCCATCGACGTCGAGTGGACGTTGCTCGCTTGTCTGTTCCGCCTCGGGCGGCCGGACGGCTCCTCGGCCTACCTGCGCCTGTCGACCCGGCCCGTCGACCAGACGCTGGCAGCAGTCCCATCGGACCCCGCTGCACGCGAACGCCGCCGCCGACAGGTCGTCGCCGGTGGCTACCCATTGGTCCGTCACGACGACGCCAAGGTGACCATCGCGGCAATGGGCGCGATGATGACCGAGGCCCTCGCCGCCGCAGCACGTCTCACGCACACAGGTGTCCCCGCCGACGTCCTCTGCATCACCAGCCCCGGCCTCCTGTTCCAAGCAATCCAGGCACGCCGAGGCCGAGGCACCGGCGAGACCTGGATTCTCGATCAGCTCTTCCCTTCCGATCGCGCCACCCCGCTGCTCACGGTCCTCGACGGCCACCCACACACGCTGGCTTTCCTGTCCGGGATCAATCGGGTGCGCCACACCGCATTGGGTGTCTCACGGTTCGGGCAGGTCGGCTCCCTCGACGATGTCTACCGCTATCACGGCATCGACTCCGACAGCATTGTGCGCGCCGCTCTCGATCTACTTTGACAGGTGTCGCAAGGGTGCGCCGGCTGAAGCGTCGTTTGAAGCAGTCGCCGGCGCAGGCGGCGAGCGAGGTCCACCGCTTTTCCGGGCGAGGGCGCTCTCGGCTGAAAGCCGACAAGGACGGCCCGTGCACTGTGGTCGGCGATACGCTGGGCATTGTCGAAAGGTAAGCGCATGGTGCCCGATGTTCGTGCACGTATGGAGTGGATTGCCCACCGCTGATGGTCGGCGATGAGTCACCGCGGACCCAACGTGACGTGAATATGCCCGTCTCGGTGGAGTTGAGCGCGTCCGGATTCGAGGACGCCGAAGAGATCGGCCGCGGTGGTTTCGGGGTGGTCTATCGGTGCACGCAGGTGGTCTTGGACCGCACGGTTGCGGTGAAGGTGCTGACCGCCGAGCTGGACGAAGACAACCAGACGCGGTTTTTACGCGAGCAGAAGGCGATGGGTCGGTTGACCGGGCATCCGAACATTGTCACGGTGCTCCAAGTGGGTGTCACCGCGAGCGCGCGGCCCTATCTGGTGATGCCGTATCACCCGTTGGATTCGCTGGACACGTGGGTTCGTCGGCAGGGTCCGTTGCCGGTGCAGACCGTGTTGTGGATCGGGGTGAAGGTCGCGGGTGCGCTCGAGAGCGCGCATCGGCTCGGCATCGTGCATCGGGATGTGAAGCCGGGCAATATTCTGCTGACCGATTACGGGGAGCCGGCGTTGACCGATTTCGGTATCGCCCGCATTGTCGGCGGGTTCGAGACGGCCACGGGTATCTTGACCGCTTCTCCGGCGTTCACGGCACCGGAGGTGCTCGGCGGCGAGACGCCGACTGCGGCGGCGGATGTCTACGGTCTGGGTGCGACCTTGTTCTGCGCGTTGACCGGGCATGCCGCCTTCGAGCGTCGGAGCGGTGAGCAGGTGGTGGCACAGTTCTTACGGATCACCAGCCAGCCGGTGCCGGACCTGCGTGCGGGCGGAATTCCCGATGACGTGGCGGCGGTGGTGGAATCGGCGATGAACCGAGATCCGACGAAGCGGCCGTCGGCGTCGGAGATCGGCGAGGCGATCCGGCAGGTACAACACCACCACGGATACCAGGTGGGCGAGATGGCTCTGCACGGGAAACCGGTTGCAGCCCAAGGGGTGTGGGACCACATGCCGGATTCGGCTCCGCGGCGGATCGAAGAGGGTCGCGGTAGCACTGGTGAGCTGCCGCTCGAGTTGACCAGTTTCGTCGACCGTCGCACTGAGACGGCGGAGATCAAGAACCTGCTGTCGGTGTCGCGGTTGGTGACGTTGGCGGGGATCGGTGGGGTCGGCAAGACCCGGCTGGCGCTGCGGGCGGCGTCGAATGCTCGACGCGATTTCGCCGATGGGGTGCGGATGATCGAGCTGGCCGACGTGCGGGACCCGGTGTTGCTGGTCGATGTCGTGGCGGCCGGTATCGGCCTGCGCGACGATTCGGCTCGGCCGATGCGGCAGGTGCTGCTCGGGTTCCTGCGTTCCCGGGAGATGCTGCTTGTTCTGGACAACGGCGAGCAGATTGTGCGGGCGTTGGCGGAGCTGGTCGAGGAGTTGTTGCTGGGGTGTCCGGGTGTGCGGATTCTGGTCACCAGCCGTGAGCCGTTGGATGTCGCCGGGGAAGTGGTGTTGCGGGTGCGGCCGTTGGCCGTTCCTGGCGCTGGCGGTGCGCTGACGCTGCGGGGATTGCCCAAATACGATGCGGTGAGTTTGTTCGCCGATCGCGCTGCGGCGGCCGTGCCGGGGTTCGCGGTCACCGAGGACAATAAGGCCGCGGTGGTCGGGATCTGTGCCCGGTTGGACGGGTTGCCGTTGGCGATCGAGCTCGCCGCGGCTCGGATGCGCGCCATGTCGCCTGAGCAGATCCTGGAGCGGCTGAGCGACCGGTACGCGCTGCTCACCCGCGGTATGCGCAGCGCGCCTAGGCGGCAGCAGACGTTGCAGTGGTGTATCGACTGGAGCTATCAGTTGTGCACGCCGGTCGAGCAGCGGTTGTGGGCCCGGTCGTCGGTGTTCGCCGGCGGTTTCGAACTCGATGCCGCCGAGCAGGTGTGCGGCGCCGACCTTGCGCCGGAGAATCTGCTGGATGCCTTGTCCTCCCTGGTCGACAAATCGATTGTGAACCGCGACGAAGTGGATGGCGTCGTGCGCTTCCGGATGCTCGAGACCATGCGCGACTACGGGCGCGAGCAGTTGCAAGAGTCCGGCGAAGACCGGGATCTGCGTCGACGACACCGCGACTGGTGCCAGCGGTTGGTGCTGGATTCGGTGGCGGACTGGTTCAGTGACCGCCAGCCCGACTGGCTGGCTCGCGTCGATCGCGAGCAGCCGAATCTGCGGGCTGCCCTCGAGTTCTCCCTCTCCGAGGACAGTGCGGACTCGGCCGATGCCGGGCTGCGCACCGCCAATGCGCTATTCGGGTTCTGGAGCTTTCGGGGTCGGTACGGTGAAGGTCGACGGTGGCTCGACCGCGCCCTGGCCAACCCGGACGCGGGCTCGATATCCGACCGTGTCAAGGCGCTTGAAGCCAGCATTATCATGGCCACGGCGCAGCGGGACCTTCGATCGGCAGCGTCATTACTGGAGCAGGCACGCGACCTCGCCGAACAGGATCCCACTCCCATGAACCAGGCGCTGATCGCCTACGCCGACGGCATGCTGGCGCTTTATCGAGACGACCCCGCTCGCGCAGTCTCCTTCTTCGAGCGTGCCGTGGAGGCGTTCAGCTCGAATAGGCGAGGGTACCTATACATTTCCGCGTTGATGCTGCTCGGTGGGGCCTATACAGCGCAGGGCGATATACCGCGGGCAATCGAATGTCACGAGCAAATCCTGTCTATTACCGAAGAATGCGGTGAATCACTTTATCGGTCGAGTGCGCTGTGGGGGTTGGGCCTTGCAACATGGCTGCAAGGCGAGGGGTCTCACGCGCAGCAGTTGCTGCAGGAATCGCTGCGAGTCAACCAGCGCATGCGCAGCCCAGTCGTAGCGGCGCTCGATCTCGAGGGACTGGCCTGGACCGTCGCCGATGAGGACGGTGAGCGCGCGGCCGTGCTGATGGGTGCCGCGGAGAATCTTCTGCGGTCCGCCGCGTCTGGGTTTGCTGTCTTCCCGGGGGCGACCCACGTTCACGACGAATGCGAGCGCACGGTGCGTCGCACGCTCGGCGAACGACGATTCGATACGGCCTTCCGGCGCGGCCAGGCCATGGAACACAACGCCGCAGTGACCTACGCACTGGGTGAGGCGCCGCCCGCCACCGCGCGCGCTTCGCAACTGACATTGACCAAGCGCGAACGGCAGGTCGCAGACCTTATTGCCCAGGGACTCACCAACAAGCAGATCGCCGCGAAATTGGTGATCTCGCAGCGCACCGCGGACGGGCATGTCGAACATATCCTGAGCAAACTCGGATTCACCTCCCGCGCGCAAATTGCGGCCTGGATCGCGGACGAGGCCCAGCGCGAGCGTTCCTGACCGCACTGATAGAGATCTCGGGCGGTGGTCGTCTTCGCTCCGCGAAAGCCTTGGCCGCCGGGTGCGTGGGCATACGAACCACCACCTTCAGCGGAGGGGGCTGCGGGTGAGGCTTGAAACCGTGATCGGGAGTTCAAAGACGTTCCTGAATCTCAGGGTGTGACCCCGCTGTTGACACCGGCCGCAATAACGGTAACATCGTTGCCGATATGGTGGGTCGAATTCGCAACTCGCTCAGGCTGGAGCGACTGTCCGAAAAATCCGTCGACGCAGTCGCTGTCAGGGTCGACCTAGCTGGTGTCGACCCGGCTGCATGTGGCGGGCCGCAACGCCCCTGTCTTGATGAGAGTCTTGGAACAGTGAAATATGTTGTCGCCATGCCATTTTCGGAATGCATTCACGCACGCACAGGTTCATCGGATCGGTTGTGGGCATGAGCACTGGTGATCGAGCGCACACCGGGATGGTGGTTCGCGCTGGTGTCTGGAAACTCGACCCGACAACCGCGGACATCGGGTTCTCCGCCCGCGGGCTCTGGGGGCTGCTCCCGGTCTGCGGCCGCTTTCGCCGAGCTTCCGGCTCGATAACCTGGAGTCAGGATGGAACCGCCACGGTTCTGCTGGAACTGCACGCCGCTAGCGTCACCACCGGTATGCGGATGCGAGACCGGCATCTGTGCGGGCCCGAGTTCCTGGACGCGCGAACGCACCCGGTGATTTCGTTCCATGGTCATGCCGTCAGTCGCGGACGCACCCGACTCGAGGTGCAAGGCAAGCTGACCGTTCGCGATGCCACGACCGAAATGCAACTCGATGTCGAGCTTGCACCGGACGGCCCCGAACTCGTCGCCGCGACGGCCGCGCGGGTGGACCTGTCCGCCTATGGTATCGGGCCACGATTCGGCATCGTCCGCCGCAATATCGACCTCGAGATCCGAGGCCGCCTCATCCCCGCCGCCACGTCGATGCTCACACCGCGTATGCAGCCGACCCGTACCGACGATGGAGTGCTCGACCTCGGCGCGCAGCACAACACCGAGCGTTGACCCAGAGAACCGGAGAACAAAGATGTCTCAGTCGACCCCCCGACCCGGCACGGCTCAGGAGACCACACCCGAGAAGATCAACGTCGAGACGCTGCCATGCCCCAGGTGACCATCGTCGGCGCGGGCTCGACCGGATGTACCTTGGCATTACTACTGGCCCGCTACGGTATCGCCAGCACCGTCCTGGAACGCCGTACCGAGGTGTTGAACCACCCGGCCGCGACGATTTTGAACGCCCGCTCACAGGAAATTTGGCACCACGCCTCCCCGGAACTGGCCGGGCGGATCGCCGCCCTGGCACCGCCGCCCGAGGAGATCGCCACGATCCGGTGGTACACCGATCTGAGCAGCCCGCGACTGGGTGAGATCGACCTGCTGGCCTTCACCGAGCGGGTGGAGCGCGTCAAGAGCCACAGCCGGTTCCTCATCTCACACATCGGCCAGCAGCAGCTCATGGCGGTCCTCTGGGACGTCGTCGACGCTGATCCCCTCGTGAACGTCCGGCGAGGCGTCCAGGTACAGCGCGTCAGTACGACGCCATCGGGCGCGACGGTGCGGGCGGTAGCCGCAGACGGTGCCACCGAGGAGATTACGTCGCGGTTCGTGGTCGCCGCCGACGGCGCGAACAGCGCTGTGCGCGACGCGCTGGGCATCGCGATGCGCGGGCCGGTGCTGGCCAACATGGCCAGCGTCTTCTTCAACGCCAAGCTGTTCTCCGACGGCACCCGCCCGCTGCTCAGCTTCATCTACTCCCCGGCGTTCTGCGGCATTTTGGTAGCACACGCTGACGACAACTACGTGTTGATGACCCCGTACCTGAGCGAAAAGCAGGAGATCGCCCGGGACGGGCGCGGGTTCTGGGCGCGGACGCTGCCGCGGGTGATCGGGCGTGAGGAACCGTTTCGGATACATTCCACCGGCACCTGGACAATGACCAGCCAGATGGCCGAGACCTTCACCAGCGGCAATGTGATCCTGGCCGGTGACGCGGCCCACCGGTTCCCGCATACCGGCGGGTTCGGCCTCAACAGCGGTGTGCAGGACGCGCACAATCTCGCCTGGAAACTGGCCGCGGTATTCGAGGGCCGCGCACCGGCCACGTTGCTGGACAGCTACGAACCCGAACGACGGCCCGTGGTGGAACGCTTCGCCTCGCAAAGCGTCGCCAACCACTTCAATCTCGACGATGTCATGGATGGACTGACCTCGGGCAACCGCACCCTTGCCCGGGTCACCCGCACTTTTGCACACCCTCTCGTCGATCGGCTCCCTGCGATGATCACACGGCGCGTCGCCGACGGCATGATGAAGCTTGCGATGCGGCCGACCGCGAAACTATTGGGAGACAGCGCATCTGCGCGCGACCGGCGCGAGGCAGTCGAACGCCGGATACCGGGCCAGATGGAAGAGTTCGCATCCACTGGGCTCGAGTTCGGCTACGCCTACTGCGGGGGTCTCATCCGGACCGAGCCGACGCCACAGCCGATGCACGGTGAAGGCGTAATGGAATACCGGCCGACGACGTGGCCCGGTGCCCGTCTGCCGCACGCCTGGCTGGCCGGTGACGGCGGCGTCGTGTCCACCCACGACCTGCTCGACCTGCGTGACTACACGCTGTTCACCCCGGAGCCGCAGACCTGGCGCACCGCCGTCTCCGCCGCGATGCCCGTCACCGTGGTGGGCCTGGACGCCGCAATTGCCGACCGGCAGCAGATGCTCGACCTGTTCGAGGTCGGCGAGCACGGTGCCGTCCTGGTCCGACCCGACGGGCACGTCGCCTGGCGCACCACGGCCCGCGCATCGTCCGGCGTCGCGGAACTCGAGCAGACGGTCAGCGACCTAACGATCTCCACCGCGCCGGAAAGCGCCGCACCCTGATCACTCTCGGCCCGCGATTCGCACCTCAGCTGCGATAGGTACTGTGCGAGCCACGGAGATCCCGCGTGCCGCCGCCTGCATCGCCGGAATGACTGTTCGGGCTTCGTCGTCATCGGGCACGACTGCCGGCAACGCCGCCACGACCCGCCCACTGTCAATGGCAGGCGAATCGCCGATGTCCAGGTCTGCTTGGTGTCGTTGCCGGAAGGGGATGCGGAAGTAGCCGCCGGTAACGTGTGCGGTGCCGAGATCGGTGGGGTGGATGAGCGGATGCCGTCGTATGGCAGCGGATTGCGAGGCGGGGTGCCGCTGGTCCAGTCGAGTGCGTCGAGTACTGCGCGGTCGTGGATGCGTCCGGCGGTGCCGAGGGCGCACATGCTGTAGACGATGCCGGGGCGTTGGGTGTCGCGACCTGCCGTGGTGCGGTGCGTAGTTCGTGCACGGGTGTTTGTGGTGGGATGACCGGTGCGATCAGCACGACAGCCACCACCCGTCGGCAGTGCCGAGGTGTTTGGTTCAGGATCGCTGGATCATGTTGTGGGCCAAGGGGTTACCTCCGTGGTCGTGGGCGCTCGACCGCACGACCCGTGGTGTGGTGTGCTCGGCCGCACCGTCGGGGCGTGAACGATTTCGGGAGCCATCCGACCACCCCGAAGAGGCGGCGCCCACCATCCATGGCAGCGTGGATGATCAGGGAAAATTGGATTCCCGGTCGCGGCGTGTGCGAGGCACCCCGTGCGGCGGGGCGGAATTGGATCGAGCATCGGGATTCGGCGGTGTCGGGGGCGATTCTGGCTCGGTGACTACATTCTGTGAGGTGACCCAGCAGCGCAAAGCGCGTAGTGATTCCGCGCAACGACGCAAGCAGATCGCGGTGGCTGCCCTGCATGTTTTGGGTGAGCAGGGCATGCGTGGTTTCACCCACCGGGCAGTTGACGCCGCAGCCGATCTGCCTACCGGTTCTGTCAACTATCACGCGCCGACACGGGAGCGGTTGCTCGAACTCGCGGTCGAGGAGTTGTTCGTTCAGGACATGGCCGTCGCGCAGGAGTTGTTTTCTGGCGGACAGCAATGGTCGGCGGCGGCGATCACCGCAGCAGTGACCCAGTTCATCGATGCGATGACCAGAGCGCAGGCTCGCTATCGTGTGGTCGCGCGTCACCACTTGGTGGGCGCGAGCCGGACCAACCCGGTTCTGCGCGACAAATTCGAGCAGCAGCGCGCGGCGTTCGTGCGGTTCGTCCAGGATCGTTTCGCCGATGTCGGGCATCGGCCGAACGCCGCCGCGGCTGAATTGTGTGTGATCGTCATCGAGGGACTTATCGATCGACAGGTTCACTTCGAACAGTCGGCACTGGATCCGGCAACCATCACATCGATCGTCGAAATGGTCGAAACTTCACTGCCCTAGAAATGATCATGCTCGAGCTTCGTGATCGACCGCGACATCGCCACCTGCCGATATTGGCGCGCTCATATGAGCGGCGTGATGTGTTCTGGCACGCCGAGCAGCGCTTTTCCGTAGGTGTCCGCGGCAGGATGACCGCGGGCCGGGCGGCTACGTCGGAGTCACGCCCTCGCTGCGCCAGCGGTGCGAAGGCCGCTGTGAGTGCGATGTTTCACAAGTTGAATCTAGGTCAATGAAATAGAATCAATTTGTTTCTGGATCGGGAGGACGCCGATCGGGGGAGGGCAAGGACCCGGCGGAGGGGAAGGATGTCGATGGCCGCCACACGGGCCGGTACTCGCGGAACAGCGCGAGCTGCGCAAGCCAGTGAAACCCGCCAACGGTTACTCGATGCGGCGGTACGGCTGTTCGCCGAGCGCGGCTATGACGAGGTCGCCGTCGCCGACATCACTGAGGCCGCGGGGGTCGCCCACGGCCTGCTGTATCACCACTTCGGCAACAAGCGCGAGATCTACCTCGCGGTTATGCGTCAGACCGCCGAAGAACTGAACGCATCGTTGGTGCTGCGGCCGGACCTGCCCCCGCAGCGCCAGATCCGGGAGGCGCTGGCGTCGCATCTGCGCTATCTCGCTGCGCACAAAGGTTTGTCACTGCGGTTGATTCTCGGTGGTCGCGGCGCCGACCCCGAGGCGTGGGCAACGTTCGAGGATGCACGGTGGCGGGCCATCGAGTGGCTCGCCGCGGTAGCCGGGATGGACCCCCAGCGTCCCGCGGTGCGCATGACCGGGCGCGCGATCGTGGCGGCCATCGACGAGGGTGCCGCGTACTGGTTGGACGACGGCGAAACCTTCGCGGTCGAGACCGTGGTCGAATGGATCATCCAGCTTGCGACATCGGCCGCACGGGCTGCGGCCTTACTGGATCCGAGCCTGGACATCGATGCCGCCCTGGCGAAGGTTTTCGTTCATCCGATGTTGTGAGACCTGCCCGGTCGGTCACGCGGCGGTGACGCGCCCGCCGCGTCGATACCGTCGAGTCGCCTCACCCGGCGCATTCCCAGCCGTCGATCTGCTGGCTGCTTCTAGGCGGTGATGGCGATACCGCTGTTACGCCGCGTAGCTGCCGGTCCAGTGCTAGCGCTGCCCACGCTCGCCGGTGATCAACTACTCGCTTCGCGAGCGTTGTGAATCGTCACAGCATGTGGTTTCCCGCCGCGCTACTCATTGACTTGGATTCAATCACCTGCAAGTCTCAGCAGGCGTTGAGACTTTGCTTGCTCACATCACTTCGAGGCCCGGGATTCCAAGCGTCCGACGGTCGGTAGGTCCGACCGTTCGGGCCCGCACTCATGAGCCTCACGCATTGCGACTACTGGAAGAAATGGTGCATATGGACGACAAGCTGGCTTTCGGGGATGAATTGTCGCGGCCGCGGTGGCCGTATTCGGACGCCTTGATTACCGCGGAGAGTCGAGGGTTGCGATTCGGCGGGAAGTATGCCGATGTCGTGGCGCTGAGTACCGGCGACCCTGCGGCGCTGCGGCCCTATATCGACGACGAGACGCGTCGCCGCGTGGCGGCGATGCCGTCGACGCGAAAGCCGAACGCGCTCGTATTCGGTGCCAACGGATTTGTGGGTGCTCACCTGGTCGGTCGGTTGAGCCGGGACCCTTCCATAGACGTCGTCCGGGCCGTCGTGCGACCGCAGGGCGACGAGTCCGCCTACGACCGGTTGCAGCGCACGCTGGCCCATTACGAGATCGACGTCGATATAGCCAAGCTCCGAATTGTGGAGGGGACGCCGACGCAACGGCGTTTCGGGCTGAGTAGTGCGCGGTATCGGGAACTGGCCGAGGAAATCGGCCAAGTATTCAACTGTGCGAGCTCGACCGACTACACCGACAGTTACTTGGAGCTGCGCAACGACTGGTTCCTCAGTCTGCTCCGCATGCTGGAATTTTCTATTACCTCCTGCCGGAAACATGTCACCTATGTCGGCAGTATCGGTTCGCATCTCTATCAAAAGCCCGACGACTTCCGGCGCGGTGACTCGTGGTGGTACTCCGGGTATGCGCAAATGAAGTGGGTGAACGCCACGTTGCTCGGGTGGCTCGCGCGCTCGGACACCTACTCGATTACATTGTGCGAGGCGCCCTATATCCTCGGAAGCACCGATCGAGGCTTGGATCCCGGGCGGGTTTATACGTTCTGGCGGATCATCGAGCTGGCACTCGCGGTCGGTGCGATCTGGGACGGTCCCGGCATGAACTACATCCCCGTAGATGTGATGTGTGAAGTTCTCACTACCAATGCTCTTCAAGAACATCCGCAACCGCGACTGTTGCCGAGCAATCCGCATGGCTATGGTCACGACCTCTACGCGGAGTTGCTCGGGTTGGAATTGGTTACGTGGGATCAATTTGTCGACCGTGTGAGTTCGCGCATTTCACCGAAGTTCGCCGACACCATGTTGTCCGATAATATCGACAAACTGATGCGGCTGGTACACAAGTCAGAAGTGATCTTCCCGCCCGGGTACGACACTTCATGGTGTGACAACCGGCGGCTGTTCAAGCTCTATTTCGAGAAAGCGCAACTGAAGACAGCAGCTCCTCTCGCGCTGGTATGACGTGGAATACGAAAACGAACCGGCATCCGTCCGGCTACGTGAGGTGCTCCGGGACGGCGAACTTGCCAACTTCACGCTCTCGCTCGGCTTCTACGGAGTATGCGCGCTGATCGGTCTGTTGCCGAGGGGCATTCGCGCACGACCGCTGGGTGCATTCGTCAGTTGGTCGGAGCGAGTGGACGAAAGTCGATATTGATGAGCGTACATTCCACACGGGCGATCGCTGCGTCGGTGGTCGCGCTGACCGGCGGATTGGGCGCCGCATTCGTCTATTGGCGCGTGCGGTTCTTCTTCCGCGATCCCGAGCGCACGCCCCCGGCCGATCCGAGGGCTGTCGTCGCCCCAGCCGATGGCGTGGTCACCTACGTCAAACCGATCCAGAGTGGTGCGATTCCGGACGCGGTCAAGAAGGGGCGCACGATCACCCTCACGGAGTTCGCCGGGCTGGCGACGGTATCGGAGGGCTATCTCATCGGGATCTATATGACCGAGTACTCGGTGCACCGAAACCGTGCGCCGATCGCCGGAACCATTTGCTTCCGTCAGCACCGCGCCGCCGCACCGTTCAATCGCTCGATGGCGCGAATGAGCGCCAACCTCATCGCTCGTCAGACCCCCTACGATGACGGCTGCGACTACCTGCTGACCAACGAACGCCTGACGGTCGGCATCCGGCATGCCGGCGGAGCGATAGTCACGGTGACCCAGATAGCGGACCTATGGGTCAACCGGATAGTCGCCCGCGTGAAAACCGGAGACCACGTCACCCGCGGACAGCAGTACGGGATGATCCGCTTCGGTTCCCAGTGCGACGTGTTCCTACCCGATGAACTGGTCGCAGATATCGACGTCCGTCCCGGGCAGTACGTCTTCGCCGGGAAAACCAGGCTGGGCACAGCACGAGTATCAGTCTGCGACGATCGAGTTCACGGGGAGGCGACATGATCACTGTCCACGCAGTGCTGACCCGCCCCGACTGGGACGAATTCCGTGCAATTTCCCGAGGAATCTATCGAGACGACCCGTTCCCGGCGCCCGACGATTCGATCGACATCGACCGCGTCTTGATCCGACCGCCGACATCGGTAGCGGCCACCAGACGGATCCAAGCGTTCGTGGCCCGGGCCCAGGGAATTCCGGTGGGGCGCATCGCGGCGATCCATGATCTGGGGTTTACCGAATACACCGAGGAGAGCATCGGATTCTTCGGATTTTACGAAGCCATCGATCAGCAGGACGTCGCGGACGCATTGCTGGACGCGGCATCCGCCTGGCTTGCCGACCAGAATTTGACCAGCATGTCCGGGCCGTTCAGCCCGTCGATGTTCTACAGCGCCGGTGTCGTTGTCGGCGACGCGCCCGAGCGGCCGTTGGTGGGAATGCCGCACAACCCCGCCTACTACGGCGGACAGTTCGAAAAATGGGGGCTCGTCGGAGTCAAGGACTTCTACAGCTACCAGTTCGACGACCCCTACATCCTGTTCACCAACCCCGCCTTCGCACGTCACCGGCAGATGTATGAGCGGGTGCGTGCCAGGTCCGACGTGACGTTTCGAACGATGAAATACCGAACGATCCGCCGTGACGCGAAGATCGTCGCCGCCTTGTACAACAAGGCATTCGTCGACTTCTGGGGCTATTCACCGTTGTCCGCGGCGGAGTTGTTCGACCTGCTGAAACTCATGCTGCCCATCCTGGACCGCGAGCTTGTCCTGCTCGCGGAATTGGATGGAAAGCCCGTCGGATTCCTGATGGCGATACCCGACGCAAATCAGGCCGCAGCACACGCGGCGCGATTGCCCTTCCGATCGGCTCGGGATCTCGCCACGGTGTGGCACCTCAAGCGGCCTGGTCGGCACAAAATCGTCGACACCGTCCGCGTCGACATGCTTTTCGTCGACCCCGAATGCCCGGATCGGGCGGTAGCACCATTACTGATCATGGAATTGAGTCAACGGATGAAGGACAAGCGTTATCAGAATGTCGAGGCGGCACCGGTTCTCGACGACAGCGCATGGATGAAAGGCTCGTTCCTGACTCGCATCGACAAGGCACCGCACCGGGTGTACCGCATCTATGGTCGTGACCTCGAACCGAATGTCGAGGACTGATGCTCGATACCATCACAGGAGACGACCGCGGCACAGGTTCGCCGCCTTTCGGCTACTACTGGGGCCGCCGCGTCGCCCGCTATCGCTGGTTCGTCGTCGGGGTATGGGCGCTCATTTCGATCGGTTCGGCGTTGTTGTATCCGGTGCTGCAGAACAGCTTGGTGGGTGTCGACTTCTCGGTCCCCGGAACGGAATCGAGTCGCTCCGACGAGCTCGTGACGCGGCATTTCCAATCATTCGGTTCCGAGCAACTGGTCCTCACTTTCACCTCCGCAGTGGTGACCGTCGAGGGTGAATCGTTCCGCTCCGCGGTCGAATCCGTAGTGGCGGCGGTGCGTGCCGACGATCAGGTGGTGGGGGTCATCGCTCCTTATCAACCGCTGGGGTCACAGCTGATCTCCGCGGACAAGACCGCCGCGGTGGCGTTGGTCGGGATCAGCGGAGGGCCGCGTGAGCGAGTGGAGGTGTCCGAACGGCTCCAGCGCCTTCTCGCCGATCGGGTCACCGGCGAAGTGACGGTGGCGCTGACCGGCTATTCACCGATGACAGTGGATCTGACCACGGTGGAATCCGAGGATGCCACGCGTGCGGAGAGTATCGGCCTTCCGATCGCCCTGGCAGTGCTGATCCTCGCTCTCGGTGGGTTGGTCGCGGGTTTCGTGCCCCTGGTGGCCACCGGCCTCGGTCTGCTCGCGGCGTTCGGGTTGTTCGCGTTGATGTCGAACCTCATGAGTTTCGATGCCCTGGTCACCACGGTCTCATCGATGATCGGGCTCGGACTGGGGATCGATTATTCGCTGTTCGTGGTCAGCCGGTTCCGTGAGGAACTCCGCAAATTCGATGTCGAATCACGGCGGGAGCGGGTCGACCACGCGGTCGCAGTGGCAATGGGGACAGCCGGGCATACGATCGCGATCTCCGGTCTGGTGGTGATGATCGCGCTGGGTGCCCTGACCATCGTCGATGTCCCCGCCGTACGCAGCATTTCCCTTGTCGTGGCTGTGACGGTGGTGTGTGTGCTGCTCGTAGCCTGGACGCTACTGCCTGCCGTGCTGGCGATCCTCGGACCGCGGGTGAACTTCCTCGCGCTACCCGTACGATCCCAGCCCTCGGAGTCGACCACCGGACCAGCAGTTACGAGTTGGTGGTCGCGTTGGGCCAGCCATGTCACAGCTCGCGCGTGGCGATACACCGCGCTGGCGACATTGCTGCTGGTGCTGTGCGCGATCCCCCTCGGATCGATTCGCTACGGCGTGGATATCGGAGCGGGCGCGCTCGCCGAGCAGTCCAGCGGACGAGCCGACAAGATCCTGACCGAGAAGTTCGCCCCTGGCACCATCTCGCCGATCACTATCGTCCTGACCGGCCCCCACGATTCCCCTCTTACCGAAACACAATTCCTGCAAGCCGCGCATTTCGCGGATCAGGTGCGAAGCGACCCCCGGGTCGCCTACACCCAAACCCAACAAAAGGACGGCCGCCGACTGCTCGTCGTCATCGCCTCGGTCCCGATCGATTCGAATGCGGCCAATGACCTGATCGGCTCGCTCAGAGACTCCGCCACCCAGCTGGCCGCGAATCAAGGACCTGAGGCGGCGGTGGGCGGAACGACGGCCTTGGTTGTCGATGCATCAGCGGAAATATCGGCGAAAATGCCCTGGGTCATCGCCTTGATCCTCGGCTTCTCGTTCGTCTACCTCGCGGTCGTGCTGCGTAGCATCGTCATCCCCGCCAAGGCAGTATTGATGAACCTGCTGGTCACCGGCGCGGCGCTCGGACTGACGGTCGCGGTGTTCCAGTGGGGATGGGCCTCGGACCTGCTTGGCTTCCACAGCACCGGCTTCATCCAGGTGTACCTGCCCGTCACCGTCTTCGCGGTCGTGTTCGGGCTGTCGATGGACTACGAAGTATTTCTCATCGGCAGAATGCGCGAAGAGTTCCGGCGCACAAGCAACAACGACACCGCGATCGTCGACGGTATCGAGCACACCGCCCGCCCCATCACCGCTGCCGCCGCGATCATGATCGCGGTATTCGCCAGTTTCATCACCGCCGATGTCCTCGAACTCAAACAATTCGGCTTCGCTTTGGCCGTAGCCGTCTTCTTCGACGCGATCGTGGTTCGGATGATGCTGGTACCGGCCATGATGAAGCTGTTCGGGGCACGCAACTGGTGGCCCGGCACCCGCTCGGGCGAGGCAGCGGTGCCGTAAACGAACGTGTGGGCGCGAAGTCTTTGCTCAACTCCCCGTCGCGGTTTGCTGCCCCGGCGGCGAGTCCGGTCGTTCGATCAGGACGCTTTGTTCCGGGCGGTGTATCTCCAAGTGCGGCGTCGCAGTTTCTCGGCGAAAACGGGGTCGTCCCTGGTGGTCCGCACCATGCCACACACATTGCGGCGAGTCGGTGTCGGAAACCCTCACCGAGCTCGGCGTTCTGGTCGGTTTCGACGACGACCTCGCCGGTGAGGCGACTCGCACAGCAACTGCATCCGCGGGCTGCTGACCAGCGTCCACCCCGCCCTCGAACGTGTCCTGGGGCCGCGCGTCGTCCACCCGGCGGCGCTGGAGATCCTGTCGGGCTGCGGCGGACCCGAAGGGATGCGCGCTGCGGGCAGACGCAAACTTCCTGCCATCGCGACCAAGCACGCGCCCCGCGTGGGCGACCACTCGACCCCTCTTGGGTGCGCGAGGGATCGCTCGCGCACGCGATCGACCGGCAGCGCCGCGTCGGGAACGGCCTACAGGTCTAGGGTGAGGCGCGGGGTCTGTGACCGGGAGATGCAGATCATCATGGTCGCGCCGGTGGCTTGCTCCTGCGGGGTCAGGATGCTGTCGCGATGGTCGACATCGCCGGCGAGGACGCGGGTTTCGCAGGTGCCGCATATGCCCTCGGTGCAGTGGTACGGGACGTCCACGCCCGCGGCCAGCAGACCAGACAGGATCGACTCGTCCGCCGCAATGGGCAAGATCCGGCGCGAGCGCGAGAGTTCGACCTCGAAGGCGGCGTTGACGGAGTCGGATGCCACGCGTGCCGTGAAGCGCTCTGTGCGCAGGGACGCCGCGGGAACGATGGACTCGATTGCCTCGAGCAGCGCGGCGGGGCCACAGGCATAGACGAGCTCGCCCGGGCGCAGATCCGCGAGGTAACCGTGCAGATCGAGGAGGCCCTCGTGGAGGAAGATGCGACCGGAACCGTGACGGGACGTCAGCTCCTCGGTGAAGGCCATTGTGCTGTGAGAGCGCCCGCCGTAGAGCAGCGTCCACGGTGCTGGGCAGGCGTAGTCGAGCATGGGGAGAATGGGGGTTATGCCGATGCCGCCTGCTATGAAACGGTAGGCGGGCGCGACTTCGAGGGAAAAGTGATTCCGCGGACCGCGGCCCCGTACCCGTGCTCCGGGTAGGAGAGTCGTGTGAACGAACTCGGATCCGCCGCGGCCGTTCGGTTCGCGCAGAACGGCGATGCGCCAGGAGTGCGAGTCGCCGCCGCACAGGGAGTCCTGGCGCTCGAGACCAGGTGCCAGCTCGATGTCGATGTGGGCACCGGGTTCCCAGCCAGGCAACGGATGGCCCCCGGCGGCACGCAGGACCAGGGATACGACGTCGGCGGCCTCTTTGGCGGCGATCAGCGACAACGAGGTCGATCATGTCGGTCATGGGCGGATCCTTTGTGGGTGTCCGTGGCGGGGCGCCGGAGCGCTGACGGGATCGCGGAAAGTTGGGGTCGTGGATTTCGTCGTCACCTGTCGGAGCGCGGGCGGATATCGTGTGGCACCGGTGTGGTGTGGTCGACCCTGTGGGCTGTCGGTCGGGGAAGGGCCTCGAACACCTCTGGTGTGACGCTGAGGGTCAGCGACCTGCTGTAGCTGTCTGCGATCCACGCACCGAACAACGTCATGACGCCTGTGATGTCCTTGCTGACGGCGCCGACGACCACGACGACGAAGAGCGTGATGAAGGTAGGTGGGTTGATCAGGACGAATGCCGCGGTCGCCCGAACGGTCCGCGCGAGCGAGCCAGGCGTTTCGTGACGGTGGATCGCGGTACCCGCTACAACGAAGAGCGTGATGACCACCCCGGTGTCCAGCACCGTGCCGAAGCCCAGGTAGGCGGGGCCGAATTCCCGGAAGCTCGACCAGGCGATCACGGTCGCTCCGATAAGGCCGATGCTGGTCCAGACGACGACGCGACTGGTCGACGTGGCGCGGCTTCGTCCATCAAGAGCGACGATGGATATGTCGGCGCCGTGGGGCAGCAACCACACGGCCAGGGCGAAGGCGATGCTCCCCACGCCTGCCCCGATAACTGTCATAACACGCCAAGCGCCGTCGACCGCGAGTTCGCCCATGATGGGTGGGGTAACGATTCCTACCACCGGCATTCCGAACAGCGCGATTCCGAACGCCCATTTGTTTTTGGCGGCGGCGTCCTTGGCGAATCCCAGTATCAAGACAATGGCGGCACCCATGCCGATTCCGGCGAGCATTCTGAGAAACCCCAGCTGCCAGGGGGCGGTGGCCAGCGCGCATGCCCCCGACGAGAGTGTCGACCACAGGACCGCGGCGAGTGTGGCCCGCCGACGCCCGAGACGCCGCGCCAGCGGCACGGCGGTGGTGGCGCCTGCCAGCATTCCGAGGAATACCGTGCTCCCGATCAACCCGGCATCGCGCGGGGACAAATGCCACCCGGGCTCGGTGAGCAGGGCCTGGAGAAAGCTTGGGAACACGATGATCTGGAAACTCTGTGCGGCCACCAGAACCACTCCGAGCAGAGCCAGGCTGCGGCTTATCGGGTGTGGGACAGTGCCAGACGACACGACGGGGGCCTCCAGACGAAGTGCAGGAAACGTCGGACCGGCACCGGGTCGCAGTGCAGAGGTTCCTGCGCTCGGACGAGCCCGGCCGAATTCCGATAAAGCTGCAGGGCAGGGTCTGAGTCACGCGATCCTGCAGACGAGTTGCTGAACAGCCCGGACACGGGCCGCCAGGGCGTGTGACCCTGGCGGCTCGTGGCTGCGCCGGGTGGCTCAGGCGCCGAGTATGGCGGCGTCGAGTTCTGCGGCGGTGGCCCAGGTGCCGTGGAATCCCATGGGAACCCGATGGTTGAGCTTGATCCGGGCGATCGGGGCGGCGGTGAAGTCCCGCGCGTCCTGGACGATGACTTCGCTGCGGTCGGCGGCGGGATCCCACCAGATCGAAAGCAGCCAGCCGTCGTCTTCGGTCGTGGCACCGGGACGGGGCACGAATTGGGGTTCGCTGGGGGAGGTCAGTGAACCATCGAGGGTTTGGATCGCGGTCTCGCCGGTGTGGTAGTCGTGTTTGGCCAGGCCATCGGTGAACCAGTCGCCGGCGCCCCGGGTGGTGGCGTAGTAGCCGTACCGGTGTGACAGGCCGGTGCGTTGTTCGTTGATCTGGGGGAATTCGCCGAGGATGTCGGTGGCCTGGCTGTCCTTCATCGTCCCGGTCGCGAGGTCGAGTTCCCAGCGCCAGGGCGTGGCGACCAATTGCTTGAACCACCAGTTCCAGTCCCCGCCCGGCGGCCCTGACTCGATTTCTTGCTTGCTGGGGCCGAAGCGGTCGGTGCGGAGTCCGTCGACGACGATCGTGGTGCCGTCTTGGTAGGCGTTGAGGAAGTGGGTTGGGGCGTAAGCGTCGGGGGCTTCGAACCAGCGCACCGCACCGGTTTTGCGGTGCAGGACAGCCCAGCGGCAGGTGTCCAATGTCTCGGGTTCCCAGACCGTCGAGGGCAGGCCCTGGAAGACATTCTCCATTCGGACCATCGATGGGTTGGCCAGGAAGATCGCGTAGTCGGTGGTGACGGCGTAGTCGTGGACGAAGGTCGGGACACCCAGGTCGACCTGGTGGCGGTCGAGGACTTTGCCCTGTTTGTCGGCCCGGTACCAGGTGACGGTGCCGGCCATGGTGACGAAGAACAGCATGTCGCCGTTGGCGGGATCGATCTTGTAGTGGGCCGTCATGGGTCCGACGACCTCGCCACCGAAGTCGTAGCACTGGCTGGTCGTGGCCAAAGTGTCCGGTCGCAGCTCGTGTGGGGGGGCGGCTTCGCACAGGACCAGCAGGCGGTTGTCGTAGACGGCGACGTGGGTGTTGGCGGGGTTTTTCGGGAATACTCCCTCGGGCAGCGGGGTGTCGCTGCCGTGCATGAAGCTGCCGAAGATCGCCTTGCCCTGCTGGCGCTCGAGCTGTAGTCCGGCGGTCGCCACGTACCGGTTGCGGTAGCTCGCCCTGCCCTCGCGCAGGAAAACAGCGTGGACCATGCCGTCACCGTCGAACCAGTGATACCGGCTCGGATCACTGGGGCGGTACGCCTGACTGGTGCCGACCCGGTAGAGGGCACCGCTCAGCTCGGGTGGCAGCTCCCCCTCGATTTCCAGGTCGAACGCTTCACCTTCCTCATGCCAAGGCGTGTACGGCCCATTGAGAAACAAGTTCGTGGGGTCCCACATGGACACCCTCCTCACTGCCTGCTGTCCTGAAATTCAGGACTTATATTTGTTATTCGGGACTCTATGGCGACGATATAACCACATCTCAAAGAGGTCAACTATCCCTGTCGCGGGCCGTCGATCGCGAAACCTCTCGTCCGCGCACTATTGCCAGGCGCTCGGTTTGGGATTAGTGTCCCTCATGACAGGACATTCATCCTGATATTTGGAGAACCATATGTCTGAAGCTGTTGTCCGTTCTGTATCCCCGCCCAACGGCGAGAGCCCGGCAGCCCCGCCGAATCCGTTCGCCGGCCTGCAGGACGTCGTGTCTGTCAGGGACAAGTTGACGCAGGAGTATCACGACGCAGTCCTCGAGAAGGTCTTCCGTCCGTCGTGGTTCCTCGTCGGAAACGTCAACGACGTGCCGGAGTCGGGTAGCTACTTTGTCCTGGACGTGCCCACGTTCAATACCTCGGTCCTGGTACAGCGAGGTCGAGACGGGGAGGTACGCGCGTTCCACAACGTGTGTCGCCATCGGGGCAAGAAAGTGATCCCCACGGCCTGTGGTTTCGCTGAAGGGGCGTCGCCCGCGCACACCTGCTGGTTCCACGGCTGGTCGTACACCAGCGAGGGAACTCTGCGCTCGGTGCCCGACGAGGAGCAGTTCCGCTCCGTCGACAAGTCCCGCCTCGGGCTGGTACCGATCCACGTCGAGGTCCGGTCCGGATTGATCTATGCCCACTTCGGTGACAACCCCGAGCCGCTGGCCGAATGGCTGGGGGAAGTCGCCGAGGGCTTCGACGGCTACTACAGCGAGATGGAGAAGATCAGCTGCTTCTCCATCGACGTCCGGGCCAACTGGAACATCGCCATGGACTCCTTCTCAGAGGGTTACCACACCGTCTTCCTACATCGGCGAACCCAGCCGAAGCTGGCAGGCAAGAGCAATCCGATGCGGCACAAGCCCGTGATCGACATGTACAGCCGCCACATCCGCACCAGTAATCCGGCCAACCCCGACTACGTCAGCCCACCCGTCGAGGGCGCGCTGTACGGCCTCGGGCGCAAGCTCGCACCGGCGGTCGAGACCGACTTCTCCATGCTGCCGCCGGGGGTGAACCGCACCCACCACAGTCCGTGGTTCTTCGACATCGTGTGGCAATTCCCCAATGTGGCCATCCTCAACGGCTCGCACTGGTACACCGTCGTCACGGTCTGGCCGATCGACCCCAGCCACACCCGCATCGTCTTCGACGGCTACGCCCGAAAGGCCCGGCACGCCGGCGATCGCCTGGCCCAGGCGTACACGCGGGCCGTGAATTACACGGTCTCCAGGGAGGACCTGGCCGCCATGGAGGACGTGCAGCGCGGCCTCGAGTCGGGTGCCATCGACGATGTCTATCTCTCTATGCAGGAGTTCGCGCTGCAGCACCGCTACGGACTCGTCAACGAGCTGATCGGAGATCGGTAATGGAACTCCCCGCTGAATTCGCCGACTTGGAGCCCTTGCTGGGCCGGTGGCGCCTGCGCAACTCACCGGAGCGGATGGCGGCGATGGCCGCCGCCGACATGGCGGAGCTGAGCGAGCTGTGCGACGTCGTGCTCCCTCGCATCGAGGCGGTCGTGCGCCATCTGAACGCCTTCCCCCTCGACGACATGCCGCCGCAGGAGCAGGCCCTCTACGAGCTGGCCATGACCTTCGCCGAGGTCAGCCACCCGGTCGACCTCGGCTGGGCCACACCAGAGGTCAGCGACCTGTTCCCGGGCGACCGGATGAATCTGATCGGTCCCTCCAGTGCGTGGTGAGCACGCGAACCACCCGATCCCGCACAGAGATGGATGCTTCAATGACTGACACCTTCGCCGAACTGACGCAGGTCGGCGCCGACAGTCCGACCGGAGAGTTCTTTCGCCGGGCCAGGCGGCCGATCGCCAGGTCCGAGGAGTTCTACGCCGCGATCGGGGAGCTTCCGGCTACCGTGGACGACCCCCGGGTCAGCCGCCGCCTCATGGCGGGTGGCGGCTACGTCTGCTCGGGCACCGATCGGGTGCGGTACAACCGGGACGTGGCCGAAGCGGTGGGCGCCGATCGCGGCATCCTGGAGCGCGCCGAGGCCGCCGACAGCGAGTCTGCCGACGGGGACCTGGCATGACCGCGAAGAGTTACCCGATGCTGTCCTTGGCCGCCCGGGACCTGCGCTGGCAGCGCACTCGTGTCTTCATGCAGGAGAAGGACATCGAATGCCTGCTCGTCTTCGGCCTCAAGGGCCGTGAACGGTACGAGGGTTACCTTGCCAACGAGGTCCTCGACGGCGTGGTCGTGTTCTTCGCCGACCGCGACCCCGTCCACCTCACCTGGACCCACCACCGGTACACCCGCCGCCTGGCCGCGAACATGCGGGACGTGCACTTCTGGATCGACGACGTTCGCATCGGCCCGTTCGGCCGCGGGGTCGTCGACGCGATCACCGAATCGGGACTGACGTCGAGCCGTATCGGCGTGGTCAGCCTGACCGGGAGCTCGGCAGGGGAAATGGAGGGGCTGATCACCTACATGATGTGGGACTACGTCCTGAAGAACCTGCCCGCCGCCGAATTCGAGGACGTGTCCCTCGCCTTCGCCCAGACGATGCTGCCGAAGACCCAGCAGGAATTGGAACTGGTCCGCTTCTCCGCCCAAGCGGCCGAGGAAGCGTGCCAGACCATGCTGGAGATCACCCGGCCCGGCGTGCGCGAGGCCGAGATCTACGCGGCCATCGTGGAGGTCCTGCACCGCAACTCGTGCGTCACCACCTACCCACACGTCATCATGAGCGTCGGTGCCGACGACCCGGGCTGGGCGCCACCCCACTGGACCTACGCCGGCGGCCCCTCCCGGATAGTTCAGCCCGGTGACCTGGTCCAAGCCGAGATCATGTCCTGCTACGGCGGATTCGAGACGCAGGTTCAGATGTCGGTCGCCGTCGAGCCGGTGCCGCAAGTGCTGCACATGCTTCACGACGTCGCCCTCGACTGCTACGACGCCGGACTCGCGGCCTTGCGTCCAGGAACCGCTTTCCTCGATGCGGCCAGGGCCATGAGTGAACCGCTCCTGAAGGCCGACCTCTACAACATGACGCCCCTCGTGCATAGTCTCGCCCCGGCGGCCTTCGTGGGACATATTGCCCTGAACGCCGTACAGATCCCAGGTCAGGACGCCAACCGGGTGTTCAACACCATCGAGCCGACGCAGGATCTCGAACTCGTCCCCGGTATGACGTTCGCCTTCGAACCCAATGCGTGCACCGGACAACATCGCGTCAACATCGGAGGCACCGTCGTCGTCGGTGAGAGCGAACCGGAGGAGTTCAACACCCTCCCATGTCGCATGAGCATCGTGTCCTGACGGGCGCTCGCCGCCCTTCGCCGTGGCCAGATCGCGTTGATCTAGCTCGTTCTGCTGCGGCATTCCGTCGTTGCCTACGCCCGTCGGGGGTTCGGGACCGGTCGCCGTGTCTGGTTGTACGCCGGGCCGGAACCACCGTCGGGGCAGCCAGGCCGGAATCGCTGTCATCGCACCAACCAGGAGGCACCGTGACCCAGCACAACTATTCGATGACCGTGAACGGAAAGGATGTCCATACCAGTGACACCTTCGGGGTGGAGAACCCCGCCACCGGCCGAGTCTTCGCCCAGGCGCCCGACTGCTCACCGGCCCAACTGGACGATGCGCTGCAGGCGGCCACCGACGCTTTCCCGCGCTGGCGCGAGGACATCGCCACTCGGCGCACCGCGCTGCTCGCCGCGGCCGCGCGCATAGAAGAGGTCGCCGAGGAAATCGCGTCCCTGCTGACCCTCGAGCAGGGCAAGCCGCTGCCCGATGCCCGGTTCGAGCTCCAAGTGGTCGCGCTGAGCCTGCGCAGCACGGCCGCCCTCGACGTGCCACAGCAGGTGATTTCGGACGACGACGCGCAGCGGATCGAGTTGCTGGCCCAGCCGATGGGGGTGGTTGCGTTGATCACTCCCTGGAACTTCCCGTTGGGCCTCGCCGCGCTCAAACTCGCGCCCGCCCTGCTGGCCGGAAACACGGTGGTACTCAAACCTTCTCCCTACACACCCTTGTCGTCCCTCGCGCTCGGAGTCGCCCTCCGCGATGTGTTGCCGCCGGGCGTGTTCAATGTCATCACCGGTCGTGACCCGCTGGGCGCCCGGCTCGTCGTACACCCCGTCCCCCGCAAGGTGTCGTTCACGGGTTCCATCGCCACCGGTAAGCGTGTCGCGATGGCGGCTGTGTCCGACCTCAAGCGCCTCACCCTGGAGCTGGGCGGCAACGATGCGGCCATCCTCCTCGACGACATCGACCTCGACCTGTACGCCGATCACATCTTCTGGGCTGCGTTCGCCAACAACGGGCAGCTATGTGTGGCGATAAAGCGGCTCTACGTCCCACGTGTCCGGTACGCCGAGGTCGTCGACGCCATGGCGGACCGGGCGCGGTCGGTCAAAGTCGCCGACGGGATGTCGCCTGGTGCGCAGCTGGGGCCGCTCGCGACCGCGCCGCAGTTCGCCCGTGTTCAAGAGTTGGTGGCAGAGGCGCTGGCCAATGGGGCCACTGCGGCAGCCGGTGGGCGGCCTCTGGACGGTGACGGCTACTTCTTCGCGCCGACCATTCTGAGGGACCTCGACGCCGGGGTACGGGTCGTCGACGAGGAGCAGTTCGGGCCCGTCCTGCCGGTGATGCCGTACGACGACGTCGAGGACGCGCTGGCCCGGGCCAACGCAACCTGCTACGGGCTGAACGGCTCGGTGTGGAGCGCGGATCCGGAACGGGCCGCGGCGCTCGCCACACGACTGGAATGCGGTACGTCCTGGGTCAACACGCATGGCGCACTGAGGCCCGACGTGCCCATGGGCGGGCACAAGTTGAGCGGGCTGGGCGTGGAGGGCGGACTACCCGGCTTGTTGTCGTTCACTCAGGCCAAGGTGCTCCACATCATGCGCCCTTCGATGACCTGAACACACCCCAAACGTCTATACCCCCAACCACCGACAGCAGCTACGGAGAAAACCATGGCGATCACCGGACTCGGCCACACCGGCTTCTGGGTCGAAGACCTCGAGAAGATGCGCGACTTCTACACACGTGTACTCGGTCTCACCGTGACCGACGAGGATGAGGAACTCGGCATCGTCTTCCTCTCCGCGCGACCCGAGGAGGAGCACCACGAATTGGTGCTGCAGCGCGGCCGGACCGCGCCTGCGGGAGCCAAACTCACCCACCAGGTCTCCTGGCGGGTCGACTCACTCGAGACCGTCATCGAGTTCCACCACCGTTTCCGCGACGAGGGCATTCCTGTCCAGCAGGAAGTGACCCACGGCAACGCCATCGGGATCTACTTCTTCGACCCCGAAGGCAACCGCAACGAGGTCTACCTCCGCGTGGACCGCGACGTGCGCCAGCCCTTCCGTAAGACGCTCAACCTCGATCAGGAGCCCGAGGCTGTCTTCGCCGACGTGGAGCGACTGCTCACCGAGGGGGGTCCTGCATATCAGCCTGTCCAGTAACCCCGTGCCATCGGAGGCCATTTCATGAGCAACGCATCCGGCCCCCCGGCCAGCATGCTCCCCCAGGTGCTGATCGTGGGGGCCGGCCCGACTGGTCTCACCGCGGCCAACCTACTCGGCGCGTACGGAGTGCGCGTCCTGCTCATCGAGCGCAACCCCGGAACCAGCGACGCCGCCAAAGCCATCAGCATCGACGACGAGTCGTTGCGCACGCTGCAGATCGCCGGGCTCGACGGCCCGCTGTCCGAGATCATCGTCCCCGGCACCGGGACCAAGTACTTCGGCGCTGACGGACGCCCGCTCGTCCATGCCCGGGGCCCTGGTGATCTGCGCCACGGCCACCCCTTCAAGAATCCTTTCGCCCAACCCGACCTGGAGCGCCTGCTGCGCACCGCGCTGGGCCGCTACCCCCACGTGCAGACCAGGTTCAGTACCTCGCTGACCGGCCTGTCGCAGGACGCCGACGGAGTGCGCGCCATCCTCACGCCCGCAGCGGGCAGTGACGAACAGGTCATCGTCGCGTACTTGCTCGGCTGCGACGGCGGGCGCAGCACGGTGCGCGAACTGCTCGGTGTCCCGATGGACGGACGCAGCTTTCCGGAGGACGTCTGGCTGGTCGTCGACACTCTCGGCGACCCGCACGATGAACGCTATGGCATGCACCTGGGCGACCCGGCCCGGCCCACCGTGATCGTCCCCGGCCGCGATGGCAGATGCCGTTACGAATTCCGGCTGAGACCGGGGGAGTGCGCGGCAGGCGCGCCGCCGGGCTTCGACCTCGTCCAGCGGCTGCTGTCGCCGCACCGGGAGGTCGACTCCGACCAGGTGGAGCGTGCGGTGGTGTACACCTTTCACGCATTACTCGCCGAGCGGCTGCGTGAGGGGCGGTGCTTCTTGCTCGGCGACGCCGCGCACATGATGCCTCCGTTCGCTGGGCAGGGCCTCAACTCCGGCCTGCGCGACGCCGTCAACCTCTGCTGGAAGATCGCTCACGCACTGGACGGGCGAGCGGGCGAGGCACTGCTCGACACCTACGAGTGTGAGCGCCGCCCACACGCCCGAGCCTCGATCGAGCTCTCGGTGCGGCTCGGCAGGATCGTCATGACCACCGACGTTCGCCGCGCCCGGCTGCGCGACCTGCTCGTCCGGGCGGCTATGCGCACCAAGTCGGGTCGCCGCTATCTCACCGAGATGCGCTACCGCCCGTCTGCTCGGGTGAGCTCGGGCGCCGTCATCCGTTTTGACGGCCGCGCCCACCTGCTGGTTGGTACTCCACTGCCGCAGCCGCGGGTCCTGCACGGGCCGCACACCAAGATGACCCGGCTGGATGATGTCCTCGGCCCGGGCTGGAGCCTGCTCGGGGTCGGGGTGACCGACGCCGACTGGCGCCGCGCCGACCGCGCCGCGCTGCCCGAAGGCATCCGGGTCGAAGTGGTGCTCGGCGACCGCGTTCCGCGTCCCGGCTCTGGCCGTACCGCTGTCGCCGACTACGACGGCCGCCTCGATGCCCTCTTCGGCGAGCTGGCCGGGAGCTTCGTGCTGGTCCGTCCCGATCGCCTGGTGGCGGCCGTCTTCGCCCCTGCCGAGGCCGAACGCGTCAGTGACCGGCTCGGGCGCTTCGTCGTCCCCGTACCCGCCCCAACGTCCGGCGGGGCGGCTGACACGCCGTTCACTGACTATCTTCCTGCCCTCGACCGCAAAGGAATCCGCCCATGAGGCTCAGTACTATTCGCACCGCAAACAACGGCACCGCAGCTGCCCGCCAGCATGGTAGCGAATTCGTTGTGCTGCCCTATGCCGACGTTCGCGCCTTGCTGGCCTCCGGCGAGGACTGGGCGGAACGGGCCACGGCAGTTGACGGGACACGGATTCCGCTGGCGGCCGCATCCCTCGCCCCCTTGGTCCCGCATCCCAACAAGATTATTTGCCTTGGTCTGAACTATGCGAGCCACATCAAGGAGATGGGCCGCCCTACGCCGCAATACCCGACGCTGTTCGCGAAGTACGACGGGTCGCTCATCGGCGCCCACGACGACATCCACATGCCGACGGTCAGTGACGATGTCGACTGGGAGGCCGAACTAGGCGTTGTGATCGGCCGCCCAGCCCGCAACGTACCCGAATCCGATGCGCTGGCTCACGTCGCCGGTTACACGGTCATCAACGACGTCACCGTCCGCGACTGGCAGCACCGCACCCGGGAGTTCCTCTCCGGCAAGACCTTCGAGGCCACCACCCCCGTTGGTCCCGTCCTGGTCACCCCGGACGAACTCCCGCGCGGTGCCGCGGGGCTGAACATCGAATGCAGTGTCGACGGGTCCACCATGCAGAAGTCCAACACGACCGACCTGCTCTTCGGCGTGGCACGCATCATCGCCTACATCAGCACCATCATCACGCTGCTGCCGGGCGACCTGATCGCCACCGGAACCCCCGGCGGTGTCGGAGCGGGCCGCGACCCCAAGGTCTTCCTGCGGCCGGGTCAGCAACTCGTCACCGTCGTCGAGGGTATCGGCGAGCTACGCAATGGCGTGGTCAAGGATCCCGCCGTGACGACGCAGACCATCGGTTAGTTGCCGGTGTAAGTGCGGCGCGGATCGGGGGCGTCGTGGCTGAGAAGCTCGGTTGGTCCTTGTGAGGCGCCACCACGGGCTCGGCAGGTAGCTGTCGTCCTCCGAGGTGGCACTCTCTCGCGGGCCGCGAAGACGTGTTCGCCGAGGCCGGTGCGAGTCCCGGGACCCTCGACGACGACGTAGCGTCGTGCAGGTGCGTGCTCGGCGAAGTCGTGCACAGCCCGCCCGTGCCGCCCCGAAGGGCGGCTACGTTCAGAACGGATAGCCGGGGATCTCGCTCCGGACCGTGACCCACTGCTGCTCGGTGAACGCCTCGAGATTGGCGGAGGTACCTCCGTGGCGGGAGCCGTTGCCCGAGTCGCCGACTCCGCCGAACGGGACGGTCGCTTCGTCGTTCACGGTCTGGTCGTTGATGTGCACCAGCCCGCTCGGGATACGGTCGGCCAGCGCCAACCCCTTGGCCACGTCGCGGGTCAGGATGCCGAGGGAGAGTCCGTACTCGGTGTCCGAGGCCAGCCGGGCGGCCTCGTCGAGATCGTGGAACGCCACTACAGGCGCGACCGGGCCGAAGATTTCTTCCGCGTAGGCGCGGGCGGTGAGCGGCACGTCGGCTAGGACTGTGGGCCGGTAGAACAGTCCCTCGTAGGTACCACCCGCAGCGAGTCGTGCCCCGGCGGCCAGGCCGTCGGAGACGACGGCATGGGTGGCCTGCAGCTGACGCTGGTCGATCATGGGGCCCATGGCGACCTCGCCTGTCATCGGATCGCCCACGGCCGCCGCGTCGGCACGCTCGGCGAGGCGGGCGGTGTACTCCTCGGCGATCGAGGCGTGCACGAGATGGCGGCTGGCGGCCATGCAGATCTGCCCGGAGTGGTGGAAGGAGCCGAAGGCGCCGGCGGACACGGCCTTGTCCAGATCGGAGTCGTCCAGGACGATCAATGCCGAGTTGCCGCCCAGCTCCAGGTGTACTCGCTTCAGCCGTTGCGCGGCTGCCGTTGCGATCGCCTTTCCCGCCCGGGTCGACCCGGTGAAGGCGATGACGGGGACACGCGGGTCGTCCACCAGCGTCGCACCTACGTCGGCGCCCCCGGACAGGACGTGCAGGAGGTTATCGGGAAGCCCTGCCTCCTCGAAGACACGTGCGATGGTGACTCCGCCGCAGATCGAGGTGCGCGGATCGGGCTTGAGGACCACGGCGTTACCGAGGGCCAGTGCCGGGGCGACCGCCCGCATGGCCAGCATCATCGGCGCATTGAAGGGGGAGATGACCCCCACCACACCCACCGGGCGTCGGCGCGAGAACGAGAGGCGGTCCTCGATCGACCGGAGTACTTCACCGTAGGGAGCCGCGGCGAGCGCTGCGGCCTCGTAGCATTCTTCCGCCGCACCGATCGAGGTCTGGACGTCCGCGAATGGCCGCAGGGCGCCCGACTCGCGCACGATCCATTCCGCTATTTCCGCGTGATGCTTCTCGAACAAGGCGGCTGCGCGCCGCAGGATCTGGGCCCGATCGACGTAGCGGAGCGACGCCCATCCACGCTGGGCCTGTGCTGCTTGCGCGACGGCCCGGTCCACATCGGCAGGCGTGGCTGCGCCGACGCGGCCCAGCGTCTTACCGGTCGCCGGCTCGGTGGAGTCGTGCGGCTCACCTGCGCCCTTGACCCACCCGCCCGAGAAAATCCGCCCTTGCCAGTCGGCTCCGTCCAGAAGAGTCATGAGGTTCCGTTCTTCTATGTGGTTCGAATGGGAGAAGTCAGCGGTGGCTCGGCGCTTACGAGTTGACTGGTGTGTTTGTGCGCAGCGTATTTCCGAGCGGCCCGGCGCCGACACCGCCCCAAGTCGCTCGAGACGGCGGCCACGACGATGCTCGGCGCAGCTGTCCTGGCATATGGGACTTGAGACTTATATTACGGGACGTCGTCAGGGGCGATGTGGCAGTGTCGACACCGATGTGATCGCAGTAGGGAAAGAATCGCCAGCCGATCCACGGCACGGTCGGAGCTGACCGTGAAGGAGGGGGACGGGCGGTCGGGACGTGCTATGGCAGCCGGTGTCTCCGGTCGCCGATCAGTCCGTGACGGAGCTCAACCTGTCGCCTATTTCCTGTGCCGTCTTCAGGAGCTTTTGGGCGATCTCCGTCTCGGCTTCGGAAAACACCCGCGACGATAAGGAGGTGAAGCTCACTGCGGCGACCACCTGTTGTTGGTCGTTGCGGATGGGGGCGGCGATGCCGATGACGTCGGGATCGAGTTCGCCACGGGTGACCGAGTAGCCGGAGCGCCGGATGTGGGCGAGCCGCCTTATGAGGGTGTCGACATCGGTGAGCGTGGCGGGAGTGAAGCGTCGGAGGTCTGCTGTTTCCAGGAGCCGTCGAGCCTCCTCTTCGGGGATCCAGGCGAGCAGGACGAGCGCGGACGCGCCCGCATTGAGGGGGAGTGTGCTGCCGCGCTCATAGGTGATGCGTACGGCGCCCGACGTGGATTCCGCCCGGTCGACGCATACCACGAGCCCTTCGGTGCGCCGGGTCAGCAGAATGGTCCCGCCGATGTCGTCGGCGAGCGCGGTCATCGCCGGCAGCGCCACTTCCGACAGGCCGTAGCTGCGCCGTGCCAGCCTGGCGATCTCCAGGACGCGCAGGCCGAGACGGAAGCCGCCGCCCGGCGCCTCTTCCAGGAACCGGCTGTTCACCAGACTTTGCAGGTAGCGGTACGCGGTGGAGCGGGCCACGCCGAGCCGCTCGGCCACGGCGTTGCCGGAGACGACGAGCTGGGCATCGGTGAACATGAGAAGGATGTCCAACGCCCGGTCGGCCGTGGAGTTGCGCTCACGGTAATTGGGGGACACTGATCCTGACATGCGGACACTCTAATCGGTCGGAGAGCCGCCACGCGCCCACGGGCACGGACTCATGACGGCCAGAATGGTGCGGCCCTCTGGCGAAGACCAGGCTGAATCGTTGAAGGCAGGGCATGGAGTCGGACTCCGTTACGTGTGTCGGGCAGCCAGGTGAGGCGTTCAAGGGGGAATGTCAGCCCGGATCTCCTTGCGCGCTTACACAGACCCAAAGCGGGACGCTGATCGCCACGCTCACCTTGCGGGGGTCACGGGCATCGGTGCTTGACACGGTCGAACGGCTGCGCTTCAATCTGTCCTATATTACAGTATATTGATCCGGAATATCAGGATTTGACGAGAGTTGATAGCGAGGTCGTTTCCAGATGACGCGAGCAATCCGTCGCAGTCGGATCGAGAAGGGGGCCTGAACCCGACCTCCAGCGCCTCGCGGCCGATATTCAGCCGCCCCGCGCCGAGCCGTCGCCGAATTGCTGGACTGAATTATGACTTTCCTGGAAGGAATCGAGATGCACGTGGGAATGGCCACCGGAACTCAGCATTATGGCCCGGATGGCGAGTACGTCGAGCGGGCGAACTGGACGGCGGCCAGCAGGGTCGACGGGGATGTAATGGATGCCACGGCGGTCGCCACCGGTGCGAGGCCGCGATGACAACTTTCGGATCGAATAGTGTGAGCGGCCTTGATGGGACATGGTTCCGGCCGGAAGCGATCGCGCCCGAAACAGTCGAGTTCAACCGGCAGTTTCGCGAGCTGGTGAAGGGCCGGGCTGGTCTCGGCGCGGGCGGCGGCCTTCCGGTGCCTCCCACGCTGCCTTCGGAGCGCGCGTACACGATCCGGATAACGGGACAGGGCGGCCACGAACTGGCCTTGCGGGTCATCGCTCCGGACCACCCCACGGGCGTCTACCTGCACTTCCACGGCGGTGGGTTCGTTCATGGCAGAGAAGGGCAGTCGGATCCGGTGCTGGAGCGGATCGCGCGGAATGCAAATCTCGCCTGCATTGGCGTGGACTACAGGCTCGCGCCGATGCACCCGCACCCGGCGGCATGGGACGATGCCGAATCCGCAGCGATGTGGCTGATCGAGAATGCCGAGTCACTGTTCGGAACCGATGCGCTCGCGATCGGCGGCGAGTCGGCGGGCGCGAACCTCGCGGCAGCCGTTCTGGTCCGGCTGCGCGAGCGGTGTGGATCCACCGGGTTCCAGGCGGCGAACCTCGTCTTCGGAACTTTCGACCTCTCGATGACCCCGAGTCAGACGCTGATCGGCGCCGACGCGATACCGGTTCCGACGGAGGCCATCCGAACCTGTACCGATGCGGTTGCGCCCCGAAGCGAACAACGACAGGACCCGGATCTGTCGCCCCTATACGCGAATCTGCGGGATCTCCCGTCCGCGTTGTTCACGGTGGGCACCCTGGATCCGTTCCTGGACGACTCGTTGTTCATGCACATCCGCTGGGTCGCGGCTGGCAGCCCGGCTGCGTTGGCTGTCTATCCCGGCGGCGTGCATGGCTTCACCTCATACCCCTTCCCCCTCGCGGATCAGGCAAACGATCGCATCGATGCCTTTCTCCAACGGGTTGGGCGGGGCCGGCCGAGCCCCCGATGACGATTGTGAATTCCCACTAATCACAGCTCTTCGAACGATCCCGCTCTCGCCGGATTCGAAATAGGTTGCGCTGCAGCCAAATTCGAAGCCGAAACAGCGCGACGCGCACGCAGAGCGCTGTCGGCATCGCCTGCCGTAGCCGGTAGAGCGTGCTGGTAGGCCGGTGCTCGGCTGTCTTGCCGTGTTGTGACGCGGTGCTATGCGTCTGTTTTCGGCGTCTTTGGGGCGCCCTGGTCCGAGTTTTCTCCAAGGGTGACGCAGATCGGCGGTCAGTCCGCGGGCCAAGCGCAGGCAGCCCGTGCCGTCGCTGGTTCACCCCTGTCGACAGACTCGGTTGCGGTTCCAGGTCGAGCGTGCCCCTTATACCCAACGGCCTGTGCCCGGCCAGTGCGGTCGAGGCCGCCGCCGATCTCGGTTGGAAGCGGAAGCCTCTCCTCGTGTCGCGAGGAGAGGTTTCCGCCAGTACGGTCAGGGCCGCGGTGCCGCCGGAGCGTGGCCACTTTGGATCTCGTTGAACTTCTGCGCGGTCACGGCCAAGCCGACTGGCAGGCCGACGGCGACGGTGCCGATCATGCTGCCGAATGCGGCGGTGGTCGCCGCACCCGCGAGGCAGCCCCCGACCATCCCCGGCACCGTCAGCACTGCCGCGGACATCACGGTTGCCAGGCTGCCGAGAGTGACCGCGCCGAGCGGGCAGCCGACCGCCGCACCGATCAATGCGCCCGCCGTGGCGCCGACGCTCGTGGCCAGCCCGGTGTATGGGCCCGCCGCGCGCCATGCCAGATTCAGATCGCCGACAACGTCCCCGGAGCCGCCGACCGGCACGGGCGCCGCTGCCGTTTCCGCCACCTGGACATTGCCTGCGACCGACTCGATCGGGGTACCGAGCACGTGGCGCTGGTCGGCGTCGCGCACATCGACCTGCCCGGCACGGGTGGTGACAGACCCGGCCGAGGTGACCAGGACCGAAGAACCGTCCACCGTCGACCCGGTGAATGTCACGCCGGGCGCGACCGGAACGGACACCTCGTCGGTGCTGGAAGGCGGCGCCGCGTCTTGGACATTCGAATCGGCGTGCGCTGCGCCGCCGGCGATCGCAAGGGCGACGGCGGTCAGCGCCGTGACCGCAAGGGCCTGAGTGGTGTGCTTCATTGCAGAACTCTTTCGCGGTGGATCGGTTAGCGGTTGTCGGTGTTCAGCGGCGCGGCGATCAGGCCCTGTGCGTGCAGCCGGTTGTATTGCCGGCCTGCGGCGTCGGCGAGAGCCGGGAAGCCGGTGATCGCCCCAGCGAAGATGCCGCCCAGGCCGCCGAGGGTCGTCCCGCCGAGGATGCAGCCGCCGACGACGCCCACCGGAGTCAACATGCCGGCGGAAACCAAGGCCGTCAGAGTGCCGCCGGTGAGCGCGCCCAGTGGGCAGCCGATGACGACGCCGATGGCGGTACCGACCAAGCTGCCGTCGTGGTTGGCGTTGGAGAACGCGCCTGCCATCGCGCCTATCGCCTGGTCGTACTCGGCTTGCGGATCGACCTGCGCCGGAACCGGATTCGGGTCCGCGGCACTGATGTCGGGAACGGCGCGGCCGGGATCGCCGATGGCCGACTGCGTCACCGACGCCGGAGCCTCGACGGGCGCGGCCGAGGCGATACTTACCGCACTTGCAGTGGTGAGCACGGCCAAGGTGGCGATCGCCGTGATTCGGGAGATGCTGTGCATAACTCCTCATCTCTTTCTTTCTGATCCCGGTCCGATACGACCGGGAAGATTCTCGAGTCCCCCCGAATGAGCTGCTGCCGACGGGTTTTCGCCGAAGCGCCGCAGCCTCAGCGGATCAAGCGCCTATGAGGAGCGGGACGTCCAGCCGCTCGCGAAGGTCCTCGACCGAACTCCCGAAGGTCTGGAGAACGCGGAGCCCATGGGGCGTGATGTCGAACAGCGCATGCTTGCGGCGTAGTTGACCACCGAGGCCCGCGACGATCAGCAGTGCGCCTACTTGCGGCGGACGCGTGCGGCCGACCGACCATGCCGGTGGCCGGCTCGAGGACGACCATGGGGATCGCGAAGTCGGCCGTGGTCCAGGCCAGTTGGACGCTGGTGGATCGGAACTCCTGCTGGAGGGTGCCATTCAGCGCGACGAGCAGCTAGTACTCCGGCTCGCGAGAGGAGAACGGCGCAGCAGTTGGCGACCATCGTGGCGAGGTAGCCGTGCTTGTGTTCAGCCGTCTGCGTCATTGCGGACTTTCTTACTTTGTCGATGGGCCGGGCGATTCGGTTCGACCGCTTCGACGCCGTTCTGGACCTGTTTGTGTCGATGAGCTACGCGACAACGACGGTCGACGCCATCGCGTCGGCAGCGGCGGCGACCCGGCAGTTCCGGGGTGTCGTCGCGATGGCCGAGCTGGGTCACGTGTCACGGAACTGACAACCCGGGCTTGGGTGTCGAACGCGACGAGATGCTGGAAGTCCTCGCCGAGAGTTGGTTCGCACGATCGGGCACCACTGAACGCGCCTACATCGACCCGCTCCCTCGGACTCCCCGGGTGACGCGCGGTCAAAGCCTCGCTGCGCCGAGGTCGGTGCCCTTGTCATCGGAGTGCCCGCGCCGGCGGGTCTGTGGTCGTGGGAGCCTCGCTCCTTCGGACCGTTCGTACCCGCACCGGGATGCTCTCCCACGCACGGAGGGTGTTGTTATGGTGCCGTTTCGTCGGACCGGTGAGTTCGATGGTCTGCGCTCGCTCGGCCAAGGCGGTGAGTAGAGCTTCGGCTTCGAGCCGCGCCACATGCTGGCCGACGCACTGATGGAGACCCATCCCGAAGCCGACATGGCCCGAAGGGTCGCGGGTCAGGTCGAAGGAGTCGGGACTGGCCCAGCGCCGGGGGTCGCGGTTGGCGGCGCCGAGGAACATCAGTATCTTGTGCCCGTCCGGGACGATGTGGTCGCCGACCCGGATATCGGTTGTTGCGGTGCGGAAAAAGGTTTGAACAGGCGATTCCCATCGAACCGCCTCGTCGAAGGCGGCGCGGATCGAAGCTGGTTCGCGCCGCAACCGCAGCCACTGGTCGGGGTGGGTGGCGAGGGCGTACAGGACGGCGGAGAGGCCGTGCACTGTGGTGTCGACACCCGCCGACAACAGTGAGCGTACGACGAGGGGCGCTTGCTCGTGGGTGATGTCTCCGCGGTCGGCGGCGGCCCAGATATGTGCACCGAATCCGTTGTCGGTGAGGGCATCACGGGCGCACTGGCCGCTGACCCAGGCAGAGAGTTCACCTACATGTGGGCTCCCTTCCGCGACCAGATCATTCTGGGGGCCGAATGCGTTGAACAGATGGTCTCCGTATGGGAGCAGGTTTTCGCGACCCGTCTCGGGGATACCGACCGCATCGGGGAAGACGCGGAGTGGAAAGGCGGCGGCCAGGGATGGGACAGCGTCGAATTCGTCTCCGTCCATGAGTAGGTGATCGACGAGCTCCTCGGCGTCGGTCAGCCACTGTCTCCGCAGCTTGTGCAGGGATCTCGGGCCGAGCACCTTGCTCAGCACCCGCCGGGGCGCGTCATGCCTGGGTGGGTCGGCTTCCAGGAGCAGACTTGGTGGCCGCCAAGGCTTTTCGAAGCGGAAGTTGGACAGGCCGACACCGGCAGCGGACTGGAATCCTTGCCAATCGACGAGCGCGGCATGTACCTGCTCGTACCTGGCAAAGGCGTAGATGTCGTACTTCGGGAGATATACAACCGGACCGGCGTCCCGGAGTGCGGTGTGCAGCGGCTGGGGGTTTTCCAATACGTCGTGGCTGAAAGGGTCGGTGTCGTTGGTGGGTGTTGTGGACCCGAGAGTCGTTGACATGTTCGGAGCCTTCGTGGGGGTATCAGAGATCGAGGACGAGATAGTCACTGCGCGAACGTGATACGCAGATGAACATGCAGTCGCCAGCTGCACGCTCGTAGTCCTCCAGTACCGCGTCCCGATGGTCCGGGTGTCCGGACAGGACTGTCGTTTCGCAGGTCCCGCAGGTGCCTTGTCGGCAGGAGGACAGTACGTCGACACCGACGGTGCGGACGGCGTCCAGAATCGTTTGGTCGGGCGTGACGCGGACGGTGCGGCCGGTGCGGGCGAGTTCGACCCGAAACGCGGTCTTCGGCGCGGGTTCGCTGGTCTGTCCGATGAAGCGTTCGACTCGTAGCGTGAATGGCGGCCAAGCGGTGCAGGTTTCCGCTATGGCGGCCAGCAGCGGTGCAGGACCGCATGAGTAGATCCGGACGCCGGGACGTGGTGCTCCGAGGAATCCGGTCAGGTCGAGCAATCCGCATTCATCTTGTGGAACCACCTGAATGCGATCGCCGAAGCGAGCCAACCCGTCTAGGAATGCCATGGAAGCGCGGCTGCGGCCGCCGTAGAGCAGTCGCCAGTCGGCGCCCAGCATTTCGGCCTGTTCGATCATCGGGAGGATGGGGGTGATCCCGATTCCGCCTGCGACGAACAGATATTGGTCCGACGGCACCATGGCGAAGTTGTTGCGCGGACCGCCCACGCCGACGACATCCCCGACTTCGAGTTCTTCATGAATGAACGCAGATCCGCCGCGACCGTCCTGTTCGCGCAGTACGCCGATGCGATAGGTGTAGGGATCCCACCGGTCCCCGCATAGCGAGTATTGACGGGTCATGCCGTTCGGAAGAGCAAGATCGATGTGCGAGCCAGGTGTCCAGTCCGGCAATCTTTTTCGATGCGCCGCTGCCAGCTCCAGTGCGATGACGTTGGTCGCCACAAGACGTTTATCGGTGACACAGACCTCAGCGACCTCGCTCGGCGCCGAAATGTGCTGAATATCGGCTGGTGTCGGCGTGTTCATCGGATGGACCTCCTCGTCAAAGGAAGCGTGACGTGATGACACCCCGGCGGTGAAGTGTTCTCTCAATGGATGAGAGCCCGGCCTATCTCCATACGGTCATATTGTTTTTTCGGCGTAGCAGCTGGTGGATTGCGAAAGCCGGGGATGCAGGCTCACCGGCTGAAGTCCATATCGGACGTGCTGAGCATCCGGGAGATCCCGCGTGCCGCCGCCTGCATCGCCGGAATGACTGTCCGGGCTTCGTCGTCATTGGGCACTACTACCGACAAAGCCGCCACGACCTGCCCGCCGCCGGTGCACAGCGGCACCGCCAAACCGGTTGCGCGCTCGTCTAAGAACCCGGGGCAACACGCGACCCGGGTGCGGCGGATCTCGCTCAGCAGCACCCGCAATGCTCGGGGGTCGGTGATCGTTTTCGTGGTGCATCGACGCAGCGGTCCGGTGAGCACTGCCTCCTGTACCTGTGCTGGTGCGTGCGCCAGCAATACCAGTCCGCTCGACGAAACGTGAAGCGGTAATCGACCGGCGATGCGACTGATGTTGTACACCGCGCCCGGCGTGGACAACCGCTCGAGTACCAGGACTTCGCGATCGTGCAGCACTGACAGCTGGACGTGTTGACCTGTGATTGCGTGCAGATCCTCCATGAAGGGCATCGCCGCCTGCCTCAGGCCGACTGCCGGCGCGGCGCGAGACGCCAATTCCCACAACCGCATTCCGATGTGGAGCCGTCGCTGTTCATCACGGTGCAGTAGCCCCTGGGCGATCATTTCGTTGGCCAGCCGCGACACCGTCGGCAACGGCAGACCGCTGGCCCGGGCCAGGTCCGACACAGTTATCGTCGGTGTGTCGGGATCGAACTGCTCCAGAATCCGCAGCACGCGCGACAGCACAGACTCGCCGTTGGAAACACGTGCCATCTACGGCTCCTTCCTCATCGGAGGAGCATCAACGTACACCCATGTGACCAGGCAGTCATGGAGTCTGCATTCTCGGACAGCCTGGATGGCGACAACGTCTCGAACCGGCAGTGTTCCTCGGTTTCGACAAGTTTCTTGGTCGGTCCCAAACCCGGTGCGGTGCAATCAGTCCGCGAAGAACGATTCCCATGCGTGGTGCGATCCGATGCTTTGCCGAAGTGGTCCGACGAGGTGTTTTACAGTGGCTAAGGGGTCGTTGATCAAGTCGACTAGTCGACGCTTCAGTGGCTCGTTCATAGGCAGGTTCGGAGTACGGCGTGGTGTTGCTGGCGAAGATGTCGTTACTGAGCTTGAACGATTTAGCGTCGCGCAGTCCTATGAGCAGCAGGCCGAACCGCCATGAACCGGTAAAGCCGAACGACTGGGAGACGGCGGCGGTGAGGCGCACCAGAAGTTTTGTGTGCCCGAGGATCAACGTCTCGAACACGACCTCGGCCGACGGAGGTGCCGGGACGACGAGGCAAGTCCATGAACAGACGCTACGTTCCGAGGCAAGGAACAGCCTGCCGTTCTCCTTGAACTCGATCTGGCTGTCCGGTGCTCGCCGTCCCAACCTCGGCCGTCGTACGTGCCAGCGGTGACCGCGACACCGTGCGCGCGGCGGCCGAAACCAGGGCTTTAGACCAGCCTTGTGGTCCGGCAACGCAACAGACTGGACCAGATCGAGAACGATGGCTTGCCAACGGCGTCGACGAGTACAGCCCCAGCAGGGCGCTGGTACCGGTGACGATCAAGCCATCCTGCACGAACCGGCCGCACGAACCGGCCGCGGTTCGGCGGCTCGGTGTCGATCCAGCTGGAGGAATTCGGAGGAATCTACGGCCGGAACGCCCGTCTTCGTCGCCCGTGACCATGCTCGTCACCGGATGGCATTCGGGAACAGGAGATGAGCGAATTCAGCTCCGGTCAGCCGTATTCGACCGCTGCGGTGGTGGCGCGGAGTTGGCGGACACGTTCCGTGCGCAGGGCAAACCAGGATGCTGATGCGAGTGACTGGCGACACGGCCATGCCGGAACCGCCCGTGTGGCCGAGGGAGTGCGAGGGATCTCTCAGTTGTGCCGTTCCCTTGTGTTAGAGGGGCGAGCGAACTTCTACTCGCGCACACGGAGGTGTCATCGGTGACGGAAATGTGTGCTGCGAGCGGCTTCGGTGTTCCGCCTGGCCACATCTGACCGCCCGAGCGCGGGGCAACGTGCGCGAGGAGGTGGTCGAACACCGATTTGCGTCATATCTGACGCAAATCGGTGCTCGAGTAATGCGCGAGAGGGGACTTGATCACACGGAGGCAACAATATTGGTGCAGATGTGTGCACGAGTACTTCTATTGTGCGTCGCCAGACTGTAGCACAGGCGGGTTGATCATGTCGCGTGGTCTCAATTCTATTGATTTGCAATAGTTTTCAGTAGTTCGGTGAAAGTAGCTGAATGGGAGAGGTTGGCGTCGGGATCTGTCGTTGGTTCGGCTGCGGGGTTGTCTGCTTCAAACGTGTTGTGGGGTGGGCGAAATTGCTGGTTGAAGGGTGGTCTAACTCTGACCGCTGACCAATGACCCGGCCAACTGGGCGGAAGGCCATCTGCAGTCCTCCACGGCAGAGCGCACTTGTCCGGTCAGCTCCTCCGGCGACGAATTCGGCTGACGCGGAATGGAGGCGAGGACGTGAGATCGCGAGGGAGACCTGGCGTTGGATCTCAGATTCGTGGAGCGGTGCTGCGCTCAGCGCGGCGCAGGCGACATCGTCGCCGATACCGACGCCAGGCAGAATCACCCAGCCGTGTCCGTTGCGCACTAATTCACAGCGAAACATCTTGCTGCACAGATGACTTCGCACATGCCCCGTGCCGGCACGCTGGGCTCGAACCGATCACCACCGGCTCGACCTGCGCTGGTCACGCGCACCGCCTCGGCGCTGGAGCTACCACAGTCGAGCACGGCGCGCGAGCACGGCGGGGTGTGCCTGCGGCGTCTGATCTGCCCACCATGTTGGCGGAGAATCCCCTTCTCCCGTGCGCGTGAGGGCTGCTTTGATGCGCGGAACAGAAAAGAACGATGACCGGCGCCGGAATTGGACCGCACTTTCGGAGAAAGGCCGCACCGGTGAGGAACGGCACCGGAATCGCCTCTGAACCTGTCATTCGATGACCCGCCATCAATATCACCGGAAATCCATGTGAGGGAGAAATTCAATGCGACACACAAGCCGGGCCCGGATCGCTGTTCTCGTGGCAGCAGCAGTAATCACCACCTTGGCGGCCGAAAGCGCAACAGCGAGCGCGGCACCGGCCCCGGGGTCTGTGACACAGGTCCTCGACCCCGCTGCGTCCGCGGCACCGGCCGCCCCCGTGGCGGCGTTGGTCCCGAACCAGGCACCCGAGACATTCGACGTCTCGGCGGCGGCGTTGCCCGAGGCCGTCATCCCCGACGCGTCGCCGGTCGCGGCGCGCAGCATCGACGCTGACGCCGATATTCAGAACGCCCTCAACCAGGCCGGTAACGAGTTCATGCTGGGGGTCACCGCGGGCAGCATGATCGGTGGTGTCGTCGGCCTGATCGGTGGCTGCGTCGTCGGTGCGGTCGTTCTTCTGATCGGTGGTTGCATTCCCGGTCTTGGACTGGGCGCCGCTCTCGGACCGATCATTGGCGGTGTCGTCGTCGGCGTTCCGGCCGGGATCGCCGGGTTGATCCAGGCCTACAACACCCTGCACGCTGCCGGAGAAATCAGCGCACCGACCCCTATCGCCCCGGCGGCCTCCTGACCGTCCGCCTCCCGCGACCAGCCTGATATCCCGGCCGAGCATCAGTGACAGCGATGCTCGGCCGGACGGTGTGCATCAGTTACTCGTGCACGTCCCGCGGACTGCCGGAGCATCGACGAAGTTGCTCCGGACATACGATCGCGAACCCACGATCTCCCTTCGCCGACACTGGTCGGCAGAGGGAGATTGTCGTGAATTCCCCCGTTTTGTCCGGGAAAGCCCTGGGCTGCAATTCCTTGAACTGATGCACTGACAGGCGTCCCGTGGCGGCGGTGATTCCCGGTGCCGTCGCCCGTTCTTTTTCCGCTTGGCGCGCTGGAGGGGATTCATGAGAAGAGCGTTCCCGGAGGTTGGTCGAGCGAAGTTCATCGCCGCCGGTATGCGAGTGGTTGCGCGCGAAGGAATCGACTCGACCACGGCCCGGAAGATCGCACAAGAGGCGGGCACCTCGCTGGGCATGGTGCACCACTTCTTCGCCTCGATGGAGAAGCTCCTGATTTCGATCTTCGAGCACGCGGCTCGGGAACGTATACGAAACGCGTTGCTCGACTACGATTTCTCCGAATCCACACCCACGGCCGGGCAGGTGCTGAAACGGATCGTTCACGCGTATCGCCTCGATCCGTTGCCCTGGGATGTCTACGACGAGCTGGTGAACCGTGTCTCGCGGCTCGACCCGAATCTGGCGCGCAAGTGCACCGACGAGCAGGTCGAACACCTCGCCGAGGTCCTCAACCACGGCACCGATTCCGAGGCGCTCGCTGATGTCTCGACCCGTACTGCGGTGCTGATCCTCGCGATATCGGATTGCATGGTCGAGTACCGTCGAATTTCCCTCGACGAACACACGATTTTCGAGATGATCGATGTGATGGCCAAGCACTTCGACAATACCGAGTCGAAATTCTGACTGCGCGCGTCATTCGGCGTGAAACGCCCAGAAGACAACGGTCCAGGAATGGCACACCTGATCGTCTCGACTATTCCCACGGGGTGGCAGTCCGGACAGCAAAGGGGGCAAGTACCGTCAAGTGAGGAATTCCCACTGCATTCGGTTGGGGACCACCCCACCAGTGTTTCGTCCCTTCAAGGACATCTCCCCGATGACCTTCGCGCGACGAGCCATCATCCGCTGCGACATCACCCTCTACGACCAGAGTTTTGGGTCTCGGTGACACTGCTCGTGCTCGCCATCATCGGCGCGGTCGCCGCCGCCGTGTTCGCGGAACATCTGCGTGCGCGGGCGAATCCGGAACCAGCGTCGGCCACCCATCCCCAGACAAACGGCGAGGTCGGCGTTCCAGCACCGGCGTGATCCCACCCCGATTCCACACGGCCAGTCGACTCGCGAGTGTCATGTCTGTGCGGAAGTACGGGCTGGACTCGTGCGGCGGGCATGCGTGCGGCCCATCCATGGTCGCCACCGGGGCGCTGGCAACGGCGCGCCTCGGTGGCCTGCCCCGTCGGATAATCGATGCCGGCCGCACCAACGGTCGCTGCCGGCGATGATGTTCCTGGGTGTGGCTGTCGTTCGTGATCGAGAGCAGCGCCACACCGCCGACGCCGCAGAGGCGGGGGACGGCGCTGACTGCCGCTCGTGTCGGTGCACCAGTACGCATCGAGCTCTCCGGATCGGCACGTTTGATTGACTGACACCTCCACTTTGCCGCCGCTGGGGCGTGGGAGGTATACGGGGCTGGGGGGTCGGGTGAAGGCGGCGACCGCAAAAATATGGCAACTGCTGGAACAGGGTGCGTCTGCGGGTATACACTCAACTGGTCATTCGACCAGTAGGCGAGGTTTTCGCCGTTGGGAAGCCGATTTATCTCATGAATGATGTGAATAATCTGATCACATACGACTGTGATCTGCAGGATGCGAAGATACCGCCGGTCGCGATCGTAGGTCTGCTCGAGGTCGCCGAGAAATGGCGTCTGAACACCGATTCGTGGTTCGCGGGTACGGCGGTGTCGCCCGGGCACCTGCAACTCCCGGAGACCCGGCTGTCCTACCGGCAGATCGCGACGATCCTCAAGCGTGCGCTGCGGTCCTTGCCCCCGGGGCCGGTCGGGATCCATGTCGGCAGCCGTGACGTGCTCACGAACTGGGGGCTGCTGGGATTCGCGATGCTGGCCAGCGCGACCGTCGCAGACGCCGTGCTGGTGGCAATGAGCTGGCATCAAGCCTCGGGCAGCATCATGGATTACGAGATCGAGTACGGGCGAGACGAGTTCGCGATTCGGCTAGGTGAGCGCAGCCCGGACCTGGAGCTGCGGGCATTTTTGTGCGAAGAGGGATGCAGTGCCATCGTCACCTTGCTGCGGTCGGCGTTCGGTGCCGATGTGGTGCCCGTGCGGTTGGAATTCGCCTACGAGCGTCCGGCTTACGCCGATGCCTACTACCGGTTCTTTCGATGCCCGGTGTATTTCAACGCCGAGGTGAGCCGGGTGTACCTCGATGCCGGGTTGCTCGAACGGCCGCTACCATCGCCCAACCCCGCGCAGTTGGAGTTGGCCGTCGAGGCCGTGAAGCATCTTGCCCAGCCCCTGGAGCACCGTCCCGACATCGTCGCCGCGGTCGAGGGCGTCCTGCGCGAGCACCTTCGCCGACCGGTCACGATGGGGCTGGTCGCCGACCGGCTGGCAATCAGCGAGAGAACGCTGCACCGGAGACTGGCGCAGGCCGGTGTGCGGTTCGGCGATATCCGCGACCGGGTGCGCCTGCAACGGGCCACCACACTACTGCGCGACACGACTCTGCCGATCGGATCGATTGCTGGTGAGGTCGGGTTCAGTGACAGCCGCGAGTTCCGCCGCGCGTACCTGCGCTGGACCGGGACGACGCCGAGCGCCCAGCGAGCCGCGGCGACGCCGGCATAGCGGAGACACCGGTCACCGTCGGCTCGGTGGCCCCGCGGCCACCGCCTTGCCGGTGGCCGCGGGGCGCTGCCGGGGCCGGAGCTGAATACGACCGAGGCGACCCTGGTGTGGTGACCTGTGAGAAGGGGTGAGCGATGCGCACCGTTTCACCATCCCCGGTATGCGACGGCGGGCCGGGTATTTCGATGAAAGACACGATCGTCGACTGTCGCAAGACGCTTTGTGCAGGATGGTCATCCGGGAACGTGATTGAATGTCGTCTTTGCCCCCCTAATTGTCTGTATGCCCCCTGTGTGGGGCGGTCGGACATCTGATTAGCTCTGCGGCGGAAAGCGTAATCGGTCGCGTGATCGATCTGCATCGAATTCTCCAGATGTCGTCCAGTAACGGGTCTTTCCTGTTCGCGGTCAGGGTTATGAAGAGGAATGGCGTTATGTTCGACATGATCAGTGTGTTGTCGGTACGGCCTGGATCGACGGGCAGGCGTTGCGAGTCAGGGCGACATCAGAATGTGTCGGGCATGAGCCTGTTGCGTTGATTCAGTGACCATTTCAGGCTGAGAGAACCCGTTGATGAAGAATTTCGATACCCATCCCTCGCCACTTGCTGATGGCGTTCTGGAGGTGGCTGCTGGCACAGAATCGGTGAAAGGGGATTCGACGCGACCGGTGCCTGTTCGCTGGATCGGCCTGTTCGGTCTGGCATGGCTGGGAATGTGGTTGGCCCAGCTGACGGTATTTCAGCTGGTGTTGCCGCAGCAGGTGAACGACAGCATCGGGATCGGTGATGCGCTGCGGGGGGACAACTGGCGATCCAGTGTCACCGATTTCGGTGTGATATCCGGGATATCGGCAGTCTGTTCGGCCGTTGCCTTTCCCGCGGCCGGTGCGCTCAGTGACCGCACCACCAGCAGATTCGGTCGTCGACGGCCGTGGATCGTGGGCGGGTGTCTGCTGTTGGCGGGGTCGCTGGCCGGGTTGAGCACGCAGACGAGCATCGCAGGCGTCACCGTCTGCTGGTCTCTGGCGATGATCGGGTTCAGTGCGGCGTCTTCCGCGCTGACGGCGCTGATCGGGGACCAGGTGCCGCGCAGCCAACGGGGGGTGGTGTCGAGCTGGATCTCGACTCCCCAGGGGCTGGCTCCGGTCCTGGGGGTGTCGCTCGTGGCGTTCTTCGCGCTGAATGTGGCGCAGTCCTACTGGCTGATCGTGTGCCTGCTGCTGGCGCTGGTGGTGCCGTTCGTGTTGACGACCCCCGACCCTGCGGTGTCGGCTGTGGCGCGGGCCCGCTGGTCGGCGATGCATCTGCTCGGCGATCACGACTTCCGCTGGACGCTGATCGGGCGGGTGCTGGTCAACCTCGGCAATGCCCTGGGCACCGCGCTGACCTTCTACTACCTGCAATTCGGATTGAAGGTCGCCGATGCCGAAGAGTCGATGGTTGTGCTGTCGGTCGGTTACATGGGTGCCGCGATCGCCGCGTCGATATTCAGTGGCTGGTGCTCGGACCGTCTGCAACGACGCAAGCCGTTCGTCCTGGTCGCCGCGATCATGCAAGCGATCTCTGCTGCGGTGATTTTGTGCCTGGGCAATCTGTGGGGCGCCACGATCGCCGCCGCTGTCCTCGGCGCGGGATACGGCTCGTTCATGGCCATCGATCAGGCGCTGGCCGCCGACGTGCTCCCCGACGCCGAACACAACGGGCAAGAACTGGGAATCATGAACATCGCGATGGCCATCCCGCAGGCCCTGGGGCCGCTGGTGGGAGCCGGATTGATCGCAGTCGGCGGTTTCCCGCTGCTGTGGATCGGGGCCGCCGCAGTGACAGTGCTCGGCGGCATTTCGGTCATGGCGGTCGCGCGGGTGAGGTGAAACACGCTGCCGCGCAACAGATTCTGTGCCTGCAAAGAGGCACCACGAGTATCTCTGACAGAGGAAGGAAATGTCGGCATACATTTCTGTGTCTGAACTGTTCACGATCGGAATCGGTCCCTCCAGCTCGCACACCGTTGGCCCGATGCGCGCCGCGCGCGCGTTCACCCAAGACTTGCTCGACCGTGGTGTGCTGAGTCAGGTCACGAAGGTGGCATGTACGTTGTACGGGTCGCTGGCGGCCACCGGCGTCGGTCACGGCACACCGGACGCGGTCGTCGCGGGCCTCAGCGGTCTCACCCCCGAAGACTGTGATCCCGACCGAGTGCGAGGGCGGTGGTCGTCGCTGCGTGTGGACTCACGCTGCCTGCTCGCGGGGGTGCACGAGATCACCTTCACACCTGGCGACATCGTGTTCCAGGCTCGTACCCGCCTGCCCGCACATCCCAATGCCCTCGCCCTCACCGCGTGGGCCGGCGACGGGGGCCGCCCGCTCGCTGCGGAAACCTACTATTCGATCGGTGGCGGATTCATCCGCCGGGAAGGCGAGCAGGTGTCGACCGGCGGCGTGGATCAGCCTTTGCCGTTCGACACCGCCGAGCAGTTGCTCGACATCTGCGCCACCGAAGGCTGCTCCATCAGCGAGGTGGCCCGCCGCAACGAGGCGGCCATCCACGGTGAGGCCGGGATGCGTGAGTCGTTGCAACGCATCTGGGCTGCGATGGTGGCGTGCGTGTCGGCAGGGCTGTCGGCCGAGGGGACGTTGCCGGGCGGCCTGGGTACTGTCCGGCGGGCAGGCGAGCTGAAAAGAGCGCTCGACAGCGCGTCGGACGATCACGACGACTGCCGCGGAGACTGGCTGCTGGCGTTCGCGTTGGCGGTGAACGAGGAGAACGCGGCGGGCGGACGTGTGGTCACCGCACCGACCAATGGCGCGGCAGGCATCGTGCCTGCCGTCGCCCACTACTACCTGCGATTCATTCCTGGCGCCGACGTCGATGGCGTCGAGGACTACCTGCTGACGGCCACCGCTATCGGTGCGCTGGTCAAAGCCAATGCTTCGATCTCCGGTGCAGAGGGCGGCTGTCAGGCCGAGGTCGGTGCCGCGTGCGCGATGGCCGCGGCCGGGCTGTGTGCGGTGCTGGGCGGCTCACCGCCGCAGGTCGAAAACGCTGCGGAGATCGCGATCGAGCACCATCTCGGGCTGACCTGCGACCCGGTCGGCGGGCTGGTGCAGATTCCCTGCATCGAACGCAACGCGGTCGCGTCGTCTACCGCGGTCACCGCGGCGCGTCTGGCCCTTCGCGGCACCGGAGCACATCGCGTCTCCCTCGACACCGCGATCGAGACGATGCGCCAGACCGGCCTGGACATGTCGCACAAATACAAGGAGACCAGCCTCGCCGGACTTGCGGTCAACGTCGTCGAATGCTGAATGTCCCGTCTCGGGTCGGCCGGGGAAAGGTAATGCGACGATCGCCAACCCATCACATAGGACCGGACGCTCAGGTGTCATGAATGTGCCTGTACGGCAACCTATTTAGAAAAACATCAGATGCGGGAGTCAATGGTTGGGCCGCGTGCGACCCGGCGCGGTGTAATCGGTTGTCCTGGGCTTTCGCGAGACGATTTCAACGACGGCGGGACCTGCTGGAGCGTTGCTGTAACGGGTGCGAAGCAACGCGAATTGCCGTGCGCGGCACAGTCTGTCCAGAGGTGGTGCCGGTGCGGTGACCGCGCGAACGCGGGCGCAGGTCACTCACTCACCGTCGCGAACAATCGGGGGCGGCGGGTGTGCACCGATACCCGCGACAGCAGCTCGTGAAAGTACGGGTCGGGCGTGCTTACAGTGGAGCCGTGCAGGGATCTTCGGTACGGCTGGTGTCGTCGGCGACGATCGCGCCGAACATCATCCGGTATCTGCTGCGGGTCGCCGACGAGCACGGGGTGTCGTTGGATCGCGCGATCCACGACGCCGGGTTGTCGCGGGAGACCCTCGACGCACCGGGGCTTCGGGTGTCGTATCGGCAGGGCCGGGTGATCATCGAAGCGGCGCTGGACAGACTCCCTAGGCCGGCGTTGGGGTTGGAAGTGGGTGCCCGCCAGCCGATCACCGCGTCCGGGGTCCTGGGGCTGGCGATGATGTCGAGCCCGACGCTCGCCGACGCGATCGACATCGGAGTGCGCTACCAGAACCTGGCCGGGTCGATGATGCGCTGGTCGACGGTGAGAGAAGGGGATCTGCTTGCGGTGGTCACCATCGTGCTCGACGACGCGGCACCGGTCGACCGGTTCCTGGTCGAGGAGGGGTTCGCCAACATCACGCGGATGGTTCGCGAGTCTGCTGATGCCTCGATCCGTCCGGTGCGGGTCGAGTTCGCCCGGCCCGAGCCAGCTGACCCGGCACCGTTCCAAGCGTGCTTCGACGCACCAGTCGTGTTCGGCGGCCCCCGCAATGCGTGGTTGCTGTGCTCGCAGCAGTGGCGGCGAGCGCTGGACACCTGGGATCCGTGGACTCTGGCCGATGCTACGGCGCTCCTCGCCGTGGCGGCGGAACAGACCGTCGACCGGCAAGAACTCGTGGCCGCGTTGTCGGCGCAGGTCGAGGCCGCGCTGCCGGACGTGCGGCCGCTGGGTGCGCATGCGCGGATGCTCGCGATGAGTGAGCGGACACTTCGGCGGCGGCTGGCCGATGTCGATGCCTCCTATTCCGATGTGCTCGACGAGGTGCGCCGCCGGTTGACCGCGCGGCTTATCACCCGCGCGGATCTGTCGTTCGCCGATATCGCGGCAGAGATCGGATACACCGACGACCGGTCGCTGCGGCGGGCGGTGAAGCGCTGGTTCGGGATCGCTCCCGGGGATCTGCGCCAACGCGCCATAGGCGAGTAAACACCGACCCCAGATCGGCCAGTTGGGTTGGCCGTTGAGGTCCGGACAGATGGCTGTTCATGTCCGCCGACATACCCGCTGGGCTGCCTAACATCGGTGAACTCGTCTTTCAAGGAGCTCTCCCATGACTGTTTCTATCTGCATCATCGGTGCCGGACCAGCAGGTTTGGCAGTCGCTCGCGCACTACGCGAGCGAAACATCGACTACACCCACCTCGAACGCCACACCGATGTCGGCGGGTTGTGGGACATCGAGAATCCGGGCGGCCCCATGTACGAAACGGCCCATTTCATCTCGAGCAAGACCGTGTCGGGATTCAGCGGATACCCGATGCCCGAGGCCTATCCCGACTACCCGGGCCACCGGCAGATCCTGGCGTATCTGCAGTCCTTCGCCGACGCCTACGGACTGAGCGAGCGCATCGAGTTCGGGGTCGAGGTCGCCGATGTGCACCGCGACGGCGACAATTGGGTCGTCGTCCGCGCCGACGGCAGCAGCACCCGTCATGACGCGGTGATCGTGTGCACCGGGTCGCAATGGTTCCCCAACCTCCCGGAGTTGCCGGGTTCGTTCACCGGGGAGGTGCGCCACAGCAGCAGCTACCGCAGCCCGAGTGAGTTCGTGGGCAAACGGGTCCTGGTCGTCGGTGGCGGCAACTCCGGTTGCGATATCGCCTGCGACGCCGCCCGCAACGCCGACTACACCGCGATCAGCCTGCGCCGCGGCTACTGGTTCATACCCAAGCACGTCTTCGGTGTGCCGTCGGACGTGTTCGGCGGGAAAGGCTCGTTCCTGCCCAAACGGCTCGAGCGGGCGATCCTGCAGCCGATACTGCGCCTGTTCAACGGCGACCCCACCCGCATCGGGCTGCAGAAGCCTGACCACAAACTGTTCGAAACCCACCCGGTGATCAACTCGATGCTGCTGCACCACCTGCAGCACGGCGACCTCGTCGCCCGTCCCGGCATCGAGAGCACCGATGGTCGGACAGTGCGGTTCACCGACGGCGGCAGCGACGAGTTCGACCTGGTGCTTTTCGCTACCGGCTACCGGCACCGGATTCCGGTGGCGCAGCAGTACTTCGGCAACGAGCAGCACCCCGACCTATATCTGAACTGTTTCTCCCGGGAACACCCCGGCCTGTTCGGGGTGGGGTTCATCGAAACCAACTCCGGCGCTTACCAACTGTTCGACCAGCAGGCGCACATGATCGCCGGATTCCTCGACGACAGGGGTCACAACCCGGCGCGTGCCGAGGCGTTCGCGCAGCGCATCAGCACCGACCGTCCCGACCTCTCCAACGGGCTGCGTTTCGATGCCTCCCCGCGCCACACCGGCTACGTCGACGCCGACGCCTACGTCCGCTTCATCCGCAAACTCGCCCGCACCTGCGGATGGTCGCTGACCTCCCCGGCGCCGACCCAGACCCCGGTGCAGGTGTCGGCATGAGTTTCGACTACCGCGGCAAGGTCATCGCCATCACCGGCGGAGCCGGTGGCATCGCCGCTGCGTTCATCCGGCCCGCCGCGCGGCTGGGGGCGTCGATCGCCGTCATCGACATCCGCGGTGACCGCGCAGACGCCGTCGCTGCCGCGCTGCCCGGGTCCGGGCATCGCGGATACGCCTGCGACCTCACCGACGAAGCCCAGGTCGCCGCGCTGCTGGACCGCATCGAGGTCGACTACGGACGAATCGACGTGCTGATCAACAACGTGGGAATGACCAGCGCCGAACGGTTCGACGAGCGCAGCGTCGACAGCATCCGCCTCGAACTGAACGTCAATCTGCTCTCCCCACTGATACTCACCCGTTTGGCGCTTCCCCTGCTACGCAACTCCGCTGATCCGCGCGTGGTGACAACGGTATCGCTCGGCGGGATCTTCCCGCTCGGCGAGACCCCGCTCTACACCGCGTCGAAGTTCGGTTTGCGCGGCGCGATGCTCGCGATCGGCCTGGATCTGGCGGCGAAGGGCATCACCGTCGGGTCAGTGCTGCCCTCGGCCACCGACACCCGCATGCTGCGCCAAGAGGCGATCGACGGCGGCAACTCGCTGCAATTCCAGGACTCGCCCCAGCCACCGGAAGCGGTCGCGCACGCCATGATGCGGCTGCTGGACCGTCCCCGCCTCGAGATCTATCCCCGCGTCTCCGAATCGCTGCTCGTCCGGGTGGCAATGCTGGTCCCCAACCTGCTGCCCCGGTTGATGACACTGTTCCGCCGCCGCGGGGAAAAAGGCGTGGCCCGCTACCTCGCTCGACTCGAACACGACGGGCTGGTCATGCGCCGCGACGGGCGGCTGGAACTAGTCGAGGAACCGGTGAGCTCGTGACGACCATGACGTTGACCAACCCTGCAGATGGCTCCGTTCTCGGCGCAGTCGAACAGACAACGCCCGCCGAGGTTTTCGAGCACACGACTGCAGCACGCGACACATACCGCAGTGGTGTCTGGTCGGCACTGCCGCCGCGAGAACGGGCCGCAGCCCTGCTTCGACTTGCTACGTTGATGGAGCGAGACGCGCACTTGCTCGCGACACTCGACAGTGAAGACGCCGGGAAACCGATCACCGAATGCATCACCGGGGATGTCCCCAGCGCCATCGAATCCATCCGTTGGTTCGCCGAAGCACTCGATAAACGCTATGGACGAACCTCTACCACCGGTAGAGACGTGCTCGCCTTCACCGAACGCGAACCTTACGGAGTGACTGCGGCGATCCTGCCCTGGAACTATCCTCTCGCGATGGCCGCATGGAAGATCGGGCCAGCCCTCGCAGTGGGCAACGCACTGATCTTGAAACCCGCCGACGCCACCCCCCGCTCCGCTCAGCACGTCTCCGCTCTGGCCACAGAAGCAGGAATCCCCGACGGTATCCTTCGCGTCCTTCCTGGTACCGGCCCTGTGACCGGCGCAGCGTTGGCCTCGGACCCGCATGTAGGAGCACTTTCGTTCACAGGATCCACGGCCACCGGCCGCAATATCCTCACCGCCGCTGCCCAATCCAACCTGAAACGGGTCAGTCTCGAACTCGGCGGCAAAAGCCCGCAGATCCTGCTCGACGACGCACTCGACTTCGGCACCGCCCTCCTCGAGGGCATGATCGAGGCTGCATTCCTGACCGCAGGCCAGAATTGCACTGCTGGTTCTCGTATCCTGGTGCACGAGCGAATTCACGATGAGGTCGTCGCCTCCCTCACCGCCGCTGCCGACGCGCTGCAGGTCGGGCACCCCGCCGACCCCACGACGAAGATCGGTCCAGTGATCAATGACGTCGCGGCCGACCGGATTCTCGCGACGATCATCCAGGCCACCGCCGACGGTGCCACCATCGCCGTCGGTGGTCGGGAAATCCCCGTCGTCGCAGGTGGTCGCTACATCGCACCCACGGTGCTGACCGATGTACCCGCCGGGACCGCGATCACCCGCACCGAAGTATTCGGACCCGTCGTTACTGTGCAACGATTTCGTACCCACGACGAAGCCATCATGCTGGCCAACGACGTTGACTACGGGCTCGCCGCGTCGGTATGGACCCGCCGCCTCGACGATGCGCTTGTCCTCGCGCGCGGCATCGAAGCTGGACTCGTCTCCGTTGGTTCTTATAGTGAGGGGGACCTCACCGTGCCGTTCGGGGGATGGAAACAGTCCGGATACGGCGGTGCCGAGAAATCGTTGCGCGCGTTCGACCAATGGTCGCGGGAGAAAACTATATGGATACAGCAGCACCCGTGAATAGACATTGATCGGAGGTGTATGCGACTCCGAGGAGTACCGCCGTAGCCTGGAAATAGACGACGAGTGGGCCGTTGGCTGCGACCGGCGATCTTGTTCTCTTGCATCAAGCAGTTGCTGTGACGGTCCCGGTTTCGTGAGGCCGGAGCAACTCGCCGAGGTCGCGGCTACGGCGGTGCAGCTCGACAGCGTGCAGCCGTGATGACCACCGAGGCTTCCGTCGAAAAAGACCGCAGCGCACGATATTTAGCCTGACGCGTGGGTGCCGTTGAACCAGTCGTACCAGCTCTGCCGCTATAGGCGTAGCACGAAAGGTCCCACGATCTGACAACGCTCGGGTTATGGACGATGTCATCCACATACCGGCAAAACGACCGAGATGGTTTCGACAGTGCCGGGCGACGCTCACCGACGAAGTGCCGACACAGGAAGACCACGTCCAAGTTGGCGTCGCGCCGAGCCTTGTTCTGCTCAACTTGATCGGCGAACTGCAGTAGGACCTCCCGCCGGATGGTTGTGGCCAACGCGGAGGTGGAGATTGATGTTGGCTGGCGACGCTTTGGGTGAGTACTTCGGCGAGGTCGTCACGGAGTCCAGCGCGGTGGCACAGACAATGGGTATTTGGTGTCTCGTTGGAAGGCAGGTTTCAGGACGTGTTTTATTCGCCTTTTCGCCGCTACGCTTGGAGAAAGGGGCCCGGTTGCATGGCTCGACCTTGCCGACAGTTCGCAGCGAGGCATCGTGTACCGAGTGGGCGACACAGCCAAGGCCGGGGGCAAATCGGACGAAATCCTGTTCGAGGATGACTGACATCTGCGCCAGAGATAGTCTCTAATCTACTGAATGCACAAATAGCTGTTGACCAACAAATCACGCGCTGCCGTCGGGAATTGCATTCCGTCACTATGCCGATGAAGAAATCGGGTAGCAACAGTGCATAGTTCGGAAACGTTCAAGACCTCTTGTATGCTCGAGGAGGCGATTCGCCTTGACTACCGAAGGACGACCCCTGGGCGAGGGTGACGTGCACCTGCGGATCTGGCTGGCCGATGTGGTATTGGACTACGTTGCCACTACCACGGCGGTGGGTAATTTGATACGCGATTGGCGACGAAACCCGTGGTGGACGATAGAATTAAAATGGGATTTCTTTGAAGACTGTAGATTGAATCCACGTCTCCCCTGTGAGCGACTGTTCCTCGGACCGTGACGGGGTGGCGGCCAAGTTATCGAACGGAGAGAGTTGCATTGAGATCAGGGGAAAGGTGGTCTTGGTAGTAGGCGCTTCATCGGGTATCGGCAGAGCGGTTGCCATAAGACTCGCTGGCAGAGGTGCTTTGATTGCGGCGACGGCGCGGCGCGCAGACCGACTTGCACTGCTTGCGAGCCAGATCGCGAACACCGACGGGCAGTGTCATGTGTTTCCGGCAGATGCCACGGACGCAGGTGAGCGAGCCTTGCACTGGCGACTTGCGAACTCGGGTTATGAATTTGGAGAAATTCGAGACCGGGTACGGATGGAACATGTCACTATGTTTTTGCGTGAATCGAATATTCCGATAGGATCGGTCGCTGCGAGGGTCGGATTCAGTGGCTCGCGAGTTCTGACCAGTCAGGTCGAGTAACGCCTCCGTGCGCATGGCGCTCGAACCGGTCGCTGGAAACCCCATGGGACCAACTATCAGTGAGCCAGTCTCCATTGCGAAGTATGTAACTATAAGTGCGTACTTGTCCGGTTCGTGGAGCATCACGGCGGGCTAGCGCCTCGAGCTCGATGCGGCGCAGCCTCGTCGACGTCGCCTCGAGCCATCGCTGAACTGCGGTCTGCCACGCCGTGATTCGCACAGACTGCCGTTCGCCGAGCGCACTTCGGTCACGCATGATCGGTTGACGCATGCTGGCGGCGATGCCAGCTATCGGCCGTCTCGGGTTGTGCCCGTGGTGATTTGGCCTGAGGGCGCCGGATGCCCGGCACCCTCAGGCACCCTGGCCCGCTGCTTGGCAATGTCGTCGTAGGTGCCCGGGCGGCGGTGTACAAATTGTGATCATCGGTTCGCTCCGGTGTAGTGAAATCGCAGCTGGCGGGGCACAGACAGCGATAGGGACCTGCCACTGGTCTGGGGGGTACTACGGCAGCCCAGCAGCGTCACCACGAGTGTTTTCAGCCGCCAATCGTGGCGAAAGCGGCGCCCTTCGCCGGCGTGGCTGTCATGTAGGAAGCCATCACCACAGGGGAAAACCGCCGCAGCCGACCGGCGGTATCCTGAAGAACATCACGGAGCAGGACCGGCGCATGGGCGACATCGAGCCATTCAAGACCCAGCGCGCCGTGATCCCGGCGGTCACGGCGGAACTGGCAGAAGCAGGATTCACCGACGCCGAGGAGATCGGGCGCGGCGGGTTCGGGGTGGTGTATCGGTGCACCCAAGCGGCGCTGGACCGGACGGTGGCGATCAAGGTGCTCACCGCAGCCCTGGAGGAGGGGAACCGGCAGCGGTTCGTTCGGGAGCAGCGGGCGATGGGCCGGCTGACGGGACACCCGAACATCGTGGGGGTGTTGCAGGTCGGCACCTCCGCGTCCGGACTGCCATATCTGGTGATGCCCTACTATCCGCAGGACTCCCTCGACGCCCGGATCCGCCGGCACGGTCCACTGTCGGTGCAGGAGACGGCGCGCCTGGGTGTGAAGCTCGCGGGGGCCCTCGAGGCCGCGCACCGGCTCGGCATCCTGCACCGCGACGTCAAACCCACTAACATCCTGATCAGCGACTACGGTGAACCCGCACTAACCGACTTCGGGATCGCCCGTATCCCCGATGGATTCCACACCGCCACCGGCACGGTTACAGGTTCACCGGCATTCACCGCGCCGGAGGTACTGGCCGGAGAGGCACCCACCCCCGCAGCCGACGTCTACGGGCTCGGCGCGACGTTGTTCGCCGCGTTGACCGGGCACGCGGCGTTCGAGCGGCGAAGCGGCGAACAAGTCGTAGCCCAGTTTCTGCGGATCACCACACAGCCGGTCCCTCATCTACGCGAGCAAGGCATCGACGAGGACCTTTCGACGGTGATCGAACATGCCATGGCCCGCCCTAGCGAGCAGCGGCCCTCCGCGGCGGCATTGGGCGAGCAGCTGCGGCATCTACAGGCCGGGCGCGGGTGGCCGGTTGACGAGATGGCGGTACGGGCCGCAGCGGGTGCCGAGCGGCAAGAAAGCACCCCGGTTCCTTTGATTCCGCGGGCGACCGGCCCCCCGCCGGTGCGCGAGCCCTTGCCGTGCGGTTCGTCGGTTAGCGCAAGCGGACCGTTTCCCCTCGAGCTGACAAGTTTTATCGGCCGCCGTACCGAATTGGCCGAGGCCAAGAACCTGCTGGCGAACTCCCGGCTGGTGACGTTGACCGGGATCGGCGGGGTGGGCAAGACCCGACTGGCGTTACGAGTGGCGACCGGCCCGCAACGAGAATTCGCCGACGGGGTTTGCTTGGTCGAACTTGGGCAGCTGCACGACGGCGCGCTGCTACCCGGCGTGATCGCCGCCTCTCTAGGGTTGCGCCCACAAGGGCAGCCGGTGCTCGACGTCCTGATCGAATACCTGGCGTCGCGGGAGCTGCTGCTGGTGCTCGACAATTGCGAACAAATCGTGGATACGGCTGCGAAGGTGGCCGAGTCACTGCTGCGGGCGTGCCCGAAGTTGCGGATCCTGGCCACAAGCCGCGAACCTCTCGTTGTCGGCGGGGAATCTGTGCTGCGGGTGCGGCCGCTGACCGTTCCTGACCCGGATCGGCAGCCCTCGCTGCGAAGTGCGGCCCGCTATGACGCGGTCACCTTGTTCGTCGAACGGGCCGCCGCCGCGGTGCCGGGCTTTGTGCTCACCGAGGACAATGTCGCCGCGGTGACCGAGATCTGCCGCCACCTCGACGGGCTGCCGTTGGCGATCGAGCTGGCGGCGGCCCGGCTGCGGGCACTGTCACCAGAACAGATCCTGGCGCGGCTCACCGACCGATACGCACTGCTGACCCGCGGCAGCCGCAGCGCGCCGAGTCGCCAGCAAACCCTGCGGTTGTGCATCGACTGGAGTTACTCGCTGTGCACCCCGGCCGAACAACAGGTGTGGGCACAGTTGTCGGTGTTCGCCGGCAGCTTCGAACTCGACGCCGCCGAACAGGTGTGCCGCAACGATCTCGCAGCGGAGGACCTGCTCGATGTACTCACCGCCCTGGTCGACAAGTCCATCCTGATCCGCGAGCAGTCGGGCCCGGTGGTGCGGTTCCGGCTGCTCGAGACGGTGCGTGACTACGGCCTCGACAAACTCGATGAAGCGGGCCAGTACACGAACCTGCGGCGCCGACATTTGGACTGGTACCGGCAGCTCGCCTTGGACGCCGACGCCGACTGGATCAGCCCCCGCCAACTCGACTGGATCGCCCGCCTCGACCGCGAACAACCCAACCTGCGCCAAGCACTGGACTTCTGCCTGACCGGCACCGAAGCGGAATCCGACGCCGCGTTGTCGATGGCGTCAGCGTTGCAACCGTTCTGGTTCTCCCGAGGCCAGGTCGGCGAGGCGCGGCACTGGCTCGACCTCGCCCTCGCCCTCGCCAGGCGGCCCGCTACCGCTACCGCCGTCCACGCCAAGGGGTTGTGGCGTGCCGTCCTGGTGGCCGAAGCCCAGGACGACCGCACCGCGGCGTCCGCACTGGTCGCACAGGTGCAGGCGCTGGCCGCACGAACCGACCGCCCGATCGTGCACGCATACGCAAATCTTGGTCTTGGCCTCCATGCGCTCCGCAGCGGCGACCCGCCGCAAGCACGCGCACCCCTCGAAGCCGCGTTCGAGTCGTTCACTGCGCAGGACGACGTCTACGGGCAGGTCTTTGCCCTGCTCGGGCTTGGATGGACACACGAATCGCAGGGAGACAGCGCAGCAGCTCTCTCGTACCACGAGAAGGCCCTCGCGATCACCGAATCATATGGCGATTCCGCATATCGGTCATATGCCTTGTGGGGCACGACGGTTGCCGCGTGGCACCACGGTGATCGCGACGGTGCGCTGCGCCTGCTGCGGCAGTGGCTGCCACTGATCAGGCAGCAGAAAGACCTACTCATGGCCACGAACGCCCTGGAAACATTGGCGTGGATTGTGGGAGCCCAGGCCGGCAGCGCGCGGCTCGCCGCCGTGTTGCTGGGCGCCACGAACGCAATGAGGCAGCTGGCAGGCACTTCCGCGGTCTTCTTCCCGAGCTTGGTGGTCCATGGCGAAGACTGCGAACGAGCGGCCCGCCGCACGCTCGGACGGCGATCCTTCGAAGCCGCCTATCACGAAGGCGCCGCAATGGATCTCGACGCCGCGATCGGCTATGCCCTGGGCGAGCAACCGCAGGCTGCGGCTCGCGGTCCGGCTCCGTCCGATCTGACGACTCGGGAGCGGGAGGTGGCCGACCTCGTCGCAGACGGCCTGACCAACAAAGCCATCGCCGCCCGCCTGCACATCTCCCAGCGCACCGCCGACGGACACGTCGAACACATCCTTGCCAAACTCGGATTCACCAGACGCGCCCAGATCGCCGCCTGGGTCGCCGAACCGAGCCGATCGGCACACACTCGAGGGCGCTGACCTCGGCCATTCACGCCAGATGAGCCAGCAGTGGCTCTGAAATGGCGAAAGGTGCTCTGAACTGCGATATGAATCCGCCCGGTGAGTCCGGGGACTCATCTTCTGTGGAGGGTGCAGTCGTGTCGTCGAGGAAGAGGTCCCCGGTCGAGCTGCGTGGCACACGGTCGATCAGTTCGAATTGGCCACCACCGAATGGGTGGACTGGTCGCCACCGCCGACTGGTTCACCGCACTCGCCCGCGACCTCGCCACCATCGGAACTCCTCCGACGACGGCTTGATCGTCGGTCAGCCCGTTGATCCCTTTGAGAAACCACTGAAACCACATGCATAGGCAGCCATGTCGGCGCCATCCATCGTCACGGGTCGCGGTAGAGGGGTTGTCGGAGCAGTGGAAATTCGGGCTACAGCCTGCGTCGCCACTGAGGGCGCCTGCTGCGGAACGGAGGCGAAGGACAAGGCCATGGCCTCCGGCGAGCCCTACGTGGTCAGGGAGCCGTGAATGAGTTCCTGCAGCGGTGACTGGGGCGGGATGACGGGCGTGATCACCGTCGATCACCCCCGCCAGCAAACATTCCCGAGGGTGCCGCAGAGCCGATTTCCGGCAGATGCGCCACATATCGGCGCAGGTCAGAGCATGGAATCACTGGTCAACCTCCGTGTGTGCGAGTGCACTCGCACACACGGCACCGATACCCAACAAAAATGTTGCAGATCCGTGCGCGAGAGGGGACTTGATCACAGATCTACGTCATCAATGACGCCGATTCGTGTTCAAGTGGAGGCTTTTTGGGTTCGCCGCAGCATAGCACAGGGTTATTCCTGGCCTTTCGATATCTGTATTCTGTTGAGCTATAGCAGTTTTCGGTACGTCGTTGGTAGTAGCTGAGTGGGACATCTTCGTCGCGTCCCGTGGTTTGGTTCGATGTCGGTCTGTCGTCTGCTTCAAGTGGGTTGTGGCACCGCGGAATCATTGATCGGAAGCTGGCCGATGCCAACAGTGCGCGCCGCCTGCTGGACCCGACCAACGTGGTCGACCTGCTGCGCCTGGTCAGAGCGCACCGGGCAACATCCTGCGGTGTGCCGATCCGGCCCAGTGGGATGGTGCCGGCGATACCGCGCATCGGGTGGTCGGCGGCGAGCAGGTTCTCTTCCGAGGCGGGTGTGCGGATCATCCCGGGGCTGAGGCAGTTCGCGCGGATGCCGCGGGCCGCGCTCTCGGCTGCCAACTGTTCGGTCATCGCGACGACGCCACCTTTGGTGGTCGTATGCGCGATGCGGGTGTTTGTGAGCGACCCGGTGAGTCCGGCGGTGGAGCCGACCAGCAGCACCGATCCGCCGCCGCGGTCGATCAGGTGTGGCCACGCGGACCTGGTCACCAAGAAGACGGTGTCCAGTTCGTTGCGGACGACGAAAGACCAGTCCTCGTAACTTGTTTCGGTGATCGGCGCGAAGCGGGTGGCGCCCGCGTTGTTGTAGACGATATCTAGTCCGCCGTGGCGTTCGGCGATATCGTTCACCCAGGCGCGGACACCCGCTTCGTCGGCCAGGTCGAGCGGATGGGCGCTGTCCATGACGCCACCTGACGCTCGCACCATTTCCGCTGTGTCGGCAGCGCCTTGGGCGTGATATCGGTGCCGGCCACGATCGCGCCCTCGGCCGCGAACAACAACGCCGCGGCGCACCCCTGCCCGCCTGCGGTTCCGGTGATAAGCGCGATCTTTCCCGCGAGCCGGCCGCTCATCGGACGGCGACCGGGTTCACCGGTGCGCCCACCGCGCCAGTGATCTTGATGGGGGCGGCGGTGAGGAAGAAATCGTAGTTGCCGTCTTCCCGGCAGGCCTGCGCGAGCGCATCGAGATCCCACATCTCCCCGATAAAGAGCCCGATCTGCGGGATCGCTACTTGGTGCAGCGGCTGGAACGCCGTATCGAATTCATTGGGACGGACCTCGAAACCCCACGTGTCCGTGGCGATTGCCGCGATCTCGGTGGTGTGCAGCCAGTCGGCGGTGGTGAAGGACAGTCCAGGCGCGGGCCCGCCCGCGTACTCACCCCATCCGTCACGTCGCGCGCGAGCCAGTTGCCCCGTGCGCACGACGACGATATCGCCGCGGCATATCTGCGAGGTGCTGCCCTGTGCGGCGATGGTCTGCTCGAGATGTGCCTGGGTGATCGCGAAACCGTCCGGCAGTTCACCATTTTCATCGATCGTGTATCCGACATCGAGCAGGACGCCGCGGCCGCAGATCACGTCGGCGACGGTTTCGATACCGGTGACCTGGTCGCCGAGGCTGGTGACGACCCGGTCGGCCGGTCGGCCGTTCCAGGCGTGTCCGTGGTCGAAGATATGGCCGAGGCCGTCCCATTGGGTCGAGCACTGCAGGGGCATGGCGATGACATCGTCGGCGCCGCCGAGTCCGTGCGGGAAGCCCTGGTTTCCGGCGACGGCGTCGGTTCCGGTGTCGAGCATGGTGTGCACGGGGTTGGTGCGGCGCCGCCATCCCTTCTGCGGGCCGCCCATATCGAAGGACTGGGACAGTGAGAAGGACCGGCCGGTGCGGATCGAACCGGCCGCGGCGCGGCGGGTGGCGTCGTCGAGGTGGTTCATGGTGCCCAGGACGTCGTCAGGACCCCAGCGGCCCCAGTTGGATACTCGTCCGGCTGCGGCGGCGATGGCGCCCTCGGGATCGGTGCGGTCCAGTTCTTCGGGGGTCATGACAGCGCGCCTCCGTCGAGTTCGGTGAAGGTATCGCTCACCCAGTCGGCGATGAAGGTGGTGACATGCGGCAGGTGGTCGAGGCCGATATGTTCGGTCGCGCCTTCTTCCGGGGTGAAGAGGCGCAGTTCCCGTTTGGGGCTGTTGACCGCCTGGTCATAGGAGCGGTGCGCGTATTCGAGCCGGATCTGCCGGTCCTTCTCCCCGTGTGCGATCAGGAACGGCACGGTGATCTTCTCGACGATGCCGTCGAGGTGGATATCCTCGGCGAATTCGATGAAGGTCGGGATATCGGGCTGCCCCCACACCCACAGCACATGATCCCAGTAGTGCGGGACCGGGTTCTCGCCCTCGCGGTCGAGCCGCCGTTTCTGCACCGCGCCCCAATTGTGGTTGGCGCCCCAGGCCACGCACAGGGCGAGACGCTTTTCGAAGGCCGCAGCCCGCGGGACGTAGTAGCCGCCGAGTGACCAGCCGGCCAGCCCGATTCGGTCGTTGCGGATATCGGGGCGGGCCTCGAGCCAGTCGACGCAGGCGGCGGCCCACACCTCGGTGTCGATCCGCGCGGTGAGCCCCTGCAACCGCAGCGCCTCACCGCTGCCGGGGCAGTCGACCATGAGGGTGGAGATACCGCGGGCGGCGAGTTCGTGGTGGATACCGGCGCCGACCATCATCTCCTTGGTGGAATCCAGGCCGTTCCACATGATGATCACCGGGGTCGGGGAGCCGTCGGCCGTGGCATTGTGGAAGTACGCCGGAAGAGTGGTGCCCTCGTAGGGGATCGCGACCTTGGTGGTGGCGGGGTCGATCAGCGCGCACGATTTCAGCAGCAGGTCCACACTGCGCTGGTATTCGGCATTGCGGCTCGAATCCTTGGCGCTTTGCATCCGCTCCGCCTGCGCGACATACACCGACGCGCGGAAATACGCGTGCCCGGCAGTGCGCATATGGCCGGCCTTCTCCGCCTCCACGGCCTGCTGTTCGAGCCGGTCGGCCACGGCCCGCCAGGCGGCCATGAATTCGGCGGTGCCGACATCGGAGCCCTGGGCGGCGAGTTCACGGATGGGGCGGCAGGCGCGGTCGACCTCGTCGATCAGACCACCGCTGTTGAGTGTCGCGACGACGCCGAGGTTCCAGATGTAATTGCCCGGAAAGTATTCGAACATGATTTCCTCTGCTCAATGGGTGGTTTGTGGGGGCTGGTAGAGCGGGCGCAGGGCATCCGAGACGGGTTTCGCGCCCGCGTGTGAGGCGACACCGCCGTCGACGGGGATTTCGGCTCCGGTCACATACGAGGCACCGTCGCCGAGCAGGAACACCACGACGGACGCCACCTCCTCCGGACTGCCAGCGCGGCCCAGCGGCGCGGCCGCGATCGAGGCATCCCGGAATTCCGCGGGCGCAGAAGCGGTCATCGGGGTCTCGATGAAACCGGGATGCACGGTATTGACCCGGATTCCGCGTTCACCTAGTTCCATGGCCGCCGTGCGGGTGAGCCCGCGGACCGCCCATTTGCTGGTCGTATAGGCCAGCGGATAGTGACCCTGGTAGCCGGCGAGCGAGCCGATGAGAACAATCGAACCGCCGGCCGGCATCAGCGGTGACAGTGCCTGGATCGCCTGCAACGGACCGCCGATATTCACCGCGTGCGTGTCGGCGAGGGCGTCCGGGGTGACGTCCCCGAGCCGCGCCCGCCAGGTGACGCCCGCACAGTTGACCAGGCCGTGGACCGGTGCTCCGGCGAGGTAGGTGGCCAGCGCCGACCAGTCCCGCGGGTCGCGCACGTCGAGGCGGCGGATACCGGTCCCCGCGACCCGGTCGACCGCGACCGCGCGACCGCCGGCGGCGGTGACCGCGGCCGTTACCGCGGCACCGATCCCCGACCCGGCCCCGGTGACGACCACGGTGCGTCCGGCGAGCGCGCTCATACCGGATCTCGGCGGAACGCCGGATAGTCGCGTTGCCGCACGGGACTCAGCGGTGGTGCGGGGTCGGCAACTCCGACGCGGCCGCTCAGCGCGCCGATGCCCTCGACGGTCAGCGTCACGATATCGCCTGGTTGCAGCGGCGACGGAACTTGCTTGCCGCGCCGGCCCCATAGTTCGCCGAGGCAACCGCCGTTGCCGACGGTGCCCGAGCCGATCACATCACCGGGTACGACCCCGCAGTCGCGGGAGGCGTAGGCGATCATCGATTCGAAGGTCCAGCCCGCGTTGCTCAGCACATCGCGGCCGATTTCGGTCTCGTTCACCGTGACCACGCAGGCGAGATCGAGGAACCCGTCGGCGTCGCGGTACGGGTCGAGTTCGTCGGCGGTGACGATCCACGGACCCAGGCTGGTCGCGAAATCCTTACCTTTGGCGGGCCCCAGCGATACCTGCATCTCCCGGCTCTGCAGGTCCCGCGCCGACCAGTCGTTCATGATCGTGTAGCCGAAGACCGCCTGTCGCGCCTGCTCCTCGGTGAGCGACCGGCCGGCCCGGCCCACCACCACGGCGACCTCGAGCTCGAAATCGCGCACCGCGCAACTCGCCGGGAACAGCGCTTCCTCGTCGGGGCCGAGGACGGCGTGCGGGTTGGTGAAATAGAACGTCGGTGCGTCGTACCAGGCTTCGGGCACCCCCGATTTGCCGTCCACGCTGCGGCGCACGCCTTCGACGTGTTCCTCGAACGCCACGCTGTCGCGGATGGACGCCGGCCGTAGCGGGGCCAGTAGCCGCACCTCGTCCAGCCCTCGCCCGGCCTCCCGGGCGCGGGCGTGGCCGGCCAGCCGGTGCGCTTCGGGCAGGCCGGCGTCGACCACGTCCCGCATGCTCAGTCCCGGGGCGAACGGGTACACCGTGCCACCGTCGGCCACCCCGACGCGGGGTTCTGCGAGGCCGGGCGCGGTGAAGGTCGCGAGCCGCATCAGACCGGAGGTGCGACGAAGCAGCCGCGGTCGGGATCGTTGAACGATTTCTTCGCCACGAATTCCTCCATCGGATTCGCGGTGCCCCACTGGTCGCTCACCGTGGGATCGGAGAAGTCGTAGAGGTGCGGATGCCAGGTGTCCTCGTCGAGTTCCTCCAGTTCGGTGGTGTATTCGACGGTGTTGCCGTGCGGGTCCAGGAAGTAGCTGAAGGTGTTGTTACCCGCCATATGCCGACCCGGTCCCCACACCTTCTCGACCCCGCCGCGCAGCAGCCGGCCGGTGCCGCGCATGTATTCGTCGATCCCGCGCATCTCGAACGAGGCGTGATGCAGCGAGACATGCGGGCAGCGCGCGACGGCGATGCTGTGGTGGAACCGGTTGGTGCGCAGGAACCACATCATCTTGCCCATATGCGGGTGCATGAGAGTGTCGGACAGCGCGAAGGACAGGTGCTTTTGGTAAAAGGCCACGGTCGCTTCGGGATTCGGCGAATTGATCACGACATGCGACAGCTTGACCGGCACCGATTCCCCCTCCTCGACCTTGCGGTGCTGCCGCACGGCCACGTCCGAGGACACCTCGAGCGTGCGGCCGTCATTGTCGAAGAACCGGAAACCGTAACCGCCACCGGGGGTTTGCAGTTCACCGGGTTGGCTGACCAGTTTCACCCCGTCGGCGGCCAGCTGTTCCGCCATGGTGTCCACGTCGGCGGGGGTCGCCGCGCCGAACGCGATGAGGTCGAGCCGCTTCTCCTCGGCCTTGCGTAACCGCACCGAATACTGTTCCGGCGAGCCGGCCGCGGTCAGGAAGGCGATGCCGTTCTCGGTCGTCTCTGGTTCCAGCCCCCACATATTCGTGTAGAACTCGAACTGCTTGTCGTAGTCGGGGACGGCCAGATCGACATGGCGTAAATGGGTGATCAATCGCTCGTTCATGTTCTTGCCCTTCGTTTCGAGTGCCCGAATTGCCGGAGAACGCTGCTCAGACGGGCTCGGCAACCATGTGGGCGATACGGGTCATGAGGCCGACGACATCGCCCTGTACACCGTCGAGCAGCCACTGCCCGAGCTGGACCGAGGATTCGACGACATCCTTCGCCCTGGGCAGCCGGCGGCCCGTGAACTCCCGCCACAGGTCTTCGGATACCGCGTCGTGCGCGATCAGCAGTTCGGCCAGCACTGCGGCGTCTTCCAGCGCCTGCGCGCACCCCTGCGCGAGGGTCGGCGGGCAGCTGTGGGCGGCATCGCCGATCAGCACCACCCGGTCGCGGTTCCACGGCCCGTCGATCACATGGCTTTCGAATTTCGCGTAGTTGATCCGGCCCGGGTCGGTCATCGAGGCACGCACCTCGTCCCACGGACCGTGGTAGGCCGCCGCCAGCTCCAGCATCGCGGCCAGGCCTTGCTCCGGGGTCGGCAGGGCGTCGTCGCGGGCACCTTCCACCAGGTAGGCGTAGAGGGTGTCCGGGCCGGTCGGGCAGTAACCGGCGATATAGGCCGGGCCGCCGTAGTACAGGTCGGTGCGGGTGATCGAGGCCGGGCGCGGAGCGAACAGCCGCCAGATACCCATTCCGGTCGGTCGCGGCTCGATATCGATACCGAGCGTGCGCCTCGTCCACGAATGGATACCGTCCGCGCCGACGACGAGGTCGTAGCGGCCGGTGGATCCGTCGGAGAATTCGATGTCCACGCCCTGCTCGTCGGCCGCCAGGCCGGTGGGTGCGATACCGAAGCGGATCTTCGCGCCCGCCGCCACAGCCCGGTCCACGAGGATGCGGGCCAGATCCGGTCGGAACATTCCCATGTTGGCCGGCAGGTCCGGGCCGCCGGAGCGCAACTCGTCGAGTTCGACCAGCAGGGTGCCCGCGGCGTCCGGTGCGCGCAGGCCCAGGGTGTCGTAGGGGTAGCCCTTCGCACGCACCCGGTCCCAGACCCCTAACTGGCGCAGAATACGTAATGCATTGCCCTGCAGAGTGATACCTGATCCCAGGGCGGCGATATCGGGTTTGGACTCGACGAGATCGACCGATACCCCGGCCTTGGCGAGCAGGATCGCGGCGGCGGTACCGGCGGAACCGGCGCCGATCACCAACACATTCCGGACAGCAGACACAACAGACTCCAGGCTCTCGTGACCTCGCCGAGCCCTCCACGACGAGGTGGTAGAGGCCACTCTGCGACCCAGATCACCATCACGGAAGAGCGGATCGCTTATGTTCACCATCCACGGTGTTTATGGTTCGAGGTATGACCGCCAGCTCGTTGCGAAATCTGGATCTGAATCTCTTGACGACGCTCGATGCGCTGCTCACCGAATGCAATGTGACCCGGGCCGCGGAGAACCTGGGCCTGAGCCAGCCCGCGGTATCGGCCGCACTGCGCCGGCTGCGCCGCCATTTCCACGACGAACTACTGCATCGCAGCGGAAACCGCTACGAACTCACCCCCTTGGCCGAGCAGCTCCGGGAACCGGCCGCCGCAGCGCTCGTCGGAATCCAGCGGGTCTTCGACGCGGTCCCCGTTTTCGACCCCGCCACGTCCAGCCGGGAGTTCACCGTGCTGGTCTCCGACTATGCGGCGACGGTGTTCTGCGACCAGCTCGCGACCGTTCTCGCCGAACAGGCCCCGGGCGTGCGGCTACGCCTGGATCAGCAGACCGGCGCCCATATAGACCAGGCGCCCGAATCGCTGCGCACCGCCGACGGCACCTTCCTGCCGCACGGCTTCCTGTCCGATATGCCGTCCCTCGATGTGTTCACCGACAGCTGGGTGCTCATCGTGTCGGCGGACAACACCGAGGTCGGGGACACGGTCACGCTCGAACAGCTCGCCGAGTTGCCCTGGGTGGTCACCTATCACGCACCGACCGCCTTCACCCCCGCCGCCCGGCAGCTACGAATGATCGGTATCGAACCCGATATCCGGGTGGTGGTGCAGAGTTTCCTCGCGGTGCCGTTCATGGTCACCGGCACCCGCTGCGTCGCACTACTGCAGCGCCGCCTCGCCGACCGGCTGGCCACCGCCGCGAACGTCCGGGTTCTCCCCTGCCCCTGGGAGGTCGTGCCGCTGGTGGAAGCGTTCTGGTGGCATCCCACCCATCGCGCCGACCCCGCCCACCAGTGGTTGCGTTCGGTGCTGACCGAGGTGAGCGCGGAGGTGTCGCGCTGACGGATGTCGGGAACAGCACTGCGCTCCACCGCCCGTGCTGTACGAGCGGTGGAGCGCGGCTGTTCAGTGCGGGAGCATTCGGCCAGGCCTATCGGGCCGACCTGCTCCCGGATCTCACCGGGGCCGGTGGTATTGCAGTATCCGTGGTGTGACGATGCGGTGGATGGTGGAGCGACCGACGCTGTATTCCTCGGCGAGGTCGGCCAGGCTCGGTTGCCGTCGGGGTCGTGGTAGCGGCGGTGGATCGTTTTCCGTGCTGCAAGAGGCAGTCTCGGCTGTTTGCCTTTGAGCCGGCCTCATCTGTTCGATCAATCGGGCCATCAGGGTGGGGGATACCGGCTGCCAGTGCAGGGTTCCGCCCTTGCCGAACAGTCGGGGATCAGGCATTGCTCGGGGTCGAGGTCTTCTTTACGGAGGCTAAGGGCACTTCCGGTGCGGCAGGCGGTTTCGAGGTGCAGTCGCAGTATGAGGGTGTCTAGTTCCGTGGTGCCGGTCGCCTGTTCGCGGCACCTCGAATCCAACACGCTGTCGCCGATATTGCGCCGACTGCAGGCGCTGGGATTGGTGCAGCGAGAACGCGCGGACGCCGACGAACGCGTGACGCGGGTCCACGTCACCGAAGCCTGGCTGGACCTTGGAGCGCATGGTCGAACCAGTCCGGCGCGCCGTTGAGGGATCAACGGGCCTGGCGCCCGACGAGTTTGCCGAACTCCTGCATCAGCTTGCCGCCCGAGTTCGCCGCTGACGCGCATAAGCGATGGACACCGGAAGACGCTGAGCAAAGCCGTACGCGTTCTCGCCGTTCAGGATTGGTCGGTCCGTACTTTTCCCTGCAAGGCCCGTTAGGACTGCGGCTCGTCGGCGCCGATCGCGGCGCAATGACCGTCCTGGCAAGGCCCTTAATGTGGCGAGACACCTGCTCTGTGGCCGGGCAGAGTTCCCGAATACAGTTGCAGTATCAATAACCAGGCAGGGGAGGGGATTTCGGGAACACGACGGGCAGTGACACCAGGGCGCGGTGGAAGGGGCCTGGTCGCCAGACCAAGTTCTGGGCCGCGGTCGCGAGCCGCATCTCGGGCAGGGCATCTAGCAACTGGTCGATGGCGTCCTGGGCGATCAGATATGCGACCGACCTGGCCGGACAGGCGTGCGGTCCGGTACCCCATGCGAGATGAGCTCGGTTGTCGGTGTATTCACCGATGTTGATCTCGGGGTCGTTGTTGCAGCCGGTCATGCTGATCACGACCGGCTGGTGCGCCGGTAGCCACACCCCGTCGATGAGGATGGGTTGCTTTGGGTAGCTGATGCAGTAGTTGGCTCCCGGTGGGTCGTTGAACAGCATTTCGTCGAGGGCGTCGCGTGTCGACAGGCTGCCGCCAAGGATGCCGCCCGCGAATCGGTCGTCGGTGAGCATCAACCGCAGGGTATTGGCGATCAAGTTCTGCGGCGGCTCGATTCCCGCGCCGTACAACGTAACCAGTTGATGGATCATCTCCACGTCGTCGAGGCCAGAGGGGTGCTGCAACAGCCGCGAGGTGATGTCGTCGCCTGGTTCCTTCCTCTTCATCTGCACCAGATGGAACAGCGCGTCGGCGACCATCGCATTGCCCTTCTCCGCGTTGACGCCCTCGAAGATGGCGGCCATGCCTGTCGCGACTTGCTGCCCGATATCCGGCGGGCAGCCGAGCATCGCGTTGAGCACCGCGAAGGTGAGCGGAAACGTGTACTGGCTGATCAGATCCGCCGCGCCGTCACGGCAGAAGGCATTGATCAACAAGATGGCGATCTGCTCGATGGTGGCGTGCAGGGCATGCAGATCGACCTCGGCGATCCCAGCGACGGTAGCCTGCCGGTAGCGCAGGTGTTCCAGTCCTGCGCTGCGCAGCGCGTTGGGTCGCCATTCGAGCATCGGCAGGATCGGGCAGTCGCCGCGAATGCCCTTCTGCCAGGTGCGCGGATCGGCGGGAAAGTGCTCGGGGTCGTGAAGGATGCGCACGGCGGTGTAGTAGCCGATCACCAAAGTGGCGGGCACGTCCGGCGCCAACTCCACCGGAACGAGGGAACCGTACTTGCGGCGCATCTCACGGTAGGCGTGGTGCGGATCCGCCGCGAACGCCTCCGAATACAGTGCGACCCGGGGACCGTCGGTGTCGATCGGCGAACCGTGCTGGGCTGGGTAGCCCTTCGAGGGCGCCGAGGTAGAGGACTGGAAGTGTGGCATGGTCAAAGACGTGACTCCAGAAGGAGAAGTATTCGAGGAAATGATCGATAGGGGCCGTCGTGCGGCTTGGGCACGCGCGCAAAGGTTGTGTGAATGTTGGGTCGGGTAACGGCGGCGCATTGCTCCGCCGCCGCCTTCTGAGAACCGTGTGTGCCACTGGTCGCGGCATATGGCTCGAGCAAGCTTTCAGGGGCGTTGACAGACAGGAGTCCTGCGCCACTGCCGATTTCGATGCTGATGCGTCGCTGTCAGTCTCCGCGTGGAGACGGACACGGGCTTCGGCCAGGCGCGGGTCTGTGGGCTCGCCCGGCGGTGCAGGATGCGGCTCGTAGCTACGGCTGGATGAGGTGCATTCGTACCGGAGACTTGGTTTGGAGCGTTACGGCCGGCGCGGGCTTGATGGTGTCCTCCGTCGCGAGGACGAGTCGGTATCGTTGCAAGGTCATGGCGACAATGAGCGGCATCTCCAGCATCGCCAGCGGTTTTCCTATACAGACGTGACCGCCCTCGCCGAAGGGAATGTAGGAGCCACGGTGGCGCCGTTCGTTGTTGATCGGTAGGAAGCGTTCCGGTCGAAAAAGTTCGGGCTCGGTCCAGAACGACGGATGCCGATGCAGGTGGTAGATGCTGTAGAACACCGTTGTCCCGGCGGGTATCCGGTAGCCGTCGATGACGTCCTCCACGCGTGCGCTTCGATATCCCTGCCAGCCAGGCGGATACAGCCGCAGTGTCTCGTCGATGACCGCGCGGATATATGTGAGCTTGGTGAGGTCTTCCATCTCCGGCAGTCGGTCGCCGAGGAAATTTTGTACCTCGTCGCGCGTCTTCTCCTGAATATCGGGGTGTTTCGCGAGCAGATACCAGATCCAGGTCAGGGTTGTCGCACTCGTCTCGTGTCCGGCGAACATCATGCCGAATACCTCGTCGCGCAACTCCTGCCGGCTCATACGCTCGCCCGTGTCCTGGTCTTCGGCGTCGATCATCATCGTCAGCAGATCAGCCCTGTCGTCGTCCGCACTGACGTACCGGTCGACAATGCTGAAAACGATTTCGTCGATCCGTCGCAGACTGTCCCGGAGGCGACGATGACTAACGGTCGGTACCGCTAGAGGAATGAACGGTGATCGGACGTAGGCGGCGAGTTCGCGATTCGCCTCGCCCACCGCGCCAGTGAATCGAGCGATCGTATCCGGGTCGAGGGCAAGGGAGAACAGCGATCGCATCGTCACGTCGAGGGTCAGGGCGGTCATTTCTGCTCCCATATCCATCGGCCCGGAACCCGCGGTGTGGTGCTCCCACTCGGCGATCCGGGTTGACACAATATTGCGGATGGTGTCGTAGAGCTGAGCGATCTGCTTACGATGAAAGGCGGGCTGCAGCATACGCCGTCGTCTGAGCCAACTCTGGCCACCGATAAGCGCGAACAGTGCGTCACCGAATGTTGATCTGACCAGTCGATGTGGTAGCGAGTCGCGTTCGTAGGTTCCCGCTTCCCCAAGAAGAACACGATGAACGTAATTCGGGTGGTTCAACATCACCACCGGTGAAGAGCCCAGCCGGAACTGGGCGATGTCTCCGTATTGGGAAATCAGTCTGTCGACGAACCGCAGCGGGTCGCGTTGAAACCGCACCGTACTTGTCAGGAAGTTGCTTGGGCCGGGCGGACTCTGAGGCGACGCTTGATACAACGGCCCGGTCGATGAGGAGTTCAAAATGCCATACCTCTCGGAAAGTTCGGGCACGCGGAGGGCACTGCACGACGTTGCCCGATCGGTCCGAGGTGACCACACTCCGCGCTGCTTCGGGCCAACAACGAAACTCTCGCCAGCCAGGCCCTGGTTGTGCATCGGTAGACAGTAGGTAGGGGACCCGTAGCGCGCCCCTCGCTGCGCACAGCCCACGGCCGCCTCGCCATCGAAATCGAATACCCACTGGTTGCTCGGCACCGCTGGCCTCGTGGATGCTGACGACGATTCCACTCTGAACGCTGCCGATGATGCTCACCAAGCCGAGATCGCCGCGGCCGGAACCCCTTTGTGGACGGCGAGCAGGATATCCATTCCAGTACGAATGCGGTTCACGACTACGTCAATCAGGCAGTCGCCTGTCTCGAGAAGTCGCCATGTGACGACTATGGAGACATACATCGCAGAAGACCCTCAGCAGCTGGTACCGACTCGTCCATTTTTTCGGTACCGGCAATACCGGGGGTGGTTCGGCCGTCGAGCAAAACGTCAACGTCTGGCGGTCACCGGTGCTCGATGATCCAGGACGTGCGCTCCCGAGTATGTACGCAGCCGGGCCATCGAGGATGACTCCGACACCAGACCCGATCGAGCCCTTTGCTCCGTTCCATGGGGAAGCACTGCCAGTTAGGTAGCCGCCGTAGGTATGTCTGCCGGTGACTTGCTGATGTGTCGTGCTGCCCGTGAGTCGAGGGTTGTTGATCGTCAGGGGTTTGGGTTTCGTCGCCGGAAGGGGTCGAAAAGGTGCAACGCGTACAAGTCAGGGCGGGAGGTCGTGCCTCAGCGTGACGGTTGCGTGGTGATGGCTGTCTTGGTGCCGCGCCAACCGGGGCTGATCGGAGAACCGCGAATCGCGCCGCCAGTCCCGCTACCCGAAGTGTCGGCATTTCAGGACCGGACGCCTGCGGATATGCCCTACCGGCGCAGGCAATTCCGGTGACCTCTGCTGCGAATCCCGATACAACCTCCGGTGTAGCGTCCGCGATCGCCTCACCGTCACCGTTGTGAATGCACCCAATTCGATGGCGGATATGCAACTGCTGGACGGTTCGACACAGAAGGTGTCGTCGACGTGGCGAAAGCAGGCGGGTGAACAAGGAGTTGAACAATTCGAACGGCAGCGACGCAGGGGCCGCGTAGGAGGGCGCACCTGGGCAGACGCGGCGTGTCAACGGCAGGCGAATCGAGTTGGATCCCGCATAGATCGAAAGGATGAGCAGCATGTTATCGCGGTCGATTCCGCCATTGCCGTCAATGGATGATCGTCCGAGGACTCGCCGAGGGCGGGTGCGAACGACGCCTCCGCCATGCTCCGGAAAGCCGCATAATTGGGATTTAGACGTCGGCTCACCCGCTATGTGGCAGCAATCAGTACAGATCTGCCAACAGTGCCCTCTGCGCGCCCGGTGCGAGCGGTTGGCTGAACACATGGAGAGTGCGGGAGAACCTCCGCGTGCCATGATCTGGGCCGGTGTCGGCTATGACCAGGACGGTCGTCGTATTCCGGACCTCGCCTGTTATCGGCCTCCGGCAGAAAGAATGCGGGTTTTGCGGATTACGCGTATCCAGCAGCTGTACGAGCCGCCTGAGTCGGCATGTGCCGGAGCGGGTACGGCACTGGCTGTGATTCGTGGATGCTCCACGGTGTTCCAAAGCCCGCCTTGAGTTGCCGTCCACCGGCCCAACCTGACGGCCCAACCTGACAGGCCCGGAGTCGTACCCACGGACGCTTTACCTATCGACTACCGATGCCCTGCAGGAAGTCTCGGACAATCGTTGGACCGACCCATTTCGCGGTTGGGGTGTGGTGTTGCGGTCGAAGCCGAAAGACGGAACCTGTCGAAGCTGGAGCGCTTGATGGTTCGCGATAACGGGCCGAGCACACGTCATCCTGCCCCTGATCACCCGTGCCGCATTCCGCTTCGTCCGTTGGAGTCAACTACATGACCACGCCACGGGGCTCCATCCAGCCCGCGACCTGCCCCGTCGCTCACCACACCACGCCTGTCGACATCGGCGACGAGCGAGTTTCGCTGTACCTCCCAGAATTCGCCGAAGATCCGCACCGCGCCTACCGGCAGATGCGCGAGCGATACGGTTCCCTGGTACCGGTGGATCTGGCACCAGGCGTCCCAGCGACGCTGGTCATCGGATACCGCACCGGTGTGCGGATCCTCAACGATCCAGAGCATTTCCCCGCCGATCCCCGCACCTGGCAGAAGGATATCCCCGCTGACTGCCCTGTGCTGCCGATTCTGGAGTGGCGACCCAGCGCGCTGCGCACCAGCGGAATCGAGCACGTTCGCTACCGACAGGCCACAACCGCAAGCATCAAAGAGGTCGACTTGCACGCCCTGCATGCCACGGTCGAGCAGATCGCGATCCCGCTGATCAATGGTTTCTGCGAGGTCGGTACGGCCGAGTTGATCAGCCAGTATGCCTTCCCACTCGTCTTCGGCGTCATGAACGTCCTGATGGGGTGTCCCCCGGCGTTGGGACAACAGATCGCAACCACCGTGGCGGCGCTACTCGACGGCATCGACACCGAACGCAACAACAAGGTACTCGCCGAGACATTGATGGCACTGGTCGCGCTCAAGCGGGCTGAACCGGGTGATGACATCGCCACGCGACTGCTCCAGCACCCCAGCAGGTTCGATGACATCGAGATGCTCCACCAACTCGCGATCATGTACGGCGCCGGCATCGAGCCGATGCGGAATCTGATCGGCAACACCCTGGGGTTGATGTTGACCGACGACCGGTTCGCCGGCGACATTCTCGGCGGATCCCTGTTGACCCGGGACGCTCTCGACGAGGTCTTGTTCACCGACCCACCAATCGCGAACCTCTGCGCCAGCTATCCCCGCCATCCGATCTTGATCGACAATGTATGGCTGCCTGCCCATCAGCCGGTTCTCATCAGTACGACCGGTTGCAACACCGACCCGTCCCTGGAAAACAGCGACCGCACCGGCAATCGGTCGCATCTGGCCTGGAGCGCCGGACCGCACGCCTGCCCGGCCAGAATCCCGGCATACCTGATCGTCCAGGACGCCATCGATCAACTCCTCGACGCGCTCCCCGAGATGCGACTGGCAGTCCTTCCCAGCAAGCTGAGTTGGCGGCCAGGTCCGTTCCATCGGGCCCTCACCGACCTGCCCGTCGTCTTCCCCCCAGGCGTTGCGATGGTTGTCAAGGAGTGATGATGGATTCCCCTTATCCCGTTTCACCGCGTCTGAGCATCGTTGCGATGTTCGACGAGGAAGCCTAGCCTCGCTTCAAGGCTAGGCTCACTGATCAATGAGGCCGCAAGTGTTGCATGCTCTGAACACCGAACAGATGCCTGAGAGAGAACGATTTGCCATCTGGCAGGAGGTCGTCTCCCAGACATTTATGCCCCATTACGTCCGGGTAGACCACGATTCCGACTTTCGTGCCGAACTCGGCGCGATCGCACTCGATGATCTCAACATCGTCCGGATGGCTCAGCCCTCCCTGCAGGTGTGGCGCACCGCCAAGCAAATCCGGCAATGCGATCCGGAAATCTACACGTTGTGGTTCGACTTCCAGGGAACCGCTGAGATGACCCAAGGCCGCCAGAGTAGGGTGGCGGGTCCCGGTGAATTGATGCTGACCGACAGTTCGCACCCGCTGCATGTCGCCGTCGATGCCGGTACCGGCACTCACCGGGGTATCACGTTCGTTTTTCCCCGCTCCGTGCTCCCGTTGCCTGAGCAGCAGGTCCGCAAGTTGATGGTGAGACCGCTGTCGATGCGGTCGGGGGTGGGCTCGATCCTGACTGCCTACATGCGGGAACTGTTCGACAACGCCGGAGCTCTGCGGCCGGCGGACATCCCCCGGTTGAGCTCGATCAGCATGGACCTCGTGTCCGCGACCTTCGCTCATCACCTCGACATCGACACCGCGCTGCCGAGTGAGACTCGCCAGCTGGCTCTGCTGGCCAGCATGCGCACCTTCATCCGACACAACCTCGCCGACCCAGAACTGGGGCCCGAGCAGATCGCCCGTGCTCATGCGGTCTCGACCAGGCATTTGCATCGCATCTTCCGGGCGCAGGGGACAAGCGTGTCAGAGTTGATCCGTGCCCAGCGCTTGGAGAATTGCCGCCGCGACTTGACCGACCCGCAGCTCATCCACCGACCGGTCTACGCTATCGGCGCCCGTTGGGGCTTCGGCAACGCACCCCACTTCAACCGCACCTTCCGGCAAGCATACGGAACCAGCCCCGAGGCCTACCGCCGACAACACCTTGTCGTCCCGACATCAGATACGGCCCCCGAACATTAACCTAGATCGTTCACGGGTCTGAGGATGTGGTTGGAGTGAAGATGCTGGAAATGCCTGCCTGGCGCTGGACTTCTCTGGACTTGCGAGGGCTCCAGGTCTCTGGGCTGTCCGTCGGCGCAGCGCACTTCCTGTGGTCGGAATGCAACAGGCGGTGGGCGAGGATGCATTGTCCGTGATGCCCATTCCGCCGATTGCGGCTCACTAGGTCCAGCACCGGGAGAGGCGACGCCAGCAGTCCCTGACGGTGGGCTGCGAACGCTCGCTACGCGGCTAATGTTTTACGCTCGGATTGCCACTGCACTACCTGTTCGGCCGCAGCTTCCGTGCGTCCACCGACGTGATAGATGAATCTAGGGGACCCAGTCGGATGTATCGATATTTCCACCTCGATGTCGGGCATGTGCTGCAGACGAAACAGGAGGCATGAAAGAGCCTCTTCTATGGTCCGGACCGGGTAAGTAGCCGCTTTGATAATGTCGCGTTCTACATTTTCGGCACCGGGAGGGATGGCTATATGCGCGATGAACCCGGGGTTGCGACCTTGAAGACGGTACCATCTGTGGGCATGCGGCCCGTTCGCCCAATAATCTTCCATATGATTAGCCAGGTTGATTAGGCATGCCATTTCGTATTCATTGGCGGCATGTGCAATTTTCGCGCGGAGCTTACACCAATTCACGAAATCCGACTGCATTGATCTCCGGTGTTTGTGCCCCATTTCTGTTCACTCCTTTGAAACAGCAAGGTGTTTGTTGGTAGGCGAAGGCTGCGATGCTTGGATTGTCGATACGAGTGTCCAGGGCAGACACGAGCAGGGCTTGACGGACCGGGGTGCGCTTGCAACGTGCGCTGGGTACTGTTTTCGGCGCAGCATCGACCTGTTCCCGCTCTCGACCACCTCCTGTGTGGTGGCGATGAGCGAGCCGCCACCACAAACCTCTAACGAACACCCAGCATGCGCGGACGGGTAGCTCTAACGCATCGGTAAGCAGTAGGTAAATGGGAACCCGACTATGCGGCTTCGTGGCAATCCGGATAGCTTCTGCAGTATTCGATCCGAGACAGTGGATGTGCATGCGCCTACGCTGATCCTTTTTCGACCGAAAAACTTTCCCGCACCCTGCACAATGAGTCCTCAGCGTATTCATAGACTACTACGCTCCTGATTTCGCTGCCGGAGCAATTATCTCCGGGTCTGTCACGCTCACGGGTAAACTTGCGCTATCATCGGCCACCACCTCTGAGCATTCGTCCGTCGTGAATCCATTAGTCCTTCTATTCGATTAGCTGGCTTGCAGTGCACGCAGTTTCGTAGTCGTCCGCGGATATCGCTGCGGAACTCATGATTGCGGTTTATCGACCGCAGAGTATTGCGTGCAGGAATATTCCGCCAGCCAGTGAAGAGGAGAAACGGCTCTGCGCCTCTGAAGTATGGTCTCTGCCATAGAACACGGTCATTGACTATCGGTGACTAATGCTTGACGGTCCGGGACCTACGCGCCCGAATGCGTGCGACGTAAGGTCTCGGCTATTGTTTCGAGCAATTCACGCCTCGGGCGAGGACTCGAAGTGCGACTGCGATGATCAACTTGTGGCATAGATGAAGGTCAATAGAATCGCTCGGTTACAGCTTGCCTTCCTGGAGGACAGTGCGGTGTCCCAGCCGTCTGCCGAGCTCGGCGATGAACTCGGGTCGCAGCGGGGGCCAGTTCCAGAACCGGAAACCCAGGTGCCCCCATACGAAGTAGCTCTCGGGCCAGACCCATTCGTCGTAATCGATCAGGTCACTGCAACCAGGGCAAGTCCTTGCCTCCACCCCGGCGTACACCCACACGACCTCGTCTTCGGCGACTGGATCCAACCGGATCTCGGCGGCGCAGCTCGGACACGTAATGGTTTCTGGAAAGGCTCCCTCGCCAGCGTCGAACCCGTGACGGCCCGTAAGGGCCGACATGCCGTTCGTCCGCAGATCGGGTACCGGTGATTCCGCCGCACGCAGGCAGTTCGGGCCGGGTCCATAGCCGGGTTCGGCGTCGAGAACGCAGTCGGTCCGTTCCGAGACGATGATTCCCTCGACGACTAGCCATGCCACGATCTGCTCACTCAGCTCGGCCGCATCGGCGTCGGTCGCCTCGACGTCCACGATGTTCTGGAACCAATCACCCATAGGCTGAAAGGCTACTCCGAGAATTGGAACGCCCAGAGGTGAGAATTATCCTTATCATCTATTCGCGCCTGGGCTGCCCGCTCCGTCGATTACCTATCGGTTACCGATGCATACGCTACCCATCCTAACCATGATGACCAACACAAAAATTCTCACCGTAGTGGAACGAGCAATGCATTGGGTCCAGCTCTACCGATAATGAAACACGCTCCGGGAGGGCCGCCAGTGCCGTACATAAACGCGCCGCCCAACAAACAGAAGATGACATCACTCGGGCAGAAAAATTAGGCAGGGAGTGCAGTCGAAATATTCCGAAGATGCGTTATGTGAGCTGGGCTTGCCGACCTGCGAGGTTCCAGCCATGCCCGTGGATCCCACTGGTATGAGCATCGTCGACGTCGTCGTGACAAAGGTGTGGAGCGGTGTATTCGGCAAACGCGGTGATGTGTTCAGGGAGCGATGATGACCCATCTGGTATTTCTGCTACTGCGACTCGGGAACGGTACATTGTTCGGCGCATTGGCTCTGGCTCAGGTGTTGACCTACCGAAGCTCAGGTGCGTTGAACTTCGGAGTCGGCGCCGTCACATTGCACGCGGCATATGTGTATGGCTTTCTGAGACAAGGCCGGTTGTTGCTCCTGATCCCGGGCCTGCCGACCTCGGTGCCAGTAGGTGGGCCGACGGTGCCGGTGCTGACGGCGGTAGTCTCGAGACCGGCACGATCTAGCCGCCACAGACCCGGTCTTTGTCCACACAGTGCACCGTCGGCATGGTGGACCCCGAACGGCGATGGCAGCATCCGCCACGCGCAGCGGCTGGTCAGCACGCATACACCACTCGCGGTCGTTGGCGCGGTCTCACCCTCTACTGGCGAGGAGTGAACTTCGGCAGCAGCGGCTCCGCCAACTCCCACAACTCGTCGGGAACCAACTACCGTGACGACTCGTCGACCACGACCGAACATCATGCGGCACAACCGATTACGACACGGTGAAACGACATCTACACCGATGCGGAGGTCAGAGCTGCGGCCAGTAGCATCCTTTGGCAAGTCGCGCCAGGCGGCAACACCGCCGCGTGATGCGCATGGTTGAATCCGGGGAGTTCAGGCAAGGGGGCGTAGAGAGCTAGATCGGCCTTCCAGGACCAGCTGGATCACCGTGCTGCGTACTGCTGATCGGAGTGCTGAAGATTATGGATGGTTCGCGGTATGTAGTTCTATAGGACTACCTTTTGGAGCCTGGCCACCTCTGCTCGAATCTGGGAGATCGCACCTTCCGGGACGAATCCGACGATATCTTTGCGCGAATTGATCATCATCTTCTGGAAGATCGACGCCACCTGCGCATCGACGGTTCTGGTGGAATTTCCGCGGCGGGCGGCGATCGCCGTGTTGGTCCATCCGGCCGCAGCCAGGATCGCAACCTCGCGCTCCGCCGTCGTCAGATAGTTCCAGCGTGTCCGATCGTTCGTGTCGGCCCGCCCGAGCGCCGACAATCTGGCTGAGGGCAGTGTACCCAAGGCGAGGCGTTGCACCTCGCCCAGTTCGGGACGCAGCTTGGTGCCTTGGGTTTGTGCTGCTGTGAACGCCTCCGGCCCAAGTACTGTGCGTATAACGCCGATGGCCTTGTCGGTTTCGGTCGCGAATGGTCCGAGCTTGGCGAGGTCGATATCGATCTTCACCTGCATAGAAGCAACTCCCCCCATGAGTTGTGCGGCTTCGGTAGCCAGCGCGACGAGTGTGTCGTGATCGGTGTGTTCGTCAGCGGTCAGGTCGGTGATGATCTGCGCCAAGGTCCATATACGGATCTGCACCGCCCATTGCTGACCCCACTGGTCGTCTATCGCCTGCAGAGACGCCAGTGCGGTCCGTTCGAGGTCCAATGCTTCGGTGGTGTTGCCGTGCTTGGTCATAGCGATCGCCGCGGCCAGTTGCGCCCAGGCTATCGCGCGGGCGCCCCCAGAGGCAGTTGCATGGTCGAGGCAGCGTTGGACGTGTGCGTGAGCTTGCTGTGGCGTGCCGAGCAGTCCCGCTGTCGCGACCGCGAGCAGGTCGGCCAATCCCGCACCGCCGTGGTCGCCGATGGCCTCGAACTTCTCTCGGGCTCGTGTCAGGACGGTGATGGCGGCAGGGTCCTGGTGAACGATCAGTAGTTCCATCCCCCAGCCGAACTCGACGTGGGCGGGGAGACCGTAGTCGGTCGTTGCAGTTTCTCGCCAGTTGTTGGTGTTTTGCAGGGCGGGAAGGCAAGCTGCCACGCAGTCGTCGAGCAACTGCGCCGTGCCATTGTCTTCACCCAGGATCTGGCTGATCGCCGCGATCTGTGCGGTGGTCCTTGTCCGGAGCTCGGTAGGCGGCGGTGTGAGGGAGAGGGTGGCGCGCAGGGCCCGTTCGGTGCATCGTTGTATCTGCCGGAATTTCTTTCCCGAGTAGGCCAATCCCAGGTCGAGTAGTCCAGCGCAGAGTTCTAGACCCACGACAGATGTATCGGGAGTGGCGAGGCTGCTGTCGATCGCGATCAGGATGTTGTCCCACGCACCCCACACCGACTCCAGCAGGTCTTGTTCGCCGGCGCTGAACCAGTTGGCCGCAGGGGCAGTGGCAACGATGTGGTCGCGGTAGTACTGGCGGTGTCGCGCGGCGAGGCGGGCCGGTTCGTCCGATGTTGGCGTGGAGCGTTCGTGCAGACGCTGCTGGGCGAAGACTCGCAGGCTCTCCAGCAGAAAGTAACGCACCGTGGTCGGTGTGATGTGTATGGATACCAACGATCGGTCGACCAGTCGATCGAGCAGGCCCTCGATCTCCTCGACGGTCAACGTCACACCGGGGTGGTGGTCGTTGCTGACGCGGCGCGGGCCCGTGTCGTCGGAGCACACGATTCGGATCGCTTTCAGCTCGGCTCCGCGGGCCGTGTCGTCGGGCGGGTCGTCGGGATTGGTGTCGTACCCTGCGGCGAACACCGACAAGCGTTCGAACAACAGGCGCTCTTTGTCGCTGCACAGGTCATAAGACCAAGCGATGACGTCGCTTACCCCGCTATGACGTGGCTCGGCGCCCAGCCGAGGCCCCTGCGACCACCACATCCGTTTGTCGTCTTCGCCTTCGCCGCTCAACTCCCGCAGAATCACTGCCAAAGGTTGGCGGATCAGTCGAGCCGCAGCCAGCTGGATGTACAGCGGATGGTGATGCAGACGACGACATATGGCATGGGCGGTTGCGATCTGATCGGCGCCGGTCACCGGGTGACCTGTGAGTTCGGATCGCCGCTGAAACAAAGTCAATGCTTGCGCCTGCGAAAGCGGGGGAACCGGGACTCGTTGCTCGTCGACCCAACCGATCGCCTCCCTGCTGGTAGCCACAATGCTGAGTTCCGCCACCTGATCGAGCAACCTGTCGATCACCTGGCCCGCGCCATCCAGAACATGCTCGCAGTTGTCCAGCACCAGCACGACGGGCCGCTGATTGCGGCCCTGCGCAACGGGATCCCCGAGTGCCTCCACCAGCGCCTCCCAGATCGGTCGTCCGCAGGATTCGCCGTCGACGACCGATCTAGCGATCTCTTCCTCGATCGCAGCGATGTCGCAGCCTCTGACCAGCTGTGCCAGTCGCACCCAATACACGTGGGCGCGGGTCGCCTTCTGATAGCGGCGCACCGCCTCGGCGGCGAGGCGGGTCTTCCCGATCCCACCTGAGCCGGTCAACGTGATCAACCGTGCCGCACTCAGCAGCAGCCGAATGATCGTGTCCATCTCCTGGGTGCGGCCGATGAACAGATTCGCCGCCGATGAGGGATCGACTCGCGGCTGTGGTTTACCGACGCCGAGCGTGCCGCGCGAAACACGCGGCTCGTCGGCCGGAGGAAGGAACAGCTCCACACCTCGAAGGTCCATCGTGGCCTCCTACACTTCTGCATGCGATACCTCGTCCGTGCCGAAGTATGTTCCGGGCGCCAGAGCAAGGTCATTGTCTGGCAGTGACCGATGCTTGACGGTCCGGGACACGGGCGTCGTGAACAGCGGCAGGTGCTGTGTCGTCTGTCGTCAGAAGCAGGATGGTGTGGGCGGTGGGGCTCGTCTGCTTCCGTAAGCCGCGGGTCTCATGGGGGCGTTCCGGGCACTGAAAGTCACATTTCAGCGCGGACCACACTTCCTGCCCGCCCAGGTTGATTTCACCCGCTGAGACGCCCTTGCGCCGACAGGTTTGCAGGAGGTGGTCGAGCCCTATGCCGACTTGGTTACCTACGGATCACTGATTCGTGCGCTGAATGCCTCGGCGACAGTGGCTCTCATCGAAGAACCAGAGCGCTGGTGGCCAGGGTGATCCTGGGCCAGGTCCTGCCGAGGCGAACAGACAGGAAGGGCAGCCGATTGTGTGCCGGACATGGGGCAACGAGGCTGCGGAAGAAGTTGCCCAATGCCGGTCACGCGCTCATGCAGGCCGGACAGCGTCATTGGGCATTGCTCAGTATTGCGGTTACCGAGCGTTGCGTCGGATAAACCCGAAGAGTGGTTTCCTGCTCGGCCCAGGGACGGCGCTGTCCCAGGTAATTCGTTGGCGGCGGCGCATCGGCTGGGTGCTGGCCGTCATCTTCGTCCTATTCGTCTTTCCCGGGCTCGTCGGCGCGGTGGCGAGTGCGCAGTCTCTGGCAGCGGCGACCGGCAGCGGTGTCTCCGAAATCGACGGCCTCAGTTGGATGCATATCCGCGATTCGTACGGGGTTCCGCTGGCGAACTATGCCTTCGCGACCGACCACGGCGGGGTGCTGGATCCGGGTTCGACGATCCTGTGGGCGATCCTCGGCTTCGAATTCATCGGCTATATCGCCATCGTGACGACCGCGATCTGGTTGATCGGCAATGCGCTGAGCTTCCAGTGGCTCAATATGTTCGGCTCGGCCTTGACCGGCGTCGCGGACCGGCTGACCGGTCAGATCGCGACGCCGATGCTGCTGATCACCGCCGCTACGATCGGCGCGTTCTGCGTTGCCTGGTTCTGGTTGCGTGGCTATCACGCCAAGGCGATGGTGCAGATCGTCACGATGCTCGGTGTCGCGGTGCTCGGGCCGGTATTCCTGGCCGAGCCGCTCGGCGATGTGCTGTCCTCGGACGGATTGCTCGCCAAGGGAAGGGATTTGGGGATTTCAGTAGCTGCCGGACTGAACGGCAACAACAACCCGAATCCGAACCAACTCGTGACGACCATGCAGCGCGATCTGGCGGACAACTTCGCCCGCCGTCCGGTGCAGGTGTGGAATTTCGGGCATGTGGTCGACGAGCAACCGGCCTGCCGGGCGGCCTGGTCCGCCGGGATGACCGCCGGTGATGACGAACGGGTCCGCAAGGGCATGCAGAGCTGCGGTGATTCCGCCGCGTACGCCAAGGCCCAGAATCCGTCCATGGGGCAGGTCGGTACCGGGCTGATGCTGTTGATCTGCGGCGGCATCCTGTTGGTCTTCGCGGTGGTGCTCGGCGTCAGGGTCATCAAGGCCGCCCTGGACTCGATCTACCACGGCTTCATGTCGATATTCGGTTTCGCCGCAGGCGGATTCGTCTACGGGCCGACGCAGACGTTTCTGGTCCGCAATCTCGTCGACGGCATTGTCGCGGCGGGTCGGATGACCGCCTACACCATCTTCCTCGGCATCTACGTGCTGTTCATGGGCAATCTGTTCGCGCAGGCGAAGGGGCAGACCATGGCGGTGATCGTCATCGCGGGCACCGTCGAGATCGTCGCCATCTCCCAGCTCAAACGCCTGAACCGCAGCCTCAGCCGGGGCAATGACTGGATCGCCAACCGGTTCGCGCTCGCCGTGCAGGGGCGTTCGGCCACCGCGGGCAGTGGTGGCACCGCGTTGGGAATGGGGACCGCGCGTGCCGGGGGGAGTATGGCATCCGGGCTCATCACCGGCTTGGCCGCGATCAATACGGCCAATACCTCGCCGGTGCTGGCCTGGCTTGCGATGAAGACACCCAAACCGCTGGATCCCAATGCGAGACTGCGCAAGGAGGCCGAACTGGTCAATATGCAGATCGCGGCCTCGCGCATGACACTCCACCAGAACGAAGAGGCGCGGGCGGCGCGCGATGTGCTCGACGCCAAGGCCACATCGCGCGCGGCGGACTACGACGGCATCGACCATCACGTGGGTGCCGCCCACGCGTGGGACGGACTCGGCGATATGGATGCCAGTTACCAGGGCAAGATGGGTTCGCTGACCCGGCTCGGTCTCAACGAGCGCAAGATCGGCAATATCGCCGCTGTGCATTCCATTCAGAAGGCGAGTACGCCGCCGAATCCCTTCGAGTTCGCGCCGCGGGCGAAGGCGCAAGCCGCCTTGCAGGCGGCAGTGAACCGTCCCGGTTCGGCCATCGCCCCCGAACTGGCCGGACAGGCGCATGTCGCGGCCTACAACTTCCGCAACAACGCTCCGATGCCCGCGCCCAACGCCGCCATCGACCATGAGCTGGTGAACGATGTCAGGGCGGCCATCCAGAATAACCAGGCGCTCGACGCAGCCATCGATCCGGATCGTTGGAGCACCGCGGACAAGGCGACGTTGCAACACATCGGGAGGAATCTCGCAAACGACTATTTCGATGCCGTGCACACGTGGGCATACGACTCGACGGATCAAAATCTCGCCGTCGCCATGGCCAGACTCGAACATGCGCACATGTTCGATGGCATCACCGACGGCCTGGTCAATGATCCGTGGGGAGGTCTGAGGATGCGGAATCTGAGCATCCAACCGGATGATCCATTCGCGCAGGCGAGCTGGCGAAGTCTGTGACAACCCTGATCGCGAGGCTTACCGTGCGGGACAGCGCTCCCACCACCTATCAGGAACTACGCGCTGTCCTGCAGCAGCGCCTGCCCGAACTGGCCGACGGCCAACAGCGCATCGCCAGGCTGGTATTGGACGATCCGGAAGGAACCGCATTCCGCAGCATCGGCCAGAGCGCCGAACTCGCGGGTGTGCACCGTTCCTCCCTGGTTCGTTTCGCCACCATGCTCGGCCTGCCCGGCTATCCGGGCCTGGTCGAACTGTGCCGCAGGCAACTCGCCGCCGAGGCGTATCTGGTGCGTAGACCCGCCGACGCGCCGCCGCCGAGCTCGAACGACGAGTTCTTCACCGCGATAACCGAATACGACGCGAACAATATGTCCCGTACCTTCGCGCGGATCGATCGCGCCGATTGGGACCGGACGGTCGAGACGCTGGCGCATGCCTCGACCGTGCACGTCATCGGGCTGCGCCGCTGCCTGGCGATCGCCTATGCCGCCACCTACCAGTTGCAGTTGGTCCGCCATCGGGTCCGCCAGCTCGGGGCGACCGCCCGGGTGCTGACCGACGAGCTGCGCGATATCGAACCCGGCGACGCTCTCGTCGCGGTGTCGATCCGGCGCTACAGCAGTGACACCGTGCGCGCGGTCGAGGCGGCGCGCCGCCGTGGCGCCACCACCATCGCCCTCACCGATGACGCGTCCTCCCCGCTGGCTCGCATCGCCGATGTGACCTTCTACGTCGGCACCGGCTCGCTCACCGTGCTTCGCTCGCTCACCGCCTTCACCGGACTGGTCCACGCCCTGGTCACGGCCGTCGCGCTGCGCCTGGAATCCGTGGGTACCGACACCGACATCCTCGACGATCAATTGCTCGACTAGTCGCGCCGTTTGCCGGTGCCGTCCTCGGGTATTCACGCGGAACAAAAACTTGTCGGCGGATTCGGAAGTTCCGGATGGTGCAATGGCTCCACCGATGTGTGTGAGTATGCGCCAGTGCTCGACGACGAAACCCCTCAGCAGGCGCCTGAGGGACCAGGCATCCGGCCCCCTCATGCCAAATCGCAACGGGCACAATCCGAAACCGCCGATAGCTGGCACCACCGCCAACATCAGTTCAACCGATCACCCCCGGCCGACTCCGCAACACCGCAGCCCGCCGGAGGCCCGTTCGACACCAGACACCTAGTCCGCGTAGCGACGCGGTATTGGAGGACTTCTTCCCGAGGAGAAGAGATTTGGTTACGCGGAAGATTGTGCGTCAGCTCTCGCTGAGTTCACGGCGCTGGCATCACTTCCACCAAGACGACAACTATTTCATACCGTGGTTTCCCGAGCTCGCCGGTCAGGTCGTCGAGCTCGTGCCCGGTGGGCTCGTCCTGGAATTCAACGGGTCCACTGACACTGGGTATTGGGACCTGTCGCTGGGTCTGCGACACGCGGATGATGGTGGGGCACCGGACGTGCTGGCGGTGTTCGAACCTGAGCTCCAAGGCACGCCAAGAACGCTGCGACACACCGAGCTCGACCTGCTCGGCCACTTGGTCGCCCTCGCCGATCCTGAGTGGCCGCACCCCGGACTCCTGGTCGCGCTGCTCGCGCCGTTCGTTGTCATCGGACACGGTGACGACGTTGAAGGCGCGAAAACGATGCTGCGCCAAGCCTATACCAACGTCGCTGGTCGGAATCCAGATGACTTGGACGACATTGTCGAACTGTCCGACCAGCGCGCCGACGGCGTTCTATGGCGGGAAGATCCCGAAGCCGGCTGGTATCCCACCCGAGCTGACGAACCGTGGTCGGAACGTGACCCGTCCAACCCATACTTCCCGTTCGCGGAATGGAACGCGTTTCTCAGGCAAGCCAGAAGCGAACCCTGAAAAAAGGACTCATCAGATTTTAGTGAGCGTCCGGAAACTTCCCTCTGCCAGAGCATTCCCGACCAGCTAGCCCGTGAGGGCCTGGTATGAAGAAGAGCTGTGGTAACAGAGCTGACTGTCTTCTCCGACTACCGGCAGATCCACCTCCTTGATAGCGACTCGTCCGCCGAATTGGCAGACCAATGGACGAATTCCGCGCTGCTCGACTACCTGGCATTGGCGGATGACGCGATTGGCATCTGCACAGGGGGCAACGGCGACGTCATCGTCACAATTGACGTGACTGACGCTCCGCCCGCCGATGACAAGGATGCCTTCGACACGGTGACAGAGTGCAGTCTTCGAGCGAACTCCGGCGCGTTGAGGCTTACTTGTCCTACCTACGGCGAGGGCGACGGTGATGTGGTGGCGGTACCGAAGGGGTGGCTACGGTTGCGTGTGTGCCTGACGCGGTCGCGCGATGACGGGGAGTGCGACCAGGACTCGGATGATCCTGCCGAGTGGCAACACATCCGAATTCAGTGTTGGCTCGCTGACCCTGCCAACGCCGTCTTGGTCAAGGGATGGAATCCCGAGACCGGCTCATTCCACCCGGTACCGACGCACTGAGCTCTGTCGCGGCGCTTCGGCGTGTGGCGATATGACGTTTGTGACCACCGACTTTCCCGTACTGAGCCGCCAGCGCCCCGCGTCGTTCGTCTGGGAAAGACCACTGCAAAGTTCCTGCGCCCCCTCGCACGATATCGGCACCGATTCCAGCTGCGGACCCTCAGGTGTCTAGTCGTAGGCGGTCATCACGTTGGTGACGCCAGTGCTGATTAGTGCTGCTGATAACAGTGCCATGGTTGTTGAGTTCGAACGCATCCGCGCCGCGGACCATTTGTGGGTGCGGCGTAGTTCCCCGATGCGGGCTACTGTCTCGACGGGTGTCGCGGTGGGCTAGTGGTGTGGTGTGGGCAACTGGTCGAGCAGGCCGAGCTCGCCGTGAAGGCGGTAACAGTTGGCCCATTTCGATTCGCATGCGCGGGAGATCCCCATCTCCGCGGCAACGTGGGCGATCGGCCGGTTCCTGCATCGCTGAGCGAGGCGACGGCGTCCTTCGAGGGTGAGCGGCGAATTGCGATGAGACATAAGTCTTCCCGAGGTGAGCAGGCGAGGACCCCGGCCATGATGTCGGGACCCTCACCTGCGTTGGCGCTGGTCGGTGGGTCAGTTGGCGGACGCTGGGTTGAGCACTGCAGGGTCCACGTCGGGCACCGCGAGTCTCGGGTTGTACCCGGCCGCGACGACCTTCATGACAAATCCGGCGGCCTCTTCCAGTTGGCGAGCGTGGGCCAGCCCCGCGATCACCGCAGTCTTGGCTCCCAGATCGGCGATGAGGGTTGTGGCCGGATCGAGCCCGTCGGGCTCGTCTCCGCATACAGCCACGACCGGCGCGGCCTCCGGCAATCCGGTGTAAGGCCAGGAGGCTCCGGCGAAAAGGTGCAGTGCCTTCACCACCCGCGCTCCGGGAGCCGTGCGAGCCACCAACTCCGCCGCCGACCCGGACGCCGGCTTCAACGCACCGGTTGCGTAGTCCACCGGATTGGTGCAGTCGATCACCGTCTTGCCGACGAAGGATTCGTCCGGACCGCCGACAAGCGTGATAGCGGCCTCGAGCCCTTCGTAGGACACCGCGACTACGATGACATCCGCGCTCGTCGCGAAGTCGTCCGGGACGATGGCCGTGGCCGCGGGCCCGATCTGTTCGGCCGCCGCACTTGCATGCACCTGATTGCGCCCGGTCACCAGAATCGAGTGACCGGCACCGGCCCAGGCCCGGCCGAGCGTCACGGCGAGGTTGCCGGTGCCCAGGATGCCGATATTCATAGCGTTCTCCTTCGTCGGGAAATGATGGCGTCAAGAACGCTACGAACTCGGCTCCTACCGATCGGTAGGAGCATTGTGGGAGACTGATCCCATGATCGAGGGATCCTGCCAAGTCTTCGTCTCCGACTGTCACGTACGCGCGGCAACCGAGCTCATTAATCACACTTGGGATCCTGTGGTGCTCTCGGCGCTCCGCCTGGGACCAACACGCCGCAATGAGCTACTGGCCCGCATCACCGGCGCCAGCGACAAGGTACTCACCCAATCGCTACAACGCCTCCAATCTCGCGGACTCATCGCCAAACCGGTCACCACCCAGCCCGCGAACAACAGTGCGATCTACCAACTCACCCCACTCGGCGAATCCTTCGCCCACGGACCACTGGCCCATCTCGCTCAATGGGCAGCCGACAACCACACCGAACTCACCGGGCCGCACACAACGTCATGACCCGCAATCCATTGCTTGCGTGGCCATCTGATCGGCGGTGCGGTGGAGTGGGGCACTGTGAGCGATGTGCGTCTCAGCCGGTCCAGTCACGCCGCGGGTACTGTGCGGCCGTCACCGCGCCCAATATTCCGGAAACACGAAGAGGCCAACCACTAGCACCACGTCCCCTACGCCCCGCAGCTAGTCCCGACTCACCCACCACCGTATGGGGACAGGCTCGTCGTGGTGACCGCGGAGGGTGCTGGCGATGTGGAAGTGAGGGCCTTCCGCGGTTCGAGGGCAACCGGCCGGCCGGAGCTGTCGAGATCGGCGCCGCCGGGGTGGAAGAATCCCTGAAATTGACCAAAATCACCGTGGCCGTCGTCGGGCAGATTCCTCAGATCTAGCGGATGGAGCTGACCGTTTATGATGACGTCGAGTTGCCCCCCACTGCCGACGACCAGCAAGCCCGAGCGATGGGTCCACTGGACCACATCACCGGTCTGCAAATGTTCATAGTTGTTGTCGAGGGCGTTCCACGGCGCCTGCCCCGGTGTGCCGGCGTACGCGGCCCGTGCATCGCAACCGTTCGGATTGTTCAATTCCTTGTTCACCGCCTCTGCCACGGTCGACGACACCCTCTGGACCGAACCGTCGGGCAGCTTCATATCCACCATCGAACCGGGCGCATAGACCGGTGGCGGGGAAGCAGTCGCGGCCGCTGTGGCGGAGGGCGTATCGGGGCTCGCCGGTGCGGTTGCCGGAATCGTGTGCTCGGCTAGCTGCGAATCCGAGCGCGTTGGCTGGTGGGACTGATCTTCGGTGCGATCGTTCTGTTGCTGCCGGTTCGGGTTCAGTAGGTTCGACATCATCGACGACATCATCATCGGGATCATCGATTCCAACGGATTGCTACCCGAACTGGCACCGGAACCCGCGGTATTGGACGATATGGCTCCACTCTTGATGTCATTGATTGCGTCATCGATTTTGGATGCGATGTCGGAACCGTCGCCTTCGGGGGGGACCGAGTTTTCGATACTACTCGGATTTCCGTCGGTGCCGAGCAGATCGCCATTCAGACCGCTGTAATCCTCACTTCCCGCGGTGTCATTGTTAATATTATTATCAGCAGTAGCACCGCCGCTGCCCGTAAAATTCCCGTTTCCGTTGTTTGCGCCAGCTGTCCCCTGCGGGTATCCAGCTGAAGACGCGCCTACTCCTTGTGCAATCTTTTTCATCTCATCGGCGACGCTCCTGACCCTGCCCTGCACCTTTTCTATTGTCGTTTCTACGGCTCCGAGAAGTTTGTTCACCACGGCCGTGGGTATCTTGTTATCGGAGGTGTAGGTATCGGTATACGGCCCGCTTGCGCCAGAGGCGTGGATGTTGACGGAGGCGGCCTTCAGCTTGTCGTTGAGATCGTCGACGGTATTCTTTACATCACCGAGCGCCTTGGCGATGTAGCCAGGAATCGTACTTGTATCGGCAGTGACAGTCTGATCGTGGTTTTCCAGCGTGGCTCTGGCGGCGACGATGTCGTTCAGATGCTGCGTGTAGGTATCGGTCAGCACTGAGTGGTCTTTGGAATCGAAAAGGCCTGCGGTCACCAGTATCTTCATGACGTCCGGAGCCTTCTCCGGATGCCCTCCGCGCATCGGGTCGACCATCGCATCGATCGCTGCCTCACCCGTATCGATGACGTCCTTCAAGCCTTCCGTTTCACCGCGCGGGTGATACAGCGGGAATTCGATCGGACCATTGGCTTTTGGTAAATAGATACCTATCGTGCGCCCGTCGGTTGTCACCGCGACGGTGCCATCGCTTTGCAGCGAAAGTCCGGTATCTGTATTGCACACATCCGGGAAGGGATCGGTGAGAGTTCCGATCTGCTGTCCATCCTTGACGAGGTACAACTCGCCGGCGGACCCGACACGCAATTGCGCGCCGTCGGCCGTGATACATGAGTTCAGTTTCGGTTCCCAGGTCTGCAGAACGCCACCGGTCGTGCTGGACAGCACCAACTCGCCGTCGGGATAGTAGGTCAACGTGTAGTCGCCGTTCTGCAGCGACTGCCCGGGGGAGAGGGACTCCCCGGGGCCTAGCGTGGAACCACTCATCGGGTCATCTCTGACAAGGCGCGGCCGGGTGTCAGCAAGGCCCGGCACTTTCTCCGGGTGAGCAGTGCGCTGCGCAACATGTCGCTGGTACTCCCTGTCCGTTCACCGTCGGCAGTGGCGGGCCTTGCCGGTCGCTCGGGCCACTGCGCATCATTGGGGGCGAAGACCAGCATGGGAAACGGGAAAGCGTTGAGCCATCAGCAGTCGATAGGTAGTCGAGGGATGGCTGTGTGGTGACGAATTGCCGGGCCGCTCAGGCCTCAGTAGCGAGTGATAGCCGCTGATCGACCTCGATCATCGTGATCACTATCCGGTCAGTCGGAGGAATCGATTAAGCGTTCCGAGACGTGGAACGGCGTCCCATTCCTGAACAGCACTACCCCTTCGGGTGGAGTGCCCCCAGCGCTGACAGCGTGGTAGCGCACGTCGGATTTCAGATGATGCAGGTTGAGATGCGCTGGGCGACAGTCGAATCCGAGTGTATCGATGGGATTCGTCTGTTGCTCTTCTGGAACGGGAAGCGCTGTGCTTCTCTGGAGCGGACCTCACCGCGTTCATATCGCTAAGCTGGGCGCCCAGCCACTCAGCGGCGGGGCCCGCCAGACCGGGTCCCGCGCGCGGGTCACGGCGGGGTGGTGAGCTCGCTGATCTGGTAGAAGATGACCCGGCCGCCATCCACGGCGTCACGGGCTTGGTCGGCTTGCTGGTAGTCGCCGACCTGGAACCGGACCGTCTCGTCGTGAAAGTCCGTTGGGACCTGGATGGTGGCTTGCCTTGTGTCGGTGCCGTAATTCGCGGTGAACACCATGGTGCCGTCGCCCAAGTCGCTGATGGTGAAGTCGAACCGCCGGTTCAGCGGCACCCCGGTGAGCAGCGGGGCGGACTGCGCCTGCGATCCTTGCAGCTTCTGCTTGACTACCACTTTGATGGCCCCAGCCTGGTAGTGCAGCATCACATAGGGGACCGAGCTGATGTCGCCGGCGCCGTGGATCTGGCCGAGAATGATGTCTTGAGTGTCGGTCGGCACTTGAACCACCACCAAGGCGGCCTTCAGGGTGTGTGGCCCTGTGGTCGCGGCGGAAAAGTTGTTGAGGCTGTCCAGCTCAGTGCGCGGGTGCTTGGAGTTCCTCGTCGTGCCACCCCGAGCAGGGGCCCAGAATGTGAGGCTGCCATCGGGGCCCTCGGCGAGCCATGGCTGCTTGGTGGCGGCGGGCTCGATGATGGCGGCGCTGCCGTTGTTGCCCTCCTCGGGGATGGTCAGCTTCCAGCCGTGTAGGTCGATGCGGTTGACAAGCGTGGGCGCCGGTGGTGGCTTGCCGTGCGGTTGCAGTGGTCGGCTTCCCGCGTTACCGGGGAACATCCACCATAGGCCCAGGCCGAGCAGCGCGATGGCCACCAGGATGGCGAGTTGACGATGGGCCGAGGGCCGCAACCACCTGCTCGGATGCCCGAACTCGAGTACCTTCCTCGGTGCTGGGGCGCGCGCGTGTCGCGGGCGGTTCATACCCATAGTCTCCGGCACGGCAAGGGAGGCCAGCTGTCATCGAGCTCGTCATCAACTATTACGACCGCACCGACCTTGTCCGCCGCAGCAGCAAACCGGTCCGCCACAACTCGGTCGTCCTGGTAATCCAACTCCAACAAAGGGCGCATGAACCGCACTCGGATGTGGCACAGTCCCGGCCAGTTCACTCGAGCCCCACTCGAGCCGTCATCGTTGGCCATCAGCCGATCCCTGTCGGTGTGGATTTGGAGCATTTCCGCGGTGACCAGCCGTGGCTGATCGAATCCGGCCAGTGAGCACCTCCCTGATGGAATTGCGGGCCGCAGCCACCTATCCGCGCCAGGGTCGCCAACCCGAACCCAACGGTGCCGCGCAGCAGCGGATGGACGATTCGAGTTCCGATTCTTGCCCGGTTCGGCCGTTCTGCAATCGGTGCCGATACTTCGGGTAGCGGGACCGGCGGCGCGATTCGCGGTTCTCCGATCAGCCCGACCAGCCCAGCGCCGAGACAACCCTCACCACGCGACCGCCACGCTGAGGCACGACCTCCCGCCCTGACTTGTACGCGTTGCACCTTTTCGACCCCTTCCGGCGACGAAACCCCGAAACCTGACAGTCAACGACCCTCGGCCCAGGGGCAGCACGACACATCAGCAAGTCACCAGCAGACCTACCTACGGCGGCTACCTAACTGGCAGTGCTCCACTGGGGAATGGGAGCACTGCTCGGTGTGATCGGGTGATATTCGAATGACCTGCTTGGTCAGCGAAGCGGTGCGGCGCTATCAGAAACCACGCGGGCGCTGGCGGTGCCAGTCTGCGAGCATGTCCTGACCGCCGCCGCCAGTCGTCGTCCGCTGGCTCGACAGGTGCAGAGGCCGAGCATTCCGATGGCGAGCCGAGAGACGCAAGGCGACGCCGAGGTCAGGACTGCGATGCGGGCGGCATCTGCCAGGCCATCGTATGCCGTCGGATCCCAAGCCGACGATCCGGAAGCTGGCGGCGCAGTTGGGGATGCATCTCAAGGCGTTGCGGCACTGGATAAGCCAGGCCTGGACTGATGTCGGTGAACGGCACGACCGGCCGACGACCGATATGGTCGAAGAGAACAAACAGTTGAAGGAACGGGTCGCTGCTCTCAGCGGGTCAACGCGGTATTGCGTTCTGCGAGTGCGTATTTCGCCTCGGAGTTCGAACCGAGTCGGAGATGATCGTGCGGTTCGTGAAAGACCATCCGCAGTCCCCGGTCGAGCTCGTATTTCGGTTCTCGGTATTGCGCCCTCGACGTTCTATGAATGGAGGAAGAGGGCGATCACACCGTCGGCGCGGCAGCTCGCTGACGAGGAGTTGCTGGCTGAGATCGTCGATATTCACACTAGTTCCGGCGGCACCTACGGGTCTCCGCGCGTGCATGCGATGCCGGCCGTCGCGACATCGGGGTGAGCCGCAAACGAGTCGAGCGGCTGATGCGTTCGGCGGGGCTGCAGGGCGCGTTCCTGCGGCGCAGATGGCGGATTCCCTCGACGCGGCAGAACCCGCGGGCCGCACCGGCTCCGGATCTGATCGAACGGAATTCCACCGCCGATGCGCCGAACAAGCTATGGCCTCGATCGCTGCCACAGACCTGGCGCTGGGTGCGCTCGAATACAGCGTGTGGTCGCGTGATGTCCGCGATGGCGAACTGGGCCATCACTCAGACAGGGGTTCGACCTACGCGGCAATCCCGTTCGTTAATCGATTGGCCGACAACGGAATTGCACAATCCATGGGCTCGGCCGGATAGTCCTATGACAACGCGTCGATGGAGAATTTCTTCTCGACCTTGAAGACCGAGCTGGTCTACCAACACTCGTGGCGCACCCGCGACGAAGCCGAGAACGCCCAGTTCGCCATTGTCGTCACCTATCGGCTACTGATGAGGGACCAAATCTCATCCGCACATGCTGGTTCTCGAAGAAACCGAAGCCCGCGTGACGACGGAGTCGACGGGGTGACAACGAAGTCACTTCCACAGGCGGCCCCGTCCCAGAACCAGCACCCAAACCTCCGAGAGACGATCCCCGACCAGAACCGAGCGGGCCGATGCCGGGCCAGGGTTCAAATGCGTTGATCGGAATGGTTCCCGGCGCTGGGTGCCGCGGCCGTGGTCTCGAGACTTATCCTGCCGACAGAAAGGTGATTCCCATGACTGGCATATTCGGCCTCTCGGGGAACGAAATCGGGAAAGATGCCACGACCGGTGCGTTCGCGATGATTGGAGGGGCGCTTGGATCGGTCGTCCTCCCTGGTGCTGGAACGATCGTGGGCGCGGGGCTTGCGGCTGGGCTGGCGGGCGGAATCTGGACTGGGTGGAAAACCCATAGCCTGGACGAAGGAGTAGAGGCTGGCGTTATCGATGGTGTGTTCGGCGCTATGGGCGGGGGGGTTGCCGGAGGCGCTGTAAAAGGAATCGTAACAGCTAGCGGCGAAAGTCTACTCAGGCGGGCGGCCTTGGGTGCGGGCCGTTCATTTGTTGAGACGCAGGAGGCGAATATCCTCGGCGCCGGTATCGGGGCTGGAGTGGCGAGTCATTACACCCCGCAGGCGCCAGTGAGTCCGGGAACATTACCAGTCCGTCCGGCTGGACAGAAAAATGACGGGGCTCAGGTAGCCTAATGGCGGATATGCCGCCTCTGCTGGTGCCGGATCCGGAATCTTCGCGTTGGCCAAAAGATATCGCTAGTCTCAAAATTTCGCCTCAGATCGAAAAATGGTACGATGTCGATCTTTTGAATGTAATAACAAAAGACTGGAATGTGTTCGGCAACGGAGAGGTGACTGATATCCCGAGTGCCGGTGCGGTACCTCAGGTCACGCTCATGGCAGCCCGGTCCCAGATGTTCGACGCGTACGTTCAGAAGGTGAACAGTCTCAAGGCCGATTTCGACGCGCTGCAGAGCACCTACAAAGAAGTAGCTCAGGCCGTGGCGAACGCGAAAAAGTACCGCCTTCAGGACCAAGGACAAGTGGGTGACCTGATCGCGAATTTGAGTAATTCAGCGGCCACCCCACCGCCGCAACCCGAAATGACCGAGGACGAGCACATCATGGACTACGTTAGCCAGGGTCTGAAGCAGGCCGAGAACATCATGGGCCAGGCTAGCCAGAAACAGCAGGGCGTCGCTGACGAGATCAATGCGCTGACCAAGGAGGTCCAAGATCGAGATGCGCAGATCAAGACCCTTCAGGACGCGAGCGTCAAGCCGCAGCAGCAATTAAGCGGTGACTCCTATGATCCGACCAATGTGAACCCGCTGCCTACGGACTTTACCGATTCGACTCCGTCAGACCTCGGTGCCGAGACGAATGATTCGTCACTAACCGACGGCTCGCTCTCCGGAGAACCAACCGTTGCGAGGGGTACGACCACCCCCAGTACGGCGACTCCCATCTCGACAAGCCCGGACACTGCGTCCGGGCTCGGGGCTTCCGGGCTCGCTTCCGGATCCGGTTTGAGTGACCTGATGGGTTCGATCTTGCCGATGATAATGGCACAGCAGATGCAGCGCGGCCTTGCTGACCCGGACGTCAATGATCAACGCGATCAACGAGATCCGTACGGTTATGGGTACTCGTCGTATTCGCCCTCGATGCCGCCGTCGGCGGCGACAACGCCACCGGCGCAGACCACTCAGCCCGCAGCGTCGTCGCCCGCCGCACAGCAGAGCACGACCGCTCCGCAGCAGCAGGGACCGGCACTGACGACGCGAACGCCAGACGGCGACGGTTTGGTGGATTACACCTTCCCCGACGGACGCACCCAGAAGGTGTCGCCAGTGGTCGCTCAGGCGCTGGACGCCGCGTTCGGCGACCAGTCACGCACCGACGCCCAGGCCGCGTACTCGAAGACCACCGCGAAGTGGTCGGACAAGAAGCAGATCGATGACCGCGTCGACCCGTACCAGCTGAAGACCGGCGATATCGCCACGTGGGAAAACCGTGCCGCGCTGGTAGTGATGTTCGAGACTTCAGACAACGACAGCGGCAGCGTAGAAGTCATCGTCGACGGGCAGTTGCAGCAGTTTGCTGGGCAGATGTCCGATAAGGCGGGGGATTTCGGTCAGTTCACCGGGTTCGCTCACCCGAAGGGTGTCGACGCGCAGGTAGCTCAAGACGCCGCAGCGGCGGCCGTTCCCGCCAGCACATCGACAGGGGGCGTCTCATTGCTGGGGTGGTCCTGATTAGCGGCACCGCCCGCGACCAAGCGGGCGCCGCGAAGACCGAACGTAGAGCCCGGGACCTCGCTCGGCAGGCGGGTCCTCGGGTAGCCGTTGAGTGTGGTCGAATTGAAGGACATCGCTAAAACTCAGCTGTCCGTTGCCATTTGATCTGACGCTGACGACAGGGCGTGAGCGGCTGTGCGTCAGGTAGGTGGCAGACGATGGTTTGGGAGACGTGCCAGATTGTTGGCGCAAACTGGTGTTGGCTGTGGGCGTTATCGGCCCTCGATGCCCGGCGAGGCGACGAGGGGGTTCAATCTGCCGCGGCGCCTGACGGATAGAACTGAAAGTGTTTGAGGATCCGTGGATCGCCGGTGGGGGCGTTGGTAAGGCACCAGGTGTCGAAGTCCTCGCGGCGGTAGCGAGCATCGGCCGGAACGAGGCGGATTTGGGGCCGCTTCTCGTCCATCCACAGATGAGAAAGTCTGTGGTCGTGCCTTGGGCGGGCCATCGGCTGGCGCCGTCAGGAAGCAACAGAACATCGACGAATCCGGCGACGGGCAGCCCCAGATCGATGAAGATGCCGATCGTGCCCGGCCGTGGGATCAACGCGACGGTTCCGGTCAAGCGTTGTCCGAGAGCGAGATTGGAGCGCAGCCGATCCCAGGTGTCCGGGTCCTCGCGCAGGTGATCCCAGTTGTATTGATCGTGTGGTTGATCCTCGTTGTCCGGTTCGGGCATGTCGGTGAGCCTATCCGTCGCGGATGGGGCTGCTGCTGAAGTGGGTGGCTGTGGTGTGGGCCAGGCAGTAGGAGTCGGTGCCGGCCTTGACAAAAGCCACTCCTGCGAAAGCCGGTTCGACCGGACGCTGCGCCGACGACGACGCCCGAGTGGCCGGTAGGGCTTTACGCCCGTAAGTCATCGCCTGAAACAACCTGCGCGATCGGCGGCGGTGGTCAGCTCGTCCCGACTGGTGCGGAATTCACTGGCGCGGCAAGCAATTCCCGATCGCTCACCCGATCCTCAATGAGCAAAGCATCAAGAAGTCTCAGAACACCAACTTACGCACAGTTGTAGCCAGATATGGGCGTGGCTCGATCGCGACCAACACCCCATCGACCAGATCACGATCCACCACCCGAGTCAGCACACACATCCGATCAGCCCGCCGCCCCGCCGTCACCTGCGCCACGAAACGGCGCCTATACCGCGAAACGAATTGCGCACAGCAACTTCATGCATCGACTAACTGCTCTCGGCGGTAGGTGTCGGGACTGCTTCCATACGCTGCGCGGAAGATGCGACTGAAGTGAGTGGCATCCGTGAACCCCCATCGGGCGCCGATCGCGTACACCGGCCGGTTGAACAGTTGTGGGTTGGCCAGATCGCGGCGGCATTTCTCCAATCGCTGTGCGCGAATCCAGCCCGACACGCTGGTGTGCTGTGTTTGGAAGATGCGGTGCAGGTGCCGGGTCGAAATCGCGTGCGCTCGGGCGATCTGCTCTGGCCCGAGATCAGGGTCGGCGAGGTTGTGCTGAATGAAGGCGTGTACACGCGTCAGCAGCGCCCGCTGGCGGGTCTCGATCGGCAGTGCCGCCTCGGCATCGAGGTGATGAGCGAACGTCGCAGCGATAAGGTCCATACTGATCGACTTCAACCGAGGAATGTCCGCCGGCCGGTAGGTTACGGCGTGCTCGAACAGTTCCCGCACGTAGGACGTCAGGATCAGACCGACCCCGGACATGGCCGGTAGCGGGGTCACCAGCAACTTCCGGACCTGCTGCTCGGGCAGCAGCAGCGCAGAACGGGGGAACAGGAAGTTCACCGATTGGTTGCGGCCGCTACCCGTGTCGACGACTATATGCAGCGGTTGCGAACTGTCGGTCAGCATCATCTTGCCAGTGCCCGCCAAACCGTTGCGGCGTCCTTGAGTCATCCCGACGGTTCCGCCGAAGTTGAACCCGAGGCTGTAGATTTCCGGATCGCTTTGCCCGATTTGCTTCGCGGTGCGCCACGCCTCCAGGGAAGGGTGTGCCAACCGAGCAATGCGCAGGTCGCCGAGCACGACCGCACTGAATTCGGCACGGAAGTCTAATTCCTGGTCACACCGGATGTAAAAGGGCATACACGCCTTGAGAATGTATTCCCGCCAGCGGGCAAATCGTTCTTCTCTCGGTATCCGATCGGTGTTCAGATCAAGCAACATCGATGGCCTCACTCGCCTATCCAATTCGAGGGTGCCTGCCACAAACACGACCTCCGCCCCGAGCGACTCGTTTTGCGGGAACACCTACGTTTGTGTCCGCTCAGATCGCGTCGATCTTCCGGCTGAGGTGGCCGGCCTCGACCGCGCGGGGTGAGTTCAAGGCGCGACTTCCTGCACTGCGGTATCGGCGCGCACCGCGAGGACTGCCAGGAGGACCATCCGGCACACGGACATACCTGACATGTGTCCGTGCAGCGTTATCACGAGGTGCGCTTCCGCTCGCCGGCACTCCTGGACGAGATCGACGAACGCCGCGGGTAGGGCCCCATTCTGCGGGCTCGGCTCTCGGAATACAGTGGCCAACTCGTAGCCGAGTGACCTGGCGGCGGTCCGCAGTCTGTCCTCGCTCGAGTCGTAGTCGCGGTTACGAAGCAGATCGTTGCGCAAGTATCCATATGCAAGGGGTAATGGCGCGGTCATTGGATTACACGCTTTCCGGTCGGCCGGCTACGAAAGAATTAATTCTGTCAGCCGGACGGATCCGTCATCGCAGGGCGGCATACTTGTGTATTGACATCAAGTCGGCGTGAAGCCGAGCTCGGCTGTCGATTAATTGTTTGTCGAGCTTCCGAACACGTATCAAATTTGATCATGTTGAACGGTCGGTTCATGGATGCTTCGACCCACCGAGCATCGTCGCTCGACCTCGGCCACACCGCGTTGTGCGCCGCAGGGTCGTAAGCGCCCTCCCGGGTATCGTCTTGCGGTTGAACGCTCCTTTCGCGGGTGAGATGACAATCTGTCCGCCGACACTTCCGATTCTGATCGGCTACGCATACGGACTCGCATCGAGGATGAGTCCTTTTCTCTGCAACTCCACCTACGTAGCCCCGATTCACCACCCGAGGGCTTCACACCATCCGAGGCCTGCACGTGCACGGCGCCGGGCTGAGCACGGCTCGGCGCAACCGATTCGTTGCGCGCGACAACCTCGATCCCCGGGTGATTACGCAGCCAGACGGCCAGTGCGCAGTCCCGAGTTGCTTGCGGTCCGGTAGCACGCCGTGGGTATGGGGCGGCGACTACTCTCGATCTATGTCGATGAGGCGCCGACAATATCCCCGTGATCTTCCAGCGGATGCGAACGGTTTCGTCGGCCGCGGGCCGGAGTTGGATCGGATCAGGACTCTGCTGCTTGGCCCCGCCCGGTTGATCACCCTCATCGGCATGGGCGGTATCGGGAAAACTCGGCTAGCGGCCGAGGCGGTTGGCCAATTCCGCAAGGCCACGCGTATGCCGGTGTATTGGGTGCGACTGGCAAGGCTAGCCAAGGAATCCGACTTCACTGCGGTGGAAGAAGAGGTTGCCCACGCGGTCCTCGACGCCGACTTCTCGGGACGGTCAGCTTGGGACGCTCTCGTCGACAAGTTCGCCACCAAGGACGGGGCGGGGCGGGACCTGCGCACATTGGTGGTGATGGACAATTGTGAGCATGTGCTCACTGGTGTACGGCCACTCGTCGCGGCACTGTTAGAGGCGGCGCCGGGCGTAATCATCCTGGCCACCAGCCGCGAGCCGGTGGGATGGGTGGACGAACACTTGGTGGACGTTCCTCCATTGTCGAGGCAGCAGGCGCTGACCTTGTTCCGGCAGCGTGCGGAACTCACTGGTCACGGTATTACCGACAAAGATCAGGTCGCTACGGCGACGATGATCTGTCGCCACATGCACAACCACCCGCTCTACATCCGTCTCGCCGCCGCTCGACTGCGCCGTCAATCATTGACGATGATCCTCGGGGAGTTGAGCGGAGGAGCGAGCGACAGAAGGCTGCGATGGTCGCGTGGTCCGCAGGTGGGGGCGGATGCGCGGCATCAGCGGGTCCCCGACGTGATCGCCTGGTCGTATGACCTGTGCACAGACAAGGAACGCTTGCTGCTGGAGCGAATGTCGGTGTTCGCCGCAGGGTACGACACGAACCCGGAAGACGACGATGACTTCGGCCTCGAAGCAGGAGCTGACCTGGAAGCCATCGAGGCCGTCTGCGCTGACAACGGGGAACTCACCCGAGATGGCAAGGTGGGCTTGGCGAAGGACGAGATCGAGGGATTGCTCGAGCGCCTTGTGGATCAATCGCTGGCATCACTACATATCACCAAGACCAGCGTGCGGTACTCACTGCTGGAGACGATTCGGGTGTTCGCTTATCAACGACTGCAGGAAAACTCGACCAGCGAGATCGACGAACCCGCGCGCGTCGCCAAGCGGCACCGGCAGTACTACCGAAACAAAGTCGCACAGGCACAAGCCGAGTGGTTCGGCCCTTCGGAGCTGGAGCTGCTGGAATGGGCCCGAGCGTCCTGGGACAACATACTTGTCGCCATCGAAGGGAGCCTCACGGAGCCGGACGAGTCAGCGCTCGGTTTAGAGATCTCGGTAGGGCTGATCGCGATGCGAGCACCTTTCTTCAACGGGTCGTTGCGTGAAATCCGTCAATGGGCGGAACGCACACTACAAGCAAGCCGCACACTTGCGCCGCAGCCCACGGAACTGCAGATAGTAGCGATGGCCTTGATCGGGTGGCTGGCTATGTGGCAGGGCCAGCATGGGGAGACCGAACGGATGCTCGAAGAGTGCGTTGCCGCCTGCATAAGCGATCCTGCAGTCCGACAGGACTGGCGGCAGACTCCCGAAGTCGATCTCGGCCTGCCCGCTCCGGTCGAATTCGTATGGGGCCAGGAGTTGATGGTCGTGCATCGCGACGCGGCATCCGCTGTTGTGCTGGCGCGCGCAGGTGAGAAATTCCGCAACCTCGGCTTTCGCGCCGGCGAAGCGATGTGCGGACTCCTCGAGGCTATGGCCGCGAGCTTTTTGGGAACAGCGCAACAAGCGTTGGAGGTCGCTCGGCGCAACGTCGACAATTCGAATGCGGCCGGAGCGCAGTGGCTGAAATCCTGGACGGAGCTGATGTTGGCGCTCGCACTGACCAAACGTGGTGATCCGACTGAGGCGTTATCGGTTGGGCGTAAAGCGTTGGCACACCTGGTATCCATTCGCGACCCGTGGGGCGCGGCATGGGCAGTGCATGTTCGATGTTGGGCATTGGCGCAGATCATCACCGACTCGATCACCGCAGCCGACACCGACGAGGACAGACTTGTTGCGTTGGCAACCGAAGCCGCGCGGCTTGCAGGAGGCGCCAGAACGCTGCGAGCGGAGTTGGGAGTCAACATAGAAGAACTGAAGCCCTTTGCGGACGAAACCAACAGGGCCATCAACGTTGTGCGCACCGTGCTGGGACCTGAGGCGTTTGCCGCCGCTGAGAAGGACGGCTCCCTATTGCGTTCCGAGCTGAATGAGGTCCAGCGGCTGGCGTTGGGCCTGCTAACGCCCGATATGGCGCCGATGGATGGTCCCGCCCGCGCGGGCGCGTCTTGGCGCTGGGACGAATTGACGCAGGCGGAGAAAGGGGTTGCGACGCTCGCTGCGGCAGGATGGACGAACAGCGCTATCGCGTTACATCGGGGAACTTCGTTCAGGACCGTCGACACGCAGATGGCTGCGATCTTCCAAAAACTGATGATTACCTCCCGGGATGGAATTATCCGATTTGTTCCCAAAGACCTGATCGGTGAGGTTCGACCGCAGTCGGCACCTCGGCTACGCCATAACGGTGAACGACCTCCCAGGACACCGCATGGGTGACTGGGATTGGTGTGTCGACTGGTGAGATCCTCTGAGCCTGGTGTGACGCGCTGCCGATAGGACCTGTCGTGGTTCCTCGTCGACAGCGCGGCCGAGACGTGAACGCTGCGGCTGTTGGCCAGCGTTGTCGACAAACGATCGACTGTGACCGGTATTCCGCCCTTGCGGTCGGGCGATATCGGTGCAGAGTTTGAGCGGCGTAAGCGATGTCGACGCCGACGGAGGCAGCTTTGCGTGCGTGGGAGGGCTGGATTCCCACGTGCGATGAGGCGGTTGCGGATGCTTTCGGTGTGTTCATCAGAGGCCGAGGGCGCCCAGCGAGTCGTGATCATCGAGTGCGGTGGTGATGCGTCTCAGCAGTGCCGAGCAGGTTTCGACCGGCGGTATTTCGGGTTGGTGTTCGGCTCGGCCGAGGGTGAATGCCCATGCCGCGTAGGCGAAGATCGTCTGCTGTCGATAGGCCAGCCAGGCGTCGTCGAAGGATGGCACTGTGCTGCCGGCGGGTGCGAGCTCATCCAGGTAGACCGTCAGTAGTTCACGGTCCCAGGCTCGCCGGTCTTCGGGTTCGCATCCGGTGTTGACGGCATAGGCGAAGTCTTGCGCCCAGCCGCCCCCCATCACGACCTTCCAGTCGGCCAATCCCATCCGTCCCTCGCCGGTCATATAGGTTTGTCCTGGGTGCGGGTCGCCGTGCAGCACCGTCGGGGCCATACCCGTGGTGGCGAGATCGAGCGCCCGCTCGACGCCGGCCCACAACCGCTCATGCTGATCGTGCAGGCTCGTGGGGACCACTTCTTGGACCCGTTCCAGGCCGACCGCGCAGTATCCCTTGATGTCGATCGAGGAACTCACGGTGTTGAGCATGTTGTTGGGGGTCTTGAGGACAGCGATCGAGGGATGGGCCCAGAATGTGCCGTGCAGCCGGGCGAGATTGCGCACTAGATCCTCGATCTGGTCGTGGGAGAGCGGGGTGGTCGGCTCGAGGAAGACAGCGCCGCGGGTCACGGCGATGTCCTCCATGAGGGCGACCGAGCGCCGCGTCAGCGGATCGACGACGACCCAGTAGCCCAGCGGAGCCTCTATCTCGACCTCGGGACGCAAATTCAGGTAGAAGTGGGATTCGCCGTCGATCGCTTTCGCACCGCCGAAAAACATGCGCTGGCTCGAGGTCGTGGTGGTCTTCGCGACCAGCGCGGTCGGCAATCCCGCTCGTTCGCCGGCCTCGTTGTAGACGACGCGGATCGCGACCGGCATAGACGCCCCGTTGTTGCCGTCGGATGTGTGGAACGCGATCACCTCGGCATCAGGGGTGTCGCGACACAGGACGGCCGTCAGCCACTCGACGGTGATCGCTTCGCCGGAGATGGGGAGGTAGCTGATACTCCGTGCTTTCGGCCGGAGGAGCTTCTCGCGCAGCATATCTCCTCTGAGGGTGGCGAACCGCTCTAGAAACCCAAACTTACCGTTCATTTCCTCTGCCTCGATTCCGGAATGTGACGACAGGCCCCCCGCCGCTGCGCCGTCGAGCGCAGACACCGAAACGCAGCATGCGGTCCGTCAAGATCGCGTCGCACGACAATTCCGCTTTTAGAGATCCACATCAATTCCATTGCAAGACAGAGGATCTCAAGCCGGTGGTGCCGAACCGACACTGCGCTGACGTCCTACGGGCGCGATTGTCCAGCTCTTGTTGATTCGCTAGGGATGATGGCCGTGTTGGCGAATTCGGGGAGGGGTAGGGCAAGGATCTGTTCGAGTCGTTAACCTGCACCTATTTCGGCGAATCAGCCGTAAAGTTGAGCATCGCCCACCTACCTCCGATGTCGCTGGCAGATGGCCCGATATGGCGGCTTGACGATCGGCGATCACCGGGAGGCATTCGATCAACGCGACTTCCGTTCTCATCAGCCGGACGCGGACTGCCCGCTGCGGTGAAACCAACCCCAGGGCAATGGGCGGCTCGGCCGCGTGAGCACGCGGTCCCTTCCCGACCATCGCCGCCGGTATTCACTGGGCAGACCGACAGGTGAATCACGCATTGCGCCTCTTGATTCTCGGGTGTATCGACATGACAACTCGTTTCCCAGCCGAAAGGCATCAGATGAACCCGTTCACCCCGCTCCTCCAATCGTTCAACCAATTCGGTCAGCACATCCAGAGCATCGGCCAGCTCTTTTAGCACGTCGAATCTGTCTGGTGCACAGAAAATCTTGCCCGGCTCAGGTAACGAGACAAAGCCGTTGACGACAATGTGTCGGGCATCGGTCGCGACGACGATGGATCGAACAATCCTGACAGCCAGCTCCGGCAGAGCGCGGTCGCCGTGCTCCACGTTGATGTTCAGCAGCAGGCAATCGAAAAAGTGCCGCCACACCCCAATGACTGGCGCAGCAATCTCGACAGCACACGGACCCTTCGCCGTCACCGCGTATTCGAATGTGGCACAACGGTTACTGACGATTCGCACAACTGCCTCCGCTCGGGCGTGGTCTCACTATGCGGGTGACGTGCAGCACGATGGGCAGATGTTGCGCACTACCGCAGGTAGCGTTCGGCCCGAAAATGGTCGTAATCGACTCTGCTCTTTGTGCGCCTGCAGATCGCCGCTGCGTGACCTTCAAGATAAGTCGCAGAGGAACTCCTTTTACGCTGATGCACCGTGCCTGGTGCGGACCTCCACCGAGTATGGCCCGCGATGCATAGCCAGGTCATTGGCTGTCAGCGACCAGTGCTTGATTATCCGGGACAAGCGTCGCGAAAATATGAAGAGCGATTTGTTTTTTTACCTATGGTGTGGCCCATGCGTATTTCTTCGCTGGTCGAACAACTCCGGGCGCTCGACTCGGGCCATCGGCAGGCCGCCGCCAACGCGCTGGTGGCGGCGGGTGCGCTGGCGGTAGAACCGCTGGTGGCGGTGTTGCGCGACTCCAATAACGGGCATCTGGCCGTCCTCGCGGCCGCTGGGCGGTAGAGATGAAGTGGGACGGGATGCGTGCGATTTGCCGCGTCTCCGACGGGCGTGCGGACCTCTACAGCCGCAACCGCAACATCGTCACCGCGTCCTACCCGGAATTGGCCGCCGCGGTCGAGGAACTCGCCGGTCGCACCGATCTGATCCTCGATGGCGAGATCATCGCACCGGATCCCGTCACCGGGATCCCGTCATTTACTCGACTTCAACGGCGTTGCATTCATTTCGCCCGACGCGCGAACTCGTGGCCGCGGTGCCGGTGCAGCTGTTTTGCTTCGATTTGCTCGAACTCGAAGGCGAGAACACGATGACACAGCCGTATGTCGAGCGCAGAGCCCGCCTGTGCTCGGCATGTGCACGACGCTGTCGGGCCAGACGATCGAGAAGCTGATGGCCAAATCCGACGCCGAAGCCGGGCTCGAGGCGCTGATGCGGCTCGCCCGCGACGGCCGGATCTGATCACATATCGGGTTCGCTGAGATCGCGTGTCTACCACACGAAGTCGTCGGGACCTCGTGGGTGTCGGTGGTGAAGTCGCAGCCGGAGCGGTTGCAGACGTGCACCAGCTCGCCGACGTCCAGTCCACCGCGGACTTGATCATCGATCTGTACGCACCGCATTCGGGGCAGTCGTTGTTCGACTCGTTCTCGGTGGGCACGTAATCGTCGTCATCCGGATCGGCCACTACTTTCACCATGGGTGATCAGGCTATCGAGCCGACAGGCTCTGTCGGTGCGGGTCGGCATGATCTCGGATCATCCCTCGAATGAAGATCGAACCCCTGTCGGTACCACGCCTCAGCGAGGTCATCGACCTCATGAGCACCGGCATCCTCCAGCACACCGACCAACCTCATCGGCAGCCAAGCCGAGCACCGATCACGATGCCCCGCAGCCCGAACCGGAATCCCGATATCACCGCTGGTCACCGCCATCGGATTGCTGGTAATACTCGCCGTCAACCAATCCGAGCCCGACAAAGCCGCCGGCCTCGACGGTGCCTTCAAGACTCTCGGGGCCCAACCCTACGGAGCAGCGCTGCTCATCACGGCCGGCCTGGGCATCATCACCTACGGCCTCTACAGCTTCGCCATGGCCCGATACACCAAGATGTAGGGGTCCCGGAGCAATCTTGCGATATCGATTGCCTAGGACGTTAAGACTGACCGGTCAACGCCGCTGAATACGGATCGACCTGAACTCGACCCTTCCTGTATGGCATTGAAGCGCAAGTGTGCCTTTGGATCGGCGCTCGACCGGTACTTCGCCTTGACTGACGAGTTCGCCATTCAAGAGAACCGTCAATTGTGTCCCCGATGCGGTAATGCGGAACTCGTTCCATTCCGTACCGGGAATTTTTTGGCTCCAGACGCGCGCAGGCGCGATACCGTAAATGGCGCCGGTGCGATGCTTAGGACTCCTGAACGAGTTGCCGTCGTAGCCTGTGTCGTCAATTTGAATTTCAATTGCCTGGCTGTAGAAGTTGCCGTCATTGAGCTTCTCCGTCGGATCAGGGGCACGTAGAAAGATCCCGGAGTTTGCGGTGGGTTCACCATTCTCATCGAGGAAGGTTCGCCATTGCGCATGTAGTTCGAAATTATCGAACAAATTGGGATCGTCGTAAAACAGTACGCCCTCACCGGAGTTACCGCTCACGACCACTGTGCCATCCTCGATAACGGTTTCAATGTTGCCTGCGTTGGTCTTCCATCGGGAAACATGGGACGCATCGAGGAGGTCGGTGAAGCCATCGAGAGGAGGAGTTTCCGTGGTCAGGTGGCGATTTACGATCATTTCGGCGGCCCGGCGTGATAAGCAGAGCCCGGTGAGTACGGGGTTAGCTGATCCGACAGTGGGGAATAGTCCCTGGTCCACGCACACAGCGTTCGAGATGCGATGGAAGTGGCCACTGACATCGGTGACCGAAGTCAACGGATCCTCTCCCATGAAAAGTGTGCCCGACTCATGCCAACTGCTGCCGACGGGTTTCGGCTCTACTTTCTGTATTTCTATTCCTCCCATAGATTGGGCAAGCGCGATAGCAGCCTGTGTCATTTCCTCCCAGATGGGTGCGTGGGTTTGGTCGGCGTAGTGTACCCGAGCGCGGCGGTGGTCGAACTGAACGTCACTATCTGCGGGGTCAGCCAGATTAATCCAGTTCGTGGCGGAGCCGCCGACTGGCGCATCCCGGTTGCCTGCCATTTCCCCGCAGCCCCGGAACATAACGTTGATGTAGTTCTCGTCTTGCTCGGCTGCGAGCCGTTCCGCAATGGTCGAGTCCGGAATCATGTTATAGATCAAGCCATCCGCGCTGCCCCCCACGGTACCGGAGGCGTATACCTGCAAGTGGAAGCGCCCGGAAGGGCAGTGAGCCTGAATATGGAAGCTTGCTACTTGCAACTCGACCCGCAACTGTTTTCCACCATTATCTTGCAACCACTTTGCGAAATCTTCCCGGCTTATCTTGAATTTGAGATCGAACCTGTGGTGCGCCATGAGATTTCGACCCATCAACTCCTCGCCCTTCGGATCCGGCGCCGAGGGGAACGACTCTAGAGCAAGCCGGGTCGATTCTATACATCCCAGGGCGAGGACCACGGTACCGCCGGACTTTATTTTCAGCTTTCGGGGGACGCCCTCGACCCACACCTCGACTTCTGAGACCCGGTAGCCATCCCGCGAAGACCCATCTCTATTGACGGGTGGGACGGATAGCTTCGACACGTGGGCGTTAGGAACGATGAATATTCGGTCATTTGATTTGTTGCGATCATCCCGCCGGGCGTAGGTCAGCAGTGGGAGGCTGCTGTACTTGTCGGGGGAGAAGAGCCCCGAGGTGAAGGATTGCGTTCGCACGGCGATGGGTGGGGGCTCGGGGTTGGATAGGTAGATCCCTGGGGCATCCGTAGCTGGAACCTCCCCGAGAAACGTTCCATTGCGGCGGAATTCATCCAGTGCGTCTTTGATTCGAAGTTCCAGCGCTTTATTCAAGCCCAAGTGGCCGTCGGGCTCGTGTGGACCCAACAACGGGTCGAAGATGAAATCGTCGGCTGGCTTTACTCCGATTTCGAATTCGACGGCTTCGTACACCGACTGCTGCTCGCGCGTGCTCGTTTCGCCGGGTGGTATCACTTTGAGTGAGGACGGGCGGTTCGGCAGGTTGTGAGTTGCCGGTGTGCCGGTGAGGTATTCACGTACCGCATCAGGCCACTGTTCGAGGTCGGCGGGTTGCAGCCGAGGGCACCAGCCGCCCCAAAACAACGACTTGCCGCCGACACAGTACGCCGTATCAGCGAAGTGCGCATCATCATTGCCGCGCCAGCTGTGGCCCCACACCAGATTTCGGGGTACGTCCGGCGCGGACGATGGTCTCTCAGCGTCCGGCGCATACAAGCCCAGATTAGGGATGTTTTGGCTGTGTTCTGGTATCAGAAACGGACCTGCTTCCAGGACGAGCACACGCAGGGGGTGGTGTTTCGCCGCACTTTCGCTGTACACCTTGGCGGCGCAATACGCCCCATACATCCCCGAACCGATAACAACTACATCGAAGTCTTCATTCGCAGTCGCCTCCTCGTAGGTGTTGCATATGAATCGCCCCAGCACATCAAGCGATAGCGATGTCCGTTGCACATCCATATCCTCCGGAGGAATATCCTCGCTCGTGACTCGGATACGTTTCAAGGCCATGTATATCTCCAAGGTGGATGGCGGCGGCCGAGCATCCTCAGGGATTAATCGACCTGTTATTTTTTGCGATTCTTGGGGTCGCCGATCGGGTTGATGTCGCCGACGAAGTGAAGGAGGTCGGCCATGGTGAACTTGCCGTCTTCGGTAGTGGGCATCACGGGCAGCGTCGGTTTCCAGTTCGGCTTGCGTCGCAGGTATGAGTTGGGGTCGGCGCGCATCAGGCCGAAGAAGACCTCACCCACTATGCGGCTGCCGACTTGGCCGAGTCGCCTGCCTTTACCCTGTAACTCGGCTTCCTTGAGGATGTAGTACCACAGCGGCGTCTCGGACAGAAATCCTTGCTGAGCTGCAACTTTTCCGTCCGGGCCCGATCCGAGTTGTTCGGGCGTCAGCGGATCAAAACCCATGAAAGTTGCGACGCTCTGGCCGGGAGGCAGCTTCAGTTTTCGGCCGCGGAGGAGATTTATGACAGCCAGAGAATTCAGCGACGGTCCCTCATCCTCGCGGCCCGGCAACTGGTGTAGTGATGGAGCTAGAAACGGATCCAGTTTTCGACTGAGCCCTGGCACGACTTCATTCTTGCGTACTTCAAAGAATCGACGCCAGTCGATGATCCACTCACTGGGTATGGGTACGGCGGGCGGTTTGCCCGACAGGCCCGAGAATTCGAATAGAAGTTTGAGAGTCCCTAGCCGGCTTTGGATGTCGAATGCAGAGTTGTAGTCGTATACTTCCCGCACCATTGAGTGTCCGAAACGATAGGCTGCTCCGGAGAATTCAAGTGGAATGTATGGGTCCTGCCCCTTCTCGAGTCGATAGAAGTGCTGACCGTTGTCGCGCACGGTCTTGAATTGCTCCCTATCGAGGATTCTTTCGAGAAAGTCATGAACGACGATCCACTGATAGTGCCAGATGACCGTGTCGCGGGCCTCTTCGAAGAGGGTCTTCCGTAATGGCGCCTTTCTATTCCGTTCATCCTTGAGCCAATCGACTACTTTGTTGTGAAATTTCACGAATGTCAGATGCATTTGTGCTACTATGAGGTTTTCGTCGTTGCGTGGGTCACCTATTAATGCGTAGCCGTTGTCCGCACGTTGGAGGTCGAACGGTAGCTTCGGCTTCACATCGTGGTCACGTTTACCGGTTTGCGTGCTGGTTTTCCCGATCAGCAACCGCTCGGGCACGTTCGCGCGTTCGTACAGGTACGGCTGTGCCACTGGTCCAGAGCCGTACACGCAGTCGAGATCCAGCGACGGCGTTCTAAAATTTCGGAGCGCTAGCGGGTCCTCCAGAACCTCTTGAAGTGAGGTCGTGTCAAACGTGATGTCGTGATCTATGAATTGTCCAAGATAGGTGAATCCAGCTGGAACATTGTCGTTGTCGCCGCGTTTATCAAGAGGGTTTTCCTCGGCTGCGAGGTCCTTCATGGCTCGACCCAGTTCGATGAGCTTGTTTTCGTCGGGAATGAACTCCGGCAAATCCGGGAACATCCGCCCAAACTTTCCGGTCGGCACATAACTCCCTACCGGTTGGTTCTCCTCGATACGTGCCCCAAAGCCATGCCCACGGAGTGTATGCGAGGAGCCATCGTGGTCTCCGTCCGGCACACCTTCTCCGGGCGCAGGTGTAGGGACGACACCGTCACGGGCGGCCTTTGCCTTGAACAACCCGGCGCGGCGCTTCTTTGGCATCGCGTCGACGGAGTCATCCGTGCCATCCGGCGCTTGGAGTCCAATCGCCCTACGGCGGATGTAGTCGACGTCAAATAGTTCTCGCACGATTCTTTCCCTTCATTGAAGGACACAACCTCCGCAGAAACGGGGAATACTGTGTCTTCGGGTCTCGGTAGCCGCCGACGGCCGTAGCAGGGCCCAGCCCGTCTGGCGGACAGTTACCAGCGGCCGCGGCCTCGAAATCAGATGACACGGCTAGCTCGGCGACAGGTCCGAGCTGTGAGAAAGCGAATTGCGAAGATTTCGACACTGGGTTCGGCGGACGCGCTGCTCGGATCCCGGCCCGTGACCAACGCGAACTCTCTCCGGCCACTGCAGGCGGACCGTCCTTCACCAGGTGATTCAGAACGTCCCAAGGGTGTCGCTTGAGAGCTTTGTACGTGTCCATGGTGCTCCTTCAGGGGCGGTGATGTCACGGGTTCGCACGTCGAAGCTTGATCTTCAGAGCTAGATGATTAATTCCGAGGGTCGGTACCTCAGGAGGGCGGCCTGTTTGGCCGTCATCTGGTCGACCGAGACGATGTAGTCGAGCACCCGTAGTCAACCGGGCCGCCAGATCACCGGCCACCGTCTCCAGAGCCTGGCCCCGTAGAACCGGACCACGCACACAGGAATGCCCTACCACCCGTCGTTCCTGCTGGAGACGCTGAAAGCACTGGTTGGGTCGACGCTCGTACCGACATGCTCGTACAACACAAGGTCGTGCGGACCCAGACGCCCGCACCACAGCCGTGTCAGCCTTAACTCAGAATGCGTTCGCAGCGCCCCTTCTCACCGTTCCAGCAGCACACCTGGCCGGATACCTCGAAGCCCTCGACGTGTCGGGCATTTTCCTGTCTGTCGAACCGGGGCTTGGGGACCTGGACGCCATTGATCGAGTTCGAGTTCCAGTGCGCGGTCCGCTCCTCACTGTGTGGCCGGGTACGGGGCTGCCCTTACTTCAGGTCGCCCTTGAAGTAGATGCTGCCGATGCCGCCCGGTCCAGAACCCTTCCTCCTGGAACCGACAGATGATGCGGCGTTCGCGTCTTCGGCTACCGAGATGCGCGCTCGGTGACAGGTTTCCGCGATCTTTCGGGATTCGGCTCAGCTTGGCATGTCATCGTCGTATGGAGGCGCGAGGGGGTGGGGCTCGCCGGTGAGTGCGGCGAGGGCGGAGGCGACTTCTTCGATGGATGCTCGAACGTAGGTGAGGGTGGTGCCGTCGTGGCCGCTGGGTGTGGCGTGTGCGGCGTAGGCGCGGGCGATTGCGTATCCGAAGTTGCGTTCGACCCAGGTGAGTGTGGTGTGTCGTAGCCAGTGGGTGGTTATCTGTTGTGTTGCGACCCAGGGCAGGTGGCGGCCGATTCGATCCCAGAGGTGGTCGTAGCGGCGTCGGGTGATCGGGCGACCGTGTCGGTATCGCAGCAGTTGCTGATCTGGATCGGGGTTGCGTTCTCGGTGTTCGATCAATCGGGTCATGAGGGTGGGGGATACCGGCTGCCAGTGCAGGGTTCCGCCTTTGCCGAACAGTCGGATCAGGCATTGTTCGGGGTCGAGGTCTTCTTTACGGAGGTTGAGGGCGCTTCCGGTGCGGCAGGCGGTTTCGAGGTGCAGTCGCAGTATGAGGGTGTCTAGTTCCGGGTCGTCTCCTGTGGTTGCTGCGACGTGGTTGATTTGTGCGAGTTGGCGGGTGGACAGCGCGCGGCGCGTGCTCGGCAGTCGTGTGGGCATGTCCATGTCGGTTGAGGGGTTGGTGGCGGGGGAGATGTAGCCGTCGCGGGTGGCGTTTCGGTACAGGCAGCGCAGTGCGCTGACCATGTGTTCGGCGGCGGAGCGTCCGCCGCGGTTGTTGCGGCGTACGACGGCGGTGCGTCGGGTTTGCTCGATGAGTTCCTGGAGTTCGAGGGCGGTTGGTTCGTCGAGTGCCCGGTCGGGCCAGTTCGCGCTGAGCCGACGCCAGTAGGGCAGGTAGGCTCGTCGGGCGCCGGGAGATACTGCTTGGGCGACTTGCGGCACGTACTCCGCGAATGTGGGGACCTTGCTGCCTGGGGCCGTCGCTCGCAGTAGTTCTTCGGGGTGGATTCCCAGGCGGTCCAGGAACAGTCGAGCTACTTCGTGGTCGTCTGGGGTGTTCATGCGTCGCCTTGGAGGTTGGCCAGTGCGGACGACAGGGCCTGGTGCACGACCCGCGACGGGACGACCGCGACCACGCCGACGCTGGGCAAGCCAATCAGCAGTAATGCATCGCCAAGGGCGATGTCGGTGGCACGGCGCGTCGCCGCAGGCAGTCGTATCTGTCCGAGTCGGCCGATCCTGTGTCGCGCTGCCTCTGGTCGGGCGGTGCGGATCGCGATGAGGTTCCCGGCGACCGAGTAGGTGATGGGGTAGCCTGCGGGCCATCCCATTTCAGCGAAGATACGTCGACCGGACAGGCGTGCGCGATCGTTGATGATTGATACGGCCAACATCGAGCTTGCTGGTCGCCGCTGGCGCGTGGGTGGGGCAAGTCCTCCAGGTAGGGGAAGACCTACTGTGCGCGGCTGAATAGGCATGGACGCTTCTTTCTCATCCAGCCTGCTGATTCTCCCAACCCCATAAAAGCTGATTTTTGGTCGTGGCGCCACATTGATTCCCGTGATGAGGCCGGTGATGGTGACGGAGAACTGGGGCGGTCCAGCGCGTTACTGCACTTGATGATCGCAGCGTCTTACCAATTGGTTCGGTGACAGACCGGCGCTTTGTTCGCTTTGTTCTGTCATCAGAAACTGCAACGTAGCGTCATAAAATGGCGTGAATGGTCCTGAATTGTCGTCAAATGTCGATTGTTGGAGACGGAGGTCGATGTTGAGAGGGCGCTGACCTGTGGTTTTAGGTTGACGAGGGGATCGGGGGTTCGATTCCCCCAGGCGGCTCAAGCAAAACGCCAGGTCATAGATTGTTCCGGTAGTCTGGAACGGACCGCGTGTCATCACCGCGGTCATCAGACGCTTCTCAGGCGACGTGTCTTCCGACAAACCGGAAGGTTCACATGTCCGCCACACCCCGCCCACGACCCCGTCGAGACGGCAGCGTCGCCTGGCAGGTCTACTTCTACTACTACGACACCGACAACAAGCGTCGCCAGTCCTCGGAAACCTTCGACGAGTACGCAGACGCCCAGTGGTGGGCCGAACTCATCGACAAGGTCGGCATCGCTGAAGCGCTGAAGGTCCTTCAAGCCAAACGCGACACCGGATCCGACGCGGTGCTGTTGTCGGCCTGGCTGACCAAGTACGTCGACCGGATGACCGGTGTGCAGGAGGATGGCCGCCGCAAGTACCGCAGGTTCATCTGCAACGACATCGCCCCGTTCTTCGGTGAGCGAGCGCCACTGGACGCGGTTACCCAGGACACCGACGCCGCCTGGATCGTCTACCTCGAACAGGACAAGGGCAACGCGCCCAAGACGATCGCCAACAAGCACGGGTTCCTCAGCGCCGCGCTGCGGGCGGCCGTCGAGCAGCGCCCAACACCGCTGCTGCCTTTCAATCCGTGCGCCGGGACGCGGCTGCCGCGCCACGATCCGGCCGAGATCGACATTTTCGACAACGACGAATGGGAGTTGTTCGAACAGTTGCTGCTCAAGCGGTGGCGCCCGCAAGCCGAATTCGGGCTGGTGTCCATGGCGCGCCCGAGTGAGGTGGGTGCGCTGCTGGTCCGTGACGTCGATCCAGAGACCGGTGCGGTGCGGATCAACAAGGCGTGGAAGGACGACGGCACCCGCCTGCGGCTCGGCAAGCCGAAGTCCAAGCGTGGTATCCGCACCGTCAACGTGCCGCTCGAGACGCTGGACCGGCTGGATCTGGACCGCGCGGGCGATGCGTTGCTCTTCCACACCAGAAACGACACACCGGTCACCGCGTACCACTTCTACAAGAACGCCTGGCAGCCCGCGCTCCGCCGACTGGACGGGTTGTCGCGACGGGACTTCACCCTGTTCACGAAGAAGGCCCTGTGGCGCGGCGCTGACCCCGAGGAACTGCTCGCCCGCTATAGCAAGGCGATCAACAGCCTGCGGGGCAAGCGCCTGAGCCCCTACACGCTGCGCCATACCGGCATCTCCTGGAAGTTGCAGGACGGGGTACCGCTGTTCGTCGTCTCGCGCGACGCCGGACACGAATCGGTCACCACCACCGACCGCCGCTACGGCCACAACGACCGCGCGGCAAGCCAATCCGCCGCCCAGGTCATCGCGGGCCGCCTGCCGCGCGTGCGGGCCAGCCTACTCACCCTGGCCGCCGCCTGACGTTCTCGTTCTCCGACATCCGCACCGAGCGAAATCCATTCCATTTCATTCCATTCCGTACTGGTGGAATGAAATGGAATGGATTGGAACGGAACTCGCATGCTCCAAGCCGTTGCACCGACGACCCCGCCCACATCGGGCCGCTGCCAGTTCCCCGGCTGCGGCACCGTGCTCCCGCCCCGTGCACCCGGTCAACGGGGCGCCCCACGTCGCTACTGTGACGACCCCGCGCACTCCGCCCAGAAGGCCCTCCGGTTGAGCCGGGAGGCTCAGCGAAAAGCCATGACAATTCCCGCACGGTCGTCATTGCGGCCGGTTACCGATGGCATGGTCACCTTGGCGGGGCTACTGGACCGGTACGGAGAACTCCGCGGCGAACTAGCCGCCGTCGCAGGTGACGTCACCGACTTGTTCGCTCGACTGACCGACCCGGTCGCGGTCGATCAGGAGATCGCCGAGATCGAGCACGAGGCCGCGCGCCGTATTGCCGCCGCCGAGCAGGCACGCATCGATGCCGAGCAGGAATCGGAGGCGATGGCAGTGCATCTCGAGCGGGCCGCCGAAGTCGAAGGGCTCGCCCTAGCCGCCGCTGCTGAGGCGCGAGCTAACGCGAAAAGTGCCATTCAGCAACTTCAGCGCGTCGAAACTGAAGCGGCGGGACGCGTTTCGGACGCGGAGCAAGAGCGTGACCATGCCCACGCCGAGGCCGAGACCATGCTGGCAGAACTCACCTCGGCGCGTTTGGCGCAAGCCCGCGCGGAGGGCGAGCGCGATCTCGCCCTCGGTGAGCACCGAGCTCTCATAGAGGGGAACAAGCAATTGCGCCAACTCCTCGACGCCGAGCGGGCCGCGCATCGCGAGCAGATCGAGCATCGTGACGTCGAGTACGCCCGGGCGATCACGGCCGCACACGCGATGTCCAGCCACGCCGCTCGCGAACACCGTCAGCAGCTCAGCGCGGTGATGCGCCGATACAGTGCGGACACGCACGCAGCACCGAGCCGGGCCAACGACGAGAAGGTGCCAGCGGTACAGGCGGAGTCCTCGTCGACCTAAGCTGGGCGGGCGCCGTCGGCCCGCAGTCAGAGCGCACGACTCCACGCTGCGGCCGACGGCGCACCCCTTGCCACCTGTGCAACCGCAACAGCCGCGGTGCCACAACAGCCAGGATTCCCCGGCCATGTACGTCGCTGCGGTTGTCGCGCTCGGTCGGTGCATCGCGTGCAGGCCACCCGGTTTGGCAGTGAGGGCTTTTGCAAAAGAGCGGGCGCCACTGCCAAGCCGAACTCCTCGCTGCGGTAACGCTTGCCGGCGCTTGCATCGCGGTACCTGTTCGCTTAGGCGGAATCGTCTTCATGACACCGGCTTGGCGCGGCTGACGGTTTCGCCGGGTGCGAGCCGAGAGACGAGTGGATGTGCCCCGGGGTCCGCGATCGCAGCGCATTGGTTAAAGTGCGTGCAGGGCCGACCGCGCTGGCCCGCGCCGTGCCGGACACCGACGCCCACGCCGTCCCCGGGTAGTTCACGGTCAAGGTCTGGGATCGTGCGGAGCGTGTTCTGTTGTCGTGCCCTGAACCCAAGAGGCGCGGAGCGTGGAAAGCCGTGCCGCACAAGGAGTTCCGGATGACCCGTGACTACTGGCGCAAGAAGGTCGTGCGTGAGCATGCCGCAGCGACCGGCAGAACCTACCTCGACGCTGCTTCTTCCATGGGCGCCACCCCGCCGGGAGGAGTTGCCCTGGCGAGCGATCTGCGCGACAGCCTGGCCGACGGGCTCGAAGCGGCGGGATGGCCGGTCGTGATCGAGCATCACCCGGAGGCGACCGGACTACGTTTGTATGCCGGGCCCGCGACGATCTCCGTCGAGCGACAGAACGAGCTGTCGAGTTTCACCGGCGATGAGCACCCCGACGACCCCGACACGTTCGACCTGTCCATGCCGCTTCGCGTGATCATGTGGGCACCGCTGGTCGTCGACTTTTCCGAGGAGTTGGGGAGGGTCGGCGGCGTCGATGCCCACGAGATCCCTTCCGGTGGTGGTGTATCCGGGATCATCGCTGAGATCGACCGCGTGGTGGGGCAGGCTCGTCAATGTGATCAGGCCGAGGCAGCCGTGGACACCGGCTGCGGAATTTGCGGGGACTCATACCCCGCACCGGCGCTGTTGGAGCCCACCACGACCAGGGTCGGCGTCTGTCCTGCGTGCGCATTCGACGGCGATTTGCTCGGTGCCCATCCTGCCCAACTCGCCTTCCAGCTCGATCAGGCCGCCACCAGGAACCTGGCACTCGCGGCTGGCTGGGCGGGAGTGCAGGCTCTGTTGTGCTGTCTGGGCAGCGATGAGTTCTACACATGGCTGAAGCGGGAGTGGAAGGCAGCCGGAACCGTTTTCGAACCACTGGAGTGGTGGCACGATCCAGGACAGACGTGGATCTGGCTGCCTCCGGCAGATCGCCGACCGAGCGCGCTCGCCGATTTCGGCTGCGGCGCCTGCCTCACACACATTGCCGCCGCGATCGACCAGGCCCACCCGGATCTGCGCGCTATCAGTCGCGCGAACCGAGCCGACGAGGTGAGCGAGTACCTCGAGGACGGCGAGAGCGATGATCTCGACGACGCGACGCTGGAGCAGATCTGGCCCGCGGCCATCGCCTACGCTGTCGCACTGCTCACCCAGAAATATGAACGCCCGACGCACCGCGCGCCCTGGCACGTAATGGAGTCATTCGAACTGGCCGAGTGGCTCGACGAACTGGAATCCGATCTCGACTACTTTCAGGTGGAATCCGTTCTGGGGATGGCCATTCCAACCATCCTTCATGCCCTCGACCCCGATAGCCAGGAAATCTGAACACATACACGCGGTGACCCTTGCATGACGTGTCAGTACCGGGTGGCATCGTTGTCGACGGGACTCGATCCGAGACGCTGACCCGCATGTATGGATTTCGATGCCCAGCAACAACTTGCGCCAATGGTGGCACATCGACAAGCGAGGCGGCACCCGGCTGAGGTCGTCGCGGAGCTTCGCCGAACTCGTCGCGCGTCTCCAGCAGCTCGATGGCCGCGCGGATTCGCGATCAACAGCCGGGGCCCAAGATCTCAGGAGCTGGATTTGTTGCGGATGTATATCGTTGGGGGTTTGCCATTGCCGGGATCGCGCTTCTGGATGTCGAACAAGCCGGTGGCAGCGATGAACTCACCGAATTTGACCTGCGGCGGGATCATCTCCCGCAAACCGGGAATGCGGGAGGAGGCGAGGTGCCCGACCGTGGCTTGGTTGGTCCAGCCGTCAGGGCCTGCTGCTTGCTGTACCGCCGCAGATAACTGCAGACACTGCTGAATACTCAGCCCGCCGCGGCTGGTCGGCTCCCCGTCGGCAGGCTTGGGTTTCGTCGCTGCATGGACGTCTGATGGAGTATGCGGCCCAGGTGGGGTGAGGTCTTCCAACCGCAGAAACGCTGTGCAGGCAGTGGCAAAGGATGTCGGCTGCCAGGGGGAAGGGTTCTGACGCAGTTGGCGTGATCTTGCTGGTTGGCGTGTCGCCGCGAGATTCTGCATGGGCATGGGTGAAGGTAGTGGGCGTGTGTTGATGTTGTTCGAATGTTGTTGCCGCACTTGAGGGATCTGCTGATTCAGGATGTCCGGACCGAGGCCGACGGGGTGCTCGTGGATGCTGTGGTTGCCACCCCAACGGCCCGGTGTAGCGGATGCGGAACCCTTTCCGGTCGTGTGCATTCCCGTTATCGCCGCCGGCTCGCCGACGCCGCTGTCGCCGGGCGGAAGATGGTCTTGCGGCTGATGGTGCGCCGGTTCTTCTGTGTGAATACCGACTGCCGGGCACATACTTTCGCTGAACAGGTCGACGGGCTCACGGTGAAACGGTCACGGCGCACCGATCAGCTGACCGTGATGCTCACCAGGATCGCGGTGGCGCTGGCAGGACGTGCCGGGGCACGGCTGGCGGCCCAGCTGGGGTTGCCGGGCAGCCGGGATACGCTGCTCAGGTTGGTCCGGGCACTGCCTGACCCGCCAGTCGGTGCGATCACCGTGCTCGGTGTCGACGATTTCGCCGTCAAACGCTCCCGCAAGTACGCCACCATTCTGCTGGACATGGCTACCCACCGACCCATCGACGTCATCGACGGGCGTGAGTCCGACCCGTTGGCGGCATGGCTGTCGCAGCACCCGGAGATCGAGGTGATTACCCGTGACCGGTCCGGCGCCTACAGCGAGGCCGCGCGCCGCGGCGCACCGCAGGCCACCCAATGCGCGGACCGCTGGCACTTGTGGCAGAACCTGTGCCAAGCCGTGGAGAAGACAGTTGTGGCGCACCGTGGTTGTCTCACCGAATCATCAACTGCCAGTGCCGATCCCAGCGACATTGCCCGCCATACTCCTGGAGCGGTCATGGGTGAGGCCACCGCGGGCAAGGCCACCAAAGACACGGCGCTGCTGCCCGAGAGCCATCGCGGTGGCGGATACGCGGGATTGCGTGCGCGCACCGCCGAACGGTACGAGACGGTGCAACGGCTGCGCGCTGAGGGTAAAGGGTTGCGCACCATCGCCAAAGAACTCGATATTGATCGGAAAACCGCTCGCCGATTCGCTATCGCTGCCAGCCCTGAGGACCTCATCGCTGCCGCGACGTCTCGCTCCAAGATGATCGATGAGTTCGTGCCGCATCTGCTCACCCGCTGGAACGCCGGACACACCAATATCGCCGCCCTGATCACCGAACTGCGCGAACTCGGCTATCGCGGCAGCCCCAACAACGTCTACCGCTTCCTGCGGCCCTACCAGGCCAGCAAGCCATCGGCTCGACCAGCAGTCCCAGCACCGAAACCGCGAATCCGGGCGGTGACCGGCTGGATCACCCGTCACCCCGACACCCTGCCCGACGCCGAAACACACCAGCTCACCAGGATTCTGACCCGCTGTCCCGAACTCGCGGCCACCCGCCGTCACGTCGGCGCGTTCGCGGTCCTCATGCGCGACCGGCGCGGCGACCGCCTCCCGGAGTGGATCGCGAACGTCCGTGCCGATGACCTGCCCGCACTGCACTCCTTCGCGATCGGCCTCGAGCACGACTTCGCCGCTGTCACTGCCGGACTCACCCTGCACTGGAGCAATGGCCCAACTGAGGGCACCGTGAACAAGGTCAAGGCCCTCAAGAGGCAGTGCTTTGGTAGATCGAACCTGGACCTGCTCCGGAAGCGAATACTACTCAGCCACAACGAGTTCAGCTCTACCTCGGAAATCCAGCAACCCTCGAAGTGATCACGTTAACTGCGTCAGAACCCATCACCCTGGCAGGCGACACAAAGGATGCCGGTGTCTTCCGTTCTCCGAAGCCATAGACGTCGCAGCCGGATTCGCGAAGGCGCAGTGCTAGGCCGGTGAAGTCGGAGTCGCTGCTGGCGAGCACAAAGACCCTGATGCCGTTGAAGAGAAGTTCCATCGCATCGATGGCCATGGCGAGGTCTGAAGCGTTCTTGCCGGTGGTCCAGCTGAACTGCTGCACCGGTCTGATCGCGTGAGCGAGCAGAGGCGTGTGCCAGCCTGCCAGGTGTGGTCTGCGCCAGTCACCATAAGCACGTCGGATTTGGTGGCCGCCGAATTCCTGCGCGCGTGCCAGTACCGCACCGATGCGTGCGGCCGGTACGTTGTCGGCGTCGATCAGCACGGCGACCCGCGGTTTCCCTGTTCGAGCTGTGTCCCAACCCGAGCCGTCCCAGCGAGGAGCAGCATCGTCCCGACGGTGCTGAACAGCGGGCAGCAGCGGCCGTATCCACCTTTGCGCCGCTGTGACCGAGCGAGCGAAGGCTGCGATCGGCGTGTCGGTTTTGGGTGTAGTTCGGCGGCGCAGCATCGAACGATTCATCGGGCGCTCCCGTAGCGCAAGTGCACCATCTCGGCGGTTGGCGCAGTGACCGCGGCGATGTTCCGCAGTGCAGGCGGGGCCGACTCGTCTTCGGCGACAACCTTGAGCAGGTGGTGTAGATGACGGCCGAGGTGGGCCATGGGTTCGGCAAGCAAGTCCAACTCCAGACCTGCCCACAGCCAGGCGACATGTTCGAACATGTCGGAGTCACGCAACAATGCTCGAGGCGAATACTTGTCTGCCAAGTGCGGTCCGACCGCGGATTCGATCTCGGCCGCAGCTGCGCGGCAGGCACGGTGGACGGTGCTGTAAAAGTCGTCGGATGGCACGACGGCATACCAGTGCAGTCGTTCGCTGACATATCCGGCGGCGACGAAACCGCGGTGGCAATGCGCCAACCAGATCACGGTCGGCGAGGTAGGTGGCAGGTCGTCGATTCGGCCAACAGCGTCGGTCAGCAACTGCCGCAGCCGGTGATGGCCGCAGCGGCCAGTGATCTCGGCCTCTGGCCCGCCGGGCTCAGGCCAGTCTTGCCAGAACTTGGAGGGCGCCTCGAACTCTGCCCGGCGAGCGGCCTCGCCGTAGGTGATGCCGGGGTACATCGTCATCAACGATCGAATCCGCCGTTTGCGGTTGGCGAAACGCACCATGCGAGCTCCTCGCGGCACGGACCCACGCCCCGTGCCCGGATCTGCGCCGGAACGGGAAAGTCGCTGAACATAGTTGGTCTGCGGGATCCGCTGGGGACCTTGGCCGATCGAGGTGGCGTGGGCACTCCCGACCCGGTTGGGGCTCGCAACAGCCGAGGTGAGCTTACCGCCGCGCGGAGTGGTCGCGACACCGCACGAGTGACTGCCGCGCGGACGAGCGCATCCGGGCACGGTGACGCGAGTGACAACGTGGGGTGTCGGCTATCTCGTGTCCGGCGTCGTCGCTGCGGCATCTGGATATCGACGGCGCCGGTGCAGAACCCATGCAACGATCTTGTGCTCGTGAACTCATCGACTGTTGCACACGCCAATTCCCCAAGGCCGCATCGGCTCTGGTGATCGGTCCACAGAGTCATGGCCGCAGTAGAGATAACTGCCGGTGACCGTGAAGCTTTCGCTGACGCCGAGCATCCGGGCCAGATGATCTACAACGCTCACCAGCTCGTCCACTCCGTCGCGACTCTCGAAGTCGACAGCGGCACAGTGGCCCACGGCGACCCTTGTGTAGGTGGCGACGGACAGGCTTCCGGTGCGGCCGCACATCGGGCCGAGGGTCGGTCACCTGCTGTGTTCGATGAGGGCTGCCCGGACCCGCGCTGGTAGTGCGCTGGTTCGGGGGCCTCACGCAGTTGTTGGCCCTGCTCGCCGCGGACCTGTTTACTGTCGCTGACAGATCCAACCGGCGAGTGTGTCAGCGCCGATCAGGTTGGGGTGGGATGGGACGGCGGCGACGGTTGGCGCCCGGACGTGACAGGCGAGGGCGAGGGGATATGTTCGCTGGGTCTGTGTTGGGCCTGGATGACGGCTTGGCGGGGCGCTTGGTGGACTCGATTGCCGCCGCGATGTCGCCAGCGGTGAGGAACCAGGATCGGCCTGCCTTGTGTCCCGGTAGTCGTCCGGTTTTGAGTTGCTGTTCGTACCAGCGGCGCGACTTGTGTAGTGCGCGTGCGCCGACGTCGACGGGGTAGGTCGGCTCATGGGGCGCTTCGGGTTCTGGCTCCTGCGGCGGCATCGGCGGGGGGTTCGCGTCGTCGGTCATCGCGAACCCCCTGGCTCGCAGTGTGTGTCGAATGCCGGATGACAGCGAATGATCGGGCTCATCGGCGACACCTCTTTCACTAATCGAGAGAATTCCCTCTCACCATGGAAGCGCAATTACGATGTTGTGCGCCAGCAAATCTCGTCGTCGTATGCGACAGCAGATGTAGTTGACGCGGAGTAGTCAAAGTAGTCACGCATCGGTCGTCGGTTTCGTGGTGTTGCTCGCATCGATCTCGCCAAGCCTTTACCGGACATGGCCCGGGTGGGGTGGGATATGTAGGGCGATCACCGGTTTGGATGGCCGATACGCGCGGGGGTAATTCACTGCTGGCGTGTCGTTCCGGCGTGTCGTAGTTGAGTTCGATGGCTAGGTGGTTTTGGGTCCGGAGTAGGGCTTGCGGATTGCTGTGAGGAGCAGGATGTTCTGGGTTTGGGTGACGTCGGAGACGCTGAGCCGGTAGGAGGCGGGTTCACCGGTCGCGGGGTCGCGCACGTGCAGCAGGTCGTTGGTGTCGCGGCCGTAGGAGACGTCGGTGCTGGCCGACCACTGGCGTCGGAATTCCTTGACCGGCCGGAGCTGGCGCATGACGTCTTTGGCTTGTTCGGAGTCGCGGTAGCGGCCGAGGACGGCCTTGAGTGTGGCCACACTGTAGGCGGATTCGTGGGGCCAGTGGAGGTAGGCCGTCTGGGGTGCCGGACTGAACATCCATACCGGGATGCAGTTGGAATCCTCCAAGCCCGGTGTCGCTGCTCGAAACGATTCGTTGCAGGCCAACACATTCCAGAGCGGGTCGACGTAGGCCGCGAGTATTTGCCGATCTTCGAGGTCGTCGAGGTGGCTGATCATGTCGACGTTGTCCTGCACGCATCGGCGCAGATCGGCGACGGGCGCGAGTTCCTCAGCGGGGATGCGCAGTTCGCGTAGGTAGCGGGCCTGAATGGAGTTGAGCCCGTAGCCGGTGATGATCTTCTCGAGCGTTTCGAAGGTCGGTGTGTATTCGTCCTTCTCGATGTTGAACAGGTAGGAGGGGCTGATGCCATGGCGCTGCTGTGCGGCGAAACGGGACAGTCCCAGGCCCTCCCTGATCAGTCGTAGCGTGCTGCCCAGAGTCGGGATGCGGGGTAGTGGCCCGCCACTGGTGTTGTCGGATGAACGGTCTGCGGGATTCCGGATCATACGGAGTCCCCCCCTTTCAGTGTCTTCCTCTATGGTGCGAGCGGAGATACGATAAATGGTTGCCCCCAAGCTGATGCTTCTGTTCCTACCAGAACGTGCAACCCTCGGCAAGAAGTCCGCACCTGAGAGATCGCAAAGAGATTGCTGGCTGCTGGGTACATCCCCCGCGTCTCGCTGGCGAAGCTTCCTGTCGCACAGCGGATTCCAAAAAAGTTTTCTTTCACGATCAGACCGTGAAACATGCGGCAAACGCCCTGCGTACCGGCAGAATAGCAATTTGACACTCTCACCCTCACCTAAAATTAGGAGAGTCGAAACCCTAGTATTCCAACAGGTTTCGAGGTTTGGATGGAATAGCAAGTCCAAACCGATTGAGAGGAAACCACATTGGACCCCTTGATGATTCTGGGTTGGGTGAACACCGGTCTTTCGGTGCTGTCCAACGGTCTTTCGGTGGCAGCCCAGGCGCTGGCGCTCATCCTGCCCTTCATCTGACGCGATTCGCCTGAGAAGCGGTCTCCCAGAGGCAGATTCGTCTCTGGGAGGCGCGCGAATCATCGCGCCGTCGTGCGCATTCAATCAGTAATCCCCATTCCGCCCTGATCACCTGAAGGGTCTTTTTCGGCATGCCCAAAACCAGCAAAGCCACCCGATTTCGTATCTCCACTGCAGGCGCGCGTCAGACGCGAAATCACGTCAACGTCACCGTTTTTCGGGGCAGTCGCGCTCTGCTGGCGGGAGCGGTGCCCATCGCGATAGTGCTGGCGACAGCAGCGACGGCGCACGCTGCCGACACTGGCGCTGCCATCGCTGACCAGCCCGGTGTCACCGTTCCCGCCCAGCCGGGAACAACCACACCACCGCCGCCAGTACTGGAGCCCGAACCTGTGCCGGAGCAATCCGCGCCGATACCGCTGGTGTACTACACGCAGCCGCCCGAGGTGCGTAACAACGCGACCTCGCGTCCAGCGCCGTCGCCGGATGAACCGGTGGAACCGGTCCGGATCGAAGACCTGCACCTGCCTGAGCCGGTCGCGCCCGTCGCGCCGATCCAGGCGCCCCCGGACACGATCCGCATCGGGGAATGGCAGGCCCCGCGACCGGAGTGGCTGCCCCCGGAATGCGCCGATGCGATCAACGATGTCGCAGCAGGCGCGGAAGCGCAGGTCGCGACCGCGCTGGACTCGATCGGCATCCCGGCTGGGCGTTCGGACCGGGTCAGCGGCGCCACTCTCGCCGGTGCCGGGATCGGTGGCGCTGCCGGTGCCGCAGTGGTCGGCGGCCCGGTCGCGGCGGTGGGTGCGGTGGTCGGTGGCCTGATCGGCGGCACGATCGGTGGGATCGCGGGCGCCGCACTGGGCACGGTAGTGCCGGTGCCGGTCATCGGCACCGTGACCTCCGGGGTATTCGGGACCGCGGTCGGTGCCGCCGCTGGTGCGGCCGCTGGTGCCGCGATCGCTGGTGTCCCGGCCGCGGTCGTCGGCGGGCTCGCCGCAGGCACGGTCGGCGCGGGATTCGGCGCCGGGGTCGGGGTCGGGCAGCCATGAGTACCGCGACGACCCACCACGCACGCATCCTCGCCGCAGCCGCAGCAGCGGCCACCGCGATCGGCTTCGCCGGGGCCACCACCACTACTGCTGGACCCGCCGCAGCGGTCCCGATCGGCCCTGGATGCCCCGCGCTCTACGTGCTGGGAGTCCAAGGCACCGGCCAATCCTCGCCAACAGCGGACCCACTCGCCGATACCGGTGTCGTCGGCGCGTTCATCGCACCGGTTCTGTCCGCGGCCCCCGGTCTGGTGCAACGCTCCTATATCTCCTACGGCGCGGGGTTCGGTGGCGCGGTCCCCGGCGGTGGCCGCGATCCCTATGTCGTGTCGGTGACCGATGCCCGTAACCAACTCGATGCCGCCGCAGCGCAGATCGCCGAGACCTGCCCAGCAACGATGATCGCCGGAATCGGCTATTCCCAAGGCGCGCAGGCTGTTTCGAGCTTCGCCCGTGACGTCGGCGCAGGTGCGGGTCCGATCGCGCCGGAGCGTGTCGCGGGGATCGCGTTGTATGCCAACCCTGATCGCGCACCGGACGCGCCGATCTTCCCCGGCCGCCCGGGACAGACGGTGCCCGACCCCGCACCGGGTACCAGCGGTGCAGCGGTCGCCGGGGTCCAGATCATCAACCCGCCCGCGAGTGGCGGCGGGATCGCCGATGGCGCGACCACCTACGGGGCGCTCACCGGCCGGGTCGCCGACATCTGCACCGACGGCGATCTGGCCTGCTCGGCACCGGATCGGGCCGCGCTGCTGCGCGTCGGCGCCGAAATCGCCGCCCAAGCCGACCTGCGCGACCCGTTCGCCGCTATCGGTTCACTGGGTGCTCTGTTGTCCGCCGTGTTAGGCGATGCCTGGACCACGGTGGTACTCAACGACTTCCAGGTCGATGGCGGCAACGTCGACTACGCGCCGCAGCTACCGCTGGCGGCACGGTTGATCGCCGCCGCCGACCCCCGCGTTCCGGCCCCGACCCCGTACGACATCGGTGCCGCGGCGGCGCGGTGGAACGAGGTCACCGCCACGGTCGCGGCGAACCCGATCGGGTTGCTGCCCAAACTCGCCGGCCAACTCGCCACGGCATGGGGGCAGCTGGTCGCCGACAACGCCGACCTGCTCAATCCAGCGGTCTGGGTCCGCTTCGTCGACACCGTGTCCCGCCACAACAGCTATGCGATCAACGGCCAGCTCAATTCGGGCATCGCCTGGATGGTCGCCCTCGCCCACGACATCGCCGGAAGCAGATGACATGACCGACCCGACCACCGTTGATGACTTCTACCGCGGCCCCGCACTCGACTTCACCCCGTACCCGGGCGAGATCCTGCGCCGCCGCGCGGTCGCCACCCCAGGCCTCCACGGCGCCAACCGGGCATGGCAGCTGGTGTATGCCAGTCGCACGTCGTTGCGCGCCCCCATTCCGGCGTCGGGGATCGTGATCACCCCCGATATCGCCGAGCTCGCCGGGCCCAGCCCGATCCTGTTGTACTGCCCTACTTTTCATGGACTCGGTGGGCGATGCGCACCCTCGCAACTGCTGGCAGGGGAGGGAACCGAACCGGAAACCAGGTTCATCGCCACCGCACTGGAACGCGGCTGGACGGTCGCGGTGCCCGATGGGTTGGGCCTGGGCATGACCGGGCTTGGGCCACACCATTTCCTGGCCGGGGGCGCCGCCGCGCACGCCGTGCTCGATCTCGCCCGCGCGGCGCGTGCCTTGCCGGAACTCGGTGCTGCGCAGGCTCCGTGTGTGGCGTGGGGTTATGCCGACGGCGGGCGTGCCGCGATCTGGGCTGCCGAACAGCATCCCGTCTATGCCCCGGAGTTGGATTTGCGCGGCGTCGCCGCCGGTGCCGTGGTCGCCGACCCCGCAGCGTTGATCGGTGAGATCGACGGCGGCCCGTGGGCGGGACTGGCGGTGGCCGGCCTGATCGGCCTGAGTCGCGCGTATCCGCATCTGCCGATGCGACATCTGCTCACCGACGAAGGCCACGCCACGATCGAGCGCGCCCAAGAACTCGGCGCGGCCGAACTGCTGCTCGCCTACCGCAACACTGCCTTGGGGCCCTGGTGCGAGCGCCAGGACCCGTGGAACGACCCGATGTGGCGCTACGCCCTGGCGAACGAGACCAGCGGCCGTGTCGCCCCGCAGGTGCCTGTGCACCTCTACCACGGAATCGAAGACGTCCTCGTCCCGGTGGCGATGGGACGGCACCTGTTCGCCGAATACCGCACGCACGGAGTCGATTTGAGCTGGCGCGAATACGCGAGCAGCCATATCGGAGCCGCCACCGATGGCGCCGCCGAAGCCGTCGCCCGCTTGGCCAATTACCTGCTGCGGCGCCCTGCCGCCACCGGACCGACACCACCAGCCCCGCAGACCACCTGAATCGCCTGCCCGCACCTTGCCTCCCTCGCCGGGGTGCGGGCAGGCCCCCGACCAGACAGATCCGAGGTCGAAAGCCCATGCACACCACCAAAACACGAACACCGCAGCGCATCGCCGCGACGGTCCTGACGTTGGTCACCGTGTCAGCGGCCGGTGTCAGCACAGTGCGTGCCGATCCCGGTGTCCCCCTGGGCGCGCGATGCCCGAGCCTGTATGCGCTGGGGGTGCAAGGCAGCGACGAAGCCGCTCCCGACACCGCGATCACCAGCGACTCCGGCGCACTCGGGCAAGTGTTCGGTCCCCTCGCCGCCGCGGCAGGAGATCTTGTGCAGCGCGCCTACGTCCCCTACGGACACGCACCTGACGGGACCGCACTGACCTACGATGCCGCAGTCCCCGCCGCCACAGCGCGGCTGGAGCAGATGGCTGCCGAGGTCGTCGGGCGCTGCCCGGCCACGAAGATCGCCGTCGCCGGTTACGCCCAGGGCGCTCCCGCGGTCGCACAGTTCGCCCAGCGAGTCGGAACAGGCAACGCAGCACTCGGTGCCGATCAAGTGGCCGGGATCGCGTTGCTGGCCAACCCGAACCGCGACACCAACACCCCCGTCCTCCCCGGCCGACCGGACGCCACCACCCCTTCGGCGGCACCCGGGACGACGGGGCACAACGTCGCCGAGATCGCGCTGCTCAACCCGTCGCTGTCAGGAGCCGGTATCAGCGCCGCAGCGCCATCGGGGGGTTACGGGGCATTGACCGGCAGAGTCGCCGACCTGTGCGTAGCGGGGGATGCGACCTGCGATACACCCGCCGCAAGCCCCCTGGCCACCACCGCAGCGAATATCGCCAACCGGTCGGACCTGCGCGACCCCATAACAGCAATATCCACGATCGCCCAAGCCTTGTCGGCGACGGTCTACACCACCGCCGTCAACGTGGTCAACGAAGACCTGGCCGGTACCAGCCTCGATCAACTGTCCTACCAACCCGCCAAACCCCTCGGGCAGCGCTTGGCCGAAGCCTCCGACCCCAACACCACTCCACCCGGGCCGACCGATGCTCTGGCAGCGTTGTTCAAGATCGGCACCATCGGCTTGAACGCCGCGATCTCGGTCGCGCGGAAGGTGTTCACCCCGGCCACGATCACCGAACTCGCCACCGTCGGCATGGGCGACCCCGTCGCGGCGATCGCGGTGCTGGGTACCAAACTCGCCTCCGCGGTCGTCGAGCTCATTCCGCCTCAGACCGCCAGTCGCTGGGTCAACGACACCTTCACCGCGATCACCAGCACCGTCACCGACCACAGCGAGCTGTACACCCTCGCCGGGGCGGCCCAATACAGCGACACCACCGGCCGCCACGGCTCCTACAGCAGCATGCCCGCCACCCCCACCGGACGTTCAGCTTTGGCCGCCACCGCCGACTGGTTCGCCGCGCTCGCCCGCGACCTCGCCGCCACCGGAACTCCCTCGGCCCCACCACAATCCGCCCGCCCGTCGACAACGACCGCACCCGCCACCACATCCACCAGCAGCACAGGCGCGCCGTCGGCCCCGACATCGAGCGCTGGGCCCTGAAGACCCCTTCGGGCGGAGCCCGGACTCCGCAGACGTACCCATACCCGGTCTGCAGATTCTCCCCCTGGCACCCCGCCCGAAGGGCCCTGCACCGTCCACCAACCCCACTGAGGAGGTGAGAACCCGACATGCCCAACACCCACACCGACGCCCGCCTTCAGCACGGCTGGGGATGGCTGCACCGCAGCGAACCCACTGCACTGCAACCAATCTCGGGGGTGACCGACGACCCGGACGCTGGTGGCGATCCATGGCAGTGGATCAACCAACCGGCTCCCCAGCCACCATCACCACGATCGTGGCGCACACGGGTGCCTCGGCGCGTCTGGCTAGGACTTGGCGCCGCACTCGGGGTAGCCGCCGTGGCTGTCGGGATGGGAATCAACTCGGTTGCCAACCACCCGGACACCGTGACCGCGATCCCTACCCTGACCGCGGGGCCTCCTTCGACCGCAACACCATCGGGGGGCGCGTGCACCGGGCTGTCCGGGGCGACCGTCACCGACACCGCGGGCGACACCCACAGCCCGGCCGGAGTGATCGTCGCGTTCGAGCACGCCTACTACTCCCAGCGCAGCGCCGAGGCCGCACTGCGTCTGGTCGCCCCCGAAGCCGGACTCGCGCCGGATGCGTTGGCGGCGGGCATTGCCTCGGTCCCGGTCGGTACGACGCACTGCGTCGCGATCACCCTGATCGCCGACGGTGCTGCCGAGGTCCACGTGGTCGAGTTGCACCCCGACGGGCAGCGCGTGGACTACCTGCAACTGATCAATGTCCGCCCCGACTCCGGCGGTGTCGTGATCACCAATATCCAGAAGCGGGGGTGAACGATGGCCGCGCCGCTACAGCTGCACCACGACGACCGCACCGTCCGGATGCACCGGCTCGAACCGGGCACTATCGCCGCGCCGCAACGGTTGGCACCGGTGCGGGAAACCCCGCTACCGACCACCGCAGCGCACCCACCGCTGTTCGCGGTGCTCGGCGCACATGGCGGCGCCGCTACCTCGACCCTGGCGCGGTGGTGGGCACCGGCCGCCGACACCGGCCTGCAATGGCCCGCCTCCCCGGCCACCACCCAACACGTGATCGTCACCGCGAGGCTGTGCATGCCGGGCCTGACCGCCGCGGCCGAACGCTTGCGCGAATGGCACGCCGGACTGGCACCAGACGGGGTGCAGGTCATCGGGCTGGTACTGAGCGCGGCGCGCCCGGGGCGAGTCCCTGCCCTTGTTCGCCGGTATCGCGGGGTGGTCGCCGAGTTGGTCGAGCACGTGTACGAGATCGGTTGGCACGACGAGCTCATCACCTGCGAACTGAGCGAGCTGGCCCAATACGCCCCCTACGACCCGGCGCCGCCGCGCCGCTCCAGGCTGCGTGAGGCGGTTCCCGCCGACGTGCACCGCGCCGGAACCCAGATCATCACCCACCTCGCAGCCACCCATTCGATTGCTGCACAACCCGATTCGGAGACATCGCCATGACCACCGCTGCCGCGGTCGGCGAGGCGCTGAACGTCCTCGCCCAACAAATCAACATCACCCCCACCAAACCGCCCGGGGCGCCACAGCTGATCAACCTGGTCAACTATCTGTCCTGGATCGTCATGCTCGCCGGGATCGCCGCCCTGATATACGCCGGCGGCAAATTCGGCTGGGAACGCTTCCACGGCGGCGCGGTGGAATCACCCAAGATCATCCTCGGCGCGCTCGTCGGCGGCATCATCGCCACCAGCGCCGGAACCATCATGAACGCCGTCGTCACCGGAAGCGCATAACCCATGCGCCGCTTCCGAATTCATCCCCAACCCTCCACAACCAACCGGCACAGCGCCGTCGACACATCCAGTCGCCAGGCCGACGCGCGCGGATTCACATCCGCACCGACCTCACGGCATGAAACTTTCGCAACCACCCCGACCGACGCCAGCTCGTTCACCGTGGACGCACCGGACGGAATCCGGCTGTCAGCCAAACGTATCGGTCCATTGTCGGCACCGGCGAGCGTGGTCTACGTCCACGGCATGCTCACCAACTCCGCCTACTGGAGGCCGCTGACCGAGCACCTGCACCAACGCCTCGACGGCGGTATCGCCCAGATCACCTTCGACCAACGCGGACACGGTGGCTCCGAGCACACCGGTCGGGGGGCGCGGAGCACGTTGCCGACGCTCGTCAATGATCTCGACGCGATCGTGGCTCAAGCGCGCGGCGCGGTTGTGCTGGTATCGCACTCGGTGGCGTCGCTGTTGGTGCAGGCGTGGGTCGAGCAGTACCCCGAGCGCGCTCGTGCTCTGGCGGGCATCGTGATGTTCAACGGCTGTCCTGAATTCCCTTGGCTCCCAGCCTCCGGCGTTGACGACACCGGGCGGCGCTCGAGGCGCCGGAGCGCTCAGTTGGTCGAGGAACTGATCAGCTATCTGTACGAGCCACCGGCCCGGCACGGTCTGGCGTGCCGACGTGTGTTCGCCAACCGTGGTCGCGGCGCTGACCTCGACGCGACCATGGCAGCGCTGGCCGTCTACGGCAGCATAGCGCTGACCGTTGAGGCGGCCAGCATCCTGCGTAGCGTCCCGACCTGGGTGTTGACCGGCGAACTCGACCCGGTTGTGGTACCGCGCAGATCCCGGGACCTGGCCGAACACATCTGGGGCGACTACGACAGCGTCGCCGGTGCCGGGCATGCGCTCCCGCACACTCACCCGGGCGCAGCGAGCGAGCCGATCCTCGCCGCGCTCGAGGTTGCCTACCGCACCCACCAGCAGGACGGCGGTCCGCTGTGATCGCCAAACCCCTTCCCGCTCAGGTTCTTTCGCCGCTCACCCAGTTGTTGGGTTGGCTGGCGTGGTTCGTGCTGCTGCTGTGCATCGCGCGCGCGGTGTGGGTCGGTGGGCTGCTGGCGATCCGGACCTACCGCGAAGAAGCCGTCGAAGGACTCCTCGGCGCCATGCTCGGCGCGGTGTTGCTCGGCGCAGCCAGCTCCATCGCCATCGCTGTCCTCCCTCCCACCTGACCCACACGAGGAGACCAACCCCGTGAACCCTTCCCGCGCACACCATCTCAGCGTCGTTGCTCTGCTGGCTTTCACCGGCCCCATCGCCGTGGCCGGACTGATCGCCTGCGGCAGCGCGAACCCCAGCGAATCCGATGCGACGCCCTCCACGACAGCGGTCGCTGTACCGACCGGATTGCGTTGGCAGTCCTTTCAAGGTGTCGACCTTCCGGTCGCCGAGCAAGGTCCCCGCCACATCGAGGCAGCCGTAGCCAGCGGATACGACCGCTCACCGGCAGGTGCCGCGCTGGCCGCGATCCAGTCCACGGTCCGTATGTCGATCGCCGCCGACAGCCAATGGCCGACGGTGGGCCAACGCATGCTCGCCCCAGGATCAGGGCGCGACGCCTGGGCCACCGCCCGCGCCCAGATCTCGATCACCGCACCGATCACCAGCGGCGCACCGAAGGTCTTGGGCTACCAGGTCCCTCGCTACACCCTCGACGCCGCCGACGTCGATATCTACACCATCCACCCCGACAACTCTGTCACCTGCAACCACACTCACGTCCTCTGGCAGGGCGAGGACTGGCGTCTGCAGGTTCCCGACACCCCGGCTGCCGCTTTGGTCACGGCCGTTGCTGTGCCCCCGTTCGACATGGTCGCGCTGACGCCACGCTGAGGAGGCCACCAGATCATGAAATCCCATCGCCTGCTGATCATCCTGCTCGCCGGAATCACCGCCGTCGTAATCGCCGCATTCGTGCTGACGATCACCAACGACCGCGGATCCCGCGATATACCAGCAGATCCCGGCCCCACCACAGCTCCGACCGAGCGAACCTTTCCTGACCTGCCGCCGAGCACTTCACCGCCGACCACGGATCTGTTCGGCAATCGCCTCGAGGTTCCGCACGACGAATCCGGTGTCGTCCTTGCGCAAATCCCCTCTGATCGGGCCGACCGCACCCGCCCGTACTACCTGACCACCGCGCCCGCGCGGATGCAGTGGCAACGCGGCTGGGGTGGAGCGGCATTGCCAGTCTCGGGCAGCGACGGACCGGCCCGGATCCAGGATGGGATCGCGACCGGATTCGCCCACACACCCCAAGGCGCGGCGCTGGCCGCGGCCGACGCGCTGGCCCGCGCACTAGCCGCCCCCGAGGCCGTATGGCAGAAGGTTGTGCGCGAACGTTATTTCGGCGGCGGTCAAGCGCTGCTGGATCGCTTCGCTCGTTCGCGCGAGCGCACCCACGACGCCGCCCGATACGTCGTGGTCCCCGACGGCGTCCGAATCCAGCCCGGCTACCGAGACGACCTCGCAATCGTGCAATTCGCCAACCGCGACAACCTCGGCTACACGATCTCGACCTGGCCGATGGCCTGGATCGACGGCGACTGGCGCGTCCGCGTTCCCGACAACATCGAAACCCTCTGGGGACCAGGCACATCCACGACGACCCTGACCGAGTTCGGCTCATGGAAGTCCATGTCATGAGCCGGGCTCTCCTCCTCGCCCCGGCTGACGCTTCGATGCCGTGGCGCTCGCAGCTACCGGTACCCGACGTCTGCGACATGCCATTGGGTCCTCAACAGGCATGCGAACAACTCGGGCAAGCCGCCACCGACGCGGCCAGCTCCGTCCTCGACGACATAACAACCAAATTCGGTTCGGGCTTCGGCGATCTGTTGCGGTTCGTCATGACCTGGTGGACAGCGCTGCCGTCACCGCAACTCACCGACAACCAAGAACAGCCCGGAACGACGTTGTCCGGGATCCGCGAATACACCAGCGGCCTGCAGGTGCTGCTACTCACCTGCGGAATCATCTTCGCCGCCGCACGCCTGGCATTGGCCAAACGCGGTGGCGTCGCGGGCGAAGCACAGGAAAGCTTCCTGATGCTGGCCCGAGCCGTTTTCGCCTCGATGGCCTTCGCCGCCATCATCACCGCCGGAACCCGGGCCGGTGACGCCTTCGCAGAATGGGTGCTCTTCGACGCGTCCCGCGGCGATGCACACAACATCGTCGCCGCACTGGCCCAGTTCGATCTCGAGCACGACTCCGGATTGGGCACCGGGGTCCTGCTGGTGCTGTTCCTGCTCGGGATCATCAGCATGCTCATTCAGCTGGTGATGCTGGTGCTGCGGCAAGCCCTGCTCATCCTGGTCGTCGCCGTCATCCCCCTCGCCGCAGCCGCGTCGGGGACCGGGCCGGGATCCCAGGCATACAAGCGGCTGCTGAGCTGGTCGCTGGCGTTCGTGCTGTGGAAGCCGGTCGGCGCGTTGGTCTACGCGATCGCGTTCACCGTGGCCGGGCGCGACCAAAAGGACCCACAGCTAGTGCTGCTGGGCCTGATCTTGCTGGTGATGACGGTGGTCGTCTTGCCCGCACTGATCCGATTGGTCGCCCCCGCGGTCGCGACACTCGGAAGTGGCGGTGGCGCGGCGGCTGTGTTGGCCGGAGGCGCGGGCGGTGTGGCGATGGCATCGCTAGGTGATCGCTCAGGCGGCCGCAAGGTCAGCGAGGGAGAGAACGCACCCGGCGGCGGAGGGGCATCCAACGGTTCGTCATCACCTGGCGGTGGTCCGGGTGGCGGTGGCGGCGGTGGCCGTCCGATGTCCGGTGGAAGCGGCGACAGCGGTGCCTCAACCTCCGGAGCGGCGAGCCCGGCCGGCGGTTCGAACGGCGGTGCGGGCGGTGGTGCACGGTCCAGCGGGGGCGCAGCCGCGCAGTCATCGAGCACGCCCGGTGCATCCGGCGCGGGCAGCGGTGGCGGGCAGGCGGCTGCTGGCGGTGCCGGGATCGCCGGTGCGGTGGTGATGGGTGCTCAGATGGCCGCGGACATGGCGCAGCGGGGCGTTTCGACGGTCGACAGCCAGACCCGTGATGCGACAGCGGGTGGGTTGGATCCGGATGCGTTGGGGCCGGGGGAGGTCCGGCGATGACTACGCGCATGTATGGCCGCTGGGAACGCCCCCGCTCGGCCGGGTTCTTTGGCCTGACTTGGGGTGTGTCCATGCTGGGCTTGGGCTTGATCATCATGGTGATGCTCGGGTTCATGATCACCCGATCGCTGTCGGTAGCCGCCGGTCTCATCATGGCCGCGGCGCTGGTGTTCACCCCCTTGGCCATCACCCGCAATGGCCGCACCGGCTGGGAAATGGCGTTGTTGCGGGTGCAGTTCGCCGCCGCCCGCGCCCGCGGTGAGCACCTCTACCAGGCAGGTCGCTTCTCGAAGATCCCGGGCATCGCGAAACTGCCGGGGCTGCTGGCTGATTCGCGGCTGTCGGAGTATGAGACCGCGGGCGGGAAACGTTTCGCGATGCTCCATATCCGACGCATCGACCATTACACCGTCGTACTACGGGTCATTCCGCGCGGCAAAGAGTTGGTCGATCAATCCCAGATCGACGCCTGGGTGCAGGGATACGGGCAATTCCTGGCCACCCAAAGCCGCGGTGGGGAAGTGGTCGGGGTGACCTCGGTGCTCGAGAACGTCGTCGAAACCCGTCTGAAACAGGCCCGGGAAGTCGCCCGCTTGGTCCGCCCCGACGCCCCGGCCTATGCCAAAGCGGTGATGCGGGAAGCCGCCGCCGACATCGGCGGGGTCGGGGTCCGGATCGAAGCCCGCATCGCGATCACCTACCGCGCAATCGGCAAAGGCCGCATCCGCCGCGACGAGGCCGAGCAGGCCCGCGAGATCGGGCAACGCCTGCAAGGCGTGCTGTCCCAGCTCGCCCGCGCGGGTCTTCCGGCGACACCGCTGCAGGCGTGGGAACTGCTCGGGTTGGTGCGTACCCGCTACGACTTGGCCGCCCAACGCGACGTCGAAGCCGCGGGCCCGGACATCACCGGCACGCAGTCGTGGGACTCGGTCGGGCCGATCGCGCACCAGGACCGCTGGGATCACTACGTTCACGACGGCGCTCGCTCGATCACCTGGGAGATGGATGCCGCACCGCGCGGCGCGGTCATGGAAACGGTGCTCGAGGAGTTGCTGCGCCCGCGTGCGGACGTGCCACGCAAGCGGGTGGCGATCGTGTACCGGTTGCATTCGGCGGCCGAGGCCACCACCCTGGTCGACTCGGACTTCCGGGACGCGGTCGCGGCCGAGCAGACCGAACGCGGCATCGCCTCGGCGTCTGCGCGTATCCGGGTCGCCAACACCCAAGCCTCCCGTGAGGAGCAAGCACGCGGGGCGGGCTTGACCCGATTCGGGGCGTTGGTGACCGTCACCGATCACCTCGATGGGGACCTGCCCGGCATCGAAGCGTCGGTCAAGGGGATGGCCGCGGCGTCGCGGCTGGGGGTGCGCCGCTGTTACGGCAGCCAGGCCGCCGCGTTCGCCGCGTCGCTGGGAATCGGGTTGATCCTGCCCGAGCACACCTCCATCTCCAAGAGGGTGTCGAATTGAACGGGTTCAGCCGCAAGTCTTCTCGGCTCGTACGCACCGAAACGGTCGCGGGTGTGCGGGTGCTCACGCCGGGGGCACGCGCCGCGACCGAGACGGTCGCCGCCCAGCCCGGTCTGCGCGGTTGGCGGGCACGGTGGGCGATATCGAGCGATGATCATCGCCGCACCACCGCCGCTCGCCGCGCGCAGGAGTTGGTCGGCGAGGGCTTCGACCGATCGCCACTGCCGTTGTCCGACCGCGGATATCGCGGGCGCGGCGGCGGCCGCGCCTCGGTGGTACCCAGCACACCGGAATGGCGCGCGACCACCGTGCAAGTCGCCGGGTTGTGGCCTTTCAGTGTTGGTGCCAGCGCCCCCACTGTCGGCACACCTGTCGGGGCGCACTACATCACCGGCGCCCCGGTGCATTTCGACCCGATGTCGTGGTTCCTCAAAGGGTTCATCACCTCTCCGATCGCGTTCGTGTTGGGCCTCAATGGTTTCGGTAAATCCAGCCTGATCCGGCGGATGGTGACCGGTGCGGTCGCGGCTGGGGAAGTGGTGTTGTGCATGGGCGACACCAAACCCGACTACCGAGACCTGGTGATCGAACTCGGTGGTCAAGTCGTCGATGTCGGCTACGGGCACGGCACCATCAATCCCCTTGATGTCGGTGCGCTCGGCTCGGCCGTCGAGCAGCTCACCGACCCCGACCAGCGCCGCCAAGTCACCGCCCGCGTCGAAGCCGGACAGGTCAACATCGTCGCCGGTCTCATCGAACTGGTGCGCGGATCACGGGTGGCCGACTACGAAGAAGTCCTGCTCGCGGCTGGTCTGCGCGAACTCTACAGCCCCACAGGCGGATTCACCTATGAACACCCGCCGCTGCTGTCGAACCTACTCGACGTCATCTCTGGTGGCGGAGCGAAATTACGCGAGTTCGCCGAAGAAGACGACGCCGCCGCCTACCGGTCCAGCACCAAAACCCTGCGCCGCTCGCTGCGCGCGCTGGTCGAGGGACCCTTCGGTGCGATCTTCAACGGGCACACCACCACCCGCCTGAACCTGGCCAGCCCGGCGGTGTGCGTGGATGTCTCCCGCATCCCTGAAGGCGACACCAAACTGCTCGCGGCGGTGCTAATGGTGTGCTGGAGCGAGGGATTCGGCGCCGTCGCCGCAGCCCACGCGCTCGCCGATGCCGGGTTGGCCCGTAAACGCACCTACGAGGTCGTCATGGACGAAATCTGGCGGGTGCTCGGAGTCGGGGAGTTCATGGTCGACCGAGTCGATGCCCTGACCAGGCTAAACAGGCCCATAGGTGCGGGATTGATCATGTGCAGCCACACGATCAAAGACCTCACTGCATTCGACTCGGTTGCCGCACAAGCCAAAGCGCTCGGCTTCTTCGAACGAGCACGCGCAAAAATCATCGGCCCGGTCGGGCCGGAGGAGACCGACCGAATACGTAATGCGGTCGGTCTCACCGACACCGAGAAACTGCTCGTCACCTCCTGGGCTGCGCCGCGTCCGCCCAGCGACGACGACCTCGATCCCACGCGTCGTGAAACCCCGCCCGGCACTGGCTGTTTCCTGCTGAAGACCGGCGAGGCCAACGAGCCAGGAATTCCGTTCCGTTTGGAATTCACACCGACCGAGCGTGCTGGGGATGTGCACAACACGAACCGGCGCTTCGATGACCTGCCCGGTGCGGGGGAGGCGAGCAGGTAATGGGTGGTGCTGTCGTGTCTGGCCGTCGCCGTGCAGGGGCGGTTGCTATATGCGATTTCCCGATCAGTTTTCACCAGCCATCGGCGCCATTGGACGCAGCGAACGGGAGCACACGACGTCCGGAGACCAACGCGCACCGCGCAGCTCAAGCACGGATCCAAAGCCCCAGTGCCACAGCTACTACCGCTTCACTGACGGACACCTCGCCGGCCTCCGAGCACTCCCACATATCGAACAAGGCGCCCAACCGAGGAGAGGACACCACCCAAAACCGCTGAGAACAGCGATGATCCGCGCCGGTTACGACGCGCGAAGCGCAAACGACCCCCGGAATCTGCAACCAGCGAACCGACCCAGCCCCCTAGCGCCAGCACCGGATGCGCACGAGAAAGGCACATCATGACCATCACCGACCCGCCCAGCCTGGATGTTGACACGTGGGACACCCCACGTCACCAGCAGCTCGACCCCACTACCAGAGCGCTTCGGAGAGCACTGTTCGGCGAGAACCGCGCCCAGCACACGCGGGTGCGCACGGCAATGATCGGACTTGGCGACCACCCGATCCCCGGTTCGACTCATGACGCCGAGGTGTATCGCAGCTACGCCATGTTGCGTCGAATCGTCGATGACCTCGGAGGGTCCTCGCGCAGTATCGCTGCCGACCCGGCCCTGCTCGGCGCGGTATTCGATTGGGCAGCGGTTGCCGCTCCGCGCCTGCTGCCCTTGTTGTCGGGGCACTTCCGCCTCGTCATCGGCGGTATCGAGACCCTGGGCGACGGCACCCTGTATCAGCAGCAGTGCCTGGCCGAGCTCGACCGCGCCGACGCTATCGGCGCGCTCCTGCACACCGAACTCGCGGGCACCAACGGCACCGACATCCAGACTCTGGCGATCCGCCAATCCGACGGAACATTCCTGCTGCGCACACCAGTCGGCGGAGCAGTGAAGTTCATGCCGAACGTCGCCGAGGTTGGTGTCCCGAAAACAGTGATCGTCACCGCACGCCTGCTCGTCGACGGCGTCGACGAAGGGATCTCTCCCTTCCTGCTGCGGCTGCGCACGAGCGCAGGACTTGCCCCGGGTGTCCATGTTGCCCGTCTTCCGGAGAAGGCCTGGGCGCCGATGGACAACGCGATGATCTTCTTCGACGATGTCGTGGTCCCTGGTGATGGCTTCCTGGGCGGGGATTGTGCCCGCTTCGTCGGTGGCCGCCTGGTGTGCGAGCTGTCGCTCGGGCAACGGTTCCACCGCACTATCAGCCCCCTGCAAAACGGTCGCAGCACCCTCGCCAGCGCCGCGGTCGCCGGTGCCCGCGCTGGGATGGCGATCACCTGGCACTACGCCCGCCAGCGCCGTCCCGGCCACGGGCCCTGGATGAGCGAACGCGACGCCGTCCTGAGCGATATGACCTCCGCCGTCGCACAGGTCTATGCCATGACCGTCCTTGCGCGCGACGTGCGCGACCATTTCAGTGATGCCGATGCCACCGGATCAGTGCGGGCCATGCTGGCCAAACCGATCATCTCCAACACCGCGCTGAATGTGCTGTCGGTCTGTCGCCAGCGCTGCGCCGCCCAAGGCGCGCTGCGGGTCAATTACCTCACCGATTGGGCAGGAAACGTCGAAGGCATCATCACGGCCGAAGGCGAGAACCAGGTCCTTCAGGTCACGACCGGCAAACTGGCCCGCCAAGTCGCGGCAGGGCGCGCACCGAGTCACATGGACATCGTCGGACTGCAAGTCTGCGAACCACCAACTCAGCATCCCTGGTGGCGACAGATGCTCCTCGACCGGGAAACCACACTGGCCATCTCCGCTCGCTCCGGTGAAACCCGCCCCGATGCGCTGGGCGCCGATTCCGCCGCAATCGAGCTGTCGACCGCGACAGCGGAACGACTCGCCGCCGACTCGCTACTGTCCGCCGCCGAACACACCCCCGATCGGCGGGCCCGAGCGCTACTGGAAGCCGTCGCTGCCGTCTACGGCTTGGAGCGAGTGCGCGCGAACGGCAACTGGTTCGCCTCCCACCACCTGCTGACCCCCGAACTCGCCAACCGAGTGGACGCCGAACTCACCACACGCCGCCGCGAACTCGTCCCTCGTCTGACTCTGCTGGTGGATGCCTTCGACATCCCGCCACTGCCCGCACCCATCGCCTCCGACAATTACGAGCTGTCCTGGCTGCGATACGCCCACTGGGAACAGCTGGCGCATCAACAAACCCCAGCAGTAACCGGACACCAACAGCGCAAAACCGGTGAGACAAACCATGATTCGCCCACCTCATGACAACCAGAGACGAAACGCGTTGGCGATATCCCGCAGTGATTGACCTGCATGGATACCTCCTCGCGAGCGGTGGCCGCGACCGCGCTCGGGCTTCCAGTGGCGCTGCTGCTGTTGTTGCTGGTGATCATCGGCGCCGACCCGGCGCTGACCTGCACAACCCAGGTATCAGGGGGCGGGGCGGCGGGAGTTGGGGGCGCGACCGGTCAGTCGGTGGCGGGACTGTCGGAGCGGCAGTTGCAGCTGGCGCGCGATGGCGTGGCGATCGGCAAACAACGCGGGATGGGCGAGTCGGTGATCATCGCCGAATTAGCAGCCCAAGCCACCGAGAGCACGTTCCGGAATCTGGCCAACCCGTCGGTGCCGGAGTCGTTGAACTATGCCAACGACGGTCTCGGCTACGACCACGATTCGATCGGCCCACACCAGATGCGCGCCAGCGTCTGGGGATCGGTCGGCATCGGCAAGCTCATGGAGCCGGTGTATCAAATCAACTGGTTCTACGACCACGCTCAACAACTCGGTGCCACCGCCGAGCGGATGTCGCCAGCCGAACTCGCGCAGGCGATCGAACAGTCGGCACCGAACGCCTATGGGGCGCAACTGGAATTGGCGCGGCGACTGTACGGGTTGTTCGCCGATATCGACCTCGCCTCGATGCCCCGCACCGCGGCCGGGTCGCCCGCGGCGGGATGCGGGACGGGCTCGGGTGCACCGTTGCCGGCGCAGGCGAGTGCGTTCGGGCGGGCGGTGATCGAGTACGCCTCGCGCTGGATCGGCACCCCGTACGTGTGGGGCGGCGGCGACACCACCGGCCCGACCAGCGGCGGGTTCGACTGCTCCGGGCTGACCCTCTACGCGATCTACCAAGCTTCCGGTGGCCGGATCCGCCTGCCGCACTACACCCAAGCCCAACAGGACCATCCGAGCGCGCGAGCGGTGCCGTTCGCGGATCGGGCACCGGGGGACCTGATCTTCTTCACCGCTCCGGGAAAGACGGATTCCCATCACGTCGGCATCTACTACGGCCGTGTCTATTCCGGCCCCGACGACAAGACCGGCACCGAGATGCTGCTGCACGCACCCCAGAGCGGGCAAACCGTCACCCTGACCCCGCTCAGTGCCTGGGACGAACACCCGGACGTGCGCCGCTACGACGTTCCCACCACCCCAACCCCCGACACCACCCCGGGAGGCCGAACATGAACAACCCACCAAACCCTCTGAGCCCGCAGCGACCTGGCGTCACGCCGGAGATGGTCGTGCGCGTGCGCGCGGTCGAGCTGCACGGTTACACCAGCACGCGCCAGTTCGATCGCGTCGCTAGCCAACACGGGTTCACCGACCCGGGCGGTTTTGAGCGGTATCTGACCGCGTTGCTGGTCGAAGCCGGGATCGACTACGAAGGACTGCGCCAGATCGAGGCCGCCCGCCGCGTCGCGCATCAACGACTGGTGGTGAGGGCGGCGCGGGGGCCACGGCTGATGTTGTGGTCGGCCGCCACCATGACCACCTTCACGGTCTGCCGCGCCGACGGACGAGTCATCTGGCACGATCTGTTTGCCCGCGACACCGTGCTCGGTGACGGTTCAGCGGCTGCGGAAGCCTCAGCGCGACAAGCGATCTGGATCGCGGAGCAGGCCCGCGCCCAGTGGGGCGCCGAGGCCGCGACCCTGCATCTGATCTTGGCGCGCAGCCGCGGCGTCGATCTGGAAAACCTGCACCGCGATGCCGCGACCGCCGGCCTGGTTCTGGACGTGGTCACCGATCCGGTGCACAACCCAGCCGCCGAACAATGGCAGCGCCGCGAGGTCGTCGACTGGCACACCACAGACCTCGGTGGCCTGATGCACCCACTCAGGGCCTCGGCATGACCCGCACGATATTGCTGACCGTGGTGGTCGCTTTCGCCACCTCGAGTGCAGGGTGCGCTGCGAATGCGCCTACCCCCAGCGTGGAACCGCCCTGCCGTGCAGCGAATTTCGCGGCTCCCTTTTCTGTGGTGGATCCGTGTTCGGCCGAATCGGTTCTGACCGCGGCGGTTTCGGCTGTGTTCGGGTATCGGCCGAGCGAGGACCCCGATCAGCGGATGGCGTTCCGGTCGGCACGCACGTTGATGGATCCGGTGTTCGCGCAGCGCGCCGAGCCCGCGGCCCTGGTGTGGGCGCCGGTGAGCGTTACGCAGTGGCAGCGGTGGCGCGCCGACGCCACCACCATCGCGGTATCGGCGCGTGTGACCAGCGACGACCACCCGGCCGACGCCGCCACCACCGTCAGCCGCGTGCTCGCCGTCGAACTCGAACCCCGCAATGAGGCGCCGATCAGGTGGGCGGTGTACGCGCAGGCAACCCGAGCCACGGCGGGATCGGCGTGGTTGCTGTCGGGAATGGAGGTTGTCTCATGAGTGGAGATCCCGTCGAGGAATCCAGCCAAGGGATGCGGCAGGGTTTCGTTCAAGCCTTGCAGACCGCGCACACCACTGCTGCTCTGATGCGGGGACGTGGTGGGGAATCACGATCGAGGGTGGAGTCCGAGCAGCGGATACGCCTGGCCGACAACAAAGAGTTGCGGTCGGTCATCGAACACCACCAGCGCGTGTTCAACGCCGGACAAGCAGCGGAGTTGGCGCGGGAACTGAACATCGCCAAGGTCGATGAAGTGCGTGCCCGCATCGATCGTGGCGGGGAAATGCACGAGATGGAGCAGTGGATCAAGGAACGGCAAGCCGAACGCGCCGATGCCGACCTCGACCGCCGCGACGCAGCAGGCGACCTCGAACGCGAGCAGAACATCGAAATCCACGAGTGGAAGGTCGACGCCTACGCCAACCGCGAGACCCGCGCCGCCGAGCTGCACGAGCTCGACGTCGAATACAAGAACCTGCTCATCGAGAGCCGCCGCCGCGCAGCCGGTTTCAGCGACACCCTGACCGCGCACGGAGACTCCGGCGAAGCGATGGCCTCGGCCGCGGCGTTCGCCTCGGCCAAGGGTGCCGAGGGGTTGTCCGAGGAGCTCGACGATGAGTTCGACGCTTACGCCGAACGGTTCGTCGAGGACACCGGCAGCGACTACAGCGACATCATCGACGCCGAGATCATCGAAGACTTCGACGACCCCGACGTGACGGCGGCACCGCCGAGCCAGGCATCGGCGCCAGCGATCGAGAACATCGTCGACGCCGACATCATCGACGACTTCGACGTGACGGTGGCACCGTCAAGCCAGGCGTCGACGGTAGCGATGGACGACATCATCGGGCTCACCGAGGAACTGAGTTTCACCACCCACCTCAGCCATGAGTTCGCAGATCTGGCTGGCGACCCGGACACCGACGCGGACGCGGGCTCGGACATCGGCGATGCGGTCGATGCCGCCGGACTCACCGGCGAGGCCCTGGCCGAGGACATGGATTTCGGCCCCGAAGTAGATCCACCCGCGCCGCACGTGTCGCCGATCTCTGATCTAGGGATGCAGCGGTGACCGCGACAACGACAACAACCGTGGTGGCTTCTGCTGCAGGTGGGAGCCGGTGAGATGGATACACCGACCGGCCTGCAGGCGCATCTGCTCAAAGCCGTCCAGAACCTCGCCTACGACAACCACCAGACCCTTCAGCGCGCACGCCACACAGGTCCCACCAGCCCACCGCCAGAGGTGGTGGCGCAGTTGGGCATCAGCGACCGGTCCCGCGAACAGCTCGAAACGGTCGGGTTGGCGGTGGGGGTGCCCAAGGCGTGGATCGACTACGCCCGCGCCGCCGGGGAACGCGGCAGCCAATGGAAGCCGGGGCAGGTGATGCTCGGGTCCGGACAGGTCCAGCGCAGCGAACTCACCACGGCGCTGGGCCGGGAAGTCCGTGACCTACAGGACATGGCCGGTATCGCCGCCGCACACACCCGCCACGCCGAACTCGACAGCGATGCGGTGGCGCGGTTTCGGCGAGTCATGGGAATGACCTGGCAGCGCCTCGGCGCGGTCGCCCACGCACTTGCCTTGAGTGAAGAAGAACGCCACCAGGTGTGGCAACGCGGCCACCAGCATTGGTCAACCGCGGTCGCCGAGCAGGTCCGCGACCACAGCGATCAGCAGCTGACAGCACGGTGGAATGAGGTCGCGGGCTGCGATTTCACCGCGGTCGCGATGCCGGTGATCGTGCTGCAAGCCACCGGAATCACCCACGACGACATCGCCGCACAAATGCCGGTGTCCCCGGACCACATGGTCGAACTCGTCGTCGACGCTCTCACCACCGCCGACCGCGGTCCTGTCGCACCCATAGTGACCGACCCGGACCGCGCACCCGAAGCCGCCGCGATCAACGCCGCCATCGAGGCCGCCGGGTTGACCGGTGAGCTGCCCACAGCCCTCGGGCCCGCCGAGGGAGCGACCGAATCAGCGCCCGCGACCGCAAGCGCCGACCTCGACCACGGGCACGAGCCATGACGTCCGCTCTCACAGCGGTGGTCGCGCTGCACGATCCGAAAACGACTGAACACCAACCCTTTCCAACAGAAAGGCACAAGCACATGAGTGAACCGACACCGGAGGTGGAGTACCTGCCCAGCTGGAAGCTGCGGCTGCTCGAACGCATCCAGGACAGCGCCGCCGACCATGCCTGGCTGCTAAGACAGGGCTACCCCACCTATGAGCCGCACTACGGCAGCGGGGAAATCCCGCTGCAGAACTGGCGCACTCACCTGCGCGCCCTGGAAGCCGACCGCGAAGAGATCGCGACACACGCCCTCGCGGTTGGTATCCCGTCCTCGGCTATCGATCGGGCATACGCAGTAGGTCAGCGCGGACTGAGATGGGCCGACAGCGTGTGGTCCCCTCTCAAGCCCCGCGGCGAGGACGCGGTGCGTGCCCACATGGTCGAAGGAGTTGCCGCCGACATCTGGCAGCTCGAACATATGGCGGCGATCGCTGTCGAAAGGCGATTCGGCCGACCGCCGAGCCGCATTCAGCATTCACCCGACGCCACCGAAGTCGCCCAGTACGGGCGCAACATGGCCGCGTTGTGGAACCGCGCCAACAACGTCGCGCACGCGATCGAGTTGACCGCCCACGAGCGCGCCGAGCTGTGGGGCCGTGACGAGGCGGGCTGGCTCAGGCTGACCGCGGTGACCGTGCGCTGCTACAACGACGCCGCTCTGATGGAGCGGTGGCGCGCCTACGCCTGGCCCGGTATCGAACACGAGGCCCGCCGCAGCATCGACACCCTGCCCGTAGGTCAGGTGGCGGGGGATGAGAAGGGTGCGGCGCCACCGACTCCGTATGTACTCATCGACCGCGCCACCGAAGCCCTCACGGTCACCACACCTGCTGAGGAGGCCGCGCGCGCCGACATTGGTGATGCGGTCGACGCCGCGCTGCCGCCGGATCCCGTTGCGGCATGGGACGACGAAACGGGCATCGAACCCGATGCCCGTCCACCCGAACCCGGCTCGTCGCCCGGTCACGAACTGTGAAGGCGCGCAGACGATGACGACCCCGGAATCGGAATTCTCAGCACCGCAGACAGTGGCGCAGTGGCAATCCCAACTGCTGCTACGCATCCGGCTGCTCTCAGCCGAGCACACCCGCATCCTCGACGCCGGGTGGGAGAACTTCGAGGCTCTCACCACCGACGGCGACCCCCAGCAGGCGTGGCAAACCCATCTCGATGGGCTCGAGGCCCAACGCGAGCAAACCGAACAGACCGCGCTGACCGCCGGAATCGAACCAGCCTGGATCGCGGATGCTCGTGAACTCGGCATCGCCAGCACCCGCCCACGCGTGGATGCCGGGGTGCGGGCGAACCCGTCACGTGACAACGCCGCCCAGGACTTCTACATGGACATGCTGCATCTGGACTTGTGGCATCTCGAGCGGATGGCTGTTCTCTCCGCGGCCCGCGCCGACCGCATCGCCACCGGACGGTGGAGCTTTGGCACCAATCCCCTTGCCGCGGCGCAGTTCGCGCAGAACATGCAGCTCTACCACCAGCGCCTCACTGCTTTGGCGCATGCCGCGGAAATCAGCACCAGCGAAGCCGACCAACTCTGGGGAGCAGATGCCGAAGGGAGCCGACGACGACATGCGGTCCACCTCGAAACCTACGACGAACTAGCCCTGGTCAACGAATGGAACTCCTACGCCACAGTCCGTGGCGACCTCGCGATCCCGCCCTATGTTCCCACCGACCCCGCTACCGGCACCCCCATCGCTGGCGCCGAGGTCAGCCCGCCGACACCACAAGACATGATCGCCGCCGCCGCCGTTTCCCTGCGGGCCGAATTCGTCGGCGCCGCCCTCGGCCGCGAGGGCGAACTCGACCCGGCCGCGATCACCGACGCCGTCGACGCCGCCCTCCCCGAGGGCGAGCACACCTGGGAAGCCGAACTCGACTACAGCGACCACGTCAGCGACCCACCATCACCTACCGACCTGGGGTTCGACCCGTATTAGAAGACCTTCGAGAAAAGGGGCACGCCACCGACGATTGATTTCACCTGACGAGCTCGTTTCACGCGCTGATGTCGACGCACTGGTCACGGGTACTGACCGGGACGTTCGAAACCGCACTGCCAGGGGACATCCGAATACCGCCGCACCGACCGTCGCATGACGGTACGCGGTCCACGCTTCCCTCACCGGAGGTCGACGATGTCTGACACCACACCCGATTCCGTCATTCCGCGAGACGACCGACGACGGCACGGTCGTCACAGTGATCGGCGGGAGCAGCGATGAGCTGGCCCGACCCGCGACACGCAACCACCGATCCCGCCTACTACCACGACGCCGCCAACCGCACCGAAGCCCAAATCCGGGCCGATTTCACCCGCTACTACCAACTGCGCGAGATCGCCCCGCACGGCGAAACACCCGCCCAGCAGCGGGAATTCGCCGCCCAAGCCGATGAGTTGGCCGCACGATGGGGTCGCCACGAATCCGTCGAGCACCGCACCCTGTGGGCACAACTACAAGCCGCGGTCGCCGGGTGGGAAGCGCGCCCGGAATCCACCCGCCGTGCCTACGACCGCATCACCCGATCTGTCGCCGACGGGGACCTCGAGATCGATGCCGTGGTGGGCCGCAATTTGCGCCAGGCCGCCGAAATCACCGGCCACATTGAAACTTTCACCGCAGGCTCCCACCACGACGGCGCCCGCTGGCGACCACCGGACCGCACATTTGGGCGCGAAGCCGAGCGTGGCAGCTTGCTCGACCGAGCTTTGGGTGGGAGCGCACCGGTCCTGACCAGCCTGGCCGAGGTCGACGCGATCATCGCCGAAACCGATCAGCTCCTCGACGCGCAGGAAGCCACCGGAGACCTCGACACCGGCCGTGACGAACGCCTCGCCCGGCAGAGGGCGGCACTGCGGCAACTGCAGGACTCCACTGCCGAACACACCCGCCTGGTGGAGGTCTGGCCCGATTCACCCGAACAGGGCCAGGCCCACATCGCGCGGCTGGAATCCCTGCTCGATGACGCCCGCGCCGCCCGCGTGGACGCCGCCCTGACTGGGGCACCAGTCGCCGACATCGAAGCCGTCATTCACGCCGGACGCGACGGCACCTACTGGCACGACCACCCCGGCAACTTGCGGGTGCTCAGCACACCCACGGGCATGCACCAAGGGCTGAATCCAGTGCCAGCGCTTGGCGACCCGGCCGCACCGGAACCGAGCACGGACCCCGGCGGCGCCGAAATCGAGGAAGCCATCGGCGCCGCCCTGCCCGAGGCCGAGGTCGGCGAGTGGAGCGATACCGAGGTGAGCGAAGAACCCGCTATGGCCCCCGCAGTGGGCGTCGATGCCGACATGTCGCGGTGAAAACCGTTTCCTTCCAATTCTTTTCACTCTCTCCCAAGGAGTTGATCATGATCTCGACCAGAGAGACTCGCCGCCGCACCAAACGCGGACTGGGCGAGGAAACCACACTGCTGCTGGCGTTTCTGGCGTTGGTCGCCTTCGTGCTGTCGTTGTGGGCGGCGTTGAGTCTGGGCAGCTGGTGGGCTGGACTGCCGGTTACCCGCCACCCGGTGACCGCGCTGCTACAGGTTGTCCTAGGCCAGCATCCCTGGCCCTGGCAGGCCAGTGTCCTGGCCGTCGTGTTCATCGCCGCTGCCGCTGCGCTGGTGGTCGTGTGTTGGCGAACGTTGTTCGCGGGCAGCGAGATCGACGCTGCTGCCCGCACCATGCAACGGCCAGCCGACATCGAGATGGCTCGAGCCCGCGACAACGTGATCGCCAACCGGCGGCTGCTGCGCGACGCAGATCCGCAGATCCAAGCGCTCAAAGGGCCACCACTGGGGAAAACGGTGATCGGTGGTGTGGAGCTGTACGTGCCTGCCGAACTCGGGGTGACGATCGCCGCGGGAACACGCACCGGCAAAACCATGGCGTGGGCGATACCGGCGGTGTTGTCGGCGTGGGGACCGTGCCTGGCCACCAGCAACAAGCCAGATCTCTACCGGCACACCGTCTACGGGCGCGAACAGCGCGGCCAGATCTGGTTGTGTGATCTGCAGGCGGTAACCGGCCATGTGGAGTGCGGGTTCTGGGTGGACCTGCTCGCCCAAGTGAAAATCCTGCCCGCTGCCCGTAAGTTGGCGGGGTTCTTCGTCGAGGACGCGACCGGCGACAACGCACGCGTCGATGCCTACTTCGACGGCGGAGCACGCGAGCTACTCGCCTTGTATGTCTTTGCTGCGGCGTGCGCGGGCGGGGACCTGATCCACGCAGCCGAATGGCTCGGTCGCGACCAAGACCAGACCCCCGCACTGATCCTGCGCCACTACAACCACGCGCGCGCCGCCGAGCGGATCCTGGAAGCCCAAAGCCTGTACGCGCGACAGCGTGACGGCTTGTTCGACATGGCGCGCCGATTCTTGAACGTGCTGTCGGACGAGGGCTACGCCCGGCTGGTCACTCCACCGCGACGGCTGTTGCTGGCGGCGCGGGAGGACACGGACAAGAAGACCGGCACACCCCGCATTGTCATCGAGAAGACCGAACAAGCACCGACCCATGATCTGCCGGAGTTCATACCCACTGAGTTCGTCACCTCGACCGACACGCTGTATGCGCTGTCGATGGCCGGGCCGGACGGAGCCACACCACTGACCTCCGCGTTGGTCGGCCAGATCCTGGAAGCCGCCCTCGACGCCGCCCGCGCCCGCCCGGACGGACGGCTGGCCGTGCCGCTGCTCGGTGTGCTCGACGAGGCCGCCAACTGCGCCCGCATCGCCGAACTTCCGTCGTATTACACCTACGCCGGCGGCTGCGGAATCATCCTCATCACCATCCTGCAGGTCCTCGAGCAGGGCGAAGACCTATGGGGCGCCAACGGTCTGAAAACCATGCGCGCCCAATCCATCGAGGTCTACGGCGGCGGCATCGCCGCGACCGACTACCTCGAACACTGGTCAGCCATGGCAGGCCCCCACGATGTGGCTGAGCGCTCCCGCAGCCACGGCGCCCAGGGCATCAACAGATCCCTGTCTTGGCGCGCTGAACCCATCCTTGATGTCGCCTTGTTGGCGGCGTTGCCGAAAGATCGTGCGCTGGTGCGTCTTCCGAACCACGGGCCGGTGGTGGTGCGCAAGATCTGGTGGTCCGACACCGAATACGCGCCCCTGATCCAGGCATCGCTGGCGCGGTTCGATAAAGCCGCCGACCAGATCACGCTGCCCGCCAGCGACATCACCGACGGCGCGGCGGGCGGTGAGCAGCCGTGACCGCGCCAACTGCGGCGAAGAAGCCGCCGATGCCGCCAAGCTACACCCACTTCACCGAATTCGCCGAACGCTGGTTGTTCCCGTTCGTCACGGTTCGGCTGGCCGAAGCCAACCGGGAGAACACCTACACCTGGTGCAGCAAGTGGTGGGCACACCGCCCGGTCGCGGTGCGGATCGCGCACCTGCATGCCGCGTTCGAAGCGCAGCGCCGCGCCGGTACAGGTAATGGGTTCAGCACGTTCGTGGGCTCCCATGTCGATGCCCACGTCAAAACCATGCTCGACGCCGCCAACGGGCCCCTGCACCGCTGCACCCGCACCACCCATGTCGCAACATCGTCCTTGCCGTTCGACCCGGTCCCGGCCGGGTGGTTCAAATCCACCAAGCCAGCCGGCGGGCAAGCCGGGGGCAGCGATGCGAAGGGGGAGAAGAAGGGGCCGCCGCCGCGGTTCGCCCATTACAGCGAGTTCGTGCAGCAGTGGCTGCTGCCGGTGACCGCGGTACGTCTGGCGGGCAACGGCCGTGAGGGCCAATTCACGTGGTGTCGCCAGTGGTGGCGTCACCAAGGCGTGACCGTTCGCTTCGCCGGGCTGCACAAGGTGTTCGAAGCCGCCCGCCACGCCGAGGACAAATCCGCGATGAGCAGCCTTTTCGTCCGCCACATCGACCCACACCTGCGCCACATCCTCGACGCCGCCAACGGACCGCTGTTCCGCTGCACCCCCGACACACACATCGACACCCCCGGCGTGCCTGCGGCACCGATCCCGGCCGCCTGGTTCGGTGCCCCCGGCGCGAAAACACCCATCGAACGCCTCGGGTTCGGCCCCGACTTCCGAGCATTCGGCGACCTCAGCGTTGATGGGGCCAAGTCGTGACGGCACCGACGCGAGCACAGGTGAGGGTACTGAAATCCCTGCAGAACCAGACGGTGGTCCTGAACCAGATGGTCGTTACCGCCACCACGCGTCAGCAGCAGACCGGTCAACCCCCACCGGAGTCGTGGTTCCGGGACTATCAACCCCGCGCGATCGCGCGTGAGGAACTGATCAACGCGGCCTTTGCCGGCGGGGTGCCCCGTGCGTGGATCGACCACGTGCCCGAACGCGGCGACCGCGGAATCGGTTGGCGCGCCGACCTATACCTGCGTGCTCCCGAGGCGACCGATTGGGAGCGCATCCTCGGTGACCTCGATGCGGACGTACAGCGGCAGCGGGAATGGCTCGCGCTCAATGCCGCCTGCAACACGATCAGCCCAGCCACCGACAGCGCTGCCGCTCACGATGTCGACCGCAACCTGCGCGCCCTGCACCACCGGACCAACGGGGTAGCCAACCTGCTCGGCCTCACCACCGAACAAGGCCATCAACTCTGGGGCGACGCCTGCGACTGGGCCCACTCCGCGGTCGAGATGCTCGATGATGTCCCCGCCGAACAGCTGACCCAGCGCTGGCAGCAGCTCGCGCGCACCGACACCCGCGCCTACGCACTGCAAGCCCACGCACTCGCCGCCGCTGGGATACCGACCTTGACTGCGGCAGCGTTGCCCTCCCACGCAGAGTTGGTCCCCGCGATCAGAGCTGGGCTCACACTCCCACAGCCACTGTTTCGGGCGGCCGTCACGACCGGTGAGGACATCGACACCGCGATCGACGCCGCAAACCTCACCGTCGACGGTGAGGTTGATGTCGAAACCGGTAGTGCAGCAGCGATGTTCAGCGATGGACCCACCACCCACGCGTGTGTCTACGAACCCGTGGCAGACATCGGTGCGCCGCAGCTCGTGGCGCCGGGCGAGGGATACGAACCATGACCACGCCCGGATCAGGCACGCGCAGCGGGGATATCCCGCCCGAGCAGGCGGTGCTCCTGGCCCGCATCCACCAGTTGGCCGCCGCCGCCAGCGGACTACGGCACGCCGACCATACCGCTGACCCAGTTAGCACGCCCAGCACACCGGTCCTCGAGCAGCTCGCCGCGATCGACCGCGACCGCGACCTGACCGAGATCACAGCCCGCGCCAACGGTGTGCCCGCGAGTTGGGTCGATCTCGCCCGACGGCTCGGGCACACCGGCCGGGCATGGAGCGATGACCAGTTGCTCCCGACACCGCGGCCGGTGGCCGTGCGCCGAAGCATCCAACGCGTCCTCGACGACACCGGCCAATTGGCCGAGATGGCCGCGATCACCGTTATCCGCGAGCACCTGCTCACCGCCGCCGGGCTCACCGCCGAGCCGGACCCTGTTGCCGCACAGCAACTCCGGCGAAACATGCAAGCGCTGTGGACCCGCGCCACCGCCACGGCCACCTCGATCCGCATGGGCCGCACCGAGCGTGCCCACGCATTCCAGGCCGCAATCGGTGCGGTGGACGCCCATGTCGAACGCTACCGGCACTACAGCCTCGACGAACTGGACGCACAGTGGCGCACCCACACCACGACCGCCATCGCCGATGGCGTGCGGCGCTCACTGAAAAGCCTGCGCCGCACCGACCGCACCACCACCCCCAGCAGCGACGCCGAGATCGAGAAACCGCCGACACCGAACGCCCTGCTCGACCACGCCCACCGCAGCCTCGGCACGACAAACACCGATCACACCCAGGCCGGAGCCGAGATCGACGCCGCGGTCACCGACGCGATGCCCGATGCGGCGACTCACGGCTGGGACACCAGCACCGATGTCCGCGACAGCGCCGCCACCGCCGTCCACGCGCATCCGGAGGCCGGACCCGATCCCTAGCCGATCCGCAAACCGAACGTGTTGCCCACCTTCGATTCTCACCGGAGAGGAGCCCATGCACACACCCGACGACGGTGTCACCGCCGACGCCGCCACACAACACACAGCAACTGCGTCGACCCGTGCGCTCTCGCCATGACCCGCCCGCCCAGCCGTCGAGATTCAACCCGCCCGAACGCCCACCGCCGGGTAGGGCATCGCCGCACTTTCCGCACCTTCCGGCGCCGACCACCAACAACGCCTCCCTCGCGATCAGGAGACCGATCCATGACCCTCAGCCTCGACCACTACACCCGCTCCGCCACCATCCACCGACACCAGCTCGGCGAGCACCGCATCACCTACCTGCCCGACGGTGTCGCGCTGCTCGAACCCCAAGCCTGGCTGCCGGCCTGCGACGACCAGATCTGGGCCGAGCATGCTCATCTGATCAACGCCGACGGCTACCTGGTCGCCAGCGTCGGTGCGCTGCTGGTCGAATACGGCAACCGCGCCCTGCTCATCGACGCCGGATTCGGGCCACTGGCCGTACCGACACCGTTCGGGCTGCTACGCGGCGGACAGCTCCTCGACAGCCTCGCCGCAACAGGCAAGAGCACCGCCGACATCGAAGCCATCGCGCTCACCCACCTGCACCTCGACCACATCGGCTGGCTGTGGCAATCCACGCCCGGAACCACGACCAGTCCGTTCGCCGATATCCCGGTCCTGATCGGGGACAGCGAATGGGAACAGCGTGACCTCTCTTTCGCCGATGGCGCCAGTCCCGAGATGATCGAGGTGTTCGCCGCGCAAGTCCGCACCATCGGCGACGGGCAGGAAATCTTCCCCGGCGTCCACGCCATGGCCACACCCGGTCACAGCCTCGGACACCTCGCCTACACCATCACCTCACCCGGCCACCGGCTGATCGCGTTCGGCGACGCCATGCAAACCCCGCTGCAGATCACTCACCCCGAGCTGACCGCCGCCGTCGATGACGACCCCGCCGCATCCGTGGCCACCTGCCGTCGACTCATCGACGAACTCTCAGCGCCCGGCGTCCTCGGCTTCGGCATGCACTTCGCCGACGTCCAACTCGGCCGAGTCACCGGTCGTCCCGACGGCGCACCAATGTGGCAGCCGAAATAGACACGTGCCCAGCCACATTCGACGGCTCGCGCGCCAACAGACTCCAAAACCTTTCCACACCAACACATCTAGGGAGACAGCTATGCAACCGACCCCCCGATCTGCCGGTATCACCGTTCATGTCCGTCCTGCCGGTAGCCGCGCCGAGCTGCGCGAGTTCACTCGATGGCATCGGCTCGCCGGTGTGCCACAAGCACGCCAGGCCGGACGCAACCTCGTGGATGTGAGCGACGCGGGCATCCTCTCAACCGGGCTGACACGCAGCTATGCACATTCGGTGCACAACGGCAGCACGCCCGGCAGCGTGCCGACGGTGCTGGCCGCGCGCACGATGGCACTGGTCGCCCTCGCCGACGGCCGCCCGATCGGCGGCCTGTCCGCTGGGCCCTCGTTCTTCGTGTGCGCGCAGATCGCTGCCCTCGGTCCTGCGTTGGCCCTGCAAGCCGCGCTGACAACGATCAAGATCCACGCGCTGGCAGTCCAGCCCGGCTACCAGCGCCACGGAATCGGCACCGTGTTGCTACGCCACGCGCTCACCACCGCCCGCAATGCCGGAGCCCGCATCGTGTACGGCCAATTCGACACCAGCTCTTCAGGAGTGGCCGCGTTCTATCGCCATTCCGGCATAAACCTGTCCGAACCCGGCGCACCACTGGACCTGGACGCGCTCATCGATCTGCCCGCCATAATCGCGTCGCTACCAGGGGAGACCCTGTTTCATCAGGTCATGAACCAGTGAGCAGCGCATCAGATTGCTCGGTAGAGGCGAAACAGATTCCAGCCACCACCAGACCGGTGTCCGATCTTGTGGATCTTGAGGTGGCTGTGGTGGGGGCGGGCTTCGGCGGGATCGGCATGGGTGTGGCGCTTCGGCGTACCGGTGTCGAGCGGTTCGCGATCTTCGAGGAGGCCGACGACCTCGGCGGCGTCTGGCGCGATAACACCTACCCCAACTGCAACTGCGACGTTCCCGCCCACTTGTATTCGTTTTCCTTTGCGCCCTACCGCAACCGGCGCATCAGGTATCCAGGACAGCCCGAGATCCTGAACTATCTGCGGCGGGTCGTGCTCGAGCAGCGGCTTGCGCCGCACCTACGGCTGGGCACGGCGATCCGCGACGCCACTTACCGCGAAGACCAGGGACGTTGGGAACTGATCACCGAGTCCGGACAGGCGGTGCTGGCCGATGCCGTGGTCTTCGCGGTCGGGCAATTACACCGCCCCAATATTCCCGACATCCCAGGCCGAGCCGAATTCACGGGAGCGGCATTCCACACCGCCCGCTGGGACCACACCCAACACCTGAGCGGACGCGACGTCGCGGTGGTCGGCACCGGATCCAGCGCCGCCCAGATCCTGCCGAGTCTTGCCGCGACAGCACACCACGTGCGCGTCTTCCAACGCACACCGCACTGGGTACTGCCCAAACCCTCCACCGAGTTCGGCCCCATCACGCGCACAGCGCTGCGACTACCCGGCGCTCACCGCCTTTACCGGCAAGCGCTCCACCGCGGTGGCGATCTCGTGCTCGCACCGATCATGCGCCGCGGATGGTCGGCCCGCCCGGCCGAATGGGCGGCTCGCCGCTATTTGCGGCGACAAATCCCCGACCCGGCACTACGCGCGAAGCTCACCCCCGACTACCCGATCGGGGGAAAACGCATCATCCTCGACAACGACTACTACCCGGTGCTGACCCAACCCAACGTCGAACTGATCACCGCGCCGATCACCCGCCTGACCCGCGATGGTCTCGACACTGCCGACGATGCACACCACCACGCCGACGTTCTGATCTTTGCCGCGGGGTTCAGGGCATCAGAGTTCCTCGCCCCGATCATCGTGCGCGGCCGAGACGGACAGATGCTGCACGAGCGATGGCGTTCGGGTGCCTCAGCGTTCCACGGATTGGCAGTGCCGGGGTTCCCGAACGCCTACCTCCTCGCCGGACCCAACACGTTCAATCCCGCGGGCAGCAACCCGACGATGAAGGAACACCAAATCGACTTCATCATCCAATGCCTGCGCTGGCGCGACGAAATCGGCGCGACCGCAATCGAAGTCGACGACCAAGCGATGCAAACCCACCAACGGTGGATGCACAAAGCCATCGCCGAAACCGTCTGGCCAGACGCGGGTCCGAGTTGGTACAAGGACCCCAGCGGGGCCGTCACCAATCCCTGGCCCGCCACCGCGCGGCGCTTCGACCAGATGCTGCGCCGCCCGCCCGCGGAATCCTTCCACGCGGTGCCGGCCCGTGTCGATATTCAAAGCGGGCACACATGTAGTTGATCAGTCGACGAGTGCGACTTGTCTTGTGGTCACTCGCATTTGCACGTCGTCGGGTACCGGTACCTGCGTCATCGACATCGAGATCGGTCGCTGCGTCGGCGACGACAGTCGCCACCGACCGGTGATTGTCGCCAATGCGAGCGCGGCCTCGATCAACCCGAACTGCTCGCCGATGCATCGGCGAGCACCGAGACCGAAAGGGATGAATGTCTTGCGGTTTTGGTGCGGGTTGGTGTCTATCCAGCGGTCAGGGCGAAACGCACTCGGGTCCTCGTATGTCTGGTCGCTGCGATGAATGACGTACGGGCTCACCGCGATCTTCGTCCCGGCCGGAAGCAACATGTCGCCCAATTTGGTGTCCGCCGTGACCTGTCGAGTCAGCACCCAGGTCGGTGGGTAGAGCCGAAGGGTTTCTGTGATGATTCTGTTGGTAAGTGGCAGCGAGGGAAGGTTCTCGCGCGTCGCTGTGCGCCCACCAAGGACCGAGTCGACCTCCTCGTGTAACTGCTGCTGCACTTCGGGGTGTCGGTCGAGCAGGTACAACGCCCAGGTGAGGCAGCCAGCGGTGGTCTCGGCACCGCCCAAGAAGAACGTGAAGACTTGGTCGATCAGCTCGGCGTCGGTGAACTGTGCTCCGTCCTGTTCATCGCGGGCTTCCAGCAATGCCGACAACAGATCGCCGCGGTCTTTTTGCTCGGCGCGTCGTTCCGCGATGACGGATGCCGCGAGTTGCCGGACGCGGCGGGCGGTGGCGTCGTAGCGCCGATTGCTGGGAGTGGGTAGGCGATTGATGATGGCGGGCAATACTGTCCGCCGGAACAACCCGTGCGCGATCGTGCTCAGATCTGTGGCAAATTGGCGAATTTGTTTGTCGGACAGCGACGTTGAGAATATGGCCTCTGTCGCAACTCGGAAGGTCATGGCCGATAGATCGACGCCTAGGTCGATGATCTGGCCGTCGTGCCATCCCTGCACCGTGGTCTCGATCGACCGAACCATGCTCTCGACATACGACGGGAGTCGATCGGAGCGGAACGCGGGTTGGCAAAGGCGACGCTGCCGACGGTGCTTGGCGTGTGGACAGCTGCCGAGTCCGTCGCCGGCGATCTCTCGGGACCGGTCATAGAAAGGCCCTCCCTTGTCGTAGAGCTTGTCGTCGACGAAGACCTGCGATGTCAGGTCCGGATCGGAGACGAACACGACAGTGTCTGCTGCGAGCTGGATTCGGCACATCGGACCGAGCTCGGGCAGAGAAGAAAGTAGTTCGAGGGGGTTTCGCATCAGCTTCAGACCATGTCCGATCAACGGCAGGCCACCCGGAACGAGAGGGATGCGGTCGAGGTCTGACTTTTCCACGTTCAAAGAGGATCCCCCTTCATCAGCTGACTACTCCCCAGTGAGCGCAGTGCTGCATTCGCCAGCAAGCAGAACAATCACTCGGGATGCTACCAACATTGGGATGTTCAGAACATCCCAAATGATGTCGGCTGCTGGGACGGGGAACGTCGTGGTTGTGTCGGTGCCCGCGTCGCCCGACAGCTCGCCGGGTACTGATCAGGAGAGCGGTGGACCAGCGTATGGCCGTCGGATCGCCTGTTGGAAACGGATATCGCGGGTGTCAGGGAGTTCACCGACCTGAATGGACACCGAGAATGGCTCTCGGGTTACCGGATCTAGCATGTGACACAGATCGTCAGGCTCACGACCGTAGGCGACCTGGATTCCACCCTGCCAGCGATCATTGAACTCGTCGCTCGCGCTCAATCTCTCGAGCAAGTCGACGGCTTGGGGAGAATCGCGGTAGCGACCGAGTCCCGCACGGACCAACGCCACGAGCCCGGTCGCCTCGTAATCCCATTGCAGGGCAACATCTTTGGCAGGCGATCTGGCCGCACCGGGCCGGAAATGCCACAGTGCGACGTTGTGGCCTGCGGCCACGATATCGGGCTCTGCTCGGTAGAAGCTTTCGTTCCCGACGAGGACATTCCACAAGGGGTCGGTGAATACACAAATGATTCCGACCTGATCGAAGAACTTCAGAGCGGCAAGGCGATCCGGAGTGCTCACACGATCGCGCAACTCCTCGATCGGCGCCAGTTCGACGGGCGGCTCGGCCAGTTCCCGAGTGAAGCGGGCCTGCATCTCGTCGAGCCGGTAGCCGACGATGAGCTGGTCCAGCACACCCCGAAGTGGTATGAGCCCTTCATTCTCGATCTGCTTGATGTAGGAATCGCTGATGCCGGTACGTGTCTCGGCGGACTTTCGCGTGTGCCTCCGGTGCTCACGGACCTTGCGTAACCAGTCACCGAGGTTGGGCATCTCGGCCTTGTCAGATGTTTGGGCGCGGCCACGCCGCTGGGTCATGGCTCGTCTTGCAGGAGTCGAGCTCACGTTTGTCGTCCTCCCCGTCTTGTCATCGCTGCCAGAGATATTTCCCTCGCCATCACAGGAAGGCGAGGGGAGGTCACCGCAGACTCCCCCAAGCTGCTTCTGTCCTAGCAGACCTAGATCAATCCGGCAAACGCGTAAAGCCTTGATGCGATTGCGAAAAGGTTGCTTCAGCGGCCGATACTTCGACTCCTCGAGCGTGTCTGCGATCGAGCGGAGTCTCACCGTCGCGCAGTCTGCGGCCACCACGCCCAGGGCGGCCCATTGTGCCGCTTTGTCGTAATCGTGTTCTTCTGAACTCATTTGGTGCCTACGCTGAAATGGTCATCACGAGTGGGCGTCGGCTGAGACCCCGCCAAGCAGCAGCGGCCGAGAATCTCCAGATGGACAAAGCTATTGCCAATTGCCCCGATCCGTGCTGGTCAGGACGGTCCAGCCTATGGACAAGGAAATTGGCTGGCAAAAACGTTGTCCCCTCAAGGGGTAGCGCCGAAACCGTTTTCGAGGTTTTGATGGCGTATGTGCGACTGCCGGCCTCGGCGCTTACCGCGTCGCGTGCGTCGCGATCCGCTCTCGGTGCTCAGGTGAGGAACAACGCAATTGATCCAGATTCTGCGAACATGCCGGACCGTCGGTAGTGGCGAGACGAACGGCATGGGCGACAGCCAGGCTCCTACGACCGGTCTCGTCCTCGTAGCCACGAATACCGTGGGACGGCTGAAACCAATGGCACTGACAAACCCGACACTGGCAGCGACGGCTGTAAGTGGTTGCGGGCGAAACGCTTTGTCAGTGCTGGTATGCGTAGTGCCGCGACCGTCCAACCGCAGTACGGACGAGTGCGGAGATAGCCGATCGAGATGCGCGTACAGATCCTCCGCCGTTCGGGCTGCCAGGGTCACGACTTTCGCCCGCTTCTTCGAAGCGGAACGAAACAAAATCGACGATGAATCGACCGCCACGAGGTATGGCGGGTCGTCGTCGTTTGACGGCAGCGCTTCGGTAGGCGGGCGGTTTCGATGATCGCATCGGCCCGTCAGGGCGATCTGCGCTCGCCTTGCCCGACAGTCGCCGGTGATGCTCGACAACCCACGACCGCCCCATGCCCGATTGTTCGAGAGGAAGTGATGGAAGAAGCGGCCACAAGTGTGCCTCGCGAAATCGGCTCGATATCTGGGTGCGCACGAAGCTCTCCGAGCAGCTCGACCGCGCGAGCCGCCGGGGTGGCACGTAGAGCGGGACAGACCCGCGAGCATTTCTTCCGTGCGGCGACCGAGTTGTTTCTCACGCGCGGCTACACCGAGACATCGCTCAAGGACATCTGCACACGCGCAGGCCATGGCTACAACGCATTCGTCGCCCACTACAACTCCAAGCCGGAACTCGGCAACGAAGTCGCGGAAATGCTGGCCAACCGTGGGGTACAACGAATTCAGCAAGCCGCCCCGCGTGACATCGACCACCTGATCACCATGTTGGTGATGTGGGCGACAACCCTGGTGACGAGGCCCGCGTGGGCGATGCTGGAGCTGGCCCTCGTAGCCATCGATGACCCCAGACGAGCCGAGGCGACGGCGCGGGTCAGACTACTGCGCGACACCCTCACCGAACTGGTTGTCAGCACGGCAGATTCGCCCCGCGAGTCGGCTTCCGTCGACAATACGATGTCGTTCTTGGTGACGGCGGTCATCGGTATGGCCATCCAATACGCCAACGGCTTGGAGATAACTGGCAAGACGATCGACAGACAGGTCCGACTAATTCTGGAAGCTCGTGGACTTGAGAGGTGCGCACAGGAATAGGTCGACAATCACGAGATCGGACGATACGTGGGAACTCGTGGCCCCGGTCCCCAAACTAGTTCGATTAGTGCGGGCAGGGATGCCGGCCAGGCCGCCTCGAAGACTCGGAACCGCGATATCTCGTTTCGTCGAGTTTGATCAGGTCGCCTAAATTAATATCCAAATTGCAGCCCAGATCCGACGTCTGACCGGTTGGTACCGTCAACACCGTGGCCGCGTACCGCGAGTACCCCGACGATCAGCTGATGAGCCCGCAGCAACGTGCCCTACTGCTCAAGGTGATCACCGCGCTTGACGCTGGCGAGACCGACATCTACCGCGCGGTCGCGACTCGAATGACTCCCCCTCCGCTGGGGGAAGATGTCAATACTGTGCTGCGAATCCTCGACATCGAGGCAATCCGATATCGGCCGGGTGAGCCGGGCGAAGTAGTTCTCTCACGCATCCTGGACGCCCTTGAAGCCGCCGCGAACGGCGTCGAGTTCAAGCTCCCACCGGAGGAAGACGCCGACTAGACCAGACCGAGTAGTATTCGAATCTGTGTTCGAGTACTGGACGGGTGAATTCTCGGCGCCGCTGAAGCGCGTCGTGGATCCGCCGCGACATGTACTCATCGACCTGAGCGCAGCGATCCCGACCAACGGTCCATTTCGGGCGGACAGAGTTTCGCTGCGGTCCAAGAACGGAGGCCTCGACGTCACCGCGACCGTGCCCGGCTTACTACTGGCATGGGCCCGCGCGACCGATGGGACCTGGCTCGGCCTGTGCTGTTTCGCTATCCACACTGGCAACCAGCGAGGCCGTGTCGAGACCAGACAGTGGTGCCCGGCACGGGCCATATCTTTGAGGCGTGACTAGCTGCTACCGAAGCGAACCCGACTGACGGACACATCCTTCGCGATAACCGTGCTGGCCGGATTCTGAATTGTTCCGGCTGTTGGGTAACGGAGGGCTTGATGGGTCCTTGCAAATCCTGATCATCCGATGGACCGTGCGTGAATCGACCCCTGTGATACCGCGAAAGTGTCGGAACGGCACGCCTTTTGGTACCCGCTACAAGCGACAAGCGGTGAGCCGTCAGAAGGGATCCGCTGTCGAGGTGACGGATGCGTACGCCACGAAACCGCCGGGCGTAGGCCGAGTCTGCTGGAGAGTTCACACATGGAGTCGCGAAACGCGGCGGCCGGATGCGCGAGCTGCGACCATGGTCAGGGTCACATGCCGGAAGGCGGCCGAGCGATCAATGGGGGTACCGATGCTGGAGACGAGCGCGACTGCGACCGGGACGCAGGCCGATGATGCGGAGCCGGTGGCGTACCGATGGACCACTATCGTGACCGACGCGGCCGGGCATCAACGGCCGACCTTGCGCGGCCAGGGCCGGTTCGACACCGAGGACTCCTACACCGCGCGCGCCCACGACAGCCACACCGACCTGGCCGCAGCGGTGTTCGCCGAGGTGTGCGGCGAAATGGTCGAATACCACCGCGACGCTGTGCTCGACGCCCGCATCGATGGCCAACCCGACCCGGTCCCACCCATCACAGTCACCACTACAGTCCACGATGCCCACGACACTGCCGTGGCAATCCTGACCGGCCTGCTCCATCATCGGCCAGTAACCGAAGACGAGGTCGCCGACGCCGCAGTCACATTGGGGCAGAGTGCAGTCGCCGACGCATGCCAGCGCATTGACCAACTGCGCGACCCCCGCAGCATCAGCCACCACGATTTGGTCCCGCCAGTCCTTGACCTCGATGTCGAGCTGCGCGCTTACACCGACGTCCACGCGGTTGGTGAGGGTGCGGTTGCGGCCGTCGACGACGAGCGGCGACAACGGCTGCGTGCGCTGCGAGCCGCTGCAGCAGAACTGCGGGCCGAGGTATACAACCCCGAGTACTGCCGCCAGCAACTCGCCACCATGGAAGATGCCCTCGCCGCCGCCCACACCACCGAAACCCCACCCTCGACCAAACCACCCGGCGACGAGTATCGATCCGCCGTCGCACTGATCGATTGGCAGGCCCGCGTCGATCGCTGGCAGCGGCTGCTAGAGATCTCCACCGAGGCCTACCTCGACGCCGCCAGACTTGACACCGCCGCCGAACACCTGCGCCGCGGATAGATACATCCGAACTTTCTCGATAGGCGCGAGCCGCCCGGCGGCGATGCCGGCACGCACACGAAGGTCCAGAGCCGATGACGGCAGCGAATGCTGGAAAACGTGTCGTGCTAATCGGCGGCGGGCAGGATACAAGGGGTGCGGGCAAGCAAGTCCGGGAACGGGTAGTCGTCGGGCACGCTGCTCGCTACGACATCGAGCCCGGTCCTATCTTTGTACGCATCGTTCACGGCGGACCGCCTGATTCGCGATTCGACCCGTAAGTTTCCAGGGGTGTTGGTGCGAGGTGACACTCTGAAATCTTTATTGGCGATCGTCGAGGAGGATTGTCCAGGATCGCTTTCTCGTGAAATTCTGGTCTAATGAGTTGATCTCTATGAGTCGATGATGTGGCAAGCTGGCATTGGATTGCCATATCATCTTCGGTCGCGGTGAGGAAGCTTGGCGATGTGGGGAAAGAAGGCGGATAAAATTCCGCCCGTTGAACGCGATCGGGGCGGTCGAATTCCTTTGCACTACGCTGCAGTGGCCAGTGAGAGTGGCAACGACGCCCTTGTCACCTGGCTGCTCGCGCAGGGCCAAGACCCCAACGACCGCGATCACGTCGGGTTCACCCCGCTGCACGGCGCAGCCCAGTATGACCGTGTCGCGGTGGTGCGCGCGCTGCTCGATGCTGGTGGCAGGGTTAACGCGCAGGACGATGAAGGCAACACTGCATTGATGTATGCCGTCCGCAGTCCATGGACCAGTCCGGAAGTTGTTCAGTTGCTGCGGGACCGAGGCGGTGATCCGACGATCCAGAACCAGCAGGGCAGCTCCCCGCTGTCGCGTGTTCGTCGCGTCAGCAACAAACCCCTTATCAAAGCAGTGTTCGCCGACCTCCTCGACGAGTAACCGGTCATGAGATATGTGAAAGTCACCTGGGACCATGATTTCGAGGACGAGCCGGTGGCGTACTTCCATGAGGTCGATGTCGACGACTGGGAAACACGCAGAGTGCAGGTTTATCGCGACGGGCGTATGGAGTGGGCTGATAGGTCCAATGAGACCGCTGCCGCCGGAGTCGCAGAGATACCGATTGCACCGATCGAAGAAATAGCAGCACAACCCGAATTCGCCGCAGAAGAAATATCTCGAGATCAATTCGAGCGCGCGTGGTCGAGGGCCCGCATCGCGCGGTAAGCACCCCAGCTGACGGAACTCAAGAGCCTACTGGCCGCTGACCCTGCGGCCCACTGCCAGGTCACCGAGGGGGTCCGCCGTCCCGAAGCGCCGACGCTGATCGCAGAGATGCTCGCTTTTCTGACGTCCAACTTTCCCACTCGGCGCGACGGTGCCTGGGGCCGACACTGCTTGAAAGCGGTTTCGTTGTTGCGATTTCCAGGCAGTTTCGCGAGGTGCACCTGAGAGCTCTGGACTGCCCAGCAACCGCTCGCGTCCACGTTTCTACAACAGTTGGAGGGCGGCGCGGCCCCGGTCTCTGTCATCGAATCCGGTCTTCCAGCTCAAACGCGTTGGTGAGATCGGATGGTTCGACAACTACACCGAAAGCTTCGACGCCATCTGGGCTGACGCACAGCCCTGGACACCCTGATTGAAAGGCCGATCATGGGCAGGATCGAGTACTACCACGACCCAAAGGCACCCAAGCCCAATTCCCTTGTGGTGGCCTGCAATCTGCTAGTCACCGACGAACATGGGGCAATCCTGCTGCAACGCCGCCGCGACACCGGGCAATGGGCGTTGCCCGGTGGTGCCATGGACTTGGGCGAATCCGCGGGCCAGTGTGCCATTCGCGAATGTGAGGAGGAAACCGGCATCACGGCGGAAATCACGGGATTCCTTGGCGTCTACAGCAATCCGAACCACATCGTCGCCTACACCGACGGCGAGATCCGCCAACAGTACGAGAACTGCTACATCGGCCGCCCGGTTGGGGGTGAGCCGACGATCAACGAGGAAGCCGACGGCGTCACCTGGGTCCATCCACAGGACCTGGACCAATACGACATCCACCCAAGCATGCGCCAACAGATCGGGGACTTCTTGTATGGGAACTACCCCTATCTCGGCTGAGCAGCCAGAGCCTGCTCGACGCGGGTAGCGGTGGCGAGGATTTCAGGCTCTGCCCGCTGGATGAACCTGCCCACCACGGTATCTGGCCCGTAGCGCGCCACGATCTCGGCGATCCGAGCCGGCGCCGTGGTCGGCGTTCCATCGGGGGTCGTGGTTATGTCGCAATAGGTCAAGGCATCCACGAGGAGCTGATCGTCGAGGATCGGGAACTCGGATTCCAGCTGCTCACGCAGGCCACGCTCCTCAGCCTCCAGCAGCGCGAAGGTGTGGTTGGCGACCAGTCGAACCAGCCGGTCGTCGGCCTGATGCTCGTCCCTCAGGAAACGGGCACCGTCCAACGGATGGAAGCCGCTGAGTGCCAGTCGCGGTGCGTAGCCCACGTCGTGCAGGAGGGCAGCACCGACGAGGAGGTCGCTGTCTTCGCCTTTCAGGTATGCCATTTCGGTCGCGGCACGCGCCACTCCTTGGGTGTGTGCCCAGCGGCGGGGTAGTACTTGCGACAGCTCGTTCTGACCTACATGCCACGCCCAGGACTATCCGTGATCGGCCACTGCCTCACGCTACCGAAATTCACTGCCATCGGGAGAGGCTAAGTAAGTCTGTCACTCGGATACCAGCGCATGCCGACAGGCCGCTGATCGAGCTTCAGCCGCGCTCTGGGTCGCAAGCGCAATGACGCAGTAGCGGTTGGGTAACAGAACTAGCCGTTTGCCTTCTCGTATGCGTCGCGCCTCATTCACGAAGCCGAGCTACAGACGGCCGGGACTGATAACCAAAGGGTTAGCCGCCGCACTCGCACAGCCATTGCAGCGCGGTGGGATGCCGATTTCTCGCCGACCTCGACTACCAAGATCGCTAGGCTGCCGGGGTGTCTTCCGCCGAAACCGGCCGCCGTGTGATCATTTTCGCCCTCGGCGGCACCATCGCCATGTCGGCCAGCCCCACCGGGGGTGTCGCGCCCACGCTGACCGCTAAGCAGCTTGTTGCGGCCATCCCGGGACTCGCCGACAACGGCGTCGCCGTCGAGGTCGTCGACTTTCGCCAAATGCCGGGCGCGTCACTGAAGATCTCCGACATCACCGCACTCGCTGACGCCATCGACCAACGACTCGCAGACGCCGACGGTGCTGTTGTCACACAAGGCACCGACACAATCGAGGAAACAGCCTACTTACTGGATCTCCTGCACACCGCGCCGCAATCAGTAGTCGTGACCGGAGCGATGCGCAACCCCACACTCGCCGGAGCCGACGGTCCCGCCAACCTGCTGGCCGCCATCCAAACCGCCGCCCACCAAAAGTTCCGGGGGCAAGGATGCCTCGTCGTTCTCGGCGACGAAATCCACGCCGCGCGCCGGGTCCGCAAAACCCACACCACCAGCCCCGCCACCTTCCAATCACCCAACGGCGGACCACTGGGCTACATCGCCGAGGGTCACCCCCACCTGCTCAACCAACTCCCACACCGCGCCGCCGTCCCGACCTCACCCGGCGACGACATCCGCGTATCGATCATCACCATGGCCCTCGGCGACGACGGCACCACACTGCAAGCAGTCGGCGACCACGTCGACGGCATCGTCATCGCGGGCCTCGGGGCCGGACATGTTCCCGCGCAGACAGTCCCGCTGCTGGAGACCGTCGCCGACAAGGTCCCCGTCGTCCTCGCATCACGCACCGGCGCCGGCTCGACCCTTCAGGCAACCTACGGATTCCCCGGCTCGGAACGCGACCTCATATCCCGCGGCCTGATCCCCGCCGGTTACCTCGATCCGATCAAAGCCCGCATCCTGCTGCTGACACTGATCGCGGCGAACTGCGACCGCGCCGCGATCACCGCCGCGTTCGGCGCGGAGGGCGGATACCGCGATACCGAAACATGGCCCTGGCCAACGAATCTGGACAAGGACACCTGATCGTGCGCAGCCACGAACTCACCGTGGGCCGATCATTCGGAGTCGTATTCGACCACGGCGACGACTTCTACCCAGCGCTCACCGAATTCTGCCGAACCAACAACCTCCGCCAAGGCTTCATCCCCTCGTTCATCGCCGGGTTCAGCGAAATCGACATCGTCGGCACCTGCGACCGGCTCGACAACCCACAAGCACCCGTCTGGTCCCGCGTGCACCTGACCAACGTCGAAGCCTTCGGCGGCGGCACACTCGCCTACGACCCCGAAACGAACCAGATCAAGCCCCACATCCACGTCGCCGTCGGCTTGAAGGAACACTCCGCAACCGGACACACCAGTCACCTGCTCGCCGCCAAAGTTCAGTTCCTCACCGAAATGCTCATCATCGAAGTCGCCCACCCGGACATGCACCGCACCCCCCAACCCAGCCTCTACGACGTTCCAGTGCTCACCTTCGACAGCGCACCCACCAACCATCTCGCCCCGCCCGCCCCATAGCACCGCGAATCCACGAGATCGCTGCAATCCGTCGAGCCGGGATATCGTCGGCACCGGCGCGGGCGCGCGTGAGCTTCCTGGCGTTTGGCCTGTTCAGTCGTAGAGCCGACCGAGTCGCGCGCCTTGTCCGGACTGCAGGACATGGGCGGTTTCCAGTGGTATCCAGAAGCATTCGAACTGCGTCGGCTCGCCGTCGCCGTCGTGGTCTTCCTGGCTGGTCCATCGGTCGGGGGCGTCCTCGTGCAGTGCCAGCTCGAAGAAATGCCGATGCTGGATCTCGAACCGGTATGGGCTGATGTCGTATTCGGCTTCCCCGAGCTTCCGGATGATGGTGAATGCCGACAGTCCCGTCTCCTCTCGGGCTTCGCGTACTGCGGCGTCTTCGGGCGTCTCCCCGGCTCGGATGGTGCCGGCGGGCACTTGTATGCCCACCTGCTCCCAGGAGAAGTCGGTGTGCCGGAACACCAGCAAATTGCCGTCGCGCACGATATAGACCAGCACCTTTTGCGTGATGACCTTCTCGGGCATCGAACGTAATCCTTTCCTAGGCAATGGAAAACATGGTGAAGGTGTCGACTGAATCGGCCACTGAACGCATACCCCTCGGAGCGTGCGCTGCCACCGAGTTTGCGGCGCCTGCCGATCACAGCGGGCTGATCGGCACTGTCAATGCGGTACAGGCCGCGACACGAGCCGCCATCGTAGTTCTGCCCCTCGCTCGGTGCTGGGCTGGTTAACAGCCCCGGCGACAACGTCCGCCACAGGATGGAATTCAGCCGATCCAGTAGCGGCGGATGAGGGTGCCGTCGGCGCATGGTTCGACCGATTCCAGTACGCCGCCGCAGGATTCGATGATCCGTCGTGAACCAAGGTTGTTCTCGTCACAGGTGATGAGTGCGCGGTCGATACCGAGTGCGTCGGCGATTGTGAGACTGTGGCGCAGGATCGCCGTGCCGTAGCCGCGGCGCCGATATGGTGCCAGCACCCCGTAGCCGATGTGACCGCCTCTGCGGCGCAGTGAGTCGTTGAGGGTATGCCGGATCGACGCGCGGCCTACCACCTGCTCGTGTGCGACGGCCACCAGATACGTGGCGGCGACGATACCGTCAGGCAGATTCAGCCCTCGCTGCTGGTCATCGAGGGCGGACAGGTAATGCGACCACGTCATATCTGGGGCCAGTCCCAAGGCGAAAGTGAAGCTGTCCTCCGACATCGCCTGATGCGCCGCGCGAACGACCTGTTCGTCCGAGAGCCGCAATGGGCGCAGGCGGACCGCCTCCAAGGGGTTCGATGTTCGCGAGACAGGTGCCATGAGCTCGAACCGTAGTCACCGATGTTGTTGTCGTCGAAGGATTTTCACGGTTCGGTACCTACGGCCCCGGCATTGTGATTCGCTTGGTCAGCCATTCTCGGGAGACGCGGGCTTTTTCGGCTTGGTGGACTCGCAGATTCGGTGACCGCGCAGGTGCGGATAGTCGACTGTTGCGGGCCCAGTAGCCCGACATCGCGCACACGAACGCAGTGATCGCGGCCGGGTCGGCGTCTGCGGTGACCGGGTGTGTGGCGAGAATGGTGTCCGGGTCGATCCCATCGGCGATAAGCGATGGCATGAGTGAGACGAGGTCGACCCACGCGGCACCGCTGCACGGCCAAGCCCAATCCACGACGACCACGCCGCCATCGTTGCGGTACAGCATGTTGTCGGGGCGAAGGTCGGTGTGCAGCAACGTGTCACCGGCCGCCAGATCGGACCAGGTCGCTTCCAACTTTGCCAGCCGGTCCAGGTTGCGTAGCGACCACCGGTCTAGATCAGCGGGCGGACCCTGTTCGGCGAACTGACGCCACCCGGTCAGCTCGGGACCGTAGGACTGCTCGATCGTGGGCACATCCGGAAGCGGGTTGGGCGTCAGCACCTCCGCCAGTCGCTCGACCACGGCCAAGACGGCGGCCAGTTCACGAGGGCGGTCGAGGCGAGGATGCCGCCCGGGCACCGCTTCGAACACGGTGACCAGCCATCCCGTCGTCTCGATCGAGAACAGCACCGCAGGCGTCGGGACCACAGCAGGCAAGTGCGCAACCGTGTCTGCTTCGGTGCGATACCGCACGGCGAGGGCGTCATCGCTGGGGATCGCCTTCGCGAAAACCGTTCGACCGTCGTCCAATTCCACAAGCGCGGCCATGCCGTGGCTGAATCCGCCGGAAGGGATCGTCACCATCTGAACCCGAGCATGCAGGCGGTGCTCGATCGCCCCGCGCACCGCGGCGGGCAGTTGGTCCCATCCGATCCGATACGCGGCCTGCTCGTCTGTCATCGCACCATCGTGGATCCCGCGCCACCGCGGACTCCACTCATTTTCGGCGAGCGACCGCGATCGGACGTCCCGATGGCGTCGATCGGGGCTGTCACGGATGTGTTCGAGGCTGCCGTAGGTAGAGGCCTGCTTCCTCGAAGTCCCAGCCCTGTTTGTAGAACCCCGCAACGTCGAGGTGCGTTGCCAGCCCGAGGTGGTGGAGTTGGCGTTGGGTCGCCCAGTGGGTGATTCGGTCCATGATGAGCGTGCCGATGCCTCGATGCTGGTGGCACAGGTGTGGGCGTTCACGATCACCTCATCGCCGGGTCCGATACCGCGGGCGGTGGACATCAAAGTGCAGCGCCGCTGTGGCTGAGTTGGTGAGGATGGCGTGGCGGTCACCGAAGTAGTGCTGAAGTGCATATTCCAGTCGGGCAATGATACCCCGAACGATCGTAGATCGAGATGCCCTCATCGAGCTGATCAAGCACAGCAATGCTGGTGGCCGCGGCTAGTGGTGGCCATGAAAAGTGTGACGCTGCTTCGGATATGACGGGCTGGCCGCCGAGCAACGCGAGTGGTGAGGTACAAGAGCGTCGAGCCTGGTGAGGAACCGACTGAAGTGGGGCTGACTCAGGGAGCGTGTGCCAGTCGATGTCCCACCACCCCCGCTGCTGAATTCGGCGGCTCCAACGCGCCTCGCGAGAACGGTCTCCTCGGATGATCGACAACACCGACCCGCTCGATCTGGCCGGGCATTAGACGCAGCTCCAGGGGTGACGGACGTGGCCAACGCCGAAGCAGATAGAAACTGCACTGGTGTGATCAACCCAACCTTGTAGTTATCACCAATCTTGCGGTCCTCGCGCGGGGGCGGAGTGAGCAGATCGTCCGATCATCATGCAGTCACGTTGAAGTTTGTGCGACTTAGCAGGTTGACTGATGTCGATGAGGATGCAGATCAGAGGTACCGCACAGGTGATCTGTAGGCCGGGCGCGTGTGTCCGGTGCTTGCAGTGAATGACATGGTTGTAGTTTGCTGTTAGCAGTCTTGGCAAAACTGTGGATAGCTGGCTTGAAGCCTTGGTGCAGTTTCGGATACAACTGCACTTCGCGTGGTGACGGGTGCGATTTTTGGAGGAGATGATGGACGTGGTCAAGAAGGCCGTGGTGCTGCTGAGCGGAGGGCTCGACTCCTCGACGGTCTTGGCAATCGCCAGGCATGAGGGGTACGAGACCTACGCTCTTAGCTTCCGCTACGGCCAGCGGCACAGTGTTGAGTTGGAGGCTGCAGGTCGTGTCGCGAAGGCACTTGGCGCATCGGGACATGTGGTGGCCGACATAGACTTACGAGTCTTCGGTGGTTCGGCGTTGACTGCTGACATCGACGTTCCTCATCACGATCGTGCCGACGAGATCGACGCCGCCGAGATCCCGATCACGTATGTTCCTGCGCGGAACACGATCTTCCTGTCGTTTGCCCTGGCGTGGGCCGAGACTCTCGGCGCCAGTGATGTTTTCATCGGAGTCAACGCTTTGGACTACAGCGGCTACCCGGACTGCCGACCGGAGTACATCGAAGCGTACGAACGGATGGCGAACCTCGCGACCAAGGCTGGTGTGGAGGGGGTCCAGAAATTGAAGATCCACACACCGCTGATCGAGTTGACCAAGGCGCAAACCATCTCGCGTGGCCTGGATTTGGGTGTGGACTATGGGCTGACTCACAGTTGCTATGACCCGCGCCCGGATGGTGCCGGTTGCAGAACCTGTGACTCGTGCTTGCTGCGTATCCGTGGCTTTGCGGAGCTGGGAATGGCGGACCCGGCGCCATATGCCGCCGGGGTCGCGTGATGGTGTATCAGGTCAAGGAGATCTTCTACACGCTACAGGGAGAAGGCGGCAACGCAGGTCGCCCAGCTGTGTTCTGCCGGTTCGCAGCTTGCAACCTGTGGAATGGCCGGGAGTCCGGGCGTGCTCGCGCGATCTGCAAGTTCTGCGACACGGACTTCGTGGGTACAGACGGGCCGGGGGGTGGCAGTTTCGTGACAGCAGCGGCGTTAGCTGAGGCTGTTTCAGGAACATGGGAAGGGCTCGCTCATCAACGAGCCCGCAGGCTTGTCGTGTGCACCGGCGGAGAGCCGTTGCTCCAACTCGATCAGCCGCTGGTCGAAGCACTCCATGAAGCGGGATTCGAGATTGCTGTCGAAACCAACGGGACCCGGCCTGCGCCAGAAGGCTTGGACTGGATCTGTGTCAGCCCGAAGGCTGGCGCTGATCTCGTCTTGACCGCAGGGGATGAACTGAAACTGGTATTCCCCCAGGAGGAAGCGCCTCCGGAGCTATACGAGTCGCTCGACTTTTCGTCATTGCTTCTGCAACCGATGGATGGACCGATGCTTCAGGAGAACACGAAGGCTGCGATCGAGTACTGCCTGCAGCATCCGCAGTGGAGGTTGAGCGTGCAAACCCACAAGTACATCGGGATCAGGTGATGGAGATCTTCCGGGAATTCACCTTCGAAGCTGCTCACCGCCTACCGAACGTCCCCGAAGGGCACAAATGCGCTCGGCTGCATGGGCATTCGTACAAGGTCGCCATTCATGTCACAGGTGAGGTGGAGGCCGAGTCGGGGTGGGTGATGGACTTCGGCGAGGTCAAGAAGGCTTTTGCGCCACTGGCCAACCAACTCGATCATCACTACCTAAACGAAGTGCCAGGACTGGAAAACCCCACCAGTGAGGTGCTCGCGCGTTGGATATGGCGGCGGCTGGCGGACGTACTGCCCTTGTCTCAGGTTGTCGTTCGAGAAACGTGCACCTCCGGGTGCATCTACAGGGGAGAGGATGAGCCACGTGCTGAGTGATGTTCAAGCGCAACCTGATATGCGCGGCATTGCCCTCGGTGAGGTTGGGATAGATGGACTGCGATATCCGTTGTTGGTCGCAGACGGCCAGGGGGGAAAACGTGAGGTCGCCGCAAGTGTCACGATGTCGGTGAGTCTCGGCGCTGACGTCAAGGGGGCTCACCTGAGCAGGTTTATCGAGGTTCTGCAGGAGTGGCGCGATCAGCTTGGACCGGCCAGCGCACTCAGTATGGTCGATGACCTGCGGCGTCGGATGGGAAGTACCACCGCACGAGTGAAGATAACGTTCCCGTACTTTCTCGAACGGCCGGCACCTGTCACTGGAATCGCGTCATTCATGGATTATGCGTGCGAGCTGGACATCAGGGTGGCTGATGCGGGAGCAGATCTACTGCAGCAAGTTCGCGTGCCGGTCACAAGTGTGTGCCCGTGTAGCAAGGCGATCAGTGACCGCGGAGCACACAATCAGCGGGGGTGGGTCACCATCGGCGTGCGGCCGCGCGACCCTCGCAGTGATCTCTGGTTCGATGACCTCATCACCGTAGCCGAATCGTCCGGCTCGTCGCCCGTCTACACGTTGCTCAAACGACCCGACGAGCGGCACGTCACGATGGCTGCCTACGACAACCCGGTCTTCGTGGAAGACATGGCCCGCAATGTTGTCACAGCTCTGCGCCGCGACAATAGGATCGCCGAATATCGGGTGCGTGTAGTCAACGATGAAAGTATCCACAACCACGCGGCGTACGCCGAGATCCCTTGGACGACAACAGATGAGGTCGGCGAGGGACGCGATGTCGGGTAGGCGGTCTCGGTCGACGGTCCATATCGTGGTCACCTGCACGAACCGCAAAAGGCAAGTCGTTCCCGAAAACCTGAGACTGGGGAACTTGCGCGAGCAACGACAAGGGTTGCGCTTCGCCGAATGGACTCGTCGGCTCACTGCCGAACCGCCGACTGTCCGCGCACACGATCTCTATGGTGGCGAGCACTGGAACATTGCGTGTGGCCTTCCGGCGCTGGTCGGCGCTTCGGCCCGGTTATGGGTCTGCTCGGCTGGCTACGGGCTTGTCGATGTCGACTCTTATCTCCACCCGTACGCAGCGACTTTTTCGATCGGGACCAAGGATTCGGTGGGTCGGGACAAGCTCGAATCCCGGCAATGGTGGCAGCGGTTAACTGATTGGGCTGGCCCGAGCGCCGACAAACCCCGGTCTTTCGCGGACCTGGCTCGTGAGGATCCGAATGCGACGATCGTGGCGGTTCTGTCCAATACCTACCTGCCCGCATGCGCGGATGATCTTCGCGCCGCCGCTGGCCTCTTGCGATCCGCGGACAAGTTTGTTGTCATCGGCCCGAACATGCAAGCACATGGACTGGAAGAGACGATCATTCCGATTCCAGCACGTCTGCGCTCGGTCGTCGGGGGGAGCCTTCACGCCCTACACGCGCGCGCTGCCGCTCACCTGCTGTCGCAAACGGTGGCAAACGGAGGCGATCTCAGCCGCGAGAACCTTCGCGCGGTGGCGCTGCATGCTGTCGACACCGCTCCACCTGACACCAGCCGTCGAGCACCGGGGGTCCGCCTGTCCGACAATGCGGTGCGCGAGTACATCCGCTCCCATCGCGATGCTGAAAAATCAAGTGCAACCAGGCTTCTGCGTCAGCTGCGAGACTCGGGCCAGTCGTGTGAGCAAGGACGATTCAAGCAGCTCTACCACGAGATTGCAGGGGAGGTAGAGGACTAGTGGCGACTAAGGACCAGCACTGCCTACGGCGGCGCGCGCTCTGTCTCGCGCAGACAGAGAAGTACCCACTGTATGTGTTCACACTGAAGGCCGAAGAAATCCTCGAGATCGCCGATATCTCCAGAGTCAGTCGCGATGAGGCCGGCAAGCTGATCGGCTACCAGCGACCGGAAGTTCGTCGACACATCCAAGAGATCATCGACTATCTGGACAGCGACCTCGCGATCTTTCCCAACCCGATCATCATGGCGCTGTCCGCACAAGTGCAGTTCCACGCCATTCGGGGCAACCGTATACCCGGTGACGAGTTGGGGATCACCGGAACAGTCACTATTCCGCTACCATCTGCCGGTCGTCCCAAACCAGCATGGATCGTCGACGGCCAGCAACGCGCTGTGGCCCTCTCGCAGGCTAAGAAAAGGGACTTCCCCGTCGCTGTCACCGCATTCGTGGCCGAATCGGTGCAGTTGCAGCGTGACCAGTTCATTCGCGTGAACAACACGAAGCCGCTTCCGCGTGGGTTGGTCACAGAGTTGTTGCCTGAAGTGGACCGGCAACTTCCACCTCGACTGGCATTACGAAAAGCGCCGTCAGAATTATGTGATGTGCTAAATGTTGATGAGCGGTCACCAATGCGTGGAATGATCAAACGTACATCGACAGCGAAAGGTGCCAGCGGCAAAGCGGTAATTACCGATACTGCAGTCGTTGACATGATCCAAGAAAGTCTCACGTCCTCTTCCGGCTGTCTGTATCCATACAGGGATGTTCGTCAGAATGAGACCGACTTCGACGGAATTATTCACGCCCTAATCACGTACTGGACGGCTGTGCGGGATACATTTCCTGAAGCATGGGGCAAGCCCGCCAGCCGTAGCCGCCTTATGCACGGCGCAGGAATTCGTGCAATGGGGCGATTGATGGACAGAATACTGGGAACAGTGGATGCGCGACGCCCCGACGCCCCCGAAATAATTCGACAGCATCTCGCGCTTGTGGCACCATATTGCCGTTGGACCTCGGGTATCTGGGATGAGAATGGTCTGCGATGGAATGAGGTCCAAAACGTGCACAAGCACATACAAGAACTGTCTAACTATCTGATTCGGGTGTATCTGGACGCGCGGGCGGGTATGCCGTGAAATTCTATTTTCCAGACAGTCAAGACCTGGTCAGTCCAACATACGATTTTATCCATGACGAATACTCGCCGACCCGCGTACGTCAGCGGGATGATCTTTACGCCCATGAGGTGTTGATCGCGCCCGCCTACGATGGGATCCTCGTTTCGAAAGCCATCGTCGATGGTTCGATGCGCGGTGCTGGAAAATACTCGATGCCGCAGCGGCATCGCCTCTACAGGCTGGGAGTCAGGGGGTTCTTCCGCTTATCTGACGATATCGCCACACTGGGCGACTGTGGTGCGTTCAACTACGTTGACGAACGTGAACCACCTTATACGGTCGACGAGGTACTCGACTTCTACGAGGAATGCGGATTTGACGCCGGAGTTAGTATCGACCACATCATACTCGGCTATCAACGGCCGGGTACCGCGGATGCGACGCCGGACGAATGGATAGAACGGCGGCGGATCTCTCTGCGCTATGCTGAGAAATTTCTGTCGGCTGTCATCGACCGGAAAACGCGACTGGAACCGGTTGGCGCTGCCCAGGGGTGGGATCCTGCCAGTTACGCGGACAGTGTGTCCGAGTTGCAGAAAATGGGGTACAGGCGCATAGCTCTGGGCGGCATGGTGCCGTTGAGGACCCCGGATATTCTGGATTGTTTGCGCGCGATCGACCTCGTCCGCGCGGTTGATACCGAACTGCACCTACTTGGGATCACTCGACTGGATGCGATTGGAAAATTCGAGGCGCTGGGAGTAACGAGTTTCGACAGCACATCTGCGTTCCGCCAGTCGTTCATGGATGATCGGGACAACTTCCATACCGAATCGAGCACCTACACCGCTATCAGGGTTCCGCAGGTTGACGGGAATGTCACCCTCAAACGCGCAATACTCGCGGGGCACGTCTCCCAGCGTGACGCGGTCAAGGCCGAGCGCGAGTGTTTGAATGCGCTGCGTGCCTTCGATGCTGGCCGTTGCAGCCTGACCGACGCGCTCGACCGTGTGCTGACCTACGAGAAGATAGTCGGCGTCAAAAAGAGCTACGGTGACGCCTACCGCCGCACCCTCAAGGATGCGGCTTGGCAGTCGTGTCTCTGCGGGCTCTGCGCGAAACACGGCATCGAGATGGTGATCTTCCGAGGTACCGAGCGGAACAAGCGACGCGGGTTTCATAACCTGTCGGTTCTCGCCGAGAAGATGAGAACGTTGCACACCGAACCATTGCCGGAGTCCTAGAAGGAGTTTGCTTATGGCCGACCGATACGAGATCAGGGTGCCGGCACTTGAAGTGCGACAACGAGAGAGGCGCATCTACTGCTTCGCAATCGATGGCAAACGCCTGCACGACTTCACCACGGTGTCGCGCGTACGACGGACTGATCACGGAGATCTCGACGGCTACCAGCGCCCCGAGGTGCTCAGTCATATCCGAGCGATCCAGCGCTACATCGAATCCCCGGAGGCGATGCTGCCGAATGCCGTCGTGCTGGCGTTCGATACCCGCGTCCGGTTCGAACCGAGTCAACGACGCAGTGACATCGACTACTCATCCATAGGCGAGTTGATCATCCCAGTCGATGAGACACTCGACGAAGCCGACAAGCCTGGCCTGCTCGTGGACGGGCAACAACGAATCGCCGCAATCCGAGACGCCGACATCGACGAGTTCCCCGTTGCTGCAGTCGCATTCATTGCCACAGGACAGGACGAGCAGCGCTCACAGTTCATCCTCGTCAACAACACCAAACCACTGCCCAAGGGACTTATTCACGAGTTGCTGCCGGACTCGGCAGGCTACCTGCCACCGAAGTACGCCAGGCGCAAACTGCCCGCGGAGTTGATGACCCGATTGAACATCGACACGGACAGCCCGTTCCAGGGCGCGATCGCCACCCCGACCTCGCCCGATGGTTACATCAAGGACAACAGCGTCCTGAAGATGATCGAGAACAGCCTCTACGACGGCGCGCTCTACCAATACCGCAACCCCGAGGACGGTTCAGGTGATGTGGAGCAGATGGTGCTGCACCTCAAGATCTTCTGGAAATTGGTCGAGAGTACCTGGCCGATCGAGTGGAAGTTGCCGCCACGAAAGTCGCGGCTCACACACGGAGTCGGGATTCAGGCTCTGGGCTACGTCATGGACACGGTGACCGACCGGTACACCGCCGACGAGTTGCCCGATGCCGGAATCGAACACCGCTTGGCGACTCTGCACGATGTCACAGCCTGGACTTCGGGCACGTGGGACCTCGGCCCGGATGATCAGCGGCGTTGGAATTCGTTGCAGAACACCCCAACTGACATCAAGTTGCTCACCAAGGCGCTCGCTGGGGCCTTGCGCGCTCGACGCTAGGACATCGCTCGTCGATTGCCCGTCACCGCCCGTTTGTGTCGGCGACGGGCAGTACTCTGAACGGCGTGTCACTCAAAGGGTGGGGTGAGGTTGCGGTCGGTCAGTTTGTGCTGCACGATTCGATTCCGGGGATCGGCCGTGTCGCAGAACAAGTAGGCAACACGGTGCGCGTCGAGGCATTCGACTCTGCCGCCAACCCTGTGGCGCAGTCGTGGTGGCTGCCGGTAAACGACTGTAGGAGTGTCGAACTCGACGCGCAGACCCGGGTTTTTTGGAAGGATCCGGACACCGGGGTCTGGACTGCTGGTCGTGTCGATGAGGCCGACGGATCTATATGCTGGGTCCGATTCCCCAACGGTGCCGAGGCTCGCGTGCCGTTGGCCCAACTGTGGGTTCGGTGGGACCGCCCGGTCTCGTCGCCGGTTGAGGTGCTTGCGGCTGGTGCTAACGAGTCCGCATACTTCCGGGACGCGCGGTTACCGATGCTCGCAAGTCTGGTGAAGCAGCGGTCGGCGTGTGCCAGTTTTCCGGCAGTCCTTTCATCGGCGGTCGAGGTTTACCCTCATCAGGTTGCGGCCGCGCTGACAGTGCTATCGGATCCCGTCCAGCGCTATCTGCTCGCCGACGAGGTCGGACTCGGGAAGACAATCGAAGCTGGGCTGATCATCCGCCAGCACCTGCTGGATAATCCGACCGCCCGGATTGCTGTCATCGTTCCCGACTTCCTGCGTCGTCAGTGGCTCCAGGAGTTGAAGACCAAGTTCTTTGTGGACGACTTCCCAGCTAGCGTGCTCAAAATTTCAGCTCACGAAACTCCGGAGAAGTGGCGCAACTACCACGGGTTCGACCTCGTAGTAGTTGATGAAGTACATCAGTTGACACGTTCTGGCGATCCTCGCGTCGATTCCTATCCACAACTTGTAGGTTTGGCGCACTCGGTCCCACGCTTGCTGCTGCTGTCAGCGACCCCGGCCATCGCGCGGCCCGACGTTCACCTCGCCCTGTTGCACCTGCTCGATCCGGACCTCTACCGTTGGGACAGCCGTGCCGAGTTCGTTCGTCGGTTCAACGATCGCCGGGCCCTGGCTGAGGCTGTCAGCGGGCTGGACGCCAATTTTGAACTGCTCCTAGAGGATACGATCGGGTCTGTTCGTGACCTGTTGCCGCCTGACCCGCGGTTCAACGAGTTGGCCAGCGGGATCACCAATCTGCTCACTGAGGACGGCGATCTGCGCGACGAGACGTTTCGTCCCGAACTGCACGAGGCCGTGGAGGCCCTCCGAGCGCATATCGGTGAGACGTATCGGCTGCACCGGCGAATCGTGCGATACCGACGAGCAACGGTTATCGGGACAACGAATGATGAACTGCCCGTCTTCGAGGCAACCGGCCGGCGACGCCCCCGCGAGATCGGAATCGGAACAGATCGATCCGAATCTGCGCTGACCCTGCTCTTGGACTGGCAGCAGCGGGTGGCGGAGTGGCTGCTGGATCATCCGACGGAATCGGCCCGCGATACTCGGCAGGCGGCGTACGGACGTGTACTCGCTGTCCTGGTGTCACGGACCGACGAACTCTCGGATGACCTGCTGAATGCACTGCGGTGGCGGATCATCGGTGACGAACGGTCTCGGCAACGAGCCGACCTCGACTCGATCGAGGCTGGCTTCCTGGCAGCGGCACCGGTCCTGCCGTTCGAGTCGGAAATCCTGGCACGTGTAGAGGAGTTGCCCTGCAGCGAGGCCGTGATGGATCGACTCCATGTAGAACTTCGGCGCAGCGACCGTGCCGTGGTGTTCTGCGGTCGAGGCCAGATGGCTATCAAGATTGCGGACATACTGGCTACAACTGACGATGGCCCACGGGTACACGAGCACACCCATCGACTGGATGCGGCGACCATTGACAAACAGTTGTGCGAGTGGCGCAACGACGGTGGAGCACTCGTTGTCGACGGCAGCGGTGAAGAAGGCATCAATCTCCAGGATGCCGACCTCGTGATCAACATGCGGCTGCCATGGTCGCCGAATCGACTCGAACAGCGACTCGGCCGAGTCGATCGGTTCGCAGGCGCACTCGGGGGGACCGGTCAACCTGCACGGCAATTCGCCGACCCGATGGGACGTGCGGAGGAGAGTTTCGCCGCCGCATGGCTCGAACTCCTCGTGTCGGCATTCGGCGCTTTCGATGGATCTCTGTCGGCCTTGCAGGATTGCCTGGACGACTTGCAAGACGATGTGTGGTCGGTGGGTCTGTGCGAGGGCCCTCATGCGATGCTGCGGCGAGCTCAACACATCAGCGACACGCTGGCCAGGCAGCGGCGAGAGATCGACGCTATGGATGCCATCGACGCGGTGCAGGATGCGACCTTCGGTGAGGATATTGCCCAGCGCGTCAACCACATCGAAAGTGAGTGGTCCACCTTTGAGGCGCACATGCGGCGGTTCTTGGGCAACGAGGGTGGTCTGCGATTCACTGAAACGATGCACGAGGACGGCCGAATTATCGAGTTCGGCGTCAACCTGAAGCAAGCCCCATTGGTGTCGCCCATGCTCCTCGCGAGATTCGCCTCTGGTCAGCGTGGAAACACACACTCCGGAGTTCCGCGTGAGAGTAGGTGCGGGGCGTTCAACCGTAACGTAGCTTTGCGGATTCCGGAGACCAGATTGTTCCGGCTGGGCAATCCTTTCGTTGATCACCTGGCCCGAGTCATCGAGGTCGACGATCGCGGTCAGGCCTCGGCGTTCTGGCGGCCAGGCCGCCTCGATGACCCCAACGTGTATTTCGGCTTCCACCTGGTGGCCGAAGCGGATGTCAGCAATGCACTTGAACTGGCTGGATCGGAGCCGGGGGTCGCGCAGGCCCTGCGTCGACAAGCCGACTGGTTTCTGCCGCCGTTCATGGGACAAATCTGGCTGTGCTCGGGGGCCAATGATGAAGTCGCAGATCCCGCATTGCTGCGATGGCTCACCGCGCGTTACAACCCTCAGAGGGGGGATCTGAACCTGAACCCTTCTCGGGCCGGCGCACTGATCGGAGTCTTCGGGAGCGTCAATGAGTATGCGGCAGTTGCTCGGCATGCCGAGCAGGCCGCCGTTCAGCAATTTGCCCGACGCGAAAACGTTCGTTCGCAGGCTGAGCAGGCCTATCAGGCGGCCCGTCGACAGCTGGCCATTCGGCGCGCGCAGGCCATGGCGCGTCGAACTGCAGGTCGGCTGGTTACGGATACCGAAAGCTATTTGGAGGATGTTCGCGTTTCGGATCGAATAGCCGCAGCACTAAGGCAGCCCCGAATCCGAGTCGTCTCGGCGACGTGCATCATCGGCGGAGACAAGATGGAGCTTGGGTGACTACGTCGGCCGACTGGGGCGCTGCCCAACGACTGTGGGATTCGTGGCCGGAAATTGAGCCAGCACAGGAACTCAACGGTACGACTCGCCGCTTGCGCGACGCTTTGGCAGGACGTCGCTTTGGCATGAGCAACCGTCGAGACATTGTTGCGCTTACACGGCAGATCCTTTTGGAGCTTGATGCCCTTCACAACCAAGCCCTGAGCCTGACGGTTCCAGCGACCACCGAGTTGCCGACAGTTGAGCAGTGGCGTGCCGGTGGATGCGAGACGCTGTCGGTCGGCGACGGTCTAAAGATCCATGCGGTCTGGTGGTGGCCTGGTTTCAGCGCTGGTCCTGACGAAGCTGCAGGTGATGACATCCGTCAGGTGTACGGCGGCGCTACCGCGCCACTGGACGACCTTCGTGCCGACCCCTTTTGGTTGAAAGCGCTCGGCCCTGAGTTCGTCGGGTACAAGTCGCGCGGGCAACGGCAGGCTGCCCGAACGCTGGCAACAGCGCCGAGTGGGGCGACTGTGATCGCATGTTTGCCGACGGGACAAGGCAAGACAGAAGTGGTCTGGTCGGCCATTCTGCCAGCGACCCAGTCCCGGGGAGTGGCACTCGTCGTGGTTCCCACGGTTGTCCTGGCCCTCGATATGGAGCGGCGCCTACGGAATCACTTCATCAGCGTCGGAGATACGCCCGGCGCGGTCAAACGGTACGCGTATACCGGTGGCCTCGACCTGGTGTCGAAACAGGCGATCCGCGACGATATTCGGAGCGGACGTCAGCGGGTTGTCGTTGCCTCGCCGGAAGCTGTCGACTCAGGCTTGAGTGCGTCCCTCGAGGAGGCTGCTGGCCTCGGTTATCTGACACATCTGGTCATCGATGAAGCCCATCTCATCGACCAGTGGGGTCACGACTTCCGACCACACTTCCAGGCGATTGCGACGCGACGTCGTCACTGGTTGGCGGTCGCACCGCCTGAACACCGTGTCGTTACCGTCGCGATGAGCGCGACCCTTACCCCCTATCAGGTCACCGCGCTGGAGGCCAGCTTCGGTGATCCTGGCCCTGTGGAAGTGGTGTGGGCCTCGCATACGCGTCGAGAGCCGACGTACTTCGTGGAATCCTTTCGGTCGCATGGCGATCGGGTCAACGCAGTTATGACCGCAGTCGCTCGGCTGCCTCGACCTCTGATCCTGTACACGGTGGCGAAAAGCGACGTCCACCAGTGGCATCAACGCCTCCTCGCCGAGGGCTATTCGCGTGTGGCGACCATGACAGGTGAGTCGACTGAGAGCGAGCGGCGAGAGATCCTTCGAGGCTGGCGCGGTCAAGATGCCGATGGCACAGCGACTCCCACGAGCTACGACCTCATTGTCGCCACATCTGCGTTCGGGGTGGGTGTCGACCTGCCCGACGTACGCTCGGTCGTTCACGCCTGCCTTCCTGAAACTATCGATCGTTACTACCAAGAGGTGGGGCGTGGCGGCCGAGACGGCAGGGCTTCGATCGCATATCTGGCAACCACTCCCCAAGACGCCGGCATGGCAAAGTCGGTCAACCGCAAAATCCTGTTGACCCCTGATCTAGCCTGGAACCGTTGGCGCACAATGCGTCTGACAGCCGACACCCGGCAGGATGGGCGCATCGAAATCGATCTCACCCGCTACAGGCCGGAACTTCCCAGGGAAAGCCAGAGCAACCTCGATTGGAACCTGCGGCTACTCAACTTGATGGAGCGTGCACAGCTCATCACCGTGGAATCGCCTACGACCTTCAATGTCTCCGACGCGCAGGAAGTGCGCCGTGGTGACCCAACTCCGGGAGAAGTGCGGCTCGTTACCGAACACCACGCCAAGGTCAACGACGAGCGACACTTCCAGCGTGTGATGCACGCAGTTCGCGATTCGGTCCAGCGCGAGCAAGAGAGGGCTCTCGCTCAGCTGCACCGTCTAATCAGTGGAAATGATTGTGTTGCAGACTGTCTGGCCGACTACTACGAACTCAAACGAAACGGCGGAATATTGCGGACAGCGGCAAACTGTCGCAGTTGCCCGCGGTGCCGCCGTACACAACCGTTGCGGCAGGACAGCGGTATGCGGCGCTCGGCGACCGATCCATGGCCGGACTGCGCACAATGGCCGGATGCAGTCGACCCACTTGCTTGCTATCGCCAGCCGAGTTCGGTGTTGAGTATCCCGTGGACCGATCAGCACGCCTTCACTGACTATGCCCCGGAACTGATCGCGTGGCTCGCGCGGCAGGGATCGGCGGTTGTTGCCGGTCCGGGCCTGACGCTCGACCTGGTATCAGAGGCGCAGGATCGCGCCGGTCGTCATCCGGTCATCGTCGATGACGACAGTGACTTGGTGGAACACAGCGGCTGCCCCATCCTGTGGTTCGCTTCGGCGACCGATCGGACATTACCGGCAGCCGTGCTGTCCCGCTTGCGCGGTCGTGACCCGACGTATCTCATCCACCCCGCCAGCCTGGCCGATCCGGAGCGACCACATCTTCCGCTGCGGAGTATGCGCAAGTCTATCGATCTCGATCTCCTTGTGAGGAAATTCTGAATGACGGCCTTGATCAACACCGCGGCACCTCAGCCCAGGCCACTGTGGGCGACGACCCGGCACTTGTTGTCGATTCGCGGGAAGCGGCAGAAGATCGACGTGGCACGAGCATTGTTGAGCCCACCATCGCTCTTCGAAGACGGACACGACACCGAAGACGTCTTCGGCAAGGTCGTCAAGATCGGCACCGAACTCGGTGTCTTTCGGACAGAAGGTGAAGAGCTTGTGCTGACCGACGTGGCCCGTTCACTTGATCCTGGCGACCCGCAGGGATTCTTCGATCTCCTGCGCGAACGCACGCTGGGCCGAACAACCAGCGAGGAATTGGTCGGCGACCCTTCGCTGACTAGCGGTAAGGACCTCATTCGGGCCCTCTGCTGGTTTCTCACTCGCCCATGCGACCAACCCGTCGATACGCACACGTTCGAGAAGCAACAGCAGGACGCTCTGCCTGCCGGACTTCGCGGTGTGTTCACCAATCAGTCGCGGTGGAATCTATTCACCTACTGGGCAGTTGCCCTGGGATTCGCGGCGACACCACTGCTGCAGGAAGGGGGTCCGGCAGCATTGGTTCCGGACTGCAGCACCGCGGTCCGGCGGACTATCGGGGCAACCTGGAAGCCAGGAAACGTCGTGCCGGTGCGTGTCGTCATCGACGAACTGATCAAAGCGTTGCCCGTTCTACCTGGGGGTGAGTTCAGCCGGGCCATGCAACTGACCTCCGGCTCAGGCGATGTGTCGCCTGTGCTGTCGTGGGCACTGCTCGATGGGCACGACCGCGGGGCGTTGAAGCTGACAGTTCAGTCGGATGCAAGTAACACAGTGCAACTCGTGGATCCAGCAGGCCGCGGAGGTGTCCGGGGTGTCGCGTTGATCGAGATCGGAGACACGAGCCTGTGACCACAGCATTCGACATACGAAACAATCTGTGCTGGACGGCGCAGACAGCGATCTCGACACTCAACACCGAAGCAGTCAGCCCGTCTGCGGAGGTCTTCTTCGCAACCCATGTACCGTTACGGATCCGGCGCAGGCACCCAGATCTGCGAGAAAATGACACGGTCCAGGAGGTCAGCGAAGAGGAGGTACAACGGGACTTTCTGGAACGTGAGCCCGTGAATGGAGTCTTGCTGATGCCTGTCATCGGTGAGTCCGGCTCCGGCAAGTCTCATCTGGTTCGCTGGATCGCTGAGCAGACCAAGTCTGACTCCCGACGTGCGGTCATTTATGTGCCGAAATCCATGACCAGTCTTCGGGGTCTGATCGATGTCCTGCTCAATCAACCGGATGTCGACAGCCCTGCGCTCGATCGTCTTCGAGAACGCGTGGACGATCTCGCCAGGACACTGGATATCGACACATTGCAACGTCGGCTACTCAATGCCCTCGCTGAGGCAATCGAGCACGCGGAGCCATCCGGTGACCGCTACCGCAGATCGCTCATTGGACCGGGCAAACTCGGTACCTTGCTCCGCGATCCATCTATCCAGGACCATCTGATGGCTGCGGGAAGACTAGTTCCGCGGCTGGCCGCGAGTCTCCTCGACGATCGTGGAGATGGCGAATCCGACCGTCCAACCGAGTTCACGGTCTATGACCTTCCGCAGATCGCCGACGTCGGCATTGTGTCAGTTGGTGCACGCCCACTCCTCGCTCATCTGCAGGGGCGCGCTCCCCTCCAAGAAGCCGCAGCAAATCTGCTCACAGAACAGCTTTCCCAGGCTGTCCAGACCGTATTCGATCTTGGTCATGGCAAGCTCCAGAACGCGATGCTGACCATCCGGAAGGAGTACCTGAGCCAGGGTAAGGAGATCGTTCTTCTCATCGAGGACTTCGCCGTCATCCAAGGTGTTCAACGTGATCTGCTCGATGCGCTCATCGAGGTCGGAGTCCGCGAAGGTCGTACCGTGCTAGCCCCGGTCCGAACCTTGATGGCTGTCACTCCCGGTTACTATCAGCGGCTCGACGAAACTGTCCTGACCCGAGTACGAGCGACCACACCGTATGTTTACGACTTGGACGTCACCCTCGACGATTCAACGAATGGTCGGCAGAGCATCATCGAGTTTGTCGGTGGCTATTTGAATGCCGCACGAGTGGGAGCAAATGCACTGGAGGCGGCAGGGGTCGGTGGGGGAACGGCACCGCCCAACCGATGCCGCGACTGTCAATTCCAGGTGGCCTGCCATTCGGCGTTCGGTGCTTCGTCCAAGGGATATGGCCTTTTCCCCTTCAACTGGTCTTCCTTGCGGCGCGCAATCCGAGCTCGCAAACCACCGATCGGTCCCGACGACGCTTTCAACCCCCGCACCGTGCTCAGTGAGGTTATACGCCCCGTCCTGTCTCGTGACGACGAAATTGTTAACGGAGAATTCCCCGGACCAACCTTTGTCGAGATGTTCCCAAGCTCGGACAAGGAACGGCCGCTAATGCCCGAAGTGGCCGCTGTGATCGGAACACTCGACGACCACACCTCCAATCGGCGGGTCGTTCTGTTGGAGTTCTGGGGCGATGCCCCCACCGAGGTTCAGAACCTCGCTCCTGCCATCCACGAGGCGTTCGGAATCGCTCCGCTTGCAATCGATCAAGAGTCGGCCTCGCAGCTCACTGCACCCGAGCAGGGAGATTCGGTTCAGCCGACGCTCATGCCTGTTCCGTCAGAATCCCGCACAGCCGTCGTGGGCACCGAGTCCTACCGTCGGCAACTTCAAGACATCGACGCGTGGTACAGCGGGAAGCCTCTTGGGCAGAATGCGGCTGCAGGTATCCGATCGATCGTTCGTCAAGCCGTTCTCAATCGCTGCCAATGGAATGAACCGTTGACGGTGGAACCGTTGCAGGGCGTCCGGGACAAGGCATGGCCCGTCACGTCGCTGGTCGTGTCCATTGAGGACGCCGGTGGTGAGAGCGCACCTGGCACCCGTAGTGCTCCGATCACATTCGACAGGACTGCCCCCAACGCCGTTTTCTTCAAGTCCTTGCTCACAGTGAAAGCTGGGATATCGGAACCAGGGAACGCGGCGGCGCTGCGACGACTTGCCCATGTTGCGGATCAGTACCACCGAGCCCTGCAAGAACGGGTTGAGTCTCACCGAAGCAGCAGTGACGCCGAACTCTGTGTGGGGTTGCAAGTCTCATTACTCGGTGCGGCGCTCGCCGGTCGAGCCTGGCCCGGGATGTCCGATCATGAGTTGATGGCGGTGGCGTTCGATGACGGCGCCGACTGGAATCTCGGGGACGCGACCGTGCGACTGCCTCTATGGGTTGACGCGTGGAACAAGCATCGGGCGAAGCGCCCCGAACTCGTTGCGGCCCTGCGTGATGGCGTGGGTATCCGCCGAGGCGACGGGCATGTTCGCATGATCGATGCCGCGCGGGTGCTCCCACTTCTTCGTCAAGCGTCCGCAGAGTGGGATTGGCAGGCGCCAGAAGAGATTCCGAAGTGGTGCACCCAGGCGGTGAAAGCCGCCAGCTTGGGCAGGTTCGGCAAGATGGTCGACGAGCAGTGGGAGACTCTGCGCCGAGTCCATTCTGACCTGGAACAGTGGCTTCCTGCCGGTGTTACTTCCACCGACACCATTCGGGAAATACGGCAAGCCCTGGAGGAAGCGCAGTCCGAAGCGCTTGGCCCCGATGACGGGCCAGGGTTCTGGAGTCATGTCGAGCGTGTGGAGCAGATTGACTGGCAGTGCACCGCCGAACTGACGCGTGATGTGAGGCGCGTGCTGGAAGCCGACGGCGACGAAAAGTGGCGGGCAGCGCGGATCAAGGCGGTCTCCACCGATCGCGGCCGAGAAATCGTCGAGATACTCGAATTCCTGCGACTTGCCGACAAATGGCTCACCACGAAGGTGGCAGAGGCAAAGTTACGGCGCGGTAGAGCCGAGGACACGGCCACAAAGTTGATTACCCATGCCCATTCGAAGTGGAAGGCGATCGCCGAGAAGGGTTCACTGTGAGCGGTCAATCAATACAGGACAAGGCCCGGGAACTCGCCGCATTGGCCCGTGGTATCCGCATATCGGAAAAGGATCAAGACCAGGCCAGGCGGGTCGCGAAGGCAACCGAACTCCTGATAAGCGAGTTGGATAGGCTCGAAGAAGTTGTCGATGCGATGGTAGAACTCCGCAACCACGGGGTGACGGTGTCCCTCGAAGGCCATGGCAACGGACTCGACACCTTTGAGAAGCGCAGTGCCTTCGCGACGGGCCTACCGACTCCGGAGGCGGTTAGAGGATCGCAAAGCACCGTAATCAATGTGACAAAGCGGCTTGCATCCACTTTCCAGGTGCGTTGGGGGGATTGGGCTCAAGAACGGCAGCAGTCTCTGACGCGCGACTTCGATCGCAAACCTGTACTGAATCCAACTGAACGTGCATCGGTTACTAAACAATTCGATGAGGTCAAGAAGTTGGCGAAGGTCAAGGCTCCTTCTAAGGGAGATATTGTGCGATTCGCACATCTTTCCGCAGCATTGTCTACTCGATTTGCTGCCCTTCCTGAGTTAGGTGTTCAAGTGCGAGTTCTTCTTGAGGAATTACGCCAAGGGATAACGCTGGACGATCTCTCTAATGACCAGATTGCGTTACTGAGAGAAAATGGGTTGGGTGGGATCATCGAGGTAAGGCGGAAGGATCAGTGACAGAGGACGAAGCCTTCTTGTCTGAGGTTCTCGACAAACTTGAGAATCTTGAGTTGCCATTGCTGGCTTGGGGTGTCACAACGGGCGCGCTTTCACGTGATGAGGTAATCAACGTCATCGATGAGCGTCTACTACTGCCGAGTGGACCTGCTGTCATGGCCGAGGACGTGTTGAAGCAACTGGTTGCCCGCGCCCTCCTGTTCGAGTTGCCGGCAACCTCTCCACGCAGGTACCGCACCCGCCTCGGCGAGACTGTCCGACTGGCCGCCACACTGCGACAGTTGTTTGTGCCGCCTCAACCGGCTGGTTCACGGTGGTGGCAGCAACGTCCGCCATTGGTTGCCGACTATCGACTGCACGTTGCGCCGCGACGGTACCCACGCCGCGATGTGCCGGTGGCCGAAGTACTGAGGGAACTCGCTGAACTCGACGGCTGGACCGAGCGGCACGCAACTGTCGCCAAAGCTCAACTGCGGCACCCGAATCTAGCTCGTTTTCAAGTCGACGCCACGGCTACCGTACTGAGCCACCTGAACCGGAGGACCGGTCGCGCCGTAATTGTGGGCGCTGGCACGGGTAGCGGCAAAACCTTGGCCTTCTACCTTCCTGCGCTAACTGACATCGCGATAAGCGCGGGCACGCGCCCCGCCGGCGTACACACGATGGCTCTGTATCCGCGCATAGAGTTGCTCAAGGATCAATTGCGGGAAGCCGTTGCAATATCGGCACAGGTCAACAAAGTCCAGGAGGCCAATCGCGCTCGCAGGATACGGATCGGAGTGCTCTATGGTGATACTGCGCACAATAGTCGCAATGTCGGTCGTAATAGAGCATGGACTCCGTCCGGCGGGGGAATGATCTGCCCGTACCTGAAATGCCCACACTGCGACGGTGAACTGGTTTGGCGCGACGAAGATCGCCAACGAGGCAATGAAGTACTGGTCTGTCGATGCAAGAACACCGTGGACAACTTGGTGTTGACCAGAGCCCAACTTGCCGCCAATCCACCAGATCTGCTGTTCACCAGCACCGAAATGCTGAGTCGAAACTCGACAGACCCGACCCTGGCGCCCCTGTTGGGTTGGCGTGGCCCGGCCTCGCCGTCTCTGGTACTGCTCGACGAGGCGCATACCTACACCGGAGTGCACGGCGCCCAAGTCGCACTACTGCTGCGTCGATGGCGAGCGGCGGCTCGGCGTACACCGGTGTTCGTCGGCCTGAGCGCAACCCTGCGTGACGCACCGGAGTTCTTCGCGGAACTGACCGGAACCGATCGCGCTGATGTCGACTATCTGGCACCCAAATCCGACGAATTGGAGGAAGAAGGACGTGAATACTCCATAGCACTCCGAGTCGATCCCGTATCGCGAGTGAGCCCACTGTCCGCAACGATCCAGGCGGCCATGCTATTCGCGAGGACCCTCGACACACGAGGAAGCGAATTTCTGCACGGGTCGCGTGGCTTTGTGTTCACCGACGATTTGGACGTGACCAATCGTCTGTTTCACGATCTCAACGACGCGGAAGGCGCGCGGAGGGGCAGGCGGCCTGGACCAACTCCCGCTCCTCTGGCAACACTGCGCTCTAAGGACGGCTCCTGGCATCGAGAACGTTTCGACGACGGCCAGTCCTGGGATCTCGTCCAGAGCATCGGGCACGAACTCGACCCTGGTGGACGGTCTCCCGGACTGCAGATTTCACTGACTTCGTCACAGGCATCTGGTGTTGACCAAGACTCCGATCTGGTGGTCGCGACCGCTTCACTGGAGGTCGGAGTCGACGACTCACGAGTGGGATTGGTGATTCAGCACAAGGCTCCGCGGGACGCCGCCGCTTTCATCCAGCGGCGTGGCCGTGCAGGCCGCCGTCGTGGCACACGTCCATGGACAGTCGTAACCCTCTCCGACTACGGACGCGATCGGTTTACCTACCAGGCTTACGACACACTGTTCGAGCCGGAACTGCCAGCGCGCCGTCTCCCCGTAGCCAATCGGTTCGTGCTGAAGATCCAGGCCACACAGGCCCTGCTCGACTGGCTCGCGCAACGTGTCGGCACCGATACTCGGCAGGTGCTACGAGCGCCAGCGCGTGGTCAGAGCACCGATTCGGTGGGTGCGGATAAGGTAGTCGAACAACTTAATCGCCTGCTGACCGATCGGAATGCGCAGGCCGAATTGCGGTCACATCTGTGCACTGCTCTTGATATTTCAGTGGATGAGGCCGGAGCTTTGATGTGGGACGCGCCGCGTTCTCTACTGCTGAGCGTGGTGCCGACTGCGCTGCGCCGACTGGAACGGCGGTGGCGTAGCTACGTCGACGATCCAGGGGCTCGACCCGACAGCGTGCTACCGGAATTTGTGACTCGTACTCTCTTTCACGGTCTCAATGTGCCGGAAACCTGGATGACTGCTCCGTTTATGGAAGAGCCGGATCCACGGCCGATCGAGAATGCGCTGCGGGAGGCTGTGCCGGGCAAGGTGAGCCGCAGATACGGCTACCAGCGGGCTCATCACCGAACATGGGTTCCCCTACCCGATCCGGCTGCGCAAGGTGCCATGGACATAACGATGTTTGTGCAGCAGTTCGATGACGAAGGCGTCTGGACCCCGCTGGGGGGTTCCCCTGTACGAGTTTTGCGCCCTCACTCCATTGTGTTGAGCGAACCACCGCGCGAGATATCCGACCAGGCACAAGCCACGCCCCGCTGGCACTCACAGTTCGTCGTGCCCGACGAACTGTATGAAGGGGCTGTGCCGTCACCCTCCACTTGGCACGACCGCGTGCTCTCGGTGGGGTTTGCAACAAGCGCTGCAGGCGACCCGATCGAGGTCCGGCGGATGACGATCGGCGCCTCATGTAACACGGTCTACACCGACGGCCGCACAAGTGTGAACAGTGTCGTCGACTACACATATCAGGACAACCCGGCCGCGCTCGGCTTCTCGCTGACCGTTGATGCAGTTCGATTTGTGGTTGCTCCATTGGATACGGCTGCCGAATCGGTGCGCGCGCATCTGCACTCGCCACAGTGGCGTGGACTGGCTTTCGCTGAAGCCGTCCGCGTCGATCCACTGCTCGACGACCACGCAAATGTATTCCAGCGGCGTTGGCTGTCGCTGGTCTACACGACGGCCTACGCTTTGCATCTGGTGCAATCGCCAGGTGCCACTGGCCCGGATATCCATGCCGCACTCAGTCGGGGAGCCTGGGCGAGCAGAATCGATCAGGTGCTCAACGCCATCTATCGAGGTGACAACAACGCCACGACACCAAGCGGGCTGGTTGCGGACCTGACGGATTTGAGCCGCCAGCCAGCGGTCACAGAGAGCCTAGACCGCAACGGACGCCTATTGTGGTGCGCCGAAGTGGCAGAGTTGACCGCCGAACTCGCCCAGCGCGCATACCGCGACACCATCGCTGCCGCGATTCTGGCTGCAACGCAGCGAACCTGCCAGGACGCGCAGGATCTCGACCTGATTGTCGATGTACTCGAGTCGGAGGTTCCAGGAGGCCCGTCGACAGTGTGGCTGACCGAAACGTCGTCAGGCGGCCTCGGCATCATCACCCAGTTCGTTCAGCAGTATTCGGCCGACCCGCGCAGGTTCTGGGGACTTGTCGAGGCAGTATTGGGACGCAGTGACCACGAATACGTTGGTGATAGCATCACCCGGCTACTCGAACATGCTGTTAATGAACCACTTTCAGCAGCGGCGAATGCTATGACTCGCTTGCGGAATCCCAATTCTGCGACCGAGGCTGACCAGGCACTAGAGGATCTGCGTACTGCGTGGACGAGCCTTGACGGCGCGCCCCGCCGCAATGCCGTCGCAGCTCTGTCGGCACGGGTGCTGCGACCCGGCACTGACGCCAGTACCGACCGCATGGTCGTCGAGTTGATCGCAGCGTGGAATCGACTCGAGCACGACCTCGGATTCGAGGTTGAGGCTGGCATCTTCGCCTACCTGGTAGCGGTTGGAGGGCTCAACGTGCCGGGCCTTGATCGAGCCCGATTCGGCACCGACCAGGTCTACAGCCTGCTGGTGCCTCGCGGTACAGAGGCGCGGTCTCAGCATCTGCAGCACTATCAACCGTTCGCCGAACCGGCGCTTTTGGATCGCTTGCTTGCTGAGGCTGCTCACAGCGAACAACTGATAGTCATCGATGTCACAAACGTCGGGTGGCGCGAGTCCTATATTCGTGAGGTGCGAACCCGCGGTGCCGTCATACTGGCCGCGCCGACTGATTCGTTACGCGAACTGACGGTCGCCATCCGGGTGGTGCCTACCCTCGCGGTCGATCGCGACGTACTGCGCGTATTCGGACATGTGCGCGGAGTCCGGCGTGGCTCCGGTGTTATCCATGCAATTGTCGAGATACGGGAGTTCGCGCAGTGACCGATGAGCGCGAACTGCGCACCAGTCAAACGACGGGCGTAAGGATCGACGCGCTGCTGTCGACGATCCTGGTTTCCGAGCTATTGACCCCGAGCGATGAGTTGTGGTTGATCTCCCCATGGGTCAGTGACGTCGACGCCATCGACAACACCGGCGGGGCATTTGATACCGCATTTTCGGACCCATCCAACAAAATATATTTGTTATCCGAAGTTCTCGGCTTATTGACTCTATCAGGGACACGTCTCGGCGTAGTGACACGGCCCGATTCGCACAACGAAATATTTCTCGCCCGCCTGGAGCGATGTGCGGACTCCGTCAATTTGAAAGTTATACGCGACAGAACAATTCACGAGAAAACATTCTGCGGTATGGATTGGCAACTCACCGGTTCGATGAACTTCACCTACCGGGGCATCAATATTAACGATGAACTGATGAAATATCGGGTTGACGCTCAGGTTGCTGCCGGTACTAGAGTTGAGTTCGCTCACAGATTTGGTGGTGAGTGGTGACGTCAGATGAAACCATTGACCGACTTGTCGATATTCTGATCGGACCTGGAAACTCGGCGTGGAAGGACCAGGATCCCGAGTCGGAGGCTCGATCCTGGCTGCAGAATTGGCTGTTTCTAAAGGATTCAGACGTTCCTTATGTGCTACCCCGCGTGGAGCCTGGCTCAGGGCGACGGATCGTATACGTTATACCCCGGAGCACCCGCCAAACGGGCGTGGTGCGTGAATGGTTGACCGCGTTCGTGGGGCCGAGCTATGCCAAGTTTGTGCAGGAGCCGCATACATTTCGCGACGGCGACCCCATAGACACCGCTGTTCGTGAATTCGCCGGACACAATAATGTCTTTGTTCTCGAATACCCCAGCACGCTTGAGATCCACAAAGGCATTTGGCAAGCGCTCAGGCGTATGCGCGACACCGTCGCTCGTCGGCCCTTGTCGACCTGGTCGGCTCCGACTCCCCTTGGTCGACTTCTGGCCGAGTTCGATCTAGCGATTGCGGCCGGGGACAATGCTTCCTCCGCTGTTTTGCTTGACAGGTTGGCAGCCAGCGGACTGAGCGGTACCAACCACACCCATCTCATGCTGAAAAGGCTCTCCCGGCTCGGTCAGCACGGCGAAATTATGCGGTTACCGCAACTAAATTCTGTCGTTGCCGCTGGTCCCCCCGCGCCAGTCCGAGAGGCGATTCTTGGTGCCATCTACACGACGACCGTGTCGATTGCGGTTGAATCCGCTGATTTCGCTGCCGCGCAATCAGCGCTCAGCGAAAGTGGGGAATTGGTGCCGACGCTTGCGCAGGGAACAATCGACAACTTCAGCACCCCTGCCCTGGTTGTACTGGCCATCTACGCATCGATGGCAGGTGACACCGAACGCCTGTCGTACTTTCAGGGCATCCCAGAATTCAGCGGGCTGATGTCGGGGCTCTTGTTGGCCGCACCGAGGTCTAACGATGAATCCGTTGCCACGACGCGGACGGAAGATCAGACCGCGGGCCCTGCGAACTCTGTCTCCGTGGCGCAGTTGGCAACCCAGTCAGCCACGGCCGTCGCTCCCGACTCCGGGCCTGAAGATGCCGAGATCTGTTCTCCTGGTCACACCACTGTAGGACCAACTCCCGTCATCGAACGGGCGGTGCCAGGGTCGTGGCTCGACCTCGTCACCGTCATCGCAGATGGCACTGAACTCCGTGCTGTCATCGGCGAAGAGCCCTGGCGTGGCTGGCGGCCAGCCTTCGAGGTTGACTCGGAACTAGCCACAGCTCTCGGACAACTGAACGATATCGGAGTTGAACGGGCGTGGAGTATTGTCGGCGGATTCATCGACAGTGATAACTATCGGACGCCGGCTCCCCTTACTGCTCGATTTTTTCTTGATAATGCATTGACGCACAGTCGGTTCCATCCCGGCGACCTCGCCGGGATCGTCGCTTTGGCGGACATTGTGCTCCGGTCGGCACCCGATCCGGTCGACTACCGGAGGATGCTGGACGACTTGCGCGCTGAGGCGACTCGCTGGGTCAGTGTGAATCGGGCATCGATAGCCCTGGACCTTGCAGACTTGGTCGTCCGTGCTGCGTGCCCGGACGTGGAAGCGCGTCTGCGTCTGTGCACTGCCCTGCTTCGTCCGCTCAGCGATCAGCATGTGCGTCTCGAACCAGACCAGGCCCGCATCGCCCGCATCGTCGATGATGAACTCGGTCTCGGCCTGCTTTGGGGTCCGCTCGACGGCGACATCGAATTGAGCGCCGCCGCAACTCGGTCCGTCGGGCATTTGCTCCTCTACTCACTCGACGAAGGCGTACTCGACCGTGTGCGCGTCACCCTGAGTCAGTTAGTGCCCGGCGTTACCGTGACCTGCAGTCATGACCGCGTCGGCAGTCCGCGTCTGAAGCAATGGTCACAACGTGCAGACTTTGTCGCTATGGCCACTCGATGCGCAACTCATGCGGCGACCGGCTTCATCCGATCGAGTACTCGCCCGCGCGCGACGATCAGGGAAGCGGACGGCTCAGGCTCCGCATCGTTGCTTCGCGCGGCGATGACAGCTATTCGGTCGTGATCAGGGTTGATTTTTGAGCGACTCTTGCGATCTCTGGATGGGCGATTCGGTCGTTAGCGTTCGCTAGCGCCGATCGCCGTAGAAGTGGTTCAAGGAGCGACAGTCAGTGGGGAGACGGTACTGCTGCGAGCGCGGGCCGGGCGGGAGAACCGGTGGCCTGCCCTGTGCCGGCGAGTGGCGTCATCGTCAAGCCGAACATGTACTCGGTGAGTCCATCTGGTGGAAGGCCGAACTCTGTGGCGATGTCGCGGATAGTCATACCTTGAGCGCGCAGCGCCGCGATCACCTTCCCTATCACCTGGGAGCGCTCGGGCACGAGCCGGGAGCCTGGTTCGGCGCTGCGGTACCCTCGCTGGCCGAGTTCGACGCACACAGACCGATGCGTCCAGTCGGTTAGTAAGCCGAGGGTGTGGAGGCGGTGGGTCAGTGCTATCGCGGAAACGTGCCAACGAGATTTCGCGCGGATGATCTGGGTTGCGGTTGCATTATGTAGTCCTGCGGCGAACACGCTGTCGCGGGGCATGAGGAAGGCGGCGGCGAATCGATTGGCCTCGGTCTCGGCATCTTTGCCGTGTGGTACGCCGTGTTCGGCATGGAGACACAGGTGCCCGAGTTCGTGTGCGGCATCGAAGCGTAACCGCTCAGCGGTTTTGCTGGTATCGAGAAAAGCGAACGGGGTGCCGCTGCGGTAGAAGCTGAACGCGTCGACGTCTCGGAAGTCGGCGGCGATGCTGAACACGCGGATTCCGTGCAACTCCATCACCGGGAGCAAGTTCTTGATCGGTCCGGTTCCGAGTTCCCAACGGGCCCGCAATGTGTCGGCGGCGAGTTCGGGATCCCATTCGGTGAAGGTGGGAACGTTGTTGGCGGGCAGCGTGAATCGCTGTTCGATCCAGCGCATGATCGCGACGCCCTGTTCGCCGGCGGTGATGGCCCGATCCCGCTCGCGTGCGCTCATTTTCGTCAGTGCCCGGAAGCTGACGGCGCCGACGGGAAGTGGTTCGACCTCGTCGAGAGTGAAGAACTCCGGGCGTACGCGAAGTTCGCGCGCCAGGTCGGCCCACCGCTCACGGGCGGGTTCGTCGGTGCCGGTTTCCCAGCGGTGCACAGTACGTTCGGTGACGTTCAGTGCCGAGGCCAGGTGTGTGCGCGCCATTCCCCTGCGCTTGCGTGCGAAGACGAGGCGGGATGGCACGAATCGTGGTTGGTCAGAAGTCATTTCGGGAAGACAGGAACATTCGGAACATCCGAGCCGTCTTCGTCGTCGGCGTCGATGACGACGTCGGTGACAAGGTGGTACGGCTCGAGGATGATGCGCTCACGCCAACCCCGAGGATAGCCCTGCGAATCGAGGCCGCTCGGCGCGCTGATCTCTAGCCGGATCTCCTCGCCGACTTGCCGGTAGAGCATGTACCACAGTTCCCAAGCGCCTTCGGCCGTGGACGCTGTTGGGAAGCCCGGATCGATCGCGTCGAAGCCTTGTGCCACAAACCGGGTCGCGTTAGCGAAGGCGCACTGGCCCTTCGGCCATTCGGTTGTCAGTTCCGCAGTGGTGCCTGGGAGTCCGGTGCAGGTATTGCCGCGCGCGAACGCTATGGCCAGTCCCTTGTCGATATGGACGGTGCGGGCGACCCCGTCCTTCTGATCGATCTTCCAGCCATGAGGCAGCAGGACAGAGCGGATCGCAGCGACTCCATCGTCGTGCATGCGCCGACCCCGCGATCCTGGTGGCGCGAGCGGGCTGACTGATTGGGCTGCGATGACGGCAGGGTGAATGATGCGATCATGAACGTCGTTCTCCGACAGGTCGAATCGCCGCAGTGGGTTGCGATCCGGCCGTGGAGACGACATCTGGTGCAGGACTGCCACGTGCCGCCTTTCGCTCGGGTGCGTCCGGAAACGTTACCTCATTTGAGGTCGAGAAAGCGGACGCGCCGCGCCGAGGCCCTGAAGCATTGTTCGCGTTGTCAATTGGGTTGACCGAACTTGGCGGAAGACCGGTAACCGAGCTGCATTCAACTGGACAGATCCGATCGGCCTGGCTGCCAAAGTGACTGGGACCGCTTTCCTGGTAACCGTTCTGGTCGGTGGTCGTCGGTATGCTGCGAGGACTGACCTGGTGAGTGGCTGATGGATCGCGAGCGGGGGTTGTTGAGCGATGTCCGACTTCGACGGTGGTGCCGCGTTGCGGTCGGAGATCGCGGCGTTCTATGAGGGTTTCGGGCAGCCTGGGGTACTAAGAGAGGCGTTTGGGAAGGCGCTGCTGGTGGTGCCGTTGATCGATGGGGACAGGGTGTTTACCTCTCGGGTCGGTGGCGTCGACTGGATTTGTGCGTTCACCAGTGTCGAGGAGTATGGCCGCTACATGACCGCTCGCGGGGTCGATCCGGACCAGCAGTACCGCTATCACATGCTGCTCGGCAGCCGCCTCGCCGAGTACGCGGCAAGCCGATCTGAGCCGACCGGAGTTGCTGTCGATATGGTGGGCACAGCGCCAATGGCGTTCCCGCCGAACGTTTCCGAGACCTCCCTCGCTGGTGATGGGAACCGCTGATGGGTGAGCAGCTGAATGTTGATCCGGTGGTGTTGCAGCAGGCCGCGGATGGGATCACCGGTGTCATCAGTGAACTGTCCGATCTCGGTGTCGGCGAGACGGGGGCGATGGGGCGTGGGTTTTCGCTGTTGACGTTGTCGCCGATACAGGCGGGTAAGTCCTCGGTGCAGAACGCATTCGAGACGTTCACCGAGCGGTGGTCGTGGGGTGTGCGGGCGTTGGTGCAGGCAGGCAATGCGATCGCGCAAACGTTGGGGTTGGCGGCGGGCCGCTATCACATCATGGATGAGAAGTTCTCGAACACGTTCAAGGAGATCGCCACCCATCTGATCGGGAACCCGCATCTGTCGAACGAGGAGATCGACAAACGGTCGTGGGGAGAGACTCTGGCCGATAACCAGTACAACCAGATCCGCAACCGCGACTACAGCGCCGAGTCGTTCCAGAACGCGTTCAACCAGATCGGCACCAACATCGAGGTCATCCAGGCGGTGGGCCCGGATGCGCTCGCTGGCGCAGTGCCCGGGGTTCACTGGAATACCGGGGCGGCGGAGCGGGCCGCTGAGATTCGTAACGGGCAAGGGGGACAATAGTTTTGGGGATCGGGGATTTCGTCAACTCGGTCGGTGACGCGATCGAGCATGGCGTCGAATCGGTCACCCAGAAAGCGGGCGAGCTCGCCGATTCCGGGTTGGACGCCGCCGCCACGCTGGCCCGCAATATCGGTGCGGACGGGGTCGCGGAAGGGCTGGACGATCTCGGTGACAAGATCGCCGACCTGGCCGGCGGCGAAATCCACGAGCGTGAACTCGGACAAACCAAGGATCCGAAAGAACTGATCCGCGGTGAGCCCTCAGCGATCCACGATGCCGCCGAAGCATTGCAGAAGATGGGGGATTCGATCGGGCAGACCGGCGATGCCCTGCGCACCGTGAACACCGCGGACTGGACCGGGACCGCAGCCGAGGAGTTCCACACCGAGTTCGCCAAACAGCCCAAGCTGTGGTGGGAAGGCTCGGACGCAATGCACAAGGCGTCCGGCGTCCTCAACAGTTGGTATTACGAGGTCACCGCCGCCCAAACCAAAGCCGCCGACGCGATCGCACGATGGGATGCCGCCGAGGTCGAGGAAACCAACAAGAAAACCCAGTGGAACGCGCTCACCGATGAGCAGAAACGCAAAACCCCCCTGGTCGACACATGGACGTCGATACGCAACGAAGCCCGCGAGATCCTGCGCGGCGCCCGCGCCCAACGCGACAACGCCGCGACCTCAGCCGCGGCAGCACTTGCGGCGGCAACCGAGTCCGCGCCGACCGAGCCGCCGTTCACCGAACGCTGGACCGACAACGTCTCGGACCTATCGGGGGCCCTCGATCAAGCGAAACTGAACTTCACCTCCGGGCTTTTGACCAGCTTCTCCGGGATCGTGCAGTTCGTTCGCCAGGTCAGCCCACTCGACGCCTACAACCTCACCCACCCGGCCGAATACTTCTCCAGCATGTCGGATCTGGGCACCGGACTAGTGGTCGCCGCCGCCGATCCCGGGGCGACGACATCGGCGATCCTGTCCGGTGCACGCAAGAACCCCTCAGAATTCTTGGGCTCGCTCACCGGAGACCTGATCACCACCGTCGGCACCGGCGGTGCGGGCGCGGCCAAACCCGCCCTGTCGGCGTTGGACAAGGTCGGCGACGTCTCCAAAGTCACCAAAGCCACCCACACCGTGGCCAGCGCGGCAGAACACGCTCCACACCCCACGCTCAGCACACACACGCCGAGCGCTCCCACGTCTCACGCTCCTTCGTCGACACCACATGAGCCGGGCACACCGACGGGCACCCACCCGAGTATGACCGAGCCGGGCACCCACCCCAACACGGCGACCGAATCCCCAACTCAACCGGGAACCACCGACCCCCATCCAGGCGACACCACGTCCCAAACCCCCTCGCACACTACAGAACCCGCCGCACCTCGACCGGACAACTCGGATCCCAACCACACACAGCCGGAGTCACCATCGGCGGCACCGCATCCAGACACGAATCCGGCTCCTCACAACACTGATTCGCCCACCACAACCGAGCACGGCGGTGACCCTCCACAGCAGACCCATGACCCGAACCCGACCCACACGGACGGGCATGGAGGGGACGGCGCGACCCCCGGCGGTCACGACGGCCCGAGCCCGGATCATCAACAGTCTCACCACGACCAGTCTGTGGACAACACTCCGCAGGGCCGCGCCGAGGCCGACCAGGGTGCTGGTGACGCGGCGCGCGAAAACGGCGCGGACAGCAACCAAACCCCGAACGAGAAAACCTGCGACCGAGATCCCGTCGATGTCGCCAGTGGCGAATTCCTCCTTCCGGAAACCGATCTCGACCTGCCCGGAGTCCTGTCGCTGGTGTTGGAGCGCACTCACCGCTCGAGCTACCGGTATGGCCGCTGGTTCGGTCCTTCCTGGTCGGCGACCTTCGACATCCGTTTAGTCGTCGAGCACGAAGGTGTGACCTTCCTTGGGCAGGACGGGATCATGCTGGTCTATCCGCACGCCGCGGCTGGTGTGGCGGTGGAGCCGATCACCGGTGGGCAGCGGTGGACGTTGACTCGCACCGACACCGGCGGCTATCGGCTCTGGGATCAAGGTCGCGAACTGATCTGGCATTTCGCTCCAGAACCGGTACTCGGCGTCCTCGAATCCCGGCTGGGGAACTACGCGATCTCGGCGATTACCGACCGGCACCGTAACCGAATCCGCTTCCACTACAACACCGACGGCGCGCCGATCGAGGTCTCGCATTCGGGCGGATATCGAGTCCTCATCGACACCGCGGCGGGCCGGGTGACCGGACTGTCGGTCAGCAGTTCCGGCGACAACAGTGCTGAAACCGCCACGCGGGTGCGGGAATTCGCCTACGAGTTCGGTGAACTCGCGATGATCACCAACGCCGTCGGCGCCATCACCCGTTACAGCTACGACACTGAACACCGGATGACCTCGTGGACCGATTCAAACGGCAATCAGATGGTCAACACCTACGACGAGTCCGGTCGCGTCATCTACCAGCGCGGCACCGCCGGTGTGATGAACTGCGACTTCGACTATCTCGAATTCCCCGACGGCACCGGCAGCCTCACCACCGTCACCGACTCCTTCGGTGCGGTCACCAGCCACGGCTTCGACCGGGACCGTCGCCTCCGCGACCTTGTCGACCCGGCAGGTGTTCGTACCCATATCGACTACAACGCCGACCGCAACCCGCTGAAAGTCGTTGCTCCCGATGGTGGCATCACCCGCTACAAGTACACCGCCGAGGGTGACGTCGCCGAAATCACCCGCCCCGACGGCCACACCGTCGAGATCGAGTACCTGTGGCGCAACCGCCCCACCCGAGTCATCGAGGCAGACGGCAGTGTGCGACAACAGGAATGGGACGACACCGGCAATCTCGCCGCCGTCATCGACCCGGCGGGCACCCGCACCGAATACCGCTACCACCCCAATGGCGCTATCGCCCAGATCACCAACGCCGACGGTGCCCGCACCACTATTGAGGTAGATCCGGCCGGTCTTCCCATCCAGACAACCGACCCGAATGGCGCGATCACCCGCATTGAACGCGACCACTTCGGCAGACCGATCCGAGTCATCGACCCCCTCGGCGGCCACACCTGCTATGCGTGGGCTCCCGATGGAAAACTGCTGCAGCGCACCGATCCCGACGGTCACACCGAATCCTGGACCTACGACGGTGAACGCAACCTGCTGACACACACAGACCGCGCAGCCAACCTCACCCGCTTCACCTACGGTGCCTTCGACCTGCTGACCTCCCGCACCGAGCCCGACGGGTCGACCACCCGCTACACCTGGGATGCTGAACGCCGCCTCACCACGGTCACCAACCCCCTGGGCCACACCTGGACCTACGACCACGACCTCGCGGGCCGTCTGATCGCCGAAACCGACTACACCGGCGCCACCACCCACTACACCCACGACCGCACCGGCCGCGTCGCCACGATCACTCCTGCCACCGGCGTCACCCGCCACCACACCCACGACATCCTCGGTCGCCTCACCGAAATCACAGCCGACACCGGCGAATGGCTGCGCTACACCCACGACCCCGTCGGGCGCATCCTCACAGCTGTCTCCGGCAGCGGAGGGGACTCGATCCACACCCTCGAATTCGGCTACACCCCAACAGGCCACATCGCCACCCAAACGCTCGATCATCAACGCCCGATGCGGCACGACTACGACCAACTCAGCCGCCGCACCCGCCGCATCACCCCCTCCGACGCGACCACCGACTGGCACTACGACTTCACCGGCCGTACCCGCGCAATGACAGTCGACGGCAACAACGTCCAGTTCACCCACGACCCACTCGGTCGTCTAACCTGTTGGCGCATAGGTGAAATCGCGGTCACCCGCGCTTTCACCGCGGTAGGGCGCCTCACTCACCAGGACGTCACTGCCTACCCCGGCAGCTCACTCGACCTCGGCCCGTCTACCCGCCCGAGCCCACACCAGCTCCGGCACGACGAATACACCTACCGCCCAGACGGATACCCCACCAGCCACATCCTCACCCACCCCGACACCGACCCGGTGCTTCGCGAATACACCCTCGATCCCGCAGGCCGCGTTACCACCATCACCCGCAACGGCACCCTCACTGAGCAATACACGTACGACCGTCTCAGCAACATCACCAGCACCCTGCCCGCGCAGGCCTCCGGCGAAGGCGCCGTTGCTCTCACCGCTCCAACAACACCGGCTACCACTCACGGTTCACATCCCACACTGGAGACCCACGATCACCGCGAATACCAGAACAACCTCCTCATCCGAGACGGCCGTACCCGCTACCAGTACGACGAGTCCGGCCGCCTGATCCGCAAAACCACCACACGCCTGTCCCGCAAACCCGATATCTGGCACTACCGCTACAACGCCTTCGACCAACTCACAGACGTCTGGACCCCGGACCACCAGTGGTGGCACTACACCTACGATGCCCTCGGTCGCCGCACCACCAAACAACACCTCGCCGCCGATGGCGCCATCCTCCACCGCACCGACTACACCTGGGACGGCACCCACCTCATCGAACAGACCACCGACGACAGCTCGAAACGGTGGCAGTACCAACCGAACTCCCACATCCCCATCACCCAGACCGCCGACCAAACCCGCGTCGACCGCGAGTTCTTCGCAATCATCACCGACCTCGTCGGCACCCCCACCGAACTCATCGATCCCGCCACCGCGACCAACACCGCCACCGCGTACACCGATCTATGGGGCAACACCACCTGGCCAGAACAAGCCGAAACCCCACTCCGATTTCCTGGTCAGCAGCACGACCCCGAAACCGGTCTGCACTACAACCTGCACCGCGTCTACGACCCGCGCACAGGGCGGTTTCTCACAGCAGATCCTATGGGTCTCGCACCGGGCCCCAACCCCATGGGCTACCCTCGCAATCCGGGGCTGTGGACCGACCCGTTGGGGCTGGTGCCCTGTCGTAATGAGGACGGATCGTTCCAGTTCCGTGAGCCGAATCCGGCTCACCCGCCGAATCCTCAACTCGATGATTTGATGCACAAGAAATATTCGGAAAGCTACGACTGCTCAGAGATCGCGCAGGACATGCTCTCTAGAGCCGATGGGGTTGGGAGCATCATACGTTACGAACCAACAGACGGGAGCCTCCTGCTCACGCCCGAGAACGCCGGGCGTGTAACCCAGGAGTACGTATTCCATGAGGTATATACAGATGGTCGTTATGTTTACGATCCAAGGCTATCGGTAACTCCGATTCCTTTAGGCGACTTTGAGAGAGTGATCAAATGCCTAAACCCGGGAGTGAGGTGGTCGGGATGACCAGCGCAGCCGACCGACCGTCCAAACGTATACTCTCCACGCTTGCGATTCTCGGCGAGGTCGAATGGGCTCGAATTGATATGGGTTTCGATGACTTCTCCCCCCGGAGGACTCCGCCATTCATAGTTTGGCGCTACAAGTCTGAATCCAGCGATACACCCGAGTTAATCCGATCTGGCGTACGATCCTATCGCGGCGAGATCGACTGGAATGTCGATAAACCAGGTCGCAACTGGATCATCCAGCCGATACGAGTCGCCTCGGGCACTCCGGAATTCCCGGGGATGGAGGGGCGCGAACTGTTAGACGCCATCGCGCAGAGCGATCCAGAGTATTGTGAATCTTCGATCCGAGATTTCCAGAATTTATTCGAGTATCTGTCCCGTCTATGGTGAGGTAGTAACCATGAATAAGGATGAGGTGGTTACTGCGACTTCTGGCAAGACTTCTTTTATTACCGTAGCCGATCGTAGACGGCGCTCCTCGCAAAGTTTCGCCCACATTGTCATAAACGCGCCCAACCTCTGAACGGATGGATTGCGAAAGCCCGGACGTCGAACGGATCGGCCGCCTTCTCGCCGAATGGTTCCCAACCCGGAAAGCAATGACAGCCGTGGAAGATTTCGAACGCGCCGATCAAGTGGTTTGTTTCCTCGGCGAATGCATAATCGCGATACGCGCCGACATCCGATCCGCCGTGCCTATTTCTCGAAGCCCATGTAGATGTCCTTGCCGGTACGCCACTGGCTCTTGTGCAGGAATTGCGGGTCGATGTGTTCCTCGGCCTCAATGACTCCGGCCGCGGTCGACGTCAAGTGTGATCTGACGGTCGACTAAACTGGCTCGCTCACGAGATTTCCTGTGACGCAACGGAATCCGGTGTCGTCGTCGAGCATCCCGCGCGTGGCATCGTTGAATGCTGCTGGTTCGCCTCGGTCGAACGGGCTGGTGAATGCCGAGCCTTTGAGCTCGAATCGGTCGGTGGTGGTCTCGGTGGCCGTCCATTCCCAGGTGTTTCCGACGAGATCGTAGATGCCGAATGGACTGACTCCGCTGGCGTAGGTAGATACCGGCGTCGTGGTGCCGGGCCCGGAGCCGCGGACATTGCATTTGGCCGGGGTCGGCTGGTTGCCCCAGGGCCAGGTGTTGCCGCGGGTGCCTCGGGCGGCTTTCTCCCATTGTTGGCTGGTCGGCAGAGCTTTGTGGGCCCATTGGGCATAGGTGTTGGCGTCGTCCCAGCTGACCCAGACCACGGGGTGGTCGGCGATGTCGCGGGGCGGGGTCGGGCCGTCCCAATGCTGGGGCGTGGAATGTTGGTGGGCGGCAACGAATCGCGCGTAGTCGTCGTTGGTGGTCGGGAAGACATCCATCCAGAATCCGGCCACCCACACGGGTTGGTCTTGTGGTCCGGCGAGGAAGATTCCTTCGGGTACCCAGGTCATGAGCTTGCCGTCGGCGGGATGGCGGGTGTTGGTGCGTTGCTCGATGACGTCGGTGTCGCGAGCGTCGCTCAGGGCGGTGGGAGATATCGCTTCGACGAATCGGGCGAGTTCGTCGTCGTTGAGGCGCGACAGGATGGTGTCGAGGGCTGCTTGGTTCACGGGGCGGGGGCGGATGTTCGCGCCGCCGGCTTCCCAGCGGGAGATCACCCGGGGGTTGACGCCGATATGCGCTGCGAATTCGATCAGACTCATCCGTCGTGCGTCTCGCAGTGCGGCTGCTTCGGAGCCTGTCCAGCTCCGGACCACGATGGCCATCGAGTGTGTGCTCCCTTCCCCGAGCGTAGGGTCTGAGCCTAGTCGCAGCGGTGGTGCGGTGCGCGTCAGATGCGTTGCGGGGGAATGGATTCGTATTCCGCGCGGAGCCGGTCGATCAGCTTGTGGTCGACGGGAAGGTCGATGTCGTCGATGCGGGCGATTGGACGCACACCGACCGCGGCGTTGGTGGCGACGGCCGCGTCGACGTGCGGCAGTTCGGCCAGGGTGATGGGTTTGACGACGACTTCCTCATCGAGGGTCTGGCTGAGCAGGCGCATCGTGATGCCGGGCAGCACGTCGGCCTGCGGCCAGATCAGCTGGCCGTCGGAGATGACGCCGATGTTGGACGTCGCGATCTCGGTGATGGTGCCATCAGCGGTGGTGAACAGGACATCGTCGGCGCCGTCGCGTTGGGCGAGGCGGCGCTGGTAGAGGGCGCCGAACAGGCCGACATGCTTGGTTTTGGGTAGGTCGCGGGTGTAGACCGCCGACCGCAGAGTCATCGGGGTTTGCGGGACGGCGGGCGCTTCACGCCAGGTCACCAGGATCTGAGGGTCGGCGTCAGCACCAGGCCTGCCGAGGGCGATATGCGGGTCGAACACGGTGACCCGCACGACGACTGCGGCGTCGGTGTCGGCCACGGCGCGGCGGATGAGGTGGCGCACGCGCTCGGGGTCGAGTTCGGCGTCGAACACCGTGCGGCAGTCGCGGGTGAGCCGGTCCATGTGCTGGCTGAGCCCACGCACAGCGCGATTCTCCACACGCATGGACGTGAAGTGCCCGTACCCGACCAAACCCAGCGCGGCGAGCTCGGACTGACTGATCGGCGACCCGTTGAGTTCCATGCGGCCAGTGTGTCACCGAGGGCGCGTCGCGAAAGCGTGGCCCAACGCCGAACGTCAGTGAAAAGTCAGTGCAACGACATTCAGCGACAGTTCCGGGCAGGCGGTTGTGCGCCGATTCTGAGGTCCATGAAAAACACGGATCGCGGCAGCCGGGGTTTTCAGTCCGATCAACCAACCCTCCGCAGGGACCGAACCATCATGAGATCACCCGCAGCAATGGGCTACATCCGTCGTGACGAATCCGGCACACGCCAACCGTGGGACGAGACCGAAATCCGGCGCGCTGCACAGGATTTGGGCTACAACCTGATCAAGACAGTCGTGTTCGGCGACGACACGGACCATCCGGCGATGCGCCTGCGCAACGTGTCCCGCAACATGACCCGGGTGTGCGGGGTGGAGATCTCGGCCGTGCTGATCCCGAACCTGAGGCATCTTGACGGTGACGTGGGGCCGGTCATCGAGTGGTGTGACGAGGTGATCACCGTGGAGGACGGTGCGAGCTACAGCCGCCTCGGATCACATGTCATCGCCTGATGCTGGGGTGGCAACTGGGCCTGGTCATCGTGGTCACGCTGCTGTTCGCGGGAGCGATTTCCGGTGCCGCGTGGCTGATGTACCAGGACCGGGCCGATGACGAGTTGGACAGTCAGAGCACATCGACATACGACACCGCCGACTACGCCGACCTCGGTGTCAGTGCAGCCGAAATTCTATCCAGGCTCGGACCTGAGTACGACGCCCCAGACGACCAGTGACCAAAGGAGCTACTTCGATGCCAACATCGCACGACGCGCCACCGCAGTGGCGGAAGGTCCTCGATGCCGAGATACGGCCGTGGCTGGAGGAGCACCGCGCCTGTGAAGCCCTCGAAGGCGGCACGACATCGCAGGCGTGCTGCGCGAAATGGTGGCTGCTGCAACAGCATCAAGCACGCGGATTGACGTTTCCCGATGTCGCTTCAGGTGGTTGCGCAGCGTCTCGGCTGGGCACCAAACAGCATGAGGGAGCAGCCATGCGGGCTGAAGGTCACGGCGGTTCGAGGCATTGCAGGCTCCTCCGGTCTACGACGGAGGCGGCACAGCGGCAACGTGCCGAGGTGTATCACGTCCGGAATCCCCTACGGTTGCCCCAATGCCGCGGTGGTTATGTGCCCCGGCATCGGGCGTTTCCACGAGGCTCGACGATGAGTGGTGAACGACGGCTGTCGGCGCTGCTGGACACCGCGTTCACCCCCGCGCGGTCCTGCCCGAACGGAGCGGCGTGATGGGGCGGCTGCGGATCGCGGTGATCGGCTGCGGCGTCGCCGCGCAGACTCGGCACTTGCCCGCGCTGGCTCGTCTCGGGCACCGGTTTCGGGTGGTCGCACTCTGCGACACCGACCCGCGGGCGCTGCAGCAGGCCGCGGTGTGGGCGAGTGAATGTCGCGCCTTCGCCTCGGTGGGAGAGCTGTTCGCCGCGGCCGAACTGTTCGACGCAGTGCTGATCGCCACCAGCGGTGACCATGTCGCAGAGATTCAGGCTGCGGCGGCAGCTGGGAAGCCGGTATTCGTCGAGAAGCCACTGTCGCTGACGCCGGAACAGGCCCGAGGGTTGGTCGAGGCCATCGAGTCCGCCGGCATCGGTTGCGTTGTCGGGTATATGAAGCGCTACAGCGCGGCGGTGACGACCGCGCTAGGGCAGGTCGGGATCGCGTCGGGTCTGCGCACCGCGGCTGCGGATCTGGTTCATCCGCCAGAGGACCGCTATCTGTATTCGGTGCTCGGCCGCGCGCGGCCGCCCGGCGGGTCACTGTCGGAGTTCGTGCACCACCAGGTCACCGATGGAGCCAGCGCTGCGGCCATCCGGCGGACCGTCGGAGTCGATGCTCCCCTCCCCGCGCTGGCCGCCTATTTCCTGTTGGCCACCAGCGTCATTCACGACGTGAATCTGTTGCGGACCGTGCTCGGCGGCCAGGTGCGGGTCGTGAACGCCGCGTTCTGGAACGACGGGCTGAGCGGGCAGGCGACCCTGCGCAGTCCCTCGGGGCGGGTCGGGCTTATGTCCTACACCTTCGTCGCGGCTGGCCGGTACACCGAAACCCTGTCACTGGTCGGCGACATCGCCCGGTGCGCGGTGTCGTTCCCATCGCCGTATCTGCCATACGCGCCGATCGCGCTGGACACCGAGAACGACGGTGCAGCGGTGACGCGGGAGTTGGCCTACGACGACGTTTTCGCCGCCGAGCTGATCGCCTTCCACAACCAGATCGTGTCCGGCCAGGCCGCAGTGACCGGCCCGCGCGAAGCACTGGCCGACCTCGAACTCATTGCCGAAATCGCACGGTCAGCGCAGACCGTCGACCGCGACACCACCACAGAAGGGAACCGTCGTGTTGGTCTCTGTTGATCTGGACAACCGCTTCGTTGACGCCTACGGGTTCGACATCGTCGAACGCAAGGGCATCGGCCACCCCGACTCGCTGGCCGACGGGCTGGCCGAGGAGCTCTCGCGCGCCTATTCACGACTGTGCCTCGAGGAGTTCGGGGCGATCCTGCACCACAACACCGACAAGACCGCCCTGCTCGGCGGCTCTGCCACCGTCGCGTTCGGCGGCGGCAGCATGGACGGGCCTATCACCGCCTTGGTCAACGGCCGGTTCAGCGAGACCTTGGGGGAGCGGAAGCTGCCGGTGGGGGACTTGATCGAGACCGTGTCCCGCGATTTCCTGTGTTCCCGGCTGCCGCTGCTGCGCCGCGACGACATCGAGGTCCGCATGCGCCTGAACCCGGCATCGAGCCCCGGCCATGTCCACAGCGACACCAGCTCCCGCGACGGCGGGCGGCTGCACTGGTTCGCCCCGCGCAGCCTCGACGATCTGAGCGAGCGCCGCCGCCTGCACGCCAACGACACCTCCGCCGGTGTCGGGTACGCGCCGCTGAGCATCGCCGAACGCGCCGCCCTCGACATCGAGGGCTGGCTCAACGGCGCCGAATTCACCACCGCCGCACCGTATTTCGGGTCGGACATCAAGATCATGGTGTGCCGCGACGGAGGCGACCTGCACATCACGTTGTGCGTGCCCCAGATCGATCGGCACACACCGGACCTGGCCACCTACATCGACCGCAAACAAGCCCTGCACGAGTTGGTGCTGCAGCGGGCGCGTGGTCTGGCCCCCTCCGGTGCGGCGACGGTGGCGTTGAACACCCGCGACGACCACGACGCCCAGGAGCTGTATTTGACGGTGACCGGGTCCTCGATCGAGAGCGGCGACGAGGGCGTCGTCGGGCGCGGTAACCGCTGCAACGGTGTCATCTCGCTGATGCGCCCCATGAGTATGGAGGGCGCCAACGGCAAGAACCCCGTCTACCACGTCGGCAAGCTCTACAACGTGCTGGCCCAAGCCGTCGCCGAGCGGCTCTACACCGAAACCGGGCTGCCGATGGCGGTGTGCCTGGTGTCGAGGTCGGGCGGCGAGCTGACCTGCCCGGAGTTCGTTGGGGTCCAGCAGTCCGGCGGCGTCGCCGTGGACAGCGGGTACGTGAGCACGGTCGTCGAGGACGTGATGGGGTCGCTGCCCACGCTGCGCGAGGACCTGATCGCGGGGAGGCGGGCACTGTGCTGACCCAGTTAGCAGCCCGCGACGGCGATCCGGGCTTGCCGGTGTGCATCAACCCGGCCTGTTTCCGGTGGGGCACCTCGGTCAGCGAGTTCCTCACAGCCACCAGGAATGCAGGATTCGAGCGAGTGGAGGTGTCCATCCAGCAGATCCTGGCTCTCGCCGAGGCCCTCGGCGGCTTGGACGCCGTCGCCACCCGAATCGCGGATCTTGGGGTGCGGGTCGAGGCGTTCAGCGGTCTGATCCCGGCCGGGCCGGTGCTGCCCGCGCCGCTGCTGGTCGAGCAGGCCGCGTGGAGCACCGCCGAGGCCAGCATGGATGAACGGCTCACCGCCGCAGCCGCGTTGGGCTGCACACGGGCGGCGATCGTGTGCAATCCACGCACCGATCTGTCGCCCGCCGACGCCGTCTTGACGGCGGTGGAGCGGCTCGGTCTGCTGGCCGACCGCGCCGAAACCTACGGTGTGCGCTTGGCGGTCGAGTTCATCGGCCTGCACGCGGGGTTGCCCGCGACGTTGGATGGAACTCACCCGTTCGTGCGGGATCTCGCGGGTCTGGTGGGTCTGCTCGACCAGTTGCGCCACCCCAACGTCGGGCTGCTGCTGGACACCTGTCATCTGTTCGCCGCCGCCGTGCCCGAGGCCGAGATCCGGGTTCTGCCGCCAGGGTCGGTCGAGTTCGTGCAGGTCAGCGACGTCCCTGATGGCATCGACCCGGCGGCGATGCGCGATGAGTTGCGCTGCCCGCCAGGGGAAGGCGTCCTCGACCTGCCTGGACTGCTCGCGGTCATCGCCGACACCGGATACAGCGGACCCGCCTCGATCGAGCTGTTCTCGCCCGCGGTCTGGAGCCTCGATCCGGCCGAGGCCGCGCACCACCTGTTCGCCGCCGGACGGCATGGCCTGGCTTCCACGCGGGCGTACTCGGCCGGGCACACCCCGATGGGAGGACGGTCATGACGCTGGGTGTCGGGTTGATCGGCTGCGGCCGAATCGGCACCGAGGGACACCTGCCCGCCTACGCTCTCGGCGGGGTGACTGTGAGCGCGGTCTGCGACCTCGACCTCTCCCGTGCTCGACGTGCGGCCGAATCCTGCGGTGCCGCTGTCGAATCCGATGCCATTGCCTTGGCGCGCCGCGGCGATGTCGATGTCGTCGATGTCGCGACCCGTCCCGGCGACCGCGCCGCGCTGATCCGCACGCTGCTCGATGTCGGTAAGCCGCTGCTGGTGCAGAAGCCGGTCCTCTACGACCTAGCCGAGGCGCGTGAGTTGGCGCGGGAGGTGCGCCAGGCGGGGCTGGCGGTGGCGGTCAACCACAACGCCCGGTGGGCACCTACGCACGCGCGGGTGCGCGGCTGGATCGAGGCCGGACGCCTCGGGCAGGTGTATGCGGTGCATCATGCGAACAGGTTCAACGAGGATCTGGCCGCCTGGTACACCGATCACCCGGACTACCTGTTCCTCGACCACGGCCTGCACTACCTCGACCTGGTCCGCTACCTCACCGGCCGCACCCCGACGACGGTGTCCGCGCGGGCATGGTCCAAACCCGGCCAGCACGCGTCGTGCCCGCTCGCGTACGCGATCACGCTGGGCTTCGACGACACAGCACCGTTGACCGCGAGCCTGTCGTTCAACAACGCCGTACCCGCGCCCGGCGGATTCCACTACCGCCTCGACATCGACGGCGTCCTCGGCAGCGCCGGGGCCGACCTGGAACATGCCTGGCTCGTCTCCGGCGACGGCGTACCTGTCGAGAACGAGAAGTGTGGCGGGGCGTGGGTGCCCGACGGCATCCTCGGAGCCTATCGCGCGTTCGAGTACGCCGTGGAAACCGGTGCGGCGCCCCCGCATTCGCTCGACGACCATCTGCGCAGCCTGGCCGTAGCCACCGCGGCCGCGGACTCGGCCCGCGCCGACGGCGCCTGGACTCGCGTGGAGCAGCCATGAACAGCGTGCCCCGCGAGGTCGGTGTCGCGGTGATCGGCGCGGGCACGCGATGGCGCACGCTCTACGGTCCGCTGCTGGGGATGCTTCCCGGTGTCCGGCCCGCAGGGATCTGCGGCCGCGACCGCCACCGCAGCGCCGAGGCGGCGACCGCGTTGGGCACCGTCGCGTATCCGGACCTCGACGCGCTGCTTGGCGGTCCGGGTGTGGACGCGGTGATAGCGTGCGTGACCTGGTCGCAGAACCCCGAGCTGTATCGGCGGCTCGCGGCCTGGGACGGCCCGGTCCTGCTGGAAACACCGCTGTCGGCGGACCCGACCGAAGCAGCGGAGGTCGCGGCGGCGCTGGCCGCCCGGGACAGTTACACCGATGTCGCCGAGCAGTACCACCGCCGCCCGATCGAGACCGTCAAACGCGACCTGATCAAACGCGGCGTGTTCGGCGAGGTCCGGACCGCCTACAGCGACGGCGTCGGCCACGAATACCACGGTGTTAGCCTGCTGCGCTCCTACCTCGCAGCACCCGCCGCCCCGAGGCGGGTGCTGGCGGTGCAGCGGGATCTGCCGATCACCGACCACATAACCCACCGAGGCGTGTTCTTCCCCGGAGAACGCGTCCAGCACGCGGTGATCGAGTTCGACAACGACACCCTCGCGACCTACCACTGGTCGTGGCTCAACTACGAGTCCCCGATACGCGCCCGCCGCCACGCCGGTTTCACCGGCACCCACGGCGCGGCCTGGGGCGAGGAGATGGTCGCCCTCGCAGACCCGGACAACCCCCACGCCCAGCATTACCGCGTGCAGCGGCGCACCCGCGTCGTGCACGGCGTCGAAGTCCTCGCCGAGATCGCCGTCCTGGCGGACGAGACATGTATCACCAAGTGGCACAACCCATTCCCGCTGCTGCCGCTGGACGAGGAACGCATCACCGCCGCCGCTTTCCTCACCAACCTCGCCGCGGCCGTCACCGACCCCACCGTCGCGCCGCTGTACCCGCTCGCCGAAGCCGCCGCCGACCACGCCACCGTCGCCGCGATGTACCAGGCGATGGCCGATGAGTCCGGCAGTTGGACTACCCCATTACCGGGAGGCGTTTCATGACGATCAGCGTGTACCTGGAAGGTCTACCCGGCGCGGGTAAGACCTCCATCATGGTCACCCTCGCCGCCGCGCTCAGCGAGGACTGCCTCGCCGTGCCCGAAACCAACCCCACCACCGCCGACCGGGAAGCCATGCACGACAGGTCCTCCCAGGAGGTCACCCTGTGGTATCTGCGGCGGGAGTTGCGCCGTGACCGGCTGGCGTCGCGCCTCGCTGACGCACGCCACCCTGTGGTGGCGGTGTTCGACCGCAGTTACCTCAGCGTGCTGGCCTACTGCTGGGCCACCGCCGCGGTCACCGGCGACCGCGACGGGTATCGGCACGCCCGCGCCGTGTTCGACCGCGATATCCGGCCGCACCTGACCCCGACGGCGGCGATCGTGCTGCTCACCACCCCGGTCGCCACGTCGCTGCACCGCCGACGCGACAAGGCCGACCGCGAATTCGAACACCAGTGGTATCGCGGCGACTTCCTCGACGCGCTCGCCGAGTTCTACCGCGTCGAAGCCCCCACACTGGCCGTCGGTCCACTACACAACCTGGACACCACCGGCAGGCCCGCCGACCAGATCCACACGGCGCTGCTGCCCGTCCTCGACCCGACCGGACGCCGCACCGGCATCCCGGTCGAGCGCTTGGCGGCGCCCCTGGTACCACGGGGGCACGGCCGACACCTGTGCCGACCCGCCCTTCGCCGCTACTACGAAACACACGGCGGCGTCCGGGTTCTCGGTCAACCTCTGGGCGAGCCGATCAAACACCACGCTGGTGTCTGCCAGTTCTTCGAGCGGCACGCGGTGCTGCTCGACGAGACCGGCAACATCCTCCCCCTCGATCCCGCCATGACAGTCGACGACCTGATGGAGACACCGTGACCACGCCGCTGCGATTAGGAGTGCTCGGCTGCGGCATGATCGGCAGCGCGTACCTGCGCCAAGCCCACACTGTGGCCGGGGTTCTCGTCACCGCCATCTGCAGCCCATCGGCCTCCTCTCGGGATTCGGCATTGCGGTTGTGGCCGACCGCCCATGCCTACCGCGACCGCGGCGGCCTACTGGGCGACCCAGAGGTGGACGCGATCGTGGTCTGCACCCCACACGCTCACCACTGCGCCGACGCGGTGGCCGCGCTCGAGGCCGGCAAGCACGCGCTGATCGAGAAACCGATCGCGACATCGCTTCGCGAGCTGGACGAACTCGATCTCGCCGCCGCTCGCCACGATCGAGTCGTGGTCGCACTGCCACTCGTGGACCGCCCAGCGCTCACTGCGGTGGCCGACCTGGTTGGGTCGGGAATCATCGGCCCACCAATGGAATTCACCTCCATGCTCGACGTCCCTGGGCCACCACGATCCAACTGGTACTACAGCCACGACGCCGTGGCAGGCCCGGCTCTAGACACATTGCCGTATGCGCTGTCGCGGCTGCTGGCCCTCACCGGCACACCCAGCGCGGCCACCGCCTCGGTGACCCAGGCCATTCATCATCGGCGATGCCTCGACGGCGGAACACTCACCCAGCAGGTCGAGGACCACATGAGCATGCAGCTGATATTCCCGACAGGACAGCAAGCCATGGTCAAGTCGTCGTGGTGCCTGCACCGGCCCGAGGACTACCTCATCGTGCGCGGCCGATCCGGCGACATTCGACTCGACTGCTGGCGCAACCGCATCCTCGTCCGATCCAACACCCCACCCGAGCAGCCGCACTACACCGCCACCTGGGACGACACCCCGGCCTTCGGAATCGACATGCCCACTGTCGATCCCGAACATGTCAAGCTCACCGCGCTGGTCGCCGCAGTGGCGAGCAACAGTCACATCCTGGCCGAATCGTCGTTCGCGATGAGGTTGATCCTGACCGGGTTGGCGACACAGACAGGGGCCGTTGAGGTCTCGGCCGCCACCGGCGGGCCGCAGCCGCTTGTCGAGCTGCGGATCGGACAGGAGTACCTGTAGGCGATGACCGTCACTGTGGAGCGCTCGACGCGGCTGGCGACGCTGCCGAAGGCGCACCTGCACGTGCACCTGGAAGGTGCCGCCCGCGCCACCACCATCGCCGAGTTCGCGAATCGGCACCGCCTGCCGACGCCTGGCGTCGCGGATTTCAACGACCTTCCGGAGTTCCTCGACTGCTTCCGGCAAGTCACCGACGTCATCGCCACACCCGAGGACCTGCAGCGGGTCATCTGCGAGTTCGTCGCCGACGAAGCGGCCGAAGGCGTGCGATACAGCGAACCCATGGTCGGGCCGTGGCTCTACGCCGACCGATTCGGCTGGTCGGTGCCCGACACCCTCGCGTTCATCGACGGCACCTTCCAGCAGGCGGCGCGACGCCACGACATCGAAGTGCGCTACCTGCTCGGGGTGAACTGGGCACGCCCACCGGACTGGATCGAGCAAGCCGCCCGCTTCGCCGTGAAGCACGCCCGCAATGTGGCCGGGCTCGGCCTGGCAGGTGTGGAGCCCGCCGACGGATTCGAGCGCTACTCCCGGGCCGCAGCGATCATCCGCGCACACGGCCTGCTCGTCGTGCCACACCTCGGGGAAACCCAAGGACCACAGTCGATCCGCGCCGCCATCACCGCCCTGCGACCGCATCGGATCGCGCACGGCGTGCGCGCAGCCGCCGATCCGCGCCTGCTCGACGAACTCGCCGAGCACCGCATCGTCTGTGACGTATGCCCGACATCCAACGTGCGCCTCGCCGTCACCAGCGACCTCGCCAGCCACCCACTGCCGAGGATGCTGCGACACGGCGTCGCCGTCACGCTCAACGCCGATGACCCCACGCTGCTGGACACCACCCTCACCAGCGAGTACCAGCACGTCGGTAATGCCTTGGGATTCACCGATCATCAGCTGGCCGACCTCGCCGCCGAGGCAGCGTCCACGGCTGGTATGACCGAGGCCACACGCACGGCACTGCTGTCGAGTATCCGGCGATGGCTCGCCGACGATCAACCCGCCAAGGAAGGACACCGTGGATAGCGACGCCACCAACCAGTTCCAGATCCAGGTCACCGCACGCGCCCTGGTCACCAGGGGCGAGGATCTGCTGCTGGTCTCCAACGACGGCCGGATCTGGTACACACCCGGCGGTCGCCTGCAACCCGGCGAATCGCTGCACGACTGCATCCGCCGCGAAGTCCACGAAGAAACCGGACTCGATGTCGCCGCAGGCGAATTGGTGCACGTCTTCGAATACTGGGAGGCCAAACACCACCGCCACAAAGTGGAGTGTTTTTTCCTTGCTCGCCTGGAATCCGGTGCACTCGACCGGAATTGGGCCGACCTCGACGGCCCGGTCGAACACATGCGGTTCTTCACCCCGGCCGAAGTGCAGGCCGAAGAACACATCTACCCGCAATTCCTGAAGAAGGGCCAGTGGCGTACCGGCAAGGACATCTACATGGGGTTCGAGAAATGAGCACGGCGGGTCGGATGCCGCGGCGACGGCGTGTGGTCTTCGTCGACTGGTGGGGTGTGCTTTCCCACGACTTCTATTGGCAGTCCATTTGCGCCGACCCGCACCATCCGATCCGCGAGCAGCTGATGCAGTACATCGGTGAAATACTGACCGACAACAGCATCCGAGGGGACGAATGGATGCGAGGCCTCCGGTCGAGCCAGCAGGTCATCGCCGCGATGAACCTCACGCCCACCGCCGGACTCGATGAAGGGTTCCTGCTCGACACGCTGATCCGGGACTGCGCCGCCATGTCGGTCAACACCGAACTCGCGGCGCTGCTCGCCGAGATACGGGAACAAGCGTTCATCGTGGTCGCCACCGACAACATCGACTGCTTCGCCGACACCTTCCGCCGCGCGCAACGCGCCGCCGCACCGTGGTTCGGTGCAGCGGCGACGCTGACCGACGCCGTCGGCCTGTTCGACGACCTCATTTGCTCCAGTGACGTCGGCGTCTGCAAAAAGGACGACCCGAACCGGTTCTTCGGCGGGTGGCTCGACGCTCACGGCCTGACGATCGCTGAGGCCACGCTCATCGATGACAAGACCACCAACTGCGACGCCTTCGACCTCCACGGCGGCACCGCCGTGCGATGGGATGCTAACCGCGACAGCATCGCCGAGTTGCGCCACACGCTGGAGCAGTGGACGGCACATTCGCTCAAATGACCGCAAGATCGGGCGAAAGGCACCTCCCCGGTGGCGCGGCGGCAACCGACCGTGGATGCGCGCACCGGGGTTCTGGCACGGCCGGTGCGAACGAACGCGCCTGATGGTCTCGGGGTCGGAAACCGCCGCGGCGGGGTCCGCGCGAGGCGGGCGGGAGGAACGAGGGCGCGAACGCGGCATCGAACTACGTGGATGAGTACCAGAACCGAAGTCAGGAGTAGAACGGATGAGTTCCCACACGGCGCAGTCGCGGCGGATACGCGATGACATCGCAGCGCTCACCGAAGAAGTTGCGACACTGGTGGATCCAGGGCATCCGGCAGTCTCAGCACTGATGCAGGCTGCTGATGAGCTGGCAGCAACCGCACTTGCCGCTGCGCCACGGAGCTACGGCGACCGGTCAGAGCAGGGGTGAGCATCGATGTGCACATTGTGTGATGACGAGCACTGCCTGACACGTTTCTATGCGACACCACGTCCGAAAGAGTCGAGAATTCTCGGGACCTGGGATGAGGGCGAATGCGACGCGCCGACGATGTCCGATCATCTCGAGGACGCCAAATCGGCCGCTGTCGAGGCGCGCGAACTCGACGATGCGGCATGGTTCGTGGGTTTCGACAGATTGAAAAGTGATCCGCCGCCACCGATCCGATGGCGTATCGCCGGACCGCTGGAATTTCCCGAATACTGCTTCGGTGATAGCCCCGGAGTCGTAGTGGGACCGATCCGCACGGCATGGGAGCTGGCGGCGTTCGCGGAGCGGTTGATGACCGGCCACGAACACGACGACGGCGGCACCATCGCCGAATGCCTTACCGGTGCAGTGCCGTTGCGGCAGGAACAACACTGCTGGTTCCTGCCGAACCTGCGAGTGATGGGACCATGGCAGGAACGAGTCACCGATGACGGCGCGGTGTATAAGGTTTGTGAGTACCTTCTGGCACCGCCACCGCCCCGACTGTAACTGCCTACCTCTGGCGGTGACGACCACCGGCGGATTGCCCCGTCCGGTCGATCGCCGACGCCACGCTCATCGATGACAAGACCAGCAACTGTGACGCCATCGACCTCAGCGGCGGCACATACGATGGGACGCCAACCGCGGCTGCATAGCCGATCTGCGCCACACGCTGACGCGGTGGATGACATTGGCTCAGCTGCGGGTAGGCCCCCTGGAAGAGGCGCTCAGCAGGTGTTGAGGAGAGCTTCGCAGCGCAGGAGAGACAACGCTGAGCGACCGTCTGTGATGATGCCGGTGCGGGCCATATGGAGGACGCGATCAACGGGCAACAGATGAGGCGTAATGAGTTCGGTCTGGCCTAAAGACGGAGTGTGATCGAGGACGGTGTCGTAGGCCAGGTAGATATCGCAGCGCGAGTTGGAGATAGGCAGGCTGTCGTAGAAGAAGCCGAAATGTTCGATACGGGAGGCCGTTGCGCCCGCCTCGTCGCGAAGCTCCTTCGCCGCGAGATCCTTCGGGTCACCATCGTGATCGAACAGGGCTCCTGCTGGCAGCTCCCAGCCCCATGCGCTCACGGTTTGGCGGTATTGGCGAAGCAGCAAGATCCTGCCGTCGCAGGTGAGGGGGACCACATAGACGGCACCTGCGTTCTCCAGGGTGGTCTGGGTATGCTCGGCGCCGTCGCGACCGAGGATCCGGTCGCGACGGATTCTGCCGAGTTTGTAGGTGAACGGGTAGTCGCTGTCGATCAGCGGCCAACCAACACTCATGTGATGTCCAGTGCGATATCGGTGCGTACGACCCGCCCCCGCAGCTGGATGTGGTTGAGCGCTTCGTAGGCGGTGGAGCGGGCTTGGTTCGGGTCGGCGGCGCGGGCCACCACGTTGATCAGACGTCCGCCCGCAGCGATCAATTCGCCGTCGTCGTTGAGGGCTGTCCCGGCGTGCAGGATGTGCGCGCCGTCGACCGCGGCGGCGGTTTCGAGACCGGTGATGGTGTCGCCAGCGACAGGGTGCGAGGGGTATCCGTCGCTGGCGATGACGATGTTGACGGCGGTGTCGGGGCTCCAGTCCAACTGTGTGTCAGGTTTGAGAGTGGCTGTGGCGCAAGCCATCAGAAGCCCTGCCAGTGGGGTGTCGAGGCGTTCGAGGACCACTTGGGTCTCCGGGTCGCCGAAGCGGGCGTTGTATTCGATGACTTTGACGCCGTCATCGGTGAGGATCAGCCCTGGGAACAGGACACCGGAGAACGGTGTGCCGCGCTTATCCAGTTCTGCCAGCAAGGGATCGACGACTGTCGCGGACAGTGCGTCTTCTACTCCGGCGGGGAGCCAGCTGACGGGGGAGTAGGCACCCATTCCGCCGGTGTTCGGTCCGCAGTCTCCGTCGGCGACGCGTTTGTAGTCGCGGGCCAGCGCCAGCAAGACCGATCGGCTGCCGTCGCAGAGGGCGAACGCCGAGAACTCCGGCCCGGCGAGGTATTCCTCGATCACGACCCGCTCGCATTCGGCGGCGTGAGCGCGTGCGGCGTCGATGTCGTCGGTGACGATGACGCCCTTGCCCGCGGCCAGCCCGTCATCCTTGACGACATACGGTGCACCGAATTCGGTGAGCGCGGCGTCTACTTCGGCGGCGGAGGTGCAGGTGCGTGATTTGGCGGTGGGGATCCCCGCCGCCGCCATCACATCCTTGGCGAAGGCCTTGGAGCCCTCGATGCGCGCTGCCTCCTGGGTCGGGCCGAAGCACGCGATTCCCGCCGCGCGCACCGCGTCGGCGACCCCGGCGATCAGTGGCGCCTCGGGGCCGACCACCACGAGATCGACGTCGAGGTCGACGGCCAAGGTAGCGACGGCGGCGCCGTCGCAGGCATCGACCGGATGACACTGTGCGATCGCCGCGATGCCGGGGTTGCCCGGCGCGGCAAGCAGTTCGGTGACCTCGGGGTCGCGCGAGAGCGCCTTGGCGATGGCGTGCTCACGGCCTCCGGGACCAACGACGAGGATCTTCACAGGTATTCATCCTTTTCTCAGGTGTTGGGCACTCGGGTGGTGGTTTATCGGTGTCGGCGCAGAACTGAGTGCAGCGTATCGAGGCCCCACTCGAGCTCGTCAGCGGTCAGATTGAGTGGTGGGGTAAACCGCAGCACGCGCTCGGCCACGACCGTCAGCAGTAAGCCTTGCTCACGCAGCTGGCCGAGCAGGTGTTGGGGGTCGACAGTGGCGGAGAGTTCCAGGCCTTGGAGTAGGCCTGTGCCGCGGGCTGCGGTGACGGGCAGGGTGTCGTCGGCGGCGAGTTCGCGCAATCTGCTGGCCAAGGTGCGCCCGCTGCGTTCGACGTTTCCTGGGATGTCTTCGGTGTCAATGACTTCCAGGGTTGCTCGCGCGGCAGCGGCGGCGACTGGGTTGCCGCCGAAGGTGCTGGCGTGGCTGCCTGGGGGTAGTGCACCGGCGAGGGTTTCTCGTGCCAGCACCGCTCCCATCGGAAGGCCGGAGGCGATTCCCTTCGCGAGTGAGCAGGCGTCGGGGATCACGGAGCTGTGCTCGCAGGATAAGAAGGGGCCTGTGCGGCAGATGCCGGTTTGTACCTCGTCGAACATCAGCAGCGCACCGTGGTGGTCGCAGAGTTCACGCAGCCCCTGTAGGTAGTGATCGTCAGCGGGGATGACGCCTGCTTCGGCTTGGATCGTTTCCACGATCACGGCGGCGGTGTCGGCGGAGATCGTCGCGGCGGCAGCATCGAGGCTGTTGAAACGGACGTGCGTGACGCCAGCGAGGAGCGGGCCGGTCCCGATCTTGTGCTTGGTGCGGCCGGTCAGGGTCAGTGCGCCGTAGGTGCGCCCGTGAAATCCGGTGTTCGTGGAGATGATCTGGGTTCGGTCTTGGCCTTGTTCGTGGAAGTGGCGCCGCGCCAGTTTGAGAAGGCATTCGTTGGCCTCTGAGCCGCTGTTGCAGAAGAACACGCGATCGAAGGGGGTTCGCTGGCACAGCTGTTCGGCGAGCAGTATTGCTTGGCGGTTGTGAACGAGGTTGGAGGTGTGGACAATTCGCGCGGCTTGCTCGGCGATCGCGGCGGTGATGGCCGGGTGGGCGTAGCCGAGGCAGCTGACGGCGTTGCCTGCGGTGAAGTCCAGATAGCGGTGGCCGTCGACGGTCATGACGTGGCGGCCGCGGCCGTACTCGATGACCAGCGAGGCGGGCTTGCGGGCAGGGAAGGTTGTGCGTTGCGCCGCCGCCAGGAGTCGCGTGGTCTGTTCGTTGGGGTGGCCGATTCCTGTCGTGGGGTCGGCGACGGCGTTGCTGGTGGCGTCGGTGTCGTTGTGGCTCATGGGAACTCCGGTGGTGGGCCGAGGATCGAGAGTCGCTCGGCGATGATGCGTGCGATGAGCTGGTTGGCTCGGTCGCTGGGGTGCGGGCCGAGTTTGCCGTAGGCGTAGAGGCCCGCCGGGGCGGGTTCGGCCCGGAACGTGGGGGTAAGGTCGATGACCGGCAGCACCGCGCCCATCGCGGTAAAGAACGCCTCGTGGGCGGCGGGCACGCGGTCCAGGTCGGCGGGTTGGGGAACGATGACCAGCGCGGCCTGCTTACCAGCGGCAGCGCACGTCTGGGCGAACCTGCGGATCAGCGCTTCGAGCAGCGCAGTCGATGCCTCTTCGCTGTAGAGGCGGGAGGTGAGGGTGTGGTTCTCGCGCACCACGACCGCGAACGCTCGCCGGAATCCGCGGTCGGGCTGTCGACGGAGGCGGCCGACGGTGAGGTGGAACAGGATCGGAAGGTGGCGTCGCGCTCGGGTGAGCAGGTGCACGACGTGGGGGAAGGCGAGCAGGTCTCGTTGGAACTTGCGGCGGTAGAACGGGTCGATCACCTGGATGCGTGGTAGGTGCGGGCGGTAGTCGAGGTAGTCCTCGGGTCGCTCGATCACGCTGGGGTGCAGGACAAGTCGCCCGTCGAGCAGCTGGAAACGGGGCTTGAACGCCAAGGTGTTGCCGTATTCGAAGTAGTGCTTCCATGCGGACTGGATGCGGGCGATGGTTTCGGGTACGACGCCCATGACGACGAGGCCGGCGTCGAGGTAGGGCAGCTCCCGCTCGAGCCGAAGCAGCGCCTGGTCCAGGCCGTAGTTGCCGACGCCGTAGTTGGCGACGTTGGCACCGGTCGGGCGAGAAAGGTGGTGCGGCCAGGTCTGATCGTCATTGACCAGTCGGCAGAAGGTGAACGAGTCACCGAAACACGCGATCGGAGCTGAGGGCTCGTCACCGTAGCCAGGATTGATGCGCCGCCCGGCGCCGTCGACGCTGTAGCTGGTGACACCGTCATCGGTGATCTCGTTCGCTGTCTCGCCGGGCCGTCGACACCAGCCGAGTTCGGGGTCGAAAGAACGGTGGGCGTGGGCATTCACGGTGGCGGGGCTGAGCGCTGGTGCAAGGTCTGCGCGGGTGATCAGCCATGGGAAGGACCGGCGATGCCAACCGATCAACGCCCATGCTGCGAGTTCGGCGACGAGGGCAGCGAGGATTGCCCGCCGCATCATCGCAGCTCCCGTATGCGGTCCAGAATTGCCGCGGCCAGCACGGCTGGGCTACCGGCGGCACCGGAAGTGTCGAGCACAAGGTCAGGGGCGGCCGGGCGGGGGAAGGGGATGTCGACCCCTACAACGTTGCTTTCATTTCCGGCGGCGGCCGCGGCATAGAGGCCCTTGGTGTCACGCGCGCGCAACACATCCATCGGCGCGTCGAGGAAGACCTCGAAATACGACGAGAAGGTGGCCCGATTCCATGCTTGCCAGTCGGGGAAGATCGACAGCACAGCCGCGACGACGTCCAAGCTCTGTTGATCGAGCATGGCGCACAACCTCGAGATCCGGCCCGCGTTGACCTCCCGGCCAGCGATGTCATGCCCGGTCTGCTCACCCCACACCTCGCGCAGCATGTCGCCGTCGAGGTAGACCGTGCCGGGGTGGGTGGTGCGGAGTTCGGCCTCCACGAGACGTCCGATGGTTGTCTTTCCTGCTCCGGACATCCCTATCAACCAGGTGATCATGCGATTCCGGCTTTCGACTCGGAGGTTGATGGGTGCTCGAGTATCGAGGTGTAGAGGGAAATGTCGGCGGGATGATCGACTTCACCCCATGGACCGTGGCGGGGGATGGCGAGGATCTGTTCGCCGGTGGTGATCAGGTTCTGCAACAGTGAGGTCATGTCCAGGGCGTCGCGGGTTGCCGGGGTCAGGGCGGCGAGGTGATCGCGTGCCCGTGTCCAGGCGGGTGGGGTGAAACGCAGCAGCCCCATGTATTGGCCTTGGATTTCTTCGGTGGACGCTGCCCTTCGGCCGATTTCGGCGACCGTCGAGTCACTGCGCAGCCGAAAGGTTTCGGCATCATCGAGGGGGTCGGCGAACCGCTTCGCCCACAGCTCGAGCCAATGCGGGTCGTAAGCGATGGCCAGCTCGGCGGACGCCTGGACGAGGGACCGGACGGTGTCGGCGGTGTAGAAGATATCGCCATAGGCGACCAGGCAAGGGGCCGTGCTGAGCCAGTCGTCGGCGGCGGTAAGCGAGACGACCATATTGGTTTCCTGCCAGCGCGGGGCGTGGAAGTCCCGTGACAGTCGCCCGGTGAGTGTCTCGGCGCAGTAACCGGTCACGATGCCGACCTCCTCGACACCGGCCGCGTCTAGAGCATCGCGGTGGCGGTCGAGCAGGGTTCGGCCGCCGACGTTTACTAGGCATTTGGGGTGCTCGTCGGTGTGTGCGCCCATGCGGCTGCCCCGACCGGCAGCGAGGATCACCGCGCGCATGGCGCGCTCGCGAAAAGGTCACAGAACAGGGCGATATCGTGCGGGTCGGGCACGGTGACACGTTCGGGATGCCACATGATCCCGGCTACCCGCAGCTCGTGCGATCCGACCGACTCCACGACACCGTCGGCGGCGCGGGCCCACACATCCAGTGGTTCGGCGCTGTCGCAGGCGGCCCAGTGGTGGTAGCTGTTGACCCTCCGGGGTGTCCCTTGGACGTCGATGTCGTGGTCGACGCCAGCATGTTGGGATACGCGGGCCAGGCTCACACCGAAGTGGTGTTGAAGCATCTGCATTCCCCGGCATACGCCGAGAACACTGCGGTGCTGCCGCAGCGCCGAGGTGAGCAGTAGTCGTTCGGTGGCGTCGCGTTCGGGTGCGGTCCCGCCGTAGGCGGTGAGATCGTTGCCGCCGGTGAGCAGCACTCCCGCGGTGGGGACGGTGATGAGTAGGTGGCCGGCGGCAGTCGGATTGTTGGGCACCGCGATCGGCACCAGCCCGCAGGCGATGAGGAACTCGGCCCATCGGTGGTCCAGGGTGTCGCGGCGTTCGCCGCGGCGCTCGTCGACGGTGACCATTTGGGTTGTCAGGACTGGGATCATCGCAGGATCTCGATTCGCCGGTTGGTGCAGTCGATGGCGACGACGCGGGCTTCGCGTAGTGCTTGGTAGGTGGTTTCACCGACGCCGAGTACTGCGGGAATACCGAATTGGTGGGCGCGGATGGCCATGTGGGAGTTGACGCCGCCGTAGGCGGTGATGACTCCGGCGATCCGGTGTGAGTAGATCCAGTCGTAGCCAGGGTCGCCGCTGGGCAGCAGCAGGATCTTGCCGTCGATGGGCCCACCGGTATCGAGGGGGATGAGTGGCGCGGTTACCGAGGCTTGGGTGATGAAGCTGGGTTCTGCGTGGGGCTGGTGGAACGCGAATACATCCTGCGGCCGGGTCAGCAGTGGGGGGAGCACGATTTGCCGTGTCAGGGCATAGGTTTCGCGGCCCTGCTCGACGGCGCGGCGCAGCTGCTCGGGCGTCCACCCGGTGCCTTGGTAGAGCTCCTCGACGACGCGGACGTCCAGATAGGAGCACTCCTCTGGTGAGAGCCCACGCTCGGCGCCGAGGCGGCTGATGGCCGACAGCGCCTCCGACAGGTGGCGGGTGAAGGCGAACTTGGAGTTCTCGCGCCCGATGATCCCGTCACCGATGAATGTCAAAAGCTCGGCGCCACCGTGTGCCAGTCCCGCGCTGAAGGCGAGGTCGTCGAGGGCGTGCAGTTGGGATGTGTTGGGCTCGAAGGGTTTTGCCGGTGGGCAGTTGTGTGGTTGGGCGTTGCTGGTGAAGTACAGGTGCGGGGCGTGGTCATAGCGCGGGGAGCAGATGTTGTAGGTGCCAGGGCGCAGATGCCCATAGATGCGCAGGAATTCCTCGGTCGAGAGGGTCGCCTGGTCGACGGTCATCTGGTTGGTGACGGTGTGCAGGCCCGACATGAACTGGTCGGCATCGCGCGGTGACAGAACGCCGGCGCGCACGATCGAGCGCAGCAGTTCGACGGCGATGAACCCGAGGCGCGCATATCCGGAAAAGGCTGGAGTGCCGTAGCGGGCGCAGTCGTGCAGTAGCCAGCGAGCCTCGGCGACCGGGTCGAGGTCGAGGCCTGTGACGAGTGTCCATCGCTGTTGCAGGCTCCGCAGGTTCGCGTCATCCTCGACGCGGGCAGGGTGAGCTGGATCGAGGAGTCGGTTGGTCAGCCGCAAGAGGCTCTCAGCCAGAGCCTGGTGCTCGTCGTCGGTCAAGGCGGTGCCGAACCGTGCTCTTGATTGCTCGCGGGTGTCAAAAGTGAAGCAGGACTGGACAATTTCGAACTCGACTTTGTCATGCAGGGCGGGTTCGGCGGCGAGCCTGTCGAGCTGGAGGTCGACGACCCGTGCCGCGATGGCGTCGTCGAGGTCGGCCGGGAGCAGGGAGTTGAAGCTGGCTCGTACGTCGATGTAGGGAAGGCCGGCCAGGTCGATCATCAGTGGGCAGCCACGGACATCGCGGTAGCCGTAGCGATGTCGCTGTTCGGCCCAGATCTGGTTGGTGATCAGGTGCCGATACAAGCTCAAGGCGAGCGGTCGGGGCCGGATGCCGATGATCTCGGCAGGGTTCCAGTCCGGCATGACACCCAACAGCGTCCGGCGACCGAGCAGGGTGGGATGTTTGCCGTCTCCAGCCAGCTTGGAGGCGGCAGCGTGCAAAGCGGCGTGGTGGGCCTGGGTCCGGATCGGATCCGCCGCGACGGCGAGCAGACGGCGCACCTGAAGCAGATAGAGGTGGTCGCGCTCCCCGAACGCGAATTCCACGTCGAGCAGATCCTCGCCGGTGAGCACCTCGAGTTCACGCGTAAGGGCCAGCAATCTGGCCATGCGGTCATCGCCGGGCGAATCCTGAGCGGGCTTCCAGCAGTAGAAGGTTCGCAAGTTTGTGCCGCGGCCGCCGGTCACGGCGGTGGTGTCGGGGCCGTCGTTGTAGTTCACGACGATGTAGGCAGCGCCGGTGTTCGGGTCGCCGGTGAAAACCACCCCGCTTCGGGTGACCTGCGGCGCCATCGGCTGGACAAGGATTTGGTCCGCGCGATCTATCGGTCGCTGTCCGCCCTCGGTGTAGGAGGACACAACGCGCTCGATCGCTGCGGTGATGGCTTCGCGGCCCACGACCTCGGCTTCCGAGTTGTAGCGGCCTGCTTCCTGGGTGTCGGCGTTGTCTTCGTGCACGGTGCTGCTGCGGACGATCAGCGGCCCATCCGCCCACGGCAGTGTTGCCAGTTCATCGAGCAGTTCGCCGCGGCGCTCGGCCCAGTCCGCGACGGTGAAATACATCAGCGGCAGCACCTCAGCGTGCCGAAGCAGCGGAGCCAGGCTCTGCAAGGTCTGCGCCTTGGTGCCGAGATCGACGAAGGCCCGTGGAAATTCGGTGGTTGGAGTGCTCATCAACGGTCGCCTTCCTTCACGCCGATGAACACCATCACGTTGCAGAACTGAGCGGGCCACCACCGCATCAACAGCCCGTCGATCGTGCGGCCGAGGACGTTGAGTCGGTAGCCGCCTGCGCGGCGCGCGCTTTCCTCGGCGTGGGCGAATTGTCGTTCGCGCAGCAACGGCAGCCGGTAGAGGATCGACATGTTGCGGGCGTAGTGAACCTGCTCAGTGCGCAGCCCGACTCCGGCCAGCACCGCGGTGAATTCCTGTTCACCGACGAGCCATTTATGGAAGTGCAAAGGGCCGGTGCGGTGCCGGTTGCGCCATTGCCAGTACCGTTCGTTGAGGCGCATCTCGATGTTGTCCGGGCGCATCGTGATGCAGAACCGGCCGTTGGGAGACAGGATCCGAGCCGACTCGCCCAGCGCAGGCACGAGGTCGTGCTCGAGATTGTGATACAGCCCGAACGCCAGCAGGACATCGATTGCGTTGTCCGGCAGACTGATTCGGGTTGCATCGCCCACGGTCACATCCAGGCCGGGGTCCTGGTCGAGGATGGCATCGACCGCGATTTTGCTGCGCTCGATGCCGGCGATCTTCCAACCGCGGTGGTGGTAGTGCTTGACGACTCTGCCGAGTCCGCATCCGAGTTCCAATACCCGGTCTGACTGGTCTCCCATGACCATCTCGGCGTATTTGATCGGGTAGATCGACAAATCGGTGAAAGATGCTTCGTCGCTTCCGGCTTCGGCCCAGCGGCGGTCCCAGTAGGACTCGTTGGTTTCGGATCGTCTGATGGCTTTGCGCATGGTGCTGTCCTTCCTCGCTACGACGTGTTTGCGCCTTCAGGACTTGTTCGATGCCCGCTCGGGGACGCTGAGCCACGCTCGTGCCAGAAGTCGTTTGCGGTCGGGTTCGGGGAAGTCGGTGAATTCGGTGCGGTTGTGGGCGACGGTGGCGTTGTTGAAGAAGATGACCTCACTGGCGGCCATGTCGAGTGCCAGGACGTTGTCCTGGTCTTCCAGAACGCTGTCGAGCCGGTCGAATGCGGCCGCGTCTTCCGCGCTGATCGGCAGTTCGGCCTTGGCGTAGCCGGTCTCGATCCAATGCCGCATGTAGCGCAGCGTCGGGCCCGCCGCGAACTCGCCCCAGGTGAACACGGGGTAGGCGTTGTCGAAGATGTTGGTGTCCTCGTCACCCGGGGTCACGGTGTTGCGGTAGTGATCACGAAACAGCGCGGGCAGGTGCTGCGGAGTGGTCTCGGCGATCTGCCGGTAGGCCTGGCATCCGCTTGTCAGCAGGCTCTGGCCGCCGTGCATGGCCGGGCGCAAACACATCAGGCCGAAAACGTTCGGGAACAGCCGCTTTGAGGTGCTGTCGGTGTGGAACGGTGCTCGCACCCGCGTCTTGGAGACCGACACGTCGGTGGAGCGGAAATCGTAGCCGCGGTCGAAGACGTCGTGCAGGCGCCCGTAGGGGGTGAGCATCTCACCCAGATGCAGGCAGGTCAGGACATAGAACAGGCGCAGTTCGGATTCGTTGAATTGGCCGGCGTCCAGGCCGGTGAGGTGGGCGAACCCGAACCGGCCGAAGATCTGTTCACGCAGCCGCTCGGCGAGGGTCACCAGCTGCGGCAACTCGACAGCACCGCGCTCGACGGTGTCGAGCAGGGCCGCCGGATCGGTGACTGTCGCGAGATAGTCGGCGAACTCGTGCAGTACTTCCGGTCCTACAGCGATGCTCCAGGATCGGGTCGCCAAGGCGTCGGTCTTGGTCCAGGCGAGCTCGGCGATCACGCTTTCCTCGGCGGCGAACTTTTGGGCAGCAACAGAAACAAAATCGGACATGAGGGCACTCCAATGACAGGGATCCGGCGGAGTTCTCGGCGGTTCAATGGGGCGGAGTCGCAGCAACCGCTGCCCAAGCCAGCCGAAACGAGCCTGAAGTAGGCGAAAGAGCATATGTACTGTTGACATTCACGCGTTGCCTCTCCGGCTCGGGGTGAAAACGCTGAACGTTCAGTCACGATTCAGTTGAGGTATGTCTGGCGATGCTCGGCTAGAAAGATCGTGTGCTCGTCACGTCGGTAGTCCAAGAACTCCTGGCTCGGGCCGTTTCGCGGTTCGGCGACGAGCTGCCCGCCTGTCGCCTCGAGGGCCGCGACAAATCGCTCACCGTAGAGGAAGTCTCGGCCGTCGCCCCAGTCGAACCAGATCGGCTCGATCACCCGCTTACCGTGTACCAGGGCTTGCTCACGTAGGTGCCCGACCGAGGCACATACCGCCGTCATGTTCAGGTCGAAGGCCAACTCCAGCTGACCGGAATGGCTGCCGTGCGAGTAAGGGAGCAGCAGTGCATCGGATCTGAGCACAGCCTCAACAATGGTGGCGTCGGATGGGTAGGACGCCATGGTCGCCCTGATCCGATCATCTGCCCGGATCACAGATAACAGCGCATCGATGTTGTACCTGCCGAAATCAGCGGGATTGAACGGGCGCAACAGGAGGTTGAGTCGCGCATGTGGGTCGTCGACGGCCATGCTCCAGTTCGTCACCGCTGTCAGATGATCACGATTCGGTCGTAACGCGCCATATATCAGGTAGCTGCTGAGTTCCGGACTCGTCTGCCGACTACGTCTGATCAGATCGTCTGGGGCAACGACGTATCCATGCGGGATAACCCGCACCTGCTGCACCGCGGGAACGAGCTGCCGAAGTTCGGCTACCGACGACTCGGTGAGGCCGATCCAGCTGGCTCCCGACCGAGCGACAAGCTCCAGGCGTGCGCGGAAGTCCTCGGGTGCGGTGAACATCGGCACCAAGTCGTGGGCGGTGCAGACAACCTTCACCGATTCGTTCGCACAGGCGTCAAGCAGATTTTCTAGAACCACGAGATCCTCGAACTCGATGTGGTGGAGGTGAACCACATCGAGCCAGTCCAACGGGCGGTGTCTAAGAAGCCATGCCGCGTCCACTTCCGCTGGCACGATGCCACGTTGGGTTCTGTTGCCGTTGAGCAATTCGATGTCGCCGGACACGATCTTGCGGACGTAGGGCGTTCTGGCCGGCAAGTGGACAACTCGGACAGTGCAGCTCATAGGGTCGCCCACTGTGCGTGATAGACCGGCCATCCGCCGCGCCGGAGCGCAGCGACAACAGAATCGTCGTCGTCGACGACCAGGCGAATGTCAGTGTGTTCCGCGATCTCTGCGATTCGCTCCACTTTGAACTCGGCGACGGGCCGCCGGTCGGTTTGGGAGCGCATGTGTACCGTGTCCGTCGGTAGGCCCTGCCGCGCCAGCCACGACATGGTGACGGTCCGAAACCGTTCTGGTCGACCGGTCAGCCACACAATGTTGGCCCTCGACATCAATGCATTCGCAATCTCAAGTCCTCGTGGCAATGGCAGGTCGACCGCTGACGACGCGAAGAACCTCTCCCACTGCGGCGGCTTCGACTCCAGAAGGTGGAGTCGGCGTCGGCAATCCGACACCGTCCCGTCGATGTCGAATACGACAACCTGCCTCTTGGTCGCAGCGTGAACGAGCTGCGACCTGGATCTAGTAGTGGTTGCAACACCGCCGATTACGCGGTCGTCTGATTCCGTCATCACCCCAGACTCGAACAATGACCTGCTCGCGGCCAGATCACCGTGTCCCTTCACCTTGAAGGTGCAGCTCGGTCTTACTTCCGCGTGCCTGCCAAACGGATCCTGTTGGACAGCAATACGACTGGCACGAAGGGCGCGCAATGAGAACAGCACCAGTGGTTTTCTCGGACACCTACTACCGAAACATCGTGCGGGAGTACGGCTACGGCGAATTCGAGTTCGACAGCTTTGGCTTCGAGCTGGCCGGCATCAGCGCCGAGGAGCTGAATCTCCGCTGGTTGTGCCACCACCGAGCTGAGGAGTTCCTGGCCGCTCCTCGCCCCGCTCGCATCGTGACCACCGGGTTCGGCATGTCCGGAGTCCCGCACATGGGCACAGTGGGGCAGATCCTCGGGATATCGAGGCTCCAGCGAGGTGGCGAGTTCACCCAAATCGTTCTCGGCGATCTCGACGCTCACAACGGTAAGGCCAAGTCGCTTTCCGAAACCCGTGAGTTGGCGGACAGGTTCGCAGCCTTCTGTCGGCGTCTCGGCTACGACGATTCGACCGGTGTACTGCGTAGCCAGTTCGAGGATGTCCACACCGCGCGAAACCTTTACCTGCTCAGTCATTTCGCAGAGGACGCAGATTTCGACGGCGCTGAGGAGGACAACCACGCCTACTACGTGAGCCTCGGAATCGTTGCTGCCGCGATGACTTTCCCCCGCAAGATGTCTCTCGCTCTGATGGCCTCCGATTTCATTACGCTCGGTCAGGATTTCGACGCTGTACTGGTGCTGCTCGGGATCGACGAACACAAGTACGTCCGGTTCGCTGCCGAGATCGCGCGACGCCTCGACTCGAATACGACCCTGCGCGGCGACTTCACATTGGGGTCGATCTACTCGCGCCTCGCCTCTGGATTCGGAGGACATCCGAAGATGTCCAAGAGCATCCCGGATTCCTCGATCAGCGTTACCTCGACCCCGGACCAGATCGTGGACCGAATCACCGGTGATACCGCAGTGCTCGCGGCACAATCACCCAGCTTCCAGCTGATCAACCAGCTGTTCCTGCGCGACTACGGCGACTGCATGGATCTCGTCGGCGAGTGTTCGGCGAACTCCCCGGCCTGGCGATCCGCGAAGGCCGAGCTGGCGGACTATCTGATTTCGATCACCGAACTGTGGTGAAAGGACAGCCAGCGTGTACGCGAACCTGATGGGGCTTGTCGAAGATTCCAAGCCCACCCATTTCGCTTCTTACCTGAGCCGGCTGAACTCCGGGTTGAGCCTGACTTACCGCGAAGCCTCCGACTACATGAGGTCGGTACTCGACATCGATGATCCGCGGATGCGCAGCGCCCAGCTCGGTGTGCTGTTGAACGGGCTGATGGCCAAACATCCGACTGTTGAGGAGGCCAGCGGTGTCATCGACGCGGCCCTAGCCCTCGACGGACTCCGCCTGGGCGCCCGGCCGTCCCACCCCTTTAATGGGGAACGCGTCGTCGGGATCGCCGGGAGTGGAAAGAAGGGGATCAAGACGCCCAACATCTCGACGCCAGCGGCGATCGTCGCTGCGGCCGGGGGCGTCCGGGTTGCGAAGTGCGCATCAGCGGCCACTTCGTCGGTGGCCGGCTCCGCCGACATTTTGAAGCGGCTCGGGGTCAAGCTCACGCGAAGTACAGGTCGCACCTTGGACGTGATGGCCGAATGCGGTCTGGGCATCTTCGAGATCGAGCAGATGGTTCCCCGGTTCGACGCCGCCTATGGCGGACTGTTCTTCGCACCGCATGTGCTGTCGTTGGCCTTTCCGGCCTTGCTGCTGCCGATCAGGACCGACACCTTGTTGTACGGCATCGCACATCCAAACGTCAGCCTGTCGCTCGAGGTACTACGCCGGTACCACGAGGGAGACTTGCTCGTCGTGTCCTCAACTCCGGACAACCTCAGCTGGATTGACGAGGTGGGCATTGTCGGCGATACATCGATCGTCGGTGTCCGAGAAGGGGTTCGGGGTCGAACCCTACGCCTCGGACTGGCAGAGGTCCTCGGCGTCGGACCGTACTCCGTGCACGACCTCGTGCCGGGCTCTGATGTAACCGAGCAGGCACGCATCGTGGTGGACGTTCTCACCGGAACCGCTGCCCCGGCCTTGGGCGACCTGGTGGCAGTGAACGCGGCGACGCTGCTTCTCCTCGACAACATCGGCACCACCGTTCCCGAAGCGTTCGACCTCGCTCGCGAATTGATATCCAGCGGAGCGGCATTGGCGAAACTGCGGGAATTGATCACCGCCAGTGGCGGCGACGACCACACCGTCCGGGGGTGGCTATGACTGAACAGGCCGTGCCGGTCGTTGCAGTCGGCATATGCGGCTCCGACATCCAACGCTTCCGCAGCGGCTTCGCCCTCACCTCCCTGGGCCACGAGCTGGTGGGCCAGCATCCGGACGACGGCGGATTGGTAGCCATCCGGCCCCTGCAGCCCTGTCGACGGTGTCCGATGTGTCTACGGGGATGGACCGAACAATGCGCCGATGACGCCAGCATCGGCCGCCACGACACCGAGCGCGGTGGGTTCAGCGGAGCAGTTCAGGTGACCACCGACCAGCTGTACCGGTTGCCCGCTAACGTCGATATCGCCCTGGCAACGTTGACGGATCCCCTGGCCTGCGTCGTTCACGCTACTCGATCGATAGAGATGGCTGGACTGGAAGTTCTCGTCATTGGCGACGGGCCGATGGCGGCACTGGCCGCAGTGCGTGCCCGCCAGCAAAACGCCAGACGGGTCACGGTGGCGGTCAAGTCCGCCGAGCGAATCGAACGCCTGTCCACTTTCGCGGATCGTGCAGTCACTGTGGGAAGCGTTGGGTCCAACCGCTACGATGTCGTTGTCGAAGCCGTAGGAGGCATCAGCAGTGAACCGATATCGATAGCAGCAGCCGCGGTGGCACCCCTGGGTCAGGTGGTGGCACTAGGGGTCTATCACCCGCAAGCGACTGCTGATCTATCGGTTCGCCGCCTCCTGGAGAAGGAATCAATCCTCCAAGGCAGCAAGGCATACCGCGTCAATGACGTCCAGGACGACTTCGCCGCCGCCCTCGAGATTCTGAGCAATCAACCGGCCGACTTCGCCCCGATCATCGCCACTTGTTGCGCTCTGCCATCCGACATTCCGCAGTTGTTCGCCAACGACCGACCACACACCCTCAAGGTCGTCTACACGTTCCGGAAGCGACCTCACCGACTGCGAACAGGACTGGACATATGATGCACAACAGCACACGTCTCGGTGCGTCCCAAGCCACAATGATGGACCTTCTCGAGTCAGCCCCCGAACTGCGAGAAGGACCGCAACTCAACGCGATCCTAGGCTTGCTCAGCGAACGCCGACGGATGGATCTGACCGACCTGTCCCCCACGGAGCAGGCCCAGATCATTGCCGCCCGCACCCAGGAGCTGCTCCCATCGTCAGACCATCTCGCCGAGCTGCTGGCCGATGCCCGTGACGCCGGTCGACAGCTGATCGTCAAGTTCGGCATCGACCCCACTGCCGCAGACGTACATGTCGGCCATGCGGTGCCGATGATCGTCGCGAGCCGGCTTCAGCGCATGGGACATCGGGTTGTATTCATTGTCGGCGACATCACCGCGAAGATCGGCGACCCGTCTGGCCGGGTTGCAGATCGCCCCCCTTTGACCGACGACGATATTCGCCACAACATGCAGTCCTACCGCGACCAAGTCTCACCGTTTTTCGACTTCCACCGCGCCGACTTCCGGTTCAACAGCGAATGGCTCGCACCGTTCAGCCTCCCCCGGTTCATTGGCGTGCTGGAGAACCTTCCCCTCTCTGTTTCCCTGCAGCGTGAGGACTTCCGCAATCGGCTCAGCGCCGGCAGCGGCCTGACGATGGCGGAACTGGTGTACTCGGTTGTCATGGCATTGGATTCGGTAGAGGTCACCGCGGACATCGAGATCGGTGGACTCGACCAGCTACTGAACATGCAGATGTGCCGCCGAGTCATGGAAAACCACGGGCAGAAGCCGGAGGTCATCGTGGCCACCGGTCTAATCGAGGGGACCGACGGGACCGGTGCCAAGATGAGCAAGAGCAAAGGTAACTACGTCGGTCTCGCCTTCGACCCGAAGGATGTGTTCGGCAAGCTCATGTCCGCTCCTGACCGGCTGCTGCCCGCTTACCTCGAATCGCTGACCGAGCTGTTGAGCCCCGAGATCGCACTGATCCAGAAGATGATGGAGGACAGGAGAATTCACCCGATGGGCGTCAAAACCCTGTTGGCCTCCGACGTCACAGCGGCAATTCACGGACTCGAGGTCGCCGAGTCATGCCGGGCCGGGTTCAAGGCCCAGTTCTCCCAGAGGCGCTACTCCAACACTCCCGACGTGCCCGTTGTGAGCGGCAGCGAACAGGCTGACGCCACCCTCGCCGAACTCTTCGTCAAGGTCACCCGCCAGGTCCCCAGCCTCAACCAGGTGCGCCGCACGGCCAAATCGGGCGGACTGCGCTTGGTTGTCGAATGGCCCGGCAGTGACAAGGAAAGCTTCACACTCGGCACAGAGGAAGCCGACGCTCCTCTCGCTACGTTGATCGCCACGCACGTGGAGTTGCTCGGCACCACCAGCACCCGAAGCTTCCTCAAGTGCGGACGTTCCCTGATCGAATTGCGCTGATGTGTCCCCCAATTGCACCGCTAGACTCGTCTATCGACGGTTCAGACGGTGGATTGGGGGGCACATTCCCGCGCGACAGCCGGTCAACCCTGTCTGGTGGACCAGCGGGCAGTACGAGAGCATCCCGATGCGTCAGCTGCTCGCTGCCCGAGACATCCAGTCGGTCTTCCAATTTCTGCACAGCCGCGGTTGGAGCTGGGCCGCGATTGCACGCGCCACCGACCTCGGCGACCAACGAGTACGCGAGATCGCCAGCGGCAGAAGGAAGATCGAAAGCTACGACGTGTTCGTCCGCATCGCCGAGGGCCTCGACATCCCCAAGCCCTACCTCGGTCTCGGCCTTGACGATCCCGAATCGCCTTCGGCTCCGGCTTTGGGTCACGTCGCAGGCACCGCCGAATTGGAGCCACGAGTTCTGGGGCAGCACGGCGGGCAGGCGCCGCGGCGTCCACGGGAGACAACACCACTTCGTGCCGATATACCGACCGCCAGTGTGGTGACCGGGTGGCACCAACCGGAGGTCGGCCCGCAGATCGAAGTCGGTGTGGATGTGCCATCGGATGCTATCGGGTCAACACGCTCTTCGGTGCCACGCATCTCCAATTTGCCGAGCCTGACATTGAACTTCGTTGGGCGGCAGGATGTGCTTGCTGCTGTCGAACAGAATTTAGATGAACAGTTGACTGCGGCAGTAGTTCAGACAATAGCCATTTCAGGAATGGGTGGCGTCGGTAAAACGCAGCTGGCGCTTGCCTACGCGTATCGAAATCTTGCTCGGTACGAGCTGATTTGGTGGATCCCAGCCGAGCGGTCAGCAGTAGTCGCCGAATCACTGCATAAGCTGGCGATCAGGTTGGGTGTGTATTCCACCGACACCCATAGCGATAGCATGGGGCCGCTCCGAGATTGGCTGCGAGCGCACGACAATTGGCTGATGATTTATGATAATGTCGAGGATCCTCGGGATCTGATGCCATTTCGTCCAGCCGACACGAGAGGGCATATCATCGTGACGTCCAGAAATCCATCGTGGCGGGGATATGCGACGACTATAAAGGTGGATGTCCTGGAAAGATTCGAATCCGTCGAGTTCCTACTCTCGCGAACAGGAACGACGGACCGGGTGGCTGCTGACAAGATCGCCGAGATCCTCGGCGATCTCCCGCTCGCTCTAGAGCAGGCTGGCGCCTATATCGAGGAATCCAACATTTCGTTGATGACATATCTCGAATTAGTTCAATCCCGAGGTGCTGCGATGTCCCGCCAGGGACGGCCGGCGAATCACGAAGACACCGTCGCAACCACATGGTCGATATCGCTTCAGAAGCTATGCAGTATCTCACCAAGTGCCGAATTACTACTGAATCTTCTGTCGCACCTCTCCGCCGAGGGGGTGGACCGGAACATGCTGCTCCGATACGCGGCGACCATGCCGGAAACCTTACGTCCGGCACTCTCGGATCCGTTGCAATTCAACGCCATGCTGAGCGCGGCCAGCAGGTACTCGATTGTGAACGTGTCGGAGACAAGCCTTTCGATGCATCGCCTTGTACAGCTGGTGATCCGGGAGAGCCTCAGTGCCGGGCAAGGCCAGCAATGGTCAGGGGCAGCGGTTCGTCTTCTAGCGGCTGCCTTTCCGGAAGACGTCACGGATATCACAAATTGGGGCGAGTGCGCGAGACTTCTTCCGCATGCCTTGACCGTACTCGATCACAGCGTCAGTCAACGATCAGAGCTCCACCTTGCCAAAATTCTCGTTGGGCATGTCTCGCGCTACTTGGCGATACACAACCAGTACGGACAGGCGCAGCTGCGGCAGGCCCGATGGATTTCCGAACGGACAGTTGATATTGCAACCTCGCTGGGAGAAGAGGATTCTCGTTCCGTAGCGACGAGCCTCAACAGTCTGGGCCTGGTTCAGCGCGACCTCGGCGAACTAGAGAAGGCACGAGTCGCCCACACCCGTGCCCTGGAAATATTCATTCGCCTTGTTGGCGAACGGGATCCGGAGGTGGCTGCCACGCTGAACGCCATTGGTCTTGTCCATCACGCATCCGGGCGGCTCGACGAGGCGGAGGCCGCATATCTCGAGGCCCTCAGCATCACCGAAGAGGCTTACGGCACGGAGCATCCGACCGTAGCGAGGACCCTCAGCAACCTCGGCCGTGTGCACCGTGCCATGCGCCGCCTGGACCAGGCCCTCGCTGAACAGGAACGTGGTCTATCAATTCGCATCGCCTGGTACGGGAACCGGCATGCCGATGTCGGCTGGAGTCTCGATGGCCTAGGGCTGACCAAGGCGGCCCTGGGCATGCTGGACGGTGCCGAAATCGACCACCGTAAGGCCGAAGGCATATTCACCGACGCCTACGGTGATAGTCACCCTTACACAGCCCGCTGCCTCGACGGCCTAGGCCGAGTCCTTTTCCTGCAGGGTCGTCCGGCCGCAGCGCGCGACGTCCACGAACGAGCGTTGCGGATCCTCGACGCCTACTACGACCCACAACATCCGCACATAGCGCGGTGCGTTCGAGGGCTCGCTGAAGCGGAGGTCGGATTGGGCAACAAAGGCAAAGCCGTCGGACTTCTGTCACGTGCATACGAGATCGACAAGCTGGTTTTCGGTGAAGCTCATCCGCTGACGAGGCGCTTGGAGGCGGAGATAAAGACGCTTGCCTCCTGAGTCCGGCTACCCGGCTACCACGTTCAACGGCGCGTCGCCGTTCACGATCCTTACTAGCTGTTCGCGTACGCGCGAATACGAACTCGGCAGGAATGACGGCACGACGGAGGCTACATGTGGCGTGATCAGCACGCCCGGCAGCGTCCAGAGTTCATGCTCGGCCGGCAGCGGCTCCGGGTCTGTGACATCGAGTGCTACGCGAATCCTACCTGTTTTAAGTTCGCCCACAAGGGCATCGGTATCCACGACACTGCCGCGCGCGACATTGATGAGCACACTTCCGTCACGCATGTTCCGCAGAAAATCTTCATCGATCATGCGATACGTTGAGGGGGTCAGCGGAACTGCCACAACAATGGCGTCGGCCCTCGCGATCAGAGTTGGTAAGTCCGCAGGCCCAAAGACACCGGGACGTCGCGCGCTGGCCATCACTGCAACTTCGGCTTCGAAGGCCCGTAATAGGGTAGCGACTTGCTTTCCAACGGCTCCGTATCCGATGACCAGGACGTTGCTTCCGCCCAATTCTCCGGTGCGACGCTGGTCCCATTTCGCGTTCATCTGATCACGAAGGAACTGCGGAAATTCGCGGAGGAGACTGAGAAGCGCCGCAAGAACCCACTCGGCCACGGGACGCGCGTTGACACCCGGCACGTTCGCCAACTTAACTCCGGATGGAAGCGCGGGGGCAATCCAGTCGTAACCGGCGCCGAGAGTTTGAACTAGCTTGAGCTTCGGCATTCGGCGAATTTCGTGAACCGCTCGCGACTTCGCCCACCAGGGAGGAATGAACACCTCGGTACGCTCGAAGTTCTCCGGATAGTCATCAGTACCCGGCCAGAAGTCCAGGTCGACACCGTCCGGCGCGCCTCCCATAAGTTGGGCAGCATCTGCGTGCGGTACAAGGACATGCATGGCTCCGACTCTATCTGTAGCTGTCCTCCGTACCCAGCGACGCGGACCAGCTGAATGAAACGCATGCAGTCCACTTCGGCAGTGGCCGCGAGAAATCCTTCGAATGATCCGGCACATCGGCGTTGCCGCGTCTGAGGGTGATCATGGCGCCGCAGAGCCCAACTGCACACAACCACTCGATCGGCGCAAAAGGAACTCGAAGCCGCAGTGAAGAAACTGAACAACGACGGCTTTCTTGCCAAAGCGCCTGCCGATGTCATTGAAGGTATCCGCACTCGACAGCAGACCGCTCACAACGAAATCGACCGAATCCAACGTCAACTCCAGACGCTGCCGAGTTAGCGACAAACTCACGTGAACGGAGCCTCCCGAATCCGCCACGACCCCGGGAGACACCAGCGTCGACCACGAAGCCGTCACCGCCGCACAAGTCGCCGCTATGCCCGAACCCCTGCGAAAGCTGTTGAACGACACTGTCGCCTAGTTCGAAGCCCAAGCCACCGTCGAGGCGATCTGTGCCCGCGACGCCGACCGTCTCGAGTGCTTGTTCCAGGCACTCGAATATCGCGCCGCGGGCAAGACGCTCATACAGGAATGGATCACCGACTCCCGCGCTCGGCTGAAGACAACCACCGCGATACGTATAGCCGACGCGGCACTGACCACCTCGCCGTTGAAGTGGCGTCAATGACGGCTGGCACTGCACACCGACCGTGTCTGCCGCGAGATCGCTGGTCAACCGGATTGTGTGAGGCAATAATTGCCTCGTGCGACCAGCCCTTCGCCAATCCGATCCGCGGGAAACCGCGGAAACGCTGTTCGGTGCCGAACTGCGCGCCCGACGTAAGGCCGCCGGCCTTTCATTGCGGCAGTTGGCCCCACACGTGCTGGTCAGCCACGATCTGCTGTGGAGGATCGAGACGGCACAGCGTCGGCCGCATCCTGACTTGGTCGACCGGCTCGACCGAGCCCTCGATGCTCGAGGCCAGCTGAATCGGCTCGCCGCCCCGTTCACCGATATTGTCCTTCAGCCTCAAGATATTTCGTTGGAGCCAGACCTCGTCGGGCCGTCGCTTCGTGATCTGATCACGGAGGTCCGCATGGCTGACCACACCATGGCAGCCAAACGCCTACCCGAGGTGGTGGCCCAGGCGAAGATGGCCGAGAAGTTCGTATCGCGGGTCAACGAGTCGCAGAGGGCGCAGTTACTGCGGAATATCGCTGAAGCGCATCAACTCGCCGGTTGGATGCTGTTCGATCGAGGCAGCGTCTCATTAGCCGAGAATGCGTTCGCCAATGCCCGGCGGACGGCAGAACGGATCGGCGCAATGGACCTAATTGCGTTCGTCGGCGGTCCAAATGCCGCCTTCATGAGCACCTGGAGCGGGGATCCAGCCCAGGGTGCCGAGCGAGCCTATGGGGCGATGTCATGGGCCCGGCGCAGTGGAAATCGGCGCTTGGCAGCATTCGTGGCCACCATCGCCGCGCGTGCACACGCGAGAATGGACGAAGCCAACCTCTGCACGAAGATGCTCGTTGAAGCCGAAACGGAGCTGTCCCGGCATCAGCCACAAGAGCCCGACCCGGTCTGGTTGGACGTGTTCGATGACGCTGCCTTGGCTGGGCATCGCGGTTCGTGCTTGTTGGATCTCGGGCAGCCACGGCACGCCGTCGAGTCCTTGCGTGAGCAGGATTCGGCCAGCCCAGTGGCCTTTCTGCGCAATCGCACGATCTGGCAACTAGAACAAGCCGAGGCCCAATTGCGAATGGGTGAGGATGAAGCCGCAGCAGCGGCGGTGAATCATGCGATGGATGCCGTAACAGCCAGTTCCATTACTCCTCGGGTTGCGCGCATGTTCCGTTCAATCCTTCTGAAACTGCGTGCATCCGGTGATCACGCAGTGACACCAACTGCTGACCGGTTAGAGGTCTTCATCGGGGCGTGCGTGTGAGTGGGTAAGTCGCCCAACGCATCTCGATGCCTCCACCGGTGTCCACGGCAATGAGCAGCTCGCCTTGCAACCGGCCTTCCGCTGCTCGGAACCGTCCCGGCCCTTCCGCTTCGAAGCGGGTGTCGCTGGCGAGCGGGTCATCGGCCAGGCTTGCATGCAGGCCGTCGTGCTCCCACCGGAACACCGTTTCGTCGGCTTCCGACCACCAGCTGCCGAGAAGCGGACGGATCTCCGGTGGACACGACACCGGCTGCCACTCGCGTGGCGGTTGTGTAGGCTGGGATGCGATTGCCTCGCAAAGGGTTTCGGCGGCGAGGTCAGCAGGTTTGATCCCCCGGGTGGCGTTGGCCAAAGCAACCACCGTTACTCCGGTAGCACGGTCCAACGTCAGTGCGGACTGGAAGCCCGGCATCGCGCCGGTGTGCCCGGCAAAAACGTGGCCGCCTCTGCGTTCCAGGATCAACCCGAGGCCCCAGCCTTTGGTCCATGCCGCGGTGTCGACCATGACCTGCAGGGTGTGCATGCTGTCGACGACCGGTGTAGGAAGAACATCGGGTTCTCCTCCGGCGAGTGCGTGTCCCCAGCGCAGGAGATCGGCTGGCGTGGACCACATTTGGCCGCCGACACCGATCGAGGCTTGGTCCATTACCGGTTCGCGATGGACCGTGGCGATATACGGATCCAGCCGGTAACCGATCGCCGCATCGGCAGGGCGTGTCCAACTCGTCCGAGAAAGGTCGAGCGGAGCTAGCAGTCTCTGCTCGATCAGCTGTTCGCACGGTTGACCACTGACGTTTTCGATGATCTGGCCGAGCACGGCGTATCCGAGATTCGAGTAATGCCACCGCTGTCCCGGATCGGCGACCAATTCAACATCCTGAAACGCGTCGCGAAGTTCGGCGCCTGTCGGTCCTTGCATGCTTTCCCACATGTCCACCGGGGCTTCGCGTTGCAGCCCACTGCTGTGCGACAACAGCATCCGAAGTGGCAGATGCCCGAACGGTGTGTCGGGTAGATAGCAATCGACGGTGGCGTTCAGGCTCAGATCACTGCGGTGGGCCAGTAACAACGTGACCGCCGCGGTGAACGTTTTCGTGATCGACCCGATGCGATAGATGCTGTCGATCGTGGCTGGCGTTAGGTTCTCGACGTCCGCGTACCCGGATGAGGCTGCCGCAAATGGGACGCCGTCGAGACCCACCGCGACGGTCAAGCTGGGTATCCGTGCGGCGGTCTGCGCCTGTGCAACCCTGGCGGCCAGCGCCGTCTGGAAGTCGGTGTCCATGCGCCCCTTTCCTTCGTGACCAGCATCCCACACCCTCGGCCACGCTCTGTTGACAAAGTTTCTGTCCACAGCAAAGTCCTTCCACACCGGATTTCCGCAGGCCAGGGTGAAATCAGCACCGCGGACGTCGGTCCGTTTCACAGAGGAGTGTCATGAGAACAATCACCACGGCACGGGATGTATGGACACGCCGCCACGCCTATGAGGATTGGTACGGAGTGGCCGTCTCGAAATCGGAGCCGGGCGCCGAACGTCAGCGAAACGTCAGTGCAACGCGATCAAGCGACAGTTCCGCACATGCGGTCGCGCACCGATTCTGAGGTCCATGCAAATCACGCCTGATGACCCGATTTGGCGGGAATGGTTTTCGTAGCTCGGGCCCGTTGCGGTCGATCCCTGAGGCCGCTTTCCTAATCGCTCCGCTATTCAATCTTTGGCGGCCGCTGACAACGGCGGTCCCCGGGGAGCGTTTGTCAAGAAACGGAGGTTGCCGCGGTGGCTACAGCGGTAATGCATGTCTACATCCGAGATGACCTGGCCGAGCCCGGATGGCGCGATGGTGTCGAAAGGTTCATCCGCGCGCAGTCGTTCGCCCTGGGCACCATCATCCACGCCTCGGCAGCTGCGGATTCCGATGACGCTGAGGCGCCCGAATCTGCTGCGAGACGGTTGTTCGAGGAGATGCTGCGCACCGTCAGCTTTCACGCCGTGACCCCATCGCGAGCGCACCTGCAGGACATTCCGGTTGCTCTGCGACAGCGATTCACCCGGGCGGAGATGTGGTTCTGGACTGTCCCTGATGACCGGGGGCAGCGATGACGACGGTGGGACTGGTGCTGGTCGAACGAGTGCCCGCGACCGCGGCTGTCGAGATGGTGCTGCCGACGAAGTCGGAGTTGACGCGGGCTGCTTGGGGCCTGTCGGTCGAGGCTAAGGGCGGACCCGCAGCGGAAGCCATCGTGCGGCTGTCGCACGCGCTGGCGGAACTTCACGCGTCGGATCTGGGGTTCCGTGCTGAGCTCGGAACCCGGCCCGTCGGACAGTTCGATCGAAACTACAAGGCCCTGCTCGACAGGGTTGCTGACGCGTTGATGCGCAATCTGCCTGATCTGCCGGCCAAGGACCTGAGAGCAGTTGCCGATCGGATCGGGCGAATCACTCGCCTCTCGGCACAAGCGAACCGGCGTGGCCGCAGTATCCGGCGACCGGCACGAGCCGATCAATCGCTTCCCGACTGCTACGTGGATCTGTTGGATTATCACCAGATGTGGACGCGGTTGGCCCAATGGATCGACCACTACGACGAGGCCGTGTCGGCGCTGGCCGTGCGGGCACCCTGGCGCGCACCGGCCGCCGACGAGCCTTCTGCCGAGGAGCCCAACGCGCATCCTCCAATCCACGATTCGGTAGTGATCACGTCACCGGTAGATAGCCCGGCATCGCGCCCGACCCCGCCAATGTGGATCGGTTCATCCCACCACCATCCGCACCGCGAATACCCGCGCCGACGCACCCCTGGGGAGTGAATGACTGATGTTGCGGTCCAAATGCAAACCTATCCCCGAGTCAGCGCCGGTGGTGCTCGGCTACATCGACACTGCCCGCATCCCGGTCGGGAAGACAGTGATCAATGTCGGTGCGCCGATGCGTGCCCGCGCCGCCGAGTACGGATACAGCTGGGGCGGAACCTATCTCGACCACCACACCCACGGTGAAACCGTCGCTGCACTCACCCGCGCCGCCGCAGCCGACCCAGCCGTGGTCGCGGTGATTGTCCCCGACCACACCCACCTCCCCGACGGCCAACACGCCATCACTGCCAGCACACGCCGGATCCGCGTCCTGACCACCCACACCCTCAACGACACCCTCGGTCACCGGGCGCGCGCCGCCACCGGGAAGGCCGGGCGCGATGGGTGAGGACGCCGCATACCCCACCTGCGTCGATAATGGTCTGAGCGGGTCGAACGCCGGGGACTGGTCATGACCGGGCCGCGCGTGCGGGCCTACGGGATTGTGAGCTTGGACCGATCCGGGCCGCAGGCCGCGACCGATGTGCAGGCCATCCGCGAGGCTGCTCGCTACGCGCGGCTTGATCTGCGTGCGGTTTCGGTGATGCGTTCGGCGAACCTGAGTGTGCTGCTGGCCAGTTTCGCTGCATCGGGAATCGGTGTGGTGATCGTGCCGAGCGTGTTGCATCTGACCGGTTGGCTCGACGTGGTGCGTCGCGACTGCGAGGTGTGGACGCTGTTGCCGCCTGGCTATTGGCCCCGCGTCCACGCTTCGGGGCGACCGGGTGAGTTCATCGCCAGCTCGGGGTTGCGCTGATGAATCCACTCCAACGCATCCGGGACATCCACATCGATTCAGGTCCGCTCGCATTGGACTTCCAGGGCAGTGCCGACCAAATCCACAGTGTCGCCGCTGAACTGGGCATGACCGCGTACTTGGAGGTCACCGTCGACGACGATGTGCGCCCCCAGCACTCCGGCGCTGCCCTGCGGCGGGCTCTGGGGATACCCCGACCCGCGCGTCAACCCGTCGAGTGGCCCCCGGCCGCCGCACTTGCACACCACGACTGGATGTCGCGCGGACCGCGCGACTGGTGAATGCCCCGGTCGAATTCGAAAGGACAATCCAGTGACGACAGCGACGGTTTCCATCTCTGAGACCACCGATGCCGAAGCCCCGGCCGCCGAACGCGCGATGATCGATGAGCGTCGGCGGGTGTATCGGGATCAGTTCGGGTTCAACACTTTCCGTGATCCGCGCACCGATGCGATCACGATGGTTGCCGGGTCGGTGTCGGCGGTGATAACACCAAGCAGTCTCGGCCCGCGGGTCAGAGCCTTGTTCGGCTCCGGGGCCGTGCCGGTGTTCTCGGTCGGGCATCGTCTGTGGGTGTTTTTGGCCGACGGCCCCACACCGACGGACAATACCGCTCAGCTGACGGCTGATTTGTTCAAATGTGGTGCGGTGCCGTTGGTCTCGGGCGCGCTGATTGTGCTGCCGACCCCGGGTAACGAGAAGCGGTGCTGGATGCACGTGCCCGACGGCGCTGCCCGGCCGCCGTTCGCCGCCCTGGTCGAGGTGGTCCACACCACCGCCACGGAGGCGGGTTCGCAGTGAGCACCGTCGACCCGAGCATTTCGCGGCGGTCGCTGAGTGACCAACTCGCCCCGGTCTGGGTGGAATGGCTCGCGTACAAGACCGATGCCTTGGACCGGTTCGTCACCCATGACGTGCCGCAGCTGCCGCCGGACCGCTACTCCGAGACCGGCATCCGTGTCGCCGAGCAGGCTCTGCTCGCCCGCTTCACCGCTCTGGAAACCGCCGATCCCGACGATTCGCTGCTCACGCGGTTCGGCTGCTACCTCGGTGAGACCTTGACCGAGGCACTCGACGGGTATTGGTTCAACGACCCGTTCCTGGATCCCCGCCTCCCACGGCCGACCGTGCGGTTCCTTTACACCGATGTCCGGCTGTGTGTCCGGGAGCAGGTTGTCCTGGCCCTGCATCACCGATCTGGCACCTACTGGTCGCAGATCTACCGCGCGTTGTCGGGCCTTTGCGTGACGTGGTGGGAATCCGGGCACAGCCGCCGCTGAACCACACCACGCGATACCGCACCGCCCAGGCTTGCGGGCGCGCCCCGAACAGTCACTTACCACCAAGGAGTCGGAGAAGGTCATGGCCGAGGGAGCCATCAAATGGTTCGACAGGAAACGCGGGTTCGGATTCATCGTGCGCCCCGGCGAGGCGTACATGTTCGTGCATTGCTCCGGGCTGGCGAACCCCGACACCTCTCTCCTCACTCACGGAGTGTGGGTCACCTACGACATCGTTGCGGGCCCCAAAGGACCCGAAGCGATCAACGTTCGCCCCGTGCCGAGCAACCGGTATGCAAGGCCCAGGGCCGCGCGCTACCAACCCATCCGGGACCGAGACTCACCAGCTCCGGCCGGGTACGAGCCCGACCCGATGACCACGGATCCAAGCCTCCAACCCCGCCCGCACCAGGAGACACCACGGAGATGACCGACCCCACCACACACACTCCCGAGAGCGCGATCGATCCCGCGCCGCTGCCGACCGGACTTCGCTTGTCTCGCAAGCAAAGCCAGCAGCGGACCCGTCAGCGTGTTCTCGATGCCGCCACCGTTTTGTTCCTCACCGATGGCTACCCAGCGACGTCGATCGAGGCGATCGGCGAACGCACTGGATACACCTACGGGGCGGTGTTAGGTCACTTCCGGACCAAGGACGCACTCGCGGTCGCCGTGCTCGAACAGGTATATCGCCGTGCCCACGCTCGCGTGCACCGGTATCAGGTCCGCGACCACGATCACCTCCTGACCACCGTTACGACCTGGATGCACATCGCGATCACCCATCCCGGCTGGATACGCCTCGAACACGCCCTCGACGCAGCCGGTGAATATCGCGACACGCAAAGACGGTTGTGCAATATCCACAGCACTGCAACGACTTTCATCGCCAATGCTTTCCACGAAACCGGTACGGAGCCCGACGTCCCCCCGGCAACCGCCGCCGCGATGCTGCTGTCGATCGTGATCGGGCACGCCGCCATCGACTTCGACGAGGCCACCACCTCGGCGGGTCTGCGTCTGCTGGTCGACCACGTTCTTGCTCCCGCCGACCCACAGGCCTCGACGAGTGTGGACACCGCACCGGCCACCGCAGTCGGCTGCGACACCGTGACCGAGTTCGCCGTCAGCGACGGGCCGTGCGATCGCCGGGTCCACACGTGACGGGGTGGTTGACCGCCCTCCGGATCCGGTCGGGGGCGAGAGCGGTTGCCAGAGCATCAGGATTCGACACTTGATGAAGGGGAGAACACACCCGATGGACGTGGGAGTTTCGGTGGACGTGCCGGATGTGCTGGTCGTCGACGATGGGCATTTGCGCGCGAATTGGCCGTATCTGCGGGCCCGGTTGCGGGCCGGGCTGGTCAACCACGACCTGACTGTCGTGTTCGCCAGTCTCGGTGCGGGCCAGCGGATCCGGGATCTGTACGGGATCGGGGCAGTGCCCGCGTTGGTCGTGATTGATGTCGAGCCCGACGCCGAGGACATCGCGGCACTGACCAAGCTGGAAGTGGTGGCGGGGGTGACCGGCGGCGGCAAGCTCGCCGTCGCCGACCGACTCGCGGAGCGGGGCATCGTGTTCGTGGATGGATCACGCGGTCGCGCCCGGTCACAGGCGGAAATGGTGATCGGGCTGATGATCAACGCCCTGCGTCAGATCTGTACCTGGCACAACATCATTGCCGCCGCCGGGCCGTGGCCGCGCCCGAGCTGGCAGTTCACCGACCACCCGAGCTTCGTTAACGGCACGGTGTGCGGCAAGCAGGTCGCTGTGATCGGGATAGACCCGGTGGGTCGCGCGGTGATCGGCTTGTGTGTGGGGATGGGGGCACGGGTGTGGGCGGTGGACCCGGGCGTCGAGGAGACAGATTTCCAGGAGGTGGGGGCGCGGCGCATTCAGCTCGATGAGGTTGCCTCGGTCGCCGATATCGTTGTCGTCGCGGGAAATTCGAGCACACCTCCGTTGACTGGCGAGATTGTCGCGCAGTTGGCCAGCAGAACGCTGGTGGTGACAGTGCGCGGCGGCGGGATCGACCTTGTGGCGTTGCGCGCCCGTGTGCTGGCCGATGAACTTTTCTGGGCGACTGATGTCTACGAGTCGGTGCCCGTCGCGGCCGGTGATCCGATCCTGGGTCGTGGCAACGTCATTCACACACCAGGCATCGCCGCCTGCACGCGGGAGGCGAACCTCGCCGTGGCCGACATACTGACCGCCAACATCGACCGTGTCCTGCGTGGAGGTCCACCACTGCGATGGGATTGTGTCCCGGCCGTCACTGTCGAGGACACATCGGGTGAACCCGCTGGAGGTCCTGCGGCAGATGAGCTGATCAACAGTATCGGGGCTGCGGGAGTACATCCATGGTCGAGATGACGAAATCGAATATGTTGCGGCCCGGCAAACCGTTCGGTGATCCGGGAGCGAGGAGGGGCAGCCGCCGGATGGTGGCCTCGATGGCGGTGACCGATATCGGCATCGGTTTGGTGTATGTGCGCTTCGACGCCGATCACCCGCTCGACCTCAACGACGGGCGTGGCTTCGTCTTCGACTACGAGTTGCTGGACTCCTCCGCTTACACCCCCGAGGTCTTCGGGGGGATCATCGACGACCGCCTATTCGAGATCGACGTGCACGTTGAGGTCATCACCGGCCACGACATGCTTTCCGGCCTGGCGAAACTCAGTCACGACATCACCGACCCGGAGGCTCTGTCCAGCATCGATAGCTTGATCCAGATGTGGCCCGAGCGCGAGAACGTCAGCGCCTGCGGTGACCTCGAACACATCATGGTTGACACCGCCTACGATCTCACCGTTTCTCATGTCGATCTTGTCCAGACCTGTCGGCAATTGTGGGTGCACAGCTGGTATCTGGATCCTGATCGCCATACCCAACGGTTCCCGATCACCACGGCTCTGGCATCAGCGGTCCTGGCAGGGCGCGAGATGGGTTGGCGCAGTTGGAACATGCTCGATCTGGATCTGCTGGTGACCGAATCCAATCGACGCCTCGATGCGTGAGGCGGTGTGCATGAGAGCCGCAATCACGTGGGATCGGCACATCGTCGAGGCAGGAAACGACACTGCCGAGGACATAGTCCCGCGGCATCACAGTGACGAAACTTCCGCCGAGCTGGGTGAGGGTCGGTTGCCGAGTGGCGCATGCCCAAGAGTGCAAGCACCGAACCGCGGCTGGTCCACCGGTCGGGCCCGGTGCGCGAGCCGTGTGCAAGTCACTCGCTGATCGCGACATCTGGTGGACGCCAGCAGAATCCGGAAAGCCGCGTAGCGGCCCATGCTGATGGGGGAGAGCTGAGGATGAACAAAAGATGTTGTCGCTCGTGTAGCGGATCGCTGACTGCGGGGCACGTGGGCGATTTGTGCGCGAAGTGTGCATCGGTGGCGGGGTTCAAGCGGTTGATCCCACCGGGATTCTTCGACTCGCCACCTATGCGTAAGGCGTTGGCGCAACAGGATTTCGGGAGTGTTTTCGGCGCGGTCAGGACAGAAACCGGGTTGAGCCAGGGCCAGTTGGCGCAGCTGGTGGGGTTGAGCCAGGGCCGGGTCTCGGAGATCGAGAACAAGGGCCACAAGGTCACTGGGCTTTCTCTCGGTGCCCGGATCTCCATGGCGCTGGGGATCCCTGCGAGCACGATGGGGTTCTGGAGCGAGCCGGGTAGCCTTGTCGATGAGGAGGTGAGTTGGGTGTACCGACGTGACTTCCTCTCTCTGGCGACAGCCACCGCGCTGGGCTCGAATCTGCATCCGGAACTCGATCGGCTCGGCAGCGCGCTTCCCACGCGAGTGAAATCCTCACCGCGCACACTGATCGGCGCCAACGACATCGAAGCGATCGAGGAAGTTGCCGACTTCTTTCGCCGCCAAGGGCTGGCCCGTGGCAGCGGCTTGTATCGCGATGCCGCCCTGGCACAGCTGCATGAGGTTCGCTCCTACGAGCACGTCGAGTGCAGCGCGGTATTGCGACCCTGGTTGTGGGTGGCTACGGCGGAGCTGGCGTGGGTGACCGGTTGGCTGGCTTACGACGTGGAAGATCATGATGCCGCGCGGCGAGTGTGGTCATACGCTCTGTGGGCCGCTGGTCAGGGTGCCGATCATCCGCGTAGTACGGATTTGTCGGTGGCGATCCTGCTGGATTTGGCACACCAGGCGCTGCATCTGTGGCGGCCGTTGTGGACGGCACCAACTCGCGTGGAACGTGACCACCAGCAGCGGATGCTCGACGACGCATTGCGGTGCGCGCAGACCGCGGCCGTGACCGCGAGTAGCCGCCGCTATCCGGTCTCTACGGTCACTGCGGCGTATATCGCGTCGGTGACGGCGTGGTGCTGGGCGGCCCGTGGCGACGCCGCCGCGGCGCATCGGTTGATCCAGCAGTCGCAGGATCTCTACGCGAAGGTGGATCGAAGCAGCCTTGCCCCGTGGGCGGCGTTCATTACGCCCGCCGAAATCTCCGCCCAGCACGGGCATTCGTACTATCTGCTGTCCACGCACGATCGGGATCACGCTCCGCGAGCGGTGCAGCTGCTGCGCGCCGCCGTCAACGGTCACGCCCTCGAACATGCCCGCAGTAAGGCTGTGGCTCTGCCGACCTTGGCTGGGGCGTGCCTGCAGGCCGGTGACCACGACAGCGCCGCTGTCTACTGTGACACTGCGATCGAACAGATCGGTGGCTTGACCTCGCGGCGCTGCTATACCCGGCTGGGCGATTTGAATCGGATTGCGGCCCAATACGATCGCGATTCCCTGGTGACCGATATGCGATCTCACATCACCGACACCCTTGAGGCGAAGTGATCGACAGTGGTCTGCCGGGCCACGACGCTCTGGGGGCGGTGTGCGCGGAATTCGGTGTTGCAGGCGCCGAGGAGGCGGTGATGCTGCATCACCGATCGAACGCGGTGTGGCTGGTCGGTTCTGTCGTAGTGCGGTTGGCGCCCGCGACCGAGCTGCGGCGTCAACGCGCTACCGCGGCCGTCGCGGTGACTCGATGGCTATCGAACGCCGATTATCCGATCGCGCTGACCCCGTTGCCGGGGCCGCAACCGGTCATCGCCGGTGGGGCGGTGGCCACGTTCTGGCCGTATCGGCCTACTCGCGAGTCCGCTGATCCGGCTTCTCT
>NZ_JBIAFV010000005.1:253853-743056 GCF_042869435.1 Nocardia sp. NPDC006982 | reverse complement strand
ATGACGTGCACGCCGGGTGCCAAAGTCCGTGCCTCACAGTGAAAGGCCGAATGTCAGTGACCACTGGGCAACCAGCTTCTCCGCTACCGCCTGTCCACACCTCCGAGTCCCGGGTCGCGATATACGGGCCGGAATTCACAGCCGACCCGCACGCCGCGTGCCGGAAGATGCGCAAACAGGGGCCCGTGGCGGCGGTGGATATCGCGCCGGCGGTTCCGGCCGCGCTCGTGACCGATTACCGTGAGGCACTGCGCATTCTGAACGACCCGCGTTATCCGGCCGATCCTCGTGGCTGGCAGCAACGAGTAGGTCCCGAATGCCCGGCACTTCCTACGCTGGGGTGGCGACCTGATGCACTGCGCAGCTCCGGCGAGGAACACTCCCGCTTACGGCGCGCCATCAGCGCCGCCCTCGATCGTGTCGACCAGTACGGCCTGGATTCCACGGTTGCGCACATCACGACAACGCTGATCAACGGCTTCTGCGAACACGGCTACGCCGATCTGCTCAATGATTTCGCCATCCCGCTCGTGGGGCAGACACTGAATTGGCTGCTGGGGCTATCGGCAGAAACCGGTCAAGCCGCGTTGGACGCAATCATGGTGTTGCGGGCGGCCACCGATTCCGAAACGGTCAAAGCAGGCAACCAGCAACTCATCACGGCGATGGCCGATGCGGTGATGGCCAAGCGTCTGCACCCGGCAGCGGATGTGACGTCGTGGTTGATCGAGCCCCCTGCAGGCTTGAATGACGCTGAGGCGACCTATCAGCTGGCGATGTTGTACGCCACTGGCAGCCAGCCGACTTGGAATCTCATCGCGAACATGCTGAGGCTGATGTTGACCGATGACGGGTTCGGAGGTCGTCTTCTGTACGGCGCGTTGTCGGTCACGGACGCGATCGATGAAGTGCTGTTCACCGATCCACCGTTGGCGACGATGTTCCCACGGTTTCCGCAGCAGATGCAGATCCTCGACACAACGATGCTGCCCCCACATCAACCGGTGCTGATCAGCGTGTCCGCGTGCAACACCGATCCGGCCGTGCACAGCAACGACCACCTCGGCAACCGCTCCCATCTCGCGTGGGGCGCGGGTATCCACGCCTGCCCAGCTCGATCATTGGCGACGGTCATCACCACCAAGTCCGTCACTCTGCTGCTGGATGCGTTGACCGAGATCCAACTCGCGGTTGCTGACGGCACCGGTTTGCAGTGGCTACCGGGCCCCTTCCATCGCGCGCTCACAGCGCTGCCGGTCACGTTTTCCCCATGCCCGCCGCTTGAACTTCCGCTCGCATAGGAGACCACCCTCGTGCCGCAGCACACCCTCCCGGCGCCCGGCAAAGCCACAGGGACCCCGGTCGAAGCCCTCGGGCCTCGAATCAGCATCTACACCCCCGAATTCGCGGCCGACCCACACCGCGCATACAAGCAGATGCGCGAGAACTATGGCCCGCTGGTGCCGGTGGAGCTCGCACCCGGGCTGGCCGCGACGTTGGTGATCGACTACCGCACCGCGGTCAACATTCTCACCGATCCCGAACACTTCTCCGCTGATCCCCGCGAGTGGCAGAAGACGTTGCACGACCGCACGTGGCCGATCCTGGCGATGCTCGAGTGGCGGCCGAACGCGTTGCGCAGCAACGGCGAAGAACACGCGCGCTACCGCCGGGCGACCCACGACGCCCTCGCCGGCATCAACCAATACGGGCTGCGCGCCTTGGTGGAGCGCACCGCGGTCGGCCAAGTCAATACATTCTGCCGGTCGGGGTCTGCCGATCTGCTCAGTCAATACTGCCTGCCGGTGGTATTCGCGGTGGTCACCCAGATCATCGGGTGCACACAAGAACTCGGGGAGAAACTCGTCGCTGCCAGCGCGGCGCTGTTCGACGGACAGGACAACGCCGAGGAACTATTCGACTCGGCCTTGCGTGAATTGACCTGGCTCAAACGCACCAATCCCGGCGACGACGTCACCACACGGCTGGTGCAGCATCCAGCCAAACTGACCGATGACGAGATGGTCCAACAACTGCTGACGATCATTTCGGCCGCGATCGAGGTGCCACAGAACTGGATCGCCAACACCCTGCTGCTGATGCTGACCGACCGCCGACGGTTCATCGCGGACATCAACCGTGGCCTGCCGCCCTCGACGAGTGCCGCGCTCGCCGAGGGGTTGTTCACCAACCCGCCGATGTCCTGCTACTGCCTCACCTATCCGGTCCAGCCCATCCTCGCCGGCACGGTGTGGTTACCCGCGCATCAGCCGGTGATCATCAGCATGACCGCGTGCAACAGCAGCCCCGAGGTCAACACCGGCCAGTACACCGGCAACGACTCCCACCTGGCCTTCGGCGCGGGCCCACACGCGTGCCCGAAACCGGCCCGCATCGTGGCCGAGCTGATGGCGGAGACAGCTATCGACCAACTGCTCGACTTCCTCCCAGAAATACGACTCGCCATCCCCGCCGAAGAACTCGAATGGCGGCCCGGCCCGCTCCATCGCGCGCTGTCCACATTGCCGGTCACCTTCCCGCCTTCACCTACCCAACACATTCTGTAAAGGCAAACGATGGCCATCGACGTACTGCGCCCGCCAGCCCTCGACCGCGACGGCAAACAGGTCCCGCACCGTTTCCTCGACACCTACTGGCAGCCGTTCATCAACCACCACCGCAGCAGCGGAACACTGACCCCGCTGCAGTTGCAGGCTCTCGATGACGACCCCCATTACTACTTGGAGTTTTTCGACCAGCACCTGGCCGCCGCGCGCCGGGCGTGGGATCCGGAGCAGGCGGTGGTGTCGACGCTGACGCTGTGTGACGTCATCGACACCCCCGTTGCGCGGTTCGACCACCGATGGTGGCCCCACCCTGGTGCCGCCATGGCGACCAGGATCCGTGCCGGTGCCATGGTGGCGCACCACAACGAACGGTGGCGCGCCGATTGGACGGCACTCGCCGGGATGTGCGAATCCTGGCGTCCGGAAGAGGCGTTCGCCGTCCTCGACGCCATCACCCGCCATCGCGTAACCGATTGCGACTCGGTCTCAGCCCTCCAAGCGGTCGGCCTCTGCCCCTGATCACCCAGTCCGGGGCGGCAAGACGTTGCGGCCTACCGATGACATTCCCCGGACCCGAACACACACGAAAGGCATCGCAACCCAACATGATTCAGCGACTCGCCGTGGCTACAGCCGAGGGTGCGTCGCTTGGCGAGAAGGCGAGTTCCAGCATGACCATCGATCTCACCACCACCCGCGCCCACATCGGCAGCGAACCTGTCGACGCCTTGCGGACCGCGCTGCTCGGCCCAGACGCCGCGCTGCGGGCTCGGGTCCGCGACGCCGTGAGCGCGCTCGGGGACCTCCCCCGGTCGGGCCTGACGTACTCCGAACAGGCTGCGCTCGCCCCGGATCTTTTGCGATCGGTGATTGCCGCGCTCGGTGGGTCCGGGACAGCGATCGCCACGGACGTCGAGCTGCGGGGCATCCTCTGCGAGGAGGCCGCGGTCAGCGCGCCCAGGCTGCTGCCGGTGTTGACCGGGCATTTCGACCTGGCGATGGGAGCGATTCTGTCGCTGGGGTCCGGCGCGGATTATCAACAGCAATGCCTCGCTGAACTCGATACCGGCGCGGCGTTGGGGGCGTTGATGTTGACCGAGCTCGGTGGCACCAACGCGGCGGCCGATCATCGGACCACAGCGAGATGGGATCGCGCTAGCGGTGGATTCCTGTTGTCGACACCCGACATTCGCGCGGCGAAATTCATGCCTAACGTCGGTTCTGATGCACCGAAGATCGTGCTGGTCACCGCCCGCGTGATCACCGACGGCCGCGACCAGGGCGTGTTCGCGTTTCTGCTGAAATTGCGGAGCAGCACGGGCCTGGCTGCTGGTGTAGAGGTGGAGTTGCTACCCGACAAGGCCTTCGCGCCGATGGACCACGCCATCATCCGGTTCCGTGACTGCTGGGTGCCGAGGCAGGCGCTACTGGGCGGGGACTGGGCCCGCATCGATGCCAACGGCCGCTTCGAGTGCGACCTGCCGATGGGTGAGCGGTTCCACCGCGCGGTGGCCGGGTTGGGTGGTGGCCGACTCGACCTGGCGAATGCTTCTGTCGCCAGCGCTCGCGCCGCCCTGACGGGTTTGGCGAACTTCGCCAGACAGCGCGGGTCTCGCGTCCGGATGGCCGACCGCGATGCGGTCCAAGCCAACCTGGTCACCGGGCTGGTTTCCCTCTATACCGCAACCATCCTGGGCCGACACCTTCGCGACATGCGCGCGGCTGTCAACGGCGGCGACCCCGACCACGCGCTGTGGTCGATGCTCGCCAAACCGGCACTGACTCATGCGGCGCAGTGGGTACTGGGCATGTGTCGAGAACGCACCGCGGCGCACGGATCGCTGCTGATCAACCACTTGGGAGACTGGGCTGGCAACGTCCTGGGAGCGCGCATCGCTGAGGGCGAGACTCAGGTTCTGCAGAAGACGGCAGGGCGGGCGCTGCTGCACTGCCCGCCGCTGCAACTGCCGGACACACCGCCGCAGCTGCCGTGGACTGTCGAATTGCTCGCTGAGCGCGAACGGGTTATCGCCGACGGTCTGCGCCGTGGCGATTTCACCGTCGCTGGACCGGTGCTGGGCGCGGACGGCGCTGCCATCGAACTGGCCACCGCAACCGCTGAACGCGTTCTGGCAACCGCCCCATTGATCGCGGCATCCACTGTCAGCGATCCATTCGCCAGCGATCTGCTCGCGACGGTAGGCGCGGCGTACGCGCTGGAACGTATCCACGCGCGCCGTGGCTGGTACAACGACCACTCGGTCAGAATCGGCGATGAATACCGGCCTCCGATGACGATCGCAACCGAGCTCATCGGACACCACGGCCTGCTCGTCGACCATTTTCCGCAGCTGGTGGCTGCCTTCGACATCCCCGACCTGCCCGGTGCCCCGCTGTTCGCCAGCGACTACACCGCGCCGTACAAGACGCTCACCGGTTGGCGCGATGAAACCTTCCCCGGCAACCACACACACCGTGACCGATCCAGCGATGCCACCGAGAGCTCGAAAGGTTAAGCCTGCGAATGAAGTTGACAATGTCTCCACCAGGGCAGCCCGCATTGCCACCATGGCTGACCGAACCGCCAGTCACATCCCGAAAACCACACCGGTACGGCAATCGGCGCTGGCCGATGAGGGATACCGCTGTGGGCCTGTGGTGGGCCGCTGTGATTCTCGCCGCGTACTGGAGATGGGCGCCGAGCGGTCATGTCGATGCTCTCCTCGACGAGGGCGGACATCGACAATGATCAGCGCTACAGCGAAATCCCGTGCCAGAACCAGGGCTATTGCGATGGTGGGAGCCGTCATCGCGCTGTTGTGTTCAGCACTCGGTGCAGCCCACGCCGATGAACCTGGTTCGGAGTCCGCGCGCTGTGAAGCCACTTCATGGCCGGTGCCGTTGGGCACGATGGGCGCCACGCTGTGCCGTCCCGGGCAGCCGACGGGCACTATCGTGGTACTGCTGTCCGGTGCGGCGACTAATGCTCGCTACTGGGATTGGCCGATACAGCCGCAGACCTACAGCGTTTCGCGCGCGCTGACCGCTGCGGGCTATGCGACTCTCACCCTCGACCTACTCGGAACCGGCACCAGCACACGCCCGCCCAGCGCGGCGGTCATCGCCACTGTCCAAGCCCAAGGCGTCCACGAGATCGTCACCGCGCTGCGGACCGGCATCAATGGGCATCCCGAATTCCAGACGATCATCCTCGGTGGGGTGTCTTTGGGAGCCGGGGTCGCAGCCATGGCAGCCGCGACCTACCACGATGTCGATGGCGTCCTGCTGCAGGGGTTTTCACATTCCGTGTCGCCAATGGAGACGCTGAAGGCCGTGGGTGGTTTCGTCCCGGCCGCTACCGATCCACGATTCGCCGACCGCGGCCTGGACCCGGGTTATCTCACCACGCGCCAAGGCAGCCGGGCAGCCAGTTTCGTGGGCCCGAACACTGATCCCGTCGCACTCACTGTCGATGACGCCGAGGTCGCCGACACCTTCAGCCCGGCCGAAATGGTAGACGGTCTGAGCAGCACCATCGCGCCCCTGACCGGCAACATCGACGCACCTGTGCTGATCGTCAACGGCGAGTTGGACCTGCTGTGCGCACGAGCGGTGTGTGCGTCGAGTGCGAGCCTGGCCGATGCGGAGCGGCGCTATTTCGCGCCAGCAGCCCAACTACAGACCTACGTACTGCCCGGCGCTGGTCACGCGGTAACCGTAGCGCCGAACACCAGGCTGTTCCAGGACTGCTTGGTGGCGTGGGCCGGGACAGTGGCCGCACGCGTGGGCAAGGGATCGGAGGCTGCCTGTGCATGAGGAACCGCTGTCGCAGCCGCAAGCAACTCGCGTGCGTGACTATCTGCTCCGGGGTGTGGGCCGAACACGAGGAAACCTCGAAAGGTTCAGCTTCCGAATGAAGTTGACAAGGCTCACTCCGCCGAGGCCGCGTGAACACGCTGGCCGCATGTTTGTCATGGACTCCTACGGGCATCCGCGCCAATACCTGACCGCCGTCACAGCGGACACGTATCGTCCATGCCAACAATGCCCAGGCGATTACGAAGCCGACTTCCACACGGTGACGGTCTATCTAGTAACGGTCCCTGCTGTTCCCTGGTGGCTGACTCTGGAAATCCATTGCTGCCCAGGAGGGCACAGCGGACTGGTCGTGCGCATGACCAAGGCTCTACTGCGACCGGATCTGCGGACACCGAGACGGTTGCCGCGACCGTTGAGGTCTGGTCAGTGCGTCCAGGCTTTCGAAGTGACCAATGTCGACGGTGGGCATCGCGCGAAGCTGACCGGGACCGAGATCGACTCCGATCTCGAATGCGAGTCGTGCAGCCACCCCTACGGCGTCACCATCTACGAGTTGTCGGAGCGCACCGTCCCGTCGTGGATATCGCTGGAAATCCATTACTGCCACAGCTGCGGCAGCGGTCACATCGACACTGGCTCCGGCTACCCTCGCCCGGTTGAACCAGTGGCGGATACGGTGAGCAGTCGGCTCGGCACGGAGGTTCAGTCGTGATCCCGATGACGAATTTGGCGCGGCCGGAAAAGCCGTTCGGCGATCCGGGATCGCCGCCGGGCAGCAGCCGTCCGGTGGTGGCGTCGATAGCGGTGACACGGTGTGGTGTCGGGCTGGTGTATGCCAGGTTCGACGCCGAGCATCCGCGCGACCTCGACGACCCCCGGGCTTTCGTTGTGGGCTACGAGCTGCTGCTGCCATCGACTGACACTTCCGATGTATTCGTGGGGCTCGTCGACGATCGTATTGTCGAGATGGATCTGCACGCCGATGTCATCACCGGCCACGACATGCTGACCGGTTTGGCGAATCTCAGCACCGACGTCACCGACCTCCCAGAGTTGTATGGCATCCGAGGCTGGGGCGGGGTGTGGCCGGACCGGGAGGAGGTCAACGCCTGCGGCGACCTCGAACACATCATGGTCGACACCGCCTACGATCTGCCGCTCTCGGATGCCGATCTGCGCCAGATGTGTCGGCGGTCGCGGCTGCACAGCTGGTATCTGGATCCCGAGCGCGACAGCGAGCGGCTGCCGATCACCACGGCCCTGGCATCGACGCTGCTGGTGGCGCGGGAGATGAGCTGGTGTCGCTGGTCGATGCTCGATCTGGATCCGCTGGTGACCGAATCAATCCGCGTGCAGCCACATGAATAAGCTCGTGGTCTCGCAGACACGGGGCCGGACGTGTATGCGTTGGCGGCGCTGCAGCTCAGCGGGACTGTCCGGCAATCCGTAGTCGCGCAGGTTGTTGGACATGAATCGGATCACCGTGACGCTACTGGGTGGTTCGCGGTGTGGCGTTCACCCTCGTCCACCACTGACTGTTTACAACCCGAAGTCTTCGTCGTAGCCGACGGCGGGATTGATGATCGGGTCGGGATCGTAGTCGAGAGAATCTTCGGAGGTTGTGTCGTGTTGGTGGCGGGCGCGTAGCGCGTGCTCGGCGGCGGTTTGTTCGGGTGTGAGTTGGGTGCGGCGATGTTGTTCGGTGTTGAGGTCGATGAGTTCGTCGTGTAGCCAGGTGGTGGCGTCGACTGCTGTCGTGTCGCTGGTTGCGGTGCCGGGTGCGGGCCCGTAGAGGATGGCTTCGGTCTCGGCAAGATCGATGCGCAGACTGATATCGGTGATGGCTTGGGCGAGTTGGTCGTCGGTGAGCATCTGCACGGGATCGGATACATCGAGGAGAACCCCAGACGGTGGTACTGATGGCTCGGCTGGGGTGTCGGGCTGAGGATGTTGTTCGACCCAGGTTGCGATGGCGAGGCGTTCGGCGAGGGTGCGGGCGGCGTGCCAATCGCGTTTGAGCAGGCCCAGGATGGTGTTTGGTGGGTGGGTGGCGGCGATGTGGTCGCAGCGGGCATGGATGTGCTCGTTGGGTGGGTGGTCGGGGATGCCGGGTGCATTGTCGGTGCGGCATTCACCGCAGAGGCCGTCGTCGCTGCGGCGCGGCGGCCGCGGTCTGCTGTCGATGCGGGCGCGTGTGATGCCACAGGACACGCACGGCAGCGCGTGGGTTTTGTCGGTGGTTTGGCGGTCGTAGTCGGGTGCGGTGGTGTCGGGATAGCGGTCTTCCCATAGTTTTTCGCGGTAGTAGTGGTGCGGGACTCCGTCGGGTATCGGTAGATGTTCGGGGTCGGTGTCGAGGTCGCCGCGGGTGTCGAGGTAGTCCTGGCTCGCGCGCTGGGCGGCGATCTCGGTGTCGGTGCGGGGCGGGTGAACTCGGGTGGGGTCTCGCCAGTCGGGATAGTGTTGGGTGGGGAGGGGGTGCTGGTCGGGTCGGTTCGGTGGCTGGAGACGATCTGTGTCTGATTGGTGGACATGGGGGTCGGTGGCGGGGGTGCAGGCGCGGATGAGTTCGCGGTGCTCGGGGTATTGGTCGGCGGCCCACCGTAGTCGCGCGAGGGCGACGCGGAAGTGGTTGCGGTAGAGAGTGGTCGCGACGCGTTCGATGATGTCGCGTTGCTCGTCGGTAAGGGTGTCGGCGAGGTCGCGAAATGCGCGCCGTGCCGCGCGCAGGTCACCGGCTTTGAACAGCGCGGCGATCGTGGTGATGTCGCCAGACAGCGAGTTTTCGTCAACGGTGCTGGTAGCTGGTGGCCGGATCGGTGACGGCGGTGTGGTGGTGCTGTGGCGTGGCGGATCGTGTGGTTCGGGGACGGGGTGGTGGGCGGGTGGATGCATTGTGGGCTCCGGCGACGGTTGGGTTTCGGGTTGTTCGGGGTGGGTGTGTTCGTGCAGGAGTGCGTCGATGCGCCAGGCGAGGGCGTTGGTGAGTTGGTCGGGGCGCAGCGGTGTGGTGTCGTCGGGTTGGGCGGCGAGGATGAGTTCGTATGCGGTGGTGAGGAGTTCGGCGGGTGTCCAGTCAGTGCCGGTAGCGCGGTCGATCGCGGCGACCAGGCGCGGCCAGGCGGGGTCGTTGATGACGCGTTGGGCGGTGTCGTCGCCGACGATCTGGTGGAGTTCGCCGGTCCAGTCGGGGTTCAGGTTGTGTGTGCTGGTGATATCGGCGGCGACGAGTTCGAGTTCGAGTCGCGACCACAGGGCCGCGGCGGGCATGTCATCGGGCAACGCCCGTAGTGCGGCGGCGTGGGTCAATCGGGTTTGGATGTCGATTCCGGATCGGTGGGCGACCTCGATCTTGTCGGCGAGGATCGGCCACCACGGGTCGGTGAGGATGCGGGATTCGAGGCGTGTGATCAGCGGTGCCCACTTGTTGGCGGGCAAATGGATATCGCCGAGAGTGCCGGTGACGCGGGCGTCGAGCAGGTCTTGGTGTTCGCGTTCGAGCTGCGTGTAGCGGGCGGGGCCGGTAGGGCGTGGATCGCGGTCGTCGATGTGCAGGGAGGCCCGCCACACGGCCAGATCAGCGAGCAGGCGTGGGTCCGACCCGATGAGTGGGCGTGCCCAGTGCGGTGCGGACGCCGGTGTCCAGGTTTGGACGTCGTCACGGATTTGTGTGGCGAGGTCGGTGACGATGCGGGCGCGGGCAGCGAGTTGGGTGGAGTCGAGTTCCGCGCGGAGCCTGCGCGGGATCCCCGACGCCCACGGCAGGGGTGCGCCGGTGGTGGAGTGCGCGCCAGAGGGATCCAGACGCCAGTCCAGCACGGCGGCAACATCATTGGCGGTGTCGAGTTCGCGTGCGCTCGCGGCGACGCGTAAGGCGGTGATCGGGTCGCGCCCCGACAGCGCGATCATCGCCAAGTGTTGCCGCAGCACGGGGTAGGCCGGGCTGTCGGTGAGGTTCGCGCGCACCGCTTCGGCAGCGTCGTCGAGGCGTTCGAGTCCGACTGGGCCGAGGGCGTTTTCGGCGGCGACACCGAGCGCGTCGAGGTAGATATCGAGCGCGCGACCGATCCGCTGGTGCGGATCCAGGGCGTCGCGGAGCATGGTATGCGCCGACTTTTGTGCGCCGTCGCGACCGAAAATGCGCAGCATTATCTCCACGGCGGTGCGCGGATAGGCGGCGGGTTCGGACCAGAACGAGCCTTCGGAACCGTCCAACGCGGTCGGTACATAGACGTGGTTGGCGTGGATTCCGCGGGTGAGTGCCACGTAAAGCTGTTGGCGTGACTCGCCTCCGGTGAGCGCGACATGACACGAATCGGCGGTGATTCCTTGCGCGGAATTGATCGTTGACGCGTACCCGAGACGCACATGGGTGGCCACGTAGTCGGCGGGAAGCCGCACGCTGTGACCGAGTTCGTTGCCCGAATGCAGATGTGTGGCGGTCAGACTTCCGTCCGCATGCACCGCAGTGACGGTCCAGGCGTAACCGTTGCGGACCCAATCGTTGGCACCGAGTCGCAGTCGACGGTTGTTGCGACGGGTACGGATCGTGTCCCCGACCGAGGCCCCAAGTCCGTCGGCGAGAACAGTTTCCGCGCCGACCACACCGCCATTGCGGGTGATGCGGTCGGCGCGAGCGCGCGCGTTGAGTTCGGTGACGATGTCGTGGGTGGCGGCGAGCATGATGGTGTCGCGGCCGGCGAGGTGGTCGGTGATCCAGGCGGTGTAGGCGTCATCGTGGGTGGCACCTTCGTGTCCGGCGTGGATCCGGTTGTTGTCCAGATACCAGCCCAGCGCGGCCGGATCCCCCTCGCGTAGCTGCAGACTCGCGGTCGCTTCGGCGTTCGAGGCGAACCGTACGACGTGGGTGAGGGTCATGCTCGCTTCGGGTGAGGCCGCGTCCATGTCGGTGTCCGCGCCGCCGGCCTCGATCGATGCGAGCTGGTGTGGGTCGCCGATGCAGCGGATCGTCGCGCCTTGGTCGTGTAGGAATCGCAGTAGCCGTAGGCGTTTGAGGTTGCCGATCTTGACGTGCTCGTCGACGATCACCAACGTGCCGGGGTCGATATCGAGGATCCATTGCGGCAGCGACGGCGGTATATCCCGGTCCAGCGCAGGGTTGTCCGGGCGCGGGGTGTGCCGAGCCAAGACGTCGAGGACCTTGTCGACGGTCTCCACCCGCGCGCCGATCGCCTTGCCCAGCTCGGCGGCCGCGGACGCGGTCGGTGCCAACCCGAGGACCTGTCCGCCGCTGGTGTGCCAGGCGTCGGTGAGCACGGCCATCGCGGTGGTCTTGCCCGTTCCCGCCGGCGCGTTGGTGGTGCGGACCCGCAGAGGCGAGGTGGCGAAACCGTCGATCACGCTGATCTGCCCGGCATTGAGCGGTCGATCGGGATTGCTGGTGTTGTAGCGGTCCACTGCCGCCGTGACGAGATCGGGTCGGAGTTGGCGTCCGCCAGGCCGCACCGACATCTCGATCAGCTGCTGTTCGACCGACAACATTCGCGCCGAGGTGTAGACCTGGACACCGGAGACGGTGTAGAAGCTGGTGCCGTCGCGGCGACGCAACAGGCCTGGGACCGTGTGCAATTCGGGTTCGTCGGTCAGATCCGGGTCACCGCGCGCGATCACATGCTCGGGCGAGAGCGTTTCGGCCAGGACTGCCTCGGCGGCCTGTGCCCAGTCCCGGCTACGTATGTGGCCGCGGAGTTGGCGTTCGATTTCGGCCCGCAGATTCGTGGTCTGCCAGGTGGAGCGGTGCTCGGAAACCACCTCGATGACCCGCTGCGCGGTGCGATTGATCCACGCCGTCGTCACCGCGACACGCTGGGGTCGCACGGGATTCAAGACCCCCACGATCATCTCCGAGAGTGCTTCGCGGCCGCCGAGCAGGTTCATCGCTTGGGATCGCCAGGTGCTGCGTTGCTCGGCCAGTGACCGTAGATGGTGTTTGGACGGTCGGGTTTCGAGGGTGGCCTGCTGTGCCAGGGCATACATTTCAGTGGGAGTCGGCTCGCGGTCGAACCGGTTTTGGAACCGTGCGGCGAGTTCCCCCACGCGCTCTTTGATCGCGGCTTCGCGCCGCGACCACGCCTCGATCAACAGGGTTGGGATGCCGACGATTTCGCGGATCGCACGCTTGGACGGATCGGTGCTGGGGCGTTCGGCGAACTCCACACCCACCAAATCCTCGAGGTGATGTTCCAGGCGGGTGTTGTAGATCTCGGACACGGTGACCACCGCTCGGTAGATCGCGGTGCCATCGAGGGTGCGCCACCGCCCATCATCGGTGCGGGCCCGGTTGGCGATCAGCGCATGGGTGTGGAGATCGGGGTCGCCTGCTCTGCTGTCACGATGTACAAACCGGGCGGCCACCATCCCGTCGACGTCCACCTGCCGGATCCCGTTGCGACCCAACCGAGTGAAGATCGCGTGCTCCTCCAACCAGCGCAGCGCATCATCGACCGCGGCATGGTGGGCAGCCTCGACCTTCTCCGCGACCGCGCGCGGGGCCAGCGCCCACAGCACCGAGACACTCTTGACGGGTGAGAAAGTGATGTCGAAACCCGCGACCGCGACGGTGTTCGGGCGCGAGTTACGTGCCACCCACCCCGACAATTCCCGCTCATTCAGTGGCGCGCGATCGTACTGTTGGCAAAACATATCGAACGCCACACGGGTCCGAATCCGTGCACGTTCATCATCGGGAATAGCGTCATGAAGATCGAATCCGTGCTTCATATTGTGCCGCTTGAATGCGTCTGCGCACCGTTTACGGAATTCGGAAACCTCCGTATAAACCCGGAACGGGTTACCTAAACGCGACGCCTGATCGGCGGCCCGCGCGGCGTCTTTGTGCTTAGCTCCCTTGCCGATCTCGGTGTTGTAGACGTGGGCTTCGATCACATGCGCGTTCGGATGACGCCCCAGTCCGAAAAGGGATTTCATCTGTTCTTCGGTGACTTCGTCACCCGGTTGCAGGCCCAGAGCGGCCAGGCCCGTGCCGTGCCAGCGGCCTGGAGCTTCCCCGTGAGCGGAGTAATAATCGGCGAGGCTGGAACGGCCGCGAGCCGACACGTCATTCGCGGCGACATTGCGCAGATAATATTGATACCCATTGCCCGCCGCGACTTTATGAATCGTCGCGGTCATATATCCATCAAGCATCTGACCGGCCATTTACGCCAGGGGTTGGATTTGACTATTTTTTAGTCAAATCAAGCAAAACGCCTGGTCGTTACCGAATCGCAACAGTAGGGGCCAACAAGACGGCACGATCGGACTCCGCCGCCTCACCTCCAGCGACGAAGCTTGTCGTGTCAACGATCCTCGGGTCGGCGCACCCATGTCACGGAAACCGCTCCGGATCGTCCACCTGGGAGACCGCTAGGTTGCCGCATTTCCGTCCATAAACGCCGGTGTGACCTCAGATGCAAGAGGTGTGCTTGTGGATGTGTGGGGAAGTGGGGTGGTGAGGGTGAAGGTGTGTGTGGTGGAGGAGGTGGGGTGAGTGCGGTTGCGTGGTGGTGTGCGTGTGGAGGTGAGTGTAGATGTGGCGTGAGGGTGGGGTTGGCGATTCGGTGAGGACTAGTGGATGGCCTGGGCGGCGGGAGTCGCTGCGCGCGAGCGGTTCTGGACTACCTCGCGCCGGGTTCGGTAGCGGTGGTGGTGGAACAGCGGCAGCGGCAGCGAGATTCGGTCAGGGGGCGTCCCCAGTACACGAGGATGGCGAACCAGCACAGGACCCAGATCGAGGAGTAGTGGTCGGAGAGGAAGTCGAGCCAGGGGTTGGTCACGGCATGTACCTCCAAGGCGGATAGGGAGTGAGGGGGTCGGTGGCTGTGTCCGGTCCGCTGCGGGAGCATGACACTGGCGCGGACCGGGGATGTGAGACCCGTTGTGGGTGGGCCGGTGTGGAGACGAACTGAAGTCAAGCTGCGGTGCGTGGAGGTCGCGGCAGTCGCCGCACAGGTCGTCGACGTCGCGGCCGTAGCGGGTAGGGCGTGCGGTCGGGCATCGAGAGTCCCCTTTCCAATTGGGGGTAGTTGGATGGTGGTCGTGGTAGCCCTCGCTTCGGTCGGACCACCCGGACCGGGAACGTGTCGGTGTGGTGAGGGCGGTCGGTCAGGTCGGCGGGGCGGGGATGGGTGTCCATCCGAGCGATGCGCAGGCGTAGGCGCGGTCGTCGAGAGCGACGACGTCTCCGACGGACAGCGACCGCAACCGTTTCGAATACCAGGCGTCGGTGTGGGTGTGGTCGTCGTCGCGTTGGGGGTGGTCGTTGAACGCGGCGAAGACTCGTTCGAGCAACACCTCGTCGGTGGTCGGCCCGTCGATGGGAATGCGGAAGGCGTAAGCCAGTGCCAGCGATGCGCCGGGCTGATACCCAGCCAGCATCGCGGGCGTGGCGGTGTTGAGATAGACCCGCACCCGGACCTCGCTGCGGCGAGTCGGGTGCACAGCCCGGGACAGCGCGCGCAGGACGCGGCGGGCTCGGGTGGGCAGTTGGTGCATGAGGGTGCTCCTGTGCTTTGGGGGTTGGTGGACCGGTCCGCCGCAGGGGAAGGTCGACACTGCGGCGGACCGGCGAACAACGGGTCGTTCGAGCGCGGGTCAGGCCGCGCGGGTGCGCGCGGGAACCAATCCGAGGTCGATCCGGCAACCTGTGCAGTAGTTGTCGGCGTGGACGACACCGTTTCGGGCGCAGGCGTCGCAGCGGCCGATGCGCTGCCCGGCTCCCAAGGCCGAGTTGCGGCGCGGGCGGCGGGCGGGATCGCGGCGCGGTGCGGGTGCGGGCTGGTCGAGGTTGCACGCCATCCAGCGCGTGATCAGCCGCCAGGTCGGTCCGGTATTCGCGGCGGCGGCCCGGATGCGGTCCAGCAGCCCCCGCACCTGGTGTGGGTGGGTGGCGGCGATGTGGGCGCAGCGGGACTCCACGTAGGAGCGAAGGCCGAAGCCAGCGGGCAGCGCCGGGATGCCAGGGTGCCCGTCGGCGCGGCACACATCGCACAGCCCGTCGTCGCTGACCGGGTGACTGTCGCGGGCGTGGTGGGGTCGGCGGTCGGCGGCGGCGCGGTCGATCCAGCAGTTGATGCACGGCCACCCGAGGTAGGGGGTCATCGCGGCGAGGTCGTAGTCGAGCCCGGAGCCTTGCCAGGTGGATTCGGTGACGTCGAGTTCGGTGTAGGGCAGGTACTCGTCGCGATCGTCGGGGACGGGGATGCCGGTGCGCCGGGCGGCGAAGCGGGCCTGGTCGGCCGGGGTGATCCGCGGCGGCAGCTGGGGTTGGTTGCGGCGGGCACGAGCCCGCCGGACACGAGACCACGGTTCGGGTTCGGTGTCGTGCTCGCGCAGGAACTCCTGTGCCGCGTCGTCGAGGCCCTTGTAGCGGTCGTCGTGTCCGGTGTGGCGCTCGGGTGTTTCGGGGGCGAGCAGGTGGCGGTCGGCTTCGGTGTAGCAGTGGGCGATGTGCAGGAAGTAGCTGCGCTCCCACAGGTCGGCTTGCACGTGCGCCCACAGCAGGTCGGCTCGTTTACGTGGTTCGGGCACCGGTGGGGTGCGGTCGGTCTCGGGTGCGGTGTCGATCCCGTACAGGCGGTGCGCGGCGTAGCCGACCCACTGGTGTTCGCGGCGTTCGGCTACGGCGAGGTCGCGGTCACGGTGGCGCAGACTGACCGGCGCGGGTGCGGGGATGTGGGCGCGGCGTGCGGCGATGGCCTCGGGGCGCAGGCGCGCGGCGTCGGTGGCCGCCGACGGGGTGGCGGTGAGCCGGTCGCGGTTGCGGCGCTCGCGGATGGAGCGCCGCACCCATTCGGCGGCCTCGATCGAGGTGTCGCTCTGCTGGGGGAGTTCGGGGCGGTAGAGGCCGGGGTCACCGTCGGCGGTGTGGTCGATGATCATCTCGCGCAGTTCGGGGCGGCTCTTGGCCATCCACCCCAACCGGCGGGCGGCGACCTTGTAGGGGGCGCGAGTCAACAGGTCGGCGACGCGGTCGAGGAATTCGCGTTCAGCCGGGGTGGCCAGGGCCAAGACGTCGGTGAAACGCTCACGCGCGGTGTCTGGGTCGACCTCGAGCAGGTATTCGATCTCACCGAGCGCGTCGGCGAACGGAGAAACAGTCGCGGTGGTGTCGGGAGTGCTCAACGTAGCGGTCATCACGGTTCCTGTTCAGTCGTCGAAGAGACAGCTCGGCCCCGCACCGGACGCGCACGAGCACGTACCCCGGCACGGGGCTGGGCGGCTGGTCGTCTGACCCGCCTGAGTGCGGCCGACCAGGGTGGGAGCCCGACACAGCGGAGGGAACGCGCCGGATCGGGCGGCACCGAATTCGCGGGCGCTGAGCACCGGGCCGCCGCCTGTCGCTGGGGTGCGGCGCGGGCGAATTCGGTGACGGGCGGGCGCGGGCCCGCAGCCGTGGCGGGAGCACACCCTGGTAGCACTCGGAAAGGCGGGGCAGACGGCCAGACGGTCAGCCCTCCCTCACCGCCACACCCGACTTTCACGCAATCATCAGCGCTGCGACGGCGGCCTGAACGTGTCGGAGCAGGTTCATGGGCGAGGCGGATTCACTCCGCACTGCGCGACTTTGCGCGGGTGCGCCCGCCGCGCTGGTAGCCCTCAGGAAGGCGGGGTGTCCGGGCAGACGAACACCCCGGACATCCCACCCGGCCCTTTCTGCTCCTGTTGACTGTGTCCTTCTTCGCGGAACCGGAGTGCTCAGGCCGCCAGCAGATCGCGGTCGGCGAAGTAGGCGTCGATCTCGGCTTCGGCGGCCTGTCGGTGGGCAGCATCGCGGGTGCGGTGACGCAGATCCACGGCCGCGACCGAACGGGGTGTGCGGCGGGCCCGGCGAGCAGCGACCGCCTCCGGTGCGGTGCGGGCGGCGTCGGTGGCGGCGGTCGCGATCGCATGCAGGCGAAGATCAGCGCCGGGTTCGCGGGCGGGAGTCCGCACCCATAGTGCGAGTTCGTCCTCGATCGGTACCGCGACGGCGTCAGCGACCTGGGCATAGTAGGGGTGGGGACCGAGTTCGTCGTCGAGCAGACGATCCAGATCACCGACTCCGAGCCGAGTCACAGGTGCGGCGGTAAGAGTGTTCGTAGGGGGCATCGTGGTCTCCTCGTGCGGGTGAGAGGGGATGGGAGAACGGGGAACGAGTCGCGGGTGTGTGGTGCTATCGGGTCGAGCAAGGTCGTTCAGAACGGCGGTTCGTGGCCGGTGAGGGATCCACCGCCGAAGGAGCCCGCACCGTTCACGGCCCACGGGTCGTCGGTCCCGGCGTTGCGGCTGCTGGTTGCTGCCGCGCCGACGAGGTCGCGGGAGCGGTCCTCGCTGGCGAGTCGGTCGGTGGATGAACGGCTGTAGCCGTTGCCGCTACCACCGGTGTTGCGAGAGACCCGGGTGACCTTGGCGGTGGCGTAGCGCAGCGACGGACCGACCTCGTCGATTTCGAGTTCGGTGGTGGTGCGGTTCTGGCCGTCGTCGGTCTGCCAGCGGCGTTGCTTCAGCCTTCCGCTGACAATCACGCGCGATCCCCTGGTCAGGCTTTCCGCGGCGTTCTCCGCGGCCTCTCGCCAAATGTTGCACCGCAGGAACAACGGGTCACCGTCTTTGAACTCGTTCGAATTGCGGTCGAAGTAGCGGGGGGTGGAAGCGACGGTGAAATCGGCGACCGCGGTCCCGTTCGGTGTGAACCTCAGTTCTGGGTCGGCGGTCAGATTTCCTATCACCGTGATGACGGTGTCTCCGGCCATGGCTGTTCCCTTTCTGTTCGAGTGGGCACGAGGCGCACCGGCCCACCACGAGCGGATCTGGGGCGGGCCGGTGAGGGGTTGATCGGGTTGTGGTGGTTCAGGACTCGATGTCGATGTCGTGGTAGTCGATGAGTTTCGCGGCGGCTTGTTCGACATCGACGAGGGCGAAGTCGGGTCCGGTAGCGGCCTCGGCGAGGAACCGCAGATACCGCTGTGTGGCGGGCAGCGCGTCGCGCCACAGGCTTTTGCCGATCTCGAGTTCGGCAGCGGCGACCTGCATGGCGAGCACGATCATCCACGCCCGGTTGGGTGAGGCGTTGCCGATCGCGGTCACCAGCGCTTGGGTCGTGGCGTCGATGCCGAGCAGCGATGTCGTCTTCGCCAGCTGTTTGTGGTCGAGTTTGTGCGCCAACGATTCGGCGACGAACTGGGCTGCACTGCGATGCGGTCTGCTTCCCGCTACCAAGCGGGGCATGAACTCCCTGCGGCGTTGGTTGGCCGCTTCTCCGCGGACGTTGAGCTCGATCACCCGCTTGCGCGCCAGCCGCGCCGCCTCCCGCTCCGCCGTCGCCTGCGCGGTGGCCTCGGGGTCGGGTTCGGGAACGACCACTACGAATCCGCTTCCCGCGAGCGCGTTCTCGGGCAGGTAGTAGGTCGGGGTCCACTGATCGGCTTGGCGCACCGAGTTGGCGTGGCGCAGTCCCTCGCCGGGTTGGGTATCGGGGTTGGCGCGGGTGCTCCAGTCGACCGTGTCGGATTCGACGACCGCGCCGGTCTCGCGGTCGACCAGCAGGGCGTTCTTGTGCACCGACAGCCACACTGCCCATTGGGCGGGGTCGGTGTAGAGGTGATCGGTGGTGACCGGGTCCCCGTCGGTGGTGGCCAGAGTCGTGGCCGGCACGAATCCGCTGGTGGGTTCGGTGGTCAGGATCCCGAATCCGTAGGCGGCATACGGGAGTGCGGCCTCGAGCAGGGCGCGGGTCGCGGCTCGCTCGTTGTCGATGCGTGTGCGGATGTAGGTGAAGTCCCAGCGCGAAGCTCCCTCGAGGCGCTGCAGCGCGTCGGTGTCGCCGCGGCGTTCGTAGTCGGCGATGATCGCGAGTTGCTCGAAGTCGAGTTGGCGGCCCTCGGTGAGGAGCCGCTTCGCGGTCGGTGACGCCCCGATGGCCGCGGTCTTGGTGATCTCGGATCGCTTGCGCTGCAACCCCTGGGCCACCCGAGTGGGTGATGCGCCCAACTCCAAGACGAGCGCGACACCGCTGGCACGGTCGGCGTCGGGCAACGGTATTCGGCGATCGTTGAGGTTGATCTGATCGATCGTGCGCGCGATGCGGCGTTCGTTGTCATTGACGGTGGTGTCGGCGGGGGTGATCCACACCGGCACCTTCGCGACGCCGACTTCGCGGGCCAGTAGCACCCGCAGCTGTCCGTCGTAGACGTGGACCGACCCGTCGGGCTCGCGCTCGGCCAGCGCTGGGGCCCGCACCCCGAACAGTGTGATCGACGCCTTCTCGTCGGGATAGTCGTCCAAATCAAAACTGGTTCGCACATTCTCATCGATCACCAGCTCATTCGGATCCAGATACGCTGCCTCAGCCACCATCGGATCGGGATCGACGGCGGTGGTGTTCTGCTCCACCCCGGTGCCCTCGATATCGACGGTCTCAGGCGGATGAGTGGTGCCGGGCTGTTCGGGTTCGGTGGTGGTGTCGGGGACGACGGACAGAGACGCAGTAATCACGGTGATCTCCTCACAGACTAGACGGCGCGGCACTCCGCCCGCGCGCGACGAACGGGGAAGTGCTGGGCCGAATTTCGGATAGGGACAACACCCTCGGGGAGCGGGAGCCCTTGGGGGGTGCGGGTGGAGCCGGGCTCAGGCCGCGCGGGTGCCGCGCTGGCGGGCGAGGTTGACCGGCCGCAGCCGCAACATCTCGCCGTCGTCGGTGTAGGTCCAGTACTGGCCGCGCCAGTCCGGGAACTGCGCCCGCCAGGCCTCCGCTCCCGCTGCGTCGGGGATGTCGGTGACCGGCCCGGCGTAGCCGCGCTCGGCCAGGTTCTGATACTGCGTGCGGGTCACGCTCTGCACGGCGAGGGGATTGGTGGACATGAGCTACCTCCAACACAATTCGATTTCGGACACGGCGCTGCGGCCTGGCATGGGCATGGCAGCGCCCGGACACGGCAGCGGTCGCAGCTGCCGCCGGGGTGATCAACGAGAAGGGGTGCCGATTGCGGCGAGGAGGGCGGCGGTGGTGGTGACCGGGTGGGCGCGGCGGTCCTGGATCAGGCGGTGACAGCCCGCTGAGGCGGCGGCGTCGGCGGGTCCGGGTACCGCGAACAGCGGGCGGTGCAGGCGGCGGGCCCATCCGGCGGTGTGCAGGGTGCCCGACCAGCGGCCCGCCTCAGGTACCACCACCGCATGCGACAGCGCCGCGACGAGCCGGTTGCGCCGCAGGAACCGGTCACGGGTCGGGCCGCTTCCCAGGGGATACTCCGACACGATCGCACCGGATCCGGCGATACGGTCGAACAACTCCCGATGCGGGTACGGGTAGGCCCGATCCACACCATTGGCCAAGACCACCGTCGTGCCCGCATCGTGGGTGAGCGCGGCCCGATGGGCGGCGGCGTCCGCGCCGTAGGCGCCTCCGCTGACGATGTGCCAGCCACGTTCGGCCAACGCTGCGGCGATCTCACCGGTGATCCGTTCGCCGCGTTCGGTGATCGCCCGTGCCCCGACTACCCCGACCCGGTGCGCGGTCGCTGGCACACCGTGGCCGCGGACCCACACCGCGACTGGAGCGGCGTCGGCGTCGGTGAGGTCGTCGAATCCCAGTGCCGCCCAGTGCGGGTCGTCGCGGGTCAGCAGCCGCGCCCCCACCTTCGCTGCGTGGTCGAGGTCCTCGGCGGCCAGGTCCGCGAGAGTCGCGCGCGATCGCGGCGGCGGCCGGCGACCGGCGATCCGGTCGGCGACCGCTTCGACAGAGCCGAGCTCATCTGGCACCGCGCTGGCGAGGCCGGGGACGTGGTGCAGGGCTGCGCGGGCGAGGATCGCCCACGCCAGCTGGCGTGCCGGTGTGGTGGTCACGATGGCCTCTCGAGGGATGGTGAGGTGCGGGTCTGCACTCGGATTCGGCGACGTCTTCGGCGGTGGTGCGCTGCCGCGCACCCGATCACCACAGCGCGGCAGCGCGGCAGCGCGGCTGGGGCGGGCGACACCGCAACCTGTCAGTCGAGGTCGATGCCGAGTTCAGCAGCGACGGTGTAGCCACCGCGCATCGATGCGCGGATCAGATCAGGGGTGACCGAGCACGCGAAGGCGGCGGCCAGTGCGAGTGCTGTTTGTTGGCCAGGTTCATCGCTCAACGCGATCGCGATGGCGGCGGTGGCCAGTGCGGCATCATCGCAGGTGTAGGCGGTGACCCCGAGCATCATCGCGGCTTGGGTCCGCCCGGGTGCGGGCAGTGCTCGCACCAACTGGGTCCACGCTGCCAGGCACGCGCCACGGCACGGACCGGTCGACAGGGCGTAGAGGCAGTCACGAATCTCGATGTCTTCCAGCGTGATCGCCATCTCGGCCAGCGCTGCGGCTGAGAGGGTGGTGCCGGAATCGGCGGCGTGGATCTGGGTCAGCGCGTATCGCAATCGGTCTCGACGGGCAGCAACCGCTGCCTCGCTGTGGTCTGGGAGGTAGGTTGCCTTGGTGGTGAGGACAACACCTCGCTCGCGCAGGCATTGCGCGACCTGTTCGGTGAGGGCGGGGTCAGTTTCCAGGACCGCGGGTACCGACTCGATCTGTCGCGCAGGTTCGCCGCTTTCGGTGGTTGTGTGGTCCGCCAGCACACCGGTGTCCTCGTCGACCAGGCTCGTCCAGCGCGAGCCTGGCTCGGCTCCGGTGAGTATCCAGGCGTCGAGCAGGTGTGTGTTGTGCTCGGCGAGGCGATGTCGTAGCACGGTGATCAGTTCGTGGTGGGTCGGGCGTGGAACCGGGCGGCCGGGACGTGGATCGTCGACGATGACGACCACGACCGCCTCGGGTGCGTGATGCTGGCACATGCGCAATGCGCGGTTGAGGATCGCGACGGTCGCGAGGTAGTCCCCGCCGAGGCCGAGATCGTCTCCGGTGAGATACAGGTCCTCCCGCGCACCGGTGCCGGGACGAATGTAGGTGTCGGGCCAACAGCCGAGTACCTGCATCGGCACCAGCAGCAGGCAACGCTTCAGGGGCTGCGGGGCCGCGGAGACGATCGCGGTGATCAACGCGCCGGGATTTTCGATCGAAGGCATCTAAGCTCCTTGGACGGGGCGAACCTGCTCAACGGAAGCGGGCGGCGCGCAGATGAGATGGACAGAAATCGGTGTAATGCCCCCGCTGCAGCAGGGACGTCGGACGGCAGCTGGGCGTTCAGTCACGCATCTGGAAGCGAACACACGTTCGATGTGGGGTATGGTCGCGTTATGCCCGAACTTTCTCGGTTGGACAGGGCGTGGGTGAACCTCGACGAGGTACGCGAACAGCTACTTCGCGCGGCGGCGTTCGGCAAACACCTGAGCCCTGACCAGTTGGAGCACGCCGCGCGCAAGGTGTCGGAAGGCATGCGGATCTACGCCGAAGAAACCGGTAACCGGTGAGAACCCGATGCCCCGGTCAGTCCAGGCCGAGGTCGAGGTCGATGCCGAGTTCGGCAGCGGTGAGGTAGCCGCCGCGCAACCGTTCAACGATTACCTTCGCCGGGACCGCCAGCGCGATATCGTCGGCGAGTTGTCGCCCGGTGGGTTCGGTGGGGTCGTCGGTCAACGCGATCCGCAGCGCGGCGAGGACCATGTCGAGGTCCTCGCTGATGTAGGCCGAGACTGCCAACTGCAATGCGGCTTGCGCGCGGCGCGGGGAGGGCAACGCGCGAATCAGCAGCGTCCACAGTGCTTGGGTCGCGGTCCCGCGCGGGCTCGAGGACAACGCGTAGAGACTGCGGCGGACGGTTTCGTCGTGCATGGCGATCTCTACGCGCGCGATGTCGAGGGCCGCGATGTCGGTGCCGTTGTCGGCCGCCCGGATCTGATCGAGGACCAACCGCAACATCTCTGGTGGGGATGGATGCTCAGCTCGGCCCGCGGCATCGGCGGCGTTGCGGGCTTGGTTGAGCGATTTCAGCGCGCCCTTGACCGCGACGGCCAAGGCGGGGTCCGCGACCAGGACAGCCGGTATCGGTTCGCTCGCTGGCGAGAATTCCTCGATCGAGGTGGGATCGAAGTTGGCTCCGGTTGGGAGGAGACCGGCGTCGTTTTCGAACAGGCTGGTCCACCGTTGGCCGGGGACGGTACCGGTCAGCGTCCAGGCCTCGAGCAGTTCGATGTCCTGGCCTGCCAACTGTTCTCGCAACTTTGCGATCAACTCGTAGTGGGTGCGGCGCGGGACCGGGCGGTGTGGTCGCGGATCATCGACGATGATCACGGCAACCGCGGCGGGGTTGTGCAGACTGTAGACATCGAGGGTGTGCGCCAGGATCGGTGTGGTGGCGATGTTTTCATCGACCAACCCGAGATCGGCCCCGGTGGAATACAAGGCCACACCACGAACCGCGTCGACATAGAAGTCCTCGCCGGATCCGGCATCAGATGTTTGGACCGGCAGTATCAACACGATTCGGTGTGCTGGGCGCGGAAGCTGAGAGAGGACTACGGCGAGGAAGGCGCCGGGATCTTCGATCGAGGGCATCGAAACTCCTAGGGCGGAGGGCGTTAGCCGACATTGAAAATGACGACGTCGCGGGCAACTTCGGGCATTGAGGGTGCTCAGGAACCATCGGCCTGAATCGGACACATCGGCAGCGGCGATATGCCGACTGCTGGGCCGCGGTCTTTGCGTGCGTGGTGGCGCGAGGATTGGACTGCCGACCGCCCGCGAGGGTGAAGCAGTCAGACCGGCGGGAGTGGTGCAGCGCGGGACGAAGGCCATGCTGTGAAGCGGGGCCGCTGGGTGTGACACCGTACCGACCGGCGGAGACACCGTGCCGAGGAAAGCCGTTGGCTGGGTGCGGATTCCGGTTGGAATTGGCAACGCCTTTTTATCGGCGTCTTCGGTGGCGCCCAACAATCTGTGGCATTCCAGGTCTCCTCACGTGTTGGCGCGGGTGGTTCGGTTGGCGGCGTAGGTCAGGCCGTCGTCGATGGTGCGGATGGCCTCGAGATCGGTGAAGCCATCGACACCGACATGTCGCTGGGCGGCGTCGAGCAGGACCCGGTAGGCGTGGTCGCGGTCGAGCAGACCCGCTGCGACGAGTCGGCCCAGGCTGTTGGCCGCCAGCAACACCGCACGATGGCGGGTCCCGGTGCGGGCGAACCGGATCCGGTCGGCCTGGTTGCGCAACGCCGCCGCGACATAGGTGCGCGGATGCGCGATCTCGCCGGGTGAGGTGAGCGGCGGCACCGGTGGTGGCGGTGGTGTGAGGAGTTCGGTCAACCACGGCGGTAACGGGATCGGGTCGCGGCCATCGAGGAGGCGATAACGCCCGTGCGGCAGTGTGGAGCCCGGGGCGACGACGTAGCCGCCGACACCGCGGCTGTCGATGCGCCACCCGAGCCGTGCGATAGTGCTGCGCAACACCAGGGTTCGCGGCGGCCGGTAGTACAGGTGGATCCCGCCCGAGGGCGTGGCGACCGCGAAGGTCGGTACCGGCACCGGGTGCCCAGCCTGTGCGGCGAGGCGGGCCAGGACATCACGGCCGTCACGCGCGCCCGCCCAGCGGTGTGGCGGGTGTTGGTCGTGGCTGGTGTCGAGGTCGAGCACATGCAATCGGCTTGGCCCGCAAGCGATCCCGACGTTTCCCTCGGGCCAGCGCCGCCACCACCAGCCGATGCGGGCGGGATCGACGGTGGCGGCGTTCTCCCAGTTCTCGATCGCCGGTGCCTTACTGCCGGGGTGCAGCGGAAGCACATGAAACCCGCGAGCGGCGTTGGCCAGTGCCGCGGCGGCGTGGGGGGAGAGGGTCACGACGTGCCCGCTCTGGTGTGTGTGGCGAGAGTCCAGGCGAGATCGAGGACTCGGTCACCGGCCAGGAGCAGATCGAACTCTGTCTCACGGCTATAGAGGACGCGGATCGAGCCGGACACCGCGGTCGTGGTGGAACCGAAACTGATCCGATCCTGCCCATCCCGCTGTACCGGGGCCAGGATCGCGGCGAGTTGGTCGAGCAGGTCGTCGCGGGCGGCGAGGACCGTGGCGTCGGCGCTGGCGCGAGTCCGGCACACCTCGAGGGTGTGTTGGTAGTCGGGCAGTAGACGACGCTCGATCTCGGCGGCGACATCGCCCGGTGTGCGGTGCGCGGCGACGGTGATGAGTTCGCTGCGGTGCGGGTCGGTGGTGTAGTGGTAGCTGGCGAACCGTCCGTAGGTGGCCTCGATGTGGAGGCGGCCGTGATCGCTGCGGCGCGAGGAATCATCGCCGTGGGTGATCGTCAACGACTGATCCTCAGGGCCTTTCAGCAGGACGTGACGGCGGATCATGTACCCGCGTTCGGCCCGCCACCGCGGCCCGAGCGCCGCGGCGACCTGCTGGGTGAACTCGAGGAAATCCATACCGGCGCAGCTCCTTTCACGATGCAGCGGTGAATGCGGGGTGTTTTTTTCAGTAGCCGAACAGTTCGCGGGAGGCGATCAGCATGTCCAGCGGTTCGGGTGATCGGTTGGTGCTGGGTGCGGCGGTGTCGCGGATCTTGCGCAGCTTGAGGAACCGGACCCCGGTCAGGTCGACGCCGACCGCGGGGGCGGCGTGGTCGCTGCCGGGGTCCTCGACGATCCGGTAGTCGGTGATGGGCAGCCATGCCTCGTACCACGCTTCGGCCGGTCGACCGTCGCGGGACGGTTCGCGGGGGTCGGGGTCGCGGGGCCGCCAGTACCGGCATTCGCAGTCCGGGTCCTCGCAATGGGCGAACCGCACGGCGGGGTTGGCGTGATAGTGGTGTTGCTGGCCAGCCAGCATCGGGCACGCGCGACGGCTGTAGTGCGCGCACTCGGGATGGGCCCCGGGCTCGACTGCCAGGCCTCGCAGGTAGTCGGTCGAGCGGATGAACACGACGACCCGGTCATCGAGTTGTTGACCGCAGATCTGACACAGCTTGCCCCACAGGGTGTTCCAGGCACGCTGGGGATCGAGCATCCCCCAGACGGGACGCGTCGGGTCACGATGGGTGAGCGTGATGTGGGGGACGACCAGCCCCCGCGCACGCGTGGCCTCGGCTAGGCGAGCGGGGACCGGGACCCGGTCCGGGCCGGTCGGAGAAGACGGTGTGGAAGTCAATGGTCACCTCGAATCTGAGTCGACGGGTTGGGCGGTGCGCCCATGCGCGACGCCGGGCGTGTCACTGGCGGGCTGGTGGATGGGTTCGGCGGACAGGTCGACGTCGATGCGTCGCACGGGGTGCCCGGGTCCGTGAACGCGGATCTCGATGCGGGCGGTGACTGCGCCGGGTGCGACCTGACCGGTGGTCCAGGGATGGAATCGGTCCTCGTCGAGGTCGGGTAGGTTCGCTCGGATCCAGGCGATGAGGTCGCCGATGTGGCCGATCACGAACTCGGCCACCGGTTCCCGGTATGCGGGTCGTGGTCGTGGACGGCGACGACGGTCGGGGCACCGGGGACCTGGGTGGTGACTGAGCGCGGCAGCACCCCTTGTCGTCCACCGGCGGCCCACGTCCCGTGCGCGATCAGCCACCGGCCACCGGTGTGTTGGGCGGGGATCAGCCGCCACCCGAACTGGGGCAACCCGATACCGAACGGGTCACTGGCCCAGCCGATCTCGCTCACACCATCGGCGGTGACGGTGGTGATCTCGGTGGCGTACTCGATGCGCATCAACGCCAGCGCCTTTGTGCCCTCGACGATGGGGTAGGTCGGCAGGTGATCGAAGGCCGCGATCGGAGTGCCCGATCGCGGCCCGGTGGCGAACGCCGCGTGATACCCCGCGAGCAGCATCGACGGCAGCGGCCTGGTGGCGGGCAGGTACGGGGCGCAGTGCGGATCCAGGCGGATGCGAGCGGTGTAGCGGGACAGGTCAGCCAGCATCGCCCCCACCTGCCGCAGGACTCGTCGGATCGTCGTCGGCCGTGGTGAGCATCTGCTGGTAGATGCGCAGCAGGTGCGCGCTGGACTGGTACGGCTCGAGCAAGTGGGTGAAGGCGGCTAAGACCTCCGCACCGAGGGCGTTGGCGAGACCGTGGGAGTAGGACACCAATGCCGCCCCGGCGTCGAGGTGCGTGCCGAGTTCGGTGAACAGCAGCGTGGTGAGCTGGTCGGGGTCGGTGGGCAGCGGGTCGGTCATGGGGTTGTCGGCTCCTTCACGGTCGAGCAGGGGCGTGAGGGTTGACGGCTTCGATGAACCGCAGCGGCAGCAGCACTCGGTCGTGGCCACCGCCGCGGTGCAGGACGGTGTGGTGGCGGTGCACCGCGCCGATGCGGACGCGGTCGTGGCGGTGTCCGCCGCGGGTGGTGATCGTGGCCGCGGTGCCGGCGCGGCGTAGCCGGTGCAGTTCGACGGTGATGAGCGCGATCACCGGATCCCCGGTCTCACCACCGTGACCGTCGTCGGTGTTGGAGTCGGTGTCGGCCAGGACGGTGACCCGCTGCGCGATGAGCTCGCGCAGCGGGCGCAGACCATCCCACCCAGCGCCCTCGTGCATCAGGATGTCGAGGCGGTCCAGGACATGACCAAGGAACCGGATCTGCGACCCGGTTCCCGTCTCGTTCATGGTGTGGTCTTCGCTCACCGCTTGCCTGCCCGCCGCCAAGACTGCCGCGCGAACCACCGCATGGGCCGAGGGCGGTATCTCGTCGCGATCGCCGCCGCGAGGGCGTCGGCGACATCAGAGGCGAGATCGGCGTAACGCCAATCGGTGGCGGGGTTGCCGGCGTCGCGGATCAGTAACCGGACGCGGTGGCCGTCGGTGCTGGCGATGACGTAGTGGTCATCGATGTCACGGACGCGGATCAGGATGCTGGCCAGGTTCAGGCTGTGGGGCATAACAGGCACGCTCCTTGCATGCAGGACAGGCGTGAAAGTGACTGGGGTTCAGGCGGTTTCCATGTCGAGCAGGCCCGCGTAGCGTTGGCGGCCTGCCAGGTCGGGGCAGTCGCAGTGGGGGAAGGGCTGGTAGCACTCGGCACAGAATCCGCAGCAGCTGCAGTGCGGTCCCTGCGCGGTGCCGTCGTCGGCGCCGCAGTTCTCGCAATAGCCGAAATAGGCGTAGTCCCAGGCGGTATCGAGGTAGTCGCGGTTGGAGTACCAGATCCCAGTGCCGGGGTCCCAGTGCCCGCGCGCCTCGTTGAACACATACCCGCGATGGGCGTAGGAGGGATCGATGGTGAGCAGCACGAGTTTGTCGCTGCCCAGCCAGTGCTCCAGGGCTTCGCGTCCGGTCCAGGAGTCCAGCGACCCGAACGGCTCGGTGGGCAGGAAATCCTCGGCCGCGATCCGGGTGTCGGAACGCTCGTCGCCAGGGCCGGGGTGCACATTGGTGGGCAGGATCCCGTTGTGGGCGAGGACCGTGCGCTCGTCGCCACCGACGGTGAAGGGGTGGCAATTATCGATGGTGGGTTTGCCGTGGGTGGCGAAGCGGGAATGGAACAACGCCGCACCATCGGGGTATTCGACACGCAGGGCAGCGAATTCGGCGAGCGCGGTCTCGGCGTCGAGGCTGTGCCCGGTAGTGATCGTGGTGTCGGTAATCAGGGCATAGCCGTGCCCGTGCGGATTGGACAATGCCCCATTGCGCAACGCCGTGACATCGGGTGCCGCCCCCGGCTTGAAGAATGTCAGCATGCACATCGCAGGACCTCCAACTCGGTGAGCAGATCGGCGTATTGAGGGCGGGTGGTGAGCCAGGCGGTGAACGCCGACCACTCCCAGCCGCGGCGGCGCGCGACTTGGGCGGCGGTGAGGGTGCGGGTGTATTCGACCGAGGCCGCCGCGAACGCGAGCGCGGCTTTGACCTGGCGCGGATACAGGGAACTGGCGAACACGCGCACCTCGAAGGTGTGGGCGGGATAGACATTGATGGCCTGGTAGCGGCCCCACCCCGCGGTGCTGCCCTTGGCGAATTCGGCCGCACGCGAGCGGGCTTGAGGGGAAAATTCCGCCCATTCCGGTGAGCGGCGTCGCGCGAGGGTGGTGACCTGGGATTCGTTGCGGTACACGAACTTCAGCCACCGGTAGATGTGGGCGGGGGAGGAGAACCCGGCCCGCGAGACATGCACGTGAATGCCGACGGTGGCGTCGGTGCGGCACCCGAGCAACCGCAGCTTGTTCAACAGCTGCCACGGAAACCGGGTGCGCGCGTACTCCCACGACATCGGGTGGGTGACCAACTCGAACCCGCACGGACTGATCGAGCTGTCTTCCTTGAGGTAACCCAGATCCCCGAGGTCAGCGACGGCGAGCTCGACGGCATCATCGAATTGCGAATGGGGGGTGATGAGTTCGAGTTCCATGCCCAAAAACAGCGAGCCCTCGCCGTGGAACAACGGCTCCGGCCGGTAGTCGTAGTCGTGGACCAGACGGTGGCTGCGGCGGTCGTCGTAGCAGTCCTCGCAGCGGTTGTCGCTGAGGGGGATAAGGGTGTAGCAGTCCTCGCAGTAGTGGTAATTCTCGTTGCGGCAGTACGAACACACCTCGTCTCCGCCATCGACCGTTTCGGTGTGGTGGGCACGTGCACCGCAGTCCTCGCAGCGGTCGAAGTCCTCGACGCAGATGCGGCACACGTCCGGACCGTCGATCACCGCGGTGATCTCGCGGGTGAACAGATCGCAACGGTCACAGCGCGACCAGCCGTTCAGACAGCGATCACACAGCGCGGTATTGGTGATCGTGTGGCCGGTGCTGCGGGCGTGGCTGCCACAGCCATCACAGAACGAGAGAGTCTGGGCGCAGCCTTCGCAGACTCGGTCACCCTCGGCAATAGCGATGAGACTGTCCGGGGCGACGGCAAGCGCACACTCCTCACAGCGCATGTCGGGCACGGTGGCGGTGGGCATGGGTGATCACGACCTTTCGACGAAAAACGACGAAGCCCCCGCACAACCACCGGAAAGTGGTGGGGTGCAGGGGCTTCGATGGGTGAGGTGGAGATCGAGGGCGGTGAGGGTCAGGCGGTGCCAGAGGATCTCGCGCGGGCGCGGTGGTGAGCGCCTGACCGTGGGCGGGTCAGCGAAGTGGCTTCGCCGCTGCGACGCCCGCTGGTGTGGCGGGTGTAGCAGTCGCAGTGTGGGAAGGGTTGCTCGCAGTCGAAGCACCAGCCGCAGCCGGTGCAGTGGCGGCCTCGGCGGTCGAGGTCGAATTCCCCGCAGCCGCCGCAGCGCAGGCGGTAGCGGTCGGGCCAGCGTCGTGACATCGGCTGATAGGTGGTGTTGGAGTACCAGATCTCGTCTTCCCAGATCCCGGCCTGTTCACCGAACAGATATGCGCGGTGCTGATAGGTGGGGTCGACGGTGAGGATCAGCAGTTTGCTCGTCCCCAGCCACGACGCCAGCCCGCTTGCGCCGCGATGGGTGTCGATCGACCCGAACGGATGGCTGGCCAGGTATTCCTCGGCCGCGATCCGCGTATCCGAGCGCGGATCATAGGCGCGCGGATGCACCCGCTTGGGCAGAGTCCCGTTGTGCGCCAGCACCGTTCGCTCATCGCCGCCGAGTCGGAATGGGTGACAATTCTCGATTCCGCGGACGCCGCGGGTGGCGTAGCGGGAATGGAACAACGCATACCCCTCGCGATGGCGGGCACGTAGCTCTGTGAACTCCTCGATCAGCGGTTCGGGGTTCATGCTGTGGTCGGTGCGGATCTGGCCGCCGATGATGAGGGCGTAGCCGTGGCCGTGATGGTTGGTGTGCGCGCCGATTCGCAACGCGAGCGGGTCCGGGGCGACACCGGGCGGGAAACAGGTCAGCAGGCACATGCGAGCTCCAATTCACGCAATTGTTCGGTCAACGGCAGATAGGTTGGGTGCGTATCCACCCAGGCGGCGAAACGACTCCACTCCCACGCCCCGGCCCGCACATCGGGGATGCGCAGCGCGCGGGTGTAGTCGATCGAGGCCGCGGTGAACGCCAACGCCGCCTGCACCCGCCCCACCTCGAGAGAAGAAGCGAACACCCGCAACTCGAGGGTGTGACGCGGATACGGGTTGATCGCCTGATACCGATCCAGCCCCAAAGCGTGAACATGGTTCTTGGCAGTGTCTTTCACCCGCGAACGCGCGACCCGGTCGAACGGCGCATAGCGCGACCGCCGACGCGCCAGCCTCGTGACCTCGGATTCGTTGCGGTACAACAACTTCATCCACCGGAACACATGCGCTGGAGAGGCGAACCCAGCGCGGCTGGCATGCACATGCAACCCGACCCCGGCGTTGGTGTCGCACCCGAGATCCTTGAGTTGCCCCAGCAATACCCAAGGGAACCGGTCGATGGCGTAGCGGTAGCTCATCGGGTGGGACACCAGTTCGAAGCCGCCAGGCTGGATCGAGGAATCCCGCTTCAAATACCCCAGACCGCCGAGTTGGGCAGTGGCCAACTCGACTGCGTCGGCGTAGGTGTGCTCCGGCACGACGATCTCGAGTTCGAGCCCGAGAAACAGCGGTCCCTCTCCGTGAAAGCGGGGGTCGGGTTTGAAGCTGTAGTTGCGCACCCGCGCCGGATGCGCGCACAGCTCACAGCCACGTTGCCCGCGCAGCAGTGTGCCGCAATCCCGGCAGCAGCTGAACCCCGCCGCGCAGCGGGTGCAAGCCCGCATCCCACCGGAGACATAGCGGCTCGCGGCGCTGTGGCGGCCGCAGTTGAAGCAGCGATCGAAGAACGCGGTCGCGCACCGGTAACACACCACCTCGTCGGTGTCGGTGCGCTCGTGCGGGCCGGTCAACCGGGCACACGAGACGCACCCGCCCCACGTGGCCGCACAGGTATTACACAGCTGGCGATCATCAGCGGTTTCGGTGACACACAGCACTCGGTGGCCGCAGCCATCGCACAACGACAACTCACCCAGACACCGCCCGCACACCGACTGGTCCTCGACCGGATACCGAGGCCCCGCCCGGCGCGACCGGCACACCACACACGCGGCAGTATCGAGTTCAGGCATGGCAGAACACCTTTCGCGGAAACGAAAACGCCAGACCCGAGCGATGAGATCGCTCGAACCTGGCGTCGCACAGGGGCAGGACAAGGACAGAAGGTCGTGGCGAGCGCGGACCAGCGTGGCGTGTTCAGCGCGATGTTCGTCGCCAGAACCCGTTGGACGTCATAGGCGCTCGCGTTGCGCGCCGCGCCGTCTTCCCCACCACCCACGACCTCGGACCGGTGGCGATGTCGGCAGCAGGGAAATCGTCGTCACCACCTCCTGGGGCGGATTGCAGAACGGATCGGACAGAGAGCGCACGAAAAAGCCTTTGCAAGCATCGGATTGACAGCCGACTGCCGGTGACTGTGTGTGGTCGACTCCTGCCGGGAAACCACGTGGGCAGGTGCGGATCTGGACGTGCTGCGAGTGTCGCGCGCGTAGGATCGAGGGCGGGAGAATTTGCAGGCGGGCCCGAAAATCAGGAGGCCGCCATGTCGTCGCGTCGCCCGCCGCGCTCGCCGCGGTCGCCGCGGACGGATCGTTCCCCGGAAGTCGTTGAACGATTGGAACGCTCGCGCGCCCGCATCCGGGAACGTCGAGCGCTGGCACGTCAGCGAGAACGAACCATCCAGGAGGCAGTGAAGCGGTATCTCAGAGACTGGCAGGCGATCACCGCGTGCGAAGCCAAGCGTGACAATGAGATCGAGGCATTACGACAGCAGATCAGCGACGTCGAGGCACGCGCCGCGCGCGAGATCGCCCGCCACCGTAGCGACCAAGCCGAGGCCGCAGCGGTGATCCGTGATCACGGTCAAACCGACGACGACGTCGCTGAACTACTCGAGATCAGCACCAAACAAGCCCGCCAGCTCATCACCGCCGCCCGCGCACACCGCGGCACACCCTCACCGGGCGCTTCACCGGTATCCATCGCCGCACCGACCGAGCAACCCGAGCATGCTCGCCACGTTTCTGCCGATGCCAGCCGCCAGGAACTGCGGGAACAAATCACCGACCCAGTCGGCACCGTTGAGGCCCGCGCGTTAGCACGTCCAGCACCGACGGGCCACGACCAACTCTGAAAGCTGTGGTGGAAAAGGGGAGATCACTACGGTTGTTCGGCGGGAACGGCGTAGGCCAGATCGGTCGGCCACGGGTAGGTACCCGGCGTGTCGGCGACAGCTTCGACGATGGCTTTGGTCGGGTCACCATCCACGCCGATCTCGACGATGCGAAACACACTCACCCCTCCCGGGGCCACGTGGATCAGGGAACCTACTTCGAATTGCACAGCTGAGAGACTATCGAACCGTACCGCCAGGTCGGTATTTGCTCGCGAAGACGCTGACAATCGCGCCTGTTGTGCACGGTCGAGATTCACCCACTACCAACTGGTCGGTACGATTGGATTGGTTGACCGTGTCAACCGGTGAATGTCGGTATCCCGAGAAGGTTTGGCGATGGCGGCGACATGGCGGTGAGCAGGCTTCCACGGTATGCATCGATGCTGGCGGCGCCTGGAACGCTGCCCAACGATGATGCCGACTGGGCCTACGAGGTGAAATTCGATGGCATCCGAGCCGGCGCCTACGTCACCGACAGCCTGAGGCTGATCTCTCGCAACGGCAACGACATCACCGCGGCATGGCCGGAACTGTCGGGTCTGGCACCGGCGGATCCGCAGTACGTGATCGACGGCGAGATCGTCGTCTTCGCCGACGGACAACCGTCTTTCGGGGCATTGCAGCCACGCATGCACCAGCGCAACCCACGCGCGATAGCCGCGTTGGCCGCCGCGACCCCCGCCACCTACGTCATCTTCGACCTCCTGCACATAGGAGACCGATCACTGATCGATCTGCGCTACCTGCAGCGTCGGCAGCTGCTCGAACAAATCGGGCTCCACGGGACACATTGGCAGATCTCGCCACGCCTGAACGGCCGGGGCGAAGACCTCCTGGCCGAGACCCGTCGCATGCAACTGGAAGGGCTGATAGCCAAGCGCCTGGACGGCCGATACCTCCCCGGCCGACGCAGCCGGCTCTGGACGAAGATCAAGAACATCGTCACCGCCGACGTGGTGATCATCGGCTGGCAGTCGGGTTCGGGTCGGCGCAGCGGCTCGATCGGATCCCTACTCGTCGCGGTCCCCGATACCACTGGCAACCTGGTCTGGGTAGGAAACGTCGGCACCGGCTTCACCCACGCCATGCTGCAGGACCTGCAGGCGAGATTAGCCGCACTGCAACGCGATACACCTCCAGTTGTCAATGACGCTACCGCCGTGGGCGCCTTGTGGGTGGATGCCGTCCTCGTCGGGGAGGTGGCCTTTACCGAATGGACCCGTGAGGGCGTCCTTCGTCACCCGGCTTGGCGCGGGCTGCGCGACATCGATCCAGGCCAAGTTGCGCCACGTCCGACCTGACCATCAATGCGACCAGCAACGTTGTTGAGCCGAACACAGTTCTCCTGTCGAGGGGTGTGTTTGCTGTGTCGGTGGTGATGGTTCAGGGTTCGAGTGTGAGGGCTGCGGTGGGGTATTCGCGGAGTGCAGGGCAAGGGTGGCGAGTTTGATCGGCGGGATCTGTTCTGTCAGCTTCCCGATGGCGGATTTCAGGCGTTGGCGTAGCCACCGGCGTTCCACACGAACCAGCGGAACTGCTGCGGTGCGAGGGCCTGCCGGGAAGGAATACCCGGCGCTGGCGAGTAGGGCCAGAACGCAAAGCCGCACCGATGGCAATAGAAACCGGCTCGCCACACCGCATCCGCGTGTCGACGACCCCGAACGACTCTGCCGTTGCGACGGATACGACACACAGCAATCGTGAACGGGACAGCCCCAGGCGCCGCCAACATCGCGAAGAAGACGACCATCGCTAGCACGGCGATCCATCGCGACTCCCCAGGAGCCGGATCGACAATCGAGACGATTGACGACCCTACCCAGCACATTGCTGGCAACAGCAATACCAGCGCGATGAACGTCAGGCGCCCGGCCGGGGTACGGGCTGGCTCACGGGCCAGACTCGCCGCGAGTGCCGTTGTGTGAGTGCGCTCTACGGTGGCGGTGCCGAACACCGGAACCAGGCCGGTCGAAGCCACCCCGACCCCGGAATAGCTGTTCATTCCGGAGCTGGTCGACACGCCGTCGGCATGCAGGGCAGGCACACTTTGCACCCAGTCGAGTTGGTTGCAGTGCGGACATGTCAGATCGATGTCCATGTGGGGAACCCCTCCAAAGCCGTTGCGCTGTAGCGGCGCGTGTGTGGTGCTGGTACTTGCAACGAAAGCTCTGCTAAGAATCCAACACCTTCCGTGACCTGCTGTCGAGAGATATTCGTGAGCTTGTGCATCGATGAATCCCTTCCTGCAGCTTGCTGGTGAGTTCGATTCGGCTGATTCAACGGCAATTGACTTCGGGCCGCGCCAAGCCTGTGCGCTTATGACTCACGTCGTGCTTGTAGATGAGTTGAAACCGATTGGATCGCAGTCGTGTCGGTTGACAAGTCGGGCAAGTCGTCCGAACACCAACGGCAAGCCGAGCCCCGCTTCGAACGGTCTCGGGAGCTAAGTTAGGCTGATGAACCTCGGAATATCGGTCTACCAGCGGGAATCTCTAATACTGTTGGCACGCTTGCAGGTGATGACGCCGTCATCACAAGGCATCGGAGCAGGGTGCTGACCTGGTGATGACCGTGTCAGGTAGCTGAGTGGTAGATTGATTCGCGAAATGCAGTGACACGTCGTGAAATGTCGATTGAGCGGCGGGGATGCACCAAGGTCAGCTCTCTGACCAGGCGCTTCAGGGAGAGACTGTCGGGGGTTCGATTCCCCCAGGCGGCTCCAAACCGGCTGTGGCTCAACAGCTTTTACAATATTCTTCCGCAATTTGCGCGCCTTCGCAACTGTCGATTGCTCTCGCTACTGCGCCGAGGCGACTAATTCTTCGAGCATGGTCAATTGCCGTGTCCGCTTGGGATTCGACGGGTCTGTGCTGAGTGAGTGCAGCGGCGCAAGTGCTTGAGAGGCCGGTGCCTGACACGAATTTGTCGGCCGCCAGTATCCGGTTGCTCATATGGCATCGAGTGGGTCGGTAAGAGTCGGTGTGTCGGAGAAGGTTCGGTTGCGTGCACCGGGAACGCCGAACCACATGCGCGTACGCGACGGTGGCGAGCAGTTGTGTTCGTCCACGTGGCCGCTGTGCGCTTGCTAGGCCAGGATGCCGGTGCAGGGATGCTGGGGCTATCGGTTCTGGGGAGGTATGGGATTGCGGCGGCGGGTGCGGCGCTGTTGCGGGCGTCGGATCGAGTCGGTTGGTTGTTTTGGTATCGGGGGAGTGGCTGGTTGGCGGGTGGCGTGGATGGCGGCGTCGATGTCGCTGGCGGTGAGGAACCAGTTGCGGCCTGCTTTGTGTCCCGGGAAGCGTCCGTCCTTGAGTTGCTGGGTGTACCAGCGTTCGGACTTGCCCAGTGCGCGGGCGCCAGCGGAGACGGGGTAGGTCGGTTCGTGCGGACCGCCGGGTGCGAGTTGCTCGAGTTCGGGCACCGGGGCGTTCGAATCGTTGTTCATCATCGACCCTCTCATGCTGGTGGGCAGTCAATGTCGGTTCGCCTGGTCGAGATCGGGGAGGTTCGATTCTGTATCTCGGCTACGTGCGCGATGACATCACCCCCGGTTCTTCGGAGAGGAGTGCGACGTGTGCGCCCGGGCGCGGTAGCTTCGGCCCGGCATTCCGGCCTAGACCGTTCAGGAGCGGGGCACGCTCGGCTGCTGTCCATGGAGCTTTGCGGTAGCTACGAATTCAATTGCGTGGAGCAGAATGCAGGCCTTCGCCCGGTGATCTCTCGTGACGGTGATTTTCACCGATTGTTTCTTGGGCGCTGAAGGTCGCTGCGTCGCTGAGTATTCGGCTAATGGTGGACCGGCTTTTCTTCAGTTCGTTGGCGATACGGGTCGGGTTCCAGCCGTCGCGGTGATGGTGTGCCAGGGCTTGGGCGACCAGTTCGGGGTCGCGGCGCCGTGCTGGATCGCGTGCGCACAACCGCTGCGCCAGATCGGAAAAGTCTTGGCGGGAATCGACGGAAGTGTGCGATGGCGTGTGCACGCCTCGGATCGCGTTCGGTGCCGCCTGTACGGTCTGAGCTGGTTCGGTAATTGCTCGGTCAGTCTGCTGCGAGAGGGAGTCACCGGCTACGTGGTCGGCGGCGTGCCGATGCTCGCTACCGTGACTGGAGTGGGCGAGTGCCAACAGCGCGACGGTGGACTGCGCCATCGACCCTTCGATGATCAACGGCCATAACCACGCTTCACCGTGCGGGACACCGGCGGTGATCGCCAGCGACCGCAGGGCGGTGAACGACAGCCAGAACGCGCCGATGGCGATGAATGCGGTCATCGCGGTCGCGATCACGTGGGTAGCGCGTGCTCCGGCGTGCGCACGCAGCAGCACCGAAACCCCGTGCACCGCAGCCAGCAGCGCTAGCGGCGGAATGACCGCGACCGCCGCGGCGACAGCCGGTAGTGCGGTGTCGTGCAGGAGGGCTTGAGTGGCGTTGCCGGTGATGCTCACGATGGCCGCCGCCGTGAGCACGGTCCAAAAGAACGCGTGTGCACGCGGTTTGCGGGCGGTCGGCGCAGGTCGTGCGGTGTGCACGCTGCCGTCAGGTGAGTCGATGTAGGCGTCAGGCATGGAGCTGGTTCCCTTGTGCGAGGTGGTCAGCGTGCGGACGACGGATCCGTGCTCGGCTGGTGTGCGGGCACGAGCGGATGTGGTTCGCCGGTCATGACCGACAGGGCGGCGGCTACTTCCTGCAGGTACGACTTGACGTAGGTCGCGGTGGCGCCGCTGGTTTTTCCGCGGTGACCGGCGTACTCGCGGGCGACGGCATAACTGAAGGTGCGCTCCACCCAGGTGAGGGTCGTGTGGCGCAGCCAATGCATCGTGATGCCTTGAGTGGCGACCCAGGGCAGTACTTCGCCGACGCGGTTCCAGATGTTGTCGTATCGGCGTGTGGTGATCGGTTTCCCGTTGCGATAACGCAGCAGTTGTCCCGACTGTGGGCTGTTGCGTTTCCTGGCGTGGTCGAGCAGGTGCCGCATCAACGTCGGTGACACCGGCTGCCAGCGGTCGGCGCCGTCTTTCTCGCGCAGGTACACCAGGCATTGGTCGGGGTCGAGGTCGTGTGGGCGCAGGGCGAGGGCACCGCCACGGCGGCAGGCTGTTTCGATGTGCAGGCGCAGGATCAGGGCGTCGAGTTCGGGGTCGTCGCCGGTGGTGGCCGCGGTCTGGCAGATCTCGGCCAGCTGGCCCGAGGGGATCGCGTATCGGTGCGAGGGACGTCGTACCGGGATCGTGAGCTGGCGGGCGGGGTTGTCGTACGGGCGTATCCACCCGTGGTCCTCGGCGTAGCGGTACACACAGCGCACGGCGCTGATGAAGTGCTCGACCGCGCTCGCCCCGCCTCGCGACGCACGGTTGACGCGGGCACCGACTTGGACGGCGCGCGCCATCTCATCGAGGTCGGGTTTGCTCACCTCGTCGAGGCGCCGGTCCGGCCACTGCTGTTCCAACCGGTCCAGATGGGTGCCATACGTGCGTTTGGTGCCCGCCTTGAGCGTGTCGCGGACGCGAGGAACGACCTCGGCGAATGTCGGCACCGTGGCGCCGACGGTGACGAGGTCAGCGGGGGAGATCCCCATCTGGGTCAGCAGCAGCCGTGCCGCTGCGACGGTCTCCGCGCTGGCGATCGGTGTGTTCATCGGGACACCGCCTCGAGCAGCCGCAGGCTCGCCGCACACAACTCGTCGAGCGCGGCGGGCGGATGAATCAACATCTGGTTGCGGGCGCGGTGCCCGATCAGCAAGGTGCGGTCGCCGACGAACAAGCTCACCTGCCGCCGCAGCCGATACGGGATGCGGAAGTACCCACCCGCGGCGATGACGGTGTGTCCGTCGAGGGCCGGTCGAGCCAGCAGCGCCCCAGCGTCGAGCCGGGTCAGCTCCAGGCGGGTGCCCGGCCGCCAGCCGAGGGCCGCGAAGCCCGACTTGTCGAGGACGCGGCCCCCGTCGCCGACGGTGCAGATCCCGTAGACGACATCACCGTCGGCGGGACGCACCGCCGGGGCTGGCGGGAGGGCACCGTGGATGAGCTCCTGTAGTGGCGACTGGGGCGGGATGACAGGCGCGATCATCGGCGATCACCCGCGCCAGCAAACATTCCCGAGGGGGCAGAAATGACGGATTCTGGCAGATATGCCAGCAATCGATGCAGGTCAGAATGTGTTTCCACTGGTCGGCTCCCGTGTGTGCAAGGGCACTCGCACACAGAGCACGAATTTCTGTCACGTTTGACGTGAATCTGTGCGCGAGAGGGGACTTGAACCCCTACGTCCGTGGACACCAGAACCTAAATCTGGCGCGTCTGCCAATTTCGCCACTCGCGCTTGATGGTACGACCGTCCAAACTCTACCGGGCTTGACCGACATCGCGAAGCGCAGCCCCGGCATGTTGTACTCGCCAGTAACTCCACCTGGCATTATAACGATTCAGTAACGGTCAACATGAGGAGTGCTCATGTTTCGTACGCGTTGGTAACCAGGTGGACCAGCGGCTTTGAACATGAGGGAGGGTCATGTTTCTGGGCATTCTGGTACGAGAGTACGGAAATACCCGGCGGTAAGCGGGGGTCCTGAGAGCAAACGTGAGGATTTCCTCATGATTTTCTGGAATCCTTGCAGTCATCAGGGCTCATTGGTGAGGAACACCTGCGCACCGGAGGGAGCGGCGTGTCTCGACGGCATGTCGCCAGAGAAGGAAGTCGAAGCGTCTTGACGATCAATGAGAGCACTGCGGCCGGAACCGGACAGAGCCCGAAAGTGGTTGGGGCGCCACAGCAAGGGGGGTCGAGGGCTCCGCTGCTGGATCGACTGCTGGGTGGAACGCCCTACGCGCTGGCCTTCGGTGGGCAGGGTGCGCGTTGGCTCGGTGAGTTGGAGGAGATCGGGCGCGATGCCGCACTGGAGCCCGAACTGACCGCATTGGTCAATGAAGCGGCGACGCTGCTGGAACCTGTTGCGGCACAACTACTTGTGGTGCGACCGGTCGGTTTCGACCCGATCGGCTGGATGCTCGAGAACGAGCTCGCCGACGGTGACGAGGCGGAGGTTTCCGCCGCGCCTTCGGAGCAGGTGCTCCGCTCGGCCGTGGTGTCGATGCCGGGCGTATTCCTGACGCAGGTGGCCGCCGTGCGCGCGCTGCGGCTGCAGGGTCTGGATGCCAGCGAGCACGCGCCGGTCGCGGTTGTCGGCCACTCGCAGGGCCGCCTCGCCGCGACCTCGGTGCAGGCCGGTGGACAGCGTGACGCCGAACTGCTCGCCATCGCCCAAATGATCGGCGCCGCAGCGGGTTTGGTTGCCCGGCGGCGCGGTCTCATGCCGGTGGGCGAGCGTTCGTCGATGGTCGCGGTATCGAATGTCGATCCCGAGCACCTGCGCACAGTGGTGGCCGAGGTGTCCGCTGGCGTTGACCCCGCCGCGGCCGCGGTGGTTTCGATTCGCAACGGTCGGCGGCGCGTGGTGCTTTCCGGTACGCCGACCCAGTTGGAGCGGGTGCGTCAGCGTTGCGCCCAGATCCATGACGAGCAGACGCGCGAGCGCGATGCGAAGTCGCGCGGGGGCGCGGTGTTCGCGCCGGTCTTCGAGGACCTGGCCGTCGATGTCGCCTTCCATCACCCCGCGCTCGCCGACACGGTCGACATCGTGAGCGGCTGGGCGTCCCAGTGTGGTCTGGATGCCGAGCTTGCGGGTGCGCTGGCCAAGGAGATCCTCGTCGACCCGATCGACTGGGTCGAGGAGGTCGACGGCGTCGTCGCCGCCGGTGCGCAGTGGATTCTCGATCTGGGCCCCGGTGATCTGCTCAGTCGGCTCACCAGCGGCTCGCTCAAGGGCACCGGCGTCGGCATCCTCGCGGCCGCGACCCGCGCGGGTCAGCGCAGCCTGCTGACCCCCGGCGCCGCGCCCGAGGTGGCTCAGCCGTGGTCGGCCTTCGCGCCGCGCCCCGTGCGTCTGCCGAGCGGACGCGTCGTGGTCGAGACCTCGTTCACCAAGCTGACGGGTCGCTCGCCGATCCTGCTCGCGGGTATGACCCCGACCACCGTTGACGCGAAAATCGTTGCGGCGGCGGCGAATGCGGGCCACTGGGCGGAGCTGGCCGGTGGCGGTCAGGTTACCGAGCAGATCTTCGCCGACCGGGTGGCCGAGCTGAAGACGCTGCTGCATCCGGGCCGCGCGGTGCAGTTCAACTCGCTGTTCCTCGACCCGTACCTGTGGAAGTTGCAGCTCGGCGGTAAACGCTTGGTGCAGAAGGCCCGTACGGCGGGTGCGCCGTTCGACGGTGTCGTCGTCACCGCGGGCATTCCGGAGCTGGAAGAGGCCGTCGCGCTGATCGCGGAGCTGACCGAGGTCGGTATTACGCATGTGGCGTTCAAGCCGGGCACTGTCGCCCAGATCCGCGCGGTGCTGCGCATCGCCGACGAGGTGCCGGACTACCCGGTGATCATGCACATCGAGGGCGGCCGGGCCGGCGGACACCACTCCTGGGAGGACTTGGACGACCTGCTGCTCGAGACCTACGCCGAGCTGCGCAACCGCGACAATGTGGTGGTCTGCGTCGGCGGCGGCATCGGTACCCCGGAGCGTGCCACCGAATACCTGACCGGTGAATGGGCCGTGCCGCACGGCTATCCGGTGATGCCACTCGATGGCGTGCTGGTCGGCACCGCCGCCATGGCGACGCTCGAGGCCACCACCGCACCCGAGGTCAAGCAGCTGCTCGTCGACACCCCCGGTACCCCGGACTGGGTCGGCGCGGGCACGGCGAACGGTGGAATGGCTTCCGGCCGTAGCCAATTGGGCGCCGATATTCACGAGATCGACAATGCGGCCTCGCGCACCGGCCGCCTGCTCGACGAGGTCGCCGGTGACGCCGACGCGGTCGCCGAGCGTCGCGACGAGATCATCGCCGCGCTGAACGCCACGGCCAAGCCGTACTTCGGCGATGTCACGACCATGACCTACCTCGAGTGGCTGGAACGCTACGTCGAGCTGGCGGTCGGCCTGGACCGCCGCCAGGACTTCGACTGCGGCAGCGACCTCGGCGAAGCCATCCTCGAAGCCACCCGTTCGGTCTGGCTCGACATCACCTGGCGGGACCGGTTCGCGGAGATGATGCGCCGCACCGAATCCCGGCTGCATCCGGCCGACCGCGGCGAGATCCCGACGCTGTTCGAATCCGACGCGGTATTCGAGAACCCGGTCGAGGCGTTGTGCACGCTGAAGCAGCAGTACCCGGCGGCCGAGCAGACCCTGCTGCACCCAGCGGATGTCCCGTTCTTCGTCAGCCTGTGCAAGACCCCGGGTAAGCCGGTGAACTTCGTGCCCGTGGTGGACGGTGACGTGCGCCGCTGGTGGCGTTCGGATTCGCTGTGGCAGGCCCATGATCCGCGTTATTCGGCCGATCAGGTCTGTGTCATTCCGGGCACGGTCTCGGTCGCTGGCATCACCCGCGTCGACGAGCCCGTCGGCGAATTGCTCGATCGCTTCGAGCAGGACACGGCGTACGCGCTGGTTCGCGCCGGTGTGTCGCCGGTCGCGGTCGGCGCGCGCCGCTCCGCCGGCGTGACCGAGGGGCCGGTCGATGCGGTGCTGGCCGCGCCGGATGTCGAATGGTCCGGCCGCACCACGGTCAACCCGATCCATCGCCTCGGCGACCTCGCCAAGTGGACTGTCGACGACAAGGGCGCCGTCCATCCGCCGACCGGTGCGACGATCACCGAAACCACCGGCCCGGATGCCGATCACGCCTACGTCGAGCTGACGGTGCCGCTGTTCGGCGGTGACGCCGTGCGCATCCGCCTGCGCATCACCGTGCCGACCTCTCTCTACAACGGCGGCGCACCGGTCATCACCGAAACCGATGCCGACACCGCGATGTCCGCGCTGCTCGCGGTCGCCGCGGGCCAGGCACTGCCGGAGGTGAAGGGCAAGGTCGCGCACCTCAATGTCGCCTGGACCCCGGACCTCATCGCCGATCACGCGGGCGTCACCGGTTCGGGCCTGCCCGGCGCACTCAGCACGCTCGGGCGCAGCGTGCCCGATGTGCTCGTCGGTGCGTGCTGGCCTGCCGTCTTCGCGGTACTCGGTGCCGCGCGCAGCGTCGACGGCGACAGTGTCATCGAGGGCATGCTGGATCTGGTCCACCTCGATCACCAGATCGCACTCGAGCGCGACCTGCCGCACGACACCAGCATTCTCGTTGTCCGCGCCGAATCGGGTGACGTTGTCGACACAGATCTGGGACGCGTCGTCGAGGTGCGGGTGTCCGTCGGTGAGATGCGGGATCAGGGCCTCGACGTGGTGCCGTTGGCGACGCTGACCGAACGCTTCGCCATCCGCGGCCGCAATGGTGCCGGCGAGCTGACCGATCCGCCACGTGCGGCGGGTGTGGTCTCCGATGCCGCCACCGACACCCCGCGTCGCCGCCGTCGTGACGTCACCATCCTGGCGCCGCGCACCATGCGTGCCTTCGCCGCGGTCTCCGGTGATTACAACCCGATCCACACCAGTGATTCGGCCGCCAAGCTGGCCGGACTCGGCAGCCCGATCGTGCACGGCATGTGGCTCTCGGCCGCCGCGCAGCACGCGGTGTCCGCGGTGGACCCCGAAAGCTCCACTCCGGCACGGACTTTGACGGCGTGGACCACCCGCTTCCTCGGGATGGTCCGCCCGGGCGCGGAGATCGACGTGCGCGTCGAGCGGATCGCGGTCGACGCGGGTAGTGAGATCGTCGAGGTCTCCTGCCGTGCCGACGGCGATCTGGTGATGACCGCGACGGGCCGCACCGCTGCCCCGAAGACCGTCTACGCCTTCCCGGGCCAGGGCATTCAGCGCAAGGGCATGGGCCTGGACGCCCGTGCTCGCTCCAAGGCCGCCAAGGAGATTTGGGAGCGCGCCGATAAGCACACCCGTGCGGCACTCGGCTTTTCGATCCTGGCCGTGGTGCGGGACAACCCGACCTACCTCAAGGCGCGCGGTGTCGAACACCGGCACCCGGACGGCGTGCTGCACCTGACCCAGTTCACCCAGGTCGCCATGGCGGTGCTCGGTGTGGCCCAGGTCGCCGAGTTGCGCGAGGCCGGCGCCTACGTCGAGGGCGCCATGCTGGCCGGACATTCGGTCGGTGAGTACAACGCGCTCGCGGCCGTCGCCGGTGTGCTGCCGCTGGAGGCGGTGCTGGAGGTCGTCTTCCAGCGCGGTTCCGCCATGCACGAGCTGGTGCCCCGGGATGCGCAGGGCCGCAGTGACTATCGGATGGCTGCCATCCGGCCGTCGCAGATCGGTCTGCCCGATGACGAGGTCATCGACTTCGTCAAGGGTGTGGGCGAGAGCGTCGGGGAATTCCTCGAGGTCGTCAACCTGAACCTGCGCGGTTCGCAGTACGCCATCGCAGGCACGGTCAAGGGCCTCGATGCGCTGGAGACCGAAATCGACCGCCGCCGTGCCGAATTCGGCGGTAAGCGGGCCTTCATCCTGGTCCCGGGGATCGATGTGCCGTTCCACTCCACCGTGCTGCGCGAGGGTGTGCCGGAGTTCCGGCAGAAGCTCGAACAGCTGCTGCCGGCGGACCTGCACCCGGAAATCCTGCTCGGACGCTACATTCCGAACCTGGTGCCCAAGCCGTTCTCGCTGGAGCGCGCGTTCATCCAGGAGATCGCCGATCTGGTGCCCTCGGAGCCGCTGGCCACCGTGCTCGCCGACTTCGACAACTGGGCCGCTCGCCCGACCGAACTGTGCCGCGTGGTGCTGATCGAGCTGCTGGCCTGGCAGTTTGCCAGCCCGGTGCGCTGGATCGAGACCCAGGATCTGCTGTTCACCGATGCCGCCGACGGCGGACTCGGGGTGCAGCGTTTCGTCGAAATCGGTTTGGGCGCAACGCCGACAGTGGCGAACCTGGCCAGCCAGACGCTGAAGCTGCCCGCCTTCGGCACGGTCACCGTCGAGGTGTTGAATATCGAGCGCGAGGCCGCGGTCGTCTATTCGACCGATAGCGATCCCGCCCCGGTCGACGAGCCCGCCGACGAGCCGGTCGAAACCGCTTCGGCCGCAACGCCGGTCGCGGCGGCACCGGTGGCCGCTCCGGTCGCGAGCTCGGGTGGTCCGCGTCCGGATGACATCGCATTCACCGCCGCCGACGCCACCCGTGTACTGATCGCGCTGTGGACCAAGCTGCGGCTGGATCAGATCGGCCCGGTCGACACCATCGAGGGCCTCTGCGACGGTGTCTCGTCGCGGCGCAATCAGCTGCTCGTCGACCTGGGCTCCGAGCTGTCGCTCGGTGCGATCGACGGTGCCGCCGACGCCGATATGGGTGCGCTCTCGGCCACCGTCGAGCGACTTGCCCGCACCTACAAGCCTTTTGGTTCGGTGCTCTCCGATGCCATCGGCGATCACCTGCGCAAGGTCTTCGGTCCGTCCGGTAAGCGGCCCGCCGCGATCGCCGAGCGGGTCAAGAAGGTCTGGGAACTCGGTGACGGCTGGGCCAACCATGTCACCGCCGAGGTTTCGCTCGGCACCCGCGAGGGTGTCAGCGTGCGCGGTGGCGATCTCGGCGGACTGGTCGCGAGTGTGAGCGACGCCGCCTCGGTCGATGCGGCCATCGACGCCGCCGTGCAGGCCGTCGCGGCCCGTCGCGGTGTCGCGGTATCGCTGCCGAGCGCGGGCGGCGGTGGCGGCGCCACCGTGGACGCCGCGGCGCTGGGTGAGTTCACCGAACAGATCACCGGTCGCGACGGTGTGCTGGCCACGGCGGCCCGCGTGGTGCTCGAACAGCTCGGCCTGACCGAACAGGCCTCCGCGCCGGAGGCCTCGGATGACACCTTGGTCGACCTCGTCTCGGCCGAATTGGGTTCGGACTGGCCGCGTTTGGTCGCGCCGGCCTTCGACGCCCGCAAGGCCGTCCTGATCGACGACCGCTGGGCGACCGCACGCGAGGATCTGGCCAAGCTCTGGCTGCTCGACGACATCGGGTCCGGTGAGGAGTCGGTGGACGGCTTCCTCGGTGCGGGTGCAGCCGTTGCGGCACAGGCGAACTGGTGGCGTGAGAAGGCCAAGCACGAGGCCCGCTCGGTACTCGCCGGCCTGTACGAGCGCATCGCCGAGGCGGCGCTGAACACCGAAGAGTCCGGCCAGTGGTCCTCGGATATCGCCGTGATCACCGGTGCCAGTAAGGGTTCCATCGCGGCGGCGGCCACCGGTCGACTGCTCGGCGGCGGAGCCACGGTGGTGGTCACCACCTCGAGCCTCAACGACGAGCGGCTCGGCTTCTACCGCAAGCTCTACCGCGAGAACGCACGCCACGGTGCGGCGCTCTGGGTCGTCCCCGCGAATATGGCGTCCTACCAGGACGTCGACGCGCTGATCGACTGGGTCGGCAGTGAGCAGGTCGACAATGCGGGCGGTGCGAAGGTCAAGATCAAGGACGCGATGACCCCGACCTTGCTGCTGCCGTTCGCGGCACCGCGGGTCGCCGGTGATCTCGCCGACGCCGGCGCCCGCGCCGAAATGGAGATGAGGGTCCTGCTCTGGTCGGTCGAGCGGCTGATCGGTGGGCTGTCCAAGATCGGCATCGATCACGATGTCGACGCGAAACTGCATGTGGTGCTTCCGGGTTCGCCCAACCGCGGCATGTTCGGCGGCGACGGCGCCTACGGTGAGTCCAAGGCCGCCCTCGACGCGGTGGTCGCCAAGTGGCGGGCCGAGAAGTCGTGGTCGAGCCGAGTCACCCTGGTACACGCCCTCATCGGCTGGGTGCGCGGCACCGGGCTCATGGGCCACAACGATCCGATGGTGACCGCGGTCGAGCAGGCCGGTGTGCACACCTGGTCCACCGCCGAGATGGCCGATGAGCTGCTCAAGTGGTGCACCTCGCGGGCCCGTCAGGTGACCGCCACCGGACCGCAGCAGATCGACCTCACCGGCGGACTCGCCAGGGTCAAGCTCGACCTGCCCGCGCTCGCCAAGCAGGCTCAGGAGGCCGCCGCAGCCGAGACCGAGGAAGCCGTTGCGGCGGGCACGATTTCGGCGCTGCCCGCACCGCCGACCATGAGCTCGGCGCTGCCGGTGCCCGAATGGGGTTCGGTGACCGCCGATCTCGCCGATATGGTCGTCATCGTCGGTGCCGGTGAACTCGGCCCGTACGGTTCGGCGCGCACCCGGTTCGAGATGGAAGTCTCCGACGAGCTCTCGGCTGCCGGTGTGCTCGAACTGGCCTGGACCACCGGCCTGGTCGCCTGGGAGAACGATCCCAAGCCCGGCTGGTACGACACCGAATCCGGTGACTACGTCCCCGAACACGAGCTGGCCGAGAAGTACCACGACGCGGTCGTCGCGCGCTGCGGCGTGCGCCGCTACGAGGACGACGGCGCCATGATCGACAATGCCGCGCCGCTGATGACCTCGGTCTTCCTGGACCAGGATCTGACCTTCACGGTCGGCGGCGAAGCCGAGGCACGCGCCTTCTACGCCGCGGATCCGGAGCACACGGTGATCACCCCGGTCGCCGATTCCGGTGACTGGCAGGTGATCCGCAAGGCGGGCACCGAGATTCGGGTACCGCGCAAGGCCAAGCTGTCGCGCACCGTCGGCGGTCAGATCCCGACCGGCTGGGATCCCACCATCTGGGGCATCTCCGCCGATATGGCGGCCTCGGTGGACCGGGTCGCGCTGTGGAACATCGTCTGCACCGTCGACGCGTTCATCAGCTCCGGGTTCAGCCCGGCCGAGCTGATGAGCTGGGTGCATCCGAGCCTGGTCGCCAACACCCAGGGCACCGGTATGGGCGGCATGTCCTCGATGCGCTCGCTCTACATCGACAACCTGCTCGGTGAGTCGCGCCCGAACGACATCCTGCAGGAGGCGCTGCCGAACGTCGCGCTCGCGCATGTGGTGCAGTCCTACGTCGGCAGCTACGGCGCGATGGTGCATCCGGTGGCGGCCTGCGCGACTGCCGCGGTGTCGGTCGAGGAGGGTGTCGACAAGATCCGTTTGGGCAAGGCCGATTTGGTGGTCGCCGGTGGCTTCGACGATCTCGGTATCGAGGGCATCGTCGGCTTCGGCGATATGTCGGCCACCGCGGATTCGGCGGCCATGAGCGCCAAGGGCATCAGCGACCGGTACTTCTCCCGCGCCAACGACCGCCGTCGCGGCGGCTTCGTGGAATCGCAGGGTGGCGGCACCGTGCTGCTGGCGCGCGGCGACGTGGCGGTGGAAATGGGCCTGCCGGTGCTCGGTGTGGTCGCCTTCGCGCAGTCCTTCGCCGACGGCGTGCACACCTCCATCCCGGCGCCCGGCCTCGGCGCGCTGGGTGCGGGGCGTGGCGGCCGGGAATCCAAGTTCGCCGCCGAACTGCGCAAACTCGGTGTGGCGCCGGACGATATCGCGGTCATCTCCAAGCACGACACCTCGACCGCGGCCAACGATCCGAACGAGTCCGAACTGCACGAGCGGTTGGCCACGGCAGTCGGACGCTCCGAAGGCGCGCCGCTGTTCGTGGTTTCGCAGAAGAGCCTGACCGGACACGCCAAGGGTGGCGCGGCCGCGTTCCAGCTCATCGGCCTGTGCCAGGTGCTGGAAAACGGTGTGGTGCCGCCGAATCGGAGCCTGGACTGTGTCGATGACAAGATGCAGGCCTACCCGCATCTGGTCTGGGCGCGTGAACCGCTGCGCTTCGGTGAGCGGTTCCCGCTCAAGGCCGGTCTGCTGACCTCGCTCGGCTTCGGCCACGTCTCGGGTCTGCTCGCGGTGGTGCATCCGGAGGCGTTCATCCAGGCGATCGAGCCGGGTCGGCGCGAGGAGTATCAGCGCCGGGCGCAGCAGCGTCAGCTCGCCGGACGGCAGCGGTTCACCGAGGCCATGTGCGGCGGCGCCCCGCTGTACGAGCGGCCGGCCGATCGGCGCCTCGGTGCCGACGGCACGCCGTCGGAGCAGAAGCGGCAGCTGGAGGCCGACGTGCTGCTCTCGCCGGAGGCACGGCTGTCCGGCAACGGCACCTACCGGGCCGACGGCGCGGGTTGTGGCACCGGGGCAGTGATTCTCGGGCAACTCGATGCCGGTGGCTCTATGGCATAACGGCTTCGGCCATTACCGTGCAGAGTGCGGTCGCTACGGCGGCCGCACTCTGACTTTTCATTGAGCTCGAAGGCTGAGGAGCGGCGACGCATTGACCATCCTGGGTATCGGCTTGGACTTGGTGACCATCTCCGAGTTCGCCGAACAGTTGCAACGGTCCGGAACCACCATGCTCCGGGAGAGTTTCACCGCCGGTGAGCGGCGCTACTGTCAGAGCAAGGGCACCGACCCGGCACGCAGTTACGCGGCGCGCTGGGCGGCCAAAGAGGCAGTGTTGAAGGCTTGGGCGTCTTCGCGTTTCGCGCGCCGCCCGCAGATCGGCGACAACCCATACCCCCTCATCGAGGTGGTCAACGACGCATGGGGTCGCCCGAGCATCAAACTGCACGGCCTGGCGGCCGAATTCCTGCCCCGCGCAAGGGTTCACCTTTCCCTGACACACGACGGCGACACCGCCGCCGCCATGGTCGTCCTCGAGGATCCGGGCGAACTCGCCGACCTGATCGAAGGTCGCGAGGCGCAGTAGCCGACCGATGTTCGAGCCGGGCACGCTGTACACAGGATGCCCGGCTCGAACGCGTGTTGCTGAAGGTTAGCGCTGGCCGCCGGTTCGGGATTCCTTTTCGGCAACCATGAGGTATGCCACCATCAGCCGTTTGAGTTCGGATACCGCTTCGGTGTTGCTCTGGTCGTCTTGCACGGAGAAGTTCAGCATCGAGTAGACGACGTGCACCAGGACTTCGGCCATCATGGTGCGGCGCGCGCGGGGGGTGCGCGGGGTCAGCGGACGCAACATTTGCGAGACGACCTCGGCGAATTCCTTTTCGTGGATCGCGCCGGTGGCTCGGGTGGACGGGGTGGACTGCATTGCCAGCCACACCTCGCGCCGGGACGGGTCGGTCATCCACAGATTCGCCAGATGATCGACGAACTGGTTCATATGCCGCAACCAGTCCAATGACGGGATTTCACCGTGGAAATCGGCGAGTTCCTGGGAAACCGCAACCAGGTCTTGACGATTCAGCTCGCAGACGATGACGTATTTGTTGGCGAAGAACTGATACAGCGTGCCGATCGGCACTTCTGCCCGCGCCGCCACCTCTTCACAGGTGAACGATTCGAACCCGACCTCGACGAGCAATTCCCGGGACGCCTGCAAGAGGGCATCGAACTTGCGTTTACTGCGTTCCTGAGTCGGCCTGCGCCGCGGCATGAGCTCCTGCGGGTCGTCCTGCAGGTCCAACGCAGGGTCCAGACGTCGCTGCTTCGACCTGGCCTCCGTGCGTACATCCACGTATCAAGGCTAGCGGTATCGACATATATGCGACACGCGCACCGTATCTGCGTGTTAAGGACTGTCACATTTCATCACCCATCCAAGCCCGAGATGGCACCGAACACATACCGAGCGTGCGTGCATCTCAACGCACGTTTCGTGCCGGGGAATCCAAGGGGCTCAGGGGTTTCGGCAAGCTCGTGAGCTCGGCAATTGCACTGGGAAGGCGTGATCAGTGGGAGCTCGATCCGTGGTAACTCTAGGCGTTTCCACCGAACGCGGCGCCGTTCACGCGGTAGCCCTCGCCGACGGCGGCGAGAAGCTATCCGAGCGGGTGCTGCTGCAGCGGGTGGTGAAAACTCGAGGCGATTCTAAGGCGGACCTGGCGGTTGCGGTCCAGACGGCGATGGACACACTAGCGGCGGAGCTGGAATCCGAGCGGGATATCGTGGGTGCGGCGGTCACCTACCGCGATGCCGCCGAGCGGCGTGCCATCGTCACCAAATTGGCGTCCGGCCCGTGGCATACTGCCTCGCTGGTATCGGCCAAGTCGGCACATCTGAGCGTGGCCGGGGTCATGACCTGGCTCGATGAATTCGACGATCTGCTCATCTGCGAGGTGGTCCCGGGGCATCAGGCGTTCACACTGATCGACCGCAAGCGCAGTCGGGTGCTGGCCGCGACGAGTCATTCCGGCAATGCGACCGCCGAGGCTTTCGACGTCGCGGTGTCGGATGCGTGGGACCAGTTCGAAGCGGCAATGGTTCGGCCGGATGCGGTGGTGCCGATCGGGTCGGCGGCGGACGGCGCGGTGGTGGCCACGGCGATGGACGGCTTCGGCGCTCCGGTGCTGCCGTGCAAGATCGCGACCTCCGCCTCGGCGGTCGGTGCGGCGCTGTTCGCGATGAGCGACGTGACCGGTGTGAGCGAGCCGGTCGAGCGGGTGCGAAGTACGCGCGGTCACACGGCGATGTTCGCCGCGGCAAGTGTGCTGGCGGGCGGACTGGTCGCGGGCGGTTTGTACGTGACAACGCGTACGGGGGCAGTCGTCGCGGATGCGCGGGTCACCGCGGACGCCCGCGTGGTCGACGGTGATACCGGATCGGCGAGCAGCTCCACCGCGGGCTCCTCGGTGCAGCCGAATATCGGCCCGTTCGATCTTCCGGAGGCCCGGCAACCCGCGGCCGCCGGAAACGCCGCCGACTCGACGGTGACCGGCTTCGATCTGGACAACCTTCCGCAGTACAACGAACATTGGGGCGCTCAGTCACCCGTATCGGTCGCTCCGGATGCACACGAGCACGGAAACGAGTCGGCCGGATCGCCTCAGCAGCTCCCGGACACCGGAACCCAGGGGCCGACCACCAAAGTCGGTGCTCCGAACGACGCCATGCTCTTCCCGGGTGAGGCTCCGCCGCCGGCGGCCTTCACTCCCGAGTTCTACCACTGGTGGGACAACCACGTCCGCCTGCTCGTGCAATGGGCGGCCCAGCAGATGCAGCCCACCTAGGAGACGATCTTCGAGAGGTCCGGTGCCCCAGTGGCTCCGGACCTTTCGTTTCATGCGCCTTCGAGCTAGGCGAAACCCGTTGGGCGCAAGCCGATCTGTGCTTCGGTCTACACCGACAGGTCGCGACGGAGTTTGGCAACGTGGCCGGTGGCGCGGACGTTGTATTGCGCCACTTCGATTTCGCCTTTTTCGTCGACCAGGAATGTGGAGCGGATAACACCGGTGACGGTCTTGCCGTACATGGTCTTCTCGCCGAACGCACCCCATGCGGTGAGGACGGATTTGTCCGGATCCGAGAGCAGCGGGAAGGTGAGCTTTTCGTTGTCGCGGAACTTGGCCAATTTGGCGGGCTTATCGGGCGAAATGCCGATGACCTCGATGCCCGCACCCTCGAGGTCGGCGAGGTTGTCGCGGAAATCGCAGGCCTGTTTGGTGCAGCCGGGGGTGCTCGCGGCGGGGTAGAAGTAGACGATCACCTTGCGGCCGCGATAGTCGGACAGCGACACGTCCTTGCCGTCGGCGTCGGGCAGGGTGAAATCGGGGGCGGCATCGCCGGGGGAGAGTCGTTGGTTGTCGGTCACCTCTTGCACGGTAATCGAACGCCCCGACAATGCGGCCGCACCGACGCAGCCCGGCTGGCTAGACTCGTCGGCAGCGCGGTTCGCGGCATATTGAATACAGGAGGATATACGTGGCTAGGGATACCGAGCGGATCGAACGGGAGATCGAGGCCGCACGGACACGGCTCGCGAGCACGCTCGACGAAATCGCCGTACGGGCCGATCCGCAGCGCATCGCCGATGACACCAAGCACATGGTGCTGGCGAAGCTCAACCAGCCGAAGGTGAAGTACAGCCTGATCGGCGCGGCCGCGGTGGTCGTCGGGTTGGTGCTGGTTAAGATCTTCCGCTGAGCCTAAAACGTAGAACACCCGGTGTGGCCAGCACACCGGGTGTTCTACGTTCAGGACTATCAGACCGTCGGGCAGGCGAAACCGTCGCCGTCCGGATCCAAATGCGGGCCGTAGCCCGGTTCCCCGCGGAACAGCGGTGCCCGACCCGCCGCGCGGGCCTCGTCGCAATTGGCGAATGCGCCACCGGCCGAGCCGGTCTGGGACATGCCTGCCGAACCGGTCGCGGCCGATCCGGTATCGATGGCGGATGAGCCTGTTCCCGCGGAACCGGTAGGGACATCGGCCAGGGCTGCGGGCGCCGCTAGGAAGGCGAGTCCCGCGGCGGCAACGCTGACGGTGAGCCGGCGAACGTTCATATATTCCTCTGTTTGTGTGCTGCGGTGGAGTAGCGTCCAGGGGGAGACGCCGCATCCACTGTTGTGACGGGCCGCGTACTTGTCAACCGCGCAGCAAAACAATTAGGGGCATTAGGGGACAACGCCCCTTCGTTCGTTATTCGCCCAAACGCCTACCCGCCAGATGTTCGGCCGGGATATTGCCCATGCGTCCGGCCTGGTAATCCGCCATGGCCTGGATGATTTCGGCGCGGGTGTTCATGACGAACGGACCGTATTGCACCACAGGCTCTTTGATCGGCAGGCCACCGAGCAGCAGTACCTCCAGGTCGCCGGTTCGGTTGTGTTGCAATGCATCCGCGGCGACGGTGATCGAGTCGCCGGGGCCGAATACCGCGAGTTGGCCTTCGCTGATCGGCCGGCGGTCGGCGCCCACCGTTCCGGTGCCGGACAGGACATATGCCATCGCGGTAAACCGTTGCGGCCATGGGGTTTCCAGCTGGCCGCCCGGGGTGAGCGAGGCGTGTGCGTAGGCGATCGGGGTATAGGTCGAACCCGGACCCTCGAAGCCGCCCATCTCGCCGGCGATAATGCGCACCAGTGCGCCACCGTCGTGCGAACTGACCAGCGTCAATTCACTGCCGCGCAGATCCTGATAGCGCGGTGCGGCCATCTTCTGCGCGCGCGGCAGATTGACCCACAGTTGGATGCCGTGGAACCAGCCGCCCGCGATGACCAATTCCTCGGCGGGCAGTTCATCGTGCAGAATGCCGGAACCCGCCGTCATCCACTGGGTATCGCCCTCGCTGATGACGCCACCGCCGCCATTGGAATCGTGATGGACCATGGTGCCGTCCATGACGTAGGTGACGGTCTCGAAGCCGCGATGCGGATGCCACGGCGCGCCCTTGGCCTCGTACGGCTCATAGGCGACCGGACCCATCTGGTCGAGCAGGATGAACGGATCGGCCGAGCGCAGATCCATGCTCGGGAACGGCCTGCGCACCTCGAAGCCCGCGCCTTCGCGCTGCTGGTGTGCGGTGCTGATGCTGCTCACCTTGCGTTCCCGCGTCGAATCCGTGGGGCGAGGGAGTCGCGGCAGCACCATGATGTCGGGGACGGTGATGGCCGGCATGGGCACCTCCTGAGTAGTTTGTGTCCATGTCAACCAATCGCTGGTTAGGATCATTCCCGTGGTGCGTTGGTTGAGCGATGACGAGCAGCAGACCTGGCAGGCCTTCATCCGGCTGCGCCAGCGCCTGGATGGGGCGCTATCGGCCGGTCTGGCCCAGGACGGCCTGTCCGCCGCAGACTACGAACTCCTGGTGCCGTTGTCGGGCGCACCCGGCGGCTGTCTGCGCGCCAAGGAATTGGCCGCCGAGGTCTGCTGGGAGAAGAGCAGGCTCTCGAAACACTTGGCGCGCATGGCCGCTCGCGGACTCGTCGACCGGCGACCGGCCGAGGACGACGCCAGGGGGATTCTGGTCGAACTCACCCCCGAGGGACGCAAGGTGCTCGAGAAGGCGGCCCCGAACCATGTCGAACTGGTGCGGCGGATCTTCGTCGATCCGATGACGCCCGCCGAGGCGCGGGCGCTGCGCTCGCTGGCCGACAAGGTGGTCGTCGAGGCCGAGACCGAGTCCGAACTCGGCTACTGAATCACCACGGGGTGATCGGCGGCTTCACCCACAGCAGCTTCTCGTCGCTGTTATTACGCTGTGCGGCAGGGTGATTCGGATGCCGAGCGGCCCAGGTGTCCTTCTCGTCGAGTAGCTTCGCCACTGTCGTCCACGTCTCGTCGGTGCTCGGCGGATTCGTCTCGGCCGCGCGCGCCAGCTTCCGGCGGACCGCCGCAGGCATATCCAGCAGTTCCGTTCCGGTGATGCCGCGATCCCAGATAAAGGTGGCGAGGCGGCGCGCCTTCTCGGCGCGGCTCTTCGACGCATGGTCGGAGTGGGCGTAATCGGTCATGGCGGAATCCGCATCGGTGGTGGTCGGGCCTGGTCGACCATACATACGACAATGCCTCCCCGCCATCGGGCGGGGAGGCATTGTTCGCGAAGTCGTGGATCAGTACGCCGAGTTGACGTTATCCATCGAGCCGTAGCGGTGGGCCGCGTAGTTGCAGGCCGCGGTGATGTTGGCGACCGGGTCCCAGATGTCCCAGGCGGTGCCTTCGACGTGGTAGGCGTTGAAGGTCGGGTCGATCACCTGGAGCAGACCCTTGGACGGGATACCGGCGGCGGCGTTGGAGTCCCAGAGGTTGATGGCCTGGGGGTTGCCGCCCGATTCGCGCATGATGTTGCGGTAGATGCCGTTGTAGCTACCCGGGATGCCGTTCGCCGCCATGATGTCGAGGGCGTGGTGGATCCAGCCGTCGAGGTTGTCCTCGTAGACCGGGGCCGGGGGCGGCGGCAGGGGCAGGCCGGGGACCGGCGGCAGTTCCGGCAGCGCGGGCAGACCGGGGACGAGCGGGGCATCGACCGGCGTGGCCACCGCATCGACCGCCGGCGCGGCAGCGGGGGCGGCAGCCGGGGCGGGCTGCTCCTCGGCGACCATGGCAATGCGCGACGGAACGCTGTCGTCGGCCAGCGCGACTACGGAGGAGGTGCCGACGGCGATAAGACCGGCCGCGGCCACAGCGAGGGTGACACTGTCACGCAGCGATAGGCGGCGGAAAGAGGTGAGGCGTTTGTCGAGCATTTCGAAATCAGTTCCTTGATCGTGTCCAGAGAGGGGATCCGGCCCGGTTGAGGCAGCGCGGATCTCCGACGGGGCACCCGGTGGGAAGCCCGCCTGAATCGGTTCCGTATGCTGTTTTCGGGTTTTGTTGTGAAGGCCAGGCGAGCCCTGGCGCGCGACGCGGTGTAAGCCACCCGGGGTCGGTTCCCGGCGGGTGCCGCAGTCGAGCGGGGAGATTGCGGTCGTGGTGCCGCTGATATCTCCAGCGACCGCGGCGGGTAAAACTCGTCTGCCGTTGCGGCCGTTTTCCGACTGTGTGTGGATCGCTCCACGGTGTAACCAAACTGTAGGTCTGCTTGCGACCTGATCTCAGCTTGGTCACGGTCGGTTAACGCAACATGAACGAATAGTGAATGGCAGGGGTTGCCGATCTTGGAAAGCCCAGGTCGGGCTCCTTGAAACCCCATCTATGCTGGGAGTTTGCTGTCAAACCTTATGTGACGCAGCTCACGGAAATTTCAGAGTAACGCAGGCCACTTTGTCTCGATTTGGTCACCAAGAGGCCGGACGGACCCTTCCGGGGGCAACCACGCGGGTCAAACTGTTACGCAATTGGGCCACCGCGGAATCTCCCAAAACGGACGCCCACTGGTCGGCGAATTCGGCCGCTGCGGCATCGGCTGCGCGCGTGCAGGCCCACCCCTTCGCGGTCAGTGTGATCAACCGTGCGCGCGCGTCGTCCGGATGTGCGTTGCGCTCGGCGTAACCCTTGCGCACGAGTTCGTCCACCAACTGACTGGCCGCCTGTTTGGTCACTCCCAGATGTTCGGCCAACTCGCCGACCGTCGCCCCGTTCGGTGACAGCCGCACGAATGCGAACCCGTGCGTCGGCCGTACATCGGCGAACCCGGCCGCGACCACCCCGGCGTGAATGGCGTCGGTGGCAGCCGCCCCTGCGGCGAGCAGCAGCAGCGCGAGATCCTGGCCGGGCCGCAGGGTCGAAGCGGGTTTCGGATTCGACATGACTGCCATCTTGACACAGATAGGCAAGTTGCTTGACTATATAGTCAACCTGCTTGACCAAATGAAGGAGTTAAGACATGCCAGTAACCCGCGCCGCCGATGCCGAAGTCCACGAAATGCACGGCACCCGATTCACCTCCTACATCCGCCCCGGCACCGGCAGCGCCGAACTCTGCGTCTGGCAGATCCAGGTGTCGGCCGAGACGGAAGGCGTGCCGCACAAGGTGTTGCGCGAGGAGGCATTCGTGGTGATCCAGGGAGCGGTGACGATCACGATCGATGGCCAGGCGGAGGCGCTGGTGGCCGGTGACGCCGCGGTGGCGCCCGCGAATTCGATGATCGCCCTGACGAATTCGGCCGCCGAGCCGGCCGTGCTCGTCGTGACGGTCCCGGTCGGATTCCAGGGTGAACTGCCCGACGGAACCGTCATCAACCCGCCCTGGGTCGGCTGACCGCGCTGCCTCCGCGTGGCGGACCGGGTGACGAACAACACACCCGGCGTTACCGCCTCGATGGCCGTGCGCAGCCCGATCGATGAAACGAAAAATCCCCCGCCGGAGGTTCTGTCTCCGACGGGGGATTTTGCTGTTGTGCGCCATCAGGGACTCGAACCCCGAACCCGCTGATCAAGAGTTCCCGTCAATGCTCCGGCGGCGGGGACGGTGGGACCTCCGGTCATGGGCGGCGGGACCCACCGGGCCGGGCAGCGGTCCCGACCGCGCCGCGCTGGGTTTGTTCCTGCCGCGGAATCCGCAGGCGCGGGTGCAGGTGGCGGCTCAGCGGGAGCAGACGGCGCGTTCGCTGGCCGGCTATATCGCTGAGCATCTCGCTCACGTGGGTGGCAGGCTGCGGAAGTCCGAGTCCGCGTTGGCGCGGCTGCTGATTGCCACGCACGAGGGTGTCACCCTGGCCGGTCGGATCGACGGCGAGCTGTATCGGTCGTACCTGCAGTTGGTGATGGCGAACGTCGAGCCGGCCGCCGACGGTGGTTGGCTCTCGGGAGAATCCGCTCACGCGGTCGGTCGATAGAGCCGGTTACGTTGCGGGTGTGGCCGGGGCGGCGAGGCGTTGTTCGTCGCACATGCGTTGCAGTGTGTCGAGGGTGTCGTCCAGGTCGGCACCCAGGCGCGGTCCCTGGGGTGAAGGTGGCGGGGAGTTTGCGCATTCCTTGGATGATGCCGATGGTGTCGTAGTGGACGGTGCCGGCGGGGTCGCAGGTGTAGTCGGGCATGCGGTCGAGGACGGCGACGAGCATGCGTTTGAACACGACGCGGGCGACGTTGGAGCCGATGCAGCGGTGGATGCCGAGCCCGAAGCTGAAGTGGCGGTTGTGTTTCCGGTCGAGGATGACGGTGTGGGGGTCGGGGAAGGCGGTGGCGTCGCGGTTGGCCATGGCCCAGGACAGCCATAGCCGTTCTCCTTCTACGAGGTGCTGGCCGGCGATGTGGCAGTCGGCGGAGATGGTTCGGCCGTCGCCGGGGGCGGGGGTGAAGTAGCGCAGGAATTCCTCGGTCGCCGGGTCCAGGAGTGTGTCGCGCTCGCGGGAGAGTCTGTCGCGGTCGTCGGGGTGCTCGCAGAGCCATTCCAGGGCGTGCGCGGTCAGGGCTGTGGTGGTGTCGAACCCGCCGCCGATCAGCAGCGCCAGGATACCGAGGAGGTCGATGTCCTCGGGTCGCTCGCCGTCGATCCGCATGGTGGCCAACGCGTCGATCAGTCCGGGGCGGGGATGTTCGCGGATCTCGTGCAGGTTGGCCAGCAGGTCCATGCCCATCACCCTGTTCATTTCGGTCACTCGCGGCATGTCGGGTGAGTCGGGTGGGGTGTAGACCGAGGCGTGTGCGGGTTCGTTGTAGACCGACCATTTCGTCAGGGGGATGCCGAGGATGGCGAGGGTGAGGACGGCGGGCACGATGTTGGCGAGGTCGTCGACGAAGTCGATGTGCCCGGTTTCGATCTTCTCGTCGAGGCAGGCGCGCACCAGGTCGTCGATGAACGGCAGCCACCGGCTGACCGCTCGGGGAGACAGATACGGGTTGAGCACCGACCGGAACAGCCGGTGTTCGGGGTCGTCCATCTCCAGGATGCCGCTGCGCATGGGGATCGCCTGGGTGCCGGTGGGGATGGTGATGCCTTGGTATCCGCGGCGTCGTCCGTGGACGTCGCGGTCGTTGGAGACATGCGGGCTGCGGGCGAGTTCGAAGACTTCGCGGTTTCCGGCGGCGACCCAGTGTCCGCCGTAGGTGTCGGTCCATGCCAGGGGGCAGGTGGCGTGCATGTCCTCGGTGATGGCCTGGAATCGGGAGCGGTAGTGCGGGGTGTGCCGGTCGAAGTGGTAGTGGCGGCGCTCGGGGTGTGCCGGAGTGTGTTCGGTGGTCATGGTGCTGTCCTTTCCGGCGGTCGGGTGGTGTTGCTCGTCAGTGGGGAAGGGTCCTAGGGTGTTCGGCTGTCGTCGGTCGTGACCGGCCGGCGACGCGGAACGACTCGATGCGTGATTGCGGGGCGCCGGCGGCGGGACCGCTGTGGCCGGTGGCGAGAGCGTGGGCTCTGAATGCCAGAGCGGCACGGCTGGGCTGGTGCTGTGCCGGTTCGGTGCGTGCCAGCAGGACGGGGTGATGGACATCGCCCCAGAGACTCAGTTCGGGGTGGCCGGTGTCCAGGAGGCATTCCACGATCCAGCGGTGTACGGGTTCGTCGAGGGTGCGCTCGTCGCCGACGACGGCCAGGGCCTGCGGGGTCGGGAGGTGTGCGGAGGGGGGCATCGTCGCGAGGTCGATGACCTCGGCGCCGAGCATGCGTAGCGGGACGGGATCGCTCGGGTGTGTGATCAGGGCCGAGATGTCCCAGCCGGTCATTGTGCGGTCGAACAGCCATCCTCCGGCCAGAACCACGACCTCGTCCAGGTGGTGGGCCACCACGACCAGGCGGCATCGCAGGATGTGCCGATGCGCCCGAGTGATCGCATCATCTGCTGAGACCACGCCGCGTGCCTGCCCGGTGTACTCCGACGGTAGGACGTCCATCGTCGGTCGATTCCCTGGGTTCGGCCGATGTGTTACCGGGGCACCGGTTTCGGTGCGCTGAGTTCGCGTAGCGAGGCGAGGAACAGCTCGTCCATGCGCGGGCTCAGTTGGGCGAGGGTGGTGGCGGCGGCGTAGCCGGCGGAGCCGAAGACACGGGCCAGTGCCTCGGTGTCGGCGTGTACGCCGAGGGACAGGCACAGGCATCCGACGCCGTCGCCGCGGAGTTCTTCGAGGGCCTTGTCCGCGTCGGCCTCGGCGTAGCGACCTTCGTAGCCGTCGTCGTAGGGGAACCCGTCCGACAGCACGACTAGTAGCCGATTCTGGGTTCCCGCTTGGGTTTTGAGGATCTCCCCGGCGCCGCGGATGCCGGCGCCGAGGCGGGTGTAACTGGCGGGCTGGAGTTGGTTGAGCCGGGCTCGCCCGACGGCGCTGAAGCGTTGCCCGAACGTTTTGATCGCCGGGAGATGCACCGCGTGCCGGCCGTCGGAGCGGAAGGCGTAGACCGCGACACGGTCGCCGAGTTCTTCGAGGGTGACCGCCAGTGTGGCGGCCGCGCGGCGCTGGTGGTCGTGGACGGCGAGGCCGTCGGGGTCGGTGTCGGCGGCCGAACCGGAGGCGTCGAGCAGGATGAGGACGCCGAGATCGCGGGCGATCTTGCGGTGTTCGCGGTAGACGTGCTCGGGCGGTGAGTAGCCCGAGCGCAGGTCGACGAACAGGTCGATGAGCGCCTCGAGGTCGAGTTCGTCTCCGTCGGGACGGCCACGAAGTGCCTTGGGTCCCAAGCCGACCCGGGCTAGGCGGCGGCGCAGTACGTCGTCGGGCGGGACCCCGGCGGCGGCGAGATCGGCGTCGGCGGTGAACGGGAAGTCGATCACGCGGCACCACTCCGGGCGATACCGGTTGTGGTGGACATCCCATTCCGGATACAGCGCCCCGCCCACGCCGACAGCGGCGCCAGGTTTTCCGTCGTCGGTGAAACGGATCCGGGTGGGCAGCGGCCTCGCCTGCGCGCCGACTATGCGCGCGCGTCGCGCCGCCCGCACCGGCGCCTCGGCACCGGCGGGCCCGTCCCCGGCCGCGCGCGTGCTGCCGAGTTGCTTGCGGAAGAAGTCCATCAGGGTGCGCGAGCTGAACAGCGGATTCTCGAACAGCTTCGCGATCTTGCTTTCTCCGGACTGCTCGGCATCGCCCTCGTCGTCGGCCTCGGGCAGGTCGAGAGGATCGAATTCCAGGCGCAGTTCCCGGTCCGTGGGCCGAGCGCCGGCTCCGTCGACCGTCGCCAGCAGACGGGAGGGTTTGATGACCCCGAACCACTCCGGCGGATCGGCCACCGGCTCACGCCCGCGGGCCACGTCGAGCGAGTCGTCGGCGGTCGAGGTGCCCACTCCCGCAACGACGTTCAGTTCGGCGGCGAGTGGAACCCGATCGGCGAGCCGAGCGAGGACGCGACGACCTTCGAGAGCGAGGTACCGGCGCGCGACCGCGGGACGCGTCCGCAACGATTTCACCAGGCGCTGATCCAGGCTCCCGGCACCGAGCAGCGCGGCCTGGACCACCATCTCGCGGCGCTGCTCGGCGACGGAACCCGCCGTGACGAATATGGCCTGGCCGTTGGTGTGCGCCGCGACCCCGGCCGGTGCCGGTGCGACCTCCACCGCCCGGCCGGCGAGGAAGGTGGCGAGCAGCCGGAACCGGTCGAGGCCGTCGGTATCGCCCGTCATGATCGGGGCAGGACGGCATCGACGAGTTCGCCGAGCGCTCGGACGACCTCGTGATCGTCGGACAGCGCCTGCACGACCGCCGACTGCACGGCGCTGCGCAGGCTCAGCCCCTCCGCGACCAGGCCACCGGCGAGGATCAGCATCCGGGTGGACGAAACCTCTCGCAGCGGTGAACCATCCAGGTTCCGGATGGCGTTGCCGAGGGTGACCAGCGCCCGCGCGGTCTCCTCGTCGATCCCGGCTTCGTGGGCGACCACCTCGGTCTCGATCTCGGCGGGCGGGAATCCGAGTTCGATGGCGACGAACCGCTGCCGGGTCGACTCCTTGAGGTTCTTCAGCACGCTCTGATAGCCCGGGTTGTAGGAGATCACGAGCTGGAATCCCGGCGCCGCAGGCAGTGTCGTGCCGAGCCGGTCGACCGGGAGTTCGCGGCGGTGATCGGCGAGCGGATGGATGACCACCGTGGTGTCCTGGCGTGCCTCCACCACCTCGTCGAGGTAGAAGATCGCCCCCGCCCGCACGGCGCGGGTCAAGGGCCCGTCCACCCACACCGTCTCGCCGCCCTCGAGCAGGAACCGGCCCACCAGGTCGGCCGACGTCATATCCTCATGTCCCGCAACGGTTATCAGCTCACGGCCGATCTCGGCGGCCATGGCCTCCACGAACCGCGTCTTCCCGCATCCGGTCGGGCCCTTCAGCAATACCGGCAGCCCGCGGCGCGCCGCCGCGCGGAAGACCTCGACTTCGTCTCCGACCGCCTTGTAGAACGGCGTCTCGACAGCGATGCGGGCGGGACGGTTGTTGGTCAGCGTCATCAGTTTCCCCGATCGAACGGAACGATTTTCGGCAGCTCTTTGCCTTCGGGCAGCACGAGGCGGCCGTCGGGATCGATGTAGCCGGTGTCCTTGCCGGGTATCGGGAGCACCGGGTCGGGACACAGCCGCCCGGTCCCCTCACCGCAGATACCCATGTCGAAGTACGAACGCTTCTGGATGTCCTCGGGCCAGGACTCGGCGTGCATGCCGAACCACTGCGCGGGAATGTTGTAGAACACGAAGAAGAACATGCTGCACGCCGCGAAGATCGCCAGGAAACGCGTGGCCTGTTGCTTGACGAATCCGCCTCGGACCCGGTCCAATCCGCGTTCGACGAAGGTCCGGCCCCGGTCGTCGGTGAAGTAGCGCAGCGAGCACAGACCGGCCTGCACACCGCCCCACATCAGCCCTTCGTACAGCGGCCACTGGTAGTAGGTGCCGGCATTGATCGACAGGGATTTGATGGCGCCGGGATAGGTGAACAGCCCCATCGGCATGAGGAACAGGCCCTCGATGACGAAGTCGAAGATGAACGTCCACGCGATCAGCACGCCGATCAGCCCGTAATTGTTGATCCTCGGCCAGAACGCTTTGGCGCGGCGCATGATCCAGCAACCCAGGATCGTGCACAGCAGCACGCCGTAGGAGTAGCCCGGCGCGTTCATCAGGATCGGCTCGGCCATCATGTGACCCGGCTCTGCATACGACCGCCAGCCCGGGACGTACGGCACCCACGAGCCCATATTCCACATCCACGTGTTGTACGTGCTCCACGTGTTGAAGTAGTTCAGCAGCGGATCCTGGAACCACAGCAGCCCGCAGGACACCAGCAGCATGCCGTCGAGGGTGATGCGCCGCTCCCGCCGCCACGGCCGGACGATGAAGTAGTAGAGACCGACCGGCAGACCGACGATGATCACCACCGTCCACGTCATGAGGACCGCCTTCATCAACGTCGGCGGATCACTCGGCCCTTGCGGCACCCGCTCGAAATGCGGGCCCGTCACCCACCGGATCCACACATACAGCTGAAAAGCCAGGATCAAACCACCGATCACCGCCCAGACCCGCACCGGCTTCGACGTGCGCTGGACCTGACCGCCCAGCGACGCCACGCCGGCGGCCGACTCTGTGACGACGGAGGACTCGATCGTCCTGTACGACGGAGCACTCATGGCACCGCCTCCTTCTGGATCGTTGCAGTACATCCGCTCGCGCATCCGCCGACCGCGAGGAGCGGATCGACGTGCGGCCCAGTCAATATACCAATGAGTATCTCAGTAACTGGTCGATTTCTGGAATTCTCTTGATAAGCTGAATGGCATGGTGGAACGGTGGACGATGGAGCGGCGTCTCGAACACACGCGGTCGTTGCTCTTGGATGCCGCCGAGGCGGTGTTCGCCGAGAAGGGCTTCATGTCAGCGACTCTCGACGACATCGCCGGCGCGGCCGGTTACACGAAGGGCGCCATCTACAAGCACTTCGCCACGAAGGAAGAGCTCTTCCTGGCCGTGAACGACCGGTACTGGCGCCGCTACTTCGATACCTTCTCCGAGATGATCGCGGCGGTCACCGAGGTGGGCGCGCGCGAACTCGACGACATCGCCCGCCGCTGGCGGCAACTCAGCGCCGAGCGCGGTGCAGGGCAAGCGGCGCTCGGGCACGAGTTCACCCTGTACCTGCTGCGCAACCCCGAAGCGCGAGAACGAGTTGCGGCCAAGCGAGCAGAAGTCGCCCAGGCGGTCGCGACCTTCGTCGCCGAGGGGCTCGACCGCATCGGCGCCAGCCTGTCGATCCCGCCGCTGACCTTCGCGCGCGTCCTCATCGCCACCACCGACGCCGTCGAACTCGGCAGCCAACTCGACGATCTCGACCTCTACCGGCCGATCCTCGAAATGTACGTCTCCGCAATCAAATTGCCGGCCGACGGGTCCTCTGCCGCCGACTGACCGCTCGAGGCGCGACTGTCAGGGCGTCGACCGCACCCCTGCTGATCACACCCAACCCACGGGCAGTGCCCGCCCGTGCCGTTCGAACACACGAAGTGACTTCGGCCGGCAGTCGAATGACAACCTGCCGTGCCGCAATGATCCCGTTCTCGCTGCTCGGGTTCGTTGCAGGAAAAGCGGTGCCGCGTCTCATCGCGCGCATCACCGAACGGTGGACCTACGGGCTCTCGGTCGTGATCGCTGTCGCCGGCGCACTGCTGTTCGCCGCCGCCAACCAGTCACTCCTCGCCGCGATCGCCCTACTCGGCTTCGCCGCCTACGGTGTCTTCGCAGTCATGCCCGAGCTCGTCCTCGTCGGTGTGCCGCAAGAAGAAGCAGCCAGCATCGGCAACGAAGAAAGCCCCTGACCTGAATACATGGTCAGGGGCTTCTTGCGGTGCGCCATCAGGGACTCGAACCCCGAACCCGCTGATTAAGAGTCAGCTGCTCTGCCAATTGAGCTAATGGCGCGTGTCTTGCTGTGCTCCGTGTTCCGGTGCGGGACAAACATTAACAGGCCGAGTGCCCAGAAGTGAAATCGGTTTCTGACCGGGGGTGATGGAGAGTTCGCGATGGGTGTTAACACCCAGCGGGGCGCGGATGATCTAACCGGTGGAACTCGCCTGTGGCGGAGTGATTTTCCATTGGACCGGGCCCGTTGCGCTGGCAGAATGTCTGGAGCGCGGTCCGGACCAAACTCCGTGGCGTTGCGGGAGGAGCGTGGTCGGGTTGGATCCGAAGCCGTCGGTGCCCTGGCTGCATCGGGACTTGAAACGGGGTTGGTAATGAACGTTGGTCAGGGTCGACATCGGTCGATGAGAAAGATCACGGGACCGGTAGTCGTATGCGCGGTGTTGGCGCTGGCCTTGACGGCGTGTTCGTCGTCCAACGCCACCGACGCCTCGACGGTGGCTATCGACCGTAATCCGATCACCGAACTGATGAAGCCCAAGCTGTTGTCGCCGGTCAAGGACGGTGACATGGGAGTTTCGCCGGGCGTGCCGCTGACCTTCAAGGTCGACGACGGCAAGTTCACCACCGTGGCATTGACCAGCCCGCAGGGTGTTCCGGTCGGTGGCAAGCTGGCCGCGGACGGCCGGACCTGGGAGAACACCGAGGTACTCGGCTACGGCAAGACCTACAAGCTGAAGGCCGACGCAATCGGTCTTGGTGGCGCGAACTCCACGGTATTGAGCTTCACCACCAGCTCCCCGGACAGCCAGACCAAGCCCTATCTGCTGCCGGGCGAGGGCGAAGTGGTCGGCATCGGCCAGCCGGTGGCCGTGCAGTTCGACGAGAACATCCCCGACCGCATGGCCGCGCAAAAGGCGATCAAGATCACCACCGAGCCGCCGGTCGAGGGCGCCTTCTACTGGGTGAACAAGCGCGAGGTCCGGTGGCGGCCGGAGCATTTCTGGGCGCCGGGCACCAAGGTGACCATCGATGTGAACGTCTACGGCCGTGATCTCGGCAGCGGGCTGTTCGGCCAGGACAATATCCACTCGTTCTTCACCGTGGGCGACCCGACGATCTTCACCGCGGACGACAACACCAAGCAGGTGACGGTAGAGATGAACGGTCAGGTGGTGCGGACCATGCCCACCTCGATGGGTAAGGACAGCACCCCCACCGATAACGGCATCTACATCGTCGGCGACCGATTCGATCGCATCATCATGGACTCCTCGACCTATGGCGTCGCGGTGAGTTCGCCGAACGGCTACAAGACGCCGGTCGACTACGCGACCCGACTTTCCTACTCCGGCATCTTCTTTCACTCCGCGCCGTGGTCGGTCGGTGCGCAGGGTTCCTCGAATACCAGCCACGGCTGCCTGAATTTGAGCCCCGAGAACGCGCTGTGGGTTTTGCAGAACGCCAAGCGCGGCGACATCACCATCGTCAAGAACACTGTGGGCGGCACGCTCTCGGGCATCGACGGACTCGGTGACTGGAACATTCCGTGGGCGGAGTGGAAGGCGGGCAACGCCGACAATCGCTAGGCGATCGCCTACGCGCAACTGAGCGTCGCCCCGACGGCGCTCCCGAGCGCGGCGCACAGCAGCGGCCCGCCGAACAGCAGATTCTCGAAGCCGGACATCGCGGCACCGGCCGAGCCCGTGCCCGAGGAGCCGGTGGTGGTGACACCGCCGGCCGATCCGGTGGTGACCGAGCTCGAACCGGTGCTGGATCCGGTGCCCGGTTCGATCGCGATATCCGCGGTTGCGGTACCGGTGGCGCCTGTGAGCAGGGTTGTGCCGACGAAAGCTGCGATTACCGCGGAACGCATCACGAACTTGGTGTCTTTCTGATCAGCCGGGGTGGCGTCCCGGTGACACCTCCCCTGATGCCCGCAGTCTACGGAGTGAAACAGTGATCTGTCAGATAATTGGTGATGGTAAGCGGCTATCGGCAAGGGGCTGATATGCCAAGCTGTGAAGGTGAGGCTCGAGGGCGTTGAGCTGCGTCGGCTGGGCCTTCCGCTACGCAGCCCCTTTCGGACCTCGTTCGGGGTCGAATTGTGGCGTGACATTCTCCTGCTGCGGGTGGTCGCCTCGGACGCCGAGGGCTGGGGCGAGTGCGTAGCCCTGCCGTCTCCGAGTTTTTCCTCCGAGTACATCGATGGCGCCGCCGAGGTCATCCGCCGGTTTCTGTTGCCTGTGCTGGCCGGCCGCGATCTCACCCCGGAAGATGTAGCGCCCACCCTTGCGCGGTTTCGTGGTCATCGAATGGCCAAGGCCGCGTTGGAGATGGCGATCCTCGACGCCTGGCTGCGGTCCCGACGACGGTCTTACGCCGGATATCTCGGCGCGACTCGCACCTCGGTTGCCGCGGGTGTCTCGATCGGGATCATGGACGAGATACCCGAACTGCTGGATACCGTCACGGAATATCTGGAACAGGGCTACCAGCGGATCAAGCTCAAGATCGAGCCAGGATGGGATATCGCGCCGGTGCGGGCGGTACGGGAGCGCTTCGGTGACGCTTTCGAGCTGCAGGTCGACGCGAACGGCGCCTATACATCGGCCGATGCGGACCATCTCGCCGGTCTCGACGAGTTCGGACTCGAAATGCTGGAACAGCCTCTTGCCGAGGACTGCTGCCGCGATCACGTGGTGCTCGCCCGTCGCTTGCGTACGCCGATCTGCCTGGACGAATCGATTCTCTCGGCCCGGGGCGCCGCCGACGCGATCGAGCTGGGGGCGTGCTCGGTGGTGAATATCAAAGCCGGACGTGTCGGCGGCTATCTCGAGGCCCGCTCGACGCACGATGTCTGTGCGGCGCACGGCGTACCGGCATTTTGCGGTGGAATGCTGGAAACCGGGCTCGGTCAGGCGGCGAATCTGGCGATAGCGGCGCTCCCCGGTTGTACGTTGCCCGCGGACATCGTGGCCTCGGATCGCTATTACGAACGAGACATCATCGAACCGCTGCGGCTGGTAGCCGGATACATCACCGTGCCTGACGGGCCCGGCCTCGGTGTAGACCCGTTGCCGGATGCACTGAAGGCGGCAACGACGAGCAAGGAATGGCTGTCGCCGATATGAACCCAGCGACACTGTCGAGTAGACAACGGGCCAGGTCGGAGCTGATGCGCTCCGACCTGGCCCGTTTCGGGTGGCTGACGGGACTCGAACCCGCGACAGCCAGGATCACAACCTGGTGCTCTACCAACTGAACTACAGCCACCATCGCCGGTGAATTACCAGCGCGGTCGATATTAGCGTGTCAACCCCTCGAGTCCCTAATCGGTTTCTGACGTCGCGTTTTGCTCGGCCGTCTTGTCGCCACCGCTCAGTTCGTTCGCAACGGCGGTGATCTCTGTGGTCGACGGGCCGGGGGCGGCGACGAAGGCCGTGCGTCGGTAGTACTCGAGCTCGCGGATGGATTCCTTGATGTCGGCCAGGGCGCGGTGCGTCAGGCCCTTCTCCGGCTGGCCGAAGTAGATGCGCGGGTACCAGCGGCGGCACAGCTCCTTGATGGAACTCACATCGATCATCCGGTAGTGCAGATGCGCATCGAGTGCGGGCATATCGCGGGCGATGAAACCGCGGTCGGTTGCGATGGAATTGCCGGCCAGTGGCACCGTGCCCGCGGTCGGGGCGTATTCGCGGATGTAGTCGAGTACCTGCTTTTCGGCATCGGCGAGGGTGACCGTGGAGCGGCGCACTTCCTCGGTCAGGCCCGAACGTGCGTGCATATCGGCGACTACCTGCGGCATGGCGGCCAGGGCGGCGTCGTCGGCGTGGATGACGATATCCACGCCGTCACCGAGAATATTGAGGTCGCTGTCGGTCACGAGCGCGGCCACCTCGATCAGCTTGTCGCTGTCGAGGCGCAGGCCGGTCATCTCACAATCCATCCACACCACGTATTTGTCGCTCACCGGACACACAGTAGCCGTTTGGTTGTGGCCGACGGGGCTCACCCGGCCGCGTTGTCGCAGCGTAGGCCGTGTGTGCAAAGCGTCGAATTTGACACCACGTATTTGTCGGACACCCCGGCAAACATTAGCTGTATTTATTGGCGATGCCTTCGGCATCGCGTGTTCGCGGCCCCCTGATGTCTCGCATCCGAGCGGTCGAGACTCGCGACTGCGTCGCATGCGCTTCGGCCACTCGGATGCGAGACGGGGCGCGGCGCATGCTCACTCTCGCTTCGCGAGAAACCAGGTGCTGGTTGCGTAGGAGTGCATGTCACCACTGGGTTGAGCCGTCTCAGGGGGAGCGGCGGCTATAGAGTTTGTGGGAGATCGGCGTATGCGTTTTCGGCACGACAGCTAACACTGCGGACCAGACGGAGGACGCGCGATGGCAACCCCTCAGGAGAAGGCGGCCGCGGCACGGAAGGCGGCCGAGGAGGCAGCGCGGGTGGCCGCGGAAGCCGCCGCTGCGGCCGAAGCCGCCGAGCGCGAGTTGGCCGAGCAGGAGGCGGCGGCCGCGAGCGCGGATCCGAATGCGGCGTATGCGGTGGCACAGGCCGAGGCCGCGCAATCCAAGGCCGCCGCGACGGCGGAGACCGCGGTCGCCAGCGCTGCCGCGGCGGAATCCGTTCAGTTGGCGGCGACCAAGACCGCGCAGGCCGCGGAACAGTCGGTGGCGCAGCAGATCGCTGCCGGATACGCGTTCGACGGAGCAGCGCTGGAATTGGGCACGGTTGTCGTGGACGGCGCCGTGGATTCGACTGCGCACGTGCGGATTCCGATGCGCACCATGAATCGGCACGGACTGGTCGCCGGTGCGACCGGCACCGGTAAGACGAAAACATTGCAGGGCATCGCCGAACAGCTTTCGCGGGCCGGGGTTCCCGTGGTACTCGCCGATATCAAGGGCGACCTGTCGGGGCTTGCACAGCAGGGGCAGGCCGATGAAAAGCTCCGCGCCAGGGCCGCCGAGACGGGTGCGCCGGACTGGGCGCCGGCCGGTTATCCGACCGAATTCGTCTCGCTCGGCACCGGCGGTGGCGGGGTGCCGATCCGGGCGACCATCACCGCATTCGGGCCGGTGCTGCTCAGTAAGGTGTTGGAGCTCAACGAAACTCAGGAATCGACGCTCGGGCTGATTTTCCACTGGGCGGATAAGGCGGGTCTCGGTCTGCTGGATCTGAAGGACCTGCGCGCGGTCATCACCCATCTCACGAGTCCGGAGGGCAAGGAGGATCTCAAGGGCATCGGCGGGGTTTCGGCGGCCACCGCGGGGGTGATCCTGCGCGCGCTGGTGAATCTCGAGGCCGATGGCGGCGACACCTTCTTCGGTGAGCCCGAACTGGATCCGGCCGATCTGCTGCGCACCGCGGGCGGTCAGGGCGTGATCACGCTGTTCGAACTCGGTGCGCAGGCGGCGCGGCCGGTGATGTTCTCGACCTTCCTGATGTGGGTACTCGCCGATCTGTTCCAGACGCTGCCCGAGGTCGGTGATGTCGAAAAGCCCAAGCTGGTCTTCATTTTCGACGAGGCGCACCTGTTGTTCGCGGATGCCTCGAAGGCTTTCCTGGAGCAGGTGGAGCAGACGGTCAAGCTGATCCGGTCCAAGGGTGTCGGCGTTTTCTTCTGCACCCAGCTGCCCACCGATATCCCGAATCCGATCCTCTCCCAACTGGGTGCGCGCATTCAGCACGCGCTGCGAGCCTTCACACCCGACGATCAGAAGGCGCTGTCCAAGACGGTGCGCACCTACCCGAAGACCGGCGTCTACGACCTGGAGCAGGCGCTCACCTCGCTGGGCACCGGGGAGGCGATAGTGACGGTGCTCTCCGAGAAGGGCGCGCCGACGCCCGTGGCGTGGACCAGGATTCAGCCGCCGCGCTCGCTGATGGATACCATCGGGGAGGATCAGATCAAGTCGCGGGCGCTGTCCAGCGCGCTGGCCGCCAAATACGGCCAGACCATTGATCGTGAGTCGGCCTACGAGATCATGGCCGCGAAAGCTACTGCAGCACAACAGGAACCGGAGGCCGCTCCGGCTTCGGGGCGCTCGAAGGCCGTCCCCGAGGAGGAATCCGCCGCCGAGCGCATCATGAAGAATCCGGCGGTGAAGAGCTTCCTGCGTTCGGCCGCGACCGCCGCGGGCCGCGAGATCAGCCGCAGCATTTTCGGCACCCGCAAGCGCTGAGCGCGAGCACCGATCCCGAGCAGTGCCGGGCGGTGCTGGTCTGCGGATCAAAGAGAGGGTGGACCTTCGAAATGGGCCGCAGTGCGGATCAGGTAGCGCTGCGCAGCGAGCGCTCCACCATCGCGAAACCGTAGTCGAGCATTTCGGTTTCGTAGGCGTGGACCGCGTCGCGCAGTGCACCGGTCCGCTCGGTAATGCGGCGGCAGAGCAGGGCGGCGTCGCGCAGGGCTGTCCCCGCGCTGCTCCCGGCGGGGATCATGGTGTGGATGGCGTCGCCCATCAGCGTGACGGGCCCGGTTTTCCAGTGCGGCAACGGTTTTGCCGTCCGCATCGCCGTGTTGTGGACGGATTCCGGATCGGCACGGCGCACGAGTGCGGCGAGGTTCTCGGGCCAGTCGGCGATCAGTTCGGAGGCGATCTTCTGTAGTTGCTGCTTGTCCATTGTGGACAGGTCGGCTGGAACCGTTGCGGTCGGTGCGGCGACCACCCACATCACGTAGTCATCGCCGTCGCCGGAGGCGAATTCATGCGCGGCCAGCGACATGAACCGGCCGTCGGTGCCGGCGATCACGCTGAATCCGTCCAGTGCGGCGTCGGGTGTCAGCGCGCGGATCTCGTCGGTCAGCGCTGTCTTGCCATAGATCTCGGCTTGGCCGGTATCGACTACCTCGGCGTCCGGCAGCCATTGGGCGCGGATGTGGGAATGGGTGCCGTCGGCGGCGACCAGCAGATCCGCATCGGTGACCGTGCCGTCGTCGAAGTAGGTCCGGACCCGGCCCTCGTCGAGCAGTTCGAAGCGTTGGAAGGATGCGCCGTGGTGCACGTCGATGCCGGTGAGCAGGATCTTGCGCAGTGTGAGCCGGTCGACGGTCAGATGCCGTCCGTGCACATCCTCATCGGCCCTCGGCGGCACCAGCATCTCTCGGACGACGTGCAGTTGCGGGTCGAGGAACCGCACCCCTGTACCGCGCTTGCCTGCGGTGGCGAGGATTCGTTCGTAGCGGTCCGACGGTAGACAGCTGCGCAATGCGAGGTCGCCCTCCGGATCGAGGGAGATGCGATAGCCCTGGCTGTGCTGGTCCGCGGCTTCGCGTTCGTAGAGCTCGACGGTGATTCCGGCTCGGTGCAGGCCCTGTGCGAGCAGAGGGCCTGCCAGGCCGGCTCCCACGATGACAATCTTCATGGTTCAAAACTATCTGAATTCAGACGATCTGTCATCGGATATAGTTTTCCCCGTGGCGGAAACTTCGGAGCAGCTCGGCGCCCAGATCGGTGGTCAGCTCTATCTAGCGCACCGCTACGCGCGTGCGGCGGCCAATCGTGCACTGCGGGAACAGCGGCTCGAGCTGCGTCATCTCGGGGTGCTCGGCTGTCTGGCCGAGGTGGGGCCGCTCAGTCAGCGCGCATTGGTCGACCGGCTGCAGCTGGACAAGTCATCGATGGTCTACATCATCGACGAACTGGAGCGGCAGGGGCTGGCGGAACGGCGTAAGGACGAGCGGGATCGGCGCAGCTATGCCGTGCACATCACGCCGAGCGGACGGGAGCGCCTCGATGCCGCTAATCGCACCGCCGATGCGGCGGTGGTCGAATTGCTCGCGCCGTTCTCGGCGGTCGAACGCCGACAGTTGCACGAACTGCTCGGCCGGTTCATCGAACACGCCGCCGGACAGGCCTGAGATCGGCCCGTCAGTTGCCGATATCGCGGGCGAGTAGATCGTCGATGGTTTCGCGGCGGATCAGCTGGCGGGCGCGTCCGTTGCGTACCGCGATGACCGGTGGCCGACCGACGCTGTTGTAGGACGAGGCGAGGCCGTGGTGGTAGGCGCCGGTGCGCGGCACCGCGAGTACCTCGCCGGGCCGCACGTCGGCCGGGAGCCTGATATCGGTGGCCAGCACATCGCCCGCCTCGCAGTAGCGACCGGCCACCGTTGCGGTCATCTGTGGGCTGCAAGGATGGCGATTGGCAATGACCACTTCGTAATTCGCGCCGTACAGCGCGACGCGGGCGTTATCGCCCATGCCGCCGTCGACGGTGACGTAGGTCCGTCCGCCATCGATATGCTTGACCGACAGCACGCGATACAGCGTCACGCCTGCGCGCGCGACGATGGCGCGACCCGGTTCCAAGGCGATATTCGGGCGCGGGAAGTGGTTCCGCGCGCAGGCCGCGTCCAGGGCGTCATCGATGATGTCGGCGAGTTCGGCCAGATTCATCTCGGCGTCCCCGCTGCGGTAGGCGACCGCATGTCCGCCGCCGAGGTCGAGATCGGTGAGTATGCGGCCGTGATCCGCACGGACCCTTGCCATTTCGGCGATCATCCGGCGCACCGCCTCGCCGTAGTGGTCCGGGTCGTAGATCTGCGAACCGAGGTGGCAGTGGAAGCCGATCAGCTCGAGGTTCGGCTGGCGCATAATGCGTTCGACCGCCTCGGCGGCCATATCGCTGCCGATCGGGAAACCGAATTTCTGGTCCAGCACACCGGTTTTCACAGCCGGATGCCCGTGCACATCGATGCCGGGCGACAGTCGGAGCAGGACCTGCTGTGGTCGGGTGGCCAGTGCGGAGAGCAGGGTGATCTCGGTCATCGAATCGATCACGATCCGGCCGACACCGCTTTGCACTGCGGCTTCGAGTTCGTCGAAGGATTTGCCATTGCCGTGCAACACGATTCGCTTCGGGTCGACACCGGCGGCGATGACGATGGCGAGTTCACCTGCCGAGCATACGTCGACCGAAAGTCCTTCCTGGGTAACCCATTCCGCGACCGCGCGGATCATCAGTGCCTTGCCCGCATAGATGATCTCGGCCTCCGGGAAGGCCTTCTTGTAGGCGCGGCAGCGGGTGCGGACCTCGTGCTCGTCGAGCACATAGGTGGCGGTGCCGTACTGGTCGGCGATATCGGCGAGGGCGACCCCGCCGAGGGTGATTCGGCCGTCGTCGTCGTAATGGGTGTCTTGCGGCCAGACCGCGGAGTCGAGGCGCGAAGGCATTCCCGACCGCAGCGACGGGAAGATCTCGAGCAGCGTCACGTGGTTCTCCTGGGTGTGCCCCCGCTTTCTCGGCATGCGGGGCCGATATCAGGACTACGCCGGTTCGTACTGGTCAGGGGCGATGCTGACGGATCCTTGACGCACCTGAATCATTTCCTGACGGGTTGCTGATCGGCACCATGCTGCGGCCCGCGCTCGCGCTGAGCTGGGCCGATGACGGCGGAGCTGCTGCTGCTCAGCCGCCGAGCTTCTTGTAGAACGCACCGGCGACCGGGGCGGTGAGGGCGCGGGGGCCGTATTGGCCTGCGACGCTCATGCCCTTGCTGATCAGGCCGGGGACCACGCGCATCTTGTTGCGGGCCAGGGCGTCGATGGAGATCTTGGCCGTGTATTCGGAGGTGACCCACATGAAGTCGGGCACCATGCGGTCGACGATGGAGGCCTCGGCCGGATCGGGGGTTTCGGTGCGGACCGGACCCGGAGCGAGCAGGGTGACGTGCACGCCGGAGCCCTTCAATTCGCCGCGCAGCGATTCGGAGAAGGTATTGGCGAACGCCTTGCTCGCCGCATAGGTGGCATTGTTCGGAATCGGCATATTGCCCGCCGCCGAACCGCTGATCAGGATGCCACCGCCACCCCTGGCGATCATGCCGGGCAGCACGGCCAAAGTGAGATCGTGCACCGCAACGGCATTGAGCTCCATCTGGTCCCGCTCATACGCCGGATCCAATTCGGCGACCGCACCGAAGGTCGCGATACCCGCGTTGTTGCACAGGATCGAAATATCGCGGGCCGCTAACTCCTCGACCAGCGCCGCCCGCGCCGTCCGATCGGCCAGATCGACCGCCCGCACCTCCGCGGTGATCCCATGCGCCAACGTCAACCGCTGCGCAAGCTCGGTCAACACCTCCCCGCGCCGCGCAACCAGGATCAACGAATACCCGCGAGCAGCAAGCTCGGCAGCAAGCGCCGTCCCGATACCAGAAGAGGCACCAGTAACGACCGCACGATTCTCAGAGGTAGCAGAGGGCAAACTCACGAGAGGAGCCTAGGCGATCCGTGCGGCCCAGCATCGATGACATCCTGCGCGTCCCCCAGCCGGTTCGATCGAGAATGCGACCTTGGAGAGGCGTTCTCGACATTTGCCGGGAGCGCGCCTTCGCCCGCGGCCCGGCGAGGGGAGTCGCTACAGGCGGGCCGCGAGGCGGGTGCCTTGGTCGATGGCGCGTTTGGCGTCGAGTTCGGCGGCCAGGTCGGCGCCGCCGATCAGGTGGATGTTGGCGCCTGCGGCGCGCAAGGGCTCTTCGAGTTCGCGGACGGATTCCTGGCCCGCGCAGATGATGACGTTGTCGACCGGGATCAGTTGGGGGCGTTGGCGTTTCTCGCCGAAACTGATGTGCAGGCCGTTGTCGTCGATGCGTTCGTAGTTGACGCCGCCGACGTGCTCGACGCCTTTCGCCTTCAGCGCCGCGCGGTGCACCCAGCCGGAGGTCTTGCCGAGATCCTTACCGAACGGGGTCGACTTGCGTTGCAGCAGAACGACTTCGCGGGCGGCGGGGGCGGGCTTGGGCTTGGTGAGCTGGCCGCGGGCCTGTTCGTCGGCGGAGTCGACGCCCCACTCTTCCTTCCACTCGTCGAGTTTGAGAGTGGGATGTCCTTCTACGGTGAGGAATTCGCTCACGTCGTAGCCGATGCCGCCCGCACCGATGACGGCGACGCGCTTGCCGACGGGCCGCTCCTCCCGGACCAGTTCGGCATAGGACAGCACCATCGGGTGGTCGATGCCGGGGATATTCGGAATGCGTGGGCGCACACCGGTGGCGAGCACGATCTCGTCGTAGCGGGCCTCGAGCAGTTCCGCCGCGGTAACACGCTTGTTCAGGTGCACGGTCACACCGGTGACCTCCAGCATCCTGGTGTAGTAGCGGATCGACTCGTTGAACTCTTCCTTGCCCGGAATGCGGCGGGCGATATCGAACTGCCCGCCGATCTTGTCGTCGGCCTCGAAAAGGTCCACCCGGTGCCCGCGTTCGGCGAGATTGACCGCCGCCGACAGTCCGGCCGGGCCTGCGCCGACGACCGCGACGCGCTTGGTGCGCCGAGTCGGGAGCAGCTTCAGCTCGGTTTCGTGACCGGCCCGCGGGTTCAGCAGGCAGGACGCGGTCTTGTGCTGGAACGCGTGGTCCAGGCAGGCCTGGTTGCAGGCGATGCAGGTGTTGATCTCGTCGACCCGGTTGGCGGCAGCCTTGTTCACCCATTCCGGATCGGTGAGGAACGGCCGTGCCAGCGAAACCAGTTGCGCGTCACCGCGAGTGAGGATCTCCTCGGCGATCTCGGGCATATTGATCCGGTTGGACGCGCAGACCGGAATGTTCACGTGTTCGGTGATCTTCGCGGTGAATTCGACGAAGGCCGCCCGCGGCACCGAGGTGACGATGGTCGGCACACGCGCCTCGTGCCAGCCGATATCGGTATTCAGAATGTTTGCGCCCGCCGCTTCGAGTTCCTTTGCCAGCGAGACTATTTCGTCGAATGTCTGCCCGTTCTCGACCAATTCTGCCATGGACAAACGGAATACGATGATGAAGTCGGGCCCGACCGCCGCGCGGGTGCGGCGCACGATCTCCACCGCGAGCCTGCGCCGGTTCTCCGGCGAACCGCCCCACTTGTCGGTGCGCTTATTCGTGCGTGGCGCGAGGAACTGGTTGATGAAATAGCCTTCACCACCCATGATTTCGCAACCGTCGTAGCCCGCGAACTGGGCCAGCTTCGCACAGCGGGCGTAGTCGTCGATGGTCTGCTCGACCCCGCGCGCGGAGAGCTCGCGCGGCCGGAACGGGTTGATCGGAGCCTTGATCGAGGATGCCGAAACACTGCCCGGCATATAGGAATAGCGGCCCGCGTGCAGGATCTGGATGGCGATCTTGCCGCCCGCTTCGTGCACGGCCTTGGTGATCACCCGGTGCCGGTAGGCCTCGGACTTATTGGTGAGTTTGGCGCCGAACGGCAGCAGCCAGCCGGTGCGGTTGGGAGCGTAGCCGCCGGTGATGATGAGACCGACACCGCCGCGGGCGCGCTCGGCGAAATAGGCGGCGAGCCGGTTGGTATCCCAGGCGCGATCCTCCAGGCCGGTATGCATCGACCCCATGATCACGCGATTGCGCAGCGTGGTGTGGCCGAGATCGAGGGGCTCGAAAAGATGGGGGAACGAACTCATCGCTGAGTTTCACCTTTCTTCGGGTCCGCGTGCGGGGCTGTTGCACGCGGTCGCAGGGCTTGCAGTACTTCGTCGCACCATTCGACGAAGCCGGACTCCACGCGGATGCCCGCGCGCAGCACGAGGTACTGGTGCAGCGGGGTGCCGGAGAGCTGATCCGGAGCGGGGAAGTCGCGTTTCTCGATGAGTTCGAACAGCTCGAGGCGCTGATTGTGCTGCTCGCGATGGCGGACGACCTCATCGCAGAGCGCGCCTATATCGCCGTGTGCGGCGGCGCGAATCTTCACGCCGAGCTCATTGCGCGGTATCGAGGTATCGGACGGTGCGGCGATCCAGCGCGCCAGCTCGGCCCGGCCCGCCTCGTTCACCGAATAGACCTTCTTGTCCGGCCTGCCCTGCTGCGTCACTGCCTCGCTGGTGAGCCAGCCGGATTCCTCCATGCGCTTGAGTACGCGATAGATCTGCTGATGGGTGGCGCGCCAGAAGAAGCCGATGGACTTGTCGAAGCGGCGCGCCAGCTCATAACCCGAACCGGCGCGCTCGGTCAGCGATACCAGCAGCGCATGTTCGAGTGCCATCACTCCAGGTTATCGTTACACCCGGTACTATGCAACTGAGTGCATAGCCGCGACGGTATCGAGTGTTGGCCCGCCCGACGGCGAAATCCGCACTAGGCTGCGCCCATGAGCGCCGCATCGCGCAGCGGATTCGATGAGGGTGGTGGCCGGGTGACGGATGAGCCGGAGGTTGATGCGCGGGCGACTGTCGGGCAGGCTGCCGGACGCGGGCAGGTGGTGGCGTGGGGGTTGTGGGACTGGGGGTCCTCGGCATTCAATGCCGTGATCCTGACCTTCGTATTCTCGGTGTACCTCACCGATAAGGTCGGCGACGATCTGCCAGGCGGGGTGGAACCGAGCGCATGGCTCGGCTGGGCCCTCGGCATCGCGGGTTTCGTGGTCGCGCTCACCGCGCCGATCAGCGGCCAGCGCTTCGATGCGAGTGCGAAACGTAAACGCTCACTTGGCGTTTTGACCGCACTGACCATCCTGACGATGGCGCTGATGTTCTTCGTCCACGACAACTACCACGACTTCTGGTTCGGCCTGGTCCTGCTCGGCTTCGGTTCCGCATTCTTCGAATTGGCAGGCGTGCCCTACAACGCCATGCTGCGCCAGGTATCCACCCCGGCCGATGTCGGCCGGGTCTCCGGATTCGGTTGGTCCATGGGCTATTTCGGTGGCATCTTCATCCTGCTGATCAGCTACTTCGGCTTCATCTCCGGCCACGGTGACAACCGCGGTCTACTCGGTGTGCCCATCGATGACGGTACGAATATCCGATTGGTCGCGATGCTGGCCGCGGTCTGGTTCGCCGCCTTCGCGCTGCCGGTGCTGTTCGCCGTGCCCGAATTACCGCCCACCAATGCCGATCCCGGTGCGGCGAAGGCCGGATTCTTCGGCTCCTACCGGGTGCTGTGGCGGGATCTGCGCGAGCTGTGGGCGGTGGATCGACGCACCGTCGGCTTCCTGATCGCCAGCGCGATCTTCCGCGACGGTCTGGCCGGTGTGTTCACCTTCGGTGCGATCCTGGCCGTGCGGGTCTACGGCATCGCCGACTCCGATGTGCTGCTGTTCGGCATTGCCGCGAATGTGGTTGCGGCACTCGGCGCGGTCACCGCCGGTCGTTTCGACGACCGCGTCGGCCCGAAGATCGTGATCGTGGTCTCGTTGATCGCCATGGTGATCTGTGGCATCGCGCTGTTGATCGTGTCCGGACCGGCCATGTTCTGGGTCTTCGGTCTACTGCTCACCATCTTCGTCGGCCCCGCCCAATCCGCCGCCCGTTCGTTCCTCACCCGCCTGGCCCCACCCGGCCGCGAGGGCCAGATGTTCGGCCTCTACACCACCACCGGTCGCGCCGTATCCTTCCTCGCTCCAGCACTTTTCGGCTTCTTCGTCTGGGCCTTCGACGCCGACCGTGCGGGCATTGTCGGCATTCTGGTAGTCCTCGCCATCGGTTTGGCGGCCTTGCTGCCGGTCCGTAAGCCCGATCCCGCGGTTCAGCCCGCCGCGTAGGGCGAGATCGATTGTCTAGCGCTCCTTGGCGGGCCGCCAGGCGGCCATGCCGAGTGCGATGAGACGGACCTGGCGGATGGTGCGGTCGATGATCGCGGCTTGGTCACGCGGGGTGGCGGCGACGTAGTCGGCAATGCAGTCGGCGACCGTGGAGACGATCAGATCGGCGGCCAATTCGAGGTCGTCGGGGGACCAGGAGTCCAGGTCCGGAATGCGTGACAGGTCGACGACCAGTTCGCGCACGATCAATTGCAGTTCGAGTGCGATGGCCTGTTGCAGGGCGGCCGAGCCGCCCCGGCGTTCGCGGGTGATGAAGCCGAAGAGTTCGCGCTTGGTGGCGACCTGACCGAAAACAAACCGCACGGTCTCCGAGAGTCGGGCATCGGGCGTGCGACGCAGTTGCCGCAGGGCCAGGCGCAGCGCCCGGATGCCCTCGTCGACCAGTGCCGCGCCGAGATCGTCGAGTGAGGCGAAGTGCCGGTAGAACGCGGTCGGCACAATGCCCGCGGAGCGGGCGATCTCGCGCAGGCTCAGCGCGCCGAAGCCGCGTTCGGCGGCCAGCGCGAGCGTGCCGTCGAGCAGTGCCTGTCTGGTGCGCTCCTTGCGCTCGCCCCGGGTAGCTGCGGTCTCGGTCATCGCAGTGAGCATACAGCCGTTCACCATTCGTCTATTCCTAGGATGTAGTTCGGGTCACATCAGTTCCTGGTTGACACTGGACCCGGTCCATCGGTCACACTAGTTGAGTGTACAGGCGTGCACTGAAATCTTCGCCGATGAGGGTTCAGGAGTACGCCGCGGCCCGAAAGCAGAGGCAACCGCATGGTGGGACTCATCGACCTGGTGCAAACCCTGACCACACCGCACCCGCTCGACCGCTACCTGGAACTCGTCCGCCCCACGCTGACGGTTCGGGAGTTGCGGGCGGAGATCACCCACGTCCGCCGCTCGGTGCCGGGTTCGGTGACGCTGACGCTGCGTCCCAGCCGGCAGTGGCGCGGCCACGTCGCGGGGCAATACGTGCAGATCGGCGTCGTAATCGACGGCATCCGGCACACCAGGTGCTATTCACCGGTCAATCCGGCGGGTCGGCGCGACCGGCACCTGCAACTGACGGTCAAGGCGCATCCGGGCGGCCTGGTATCGCAATACCTCTACCGCAACGCCGTACCCGGCATGGTGGTCAGCCTGGAACCGGCCGCCGGTGTCTTCCAACTGCCCGAACCGCGCCCCGAACGGGTATTGCTGATCAGCGGCGGCAGCGGCATCACCCCGGTGCTGTCCATGCTGCGCACGCTGGCGGATGAGGGCTATCCGGGCGAACTCGCCTTCCTGCACTACGCGAAATCACCGGAGACGGTGCCGCATCGGGCGGAGTTGGAGGCGATTGCACAGGCGCACCAGAACTTCCGCATCGAACTGCGCTATCCCAGCGACGGCTCCGGCCATTTCGACTATGACCAACTCGAATCCGTCGCACCGTGGTTCGCCGACGGCGAGACCTACGTCTGCGGGCCCCAGGGCCTGATGGACGCGGTGCGCAAGATCTTCGAGGCAGAGCAGTTGGACGCGCGGCTGCACACCGAGGAATTCACCCTGTCCAGCACCTCCGTCGACGCCGACGAGGCCGTCGGCACGGTCAGCTTCTCGGCCAGCGGACGCAGTGCCGAGAACAACGGCGCGGTCCTGCTGGAGCAGGCCGAGGCCGCGGGATTGACACCGGAGTACGGCTGCCGGATGGGTATCTGCTTCTCCTGCACCGCGGTTCGGCGCAGCGGCTGCACCCGCAATGTGCGCACCGGCGAAACCGACAGCGATCCGGATCAGCCCATCCAGCTCTGCATCAACGCGCCCGTCGGCGATGTCGACATCGATATCTGACAAAGCAAGGGGACCAAAGCAATGACGATTCTTACCGAAACGAAAGACGGCCCGCTGGTACTGAGCCCGGACCAGGTCGAGGAACTCGGCCGGGCCCTCGACGACCTGCGCGCCCGCGTCGTCGCCGATCTCGGCGACGCCGACCGCGAATACATCTACTCGATCATCAAGGCGCAGCGCGGTTTCGAGGTCGCCGGGCGCGGCCTGATGTATCTCGGCTTCCTGCCGCCGTTCTGGCTGGCCGCGGTGGCCGCGCTGAGTGTGTCGAAGATCCTGGACAATATGGAGATCGGCCACAATGTCATGCACGGCCAGTACGACTGGATGCGCGAGCGCGGCCTGAATTCCCGTGAGTTCGAATGGGATACGGTCTGCCCGGCGGACCAGTGGAAGCATTCGCACAACTACATGCACCACACCTTCACCAATATCCACGGCATGGACCGCGACATCGGCTACGGCATCCTGCGCATGGACGAGGGGCAGCAGTGGAATCCGCTGCGGCTCGGCCAGCCGCTCTACGCCTTCGCGCTGATGGTGCTGTTCGAATGGGGTGTGATGGGCCATGACCTGGAGGTGGAGAACATCATCCGGGGCAAGAAGAGCTGGTCGGACATCAAGCGATTGCTGAAGGGGCAGTGGCGCAAGGCCGGTCGGCAGGTGCTCAAGGACTACCTCGTCTTCCCGGCACTGACCGGTCCGCTGTTCGTCAGCACACTCGCCGGAAACACCGCCGCCAATCTGGTGCGCAACCTCTGGGCCTTCTCCATCATCTTCTGCGGCCACTTCCCCACGGGCGTACAGACGTTCACCGAAGAGGAGACCGCCGAGGAGACTCGCGGTGAGTGGTACGTCCGGCAGATGCTCGGCTCGGCCAACATCACCGGCAGCAAGCTGTTCCACATCATGTCCGGGAATTTGTCGCATCAGATCGAGCACCACCTCTTCCCGGATCTGCCTGCGAATCGCTATCCGCAGATCGCGCCGGAGGTTCGGGAACTGTGCGAGAAGTATGGATTGCCGTACAACACCGGTTCGCTCGGTAAGCAAGTCGGATCGGTCTGGCTGAAGATTTTCAAGCTGGCGCTGCCGCCGTTCTTGGTCGGGAAGGAGTCCACGCCCGGTGTTATCGTGATGCGACAGCGGAACACAACCGAAGTGGGCGTGTGAATGATCGGGAAATTCGAAAGCAACAAGGATCTAATTCAAGAATTGACATCCTCTGGTGCACGACATGTCGGAAATATTGCGAACATCATCACCGGCACCGTCGCGGAAGTCACCCGGGAGATCGGTGAGTGGATCACCGACGCCATCGAGATGAACGAGGCCGCGGCCGCCGCGCGCGAGGATGCCGCGGCGCAGCACGGGAACGATCTCGTCGACGAGGCCGACGTGTCCTATGACGCGGAGGTCGAGCCGAGCGCGCCGTTCGTCGAGGCAGAGGTGGTCGAGCCGGAGGCAGAAAACCCCCGGTGATCACCACACCGGCAGCCTGCGCCGGTGCTCGGTCACATCGGTGATCAGGTCCTTGTACCCGTCGGCCAGTTCGGCCAATCGGCTCCACTGCAGCTGGGCGTCATCGTCCAGCTGCAGTGGATGCGGCGGCCCGATCGGTGCCGACATACCCAATGCATGTTGTGCCGCAACCCATTTCGCCGCCATTCGATCGATGACCGCGCCCAGCGTCTCGGTGTGCAGCGAGGCGCCGGTGCGGTGCTCCACATTGCCGGCCACCCAATTGTCGATATGGCCGACCAGTTCGGTTCGGTGTGCGTCGAGGTCGTCCACGAGTTGCAGGCAGTGTGCTACGCGGGCGCTCGGGGCGTCCGGCGCATGCGCAGCCTGCAGAGCAATGCGCCTGCGTTCATGACATTCGACCAGTGCGCGTCCCGCGGCCAGGACAGGGTGGCGGTGTCGATTCGGATCGTCGGGTTCGCGAAATGCACGCAGTAGCGCCGATGGTGATGGCAGCTCGTCGGCTTCGATACGACCTGCTGCATATTCGGTAGGCATGGTGCACGCCCCTGCGGTGGCGATGGGTGTGTTTTGGATGCGCCAGGGCCGAGGAGGATTTCGGGGAGGGGCACCCCTCGGCTCCGGCGCAGCCCCGCAGCCGGATCGCCCTCCACACAGTCCACCAGCACGGCAAAGAAACCGGGAAATCCGCGACGATGCGATGAGGAAGACGGCCCGAGAAAATCGGGACCTTTTCAGGAAAGCGCGATAGTCGAATCGGCGCAATAGAATGGTGTAGAAACAGATGAGCTGCCTGGAAATCGTTATGATCCGTTACGGATCGGTCACATAACTGCGGACTTTCCTACCTTCGTGAAATCGCTGAGCGCATGGGCAGCAACCACTTCCGGCGCGGTGCGCGCACGACGCCGTTCGATCGACTAGCCTCGGTGTTCGTGCCCGCCTATGTGTCTTCGCCCGAGTTGACGTTCGGGTTCATGTTCGCGCTGGAAGATCCGGAGCGAATCGCCGAGGTCGTGCGCACGCTCATCCTCCGCAAGACGGTGTCGGTGTTTCGGCTCGCGCGCCTGTCCGACGACGACGGACCGCCCGAACGCTATGTCGTGAACTGGGCGGTGATTCCGCAGATCTCGATCACCACCAGCGCCCCCGACCCGGACGAGCTGGAGGCCGGGCAGATCATGCTGGTGAACGCCTTTCTCGGTGAGGAGGGCGAGGTCAGTCTGTACTCGGCCCAGGGGCAGGCGCCGAGCTGAGGCCTGCGGCAGGCCCGTTGCGGCACTGCGCGATTCGCCACGACGGCGGCCACCTTTTCGTTGGCGAGTCGGTATCGGAACGTGGTCCGACCGGATGTGCGATACGGGACAATCGGGACATTCCACTCGTTGTCGAGGCATCGAAGCACCTGGAAGGAGCATCGATCATGGAGCCCGAGAACACCGTCGCCGTCGCTGCCGCGGCCAATCCGGTTCGAGTCCGAGGAGATCTCGATCCTGCGCTATCGCGCTGGATGTGGCTGGTCAAATGGATCCTGGCCATCCCACACGCCATTATTCTGGTATTCCTGTACATCGCGTACGTGATCGTCTCGGTGGTCGCATTCTTCGCGATTCTGATCACCGGTAACTATCCGCGCGCACTGTTCGACTTCAATGTCGGCGTCATGCGATGGGGATGGCGGGTCGGCTTCTATGCCTACTCGGTGCTCGGCACCGATAGGTATCCGCCGTTCAGTCTGCAGTCGGATCCGGATTATCCGGCGGATCTGGAAATCGACTATCCCGAGCAGCTGAGTCGTGGTCTGGTGCTGGTGAAATGGTGGCTGCTGGCCATTCCGCACTATCTGATCGTCGGTGCGATATTCAGTGCGGGTATGGGCGGCAAGTACGGCTGGGGCGGATTCACGCTGGCCAATGTGCTGGTGCTGGTCGCAGTCGTGGCACTACTGTTCACGGCGGTATATCCCAAGGCCGTGTTCGATTTCCTGCTCGGCCTGCACCGGTGGTCCATCAGGGTGGGCGCCTACGCCTCGTTGATGCGTGACGAATACCCGCCGTTCCGACTCGACCAGGGCGCTCGCGAACCCGAGAACAACTGAATATCAACCGAATCGGGAGCCGGACAGCGGCGTCGGTCACCAAGCGGATTCATAGATCCGCCGGACCACGTCCTCGATGTCCGGCTCCTCTATGGACAGATCGCGCACCTCGGCGCGATCGGAGACGGCCGCGAGAACCTGTGCGGCGGTGGTGGATTCGGCGTCGAAAGCCAATCGCTGGCGCATGCCCCCGCCCTCGCTGGTCAACAGTTCGGCGCTCGGCAGATCGTCCAGATTGCGGGTCGGTTCGGCCAGATCGACGACCAGCACCCGCCGCGCGCCCACCCGCACCGCAAGGCCGGTCAGTGAACCGTCGTACACCAGACTGCCGCGGTCGACCACGAGCACCCGGTCACAGAGCCGTTCGATATCGCCCATATCGTGTGTGGTGAGCAATAGCGTGGTGCCGCGCTCGGTGCGTTCGGCCCGTAGGAACTCACGTAGTCGCTGTTTCGACAGCACATCGAGGCCGATGGTCGGTTCGTCCAGGATGACCAATTCGGGAGAGTGCAGCAGCGCCGCGGCGACCTCGGCCCGCATGCGCTGGCCGAGCGAGAGCTGGCGCACCGGAGTGTCGAGTGTCTCGGCCATCTCCAGTTGTTCGACCAACTCGTAGGTACGTTTATGCGCGACATCGGATTCCAGCCGGTGGATCGCGGCTAGAATCGAAAACGATTCGCGCAGCGGCAGATCCCACCACAGCTGGGAGCGTTGCCCGAACACCACCCCGATCCGGGCGGCGAGTTCGCGCCGCTGCCGCACCGGATCCAGGCCGCAGGTGCGTACGTTGCCCGAGGTGGGGACCAGGATGCCGGTCAGCATTTTGATCGTGGTCGACTTGCCCGCCCCGTTCGCGCCGATATAACCCACCGCCGAACCGCGTTCGATGCGAAACGTCATCCGGTCCACCGCGGTGAGCGTTTCGCGGCTGCGTCGCCAGCGTTGCCCGTTTCTCCGATACAGAATGAATTGCCTTGTCAGGTTCTCGATCTCGATGATCGAGTTCGATAACTCGCTGTCCGCCACGCTTATCCGCCGCCTCCCTGATAGTGCCGAGTGCCTAGTCGCCACAAACCCAATGCGAGCAGCCACACCCACAGCGCCGCCAACGGTGCGCACCAGGCCAGCCAGGGCGGCAGCAGCGGTGGGCCGGGTAGGTGCAGCAGTGCGATGGTCGGTAGATACGCCGTGAAGGCGACCGGAATGGCGAAGCCGAATACCAGCTTCAGCGATGTCGGAAACACCGAAGCCGGTTGCATGGCGGCGAAGGAGCCGCCGTAGGTGAAGCTGTTGGTCAGTTCCGCACCGTCGATCAGGTAGAACTGCGCGCCGGCGGCGCAGACGAACACGCCGCCGAACAGGGCGATGCCGCTGAGCAGGGTCATGACCAGCAGTGCGAGAGTTTGCGGATCCCAAGCGAGATCGTTGCGAACCAGGCCGAGTCCGAGCACGATGATCGCCACCGAGGCACGGGCGAATCGGCGCAGCGAGATGTCACTGGTGATGAGCTGTAACAGGAGTGGCTGGGGTCGTAGATGATAGGCGTCGAGCACTCCGAGCCGGATGAGTGTCGGCAGTGAATCCAGGTGCCCGAACAGCACTTGGGCCAGTGCGAATCCGGAATTGCTCAGGCCGAACAGCAGCAGTGCGCCGTCCAGATCGAGCCCGCCGAGCACGCGGACATTGTGGTAGATGACCCACACCTCGGCGAATTCGACGATGCCGATCAAAAACGCGCTGAATACTTCACTGGCAAAGGACAATCGGTACGCGCGCTGGGCTCGCATTCGCGACCGCAGCACCGCCACGTAGGGGGTGAACCAGGTACCGGCCGGTACGGGCGTATACGGGGGCTCAGCCACCCTGCACCTCCAGCCTGCGGCGCCCGGCCACCAGCAGCGCCCGGCCCACCGCACCGACCGCGAGTACCCAGAACCCCTGTGCGGCAACGACCGTCACGGCATCCATCCCGATGACCCGACCCGACAGGATGTCGATCGGCGACTGCAGGATCGACGGGAACGGAGTGGCATGCGCGACGGTGCGCAGCCATGCCGGGAACATGTGGACCGGCACGAACAGCCCGGCCAGAAACGTGCCGCAGATCTGGTATAGCACTCGGAGCCCGCGGGTTTCCACCACCCAGAATCCGATCAATCCGACTGCGAAAAGGCATAGAAATGACAACGCTACGGCCAGCACCACGCTGACCAGCCCGAGCACGTAGGGACCCGGTGTGTCGGGCATGACGAGCCCGAAGGTGAGCACGCCGACCAGTACGCTCGGCACGCCGCGCGGCAGTATCGTGCACGACGCGCGGCCGAGATCGATGGCGAGATAACTGAATTGGACATCGACCGGACGCAAGAAGTCGATCGCGATATCGCCGTTTTTGACCCGATCCACCAATTCCAGTGGTGGTCCCATGAATTGGGTCGCGCCGAGCAGGGCCTGGGACAGCCAGACGTAGGCGCCGATCGATCCCGCGTCGTAACCACTGAAGCCGCCGGATGCGCGCACCGCGGCCATCATCACCGCCGCGCGCACGAATCCGAAGACGCAGTTGGTGAACAGACCGGCGAACATCGCTAGTTTGTACTGGGATTGGCGCCGGAAACCGGCTCGGACGAGGTGGAGGTACAGCCGCGCGGTCCGGAGTGCGTGCAGTGCGGCTAGCTGCGATCTGTTGCCCTCCATACTGTCGCGCACAAACGGTTAACTCTACGGTGCGTCGGGGGACGCGCGGTAGGTAAGCGCGCGATTTTTGGAAAAGTGCGACAAACCCGCTGCACCAATGTTAGAAACACAGTCACTTCAGATTTGCCCCGTGGGCGCTCGCGCACGACAGGAAAGGAATGTCGATGACTGTCGCCGCTAGCGACTGCTCGCAGGTCGCTCGAAACAACGCTGCGTTGACCGTTTTCGAGACGCTCGAGTCGAATGTGCGCGGGTACTGCCGGGCTTGGCCGACGGTGTTCGATACCGGCAGCGGCGCCTGGCTGCGCGATGAGAACGGCAAGGACTACCTGGACTTCTTCGCGGGCGCGGGCGCGCTCAACTACGGGCACAACAATTCGGTGCTGAAGCGGGCGCTGCTGGACTACATCGTCGGCGACGGGATCACGCACAGCCTCGACATGTCGACCGTCGCCAAGCGACGGCTGCTGGAGGCCTTGCGCGACACGATCTTCGAGCCACGCAGACTGGACTACAAGGTGCAGTTTCCCGGTCCGACCGGCGCGAATGCGGTCGAGGCCGCGCTGAAGCTGGCGCGCAAGGTCACCGGACGCCAGACCGTTCTCAGCTTCACCAACGCCTTCCACGGGATGTCGCTCGGCGCGCTGTCGGTGACCGGCAATGCCGCCAAACGCGCGGCTGCCGGTGTGCCACTGCCACATGCGATGCCCATGCCCTACGACGGCTTCCTCGATGCGGCCGATGACCTGCACTGGATGCGGCGGGCCCTGGACGACTCGTCCTCGGGGTTGGACAAGCCCGCCGCGGTGATCGTGGAGACGGTGCAGGGCGAGGGCGGGGTGAATGTCGCACGCTCACAATGGCTGCGGCAGCTGGCCGAATTGTGCCGAGCGCGCGGAATTCTGCTGATCGTCGACGATGTGCAGATGGGTTGCGGACGGACCGGTGGGTTTTTCTCATTCGAGTTCGCGGACATCACTCCCGACATCGTGACGCTGTCGAAATCCATCGGTGGGTACGGGTTGCCCATGGCGCTGGTGCTTTTCAAGCCGGAACTCGATCAGTGGGCGCCCGGTGAGCACAACGGCACCTTCCGCGGCAACAATGCGTCATTCGTCACCGCGCGGGTTGCGCTCGAGCACTACTGGTCAGATAGTGCGCTGGAGATTTCGACGGTGGCCAAAGGGGAGCGCACGGCACGCGCGCTCGCCGAAATCGCGGCGGCGTTCCCCGGCGTCTCGACGCGCGGGCGCGGGCTGGTGCACGGCATCGTGTTCGAGGAAGCGTCGCACGCGGGCAAGGTGTCCCAACTCGCCTTCGAGCGCGGGCTGCTCGTGGAGACCTCCGGTTCTGCCGACGAGGTGGTAAAGCTGTTGCCGCCGTTGACAATCAGCGACGACGAATTGGATCGCGGGTTGTCGTTGCTCGCCGGTGCGGTAGAGGAGATCTGCGGATAGTCACTTGCTGCCGATATTGATCACCGGGTGCGCGCTCGGATCCAGCCAGCGCATTACGGCATCGAGGTCGGCAGCCGGGATCGATACGCACCCGGCGGTCGGGCCTCCGGTCTCGACATGGAGGAAGAAGGCCGAACCCGCGCCCGCGACGACGGGCTGACGGTTGTAATCGATCACCACGGCATGTTCGTACGCCGGACCGGCCTGGCCCAGGTTCTCGCTGGCATGCTCATCGAATTCGCAAGTGCCGGTGGCACATTGCGCATAGTGGTTGTAACTCGGCGAGCCGATATCGGAGACCCACCAGTCCTGTGCGCCGACCTGGCGATAGGGGAGGCGGGTTCCGTTGTTCGGCGCGATCCCGAACGCCTCGCTCAGCGTCCACACACCGACTGGTGAATGCGCCGAGTCCTCGCTGGCACGGCCGATGCCGTCGCGCCCGACATACGCCCGCAGCGGACCGACAGCGGCGCGCCATCCTCCTGAAATGCGTTGCCACGCAGTCAGTGTCGCGGTGGTATTGGCGGCGTGCGCGGCGACGACGGTGACGACTTGATCGGCATCGCCGTGGTATGGCAGGGGCAGATCGGACCTGGGTGTGCTGGTGCACGCGGCGACGCCGGACAGCAGCACGATGAGCAGCGTTATGCGTTTCGACAAATGAAACCTCCCGATGGGCGTCGACCCTAATGCAGATTCCGCCCTTGCCACCGCAGGCGGATTCGAATGTCCGCGCGCGGGTAGGCGATGAGCATTTCCGCGACATACAGGAGGTCGAATGATGACCGAAGGCACGGTTGGAAGTCTGCGCAGTGTCGTGCTGGATTGCCCGGATCCGCCGAAGCTGGCCGAGTTCTATGCCCGGCTGCTCGGCGCCGAACCGACCGATGCGCGGGATGACACCTGGGTCGTCATCGAAGAACCCGGCGGCAGGCGCTTGGCGTTCCAATACGCGCCGCAGTATCGACCACCGCGCTTCCCGGATCCGGAAGCGTCCCAGCAGGTGCATTTCGATGTGCTGGTGGACGAGATCGAAGCGGCCGAGCCGAAAGCGCTCGCGCTCGGCGCGCGCTTGGTGCAGACCAACGACGACAAGCAGTTCCGTGTCTATGCCGATCCCGTCGGACACACCTTCTGCCTCATTTGGCTGTAAGGGCGGTCTATGCGCTGGACCTGTGGGTTTTTCGTTTGTCTACACAGCGCGCGGGTATGACTCAGGCGACTGCCGCAAACTGGCAGTCATGGAGATCAGTCGCACGAAACGGGCGCCTACTCGGACGCCTGGTTCGGGAGAGGCAGTCACCATGGCCGCGCATCACGCGCAAACCCCAGCCGCGCATTGGACGCCGCTGCGCATCGCGGCGTCGGCGGTCGGCGCGGTGTTCCTGGTGGTCGGCGTGTTCGGCTTCATACCGGGCATCACCACGAATTACGACAGCATGGAATGGGCCGGACACAGCTCCGACGCCCAACTCCTCGGGTTGTTCAACGTCTCGATCCTGCACAACATCGTCCACCTGGTGTTCGGCGTAGCCGGCTTGCTGGCATCGCGCACAGCGCTCGCGTCCCGGGCGTTCCTGCTCGGCGGCGGCATCATCTACCTGGTGCTGTGGTTGTACGGGTTGGTCATCGACCAGCACAACGATGCGAACTTCGTCCCGGTGAACACCGCCGACAACTGGCTGCACTTCGCCCTCGGCGTCGGCATGCTCGCCGTCGGGGCGGCGCTCGGGTGGTCGGGCAGCAGAAGCGTAACCGGGTCGCCGCGTCCGTCGATTCGATAGGTATGAGCCGATGAAGCCAGCTCGGACGTGCGCCGAGCGGGGGTTTGTCCCGGTTCCGGGCTTCCGCCGGTGCATCAATTGGCGACTCGGGGGAATGCCCGGGGTAGGAGTCGCGGTTGCTCGCGGGCTCCGCCGTAGGAGGTGATGGAGGTGTCGGAGTCGCCGACGTGGCCGGTGCGGAGCTGGCGGATGCAGCCCTGGAATCCCAGTCCGCTGATGCGGGTCTCCGATCGGGTGGAGGGGGTCGTCCGCATTCTCGCCGTCCTGGTACTGCTGATCGCGGTACCGACCGCCGCGGCGGCCGGTACCGCGGCCTATAGCTCGGCATCCGAACGGATCCACACCGAAAACGCGACGAAAATCGTTGTGACAGGGACCATTGTCGGTACCCCCGCCCGGGTCGCCGCACCCGTCGCGGACCGCAACGGAACGGTGCGCGATCACTTCGAGGCACAGGTGTCCTGGACCCACGACGGTAAGTCCGGCACCGCGACCGTCGGTGTCCCCGATGCCGCCGAAACCGGCCGGCCCGCCCCCGTCTGGCTGGGCCCGGACGGAACGCCGACCACCCCTCCCGAACGGTCCAGTGCCGCCGCCGTGCACGGTATCGGTGTCGGGGTCGCCGTTCTACTCGAAATCTGGTGCGGCGCAGCAGCAGTCGTCTGGTCCACTACGTGGGCGCTGAACCATCGCCGCCATATCCGATTGGACCGGGAGTGGCGTCAATTCAGCCACCCCACAGGTCAGGGCAGCCAATGAGGGGCTGTGGTGATCACTTGCTCAGGGCCTTGCCGCCGTTCGGAGCCACTGCGAACCAGGTTCCGCCGACACCTTGCCCGAGCAGATCACCCGGCTTGCTGTCTTTCGAGAAGTAGTACACCGGCCAGCCGCCGACGGTGATTTGGCATGTGCCGTCGGCACGTTCGATGAATCCGACGAGCTGGGGATCGACGCCCGCGGCATAGAGCACCTGGTCGCGGGTCACGGTCAGCGGCGGCCAGGTCACGGCGCACTGCCCGGAGCAGTTGGATACCGAAGGTGTTGCCGTATCTTTGTCGAACCGGTACAGCGACCGGCCCGATCCGTCCGAAACATACTGTCCGACGGCAGGATTGCTGGTCACCCGGAGCTGTACCGCCTTCGCGGTACCGGCCGGGGCGGTGCCGTCGTAGATCTTCAGCCAGCCTTGCGTTTTCGCTACCGCGGGAGCCTGTCCCGCGACGGTGGCCGCAGTCGTTTGTGCCACCGCCTCGGCCCCCTTCTCGCCACCGCAGGCGCTCAGCAGACCCGCGAGAACGACGGCGGCGGCCGCGACCGGCACGGCGACACGCTGAAAACGTTTGGCTGAACTCATCTTTCGAACCCTTCGTCGCAATTCGACGATGCGCGGATCGCAACTCGTCCCCCGTACTACGAGCCAACGCGACCACTGGTTCAACCGCTCACAGCGTATCGATGAGCGCCGACACCTCACGGGCGCAACCGTGGGCGATGGTGATGCCGGAGCCGCCGTGGCCGTAGTTGTGGACCACGGGAACCGATGACGCGTCGGCCTGGGCGATCTCCAAGCGGACTTCGGCGCGACCCGGGCGCAGTCCGACGACTGTTTCGATAACCTCCGCACCGGTCAGTTGCGGTACGAGATCCCGGCATCGGCGCAGGATCGACTGTGTCAGTTGCGGATCGGGCGTGCGATCCCATGCGCCCGTCTCCAATGAGCCACCGAGAATGCAGTCGTGGGTGCGGGGATGGACATAGGCTCGTCCAAGGGGATGTGCTTCGTCACGTACCGACACCGAGATGCCCGGATTGGTAATGCGCACGATCTGGCCGCGGATCGGGTAGACCTCGGCATCATCTGCCAGCGGACCGGCACGCAGACCCGCGCAGTTCACGATGACATCGGGCGCCAGATCGTCGAGCTCGTCCAGACTCCCGATCGTTCGCCGAAGCCAGTAAGCGCCCGCCTCACGAACCTGAGATGCCAACCACGGCAAGAAGATCGGCATCTCGAGCAGCGGAACGGCGAACCGGAACCCGAATCGGTAGTGCGGCGGGAGTTCGTCCGGCCGAGCTTGCCGGAACGCTCGGACGGCCTCGGACCAGGACGGTGTCGCTGGTTCGTCGCGATAGACGGCGAGGGATTCACACATGCGCGCGCCAGGAGTACCGGCTCGCGCGAGTCGTTCCAGATGGGCGAACGTGTTGACGCTCCAGGCGGCAACGCGATCGGTCGGCCCGGCCGCGGTGGGGAACCATACCGCGGCGGCCAGAAACGATGTCGTCGAGTCGATGGGCTCCGCGCTCACTACCACGACATGGTGCCCGCCGCGCAGCAGCTCGAATGCCGTTGACAGGCCGACGATTCCGGATCCGACTACTACCGCTCGCACGGCGATTATATTACCACCATTGAGCGTACCGCTATTTGACGATACATTACTCAACGATACGATCCGGCGAGCGTGGGAGGCACTGTGGCTGACGTATTGCACGACGAGGACGTCGGGTATCAGAAGAGTCTCCGCCCGCGTCAGTTACAGATGATCGCGATCGGCGGAGCCATCGGGACCGGGCTGTTCCTCGGTGCGGGTGGTCGGTTGGCCAGTGCCGGTCCGGGGTTGGTTCTGGTGTACGCCGTATGTGGAGTGTTCGTCTTCTTCGTGCTCCGCGCGCTGGGCGAGCTGGTATTGCACCGTCCGTCGTCGGGGTCGTTCGTCTCCTACGCCCGCGAGTTCTACGGCGAGAAACTCGCGTATGCGGTCGGCTGGATGTATTTCTTCCACTGGTGCATGAGCGGCATCGTGGACATCACCGCCATCGCCACCTATGTCCACTACTGGTCGGCCTTCGGCGCGATTCCGCAATGGGTCATCGCGCTGATCGCGCTGGCCGTGGTGGTGGCGATCAATCTGGTCTCGGTGCGCTGGTTCGGTGAGCTGGAATTCTGGGCCGCGCTGATCAAAGTTATTGCGCTGGTGAGCTTTCTGGTGATCGGCACGGTATTTCTCGTCGGCCGCTTCCGGATCGCGGGCGAAAGTACCGGGCCCGGTGTCCTGCGGGATCACGGCGGACTGTTCCCAACCGGGTTGCTGCCGTTGGTCGTCGTCACGACCGGTGTCGTATTCGCCTACTCCGCGGTGGAATTGGTGGGCACCGCCGCCGGGGAGGCGGAGAATCCCGAGAAGATCATGCCGCGCGCCATCAACTCGGTGATCGCACGCATCGCCGTGTTCTATGTCGGTTCGCTGGTGCTGCTCAGCCTGCTGCTGCCCTACACCGCCTTCCGTGCGGGGCAGAGTCCGTTCGTCACGTTCTTCGCCAAAATCGGTGTGGAGGGCGCGGATTCCGTCATGAATCTGGTCGTACTGACGGCGGCATTCTCCAGCCTCAATGCGGGCCTGTACTCGACGGGCCGAATCCTGCGCTCCATGTCGATGAGCGGCAGCGCCCCCGCCCGCGCCGCCAAGCTGTCGGCGAACGGGGTTCCCTACGTTGGCATTCTGGCCACCGGTGCGATCGCCCTGACCGGGGTCGGACTCAATGCGGTAGTCCCCGAGCAGGCTTACGAGATCGTGCTGAACATGTCGGCCCTCGGCGTAATCACCGCCTGGGCGGCAATCGTCCTGTGCCAATTACAACTCTGGCGCCGGTGGCGCGACGGCCGCGCGACCCGCCCCACCTTCCGCCTGATCGGCACCCCCTACACCGGCATCGCCACCCTGGTCTTCCTCGCCGGTGTAGTAGCGCTGATGGCCAGCAGCGGAAGCGCCGAACAGCGCAGCGCAATCGTCGCCGTACCGTTGATCATGGTTCCGGTCCTGGTCGGTGGCTGGTTCCTCAGGCGGCGTACCACGAGTGCGCCAGTCCAGACGGCGGCGGACTCCGAATCGTCTCAATAGAAACGCCGGTCGGATCACGGGAGTCGCTGAAGAACTCTGATTTTCCCCGTTTAAGGGGTGCTCTGGGGTGGTATCTATCCCACGGCAGGCCGTGACCTCTGCATACTTCGGGCTATTCGGACGGGAATCGGTCACACACGTGACAACTGAATCGGTGAGTTCCTAGGTGTTGACTCGGGGACGAGCCCTCGAACTTGGATCCGCGGACGGTCGACAGAGGTTGAGACGACGTACGCGGTACCCGTCTGCCCGCATAAACGCGAACGGACGGGCTGCGCGGCGCCCCCGGCAGGAATCGAACCTGCGACCTAGGGATTAGAAGGCCCTTGCTCTATCCAACTGAGCTACGGAGGCAGTGGGTTCCACCATGGCCGACATTGGCCGTGCTGTCCAGCGCGCCAAGTATAGCGACCGTCCAGATGGCTAGGTTCTTAGCCTCAGCAACATTTCAGCCACCTACGGTGTGCGGGCCAAGCGAGTCGCGGCATGATCGACATCGCACCTCCGATCCGTTAGCCACCATATCGGCCCAAACCCCGCCGGGCCACGCAATAAGGGCCGACTACGCTCAGTGCCATGTCGTCACCGCAGGACCTGTCCGTCACACCCGAGCTCGAAACGGGTAAGCCGGGCTCCGGGGCGACCTTCGCGACATTGACGGTGCTGGCCGGTGCCATCGCTGCGGTGGTCGCCGCGATGATCGTCGGACTGTCGGCGGCGCAGGCGCTGAGTCTGCTCGGCATTCCCGATCCGGGACCGCTGACCACCTACGGCTTGCCCGCGGTGCGCGCACTCGCCGATCTGTCCGCGGCGCTGACGGTCGGCTCGCTGTTGCTCGCCGCATTCCTGGTGCCGCCGCAGGCCGATGGGCTCCTCGATATCGGCGGCTATCGGGCGGTGCGGCGCGCCTCGAACTTCGCGTTGACCTGGGCGTGTTGTGCAGCACTCCTCATACCGCTGACGGTGTCGGACACCACCGGGCAGCCGGTCGGGCAGATCTGGCGGCCGGAGCAGCTATGGCGCGCGATCGACCAAGTGGAGCTGGCGCAGGCCTGGCGTACGACGGTGGTGTTCGCGCTGATCGTCGCGGTGGGTTGCCGGCTCGCACTGCGTTGGGGCTGGACCCCGGTGCTGTTCGGCGGCGCGATCGTGACCATGATGCCGCTGGCCCTTACCGGGCATTCCTCCGCGGGTGGCGCGCACGATCTAGCCACGAACAGTCTGATCCTGCACCTGGTTTCGGCCGCGGTATGGGTCGGCGGATTGTTCGCGGTGCTCGCGCACGCGCTGCGCGGCGGCGCGCACACCGATGTCGCGGCCAGGCGGTTCTCGCTCACCGCCACCATCGCCTTCGTCGTGATCGGCGTCAGCGGTGTGATCAATTCCTGGGTGCGCGTGCCGTGGAGCGACCTGTTCACCACCACCTACGGCCGACTCGTGATCGCCAAGGCCTGTGCACTCGCAGTGCTCGGCGTGTTCGGATATCTGCAGCGCCGCGCCGGCCTCCCCGCGCTCGCGGCGAATCCGCGTGACCGCGCCGCGCTCATCCGATTCGGTGGGCTGGAGGTGCTGATCTTCGCGGCCACGATGGGTCTGGCCGTCGGGTTGGGGCGGACGCCGCCACCGCCGCCGACCAGTGTGCCGACACCGGCCGAGGTGGAACTCGGCTACAACCTCGACGGTCCGCCGACGGCCTCGCGAATACTGTTCGACTGGCGCTTCGATTTGATCTTCGGCACGCTGGCCATCGTGCTTGCCGTGCTGTATCTGCTGGGGGTGCGGCGGTTGCGTGCGCGCGGCGATGCCTGGCCGGTCGGGCGGACCATCGCGTGGTTGTCGGCCTGCGCAATCCTGCTTTTCGCCACCTCGTCGGGGGTCGGGCGGTACTCGCCCGCAGTCTTCAGCGTGCACATGGGACAGCACATGGCGCTATCGATGCTTGCGCCGATTCTGTTCGCGCTCGGCGGTGCGGTCACCCTGGCGCTGCGGGCGTTGCCTGCGGCCGGGCGCGGCGGCGTTCCCGGGCCGCGGGAGTGGATTCTGGCCGCAGTGCATAATCCGGTCTCGCGTTTTCTGACCCATCCGATCGTCGCATCGGTGATCTTCGTCGGCGGGTTCTACGCCCTGTACATGGGCGGTATCTACGACTCGTTCGTGGACTCGCACGCGGCGCATCTGATGATGAATCTGCATTTCCTGCTCAGCGGCTACCTGTTCTATTGGGTGGTTATCGGGATCGACCCCAAGCCGCGCCAGGTGCAGCCGCTGACCAAGCTGGGCATGGTGTTCGGGTCCCTGCCCTTCCACGCCTTCTTCGGCATCGCGCTGATGAGCATGACCACCGTGATGGGCGGATGGTTCTTCCGCAGTCTTGCCCTCGGCTGGAACAGTGACCTGCTCGGTGATCAGCGCACCGGCGGTAGCCTGGCGTGGGCCAGCGGTGAGGTGCCGTTGGTCGTGGTGATGTTGGCGCTGCTCATCCAGTGGTCGCGCAGCGATGCGAAACTCGCGAAACGGACCGACCGGGCCGCCGATCGCGATCACGACGCGGAGCTGGCCGCCCACAATGCCATGTTCGCCGAACTGGCCAAACGTGATCGAGGAATACGTCATTGAGCTCCCATCGAGGTGCAAGCGTGAGTGAGCGGAGTGCCGCGGTGGTCGAGAACAGGCACGCCCGACGGGTATATCGATCCGACGTGCGGGCAGCCCGCAGACGGCTGGCCGGCCAGGTACGCAAGACGCCGGTATTCCATACCTCGATCATCGGACCGACCGGGCCGGTTCCGGTCACGCTGAAACTCGAGTACCTGCAGCACGGTGGGACATTCAAGGTGCGCGGCAGCTTCAATGCACTGCTGGAGTCCCCGGCTCAGGTCGACCACGTGGTCATCGCCTCCGGTGGGAACGCCGGGATCGCGGCCGCGCTGGCCGCGGCTCGTCTCAGCAAGACGTGCACGGTGGTGGTTCCGGAGTCGGCGCCGCATACCAAGGTGGCCGCGATGTGGTCCTACGGCGCCGAAGTGCTGTGGCACGGAACGACTTACGCGGAGGCCTACAGGTACGCGACCGAACTCGCCGAAGAGCGGGGGGCGCTGCAGCTGCACGCCTACGACCTGCCTGCCGTGGTCGCCGGTGCGGGTGTCGTCGGGCTGGAGTTGGAGGAGCAGGTGCGCGGGCGGCCGCCGGTGCTGGTCGCGGTCGGTGGCGGCGGGTTGGTCGCCGGGATCGCCGCGGCGTTGGGGCGTCGCCAGCAGGTGGTCGGGGTCGAACCGGAGGGCATTCCGACGCTGAACGCCGCGCTGCAAGCGGACCGTCCGGTGGATGTGAACGTCCGCAGCATCGCGGCGGATTCCTTGGGCGCCAATCGAATCGGGGATATCGCGCTGGATGTCGCGCGACGCTATGAAGTCCGGTCGCTGCTGGTGACCGATGACGCCATTTCGACCGCTCGCGAATATCTGTGGCGCGAGTTCCGTGTCGTGGTGGAACTTGCCGGGGCGACGGCATTGGCCGCCGTGCAGAGCGGCGCGTATGTGCCTGCCGAGGGTGAGCGGCCGGTGATCGTGCTGTGTGGCGCCAATACCGATCTGGCGGTGCTCTAACTCGCTCGGGGATTTTGAAGCGACGACTGTCCACATGTGGCGAGGTTGTCCACATTCGGGAATCGGGTCGGCCGGAGGGGGCGCGGAGCCGTCAGGCTGAAAGGGCATCTCGGTGAGGGACCCGGGAGCCGGACGGATCGAAATGTAAAGGGGCGGAATGATGTACGAATCGATGGTTACCGTGATCGGGACCGTGGTGACCCATCCGGTCAAGCGCGATCTGACCAATGGCGAGCAGGTGGTGAGCTTCCGGATGGCGAGTAATTCCCGGCGGTTCAATCCGGAGACGGGTGAATGGGTCGACAGCGGGACCCTCTACCTCACCGTCAGCTGCTGGCGTCGTCTGGTGGTCGGTGTCGACGCCTCGTTGCGGCGCGGCGATCCGGTCATCGCCTACGGTCAGCTGCGTACCCACGAGTTCCGGGCCAGGGATGGTGTGGAGCGGCGCGATGTCGAGATGCGCGCCACCTCGATCGGGCCGGACCTGTCGCGCTGCACCGCACACGTGGTTCGGCGCGCGGTTTCGGGCGCGGCGTCGGGACCCAGTACCCTGGCACGGAATAGTTGTGACCGATCCAGCGCTGATGACCGTGCACGCGTCGATGGGGAGGGACCGGGGGAGGACGCGACGTCCCTGACTTCCGCACCGCCCCGGCTCGCGGATACCGAGCCCGCCGACGCTTGACCGCAGGCCGGATACCCCCGGCGACAGTGGTGGCTCTGCTGCATTCCATCCATACCCACACCGATAGGCTTCTCTGTATGGCTGAGTTCATCTACCAAATGAAGAAGGTTCGCAAGGCGCACGGCGACAAGGTCGTGCTCGACGATGTCACCTTGAACTTCCTTCCCGGCGCGAAGATCGGCGTCGTCGGCCCCAATGGCGCGGGTAAATCCAGCGTGCTGAAGATCATGGCCGGACTGGACCAGCCGAACAACGGAGACGCCTTCCTTTCGCCGGGTGCCACGGTGGGCATCCTGCAGCAGGAGCCGCCGCTGAACGAGGAGAAGACGGTCCGCGGCAATGTCGAGGAGGGCCTCGGCGAGGTCAAGGTGAAGCTGGATCGCTTCAACGAGATCGCCGAACTCATGGCCACCGACTACTCCGATGAGCTCATGGACGAAATGGGCAAGCTGCAGGAGTACCTCGATCACGCCGATGCCTGGGATGTCGACTCCCAGCTCGAGCAGGCCATGGACGCGCTGCGCTGCCCGCCGCCGGACGAGCCGGTCACCAACCTCTCCGGTGGTGAGCGCCGCCGCGTCGCCCTGTGCAAGCTGCTGCTCAGCAAGCCCGACCTGCTGCTGCTCGACGAACCGACCAACCACCTCGACGCCGAGAGCGTGCTGTGGCTCGAGCAGCACCTGGCCTCCTACCAGGGCGCCGTCCTCGCCGTCACACACGACCGGTACTTCCTCGACAATGTCGCCGAGTGGATCCTCGAACTCGACCGCGGCCGCGCCTACCCCTACGAGGGCAACTACTCCACCTACCTGGAGAAGAAGGCCCAGCGTCTCGAGGTTCAGGGCAAGAAGGATCAGAAGCTGCAGAAGCGGCTCAAGGAGGAGCTGGCCTGGGTGCGTTCCGGCGCCAAGGCCCGCCAGGCCAAGAACAAGGCCCGCCTCGGCCGGTACGAGGAGATGGCTGCCGAGGCCGAGAAGCACAGGAAGTTGGACTTCGAGGAGATCCAGATCCCGGCGGGTCCGCGCCTGGGCAGTGTGGTCGTCGAGGTCGCGCATCTGGACAAGGGCTTCGGCGATCGTCAGCTCATCAAGGATCTGTCGTTCACCTTGCCGCGCAACGGCATTGTCGGTGTCATCGGCCCGAACGGTGTCGGTAAGACCACGCTGTTCAAGACGATCGTCGGGCTCGAGTCGCCCGACAGCGGTGAGGTGAAGGTCGGCGAGACCGTCAAGCTGAGCTACGTCGACCAGAACCGCGCTGGCATCGATCCGAAGAAGAACGTCTGGCAGGTCGTTTCCGACGGGTTGGACTTCATCGAGGTCGGCAACCAGGAGATGCCCTCGCGCGCCTACGTCAGCGCGTTCGGCTTCAAGGGTCCGGATCAGCAGAAGCCGGCCGGGGTGCTCTCCGGTGGTGAGCGCAACCGCCTGAACCTGGCGCTCACCCTCAAGCAGGGCGGCAACCTGATCCTGCTCGACGAGCCGACCAACGACCTCGACGTGGAAACGCTGGGTTCACTGGAGAACGCACTCGAACAGTTCCCGGGCTGCGCCGTGGTCATCTCTCACGACCGCTGGTTCCTCGACCGCACCTGCACCCACATCCTGGCGTGGGAGGGTGACACCGACAACGAGGCCAAGTGGTTCTGGTTCGAGGGCAACTTCGAGGCATACGAGGCCAACAAGATCGAGCGCCTCGGCCCGGAGGCGGCCCGCCCCCACCGGGTGACGCACCGCAAGCTCACCCGCGACTGAGTCCGGCGTCCGGCGGGGCGGTTGCTGTGTGCACTGCCCCGCCGGATCGGCTTTGCGGCGGCCCGACGCTCGTCCTCGCGAGGCTCTCGAGGCCGCCCTCCTCCGCATCCCGCAATGTGGTGAGTCGAAACAACCATGTTTCGACCGGGCAAAGCGGCAGATGCCTCCGGTTTCGCCCGCTGGGCTCGATAGGAAACCTACCGGCTGGCGGGCCGAACTCGACTGGCTCCGGGGCGGGGCGTCGGTTCCGCGGCAACAGATCATCCGGGACTTCGGTAAGTCTCGTGCGAAAGCGTTGAGCGACATCAAAAACCTTGTCCCGCAACGTCTTCGGGCGGAAACCCAGCCGATAGCGCCAGGACGCCGCCTGGAAGTGGGCCAAGCGCGTGAGACGGGATTTCGACCAGAACCGCGACGCGAGAGCCGAGCACCGTCTCCTGCTGTTCGACCGCACCTGTGTGAGAACTGTGGACACACATCCCCGCGGGACAAGAACTCCGCACACGTAGTACCGAATCCCCCGCCTCGAGGCGGACGAGGAATCAAATCTGTGCATGACGATGTCGAGCGGTCATTCTGTCGAAGGAATTGCGGCCAACACGCGCCGCACGGTGTCTCCACCGAAGGAAATACGGTCGACACACGCCCTTCCAAAGATCTGACTATGGTGGGGAACGTGCATGTGCAGGCGCAGTCCGGGCATTGGGTCGCTACCACCGCGATTGCGTCTACCTGACGTTGCCGGTCCGATCGGGAGCTGTGCCGGGACCATGACCTCGGCAATCAAGCGGCGAACGCTGCGGTATCGGTGAACACCCTGCATTTAGAAGGGAATTCACCCACGCGTCAGCACGGCACAGCTACTCTCGGACCGGCGTCACTTTGTTGCGGAACCGAATCCGAGGAGTTGGCGAAAAAATGACGGTCTCGTCCGAATTGTCCAGCGCGGCGTGGGCCGCGAGTTTGCCGCAGTCGCTGCGCGGCGAACTCGCAACCCTCGAGGAGGCGTATTTCCGCCACGTCGACGCGGGCGATGTGGACTGTGCGATCACCGGGATCACTCAGATCTTCCGGCGGCATATGGAACTCGCGATGACTCGCCCCGTCGGGCGGGCACTGGTGCGGGTCTACCACCCCGACGACGGCTCCGGCCTGGGCGCCGCGGTGCAATTGGTCACCGACGATATGTCGCTGCTAGTGGAGTCGATCACCTCGTCGCTGAGCCGGATGGGCGTCAGCGTGAGCGAGGTGATCCACCCGATCTTCGAGGTGACGCGCGATCCGGACGGCCGGCTGACCAGCGCCGCACCGCACGAGGTCGACAGCAACGGCACCGACGGCGTGCGCGAATCGTGGATGCACCTGCAACTGCACCCGTCGACCAGTCCGGCCTTGCTGGGCCGGATCGAGCAGTCCATACCGGACGTCGTCGCGGATGTGCGTCAGGTCATCGGTGACACCGAGGCCATCAAACAGGTGCAGAGCAACCTGGCCGATGAACTGGAGGTGGCGGCGAAATCCGGCCACGCGCCGTTCTCCGCCACCGATCTCGTCGATACCGCGAATCTGTTGCGCTGGTTGGCCAGTGGCAATTTCACCGTGCTCGGCTATGCCCGCTACCGGCTCAGCACCGATCAGGAACAGACGATCTCGAACCCGCTGCCCGGCACCTGCCTCGGCGTGCTGCGCCCGGATGTCGGCACCGACTTCCATGTGCCGATCAACGCCGGCGACCGCCAGCTGCTCATGCTCACCCAGGGCCTGGTGCCCGCCACCGTGCACCGCTCGGTGTACCCGTACTTCATCGGCGTCGCCGACTTCGACGAGTCCGGCACGATCGTCGGCGAGCATCTGTTCATCGGTGTCTTCACGGTGACCGCGGTGCATGAGAACGTCCTGGATATCCCGGTGATCGCGCGCCGGGTGCGTTCGGTGATCGAGGAGAGCGGCTTCGATCTGGATTCGTTCTCCGGACAGGCCATGCTCGAGGTCATCCAGTCGTTCCCGCGCACCGAATTGTTCTCCTCCGATGTCGATACCATGCGTCGCACCGCGACCGCGGTGCTGAATGTCGGTCTGCGCCGACAGGTTCGGCTGTTCCTGCGCTCGGACGGCTACGGCCGGTTCGTCGCCTGCCTGGTTTATCTGCCTCGGGATCGCTACACCACGCGGGTGCGCTTGGAGATGCAGGAAATCCTGGTGCGCGAACTGGGCGGTGTCTCCATCGACTACTCCGCGCGGGTCAGCGAAAGTGAGCTGGCCAGTGTGTATTTCACGGTGCGCATGCCGGAGTCCGAGCTCGGGGTGCCGCGCGAATCGATGGCCCAGGCCGACACCTCCGAGGCCAATCGGCTGCGCATCCAGAACCTGCTCGCCGAGGCGACGAACACCTGGGACGACCGCCTCAACGATGCGGTGAGCACCTCGACCGTGCTGGATCCCGGGGTGGTGCAGCGCTACGCCGAGGCATTTCCGGAGGCGTACAAACAGGATTTCGCCGCGCAGCGCGCACTGGCCGATGTGGTCCGGCTGGAGCGGCTCGCTTCGGGTTCCATCGACCAATACCTGTATCGCCGCGCAGATTCGGTGCCGGGTTCCTGGCGGTTCACGCTCTACATCGGCGGCAGCGGCATCTCGTTGAGCCAGGTGTTGCCGGTGCTGCAGAGCCTCGGTGTCGAGGTGGTCGACGAGCGGCCGTATCAGATTCTCTTGGATCCGGTGCTCGGCGATGACGGCGGGGAACGCTGGATCTACGACTTCGGCTTGCTGGCTCGCCCGGAACTGCTGCGCAGTTCGCTGGACCGGGATCTGGACGCCGAGCTGCTGGAGTCTTCGGCGAGAGCCGATGCACTGGAATCGGAGGAGCGTGGGCTGCACGACCGTTTCACCGAGGCCTTCGAAGCGGTTTGGTTCGGGCGTGGCGAAGCCGACGGGCTCAATGAACTCGTGCTGCGCGCCCGGCTGACATGGCGGACAGTATCGATCTTGCGGATGTACGCGAAGTACCTGCAGCAGGCCGACTTCCCGTACAGCCAGGCGAATATCACCCGCGTGCTGCTCGCCTACCCGGATATCGCGCGGCTGTTCGTCGATCTGTTCGCGGCGCGGTTCGATCCGGATACCGAATCGGCCGAGCACGCCGCCGAATTGGAAACCCGGGTCCGTGGCCGCATCGATGAGGTCGTCAGCTTGGACGCCGACCGGATCCTGCGTGCGATCCTGTCGCTGGTCAAGGCGACGCTGCGGACGAACTACTACGTAACCGATGCCAAGGGCAATTCGCGCGGATACATCTCGGTGAAGGTGGAACCGCGCGAGATCGCCGAATTGCCCAAGCCGCGGCCGCAATTCGAGATCTTCGTGTACTCACCTCGGGTGGAGGGCGTGCATCTGCGCTTCGGTCCGGTGGCGCGTGGCGGGTTGCGCTGGTCGGACCGTCTGGAGGATTTCCGCACCGAGATCCTGGGCCTGGTGAAGGCGCAGGCGGTGAAGAACGCGGTGATCGTGCCGGTCGGTGCCAAGGGCGGATTCGTGGTGAAGCAGCCGCCCGCCGCCACCGGTGATCCGACCGCGGATCGGCAGGCGCTCGGCGCGGAAGGGGTCGAATGCTATCGGACCTTCATCTCCGGTCTGCTCGATGTCACCGACAATGTCGACCGCGCGACCGGTGCGGTACTGCCGCCCGAGCGGGTGATCCGCCGCGACGGCGATGACACCTACCTGGTGGTGGCCGCCGATAAGGGCACGGCGACCTTCTCCGATATCGCCAACGATGTGGCCCAGCGCTACGGCTTCTGGCTCGGTGACGCATTCGCCTCCGGTGGTTCTGCGGGTTACGACCACAAGGCGATGGGCATTACCGCCAAGGGCGCCTGGGAGAGCGTGAAGCGCCACTTCCAGGAGATGGATATCGACACGCAGACAACCGATTTCACCGTGGTCGGGGTCGGCGATATGAGCGGCGATGTCTTCGGCAACGGCATGCTGCTGTCCGAGCACATCCGCTTGGTCGCGGCCTTCGACCACCGGCACATCTTCCTGGACCCGAACCCGGATGCGGCTACCTCGTTCCGGGAGCGGCAGCGCATGTTCGCACTGCCGCGCTCGTCGTGGGCCGATTACGACACCTCGCTGATCAGTACCGGCGGTGGCGTCTGGGATCGCACCGTGAAGTCGGTGCCGATCAGCCCGCAAGCGCGAAAGGCATTGGGGCTGGCCGATGATGTGGTCGCGCTGTCACCGCCGGAGTTGGTGCGGGCGATTCTGCTCGCGCCGGTGCAGCTGCTGTGGAACGGCGGCATCGGCACCTACATCAAGGCGAGTACCGAGACCAATGCCGAGGTCGGCGACAAGTCCAATGACACGGTGCGGGTAAATGGAAATCAGCTGCGGGTCAAGGTGATCGGCGAGGGCGGCAATCTGGGTGCTACCGCGCTCGGCCGAATCGAGTTCTGCCGCAACGGCGGCAAGATGAACACCGACGCACTGGACAACTCCGCCGGTGTCGACTGCTCCGACCACGAGGTCAATATCAAGGTGCTGCTCGACGGCGTGGTCAGCGCGGGGGCACTGCCCGAGGCCGAACGCAATCCGCTGCTCGCCTCGATGACCGATGAGGTCGCCCGGATGGTGTTGCAGGACAACGTCTCCCAGAACTTCCTGATGGGCATTTCGCGGGCCGAGGCGCCCCGGATGCTGAATGTGCACCAGCGGCTCATCGAAGATCTGGAGGGGCGTCGCGGGGTGGATCGCGAGCTGGAGGCGCTGCCCTCGGAGGCGGAGATCAAGCGCAGGCTCGAAGAGGGCACGGGTCTGGCGTCGCCGGAATTGTCCAATCTCATGGCGCACGTGAAGCTTTCGCTCAAGGCCGACCTGCTCGAGACCGATCTGCCGGATATCGCGTACTTCGCCACCCGGCTGCCGGAGTACTTCCCGACACCGCTGCGCGAGCGTTTCGGCACCGCCATCAAGCGGCACCGACTGCGTCGCGAGATCACCACCACGGTAGTGGTGAACGAGATGGTCGACTACAGCGGCATTACCTACGCCCATCGGCTGAACGAGGAGATCGGCGCCAGCTCGTCCGATGCCGTGCGCGCATTCGCGGCGGCCAGCGAGATCTTCGATCTGCACGATATGTGGGCGCGGATCCGGGCCACCGATGCCGCTGTGTCGGTGCGCGACGAACTCGAGCTGGAAACCAAGCGGACGTTGGACCGCGCCTCGCGTTGGTTGCTGAGCAACCGTCCGCAGCCGATCGCCGTCGGCGCGGAGATCAATCGGTACAGCCGGGGCGTGCGGGAACTCGCCCCGAAGGTGCCCGGCTGGCTGCGCGGACATCACGTCTCGACACTGACCGATCAGTCCGCCGAAGTGATCGCCCGCGGCGCGCCGACCGACCTCGCCACCGAGGTCTTCGGGCTGCTGAATCTGTTCCCGCTGCTCGATGTGTTGGATATCGCAGATATCACCGATCGCAGCGGCGAGGAGGTCGGCTCGCTGTACTACGCGCTCAACGACCACCTCAAGATCGATTGGCTCTTGCAGGCGGTCAGCCACCTGGAACGCGGCGATCGCTGGCATGCGCTGGCGCGGCTCGCACTGCGCGACGATATGTACGGATCCCTGCGCTCGCTGACCCTCGACGTGCTCTCCGGGGGTGACCCGGAGGAGACAGCGGACGAGAAGATTGCATACTGGGAGTCGAAAAACCAGTCCCGGCTCGGGCGCGCTCGGGCAGCGCTGTCGGAGTTGTTCGAGTCCGGAACCCACGATCTCGCCACGTTGTCGGTTGCAGCGCGGCAAGTGCGAAGCATGGTGAGCGGGGTGGGCGCTCAATCGGAGGTACCGCGTTGACCAGTTCGCTCAACGGTAGTGGGAGCGCGCTCGGTGGCAGCCTGCTGCTGCCCAAGCGCTTCCACGCCAAGGTAGACGTCAGGTGGTCGGACATGGACGTGTTCCAGCACGTCAACCATGCCCGCATGGTGACACTGCTGGAGGAGGCGCGGATTCCGTGGCTGTTCGAGGACGGCCGCCCGACCGCGCCGTTGCGCGAGGGCTGCGTGCTGGCGGACCTTCGGGTCCGCTACCGCGGCCAGCTGCGCCACGAGGACACCCCGCTCGATATCGCCATGTGGATCGAGCAGCTGCGTGCGGTCGACTTCACCATCGGTTACGAGGTCCGGGCCAATGGCGCGGCCCCGGACTCGCCGGCCGCGGTGATCGCCTCCACTCAGATCGCGGCCTTCGATATGCGTACGCAGCGCCTGCGTCGGCTCACCGATAGCGAACGTGATTACCTCTCCGAGTGGAAAGGCTGACCGCAGCGCGAATCGACTCGGCGAGAGTCGGTGGCAGTGCCGGCGGGCGTCATGGGCTCGATCGCAGGCAGTGGTGGAATGGTCGTGTGGTGATTGCTGAATCCAGTTGCGGCGCAAAGATGGTGGCGTGCTGATGTCGGGGCAGCGGGTGCTCGATGTTTCCGATCCGGCCGAGCGTGAGAACCTGGCGACGTTTCTGACCCGGGCGACGCGCTTGGACCCCGCGGCGGTGGTGCGTATGCGCCGTCGCGGGGAACGGCACGTATCCGCATGGGTGGCAACGGGTTTCGAGGCGCTCGCGGTACGCACCGTGGTCGCCGAGCTCAGTGTCGACGATGTCACCGTCGGCGCCGATCTGGTGCTGGCCGGTTTGCCGTCCGGCAGTCCGATCGATCTCGGCTACTCGATGGATTCGGCCTGGCGCGGTGCGCTGCCGCCGGATGTCGGCTTCGAACATGTCGACGATGTGCCCGCGCGCACCCTCGTCGAACTCGCCGAACAGGGGGCGGCGCTGGCCAAGGAGCACGGCAGCAGTCACGGCCCACCCGCCTCCCTGCTGGACCAGACGGTGCTCACCGTATCGGCGGCCGAAGCTCGGGTGCAGGTGCCGATGCGCGTCGTATTCGCCCTCACCGCAATGGATTTCATTCCGCACTCCGGTGATAAGGCCGACCCTCGCCGCATCCCGCCCGCCGAGATCGTCCGCGTGCGGGCCACCAGAACTTGGTTGCGTCTCGATGCGCGCTACGGCTCGGTAGCCCGCCGCCGCGGTGGCGGCATCCCGCTCACTCCCAGCTAGGCTCCCGCGCAGCTGCTGCCGCGAATGCTGACCGGGCCGCTCGAGCGGTCCGCTGTTCCCATGAGCGGCCCGTAGTCGGCGCGGGTGTCGAAGCGCCACAGCCGCTGGTCGGTCAGATGCTCGACCAGCTCAGCGCCGGATCTCGCCGCACTCGTCTTCAACCTCCCCGAGTCAGGAAACGCCGAACAGGCGCAGGGCGGCGGTAGTGGCTGCGGCGGCCAGGATCACCACAAGCATCGGCTGGTTGCGCCAGGCTAGGAGCCCGCCGACGAGAACGCCTGCGGGGAGGGCGAATCCGAGATGGCCGGAGCCGGTGGGCAGGGTGGTGATGGCGACCATTGCGGCCAACAGCACGACCGCACCGATCTCCAGGAGCTTCGTCGCCCGCTCCGGGAAGCGGATGCGATTGCGCAGAGCCGGACCCGACGAACGGAAGGCGTAGGTTCCGGCGGACAAAGCGCCCATGGCCGCCAGCAAGACCGGTGTGCTCATACCTGCGCCACGCCCGGCTCGTCGCCGTGCTTCGAGATAGCGAAGAACAGCCCCGAAAGCGCGACCAGCACAGGCATTCCCGCGGGCAGGAACGGTGCGCTCGCCACGGCGGCACTGGCACCGATCAGTGCGGCGCGCAATGTGCCGCGTGCCCGGAGTGCGGGCATGATCAGCGACAACAGCACCGCAGGGAACACCGCGTCCAACCCGATCGCACCGGTATCGGGCACCACCGTCCCGATCAGCGCACCGATCGCCGCACCACCAGGCCACGCGATGAGCACGCCCAACCCGCTCAACCAATACGCGGCCCGCCGTCGTGCCACATCGGGCTGGGCCAGTGCCAGCGCGACGGATTCGTCGTTCATTACATGCACCCCGATGCGCCGCCGCCATCCGGTGCCGACCACGTCGGGCACCGACAGCCCGTACGGCAGATGCCGGGCATTGACCAGCAGTCCGGCCAGTACGGCCGCGATCGGGCTGCCACCGGCGGCCATGATCCCGATGAACAGGAACTCCGCACCGCCCGCGAGCACCACGACCCCGAGCACGATCGGTACCCAGAGCGGAAATCCGGAGGTGACAGCGGTCGCACCGTAGGAAACACCGATCAGCCCGACCGCGAGCAGTACCGCCGCGATGCCGGAGATTGTGTCCCGATCGAGTGTTCGCCATATCGAACGCATGTAGCTTATGATGAACATGGCGGGACGATTCGTCAATATGGTTCTCTGTTGGGCGGTCGGTTACTTGACAGGAGCGGAAATGGAGCAGCGTCCGACGACGCCACAGGCAGTGATCGCCGCTGCCCTGCGCCGCGAACGCACCCGCGCCGGGCTATCGCTCACCGAGGTCGCCAACCGCGCGGGTGTGGCGAAATCCACACTGTCTCAACTGGAATCCGGCACCGGCAATCCGAGCCTGGAGACCTTGTGGGCGCTGTGCGTCGCTCTGGATATGCCCTTCTCGCGGCTCCTCGACCCGCCGCGGCCCACTGTTCACGTCATCCGCGCGGGGGAGGGGCCGGTGGTCGCCGCCGCCGAGTCCGAGTACCGCGCAACGCTGCTGGCGGCCGGTCCGGCCAACTCCCGCCGCGATCTGTTCCGCATCACGTCCGAACCCGGGCATGCGCGCAAATCGGAGCCGCATATCCCGGGCGTGGTCGAGCACGTGCTCCTCGCCAGTGGACGCGCGCTCGTCGGCCCGATCGACGCACCCGTCGAGCTAACGCCCGGCGACTACATCGCCTATCCGGGCGACGCACCGCACGTTTTCGAGGCCCTCGAACCCGACACTTGGGCAACGCTGGTCGTCGAATACACGTGACCCTCCGACGACTTCGGACCACGCTGCATCCCGCCCAAGCCGATGCGCGAGTCCGTCGGGGCGTGCCCGCCCGTGAGCGTCAGATGCTGCGCCGTCCGCCGAGATCATGCGCGATCACCTGTGCCTGCGAGCTTCAGGCAGCGCCCTCGCCCAGATACTGCAACCACACCGGATCCAGATCGGCGGTCGTGGACAACAGCCGCCAATGCGGCCCCTTCGGCGAAACCAGCGGCGAACGCAACGTCCACCCCAGCTCGCTGAGCAGCTTGTCGGCCTTGCGGTGGTTGCACGGCGCGCAGCTGGCGACGCAGTTCTCCCAGGAATGTTCGCCGCCGCGGCTGCGCGGGATGACGTGGTCGATGGTCTCCGCCTTCCCACCGCAATAGCCGCAGCGGTAGCGGTCGCGGTGCATGAGGGCGGCACGGGTCATCGGGACGCGCGCGCGATAGGGCACGTGCACATAGCTGCGCAGCCGGATGACGGAGGGAATCGTGACGGCGGATTCGGCGGAATGCACCACCGAACCCTCGGGGTCGTGGTGGACGGTGTCGGCTTTATCGCAGATGAGAAGTACGACGGCGCGGCGCGCGGACAGTGCGGTGAGCGGCTCGTAGGTGGCATTCAGAAGCAGCACCCGGCGCTTCAACCAGCTGGCGGCCTCATTCTGGACGGGCGTGAGGTGTGGAAAGTGGTGAGCAGGCTCACCGGTGCGATGGGCACCCGGATGGTGGTCGGACAAGATGTGCAGCGGAGTAGCCCCCGACCCACGATTGTGGACGTCGGCGGGCTGGAGTTGTCGGTGCGTCCTGGCCTCATGTGATCGGCCGTGCCGCTGCTTCATGGTGACCCCGGTTTCTTCGTAATCAAGATCATGTGGTATCTCGGCAGAGACTGCCACCCAGTTGACCATGGAACGCCTGCTATTGCACGGTGATTTCGCACAATGTCGGATGAACTGTGGTTGAAGGGCCGCCCGTTCGTAACGCGGGCACAATGGACGGCGGCACATTGTCCCGATCGAGAGGACCTGATGAGTTCCGGCGAGCAGACAGCCACGTCGTTCTACGAGGCGATCGGTGGTGCGGAAACGTTCCAGCGGATCGTCGCGGCGTTCTATCGCGAGGTGGCGGCCGATGAGGTGCTGCGCCCGCTGTATCCGGAGCAAGACCTCGGGCCGGCCGAGCGGCGCCTGCGCATGTTCCTGGAGCAGTACTGGGGCGGGCCGCGCACCTATTCCGACGAACGTGGGCACCCGCGGCTGCGGATGCGGCATATGCCGTTCAAAATCGGGCCGGTGGAGCGCGACGCGTGGCTGCGCTGCATGCGCATCGGCGTGGCGGAAATCGAACCGGAAATTCTGGACGACGAACATCGCAAAGCATTGCTCGACTATTTGGAGATGGCGGCAAATTCGCTGATGAATGCGGCTTGGTGAGATCATTTCGTCGACTTCCCGGGTCAGCGCCAGGGTTTCGGCTGGGGTGATGCAACGCTGGAAATTTGCCGGATGTCGCAGAACACAGTTGAGCCTGGGCGAGTTTACCGAAAATCTTTGGCACTATTGCGGATGTGACTGATACACCTGCCGTGCCGGCGTCGGTGGATCGCACCGCTCAACCTTGGTGGCGGTCGGCCGTGTTCTACCAGGTCTATCCGAGATCCTTCGCGGACTCCGACGGTGACGGGATCGGCGATCTCGGTGGAGTTCGCGAGAAGCTCGGCTACCTCGAACTGCTCGGGGTGGACGCGCTCTGGATCTGTCCGGTGATGCGATCGCCGATGGCCGACGGCGGCTACGACGTCGCCGATCCGCGCGATATCGACGCGCTGTTCGGCGGTATGGCGGCGATGGACGAGTTGATCGCCGAGGCGCACGACCGCAATCTCAAGGTCACCATGGACCTGGTGCCGAACCACACCAGTGATCAGCATCCGTGGTTCGCCGCGGCTCTGGCCGCCGCACCCGGCAGCCATGAACGCGAGCGCTATATCTTCCGGGACGGCCGCGGACCCGACGGCGCCACGCCGCCGAACAACTGGCCGAGCATCTTCGGCGGACCCGCCTGGACCCGGATCACCGAGGCAGACGGCACCCCCGGCCAGTGGTACCTGCACATCTTCGCGCGTGAGCAACCCGATCTGAACTGGCAGAATCCCGAGGTCGCCGCCGATTTCGAGCAGACGCTGCGATTCTGGCTCGACCGCGGCGTCGACGGCTTCCGCCTCGATGTCGCGCACGGCATGGCCAAACCGGACGGACTGCCCGACATGGTGCGCGTCGATACCAAGATGCTCGTGCACGACGACAGCGACCCGCGCTTCAACAATCCCAATGTGCACGAGATCCACCGCCGCATCCGCAAGGTGCTCGACGAGTATCCGAACGCGGTCTCGATCGGCGAGGTATGGGTCGACGACAACACCCGATTCGGCGAGTACGTCCGACCGGACGAACTGCATCTGGCCTTCAATTTCCGTCTCGCCGAGACCGAATTCGCCGCCGATCCGGTGCGGGCCGCCATCGACAATTCACTCGCGGCCGTCGCGCCGGTGGGCGCCTCGCCGACCTGGACCCTGTCCAACCACGACATCGAGCGCGAGGTCACCCGCTACGGCGGCGGTCCGGTCGGGGTGGCGCGGGCGCGCGCGATGATCATGGTGGAGTTGGCGCTGCCCGGTGCTGTCTTCATCTACAACGGTGCCGAACTCGGACTGCCGAATGTGGACGATCTGCCCGAGGCGGTGCTGCAGGATCCGGTCTGGGAACGCTCCGGACATACCGAGCGCGGACGCGACGGCTGCCGGGTGCCGATTCCGTGGGAGGGCGCCACGCCGCCGTTCGGCTTCACCACGGGCGAGCACTCCTGGCTGCCGATACCGCCGGAATGGGCGTCGTCGTCGGTCGAGGCGCAGTTGGAGGCGCTTGACTCCACGCTGTCGCTGTACCGCTTGGCGATCGAATTACGCGGTGTCCGACCGGAATTCGCGGGTCCGCGGATCGAGTGGTACGGCAGTCCGTCGGGTTGCCTGGCCTTCCGGCGACCGGGTGGACTGGTCTGCGTGCTGAACGCATCCCCGGTGCCGATCTCCCTGCCGCCGGGCGATGTACTGCTCGTCAGCGCCCCACCGGTGAACGGACAGTTGCCCGCGAATGCCGCCGCCTGGCTGGTATGACCGGACAACACGAGTTCGACCAGAGCGCGAACTACTACAGGGGATCGTCTACCTTTATTCCTGTGAGTGAGCGAAGCGAGCGAACCATGTGCCAGCGCGCGATGCGCATGACGGAGCCGAGCGTCAGCGAGGCGCAGTCATGAGCATTCTCGAGACAGTGCTGATCTTCCTCGGCATCCCGCTGGTGATCTACGGCGCGATCGCCGGATTGTCGTTTCTCGGCAAGCCACTGCCCGGCGAGAAGCCGGTCCACTTCGATCTCGGTCAGAAGTGGACCCAGCCTCCCGTGCTGTGGAGTGCTACCGACGAGGTGACCGGATCGGGTCACCATGCTGAGTCGTCGCATGCGCACCATGCGGCAATCGAATCCACCGACGTGGAGCTGATCGGAGGCCGGGCAAGTGGCAAGTTCTAATTGGCCCGCGGTAGTCGAATCCGAACTGCCGCACGGTTCGGTGGTCACCAGCAGCGGCCGCGTCTCGGGTGTGCACGAGGCCGGCGCGGTGTTCAAGGAAGCCCCGTTCAGCGATGAAGAGCGGCTCACCATGGACAACGTGCTCACCGAGGCGACACGCGCGACCAAGGTGCGCTTCAACATCTACATCGGTGATCTCGGTGCGGATCCGGCCGCCGGCGCGGACGCGGTCTTCCCCGCGACCCCCGAGGCCGCGCGTTCGGTGCTCATCGCGGTTTCGCCCAATGACAAGGCCATCGAGGTGCGCTCCGGCCACGAGGTCGCCGATCGCGCCAACGACCGCGTCTGCCAGCTCGGCGTCACCGCCGCACTGAGCTCGTTCCGGCAGGGCCAGCTCATCGACGGCCTGGTCTCCGCGGTTCGCGTGATGGCCGCCGCCATCGGTCGCTGATCGTTCCACATCCGGCGCGTTCACCTCGGTTGAGGTGAACGCGCCGTTTGTGTTTCAGCTGGGTGTTTTCAGTCCTGGGCGTCGAAGGCGCGGGCCCGCAATGAGCGTTCGATGCCCGCCTTGCCCTCGATCACCAGGCGGCGCAGCGCAGGCGGATGGTCGTCGGCGAGGAACTTGTCCGCCGTCGCGACGGCTTCCTCGCTGATCGCCCAGGCGGGATAGAGCCCGATGACCACGGTCTGCGCGACCTCGCTGGAGCGGCGCTCCCAGACGCCGGGGACCTCGGCGAAATAGCGCTCCACGTACGGCGTCAGCAGCTCACCCTGGCCGTTGGGCGCGAAGCCGCCGACGATCGAGCGGGCGGTGATATTCGGGACCGAATCGTCGGACATCACTGTCGTCCAGGCCAGTTCCTTCACCTCGGCGATCGGGCGGGCCGTCGCCGCGGCCGCGGCGTGGCGCTTACCCGCCGCGGTCGGATCGTTGGACAGCTCCGTATCGATCGTGGGGGTGGCGAGCCCTTCGGCGTCGATCTCACCGGCGGCGGCGAGTGCGGTGACCAGCCGCCAGCGCAGATCGGTGTCGACGATCAGACCCGGGAGGCCGACCTTCGCCGGATCGCCGTCGAGCAGTTCACCCAGCACCTCGGTGTGCCAGTCCGACAGCTTGGCGCCGGTGAGTGCGTTGACGAAGGCGAGTTGGTGGTCCGAACCCGCCTCGGCCTCGCGAGCGAGCTCCAGCAGCCGGTTGGCGTATTCGGGCCAGCCGGTGGTGGCGGCCCATTCCGGATCCGCGTAGCTGCCGATCGCGGTGTTGGCCTGCATCAGGAGTCGTTGCACCACACCGATTTCGGATTCGGCGCCGATGCCGCGCTGGACCAAGGCGACGAAATCGCGGGCCCGGAATTCGGCCTGCCTGGTCATCTCCCAGGCGGCCGACCAGGCCAGCGTGCGGGGGAGCGGTTCGGCGATATCGGCGATGCGGTTGACCAGCACGTCGAGCGAATCGGCATCAAGGCGCACCGAGCAGTAGGTGAGGTCGTCATCGTTGACCAGCACGAACTTGCCGCGTGGCAGGCCGACCAACTCGGGGACGTCGGTGCGCTCGGCGGCATCGAGATCGAGCTCGACGCGCTTGGTGCGCACCAGCTTTCCGTCCTGGTCGTCGTAGACGCCGACGGCAAGGCGGTGGACGCGACGTTCGCCCGCACCGGGTGCCGCACCCTCCTGCACCACGGCGAACGAGGTGAACTTGCCCTCGGCGTCGACCTCGAAGTCCGGCCGAAGGATATTCAAGCCGGTGGTCTTGAGCCACTGCGCGCCCCACCCGGACAGGTCACGGCCCGATGACTGCTCCAGCGCCGACAGCAGATCGTCGAAAGTGGCATTGCCGTAGGCATGTTCGGTGAAGTAGGCGCGCAGACCCGAGAGGAACGGCTCCAGACCGACATACGCGACGAGCTGCTTGAGCACGGAAGCGCCCTTGGCATAGGTGATTCCGTCGAAGTTGACCTCCACCGCATGCAGGTCCGGAATGTCCGCGGCAATGGGGTGAGTGGAGGGCAGCTGGTCCTGGCGGTAGGCCCAGGACTTCTCCACATTGGCGAAAGTGGTCCAGGCACTTGTGTATTCGGTCGCCTCGGACTGGCATAGCACGGAGGCGAAGGTCGCGAACGACTCGTTCAACCACAGATCGTCCCACCACTTCATGGTGACCAGATCGCCGAACCACATATGCGCCATCTCGTGCAGCACGGTCTCGGCGCGGCGCTCGTAGGAGGCCCGGGTCACCTTGGACCGGAAGACGTAATCCTCCAGGAACGTAACGGCACCGGCGTTCTCCATCGCGCCCGCATTGAACTCAGGGACGAACAGCTGGTCGTACTTTCCGAAGGCGTACGGCACACCGAAGTTGTTGTGGTAGAAGCCGAATCCCTGCTTGGTCTCGGTGAAGAGGCGCTCGGCGTCCATATGTTCGGCGAGTGAGGAGCGGCAGTAGATGCCGAGCGGGATGGTGCCGTGATCGTCGGTGTAGGCGTCGGTCCATTCCGCGTACGGGCCCGCGATGAGCGCGACCAGATAGGTGCTCATCCGCGGGGTGGTGCGAAACAGGTGCTTGCCGGGATCGGCGATGAGCGTATCGACCGCGGCGGCGTTGGAGATGACCTTCCAGCTCGGTGCGGCGGTGACGCTGATATCGAAGCTCGCCTTGAGATCCGGCTGATCGAAGCAGGCGAACATGCGCTTGGCATCGGCGGTTTCGAACTGCGAATACAGGTAGACCGCGTCATCGGTGGGGTCGACGAAGCGGTGCAGGCCCTCACCGGTATTGGAGTATTCGCAGTCGGCCTCGACGACGAGTTCGTTGCGCTCGGCCAGACCGTCGAGGGTGATGCCCTTGGCTTCGTCGTAGTCGGTGACGTCGATCGGCGTGCCGTTGAGCACGGCGGAGCGGACCCCGCGGGCGACGATATCGATGAATGTGCTCGCACCCGCGGTCGCGGTGAACGTGACCGTGCTGCGGGAGAAGAAGGTCTGCTCGCCCGGCTGCCCCGTCCCGTCGGTCAGGTCGAGCTCGATGCGATAGTTCTCGACCTGCACTGTCGAGGCGCGTTCGATCGCCTGGTCGCGAGTCAGGTTCGGTGCGGACATTGGACTCCTTCGTGGTTCGAAGAACATGCACGGGCGGCCCCCCGGCGGGCACAGCACTCACCACAATGCCACCTCGGTAAGGTTGCCCGCGCGGGACTTTTTCCCCTGAACCCTAGCGACCAGGATCGGAGCTGCGACGTGAAGCACATCCACGCCGGAAAGGTGCGCGACCTCTACGAGGACGGCGATACCCTGCTGCTGGTGGCGTCGGACCGGGTTTCGGTCTACGACGTGGTGCTGCCGACGCCGATCCCGGAAAAGGGAGCGCTGCTGACCCAGCTGTCCAACTGGTGGTTCGAATTCTTCACCGACGTGCCCAACCATGTGGTCTCCGCGACCGATGTGCCCGCGGAATTCGCCGGTCGCGGCATCCGGGTCAAGCCGCTGAAGATGGTGCAGGTCGAATGCATCGCGCGTGGCTATCTGACCGGGTCGGGGCTGAAGGAATACCAGCGCACCGGGACCGTTTCCGGCGTCGCGCTGCCGCGCGGTCTGCGCGATGGCGACATACTGCCCGAGCCGATCTTCACCCCGACCAGTAAGGCCTCCGAGGGCCACGACGAGCCCATCACCTTCGCGGATGTGGTGAATCAGGAGGGCCGCGAGGTCGCCGAGCAATTGCGCGACCTGACGCTCCGGATCTACACCCGCGGTGCGGCGCACGCCGCCGTGCGCGGCGTCATAGTCGCCGACACCAAGGTCGAATTCGGTTGGGACGGTGACATTCTCACCCTCGGCGACGAAGTACTGACCTCCGACTCCTCCCGCTTCTGGCCGGGCACCGAATGGGAACCCGGCCGCCCCCAGCGCTCCTTCGACAAACAGTTCGTCCGCGACTGGTCCACCTCCACGGGCTGGAACAAGGAGTACCCGGGCCCGGAGATCCCCGCCGAGATCGTCGATGCCACTCGGCAGAAGTACATGGAGGCATACGAGCTGATTACCGGGCAGACCTGGAGTAGCGCGCCGCGCTGACCATCTGGGCGGCTCGCTAGCTACCGGGCACTTCGTCTCGAGAATCGGGTATCCCTCTGTGCGGGTACCCGTTTGCTTCTCGGGGTGTGCGGTGCGGGGTGGGTGGGAGCCCGGTTGCTGTACTGGGTGTCCGGTGCCTAGTGGGTGCGGGTGCTCGGTTGAGGTCGGGTGTTCGCTGGGCCGGAGCGGTCAGGCGAGGTGTTCGGCCAGTCGCTCGAGGTAAGGCCGCTGGCCCGCACCCAGTTTGTCGTGCGCGGTCGCGAGGTCGAACCACTCGGCGCGGTCGATTTCCGGGAAGGTGGCGAGGCGGCCGGATTTGGGCGGCCATTCCATCTCGAAGGTGCCAGGGACAACGGCGGCTGGGTTCAGATCGCCCTCGACAGCCCAGACGGTGAGGTTCTTGGCGGATTTGCCACTGCCGTAGCGAACCTCGCCCAACGGCACCCGCTCGCCCTCGGGCACCGGCAACCCGAGTTCCTCGAGAAACTCACGCGCCGCGGCCACCTCGGCGCTCTCGTATTCCGGTTCGTACTCACCCTTCGGAATCGACCAGGCCCCCGCATCTTTACGCGCCCAGAACGGCCCACCCATATGCCCGATCAGCACCTCGACATCGCCGGAGCCCTGGCGGAACAACAGAATCCCAGCACTGAATTTGCCTGCCACATCAAGCAGTCTGCCGTCTGCCGCCTGTGTGTACATGTATCGCCGTCTGAATGCCCGTCAGAAAATCCGAACCCCCCGGCCCCCACTCGGCCGCAGCAGACTCGTTAACGCAGACGATCGAGCGCGCCGCGGCGCGCTCGATCGTGTTCTGTCGTTCTTATGCAATTGGGTGTTCCGGTTCATAGTCGCCATAGCGTCGAGGGCCGGGCGCGGCGGCGGTGAGTTCGGTTGCCGCCTGTTGTAGGGACACCGCCGCCGGATGCTCGGCACCGAGCAAGGCTGCTGTTTCCTCGTAGATCGGTTGGATCTTGTCCCGCAATTCCCGGGACTTGCTCACGTCAAGGTTCGGCACCAGAGATTTCCTCTCATCGGCTCGGGCATTGGCTGCTCGGTACGTCACGCGTTCCCGAGTGGTCGCTGAACACGAACGGGTTTCCTTGGATACGGCCCGTCACGCTCATACTGACACGCCATTTTCCCGCGTAACAGGCTGCGCTCACCTCGTACGACCTGGAATTCGGCGGCCCCGGCGGGATCGCGGCATCGGTGATGTAGGCGGCGTTCACCCACCTGCCGCCCTGGAGGTGTTCCAGTGCCAAGGTCAAGATGTGCTCTTCGGGCGGCCCGTCGCACTGGGCGACGCCGTTTCCCTCGATCTTCGGCGGGTACACCGATGGCCGACTGTAGGTGAATTCGAAACCACAAGACTTGGCGGCGATGAACTCCGGTTGTGCACCGGCCGTAGCCCCGGCCGGCGCGGTGCCGAGCGCGGAGCTGAGAATTCCGACGAAAATGATTGTGTTACAGCGAGATAGCATGGGATTCCCCCAACTTTCTTCTACCTGAGCGGCCTGCGCGCGCTCAGTACTCCCGTGAGGTGTCAGGCTTCATCCGACCCGCGCTGATCAAGGTTTGCCGTGCCGCCGCCTTACGCGGGCACTCGTCGGCGCGGCACCCGCGATGCCGTTGCATCGTCATGTGCGCTTCGTTGACGCTCAACGGAACTTCCGGCGCGTCGTGCGGCCAACCGCTGGGCCAGAACGCAGCGTCGGTGGGCCGGGCATCCTTGGCGTCGATCCGTTGGCGCTCGGCTTTCCACTCAGCCTGTACACGATCCACGATCGCTTGCACCGACGTGCCGTCAGACTCGGCTTCCCGCCACCAGTTGAACCCCATTGTCATCGCCTGCCCTGATCGAGCACGTCAATCCCGACCTCTTGAACCTCAGTGGCGAGTCCAGCGTCTATCAGGGATTCGACAAGTTCGCCGATGTCTTCGCCACGGGCAGCGAGCATCTGAGTCCATGTGAACTCACCACCCGTTCGCCCGTCCGCGAACACCGGGGTCCGTATGCCGTCGTGGTTGCGTGCCCAGTGGGTCGGTACGTCGGCATCGTCGTCGATCGCCTCCGAAAATCCCTGAGCGCGTCACGCAACCGGATCAGATCATCTGCGTTCATTTCGCACGTCCCTTGGTGTGCCCGAGCAGGTTTCAGTTGATCCGCCCCGCCGCCGGGGATGGGGGTCAACCCGACGGCGCGACGTAGGTGAACTATGACACAAACACTGAAGTGTCCTAGGACAGTTTGAATTATCGGCGAACATTCCGGCGTTGAGCGCGCGGGGCCTAGAAAATTATTGGATATTCCTGCCGGAACGCCCAACGTTCCGGCGGGTACACCGCTTCGTCGAACTGGAGCGGGCGATCGTCGGAGTCGTAGGCCGTCAGCCAATAGACCAACGCTGGCGCGTGCTCGGACAGTGCAAGTGCCCGGCGTTCCTCCGCGCTAGCCTGCCGGGCGCATACCTGGTCGCGGGCGTACGCCGATTTGATGCCGAGTACATCAGCGAGATACCGAACCGTCCCACCGCGCAGTCGCTCGGCCACCATCAGGCGCGGTGCCGTTTCGGCGAGTGAAGCGGCGAACCATGACGTCGACAGCTCGACCGGTCCGCTATTGCCGTCGATCACCCGTTGGCGCTGGATCACGGCGGAACCCGAGGCAAGGCCGAGCGCGGCCGCCACATGCGTGGGCGCCTCGACGATGCCGACAAGCGGGAACCGCACCGACTCCGGGTCGGAATACATGGTGCCCAGCGCAGCCGCTCGTTCGTACCGCTCGCGTGCTCGGGGCGCGGCCTGGGGCTCACGCACGTAGGTGCCGCTGCCGCGGCGCGATTCGACAAGACCTTGCTGCCGCAGTGCATCAAGAGCTTTGCTGGCTGTCGGCCGGGCAACATTCCACTCCGCGGCGAGTTCGCGAACTGACGGGACGTCGGCGCCAGGAGCAAGGTCGCCGCGCACAATCTGGTCTCGGAGATACCCCGCGATTTGTAGATACTTCGGCAGTACCTCTTCGATTTCGGGCAACTGTTCCTCCGGTGTCCTATGTCACTGGCCAGTGTACGATTCCGGATTAGATGACTGTGAAAGCTGTTGCGATTGCCGCTGGGGGCGGTGGTGATGCCATCACTGCGGCGATTGTCGCCAGGAAGCTTCGACACCGCTTCGATGTCGCGGCGATCATGAGTTACTCCTGGGATCGTCTGCTCATCGACCCGACACCTGGGCCGCGCAGTCGCGACGACTTCGACCGCTTAGCCAAGCATTCGCCGCTGATCGCCGAGGTGACGGAGTCGGCGCGGTTGCACAATGCGGGCCGGTCCACGCTGCCCAGTTTGGTCCCGTATCTGTCTTGCCCGCTATTGCTGATGGACCCCGTCGCTGGCGCCACTGGTCTCGCGGCTCAATTCCACTCTGCGGCTGAACTGTTCGGCGCGGACGTATTGGTCATCGTTGATGTCGGCGGCGACATCCTGGCCGAAGGACATGAGGCTGGCCTACGCAGCCCGTTGGCCGACTCGCTCACGTTGGCAGCCGCCATACGATCGGAATTCCCGTTGCACCTGCTCATCGCCGGGGTTGGGCTCGACGGGGAGCTGACGCCGCCTGAACTGTGCACACTGCTGCGCCGTCACGGCTCCGCGGCGGTCGCCGAACTCGGCGCCGCTGATGTGGCGATGGTCGCCGAGGTGTGGAACTGGCACCCGTCCGAGGCCAACGGACTTCTTTGCGTGGCCGCAGAGGGCTGGCGCGGTGAGGTCGAGACCCAGCGTGACGCGCTCATCAATATCACCGATGACGCCGCGGTGGTGTGCGAAGTCGATGCCTTCGGCGTAGCTGCGCAGTCCCTCGCGTCCGACTTGTCCGACACCATTTCACTGGAGCAAGTGGAGCAGCGCATCCGGGACCGCCGAGGCTACAGCGATATCGACACAGAACGTAATCGACTGTCTGCACACCGAGAACAGCGGATGCCGACCGTGGACTCGATTGGCGACATCGACCGTTATGCGCACGCCGCGTCACTCCGCGGTGTCAACGCACTGACAATCCGCCGTGTCATCGAGTTGACCAGCGCGACGGGTGCGGAGGCTGGAGCCGCGCTACGCGACCTGCTCAGACGCGAAAGGCCCAGCAACATGCGGCCACCCCTATATCTGGTGTGACTGGTCACCTGATGACCCAAGGCTTGACTGCGCCGGCTGGGGTCAGCGGTGGTGGCGGAGGTGGGCGGCGCGCAGGGTCAGGTAGTCGCGTTCGGGGGTGCTGGTGGTGTGGTTGGCAGCGGACGTGTAGCAGGTGGTGGCTGTGGCGAAATCGCCTGCCATTTCGTGTAGGTGGCCGCGGACGGCGTCGAGTCGGTGATTACCTGCCAACTGGTCTTCGAGGGTGTCTGCGAGTTCGAGACCGGCGGCGGGGCCGTGCACCATGGCGGTGGCGACGGCGCGGTTGAGGGTGACCATCGGGTTCTTCACGATGCGCTCGATAATGTTGTACAGGGCCAGGATTCGTCGCCAGTCGGTGTCCTCGGCACGCGGCGCCTCGGCGTGCAGCACGGCGATCGCGGCCTGGATCTGGTAGGGACCGGTGAGACCCGAGGCGAGTGTGCTGGTGGTCAACGTCATGCCCTCGGTGATCTGGGCGCGGTCCCACAGCGCGCGGTTCTGTTCAGCGAGCGGAATCAATTCGCCGTGCGCCCCGGTGCGTGCGGCGCGCCGGGAGTCGGTAAGCAGCATGAGCGCCAGCAGCCCGGTGACCTCGGTGTCGTCGGGGAGCAGCCGATGGATCGACCTGGTCAGGCGGATCGCCTCGTTCGAGAGGTCGGTCCGCTGCAGGTCGGGTCCCGCGGTGCTGGTGTGCCCCTCGTTGAAGATCAGGTACAGCACATGCAGCACAGCACCGAGCCGCTCGTGCCATTGCGCGTCACCGGGCCGGGCGAACGGGCGGTCGAGCGTGGCCAGCTTCTTCTTCGCACGCGTAATCCGTTGCGCCATGGTCGCTTCCGGCAGCAGGAAGGCATTGGCGATCTCCGCCGTGCCGAGCCCGCCGACCGCACGCAATGTCAGCGCGATGGCACTCGCGGACGACAGCGCCGGATGGCAGCAGAGGAAGAACATGGCGAGCGTGTCGTCACGATCGACGGCCTCGGCATCGGGCACGTCGCGCTCGAAAACCGTTGTCTCCCTGCGTCGCCGGGCCACCTCGGCGCGCACTGTGTCGGCCATCCGCCGCTGCGCGACCTGGATCAACCATGCCCGCGGATTATCCGGCAGTCCATCGGCGGGCCATTGGGTCGCCGCCGCGAGCATCGCCTCCTGCAGCGCGTCCTCGGCGGTGTCGAAATCGCCGAATCGGCGTACCAACGTGCCGAGGACCTGTGGCGCGAGTTCGCGCAACAGGTCCTCGATGGGCGGTGCTCCGTGCATGAACAACTATTGCTCGGTCGCCGGGGCACCCATCACCGCGCGCACCTCGATGTACTCGCCGATCGGCTTACCACCCGGTCCGGGGGCCGCCGACGCCTGTGCCGCGATTTCCAGTGCACGCTCCGGACTCTCCACATCGACAATCCAATATCCGGCCAGGAACTCCTTGGTCTCCGGGAACGGCCCATCGGTGACGACCGGTGCCGAGCGCCCGTCCGAACTGACCAGTCGTGCCTCGTCCGGCCCGGCCAGGCCCTGTGCGTCGACCAGTTCACCGGTCTTGGCCAGCTCCGCGCCGAGCGCCCGCTGGAAGTCCATATGCGCCTTGATCTCCTCCGGCGTCCACTCGGTGATCGGGACGTCGCAGCTGGCGGCGGGCCCATAGGTCTTGAGCAGCATGTATTTCATTCCGGTCTCCTAGCCTGCGGTGCGCCCCCTGCGGCGCGCTCGCGATGTGGTCGGAGCTGGGTGCGCCGATTCGACGCATCCTCGATAGTGATCCGCATCACAGTGGCGCGGAGGTATCGGCAAGCTGTTCCGGATCGACCTGCTGACCGATCAACTCCTTGATTCGGTCGGTCACATCCCAGATGTTCACATTCATCCCCGCCAGCACCCGGTTCTCGGCATCGAGCCAGAATGCGACGAACTCGCGCTTCGCCACATCACCGCGCACGACCACCCGCGCGTACTCACTGGTCGCGGCGTATCCGGTGTACTCCATGCCCAGGTCGTATTGGTCGGTGAAGAAGTACGGCAGGCGTTCGTAGGAAGCCGACTTGCCGAGCATGGTCTGCGCCGCGACGGCGGGCTGATTGAGCGCATTCGCCCAGTGCTCCACTCGAATTCGACGTCCGAGCACCGGATGCTGCGCGTCGGCGATATCGCCGACCGCCACGATATCCGGGTCGCTGGTGGCCAGGCTCGCGTCGACGAGTACGCCGCCGTCGGTCGCCAGCCCCGCGTTCGCGGCCAGTTCGATATTCGGCCGCGCGCCGACCGCGACGAGTACCGCATCGCCCTCGATCACGGTGCCGTCGGTGAGTCGGACGCCGCTCGCCAGCTCCACCCCTCCCTGACTAGCGGTGATTGCCCCGGCCTGATGGGTGGTGATCGACTCGACCTGCGCGCCGAATCGCAGGTCGACGCCGTGGTCGCGGTGCAGATCCGCGAAGACCTGACCCATCTCGGGGCCGAGCGCCGCCAAGAGCGGCAGTTCGGCGGATTCGACAATGGTGACCTCGACCTGGGCGGCGCGTGCGGCCGAGGCGACCTCGAGCCCGATCCAGCCTGCCCCGATGATGACCAGCCGCCGGGCAGAGCCGAACAGCTCGATCAGGCTGTCGGAATCGCCGATGGTGCGCAGCGTGTACACCTCGCGCGCATCCATGCCCGGAATCGGCAGGCGGCGCGGTGTCGAGCCGGTCGCGAGTGCGAGCTTGTCGTAGCCGAGTGTCGAACCATCCGGCAGCGTCACGGTTTTCGCGCTCGGATCGATCGCGCGGACCTCGGTGCCGAGCCGGACGTCGATATGGTGATCGCGGTACCACTGGCCCGGGTCGACGGTGAATTCCTCGAGCGATTTCTTTCCGAGCAGATGTTCCTTGGACAGCGGTGGTCGCTCATAGGGCAGGTAATCTTCGGCGCTGATCAGCGTCACGGTTCCGGCGAAATCGTTGGCGCGCAGTGCTTCCGCGAGTTTGGCCGCGGCCAGCCCGCCGCCGACGATGACGAAATGCTGATCAGAGGTCATTACGGACTCCTTTTCGGGAGGGAACCTGACGCCTGCGTGTCACCCTACTGGGACCCCGGGCCGCCTTTCGGAAAATCGGTCGTCCGGTCCGGGAACGAATCGCGAGCCCGCGTGGTTGGCCACGGATAGTGGCGCGGCGAATCCGCGCGTTACGAGCGTGCGATGGAGAGGAACAGCTCTGTGAGCGAGACGACCACCAAGAACGTTGCCGATTTCTGGTTCGACCCGCTGTGCCCCTGGTGTTGGATCACCTCCCGCTGGATTCTCGAGGTCGAGCAGGTCCGCGATATCGAGGCCCGTTTCCACGTGATGAGCCTGTCGGTGCTGAACGAGGGCAAGGAGGGGCTGCCGCCGCAGTACGAGGAGCTGCTCGCGACCGGCTGGGGTCCGGTCCGGGTCGCGATCGCTGCCGCCCAAGCCCACGGTGACAAGGTGCTCGCCCCGCTCTACACCGCGATGGGCACCCGCATCCACAACCGTCGCGAGGAGTACGCGCGCGACTCCCGCAAGGAATCCCTCGCCGCGGTGATCGCGGATTCGCTTGCCGAGGCGGGCCTGCCCGCCGAACTCGCCGCGGCCGCCGAGAGCACCGAATTCGACGAGGCGCTGCGCAAGAGCCATCACGAGGGCATGGACAAAGTCGGTCCGGATGTCGGCACCCCGACCATCCACATCAACGGCAATGCCTTCTTCGGTCCGGTGCTGTCGCGCATCCCGCGCGGCGAGGAGGCCGGGAAGCTGTGGGATGCGGCGGTCACGCTGGCCGACTACCCGCACTTCTTCGAGTTGAAGCGGACCAGGACCGAGGATCCGTCCTTCGACTGACCGCGGACCTACGGCACGGGTTTCGGCGGCAACGCCGGAACCTCGCCGTAGCTGCTCGGGTACGGACCGGCCGGTGGCGCACCGGCCGGTCGGTTCGGTCGCCAGAACAGCTTGCCGTGCCTGCTGCGGTCGCGCAGGGCCCACATGCGCCAGGTCAGCACCGGATGCGAGGACATGGCATTGCTGATCCAGACGAAGAAGCCCTTCTCGACCGCGGCCCGATCGGCCATCTCGTCGAAGCCGACCAATTTGTTCAGGTACTTGCCGGCCGCGAGGGTGCCCATGGCGCCCGGTGCGCCGACGTGCCGGTTGCAATAGCCGTGATTGTCGGCGGTGTACTCCTGGGACCGGATCAATGAGCTGCCGATGATCGGCAGCGACGGTGCCACGAACATGCCGAGCTGACGCCAGTACGAGGTGTGCCCGGCCGCGATATGCCCGACCTCGTGACCGATGATGAAGGCGAGAGCCTCGGGTTCGCGTGCGGCGCCGCCGATTTCGAACAGATCGCTGTATACCGCGACATAGCGGCGGAACCCGTGACCGGAGGCGAAGGCATTGATCTGGCCGTTGCCGAGCACGACATAGGCATCCGGCACCTTGGCCATTCCGAATCGGGCCGCCGCCTCGACCACCAGTTGATAGCCCTCCGGAAACTGGGTCGGCGACATCTTGACGCCGTTGACCCGCATGGCCGCGTAGCCCATACCGCGCAGGAACCACACCACGATCGGCGCGAAGACCAGGATGATCAGGTAGATATTCGGCTGCTTCCCACCCAGTACGAGATCGATGCACACCGCCACCGCGATCAGCATCGCGAACGTGGTGATCACACAGACGACGACCAGCAGCGGAATCTCCCACGGGTGCCGTGCGGGCATGCCGAACGGGGACAGCCCGCGCGGCTGCCGCTGCGGGGGCGTACCGGGCGGGACCGGAGCCACGCCGTATCCGGACGGCGCGGGTCCGTAGTGGGGTGTGGGGAATCCGGGGTACGGCGCGGCGGGGTATTGCGGCGACGATGGGTACTGCGGCGAATTGTGCGCAGTGGCGGTCGCGTCCTGAGCCTGCGCCCATCCGCCGAGAGCGGGATAAGGATCGGCGGGTCCGCCCGGCTGCTGGGGCGGCTGGGAGTCGTGCGGCTGCATGCGAAGAACTCTATTCATTTGCCGGGGATGAGGTTCGGCGCCGTTGGCGTGACGGACACCGCGGGGGCACATCTGTCGATTCGCCGCGGTGGCTAGCGGTGTTAATCGTGGCCGCACGTCCCCTGTCGCGGCACTGCGAAACACGCCTGACACAATCGCAGCCATGCGCGTATACCTGGGTGCCGACCATGCCGGTTTCGAACTGAAGAATCACGTCAAGGCCCATCTGGAGCAGTCGGGCCACGAGGTCGTCGACTGCGGCGCCCTCGAATACGACGCACTCGACGACTACCCCGCCTTCTGCATCGAGGCGGCGCGCCGCACCGTCGCCGATCCGGGCAGCCTCGGGCTGGTCTTCGGCGGCAGCGGCAACGGTGAGCAGATCGCCGCGAACAAGGTGCCTGGCGCCCGCTGCGCCCTGGCCTGGAGCGTGGAGACCGCCCAACTGGCCCGTGAGCACAACAATGCCCAGTTGATCGGCATCGGCGGCCGCATGCACTCCACCGAGGAGGCGCTGGCGATCGTGGACGCGTTCGTCTCGACCAAGTGGTCCGAGGAGCCGCGCCACCAGCGTCGCATCGACATCCTGGCCGAGTACGAGAAGACCGGTGTGGCCCCGGCCGTTCCGGCTTACTGAGCGCGTAATCCGTCGTCCCGCAATGCGACCCGGGTGGGTCGGGTCGCATCGGCGGCGGAACAGAGAGGATGTCCGTGCCTGAGGGGCATACGCTGCATCGGCTCGCACGGTTGCACCAGCGACGCTTTGCCGGGGGAGTGGTGCGTGTCTCCAGTCCGCAGGGCAAGTTCGCCTCCGGTGCCGCGCGCATCGACGGACAGGTGCTGACGCGAGCCGAGGCCTGGGGCAAACACCTTCTGCACCACTACGAGTCGGGTCTGGTGGTACATGTGCATCTCGGGTTGTACGGGGTGTTCACCGAGGTCCCGCTGCCGATGGGGGAGCCGGTCGGCCAGGTGCGGATGCGGATCGTCGGTGACGCGTCGGCAGATGACCGCCTGTACGGCACCGATTTACGCGGCCCGACCGCCTGCGAGGTGTACACCCGTGCTGAGGTGACCGCGCTGACCGACCGGCTCGGCCCGGATCCACTGCGGCGCGGCGCCGATCCCGAACGGGCCTGGCGTCGGATTCATCGCTCGCGCAGGTCCATCGGCGCACTGCTGATGGATCAGCAGGTGCTCGCCGGCGTCGGCAATGTGTATCGCGCGGAACTGCTTTTCCGGCACGGTATTTCGCCACACCGACCGGGCACCGCGCTCACTGCCGACGAGTGGGACGCGATGTGGACCGATCTGGTCGCGCTGATGCGGGTGGGAGTGCGGGTCGGCAAGATGGTCGTCGTCCGCCCCGAACACGACCACGGCGAACCGTCCTACGCGGCCGACCGCCCACGCACCTACGTCTACCGCCGTCCCGGCGCACCCTGCCGCCTCTGCGGCACCCCTGTCGCACACACCGTACTGGAGGGCCGAAACCTCTTCTGGTGCCCCACCTGTCAGGCCGGCTGAACCTCAGCGCTACTGGAAGTAGCGGTGCACCATCTGGGCGATGCATACCGGCTTGTCGGCGCCCTCGCGTTCCATGACGGCATCGACGGTGACTTGGACCGCGCCGTCGCCGAGGTCGGTGGCGTCGGCGAGGGTGGCGGTGAGTCGGACTTTGGCGCCGGCGGGGACGGGTGCCGGGAACCGGACCTTGTTGAGGCCGTAATTGATTGCCATGCCGCGGTTTTCGATAACGAGTATTTCGGACCAGAGCGGAATGAGTAGCGACAGGGTCAGATAGCCGTGGGCGATGGTGCCGCCGAAGGGGCCGGTCTTCGCGCGTTCGACATCGACGTGGATCCACTGCTCGTCGTGGGTGGCCTCGGCGAACATGTCGATATCGCGCTGCGGGATCTCGAGCCAGTCGCTGCTGCCGAGTTCGGTGCCGATGAGGTCGAGTAGGTCGGTGGGTTTGTCGACGGTGGTCGCCATGTGGCGCGCTCCTTCGGTTGTTGTGGATTTACGGTGTCAGCCCGCGCATTTGGCGAGCGTCGTCGCGGAGCAGCAGGCGCTGGAGCTTGCCGAGGGCGTTGCGGGGCAGCTGCTCGCGGAAGATGAAATATTTCGGGACTTTGTATCGGGCCAGATTCGCTTCGAGATGGGTGCGAATCGCGTCTGCATCGATGTCGTGACCGGCGCGGGCGACGATGAACGCCAACCCGACCTCACCCCATCGTTCGTCCGGCACCGCGACCACAGCGCAGTCGGAGACGCTGTCCAGGCGGGAGATGGCCGCCTCGACCTCGGCGGGGTAGATGTTCTCGCCGCCGGAGATGATCATGTCCTTGACACGGTCGACGATGTGCGCCCAGCCGTCATGGTCGATGCGGACGATATCGCCGGTGCGGAACCAGCCGTCGATGAACGCCTGTTCGGTGGCGTCGGGTCGATTCCAATATCCGGCAAAGACGTTGGGGCCCTTGACGAGTAGTTCGCCCTGGCCGGCTCCTTCGATGATCTCGCCGGTCGGGGTGAGTAGCGCGACATCGGTGAAGAAGTGCGGAACACCCGCGGATACCGGATGTGCGTCGGCACCGTGGCGCAGTGCCATGAGCACGCCGGGTGCCGCCTCGGTCATGCCGTAGCCCTGTAGGGCCTGGATGCCGCGGGCCAGCCACGCCTTGGCCACGTGTTCGAGGACGGGGGACCCGCCGAAGGCGACGCAGCGGACGCTCGACAGATCGGTGGTCTCCCACTCCGGCGCCTCGCACAGCATTTTCAGCATGGTCGGGGCGAGCGGGAAAACGGTGGCGCGCCTGCGCTCGATGGTGGCCAGGAACTCGCCGGGATCGAATTTCGGTATGACAACGACGGTTCCGCCGGCGTAGAGGGTCGGCAGCGTGATCTGACCAAGGCCGAGTACGTGGAACAGCGGCGCGGAACACAGGCTGACATCGTCGCGGCCGAGACTGAAGTGGGCGAACTGGTTGAGGGTATTCCAGACGATATTGCCGTGGGTGAGCACGGCGCCCTTGGGGCGGCCGGTGGTGCCGGAGGTGTAGAGGATCAATGCGGGGTCGTCGAGTCCGACCGCGTGGGCGGGCGGTGTTCGCCCGGTGTGGTCGGTGATCGCGTTCTCGTACTCTTCGCCCAGGTGCAGCAGCCTGGGAGTGGCGGAGCTTCGTGCGAGCGCATCGATACCGGTGTCGGTACCGACGACGAACACAGTCGGGTCGGCATCGTCGAGTAGACCGGCGATCTCCGGCGCGGCCAGCCGAGTGTTGAGTGCCACGAAGATGGCGCCGAGATGCATTGTGGCGAAGAGTGTTTCGAAGGTCGCGATATCGTTGGGTCCGAGGTAGGCGACCCGGTCGCCCGGCCCGACGCCGAAATCGGCGAGGGCCGCGGCGAGGGTGTCCACGCGATCGGCGAGGGTGGCGTAGTCGACGCGCCGGTCCTGTTGGATCAGCGCGATGGCATCGGGTTCCATCCGGGCCCGCCGCCGCGGCCACGAGCCGACTCCCTGGTCCATCATGTCGTCCTCAATCCCAATGCGGTGATGGCGTTTTCACGCAGGATCAGGGGACGGACCTCGTCCTTGATATCGAGTTGTTCGAAGTCCTTCATCCACCGATCCGGGGAAATGAGCGGAAAGTCCGAGCCGAACAACACCTTTCGTTTGAGCAGGCTGTTGGCGTACTTGACCAGTTGCGCCGGAAAGTATTTCGGCGACCACCCGGACAGATCGATATAGACGTTGGGTTTGTGCGTGGCCACGGCCAGCGCTTCGTCCTGCCAGGGAAACGACGGATGGGCGATGATGATCGTCAGATCCGGAAAGTCGACTGCCACATCGTCGAGCAGCATCGGGTTGGAGTATTTGAGCCGGATGCCGCCGCCACCGGGGAGGCCCGATCCGATTCCAGTCTGACCGGAGTGGAACAGGGCGGGCACCCCGAGCTCGCTGATGGTCTCGTAGAGCGGGTAGACGGCACGATCGTCGGGCCGGAAAGCCTGCACGCTCGGATGGAATTTGAAGCCGCGGACCCCGTGCTCGACAACAAGTCGCCGGGCTTCGGCCAGTCCCGCCTTTCCTCTGGCCGGATCGATACTGGCGAACGGGATGAGGACGTCGCTGTGTGCGGCGGCCGCGGTGGCGATGTCTTCATTGCTGATCCGCCGATGGCCGAGCGCGGCTTCGGCGTCGACGGTGAATACGACCGCGGCCATGCGGCGTTCCCGGTAGTAAGCGGCCATCTCGTCGATGGTCGGCGGGCCGGATTCGGCGCCGAAGTAGGCGTCGGCACCTGCCCGGAGCTGGTCCGGTAACGAATAGTGGCCGCAGCCATCGGTTTCGGCGTGCGTGTGCACGTCGATCGCGACGAGTTGGTCCAGGTCCAGACTCATGACAGCTGCTGCGCGGTGGTCGGGATCTTGGGCAGCGGGATGCCGTAGGTTTCGAGCTGCTCACCGATCGAGGAGTCGAACGCCTCGGCGATCGCGTCGGCGGTCCAGCCGCCGTCGAGGAAGGCGCTGCGGATTTCGCTCGGATGCGACCAGAGCGACAACCGGTCGCCGCCGATGCCGATGCATTGGCCCGTGATATCGGCGGAGGCGTCGGAGGCCAGGAAAACCACCAGTCCGGCGACATCCTCGGGCGTGCCGAACGAGGCTGCGCGGCGCACCACCGACGGGATCGGCTCACCGTTCTTCATTCCTTCGACGTAAGGGGCGAGGAAGGGAATGGTCTCGGTCATCGCGGTCGCCGCGTTGGGGATGATCGCATTGACCGTGACTCCGGCCTTCGCGCATTCCATCGCCCACGTGCGCGCCATCGCCGCGATACCGGCTTTGGCTGCCGCATAGTTGGTTTGACCGAAATTGCCGCGCTGCCCGGCGGGGGATCCGGCGAGCACGACCCGCCCACCGTGACCGGCCAGACGGAAGTGTTTGACCGCTTCCCGAACGCAGGTGAAGGTGCCGCGCAGATGGACGTGGATGACGGCGTCGAAGTCGTCGTCGGACATGTTCCACAGCACCTTGTCGCGCAGGATGCCCGCATTGGTCACCATCGCATCCAGTCGTCCGAACGCGTCGACGGCCGCCGCGACCAGTGTCCGCGCAGCCTCGGTGGTGCCGACGGCGACCGGTACCGCGAGTGCCCGACCACCGGTTTCGGCGATTTCGGCGGCGGCCTTTTCGGCGCGGTCGGCGGCCACATCGTTGACCACGACCGACGCGCCGGCGGCGGCCAAAGCCTTGGCGTAGGCCAGGCCGAGACCTTGGCCGCTGCCGGTGACGATGGCGACTTTGCCGGTGAGATCCATATGCGAAGTTCCTTTCGAAAGAGGGGTCAGAAAATGAGGACGGGTTTGATCGCTTTGCCCGAGGTCATATCCGCGGCGGCCTGGCCGATGTCGTCGAATCGGTACCGGGTGATCAGCTTGTCGATCGGGAGCCGCCCGCTTTGCATCAGCGAGACCAAAGCCGGTATGGCGGTGCGGGTTTCGTGATCGCCCAGGGTGAGTCCGACGACCTTGCGGCCCGGCAGCATGGCGTTGACGTCGAGCGCCACCTCGGCGCCGAACGGTGGTGCGCCGACGACGACCAGCGTGCCGCGCGCGGCGAGGACATCCGCGCCGGTGCGCAGTACGGCGGTGCTGCCGGTTGTTTCCACGACGGCGTCGGCGCCACCGGTGATTTCGGTGATCGCGGTGGCGACATCGGTCGTCGTCGCATCGATGATGTGCGTAGCGCCGAGTTCCCAGGCCAGTTCGAGACGTTCGGCGATCTTGTCGACGGCGATGATCGTCGTGGCCGGTGACAGCGTGGCCGCCATAATCGCGGACATTCCGACCGCACCGGCGCCGAGTACGACAACGCTCGATCCCGGGCGCGGCTGTACGACATTCCAGATCGCGCCGACACCGGTCTGGACTCCGCACCCGAGCGGAGCAATCGATTCCAGCGGCACATCGGGGTCGACGACGATCATGCTGCGCTCGTCGACCAGCGCGAGTCGACTGAACGACGACTGCCCGAAAAAGTGCCCGCCCAAGGGTGCGCTATCGCGCGTGATGGTGTGGCTGTCATCGGCTCGCGCACCGCCGATCAGGTTGAGCGGCAACCAGGTTGCGCAATAGGCCGGGTGGCCGTCGCGGCAGTTCGCGCACGCTCCGCACGAGGTGAACGACAGCAGTACGTGATCGCCGGGTACGACACCGGTGACTTCGGATCCGACGCGTTCGACGATGCCCGCACCTTCGTGACCGAGGACGCCGGGCAGCGGGAACGGCAGTCCGCCACTGGCGACACCGAGGTCGGTGTGGCAGACACCGGCCGCGACCATGCGCACGATCGCCTCGTGCGGTCGTGGTTCATCGAGTTCGATCGCGGACAGGGTAAACGGTGCACCGCCGGATTCGACGACGGCTGCCCATGTGGAGGTGGTCATGGTAGGTGTCCTTGCGGCTTCAATCGAGTGCGATGACAACGGATTTGACCTTGGTGTAGGACGCAAGGGCCTCGGGTCCGTATTCACGTCCGAAGCCGGAGTCCTTGACACCGCCGAACGGCATGGCAGGGTCGAGCATCGCCCAGTCGTTGACCCAGACGATTCCGGCCTGCAATTTGTCGGCGACGCGGTGCGCGCGGGCGAGATCGGTGGTGTGCAGGCCGGATGCGAGTCCGTAGCGCGTGCCGTTGGCCAGCGCGATCGCTTCGTCCTCGGTATCGAAGGCCTGCACCGTGAGCACCGGTCCGAAGATCTCCTCCTGCACGGCGCGGGAGTCGTCGGCGAGGTCCGCGATCACGGTGGGCTGGTAGTAGTAGCCGCCGTCCAGATCCAGGCGTTCGCCACCGCACACCACCCGGCCGCCCTCCCGGCGGGCCAGCGCGACATATTCTTCGACCTTCGCGACGTGCCGTTGTGCGGCCATCGGTCCGACCACGGTCGCCGGATCGCGCGGGTCGCCGACGCGTACGCCTGCGACGGCTTCGGCGAGGATGCCGACGACGGTCTCGTAGAGCGGCCGCGCAACCAGCAGCCGGGGACCGCCCATGCAGAACTGCCCGGTATTGAAGACGAAACCCTTGATGATCGCGCCGATCGCCTTCTCGACATCGGCGTCGGCGAACACGATCTGCGCGGCATTGCCGCCGAGTTCCATGGTCACCGGCTTCAACGCCGCACCGGCCACGCTCGCCGCTCGCCGGCCGATCTCGGTCGATCCGGTGAATGCGATCTTGTCCACGCCCGGATGCTCGAGCAGCGCCGCACCCACCACCGGCCCGGAGCCGGTGACGACGTTGACCACACCCGCCGGAACACCGGCCCTTTCGAACAGCGTCGCCATGAACAGCGCGCTGAGCGGCGTTTCCTCGGCGGGCTTGTGAACGACGACATTGCCGGCCGCGAGCGCGGGCGCGATCTTGGAGCTCGACAGGATCAGCGGAAAGTTGAACGGCGTAATGGCGGCGACCACACCGAGTGGATCCCGGCGGGTATAGGCGAACGCGGGTAGCGGCGTGCGGCGGGTAGCTCCGTCGATGGTCTGCGCGAGCGCGGCACAGTACTCGTACTGTTCGATGGTGGTCGCGACGTCCACCGATCGGCACAGGGTGACCGGCTTCCCGACGTCGAGACTTTCCAGCCGCACCAACTCGTCGGCATTCTCGCGCACCAGCTCGGCGATCCGGAGCAGGATGCGCGCTCGTTCCCGACCAGTGCGGCCGCCCCATTCGGCACCGGTGAATGCCGCGCGCGCGGCCGTGACCGCGTCGTCGACGTCGGTGCGGTCGGCTTCGGCGACAGTGCCGATGACCCGACCGGTCGACGGGTCCACCACATCGCTGCGGCCACCCGATGCGGAGTTCCGCCATTTGCCGTCGATGAACAGCTGTCCGTCGACGTTGTCGTTCGTGCTCATGCCTGCTCGGTCCCGTTCCGACGATTCCGGCCGCTCTGCCGAGATGCGTCTGCTCTCATCAACAGGAAACCTGATGGTTTTAGTGATGTCAGCCACTATTCGCCACTGACAGGATTCCTGTCAATGGTCTATTCTCGATTTCGCCGAACATCCCGGTTCGGCCCCCGCGACGAGGTGAGGAGAGTGCTGGTGACGATCTCGGAGGCGAAGCCGACCGCAAGCCGACTGCTGCGTAGTCAGACCTCGCTGCTGTACGCGGTCAAAAGGGTCGAGCTGGCGGTGCGGGCGCGCCTGGACGAGCTGCTGCGTCCGGTCGGGATCACCACATTGCAGTACACCGCGCTGACCGTGCTCGAACGGCACGACGGCTTACCGGCCGCGCAGCTGGCGCGGGATTCGTTCGTCACGGCACAGTCCGTCGCCGATGTGGTCCGCGCTCTGGAGAGTCGCGGACTCATTGCGCGCGAACGCAACTCACGCAACCGGCGCGAGCTGCTGATCCATCTCACCGAGGCGGGACGTGGGTTGCTCGCCGATGTCGCGGACGAGGTCGACGCGGTGGAACAGCAGATGATCAGCGGTATGACCGCCGAGCAGTCCGATGACTTCCGTTCGGCGCTGGTCCGAGCCTGGCATGCGCTGTCCTGACAGGCTTCGGCGATGACCCAGTCGTCGGTTCTGGCCCGCGCACTGGTTCTGCTGGAGGCGTTCGACAACGCCCACCCGGTGTTGAAGCTGTCGGAGTTGGCCGAGCGCACCGGTCTTCCGCAGACAACGGTCTATCGCCACGTTGTCGATCTCGTGCAGTGGGGTGCGCTGGATCGGGCTGCCAGCGGCGGGTACCAGATCGGTTTGCGCATGGTGGAGATCGCCGCCTACTGCCCGCGCGCCAGGCCCATCCGTGATGTCGCGCTGCCGTTCATGGAGGACCTGTACGAGGCGACGCACCAGAATGTGCAGCTGGCGGTCCGTGACGGCACCGAAGTGGTCTATGTCGAATTCCTCGCCGGCCGCGACGCCGTATTCGTGCGCACCCGAGTGGGTGCGCGCTGGCCGATGCACGCAACCGGCGTCGGGCTGGCCATCCTGGCCTACGCTCCCGCCGAGATCGTGGACAAGATCGCCGACCGGCCGCTGGCGGTATTCACCACGAAGACGATCAGCACGCCCGAGGTGCTGCGGCGCGCATTGGCCGAGGTGCGCCGCACCGGGGTCGCGATCAGCGACGGACAGGTGACCCTCGACGGATATTCCGTCGCCGCACCGATTTTCGGTTCGGACGGTCATGTCGCGGCGGCGCTGTCGATCGTCGTACCGGCCGGCGACTCCCGCCGGGCCATGTGGGCTCCGGCGGTGCGCACCGCGGCCCATGGCATCACCAGGCAGCTGGGTGGCGGGCGGTGACTTCCGTTCGACGGAAGTGTGTCTTGGCTCACGCATCGGCGGCCCACACGATGGACCGCACAGCCCACATTTCAGGAGCATTCCGATGAGCCCGACAACCGCAATCGCCCGCAACCAGTGGTACGTGGCCGCCTACAGCCAGGAGATCGGCCGCGACCTGTTCGCGCGGACCATCTGCAACGAACCACTGGTGTTCTACCGGACCGAGGACGGCGCGGTGGCGGCACTGTCGGACCGCTGCATCCACCGCCGCTACCCGCTGTCGGAGTCGCGGCTGGTCGGTGACCGTGTCGTCTGCGGCTACCACGGCTTCACCTACGACCGCACCGGCGCCTGTGTCGCGGTACCCGCGCAGACCCGCATTCCCCGCAGCGCCCGTGTGGCCTCCTACCCTGTGGTGGAACAGGATTCGTTCGTCTGGGTGTGGATCGGCGACCGCGAATCGGCCGACCCGGCCGCGATCCCGCGCGCACCGTGGCTGGTGCAGGAGGGTTGGACCACTATCCGCGGCCTGGAGACCATCCGGGCCCGGCATGCGCTGCTGATGGACAATCTGATGGACCTGTCCCACGAAACCTATTTGCACGGCGGCTATATCGGCACCCCAGAGGTCGCGGAAACGCCGATCACCACCGAGGTCGACCAGGCAGCCGGTGTCGTGCGGGTGAGCAGGCATATGGACGATGCCGAATGCCCACCGTTCTATGCCAATTCGACCGGTATCACCGGGCGCATCACCCGCTGGCAGGACATCGAATTCCAGCCGCCGTGCCTGTACCGGCTGCACAGTCGCGTCGCGCCGCAGGGCCACTATCCGCCCGATGGCTACCTGCCCGGACGCGGTGCCGACACCGATCCCGGCGCGTTCCACACCGAAATCGTGTACGCCCTCACTCCGGAAACCGAGCATTCGGTACACGACTTCTGGATGGTGGCAAGGGATTTCGCGATCGATGACCAGGACGTGACCGAGTATCTGCACAAGAGCAATCACACCGTGGTGATGCAGGACGTGGTGGCGCTGAACCTGGTCGAGGAGGTCATCGCCGCGGAGGAACGCGCCGGGGGCACCTATCAGGAGCTGTCGATCAATATCGACACCGGCGCGCTGGCGGCACGTCGGTTGATCGCCGAGCTCACCCGGACCGAAGCGACCCGAGCATGACCGCCTGTCATCGCGTGCAGTGGTTTCCGGGCAGCGATCAGCTGTTCGGCCGATGCCATTGCGGCGCAACCCGTATCGCCGACGACCCGATCGAGATCTGGCAGTGGCTGCTCGCCCACCCCGATGGTCATCACACCCGCGTTGCCGATCCGCAGCCCACGAACCTGGTCGGAGCCAGAGCATGACCGCCGAACCGGAATTCGCCGTCACCGTTGCCGACCGCCGCACCCTCGCCGACGGCATCGTCGAACTCACCCTGTCCGTGATCGATGGACATACCCCGAAATGGCAGCCGGGTGCGCACATCGACCTGATCCTGCGCCCGGGCCTGGTGCGCCAGTATTCGCTGTGCGGCGATCCCGACGATCACGGCCGGCTGACGATCGCGGTCCTGCGTGAACCGAGCGGCCGCGGTGGATCGGCCTACGTCCACGACCGGCTGACCGTGGGCGAACGGCTGCGAATCCGAGGCCCCCGCAACAACTTCCCACTCCGGGACGCCGAGCGCTATCGGTTCATCGCCGGTGGTGTCGGTATCACACCGCTGCTGCCGATGATCCGCACCGTCGCGCGTCGCGGCGGCGCGTGGAGCCTGCACTACGGCGGCCGCACCCGCGCGAGCATGGCCTACCTACCCGAACTCTCGGCACTAGGGCCGATCGAGGTGTGTCCGCAGAGCGAGACCGGCCCGCTCGACCTCGATACCATCCTGTCCGATCCGTATCCGGGAACTCTGGTGTACTGCTGCGGTCCGGAGTCGTTGCTGGCGGCCGTCGAAAGCCACTGCGCCGCGACCTGGCCCGCCGATGCCCTGCACCTCGAGCGGTTCGCGCCGAAGCCGATAGAAGTGACTGCCGATTCGGCCTTCGATGTCGAATGCGCGCAATCCGGTGTCACCGTCCACATCCCGGCGAACATCTCCGTCCTCGACGCTGTCGAACGGGCCGGTGTCACGGTCTTGTCCTCCTGCCGCGAAGGCACCTGCGGTACCTGCGAAACCGTTGTCCTGGACGGTATCCCGGACCATCGCGACAGCATTCTCACGCCACAGGACACCGACGTGATGATGATCTGCCGCTCACGCGCCCACACCCCGCGCCTCGTCCTGGACATCTAGTCCGGCCCATCGGAAGGTCCCCATTATGCCCGTCGTCAGAGTCTCGGATACCGATGTTCACTACTCCGTGGCCGGTGCCGGACCAGGCTTGGTCCTCGTCCACGGCACCAGCATGAGTGCCGAATCCAATTTCGGACACCTCATCTCCGAGTTCACCGACCGCCACACCGTTGTCACGCCCAACTACGCGGGCAGCGGCGGCACCACCGCACCTGAGGGCCGACTGACCCTCGACCTGCTGGTCCAGCAGATCATCGCGACCATCGAGGATGCATCGACCGGCCCGGTCGACCTGCTGGGCTTCTCCCTCGGCGCGGTCGTCGCGGCAGCGGTCGCGGGACGGCGTCCCGACCTGGTGCGCAGACTCGTCCTCGTGGCCGGTTGGTCGGTGACGGAGGATCCCCGGCAACTGCTCACCCTGCACGGCTGGGCGGCCTCATTGGAGGCCGGACCCGAAATGGCCTCCGCATTCGGTCCGTTGCTGGCGTTCAGCCCGGCATTCCTGAGCGGGCTCGGCCATGCGGGTCTGGCCCAATTGCGCGCCACGAAACCCGAACCCGGAACGCTGCGGCAGATCGAGGTGAACCTCGAAGTGGACATCCGCGACGAGTTGAGCCGTATCGCCGCACCGACTTTGGTGATCGGCTGCACCCAGGATCAGTTGGTACCGGTCACCCATGCCCGTGGGCTGCACACCGCGATCCCGAACAGCCGATATGCCGAAATCGATAGCGGCCACGTGGTGTTCTTCGAGAAGCCGGGTGAACTCGTATCGTTGGTACAGGGGTTCTTGGCCGACTGACGTGTCGGATCAGCCTGCGACGGCCTTGATTTCGGGTTTATCGGAGTCGGCGAGGACGAAGCGGCGTCCGCCCGCGGTCTTCGCCGAATACATCGCGCGATCGGCGCTACGCAGCAGATCGGTGAAATCGCAGGAGTCGCCCGGCGGACAGTATGCGGTGCCGACACTGGCCGAGACCGGCACCGGTCCGGCCGTCGACCACACCGGATCCCGTAGCGCGGCCACGATCCGATGTGCGATTTCGCCGAGCGTGTTGTGCAGCGGGTTGGTGGCGAGCACGAATTCGTCACCGCCGTAGCGGCAGATGACCGTATCCGGCGGGCAGATCTCGCGCAGCCTGCGGGCCAGCTCGACGAGCACCTCGTCGCCGACGGCATGTCCGTAGTTGTCGTTGATCTGTTTGAATCGGTCCAGGTCGATCAGCAGCAGACCGACGCCGCGGTTCGGATCGGCCGCCATCAGCCGCACCTTGTCCTGCAGCAGCGTCCGGTTGGCCAGATCGGTGAGCGCGTCATGGGTGGCCTCGTGCCGCAGCCGATGCTGTAGCGCGGCGATCTCCTGCACCCGCAACGACACCGCGGCCGAAATGTGTTGCTCCTGCTGGGCCAGCGCCCGCTCCTGCAGCGCCTGGGCATAGCTGTCGATGGCCTGACTGGCCACCAGCGGCCAGCGCGTGGCGACCAGCGACCCGGGCGCCCCCGCCGGGAAGCCGAGCAGCCAGCGGGTGGCCTGGGCCAGCATTCTGGTCCGTTCGAACGGCGCCTCGACCAGCCGCGCCCCCAAGTTCCGCGCCTCGGGCACCGGGAAGGGCTCGGACCTGGCCAGCAACAGCAGCCGCTCGATGATCTCGACCAAAACCGGCTGCAACTGTTGTGGTGACGCGTGTGATCCCGGTTCCGCGCAGACCGCACGCGCCCACGCGCCTGCCATCTGCGCTACGGGTGGCTCGATATCCGCAGACATCGCACTCACCCGCCACGGGTGATGTCGGTACCCGGGTGCCCTGTTCCCACGCAGGTGCCGGCGTCACCCCGATCGTTCCCACTGCTACGCGGTTGTGTCCACCTCGCTTGGTGCACGCTCACCGCCCCCTTTCCAGATACCCCCGTCCGGCAAAAAGGATCCTAGCAAGCCACTCGGCACTGAAAAACGCTGTTTTATAACGAGTTATCGGTCCCTCGCGAATGGCGATCGGGTATGTCATCGCTGTCGCACCGCCGGCGTTACACATCAATTTTGTTCGCCGGAAAGTCGCGGACCGACACGCCGACGGCACGCCGAAATGGGAGGTTTCCGGCTCGCTCACCGGCTCGACTCGATCAGTGATAGCGATCGACTACCGTTGACGGCTCGGATCGTGTCCGCATCGGCCCCGCTGGACGCTTTGGTGGGGGGCTGATTGGCGTATCCGAGGCCCGATTCGGTACAGTCGGTTCGCACACGACATCGTGGCGATCCCATCAGATGTCGTATGCCTGCGGGTGTAGTTCAATGGTAGAACCTCAGCCTTCCAAGCTGATGGTGCGGGTTCGATTCCCGTCACCCGCTCCACGCAGGATTCATCCTCGTCGGCACCGTCTTTCGCCGCGAGGCCACGGGGTGTAGCGCAGCTTGGTAGCGCATCCGCTTTGGGAGCGGAGGGTCGCAGGTTCAAATCCTGTCACCCCGACAGTGTCAGCAGGTCGGAGGCCTTTTTCTGGCCTCGCCGACCCGCCGGGATTCGACTTCGCGACATGGTTTCACGAGTCGGCTGTACAGGTTCAGCACGTCGGTGCAGTGCGGGTGTACTTGTGTCCCAATTCGTTTCACTGTCTCGGCGCCGTGCTTCTCGGACACCGCGGTGCCCACCTCGTCTCGGAAACTGGAGGGCGTGGCCCAGGCGAACGGGGTGGTGCGGCCGGAGTGGTTTGCTGGTAGTTGCACCAGTGGATAGCCAGCGCTTCGCCGGGGGCCTGTTCCGGTGTCGAGAAACTTCGGCGACGGGATCGTCGGGTTGCGCGGCGGTCCGCTCTGGTTCCACCACGGACGGTGATGAATTGTGCAAGGTTCGTAAGCATATTCGGGGGAGTGGGGCGCTGGTTGACGGGGGAGCGATCGGAGCGCGCCCGTACACCTAGGTAGTGAACCCGGCTGCTCACGTGGCAGCACCCGATGCCGACACTTCCCCGATCTGGGAATACTGAACCGACGTGCAGACAGTCGCATGTTGTTGGCAGGGAACGGTCGGGGCGGAGGGAGGTGTGATGATTCCGTGGGCGACGGTGGAGACGTTGGCGCCTGGGGTCGCTTCGGTGGCTTCGATGGGGGAAGCGTCGCGCAATTTCGCCAATTGCGACCGTGTTGTGCAGCGATTGCTGGCGAAGAGTCCGGCGCTCTATGACACTCTGACAACCCGCGATATCACCGGGATGATCCACTTGGTGCACCTTCGGGGCGAGGATATGGATCTGACGATCCCGACCGGCGCTGGTCCGCACAAGCTGATGCTGCGGCCGGTGCTCGGTCCGGCGGGCGATGTGCACGCGGTGCGGTTGTGGCTCGGTCCCGCGGTGGCGCCGATCCCCCCATTGCGCCCGGCGGTCGGTCTGATCTGGGAACTCGATACGCAGTTGATCCACCAGCCCGTCGGCCTCCGGCGGTTGTGCGGCGTCGAGGCCGAGGAGTACGTGCCGCGACGTTCTATTGCCGAACTGTTCCACCGGATTTCGAAATTCGATCGACATGTGGAGGTGCTCGATCTGCTCTACGGTCCGGTGCCGGGTCAGAAGCTCCAGTTCGACGTGATCGTGACCAGCGGGTCCGCACGACGAGGACAATGGCGGATCACCATGCGGGCTCGCGATGACGAACGTACCCGCGGCGCCTGGTGGTTGATCGAAGACGTGACCTCGGACACCATGCCCTCGATGGCGCCGACTCTCGATCACGTCGGGCTGCGGGAAGCTCACCGCCGTGCCGGGACCCATTTGGCTATCGTGCAACTCGAGCACGCCACCATCTCCCATTGGCTCACTGAGCCTGCCCCTTGGGTCCGGTGGGACTACTTGTTCCGGCCGGTCGATGTGTTCCATCCCGGTGATCGCGCTCGATTGGCCGACCTCGGCGGCAGGCTCGCATCCGGCGATGCGACGGAAGTCACCGTACGCACACTGAATTACGGTGGCGGATACACGCCGACAGCATTGTTGCTCTATCCGTATCCCGGATACTCGGTAAGCCGGCTCACCATCGCCCAACTCGTCCTCATCGGCGACGACCTCCCGATTGCGCGACCGAGTGAACCCGTCGGCTACGACGAACAACTGTCGCGTGGGCGGTCCAACCGAAGGGAACATATCCCGGCGCACTGAATGGGCGGCGGTGCCGAACTGCCCATGGGTTCTACCGATGTTCGGGACATCCCTATTGCGCGATCGTTACCGCGACCCACCATTTGCCTGTGTGACATGGCCAGCGTTCGGAGTTTCGCTTTTGAACACGCAACAGCCTCCACTCGAGCCCGATACTTGTCCCGTTCCGCACCACGTATCGCCCGCCGGGGGTGATGGCGACTACGTCCCGCTGTACTCCCCGGAATTTGCCGCTGATCCACACACCGCTTATCGGGAGATGCGTAGCCGCTACGGCGCGATGGCGCCGGTGGAACTCGCACCGGGAGTGCCCGCGACCCTGGTGCTCGATTACTACACCGCAGTGCGCATTCTGAACGATCCAGACCACTTCCCTGCTGATCCACGCGGCTGGCAGCAGACGATCCCCGTCGAATGTCCGGTACGGCCGATACTCGAGTGGCGTCCGAACGCACTGCGCAGTGCGGGTAACGAACACACCCGCTATCGGCAGGCCATCGCCGCGGCGATCGATGGAGCCGATCTCCATGCCCTGCATACCACCGTGGAGTCCATTGCCGTACCGCTGGTCGAGGCCTTCAGCGTGTCCGGTACGGCGGACCTGATCAGCCAATACGCCTTACCGCTCGCATTCGGCGCGATCAACGCGATGCTGGGCTGTCCACCGGAGATCGGCCAGCGGGTCGCACAGGCGACTGCCGCGATTTTCGATGGGGTCGACGCCGAACAGGGCAACAAAATGCTCAGCGAGGCATTGCTGGACCTGATCGACTTGAAACGAGCCGAACCCGGCGATGACATCACCACTCGACTACTCGAACATCCCACCCGACTCGACGAGTCGGAGTTGATTCATCAGCTCGCCATCTTGTATGGCGCCGGAATCGAACCGCAACAGAATCTGATCGTCAACACGCTGCTGCTCATGCTTACCGACGAGCGGTTCGCGGGAAATGTGTTGGGCGGCAGCCTATCGACCCGGGACGCACTCGACGAGGTGTTGTTCGCAGACCCGCCGATGGCCAACTTTTCCGTCACATATCCACGACAACCGATTCTGTCCAGCGATATCTGGCTGCCCGCGAACCAACCGGTCGTCATCAGTATGGCCGCCTGCAACAACGATCCAGCGATCAGCGGCGGTGAGTATCTCGGCAATCGTTCGCACCTGGCATGGGGCGCCGGACCGCATGCCTGCCCGGCGCGAACGGCGGCCTATCTGATCGCCCAAGATGCCATCGATCAACTCCTCGACGCTCTGCCCGATCTGACGCTGGCCCTGCCGGTGGATGAACTGAGCTGGCGGCCCGGTCCGTTCCACCGCGCTCTTGCTGCCCTACCCGTGGTCTTCCCGGTATCGACGACGCGCTGACCCAATTCGGCGATCTGCACCGGCTCAGTGGGGTGTGGTTTCGGCAGCGGCGAATTTCACCATATTCGCTGGGCGGACGAAGGTTTCGGCGAACGCATCGGCCAGTGCGGTGTCCTCCTGTGCGGCCAGCATCAATTCCCGCACGGCAGGTGGGGGGTCGAGCACGGCCATTGTCCAGCGTGCCGCGGCATGGGCGATCGCGGTCAGCCATGGCTGTGCCGCCGAGGTCATCCAGGCCCGGTCGAACGGGCCGGTGGGATTGTCCAGAATCGCCGCGCTGTACTGGGCGGCGCAGTGTGCGGCGCTGTTGGCGCCCTGCGCACCGCCGGGATCCATCCGGCACACGACATCGCCGCCGCCCAGCACGAGGGTGCCGGAGGGCAGTGTGCCGATCGGCTCGCGCATGGTCGGCGGTACGGCGCCGACCAGAGTCGCGCCACCGTCGGTCAATTCGGCATTGCGATACCGATCGGCAAGTGCCGCAGGCAGATACTGTTGCAAGAGTTGTACAGCGCGCGGCAGCCGCTTGGCCGGGAGCGTGTGCGCGAAAACATCCAGTCCGCCGCCGGGCAATCCCTCGAAAAGCAGTATTTCGCAACGCCTCTCCTGTCCGGGAGGACCGGTCAGGCCCGGATAGGAGATGATTTCGCCGTGGCCGGGAAGGGCCGTGTAGGTTCCGAGGCCATCCGGATCGGGCTCGACCCCGTCGAGGTACAGCACCGCCAGTCGACGCATCGGCTCGGCCGGAACCGACCAGCTCGGGTCGGCGGGAAAGTATGCGGCGAGCTCACGCGATGCTCGAGTGACGACAGTCAGATCGTATGCGGCGGTCCGCCGATCCAGTTGCGGCACAGACAGTTGTGCGATCTCCAGATCGCCGCCCGCAGCCGCGAAGTCGGCAAGCCAGCGCGCGAACACCGTCCGCTGGTCGACACTCTGCGCTGGTTCGCTGAAGCGTCCGGCCCACCCGGACACCACGTTGCGGTCGACGACCAAGCTGAACCGGATGCCTAGGATCCGGGGCGCAATCGAGCGCCAAATGCCCAGCCCCGCTCGAGATTCGAGGTTCAACGTCGGCCCGAACTTCACCTGGGTGCTGGTCACCGAGCCGGACAGCACCGCGGCCGCGTCGCGATCGGTCACCAGGGTGACCGGGATGCCGCTGTGCCACAGCCGCAGTGCCAGCGGGAGGCCACACTCGCCGGCGCCGAGTATCTGAATTCCGCGCACGTGAAATCCTTCCGATGGTGAATTCGCTGGTCTCAGCTTCGTGACATAGGTAGGTCACGTACATCGGGTGCAACGACGAATGTTTCAGATACCGGATGACTAGTGTGCTCACCATGACCGGGCGATATTCATCGAGCCTCGGATCGCTGCCGTCAGCCGCCAGTGATTTCGTCGGACGCGAACGGGAGCTGGACAAGATCGCGGAGTTGCTGCTGGATTCGGCGCGTCTGATCACCTTGATCGGTTCGGGTGGTATCGGCAAGACTCGCCTTGCCACCGAGGCGGTGCACCGCTACCACAAGGCCCGTCGGGTTCCCGTCCATTGGGTCCGGCTGGCCCGGCTGGCGAGCGGGGTGGATATATCGGCGGTCGAGGACGAGGTCGCCCAGGCTATCGTCGACGCCGACTTCTCCGATCGATCGGTATGGGCCGCGCTGGTCGACACCCTCACTCGTTCCGACGCCGTGGGCCACCGACTGCAGACGATCCTGGTGATGGACAATTGTGAGCACGTCCTCGATGGCGCCGGGCGATTGATCTCCGACCTACTCGACGCGGTGCCGGGGTTGACGGTGCTGGCGACCAGTCGCGAGGCGGTCGGCTGGGTCGATGAGCAATTGGTGCCGATCGGTTCCTTGCCGCGAGAACAGGCGCTGCGATTGTTCCGCAAGCGAGCGGAGCTCACCGGGCGTGCCATCGCCGATGATCAACTCGCGCTGGCCGATTCGATCTGCAGGCATGTGGACAACCACCCGCTCTACATCCGGCTGGCCGCCGCCCGCCTACGACACCAACCGTTGCGCATGATTCTGCGCGACCTCAGCGGCGAGGCCGGCGATCGGCGCCTGCGGTGGTCGCCCGGTCCACGCGTCGGCACCGAGGAACGGCATCAGGGCATCCGGGATGTCATCGCATGGTCCTACGACCTGTGCACGGACCAGGAGCGCCTGCTTTTTGATCGGATGTCGGTCTTCGCCGCGGGGTACGACGTGGATCCCGCCGATGAAGCCGATACGTCCGTGCTCGATGTCGGTGCGGAACTGGCTGCGATCGAGGGCGTCTGCGCCGATCTCGACATCGGCGGCGGTGACCTGCGCGTCAGCATCGCGACGGACGAGGTCGAGGGTCTCTTGGAGCGTTTGGCGGATCAGTCTCTTGTGTCGGTCCACCTGACTTCCGATACGGTCCGTTACTCACTCTTGGAGAGCTTCCGCGTATTCGCTCAGCAGCGATTGCGCGAGCGCGCGGCCGGCGCCGAATGGGAGCGGCTGACCGCCCGGCATCGGCGCTACTACCGCGACGAAGTCATGCGGGCCTGCGCCGAATGGTGCAGCCCTGCGGAGCAGGATCTGCTCGATTGGGCGCGGGCGGCTTGGGACAACCTGCTCTGCGCGATCGACGGAAGTCTCACCACCCCGGGGGAATCGGTGATCGGGCTGGAAATCGTCGTCGGTTTGATCTCATTGCGGGTTCCCTTCATCAAGGGGTCGCTGCGCGAGTCTCGGCGGTGGGCCGAGCGAACGCTGGCGGCGACGCGCGAACTCGACCCACAGCCCGTCGAACTCCAGATATCGGCAATGGCCCTGATCGGCTGGATCAGCATGTGCCAGGGGGTGCACGACGACGCCGAGCGGATGCTCGAGGAGTGCGTCGCCGCGTGCGTGACAGATCCGGCGGCACGGGCGAACTGGCGCCATACCTTCGAGCGTGATCTCGGTCTGCCCGCACCCGTCGAGTTCACGCGCGGTAGCGAACTGATGCTGGTGCAGGGCGACGCGCGCGCGGTTGCGGTGCTCGGGAGCGCTCGCCAGAAGTTCGCCGCTGGTGGCGATCTCGGTGGTGCGGCCATGAGCGAGCTGTTCGAGGCACTGGCCGCCGGTTTCTGTGGCACCCCTGTGCAGGCCATGGAGATTGCCCGGCGTCATCTCGACAACACCGTTGCGGCGGGGGCGCGCTGGGCGAAATCCTGGGCCGAATTGGCGTGGGCGATTGCCCTGACCAAACATGGTGACCCCGAAGAAGCGCTCGCCGTCGGTCGCTCCGCGTTGGCGGATCAGGTCGCGATGCGTGACCAATGGGGTGCCCTCTGGGCGGTGCACATCCGGATGTGGACGCTCGCGCGCATGTCGGGTGATGCGCGGACCGCGGACGGTGCCGTCTCGGACCAGGTGCTTGCGGGGGCCACCGAAATCGCACTGCTGGGCGGCGGAGTCGCGACCTGGCGGCAGCGCTTAGGCGTGAACATAGCGAACTTGGTGCCATTCGAAACCGAAACCGACAACGCTATCGACATCGCACGGGATGTGCTCGGACACCAACTGTTCGATGCCACTCGGCGCGAGGGTGCCATGCTGCGGCCGGAGTACGGTGAGGTGGCACGGCTGGCATTGGGCACGTTGTCGATGGGCAAGCTGGACGTGGATCATCCCATCCGGCGCGACCGCCCGTCACCCTGGCAGGAACTCTCGACCGCCGAACAGGAGGTGGCCACGCTCGCGGCGGCGGGCTGGACCAATACGGCGATCGCGGCCAGTCGCGGCAATTCGTTCAAGACCATAGACGCACAGATGGTTTCGATCTTCCAGAAGCTGATGATCACATCGCGAGCCGACATCATCACCTTCGTGCCCGCGGACCGGCGCGGCGACGTCACGAATGCGGCCGCGCGTCGACCGACACGTGCGCGGCGCAGACCGACACCCGAGCGCGGCCGCTGACCGGCGAAAGGGATAGGCGCGATGTTGCGGGCCGGCCCGGTGGACGGTGCGGCATAGTGTGTAGGCGTGCCCGACCGTGACACGTCACCGGCCGCGACCGTTCTCGTGGTCGACGATGAGCCCAACATCCTGGACCTGCTCTCCGCCGCCCTGCGGATGAGTGGATTCGACGTGTATACCGCTGCGAGTGGGTACGCGGCGCTGGTCGAGGCGGCGGCGCATCCACCGGACATCGTGGTGCTGGACGTGATGCTGCCGGATCTGGACGGCTACGCGGTGGCGCGGCGGCTGCGGGAGTCCGACAGCGAGGTGCCGGTGTTGTTCCTGACGTCCCGGGACGCGGTCGAGGATCGTATCGCCGGGCTGGCCGCCGGTGGCGACGACTATGTGACCAAGCCGTTCAGCATCGAGGAGGTCCTGCTGCGGCTGCGCGCGATCCTGCGCCGCACTCGCGGCCCGTCCGGCGACGATCGGGTGCTGAAGTATGCGGACCTGGAGCTGGACGTCGATGCACACGCGGCATACCGAGCGGGTACCGAGATCTGGCTGTCGGCCACCGAATTCAGCCTGCTGCAGTATCTGGTGGTCAATGCCGAGAAGGTGGTCAGCAAGCAGCAGATCATCGATCGGGTGTGGAGTGCGGAGACCGGGCGCGACGGGCGGGTCGTGGAGACCTTCATCAGCCAGCTCCGGCGCAAGGTCGATGCCCGGAATCCGCCGCTGATCCACACGATTCGCGGTGTCGGATACACCCTGCGCCTCGGCGGCGGACATCCGTGAGTGAGCGCGGTGAGCGAACAATCAACACAGCCGGGCATCGCTCGGTCATGGCGGAGCCGAGCGCCGGCGAGGCGCAGTCATGAACGGGCGCCGGGTGTGGAATCGGGCTCGCCGGTTGACCTTACGCACCCGGCTGCTGCTGGCCCTCGTCGCGATCGCCGGTATCGGAATGGCCGCCTTCGGGCTGCTCAGTGTGACCATGTTGGACCGCGCGCTGCTCGATCGAGTGGACGACCAGCTGAATCGCGTTGCCAGCGATATGACTTCGACCAAGCGGCCCCCGCCGCCCCCGCCGTCCGGGCCGCCGGAGTACGAGCAGTTGCCTTCGGATTTCCGGCTGATGTTCTTCGATGTCGGCGGGCATCAGATCGGCAAGCTCGGCGCACCGGCCCAGGTGAGCACCGTGCCGGCGCTGCCCGCGATGGACGCGGCATCGGTGCGCGCCCGCCCGAATACCGCGTTCACGGTCGGTGACCAGAAGAGCGATATCCGTTGGCGGGTGCGCACCGTCGTGCAGCCCGCGACCGAATGGCAACCCGACGGCGGTACCGTCGCGATCGCGATGTCGCTGGCGACGACCGAGGCGACCACCGGCAACCTGCGCACGATCGAGTTGGCGGCGGGCGTGACGCTGCTGCTCGCCATCTGTGTGATCGCGGCGGTCCTGGTGCGTATCGGCCTGCGACCGCTGACCAGGATCGAACACACGGCCGAGGCGATCGCCGCCGGGGATCTGGATCGCCGTGTCGCACAGACCGATCCGCATACCGAGGTCGGTCGGCTCGGTACCGCGTTCAATGTGATGGTCACCCGGCTGTCCACGGCACTGCGCCAGCTCGCCGATTCCGAGCAGCGGATGCGGGCGTTCATCGCCGACGCCTCCCATGAACTGCGCACCCCGCTGACCTCCGTGCGCGGCTACGCCGAGCTGTATCGGCGCGGTGGTGCGTCCGACGAGGTGGGCCTGCGCGAGATGATGAGCCGGATCGAGGGCGAGGCGATCCGGATGGGGGTGCTCGTCGACGACCTGTTGCTGCTGGCCAAATCCGATCAGGAACGGGCGCTGGATCTGGCGGAGCTCGATCTGGTGGTGCTCGCGATGGAAGTGGTGCGTGATGCCGCCACCCGAGCCCCGGATCGGGACATCGGCCTGGAGAGTTCGGATGATCCGGTTCGGGTGGTCGGTGACGAGCATCGATTGCGGCAGGTCGTGACGAATCTGGTCAATAACGCCCTGGTGCATACGCCATCCGAGGCGTCGATCACCGTCACCGTCGGGATCAGAGCCGTGGCCGCGTTGACCGATCCGGTCGCCGCCGAAGCGGGTGCGGTACTGCCCGACGTATCCGAATTCGCCGTACTCGATGTGCACGACGACGGACCCGGCATCGCGCCGGAGAACGCGCCGCGCATCTTCGATCGCTTCTACCGGGCCGCGGAATCGCGTTCCCGCACCGGCGGTTCGGGACTCGGACTCGCCATTGCCGATGCGATTCTCGGCGCGCACGGCGCCCGGATCCAGCTGTTGCGCACGCCCGGTGCGGGTGCGACTTTCCGGATCCTTTTCGCCGTTTCCTGATCGTCGGCGGATTGGGCACGCAAGTGGCACGAGTGAGTTGAGTTGATGACCGTTCTGGTTCCGTTGCAGGAGACCGATGTCGTTACCAGTCGCCGAGCGCACGACGCTCGGCCGCATCGGATTGCTGTAGCGCGAAGGCAACCCTGCTCGAGTTGTCGGAGTTGGCGCGTCTGTTGCATGCTCCATGATCTGTGCCGAATATGATTCTGACGCAGATTGTCTCACTGGTTACAACCTGACTTGTTAATGTGTGCGCATGGGGGAGAGCTTGGTGAAGCGGGCGTACAAGTACCGCTTCTATCCGACCGAGCAGCAGGAACGGGAGCTTGTGCGCACGTTCGGATGTGTCCGCTTGGTGTACAACAAGGCGCTGGAAGCCAGGACGACCGCCTGGTACACCGAGCGGCGTCGCGTCAACTACAACGAGACCTCTGCGATGCTGACCGCGTGGAAGAAAACCGATGAGCTGAAGTTTTTGGGGGAGGTGTCCTCGGTGCCGTTGCAGCAGGCGTTGCGGCATTTGCAGGGTGCGTTCGCCAACTTCTTCGATAAGCGGGCGCGTTATCCACGTTTCAAGTCGCGGAAGAAGTCTCGCTCGTCGGCGGAGTACACGCGGTCGGCGTTCACATTCCGTGACGGGGAACTCACCCTCGCGAAGATGGCCGATCCGCTGAATATCGTGTGGTCTCGGCCGTTGCCCGAAGGTGCGCAACCTTCCACGGTCACCGTGTCGTGTGACAGCGCGGGCCGTTGGTTCGTGTCGCTGCTCACCGAAGCCGTGGTAACTCACCACCCGCCGACCGATGGCGTTGTTGGTGTGGATGCCGGGGTCACCTCGCTGTTGGCGTTGTCGACCGGTGAGAAGATCTCCAATCCCAGGCATCAGCGACGAGAACAGGCGCGGCTGGTGAAAGCTCAACGCGCCCTTGCCCGCAAGACCAAGGGGTCGGTCAATCGGGATAAGGCCCGCCGGAAGGTGGCGCGTCTCCACGCTCGTATCACCGACCGCCGCACAGACCATTTGCACAAGCTGAGTACTCGGCTCGTTCGTGAGAACCAAACGATCGTGATCGAGGATCTGAATGTGGCGGGGATGCTTCGCAATCACCGTTTGGCGCGTGCGATCTCCGATGCCTCGTGGTCGCAGTTGCGTTCGATGTTGGAGTACAAGGCCGCCTGGTACGGGCGTGAGGTGATCGCCGTGGACCGATGGTTCCCGTCGAGCAAGACCTGCTCTGCGTGTGGGGTGCTGAACGACACGATGCCATTGCATGTGCGGGAATGGGTGTGCCGGTGCGGTGTGGCCCATGATCGCGATATCAACGCTGCGAGGAATATTTTGGCCGCCAGGCTGGCGGTGTCTGCCTGTGGAGGCGGTGTAAGACCAACCCGGCAGTCGTCGGCGCGGCAGTCGCCGGTGAAGCAAGAAACACGACCTGTGAAGGTCGGAATCCCCCACCAATAGATGTGGGGGAAGAAGCCAATTGTGACACCTTCGCGTGGTGTCATCACTCGCGACCACGGCATCCGCTACCGCCTGTCCGGATACGACCAAGCGCATATGCATGCCGGAATCGCGGGTGCGGCAAGGATTTTGGAAGCGGCAGGGGCGCTCCGGATCTTCTCCGGGCACCAGTCGGGGCCGGTCTACGAACCCGGTGTCGCAGGCTCACACGACAGCTTCGTCGCCGAATGTCTGCGCGCCGGTTACGATCCCGGCCGTTGCGCGATGGGTGCACTGCACATCATGGGCTCGGCACGCATGGGCGGCTCGTGCGCGGATTCGGCCGCCGATCCGGACGGCGTGGTCTGGGATGTGCCGAATGTCGTTGTCGCCGACGCCTCCTGCTTCCCGACCGCCTCAGGGGTGAACCCGATGGTCAGCATCGAAGCCATCGCGCATATGAACGCGTCACGTCTGGCCGCGCGACTGACCTGAGTGTTGCCCGGCCGGCCGGCGTGCCAAGCGCCGGTCGATCATCGGATCGGCAGAAATCGTGCGTGATCAGGCACGGCTTGTGCTTGGATCGGTCGCATGTCCTATCGGAAGGACCCGCGCGTCGACGCCTACATCGACCCGCTGCCGGAGTGGCAGCAGGCCATCTGTCATGAGGTGCGCGAGCTGGTGCATGCCGCCGACCCCGAGGTCGTCGAGACAATCAAACGCACCGTTCAGCCGTACTTCGTACTGGACGGCAATATCTGTGCTCTGCTCGCGGCCAAGTCCCACGTGAATGTATTCCTCTACGACGGCGGCATCGTGCCGGATCCGGAGGGCATCATCACCGGCGGCCACGAGAACAAGACCGGGCGCACCGTGGCCATCCACGAAGGCGAAAAGCTGAACACCCCAGCACTTCTCGCGATGTTCGAGCAGATCATCGCCAACAACCGCGCGGGCGGTTGGCGCAAGTTGAAAAACGAAAGCTGAACTCCCGCACCGAATATCGGTGCGGGAGCATCGGGTCAATATCCGATAGTGAAGCGGCGCTGGATAAATCGTGGCAGTTCTGCCTCGTCGAGTAGCGCGACCGCGGCGTCTTCGACGGAAATGCGGCTGTGGCCGTCGGTGTCGCGGACCGGTTGGTCACCGCCGACGCGGTAGCGGCCGGTGCGTTCGCCGGGGGCGATCAGTTCGGCTGGGCTGAGGTAGGTCCAGAGCCGATTCGAGGTGCGCAGGACGTCGAGGGCGGCGCGGTGGCCGCGTACCGCGGCGGCGTACTCGCGGGGGAGGCCGAGTCCTGCGAGGGTATCGGCGAGGCGTTGGTCGTCATCGGCGGTGACTCGGCCGGGCTCGTACTCCAGACTCCCCGCGCCGCCGACGACGATCAGCCGCGTGCGCGGGTGCGTGTGCAGTGCATCGAGCAGTGCGCGAGCGGCACTCGCGTAGACCGTCGGATCGGCGATGGAGCGCGCGACGGTGTCATCGAAATCCGCTGCCGCATTTCCCGGTTGGTAGCAGCTGATCAGGACGTCCATGCCGGGGAGGGCCGCGGCAATGGCCGCGCTGTCGAAGATGTCGAGGCTGCGCCAGGTGACGTTCGGCCTGCTGGTGGTGATCTGGCCTGCGTCCCTGGTGAACGCCGTGACGTGGTGGCCGCGGGCAACGGCCTCGGTGAGTACTCGCTGGCCGATATTGCCGGTCGCGCCGACGATTCCGATGAACATGGTTCTCCTCGAACTGGTTGATACGGCGTGTAGAAACTATACGCCGTGAAGTATTTGTGCAATGTCAAGTTTTCTCACGCCGCTGTAGAGTTGCCGCCGTGGGCACTGCGACGCCGAGCCGGCGGGAGTTACGACGCTCCGAGACGACAGCGGAGATCAAGCAGGTCGCGCTCGGGTTGATGGCCGAGGGTGGACCGGGCGCCATCACGCTGCGGGCGATCGCGCGCGAAATGGGCATGACCGCGAACGCCGTCTACAGCTACTTCCCGACCCGCGATGACCTGATCACCGCGCTGATCAACGACGTGTACGCCGAACTCGCCGATGCGGTCGAGGCGGCACGCGATGCCCGTCCCGCAACCGATGCCTCCGGCCGAATCCTCGCCTGGGCCTGTGCGTTTCGTGATTGGGCCTTGGCGAACCCAGCCGGGTTTCGCCTCATCTACGGCGATCCGTTGCCCAACTACGACCCGCCTGAGGGCGGCGCGGCCCCGGAGGCGGAGCACCGAGTGTGCGCCGGTTTGACCGGTTTGGCCGCGGGCGCGTGGCCACACGCCGAAAACCTATACGCGGACAACGGTTTCGAGTGGTCGGACTTCGAACCGAAACTCGTCGAGGAGGTGAAGGCGGAGTTCCCAGGCCTACCACCCGCCGCGGTCGCGATCGCCCTGCGCATCTGGGGCCACCTGCACGGCCTGGTCTCCCTGGAAATCCTCGGTCACCTGCGCTCTCAGACCACCGATCCGGAAAAGCTCTACCGCAACGAGATTCGCCATCTCATCCGCTCGCTGGGCCTGAAGCCACCGGAGCGCTGAGTCCGGGGGTGGGCGGTCCCGGTGGGCGGAATAACGTGCGGCCCGACAAGGTTGGGCCAACTCGTGAAGATTGTTGTGATCGGTGCCACCGGAACCATCGGCTCGGCCCTCGTCGATGCACTCGAGGCGAAGCCGGATTATCAGGTTGTTCGCGCTTCACGGCGCGGACCGGTCCAGGTCGATCTGGCCGATCCCGCATCGATCGCCGCATTATTCGACGCCGTGGACAATGTCGACGCGATCGTCGCCGTAGCCGCCAGCGGTCAACTCGCCGAACTCGCCGACTCGACCGACAGCGAGTACTTCCTCGGTCTGGAAGGCAAATTCCTCGGCCAGATTCACCTGGTCCGCCACGCCATCCGGCACCTCAACGACGCCGGATCCATCACGCTCACCAATGGCATCTCGACCTTCTCCGAGCCGGGCCTGTCCTTCGCGGCCGCGGTCAATGCGGGCCTCGGCGGCTTCGTGCCCGCGGCGGCACTCGAGCTGCCGCGCGGAATCCGCTTGAATTCGGTGAGTCCGGGCTGGATCTCGGAGACCCTCACCGCGCTCGGGCGTGACGGTTCTGCGGGTACTCCGGTCGCCGATGTTGTCCGGGCCTACGTGGAGCTCATCGAAGGGTCCGCCCACGGCCGGGTGGTCGAGCCATGACCAGGTACCGGCCGCGGGCGTGATCTTTCAGAGGCGTGGGTCGACCGGCTCCGATTCGAGGGCGAGGACCGCGAACACCGCTTCGTGCACGCGCCACAGCGGTTCGCCTGCGACGAAGCGGTCCAGCGCTTCCAGGCCCAGTGCGTACTCGCGCAGCGCCATCGAGCGCTTGCGGCCAAGACCGCGGGTGCGCAACCTGCGTAGGTTGTCGTCGCGCAGGTATTCCGGGCCATAGATGATCCGGAGGTATTCGGGGCCGCGGCATTTCACGGCCGGCTGGACCAAGTGGTCGCCTTCGCTACGGACCAGCGCCTCGTACGGCTTCACCACCATGCCCTCGCCGCCCGACGTGGTCAGCTCGGTCCACCAGCTGGTGGCGGCGGCTTCGCTGTCCGGATCGGTCAGATCGACGATCTTTCGGCCGGTCGGGGCGAACAGGTCGGCGTCGGCGGCGACCAGCCGGTCGATCATCGACAGCTGCCAATCATGGTCGCGCACCGCGTAATTGACGCCCGCACCGGCCAGGATCTGGAACGGCGCGATCCGTAGACCGGTCAGGCCGTCCACCGGCCAGCAGTAGCGGCCGTAGGCGGTGGTGAAGGCCGCCGCGTCGGTCTTGCGTGCGACGGTGCGTTCCGCGAGATCGGTGACGTCCAAGCCGCGGGCGGCGACGGCAGTCAGCAGATCGGTCGCGGTGCCGAGTGCGGCACGGGCAGCCGCACCGACGGCGGCGTACTGATTGCGCAGCAGGCCAACGGCTTTGGCCGACCATGGCATCAGCTCGGCATCGAGCAGCAGCCATTCGGTGTTCAATTCCTCGAACAGGCCTGCTTTTTCGGCCGCGGCACGCACCCGGGAGAGCAGCTCCTCGGTCTGCGCGGCGTCGTCGAAGAACGGACGCCCGGTGCGGGTGTAGAGCGCACCGGTGCTGCCGTCGTCGACGCCGAACCGATCGGCCGCGGCCTGCGCCGAGCGCGTCACGAGGACGATTGCGCGCGAGCCCATGTGCTTCTCCTCGCACACCACGCGTCGCACACCCTCGGACCGGTAGTAGTCGAAGGCCTCGGCGGGATGTTCGAGGTGGCCGTCGAGCTGCGTGGTCGCACACGGCGCCATGGTCGGCGGCAGGTACACCAGCCAGCGCGGATCGATGGCGAAGCGGCTCATCACTTCCAACGCGGCCCCGGCGTTTTCCTCCTGCACGCCGACGCGGCCGTGCTGACGGGTCTCCACTACCCGGCGGCCCATCACATCGTCGAGATCGAGCACGCCGGGATCGCGGTGCGTTACCCCGCCGGGCGTCGCCATGGTGGTGGCCTGCAGCGGACGCACCGGCTCGTACCAAACCCGTTCGGCCGGAACCGAAACCGGCACTCGCTCCGGATAGCGCAGGGCTGAGAGCTTGCCGCCGAAGACGACACCGGTGTCCAGGCAGAGAGTGTTGTTCACCCAGCGCAGATCTGTCACCGGCGTGTGGCCGTACAGCACGGTGGCGCGGCCGCGGTAATCCTCGGCCCACGGATAACGCACTGGCAGGCCGTATTCGTCTGTCTCACCGGTGGATTCGCCGTACATAGCGAAGGCGCGCACCCGGCCCGACGCACGCCCGTGGTACTCCTGCTTGAGCCCGGCGTGCGCGACGACGAGGCGGCCGCCGTCGAGCACGTAGTGGCTGATCAGTCCGCGACAGAAGTCCAGCGCCGCCTTGCGGAAATCCTCGTCCTCGGTCTCCAACTGGGCCAGCGATTCCGCGAGGCCGTGCGCGATACGCACCTTCTTGCCGTCGAGTGCGCGCACCAGCTTGTTCTCGTGATTTCCGGTGACACACAATGCCGTTCCTGCGCGCACCATCCCCATGACGAGTCGGAGCACACCCGGGGTATCGGGTCCGCGATCGACCAGATCGCCGACGAATACCGCGGTGCGCCCGGCCGGGTGGCTCGCGCCGACAGCCCGGCCGGCGTCGTCACGCGCCAGGTCGTAGCCGAGTTCGCCGAGCAGGGTCTCCAATTCGGCGCGGCAGCCGTGCACGTCGCCGATCACATCGAATGGTCCGGTGAGTTCACGCTTATCGTTCCAGGCCTTTTCGTCGACAATGGTCGCCGACTCGATCTCCTCGACGCCGCGCAGTATGTACACCTTCCGGAAGCCCTCGCGTTCCAGACCGCGCAGGCCCCGGCGCAGTTCGCGCTGCTGCCGGGACACCACGTGCCTGGCCAGGTGTGCCCGGTCGGCGCGTTGCGTATTGCGTTCGAAGCACACGTCATCGGACACGTCGAGCACGATCGCCACCGGCAGCACATCGTGGGCTCGCGCCACCGCGATCAGTTCCTGACGTGCCTTGGGCTGCACATTGGTGGCGTCGATGACGGTGCGCAGGCCGCGCCGCAACCGGACACCGGCGATGTGGTGCAGCAGTGCGAACGCGTCCGGCGTCGACGCCTGATCGTTCTCGTCATCGCTGACAATGCCGCGACAGTCATCCGAGGAGACGATCGCGGTATGCCGAAAGTGCTTGCGCGCGAACGTCGATTTACCCGATCCGGTGCTGCCGATCAGCACGACGAGGGAGAGCTCCGGGACCGATAGCTCGGTCATCACGCGGCTCCTCTCGTACTGCTGTCGGTTGTGGCCTTGGTGAACAGGGCCAGTTGCGTGGGTGGGCCGAATTCGGGATGTTCGACACCGACGGGCGCGAAGCGCACCGCGTAGTCATACTGTTCGGCCACGCGAGAGGCCCAGTTCCCGAATTCCGCACGGGTCCATTCGAAGCGGTGATCGGAGTGCCGGAACTTGCCGGCGGGCAGCGTCTCGTACACCACATTGTGCTCGGCATTCGGCGTCGTCACTACTACGGAACCCGGTGCGGCCGAGCCGAATACCGAGTATTCGAGCGCACCCAACCGCGGCTCGTCGACATGCTCGACAACCTCCATCAGCACGGCAGCGTCGTATCCGCGCAACCGCGCATCTGTGTATGTCAACGCACCCTGCAGCAATGTCAAACGCTGCGCCACTCGTTCCGGCATCCGATCCAGCCGCAACCGCCGCTTGGTGATGTTCAAGGCGCGCATCGATACATCGACGCCGACAACTTCGGTAAAAGCCTTGTCCGCCAGTAGTTCTCGCAACAAGGCCCCTTCTCCGCAGCCGAGATCGAGCACCCGATGCGCCCCGACCTCCCGCAGCGCGGCCAGCACCGCGGCCCTTCGCATGACCGCCAATGACGGTGCCCCCTCTTGGCCCTCGGTCGCCGCCGGCTCTGCAGCCGTCGCGTGTGCTGACGTGGCTTCCGACTCCGCGGCCGCTGCCGCCGAGATCTCGGTCGACCGGGTCGCTGCTGGTACACCGGGTCCGGCGTTATCGCCCGCGGCCTCGGGTCCACTGCCCGACCAATCGGCCGCGTCCGCCGCGCCGTCAGTCGCTCCCAGCGCCTCGTCGCCCCCCTCTTCGACCGCATCGAGCTCCTCGGCCTCCACATCGTCCACCTCGGCCAGCCGCGCCAGCGCCGTCCGTACCAGCGACTGACGTCGCGCCAGGTAGCGCCGCGTGATCCAGCCCCGTTCCGGATGCTCGGCCAGCCACCCGGCCCCCGCGCGAATGAGTTTGTCGACCTCGTCGGCGGCCAGCCAGTAATGCTTGGCACCGTCGAGCACCGGCAGCAGGACATACAGGTGCGCGAGGGCGTCGGCAAGGCGGATGGTTCCGGCGAGTTCCAGTCGCACATAATGCGAATCGCCCCACTCCGGGAAGGCCGGATCGAGGGGGAGCGGTTCGGCGAGTACGGTCCAGCCCAGCGGTGCGAAGACCCGCTCGGCCGCCTCCGGTCCGCCCTTGCACGGCACCGCAGGCAACACGATCCGCAAGGGCAGTGCCGTCTGCGCCAACTCGGGCCGCTGATCGCAACGTCCGTGCAGTGCCGTGCGGAATACCGCGCCGAGGGCCACCGACAGCAGCGACGACGCGGCATACGGCCGGTCGTTGACATACTGCCCGAGGCTGAAATCCGGTGTGCTGCGCGATCGCCCGCGCACCAACCGAATCGGATCCACCTCCAACAGCAGCGCCGCTGTACACCGAGCCGCGGTCGCCTCCGGGTACACCACATGCGCGGTGCCATAGGACTGCTCGAACGCCTGCACCCGGTCCGGGTTCTTGTGCAGCAAGAAGCCCAGATCGGTCGCGGGCCAGGCCGCACCCTCCGGCGGTGTGCAGGCGATCGTCAACAGCATCTTGCGATCGTCGCCGAGCCGCACACCGCACGCAAGGAAGTTTCGCGGGGCTTATCAGAGACTGAGGTTCGGCCAGGTCCAGTCGGCGACCGCCGGAATGTCCTCGCCGTGTTCGCGAGTCCAGGCGCGGGCATTCCAGCGGGCGTCGACCATCTCCTGGCGCAGTCCCGCTGCTTTCTCCCGCAAGGTCGGCACCCGGTCGATCACATCCATGACCAGGTGGTATCGGTCCAGATCGTTGAGCATCACCATATCGAAAGGTGTTGTGGTGGTGCCCTTTTCCTTGTATCCGCGCACGTGCAGCTCGCTGTGGTTGGTGCGCCGGTAGGTGAGTCGGTGGATCAGCCACGGGTACCCGTGGAATGCGAAGATCACCGGCCGGTCCCGGGTGAACAGTGTGTCGAACTCGCTATCGGACAGGCCATGTGGATGTTCGTCCGATGGTTGCAGCCGCATCAGGTCGACCACATTCACCACTCGCATCCGCAGTTCCGGCAGCCGTGCACGCAGAATCGCCGCCGCCGCAAGCGTTTCCAGTGTCGGCACATCGCCGGCGCAGGCAAGCACGACATCGGGCGTGGTGCCGAGATCGTCGTTCTGTCCGGCCCAGCTCCAGATTCCGGCACCGCGCGCGCAGTGCACTGTCGCATCGGAAACCGACAGCCAGTCCGCCTGCGGCTGTTTCCCGGCGACCACCACATTGACGTAATGCCGTGAACGCAGACAGTGATCGTAGGTCGACAGCAGCGTATTCGCGTCCGGTGGCAGATACACCCGCACGATCGATGGCTTCTTGTTCAGCACCACATCGAGGAATCCCGGATCCTGATGGGTGAAGCCATTGTGGTCCTGTCGCCAAACATGTGATGACAGCAGATAATTCAGGCTCGCGATGGGTCTACGCCACGGCACTGCTGCGCTCGCGTCCAGCCATTTGGCGTGCTGATTGAACATCGCGTCGATGATGTGGATGAAGGCCTCGTAGCAGGTGAACACCCCGTGCCTGCCGGTCAGCAGATAGCCCTCGAGCAGCCCCTGGCACATATGCTCGGACAGCACTTCGATCACCCGTCCGGTGCGGTCGAGATCCACATCGAATTCGCCGATTTCGGCCTGCCAGTTGCGACCGGTGACCTGCAGAATGTCCTGCAGCCGATTGCTCGCCAATTCGTCGGGGGCGAAGGTCAGGAAGTTGTCCGCATTGCGCGCGGTGACATCGCGCAGCCAGGCGCCGAGCACCCGGGTCGCCTCGTGCTGTGTCGCGCCCGGCTCACGCACGTCGACGCCGTAGGACCGCCAATCGGGCAGCCGCAGATCCCGAATAAGCATGCCCCCGTTGGCAATTGGATTCGCGCTCAGCCGCCGATCGTCATTGGGTACCAGGTCGAGCAGCGCCGCTACCGGCCTGCCCGACTCATCGAAGAGCTCCTGCGGCTGATAGGACCGCAACCACTGTTCGAGCACCGCCCGATGTCCGTCATCGGTACGCGCGGCCGTCAGCGGCACCTGATGTGCTCGGAAGGTGCCCTCAACCGGATCGCCGTCGACCACCGGCGGGCAGGTCCATCCCTTCGGTGTGCGCAGCACGATCATCGGCCAACTCGGGCGCGCCCCATCGGTCCCCGCGCGTGCGGTCCGCTGAATCTCCGCGATGCGATCCAGCGCGGTGTCGACAGCAATGGCCATTTCCTGGTGCACGTTCGCGGGATCGCTGCCCGCGACGACGATCGGCTCATAGCCGTATCCGCGCATCAGCATCAGCAATTCCGATTCCGAAATGCGCGCCAGAATGGTCGGATTGGCGATCTTGTACTGATTCAACGCGAGAATCGGCAGCACCGCACCGTCGCGTGCCGGGTTGAGGAATTTGCCGGCATGCCAGCTGGTGGCCAGCGGCCCGGTCTCCGCCTCACCGTCGCCGACCACGCAGAACACCGTCAGATCCGGATTGTCCAGCGCCGCCCCGAACGCGTGCAGCAGCGAATAGCCCAGCTCACCGCCCTCGTGGAAGGAACCGGGCGTCTCCGGCGCACAGTGACTCGGCACCCCGCCCGGGAAGGAGAACTGGGCGAACAGCGCACCCATCCCGGTCTCGTCCTGCGGCACATGGCTGTACAGCTCGGAGTACGTCCCCTCCAGCCACGCACAGGCATTCGGCCCTGGCCCGCCATGTCCGGGCCCGGCTACGAAGACCGCGTCGAGATCACGCTGCCGAATCGCCCGATTGGCGTGTACCCAGACCAGATTCAGGCCGGGCACGGTGCCGAAATGTCCGAGCAACCGCGGCTTGATGTGTTCGGCCCGCAGCGGTTCGCGCAGCAGCGGATTGCTCATCAGATAGATCTGGCCGACCGCCAGATAATTCGCGGCCCGCCACCACGCGTCGAGCGATTCCAGTTCCGCGCGATCGAGCGGGCCCGGCGCCTCAGCGAGCCGATACGGCTGGGGTGCGACGGTCGCGCCGCCGCTGCTTTCGACATTGTCGGCCGAGGTATCGCCCCCGGCACTGGCCAGCTGGGTCATGCTCGACTCTCCTCACACTCGGGCATCAGCGGCGGCACCTGGAGGGACCGCCGGTTACCGGGTCCTGCGCGGTTGCCGACGTCGATTGATAACGCCGGATGGAGAATTCACAGCCAGCCTACCTACGCGGACGCGCGCCAATCGGTTCTCACGGTCTCGCGTCCACGACGGGTCCGTCTGGTGCCGGAGGTCACCCGATCCGGTGCCATCCGTCGTCGCACTATCGGCGGGTGGTTGGGCCGAGCGAGTCGCGGTGGATTATGGTCCGCCGCATGCAAACACTGCGCAGGATCATCGGTATCGGCACCATCGCCGCGGCGACATTCGCGCTGGCCGCCTGTGGCTCGGACGATGGCAAGGGCTCGTCCGCCAGCACCTCTGCCGCCACGTCATCGGCCGCAGCGGCCTCGGCGCAGCCCACCTTCGGTCAGCTGCCCGCGCAGAACACCGGCGCTGAATGCACCGCCGACGACATCGTGGTGGTCGGCGGCTTCGGTGCGACGCCGAAGATCACCATCCCGGACACCTGCACTCCGCCGACCCAGCTCCTGGTCAAGGATCTCGTTGCGGGCAGCGGTCCCGGTGCGGTCGCCGGTCAGCCGCTCACCATGAATTACACACTGATCACCTGGTCGGATAAGAAGAAGCTGGACAGCTCGTTCGACCGCGGCAAGCCCTTCCAGTTGACGCTCGGTGCCGGACAGGTCATTCCCGGTTGGGAGCAGGGTCTGGTCGGCGTGCAGGCGGGTGCGCGGCGGCTGCTGATCATCCCGCCGAACCTCGGGTACGGCGCCGGCGGCAACGGCATCAAGCCCAACGAAACGCTGGTCTTCGTCACCGACGCGGTCGGCGTCGGCAAGTAATCGCAACGCGCAGTCCGCGGCGGTGGTGCTGCCTGCAGCCCGCCGCGACGGGTCAACTAACCTGGTCGAGATACGCACGTTGAGCCGTGCGGCGATTTCGCTCGTGATTACCCCCAGCAAGTCGGCCACAAGCAAGTCGACCAGAACCAACGAACAAGGAGCATGTCCGTGAAGAGCACCGTCGAGCAGCTGAGCCCGACCCGGGTCCGGATCAACGTCGAGGTGCCTTTCGAGGAGCTGAAGCCGGACTTCGACAAGGCCTACAAGGCGCTGGCCAACCAGGTCCGCATCCCCGGCTTCCGTCCGGGCAAGGCCCCGGCCAAGCTCATCGAGGCCCGCCTGGGCCGCGGCGCGATCCTCGAGCAGGTCGTCAACGACGCGCTGCCCGGCCGCTACAGCGAGGCCGTCACCACCTCCGAGGTCAAGGTCATCGGCCAGCCCGAGATCGAGATCACCAAGATCGAGGACGGCCAGGAGCTGGCGTTCACGGCCGAGGTCGACGTGCGCCCGGAGATCGCCCTGCCCGCCTACGACGGCATCGAGGTGACCGTCGACTCGTTCACCATCGGCGACGAGGACATCGAGGAGCAGTTGCAGTCGCTGCGCCAGCGCTTCGGCACCCTGACCGGCGTCGAGCGTCCGGTCCAGGACGGCGACTTCGTCTCCATCGATCTGTCGGCCACCGTCGACGGCGAGGACGTGCCGGAGGCGGCCACCACCGGCCTGTCCCACGAGGTCGGCTCCGGCCAGCTGATCGAGGGCCTGGACGAGGCGCTCAACGGGCTTTCGGTCGACGAGTCCAAGGAGTTCACCTCGACCCTGGTCGCCGGTGAGCACGCGGGCAAGGAGGCGGTCATCACCGTCACCGTGCGCTCGGTCAAGGAGCGCGAGCTGCCCGAGGCCGATGACGACTTCGCCCAGCTGGCCAGCGAATTCGACACCCTCGACGAGCTGAAGGAAGACCTGCGCAACCGGGTCGAGCGCGTCAAGAAGGTCGAGCAGGCCGGTCAGATCCGCGACAAGGTGCTCGAGACCCTGCTCGAGCAGGTCGAGGTGCCGCTGCCGGAGGCGGTCGTGCAGGCCGAGATCGACGCCGTTGTGCACGATGCCGTGCACGGCTTCGACCACGATGAGGCCAAGCTCGCCGAGGCGCTCGAGGCCCAGGGTTCCAGCCGCGAGGAATTCGACAAGGACACCAAGGAGTCCGCCGAGAAGTCGGTGAAGACCCAGCTGCTGCTGGACGCCATCGCCGAGGCGGACAACACCCAGGTCGGCCAGGAGGAGCTCACCGAGCGGATCCTGTTCCAGGCGCAGCGCTACGGCCTCTCGCCCGAGCAGTTCATCCAGCAGGTGCAGCAGGCGGGCCAGCTCGGCGCGGTCTTCGCGGACGTGCGTCGCGGTAAGGCGCTGGCCGGTGTGGTCGGCAAGGTGAAGGTCACCGACTCCGACGGCAACGCCGTGGACACCGCCGAAATGTTCGGCGCCCCTGAGGGTTCCGAGCCGGAGGGCACCGAAGAGACCACCGCCGCGAGCGCCGAATAATTCCATGGAGGAGCAGCGTGATCTGGACGTATGTGGTTTGGTGATTGCGCTGTGAGCGAAGACGGGCGGTACCGGGAGTTCGGTGCCGCCCGGCTTCGTTAATGTTTGTGACAAGCGAACCAGAGATGGCTGTTCGGTATCAGCAACGAGCCGGTAAGAGAAGGCAGGTATCCGTGACAATGAACAAGGCAGGGGTCGTCATGACATCCGCGACTGCTGGTCTGAACCTCAGTGATTCGGTGTACGAGCGCCTGCTGCGTGAGCGCATCATCTTCCTCGGCACCCAGGTCGACGACGACATCGCCAACAAACTGTGCGCGCAGATCCTGCTGCTCTCTGCGGAGGACCCCACCCGCGACATCTCGCTCTACATCAACTCGCCCGGTGGTTCGGTGACCGCGGGTATGGCCATCTACGACACCATGCAGTTCGCCGAATGCGATATCGCCACCTTCGGCATGGGTCTGGCCGCGTCGATGGGCCAGTTCCTGCTCACCGCGGGTACCAAGGGCAAGCGCAGTGCGCTGCCGCACGCGCGGATCATGATGCACCAGCCCTCGGCGGGTATCGGCGGTTCCGCGGCCGACATCGCGATCATGGCCGAGCAGTTCGCGCACACCAAGCGCGAGCTCAACGAGTTGCAGGCGCTGCACACCGGCAAGTCGATCGAGCAGGTCACCGTCGACGCCGACCGTGACCGCTGGTTCACCGCGCAGCAGGCCCTCGAGTACGGCTTCATCGACCGCGTGATCACCCACGCGGCGCAGGCGAACGGCGCGGGTAACTAGCAGCTGCCGAGCTGCCCCGTTCCCCCTCAACGACTTTGGAGACGAAGATGGCCAATCTGTTCGACCCGCGCGCCGGCCTCGGCGGCACCGCTCCGGCGAGCCCGCAGTCGCGCTACATCCTGCCTTCGTTCATCGAGCACTCGAGCTTCGGTGTCAAGGAGTCCAACCCATACAACAAGCTGTTCGAGGAGCGCATCATCTTCCTCGGCGTGCAGGTCGACGACGCCTCGGCCAACGACATCATGGCGCAGCTGCTGGTGCTCGAGTCGCTGGATCCCGACCGCGACATCACCATGTACATCAACTCGCCCGGTGGTTCGTTCACCTCGCTGATGGCGATCTACGACACCATGCAGTACGTGCGTGCCGATGTGGCCACCGTCTGCCTGGGTCAGGCCGCTTCCGCCGCGGCCGTGCTGCTCGCGGCCGGTACCCCCGGCAAGCGCGCCTGCCTGCCCAACGCCCGCGTGCTGATCCACCAGCCGTCGCTGGAGGGCGGCATCCAGGGGCAGGTTTCGGACCTGGAGATCCAGGCCGCCGAGATCGAGCGCATGCGTCGCCTGATGGAGACCACGCTGGCACGCCACACCGGTAAGGATGCGGACACCATCCGCAAGGACACCGACCGCGACAAGATCCTGACGGCCGAGGACGCCAAGGAATACGGGATCATCGATACGGTCTTCGATTACCGCAAGCTCAGCGCCCAGAAGTAGGGCGGACGCGCCGGATGCGGCGCGCCGATCGCTCGTAAGTTGCTCTATGTCAGGAAATCCGGCCGGGCCACATGCCGCTCGGCATGTGCCCCGGCCGGACTGCTTCAGGGAAGCCGACCGGCCGGAAGGGTTTCGGGCGGAAGGGTTTCCGAGGCGGGCGGCCAGGAGTGTCGGATGGCCGTCGATCGGGGTGAACGTGTTCCATCGTGGTGCGAACTCGGACGACCCCCGTGAGAAACATGCTCGAGTTGTCGACCTCCGTCGCACACACCGGGTACGGTCGACCTAGGGACCTTTGCTCCCGGTTGACGGCAGTGCTCGAACCGTCGGAATCGCTCGAGGTGTTCGTGATTACACCCGAGGGTGGCGGATTGCTGGCAACCTGGATAGACGGTTGCACGCGGACAAGGAAGTAGGGACCCACGAGATGGCGCGCATCGGAGATGGCGGCGATCTGCTGAAGTGCTCGTTCTGCGGAAAGAGCCAGAAGCAGGTCAAGAAGCTCATTGCGGGACCAGGGGTGTACATCTGCGACGAGTGCATCGATCTATGCAACGAGATCATCGAGGAAGAGCTGGCCGAGTCCAGCGAGGTCAAACTCGATGAGCTGCCCAAACCTGCCGAGATCCGGGATTTCCTGGAGAACTACGTGATCGGGCAGGACACCGCCAAGCGCACCCTCGCGGTGGCCGTCTACAACCACTACAAGCGCATCCAGGCGGGTGACAAGGGTCGTGACAGCCGCGGCGAGACCGTCGAACTGGCCAAGTCCAATATCCTGATGCTCGGTCCCACCGGCTGCGGTAAGACCTACCTGGCCCAGACGCTGGCCAAGATGCTCAACGTCCCGTTCGCCATCGCCGACGCGACGGCGCTGACCGAGGCCGGATATGTCGGTGAGGATGTCGAGAACATCCTGCTGAAGCTGATCCAGGCCGCGGACTACGACGTCAAACGAGCTGAGACCGGGATCATCTACATCGATGAGGTCGACAAGATCGCCCGCAAGAGCGAGAACCCGTCGATCACCCGCGATGTTTCCGGTGAGGGTGTGCAGCAGGCGCTGCTGAAGATCCTGGAGGGTACGCAGGCGAGTGTGCCGCCGCAGGGCGGGCGCAAGCATCCGCACCAGGAATTCATCCAGATCGACACCACCAACGTGCTTTTCATCGTTGCGGGTGCGTTCGCGGGGCTGGAGAAGATCATCTCCGATCGCACCGGACACCGCGGTATCGGCTTCGGCGCCGAGGTGCGGTCCAAGGCCGAGATCGATACCGATGACCACTTCGCCGAGGTGATGCCGGAGGATCTGATCAAATTCGGTCTGATCCCGGAATTCATCGGCCGCCTCCCGGTCGTCGCCTCGGTGACGAACCTGGACAAGGACTCCTTGGTCAAGATCCTCTCCGAGCCGAAGAACGCACTGGTGAAGCAGTACGTGCGGCTGTTCGAGATGGACGGCGTGGACCTGGAGTTCACCGATGACGCGCTGGAGGCGATCGCCGATCAGGCGATCCTGCGCGGCACCGGCGCTCGCGGTCTGCGCGCCATCATGGAGGAGGTCCTGCAGCTGGCGATGTTCGACATCCCCAGCCGCGACGACGTCGCCAAGGTGGTCGTGAACGCCGACACCGTCAACGACAATGTGCTGCCGACCATCGTGCCGCGCAAGGCGCAGCGCGCCGAGCGCCGGGAGAAGTCGGCGTAGTAGGTACGCGGACCGGGTCAGACGAATGCAACCGCAACCTCAGTTGCTTCCGGCTGGCCCGGGCGCGCTGCTGGATGCCGCCGCGATTCTCAATGGCACCGTCGATGTGCGCAAGTATCTAGTTGTTTACGCCGCGCTCCCGGGCGGGTCCACAATTGGCTCAGCACTGGCGCACCCCGATAACCGGGGATTCTCTCGCTGATGACGGCCTGTTTCGGAGTGGCTGGATGAGCACTTCGGGTGGGAGTTGGTGAATATCTTCACCCGGGATTACCGCGGCTGGTACTGCTACTACGCCATGATGCGGCGATCGCGCTCGGACTAAATCGATGTGTATCGGGTCGGCGGTTGGGGTACTCGTATGTCACGGTTGAGTAACCAGCCCAGTTCTGATCCTGGATGATCGGGGCGAAAAGTTCCCGCCGACAACGGTTTCTGTTCGGCGGATGCGACGGACCGAGGTCCTCATGTCGACAGTTCTTGTTTCCTCAGACCAACGTATCGCTGCCGTGGACGGATCCGGACCGAAGCGGTCCGCCGAGCGTCTGTGTGTAGTCGTGTCACCGCCGGTGGATTCGGTCACCTTGTGTGCCGTCGGCGGCGAGATGGACTACCTGACGGCCGACGCCCTTCGGCAGTCTCTGCTCGAGGCGTTGCCGACGGCGGGCGCGGTGGTCGTCATCGATCTATCGCAGGTGACGTTCTTCGGCGTCGCTGGGCTGCGGGTGTTGATGGAGGCCCGATCCTGGTTCGGCCACAGCGGCCGTCGACTCCAGTTGATCACGGGCCCGCGCTGCGTGGATCGGCTACTCGAGGTCGCGGGTCATGCCGCGGTCTTCGATGTCATCCCGAGCCTCGCCGCGGTCGCGCGGCCGAAACCGCCCGAGTTGGTTCGCGCGAGCGCCTGATAATCGAAAACGTGGGTGCGGCAGTCGAATTCGACTGCCGCACCCACGGTCTGTGTGGACTCAGGACGCTTCGTTGCGCATATCGTCCTGGCCCCAGTAGGCGCGCATGGCAACGATCTTGCCCTCGTCGTCGAAGTCCATCGCATCGATGGGCGAGAGGGTGAAGCGTTGATCGCCGAATTTGGTGACGAGGGTGAACATGAAGGCGGCGTGGTTGCCTGCGATTCGAACCGAATCCGCGTGCAACTCGGTTTCCCGATCGAGGTTTCCGAGCACCTCGTAGAACTCGCTAATGGCGTCGTGCCCGCGCTTGGGTTCGGTGCCGATCGGATCCTCCACCACCGCATCGGGTGCGTAGAGGTCGACGATCGCCTCGGTCGGGCCGGAACCGACCAACTTCACGTACTGCTCGATCACATCGCGGATCTTGGCTGCCATGGAAACCTCTCACGAATTGAAACGTGTTCTAATTCGGAGCGTAGCAGTGTCCGGTGATCGCGTGACATGGAATCCCGTTGGCTGGGCAGACGTACTGGCGCAGATGCCCCCCGCGCCAGCACTCGTCGAACTTATTGCGCACCGAACGGGCCGGTCCTCGCCCCCTCGGCTATCTTGTTGGCGCGCTAGTGCTTGTGGATACGGTGACGACCGCTTGTCACATCACTGTGCCGCCCGATCGCGCCCGGGCTCGGAGTCGCCATTGACTCCCTGGTTCGCCGTTGAACCTTCTGTCCCGCACTTGTGCGTCTGCTTTTGGTGTCGCCAGAAACCCTCCGTGTGTTACCGCCGCCGCAGCTTTTGGATTCCTTTTGTCCTTTTCGCCTAGTCCGCATGGATCTTCAGCCCGGTGGGGCGGGGGTGTTTCAGAAAACTTGTCGCTATTTCTCGCTGCTCGAACCCGGTGTGTCGAGCTTGTGTGGTGCTCGTCGTGCTGTTTACTCGGTCCGGTCAACCAGATGTTCGAGTGACGAGTGAAAGCGGAGGAGACATGGCACTGCCTACCATGACCGCGGAACAGCGCACTGAGGCGTTGGCCAAGGCGGCTGCGGTCCGCAAGGCGCGCTCCGAACTGATCGGCAAGGTGAAGGCCGGCAAGGTTTCGGTCGCCGACCTGTTGAAGAAGGCGGACAGCGATGACCTGGTCAAGAAGACCAAGGTCGCTGCCGTGATCAAGGCGCTGCCCGGTGTCGGACCGGTCAAGGCGGCCAAGCTGATGGACCAGGCGGAGATTCCCGAGGACCGCCGCATCGGTGGACTCGGCGCCCGCCAGCGTGCGGCGTTGCTCGAAGCGTTGAAGGACTGACACGTCGTCCGTAGCGATTGCTTGCAGGTCGCTCGAAAGGGTCAGTCGGACCATGATCGGGGAACGAACGCTCACGTCGGTGGCGTGGCTGTGCGTCGAGAACGGCCGCTTACTCGCGGTCCGCACCGAGGGACGCGACGCCTTCTATCTGCCGGGCGGCAAGCCCGAACCCGGAGAAACCCTGGCGGGAGCGCTCGTTCGGGAGGTTCGCGAGGAAGTCGGCGTCGAATTGGAGGCGCACCGGATCACGCCCGTGGTGACGATTACTGCCCCCGCCCACGGGCGTCCCGGAACGCTGGTCGAGATGCACTGCTTCCGCGCACCCGGTCACGGCGCGCCGGCTCCGGCGGCGGAGATCGCCGAGATGGCGTGGCTCGGACCGGACGACGGACACCTGTGTGCGCCGGCCGTTGTGCAGGCCCTCGACCATTTGACCGAGGTCGGAGGTTGGCACGCGTCCTGAACGCCCACTTCGCACGGAGAACGCCCCACAGTAGCGCTGTGGGGCGTTACTGTTTCGGCGGTCTAGCGGTTCGTACGGCGGCGGGGGCGTTGGAAGGTGATCGGGGCGGGATCGCGTAGCTGCGGCCCACGCGGGGTGACCAGGATCAGGGCCAGACCGAGCGCGACGATCAGCGCCGCACCGATGACACTGACGGTGAAACTGGCCCCGCCCATATCGGCGGGTTTGTGGAAGGCGTGATAGATCAGGTGCGGAAGGCCGAAGGCCAGCCAGCCCAGGCCCGCGACCTGGGCGAGTGCGCTGCCGCCGAGGAATAGCGCGGCCACAGTCACCGCGGTCAGCGCCAGGAAGAACGAGCCGACATCGGAGGCCAGATGGTGGTTGTACGGGCCGTCCGCGGAGATCCACTGCATGCCGAAGCCGGGAAAGCTGGTGTACCAGGAGTGCGGTGCCAAGACCGCCCACAGTCCGACGACTGCACCCTGAAATGCCAATATCCCCAACATGATTCGCACCGCGAGCCAGCGATTGCGCTGCTGTTCGAACCGCATCCGCACGCGTAGCCCGCCGGATTTGCGATCTACCGTGATCCGCATCGGTCTCTCCGTTCATCGCCGAACCAGGGATCTGGTGCTGCAACCGTAAGTCGGACCTCGGGTCACGATCAATAGGCGGCGACCTCGTCGGTGATGGTCAGTCGGTCCGAGCGGGAGTAGATGTTCATGGTGTCCCCGCGCAGGAAGCCGACCAGGGTGAGGCCGGATTCGGCGGCCAGATCGATGGCCAGCGAGCTGGGGGCCGAGACGGCGCCGAGTATCGGGATGCCCGCCATCACGGCCTTCTGGACCAGTTCGAAGGAGGCCCGGCCGCTCACGATGAGGACGAGATCGTTTGCGGGGATACGGTTTTCGAGCACGGCCCAGCCCAGTACCTTGTCGACGGCGTTATGCCTGCCGATGTCCTCGCGCACGGCGAGTGCGGTGCCGTCGGTGGTGAACAGTCCCGCGGCGTGCAGGCCGCCGGTGGCGTCGAACACCGTTTGGCGGATGCGCAATTGGTCCGGCATGGCGGCGAGGGTCTCGGTGTCGACAGTGATCGAGGTGGTCGGCAGCGGGAATCTGGTGCGGGTACGGACCTCCTCGAGTGCGGTTTTGCCGCAGAGGCCGCATGCGCTGGTGGTGAGGAAGTTGCGGCCGTGCACCGGGATCGGGGTGCGCAGGTGGACATCGAGGACGTTGTAGGTGTTCTGCCCGTTCTCGTCGGTGCCCGCGCAGTAGCGGGCGCTCACCACATCCTCGGCGGTTCGAATAATGCCTTCGCCCAGGAGGAATCCGTGCACCAGTTCGATATCGCTTCCCGGGGTGCGCATGGTGACGGTGAGCGACTGGCCGTCGAGGCGCAGCTCCAACGGTTCTTCTACCGCGACGGAATCCGGGCGCTCGATCACGCCGTTGGGTGAGATGCGGCGTGTCTTGCGGCGCGCGGTCACTCTACTCACGATGGCTGCCCCACATGGACGTGCGGCTCCACCCGGATGGTCACGGCCTTGGACACCGGCGTATTCGACCGTGCCGCAACGTGATCCAGCGGAACCAGCGGATTGGTCTCGGGATAGTAGGCGGCCGCATTGCCGCGCGGGGTCGAGTATTCGACGATGCGGAAGCCGGTCACCTTGCGCTCGGTGCCATCGGTCCATTCGGAGACCAGATCCACCAGATCACCGTCCACGAATCCGAATTCGGTGATGTCATCGATATTCATCAGGATCACCTTGCGGCCGCCGTGCACACCGCGATATCGGTCGTCCAGGCCGTAGATGGTCGTGTTGTACTGGTCGTGACTGCGCAGGGTCTGCAGGATCAACCGGCCCTCGGGCACCGGGACCCAGGTCAATTCGTTCACCGCGAAATTGGCTTTGCCGGTGGCGGTGCGGAATTCGCGGGAGTCGCGCGGCGGATGCGGCAGCACGAAGCCGTTGCGGTCGCGCACCCGCTTGTTGTAGTCGTCGCAGCCAGGCACGACACGGGCGATCGCATCGCGGATCTTGTCGTAGTCCTGCTGATACTGCGCCCATGGCACCGGGTGATCGTCGCCGAACAGTGTCTGTGCGAGTTCGCAGACGATGGCGACTTCGCTGCGCAGTTGGTCGCTGACCGGCTTCAGCCGACCGGTGGACAGATGCACCATGGACATCGAATCCTCCACCGAAACTTGCTGTTTCGTGCCGTTCTGCAGGTCGAGATCGGTGCGGCCGAGGGTGGGCAGGATGAGTGCGGTCGCGCCGTGTACGACGTGGCTGCGGTTGAGTTTGGTCGAGACTTGCACGGTCAGTGCGCAACTGCGCAGCGCCGCCTCGGTCACTCCGGTATCCGGGGTGGCGGACACGAAATTGCCGCCCATGCCGATGAACACCTGCGCGGCACCCGCGCGCATGGCCCGGATGGCATCGACGGTGTCGTAGCCGTGTTTGCGTGGGCTGGTGATGCCGAATTCGCGGTCGAGTGCGTCGAGGAAGGTGTCGGGCATCTTCTCCCAGATGCCCATGGTGCGGTCGCCCTGCACGTTGGAGTGGCCGCGCACCGGGCAGACGCCCGCGCCGGGCTTGCCGATCATGCCGCGCAGCAACAGCAGATTGGTCGCCTCCTCTATGGTGGCGACGGCGTGTTTCTGCTGGGTCAGGCCCATCGCCCAGCAGATGATGATGTTCTTGGATTCGGCCAAAAGTGTTGCGGTGCGGTGCAAATCGTCGTCGGTGAGGCCGGTTGCCGCCCGCACCGTGCCGAGATCGACTGCGCGCACATTCTTTTCGTAATCGGCGAACCCCGCGCAATGCGCATCGACGAACTCACGATCGACCACCGTGCCCGGTGCGCGGTCCTCGGCCTCGAACAGCAGTTTGCCCAAGCCCTGGAACAGCGCCATATCGCCGCCGAGCCGGATCTGTAGGAAGTCGTCGGCAATGGCGACGCCGCTGGTGAACCCCTTGACCGTCTGTGGGTCGCGGAAGCCGAGCAGCCCGGTCTCCGGCAGCGGGTTGACCGCGATGACCTTGGCGCCGTTGGCCTTCGCGTCCGCCAGCGCACTGAGCATCCGCGGATGATTGGTGCCCGGATTCTGGCCCGCGACGATGATCAGATCGGCCTTGCCGAAGTCGTCGATCGAGACCGAACCTTTGCCGATGCCGATGGAACTGGTCAGCGCGGCGCCGGAGGATTCGTGGCACATATTCGAACAGTCCGGCAGATTGTTCGTGCCGAAGCTGCGGACCAGCAATTGGTAGAGGAATGCGGTCTCGTTGGCGGTGCGGCCGGAAGTGTAGAACAGGGCCTCGTCGGGGGAACTCAGCGCGCGCAGGTGCGCGACGATGAGTTGGTAGGCGTCGTCCCACTCGATGGGCGTGTAATGGGTCGCGCCGGGGCGTAGCACCATCGGATGGGTGAGGCGGCCCTGCTGGCCGAGCCAGTAACCGGATTTGCTCGCCAGTTCCTCGATCGAATGCCGAGCGAAGAATTCGGGGGTGACGGTGCGCAGGGTCGCCTCCTCGGCGACGGCCTTGGCGCCGTTCTCACAGAACTCGGCCGGGCGGCGATGCCCGGTCGGCTCCGGCCAGGCGCAGCCCGGGCAGTCGAAGCCGTGCACCTGGTTGAGCCGGGCCAACGTGCGCGCGGTGCGCAGCACCCCCATCTCCTCGACCCCGCGTTTGAGCGCAACAGCCACAGCCGTCACACCCGCCGCCTGCTGCTTCGGCTGGGTGACGGTCAATTCGGACTCGTCGATGTCCTGTGTCGGCCCATTGCGGTGCATGCCCGATATTGTCCTCTCCCCGCGAAGTTTGTCGCGGACCCACCCTTTGTCCCGATCCCGGGTGGTCACGTTGCGGCTGTCGGCTCCTGCCCGACGGGTACCACCTGATTCGGATCGTATGCATTGGTGGCTGGTTCGGTGTCGCTCACATCGGTGACGCTACCTGGTAGCCAGCGGTTTTCGCCTGGTTCGGGCTCAGCGAGAAGGCTCCGCGCCTGCGGGTGCGGGCTTTACCATTGCTACTGATCAAATCGCTGATCTGAGGCATGGGCGATGGGGACGCTGGCGGCAATTCCGACGCGTGCCGGCGGGGAGCGTCGGCACGTGACGTCTCGGCGCGCGAAATTCGGTGTTCGGTGGGGGATCCTCTGTACTGCCACGCTGTTGGTCGCACTGGCGCCGGTCGGGTTCGGCGGGGTATCGGCCTTCGGCGTTCCGGCATCGGGGGAGCCGACTTCGTCGGTGGTTTCGCCATCGCCGACGCCCGGGCACCACGGGTCGGGGTCGCGGGATGGGTCCGCGGCGCAGTCCAGCACGGCGGTGCCGGATGACAATTCGGACGGCGGCGGAACCCGCGACGGTACCGGGACGCGTGACGGGACCGGGACGCATGACGGGACCGGGACGCATGACGGGACCGGGACGCATGACGGGACCGGGACGCAGACGACGACCAGTCGGGTCCCCGCTGATCCGTGCGCCGGGCGGTCGTCGGATGGGTGCTCCGGGCCGACTACCAATCCCGAACAGCCGCGGCTGCCCGATATTGTGCTGCCGCCGATCACCGTCACCTTGCCTCCGGCGCCACACCAGCCGATCACGCCGAATCCGCAGCAGCCGATCACGCCGGACCCGCCTGCGGATTCGTCCACCACGCGGCCGCCGCAGCAGCAGATACCGGAGAATCCACGGTTGCCGAGATCTCCGTCGAATAAGCAGCCCGAGGTGGTTGTGCCGACCGTTGGGCCTGCGCCGATGCCGACGACGGTGGCGCCGGCACCGCCGAATGCGCCCCAACCCGCCGCGCTCGAGCTCACCCCAACGGCCATCGGGCTCGGTGACGATGTCACCGCGGCCGGATCGGGGTGCGATCCGCGGTCGCAGGTCAGCTTCCTGGTCGGGGAGACGCCGGTGGGTAATACCGTCGCGGGGGCGGACGGCGGGTTCCGGGCGCCCCTGGCGCTGACGTCGATCGAAGTCGGGCGATACGAGGTGATGGCGCGCTGCGGTCGCACGCTCACCGCGCCGCTGGATGTGGTGCTGGTCAGCCGGGTCAGCTCCGCCACGTCGACGTTGACAGTGATTCTGTTCTTCTTGTTGATCGGTGCCTGGTTCTACGGGCATCGGCTCGTCTCGCACCTACCCGCGCGGAGGGAACCATGATGCGAGCCCGCGTCTCGGCGGCGACCCGAATTATCCTGCTGCCCAGTGTGTTCGCCCTCGTGCTCGCCGGGTTGTTCGCGGCGCCGGTCGCGGCCAAGCCGAAGGGTGTCGACATGTCGGCGACCATCGACGATCGCGATATCGCCGAAACCTCCGCCACCGAACCGTTACGGCTGGAACCGAACAGCACCATCCGGGTGGCTGTCGCGTTGACCAACAACAGCGATGGGGCGTTGCATATTCGGCGGGTCGATCTGGCCGGGCGTGTACTCGGGCTCACCTTCTTCTCGTACTCGACCGCCGTCGAATTGACCATCGCACCGGGAAGATCCGAGGCGCTGAAGTATCGGCTCGATCTGACCGGACTCGAGGGGCAGGCGACCGGACTGATCGTCGCGGATTTGGCGGTGATCGGCGACGACGGCGCACCGATCGCCTCGATACCGCTGGACACCGATGTGCGCGGCTCGTTGTATTCGGTATACGGACTGTTCGGGATCGCGCTGGCGGTGCTGACCGCGCTCGCCATTGCCGATGCGGCGCTGGCGATTGCCCGGCACCGGCTGTCCACCAACCGGTGGCAGCGCGGGTTGCGGTTACTTGCACCGGGTATCGGCATCGGACTGATATTCGGATTCACCGCATCGGTGTTGCGGTGGTGGGTTCCGGATACCGGATTGTGGCTCGCGGTTGCCGGTGTTTCGGCTTCGGTCGGTTTCCTGCTCGGATATTGTTCGCCGACACCGGAAGTCGAGGATCTCGCGCCGACCGAGGAGGACGAAACCGCCGATGTGGAAACCGTGCGCTTCCCGGATGGGGCGACATCTTGACATCTGATACCGGCCGATTGCGGGCCGTGCTGCCCGCGTATGACATCGGTGCGCAGGTCGGCAGGGGCGGATGCGGTGTGGTGCTCGCTGGTACGCATCGTCGGTTGGGGCGACCGGTTGCGATCAAGCAGATTCCGCCGCAGTTCGCACACGACGAGCAGGTGCGACGCCGGTTCGTCGCCGAGGCGCGCTTGCTTGCGGCCGTCGATCATCCACATGTGGTGCGGGTTTTCGACTACATCGAGGCCGATGAGCTGTGTCTGTTGGTTATGGAGTATCTGCCCGGTGGGACCGTTGGCAGTCGGTTCGCGACCGAGGGATTCGACGCGGCTACCGCGGTCGCGGTCGGGCTGGCCTGTGCCGCGGGGTTGGAAGCGGCGCATCGCCACAAGATTCTGCACCGCGACGTCAAACCGTCGAATCTGATGTTCGGTACCGGCGGTGCGATAAAGCTGACCGATTTCGGGATCGCCAAGATCGTCGGTGGCGATGAGACATTGGTGACCAGGACGGGTGAGATCGTCGGAACTCCGTCTTATATCGCACCGGAGCAGGCACGCGGACAGCCGCTTTCGGCCGCGACCGATGTCTACGCGCTGGCGACCATGCTGTATCAGCTGCTGTCCGGGGTGCTGCCGTTTCCGCCGCACGAAGACCATCTGGCAACGCTTTTCGCACACGCCTTCGGTCATCCCATACCGCTAGTCGAGGTCGCACCCGGCGTGCCGGAGCCGATCGCCGATGTGGTGATGCGCGGCCTCGCAACCGATCCCGCCGATCGTTTCGACACCGCCGAACTCTTCGGGATCGCTCTCGCCGAATTCGCAGCCTTGTGCTGGGGTGGCGATTGGCTTACGCCCGTTGGTATTCCGGTCATCGGTGCGGACACCATTGTCGCCGCCGCTACCGGGAGCAGTCGTGCCGCCGGGCGATCCGGTATTCAGACGCCGAGAGCGCAAGGCGGACATGGGCAGGCCGCTGTCACGCAGCGGACAGGCGCGCCTCCCGCGGGCTTCGGACCCCGCACGCCGGTAACCGCCGACCCCACCCTGCCTCCGACCGGCACCCGACATGGGGTGATTCCCGCGGTGCCACCCGCATCGTCGGCCCCGACCGAAATCTCGCCGGGCCCGGACGGTACGGATTCGGTTCCGGGTGGACCGATATCGCCGGTGTCACCAGTGCACGGAGGTATCACGAGTGGTTCCGAGCAGTTCGGCGCTGCGACACCAGGTGCACGGACCGCGCCGGCGGCGAAGGCCTCGGGAGGTGCGACGCCAGGGCCGCGGCCTGTATCCGGGTCGCCCGCGTCGGGGTCGCCCGCGTCTGAGGGGCCGACACCGAGAGATACGGCATTCGGGGCGCGGCCCGGTTCGGGGTCGTCAGCGCCTGAGCCGGCCGCGTCGGGACCGTCCGGACCGCCCGCGTCTGGGTGGCCTGCGGCGGAGCCGACCGGGTTGGGGCGGGGCGGGGCGGCGTCGCACATGCCCGGAGATGTGCCACCAGGACGGCCTTTTAACGGAGCCGGTCAGGGTTCGTCGGAGTATGGCGTGTCGGCCCGACCGGTGCCGCTGTCGTCCGGAAGGCCGTTGCCTGGACCGTCCGGGGCGGCGCCCTTGCGGCCGCCGATGATTCGGGTGCGCCCCGTGCATGGGTTGCAGGACAACGGTGTTCGGTTGGCTGATGTGGATCGGCGGGATCTGGTGCCGATCCGCGATGTCGTCAGCTTTGCCTCGCCGTGGCCGTTGTTCTTGGTGGGTGCGTTGCTTGCGGCGGGTGCTTGTGCGGTTGCGGTGCTCGGGGTGGGTGCGCCGAAGGCCGGAGGGGATCTGGTGCATGGCACGGTCACTGTCGCCGGTATCGATGCGACGGGGCAGAATCCGATCGAAGTCGATCTGTCGGAGCCGATTCCATTGCAGGTCAACGGAATTGATGTCGACTCCGCCGCGCTCACGGTGGAGGTATTCGGCGTGCGGTTGGGCGGGGATCCGGTGCCGCTGCAGCCCGGCGGCGTGGCCGACCTGCCCGATCCGGTGAACTCACATGTGCTGGCCGGAAACCTCGACGGCGAGCTCACACTCCTACGCAGTGGAACCGAAATCGCCACGCAGAGAATAGAATTCCGCACCACCCAAAACCCGACACGCACCGCAGCCGCGGCCGTAATCGTTGTCCTCGTCCTGTTCGCCGTAGCGTACCTGGAGTCCAACACCCGCACCTTACGCCGCGGCCGCGGCGGCCTCGCCAACATCATCGGCCTGTCCGCGAGTTCGGTCATCCTGTCCGCCGCCCTTGCCGGTGGCGCCTGGATTCTTCGCGGCACCCCGCCCACCAGCACCACCCTCGCCGTCGCCGCGGTACTCGCCGCCGGAGCCGGGGTCGCCGCCGCACTAGGCGCACGACGAATCGGCAAGCGCCACCGCTTCCTTCGCCGCGCACGACGCGACAACCATTGACGCAGTGGCCCCGCGAATGTGCTGAACGGGACGGCACGGGAGCTGTGCACGCTGCCGCGGCGAGTGCCCGAGTGCGCCTCCTCCGTCGGGCAGGTTTGGTGTTGGTCCGGCCGTTGGTACGAGCTGCTCAGGAGCGGCGGCGTTTGCTGGTGGCCTCGGTCGGGTGTTTCGGGTGGGCCTCGGTGCGGTAGGTGAGGATGCGTTGGCCTATGCGAAGGCTCCAACCGGGATGTAACTCAGTGGGGGTGGTGCCGATACGGGTCCATTCGTCGGCGCCGGGGGCGGCGATGAAAGTGCCTGCGGGGGTTGCGGCGTCGCGGACGTAGACCTTGCCGCGGTCGACCGAGACATAGGCGTGTACCCGCGAGACGTGGCGGTCGCGTGGGACCGCAAGGGGCGTGGCAGTGGCGGCACGCACCGTCTCGTCGATCATCGGGCTGCGGCCGACAACATATGGTCGGTCCAGCGGAAACGCGGAGCCATCCGCGAGAACCAGCGCGCCGACGGGCTGTCCCGCCCCCGAGTTTTCCGAGTTTTTCGCGCTGCCTACCGGTCGCAATGGCCGCGGTCGTACACCCTGCAACGCCGGAATCTTGTGCAGTGCAATCGGTTCCGGCCGTGCTGCCACACCCGACCGTGTTCCAGCGGCCTCATCGCGTTCCTGGGCGGACATGGCCTGGGTACTGATCTCCTCCGGTGCGCCTACCTGCCTGGATTCACCGGACGGTGCCGAACCACTCGGCCGCGCCTCCGACGATGCCTCGTTCGGCTGGGCATCGGCCGTCGATCCGGTAGGCCCGGCCTTATCGCTCGCCTCGCCGAATCCCACGGCCTGCGTGGCCGATCGTTGCGGAGACCGGCCCGAGTCCGTCGATCCGGTGGGGCCTGCTTTTTCGGTTGGCTCGTCGTGTGCGGTGGACTCGGCGCCGGATTGCGGTGATCGGCCAGGGTGTATCGATCCGGTGGGGCCTGCTTTTTCGGTCGGGCCGTCGTATTCGGCGGCGGATCGTTGCGGAGACCGGGGAGAGCGCGCCGACCCAGCGGACGGATCGGCTTCGGTTGACCGCGCAGGGGGCTTCCGTAGGTATCCCGTTGGGCGGGCGGATCCAGCGGCGCGCTCCAAGCCGGTGGCGCCGGCGGATCCTGTGGCTTGCGCCGCGCCGGTGGTCTGGTCAGTTGTGGTGGGTCGGGCGGAATTTCCGGCCGCCGCCGAATCTGGTCGCTGTCCCTGCGCGGCGGAGCGTTGCATTGATTCGGATGAGCGCACGGACTTGGCGGCTTGCGCTGAGGTGCTGAGCTGGGCAGATCTGGTGTGGCGTGGCGTGCCGACGCGCTGCCCGGTCGGGTTTGGCTCGGATTTCGTGGTCGGCTCGCGCAGGGCTTCCAATCCGGCCGGAGCGGTGGGTGGCGGCTCGGCGGTGGGGGTGGCGGTGGTGCGGGCTCGGGCGGGTGTGGATTTTCCGGTGCGGCGGGCCGCTATTCGCAGGACGAACCCGCTGCCTGGGACGATACCGGCGCGCAGGTCGGTGCGTGGGAGTTCGTGGATCGGGAAGGCGGTATCGGCGCCGACCGAGATCCGGCGCACCGGTTCTCGCACGATTTCGTCTACCCAGGTGAACGCGCGGGCTCCGGAGAGTCGCCGGGTTCCTTCCGCGCCTTGGATCTCCGCGCTGACCTGTCCGCGCAGCAGAATGACGGTGCCGTCGGCCGTCGGTGCGATGACGCCGAACGGTGGCGGTTCGGAATTGCCGCCGAAAACCACTGCGGCCAGCCGCTGCGCTATCGCCGCCCCGGGATGGCGCGTATCGGCCACGGCCTCGATCGCACCGAGTATGCGGTCCGTGGAAGGGGTTTCGCCCGCGAGATACACGACAACCGCACCGAATCGTGCGATCAGACCATCGCCAAGCGCAATCCCCACCGTAGACGCGTCATTCCGCACTCGCGCCTCCTTCCCGGACCACTACCGGCGTCCAGCATAGAACGTGCTCAGCACCCGACACCGGCCCTCGACGAACCGCGACCGCGCACGCGCAATGATCTTTATCCGCTCCGATCGACGAAGTGTCGTGCATCACTCGATGCCGCGAATCCAACGGCTCCCTTGCGCAAGTGCTGCCGCTGCGAGCTAGTACCGCGTCCAGATGGGTTGCCGCGCTATCAGGTCCGGTTCGCTCGCCGAGAGCAGTCGAAACGCGGCACGACACATCCTGCGGCATCGCCATATGACTGCGCTCGACGGATCGACCTGCCGTGCACGACCAGCCGGAAAAGGTTCAGCCGGTGAACTCGGATGCATGGTCTTCGAGCCAGGTGGTGAAGGGCCTTGCGGGATGGGCGGTGAGGGTGGTGACGGTGTCGGTGATCGGGGTCGGAACGCCATCGCAGCGGCGCCAGTAGTCGAGGAGCCCGTCGGCGTAGTGGGCGGGGATGAATTCGGCCATCTCCTGTCTCCATGCGTCGGGGGTGACGTGGGCGATGGTCGCGGGGCGTCCGGTGACCTCTGTGATCAGGTCGATCTGTGCGGTGAACGTCAAGGTCTGCGGGCCGGTGAGGGTGTAGACGCCACCACGGTGATCCGGTTTCGTGAGCAGCGCATGGGCGCACTCGGCGACGTCGAGTTCGTGGATCGGATCGGAGTAGGCATCGGGGTAGGGGAGGCTGACCGGGCGGTCGGCCTTGATCGCGAACGACCAGCCACGGGCATTGCCAGCGAAAGCGCCGGGACGCAGCACGGAGACGGTCATCGGTGCGTCGGCGAGTCCGAGCTCGGCGTCGAGGTGGGACTTCGCGACCGGATTGGTGGTCGCATCCGGATCGAGCACCGCGGACGAGGACAGCAACACGATGTGATCGACTCCGGCTTCGGCTGCGGCGGAAACGAATTCGGTGCTGCACTCGGGTTCGGCATACAGGAACACCGAGGTGACTCCATCGAGCGCGGCTGCGAAGGTGGCCGGGTCCCGCAGGTCGCATGCGACGGCGGCCACTTCCGGGGGAATCCGCTCGGGGCATCGGGAGCCGACGCGGACGGCATGGCCTTCGGCGCGTAGCAGGGATGAGAGATTGGTGGCGACCGCGCCGCGGCCTCCGGTAATGAGAATCATGAGAAGTCCTTGGGGTCAGTTCTACTGTTCGGCCTGAGCGTGGCGCGATAGCAGTCGCACCAGTGCGAGGCTGAGCAGCGTGCCGTGGTGACGATCACGAAGTTCGTGCGCCTCACCCGAGCCGACCGTGTGGACGCACACCGTCGTGATGGCGGCTGCATGGCGAGTTGCGGATGAACCATATGAAACGAACACTGTTCGTGTCAAACAGTGTTCGCCAAGGCGTATGCTCCGCATATGAGCGCCACACCCGTCAGCCGCCGGGCCCGTCCCGCGAAGGCACCCCTCAGTCGTGACGTCATCATCGAAACCGGTCTGCGCATCCTCGACCGCGACGGCTTGGCAGCCCTCACCATGCGCCGGGTCGCGCAGGACCTCGATACCGGCGCGGCCTCGCTTTACGTCTACGTCGCCAACCGCGACGACCTGATGGCCGCCATGCTCGACCACGTGCTCGGCACGGTGCCCGAGCCGAGCGGCGACACCTGGCGCGACCGCCTCACGACACTGGTCGAGACGACCGTGGATGTGATGTCCAAGCACGAGGGACTCGCACTGGTCGCGCTCGGTTCGATACCGACGAGCCCGAACGCCCTGCTGATCATCGAGCGGCTGCTTGCCCTGCTCGCTGAGGGCGGAGTGGACCCGCAGACCAATTCCTGGGCCGTCGACCTGATCTACCTGCACATTTCCGCGCAGGCCGTGGAGCAGAGCGCATACAACACCAGGGACACCAACGAGCTGGACTATGTCGCCGAGGTTGCCCGGCACTTCGCTGAACTCCCCGTCGACCGATACCCGACGCTGGTCGGCATGCGCGAACAGATGCTGGCAGGCGGCGGCGACGATCGATCCCGCTGGGCGCTGGGTGCACTGGTCAACGGCATCCTGGCGACTCCGGTCGAATGAATGTCGTGGGAGAATCGTCCATGCGGATGATTCGACCGGCGGTCGAGGACGACCTGCCGACACTGCAAGATATCGAGCGTGTGGCGGGTAAACCATTCGCCGACATCGGCATGATGGCCGTTGCCGATGACGAGCCGCCGTCACTGGATACGCTCCGGGACTTCCAGCGGGCGGGCCGCGCCTGGATCTACCCCGATGACGCGGGCCGCCCGATCGGCTATCTGATCCTCGGAATCGTCGACGGTAACGCCCACATCGACCAGGTCTCGGTGGATCCGGATCACGCGGGCAAGCGGATCGGCAAGCGGCTCATCGACCATGCCGTGCGCTGGGCGAAAGCCCAAGGGATGCAGGCGATCACGCTGACCACCTTCGTCGATGTGGCCTGGAACGGCCCGTACTACGAACGGCTCGGCTTCCGCTTTCTGACCCCCGCCGAGGAGACCGCGGAACTACGCGAAATTCGTGCCGCCGAGGCCGCGCACGGCCTCGACCTCTGGCCGCGCGCCGCCATGCGAGCCGAACTCGACGCCTGGCAGCTGGACTGAAGCTAATGCTGCCGCGCGAAGGCGGCCTCCGCCGCGGGCACGGCCGCGGCCCGATCCTCGGGGACGAGACCGATCCGGGTGCGGCGGTCCAGCAGGTCGTCGGTGTCGAGGGCGCCTTCGTGGGTTATCGCGAAGGCGAATTCGGCTGCGGTGACATCGATGCCGGGCGCAACCTGTTCGGCGAGGGCGGGATTCCGGTCCGCCAGCTCGACTACGGACGCGGACTCGCTGCCGTAGCGCTCGACCAGCACGGTCGGGGCGTTGATGCGGTCGCGTGCGGCGCCGGAGACCGCGCCGACCACCGGAAGTCGCTTGGTTCGGCACGGCCCAGCGGTGAGGTTGCCGTGCGCGATGGCCGCGTCGACGGCGTCCTCAGCCATCTGGCGGTAGGTGGTGAGTTTGCCTCCGACGATGGTGACGACGCCGGTGGGGGAGTGCAGGACCGCGTGTCGGCGGGAGATATCGGCGGTGCTGTTAGCGGATGTCTTCAGTAGCGGGCGCAGTCCGGCGTAGGTGCCGCGAATATCCTTGCGGACCAGTGGCTCTCGGAGAGCGGTGTTGATGGTGTCGAGGAGGAAATCGATTTCCGCTTCGGTGGGCTTCGGCTCGTCGGGAACCGGACCGGGGGCGTCCTCATCGGTGAGACCGACGTAGACCCGGCCGTGCGCGGCGGGGAAGGCGAACACGAAGCGGCTGGTGCTGCCGGGTACGGGGACGGTCAGCGAGGCGGTCAGACCGCCGAATGATTCGGCGTCGAAAACGAGATGGGTGCCGCGACTCGGACGGAGTTCGATGCTCGGGTCGACTTGGTCGGCCCAGACGCCGGTGGCATTGATGACAGTGCGCGTCTGGACGGACATGGTGTCGCCGGTCAGGGTGTCGCGCAGGGTGGCCGAATCTCCGGTCACGTCAAGGGCTTCCACGCGGGTAAGGACTGTCGCGCCCTGTGCGGCCGCGGTACGAGCCAGCGCCACTACCAGCCGCGCATCGTCCACCAGCTGTCCATCCCAAGCCTGCAGGCCGCCACGCAACCCGTCACGACGCACGGTCGGCGCCAACCGCAACGCCTCGGCGATGGCGACCCGACGCGAACGCGGCAGTGTCCCAGGCGAAGTGCCCGCACTGCGGCGCAGCACATCCCCCGCGACGAAGCCCACGCGAATCAAAGTCCGTTGTGCGATACCGATTTCCGGAAGCAGTGGCACCAGCTGCGGCAGGGGACGAACGAGATGCGGTGCGGTGGTGGTGATCAGAATCCCGCGCTCGACCGCACTTTCGTGTGCGATGCCGACCTGTCCGCTGGCCAGATACCGGAGTCCGCCGTGCACCAGCTTCGAACTCCACCGGCTCGTGCCGAACGCCAGATCGTGCCGCTCCACCAGCACGGTGCGCAGCCCGCGCGCGGCGGCATCGAGCGCCGCACCGGTACCGGTCACGCCGCCGCCGATCACCAGCACATCGATTTCGCCGCCGTCGCCGAGCAGCTGCAGCTCATGGTTGCGGCGTCCGGCATTCAGCGCGGAATTGCCGTGGGTATCAGCCGAATTCGCAGTCATTACAATCCTTTTCGATTGCCTACGGAGGTCATCGCGCGTTGTCGACGGGAGCCAGGTAGCCGTCGATCGCACGGGTCAGTTCGGTATCGAGCGCAGGCCCGGCCAGCAGCGGCGCGACCGTACCGGCCGATTGCACCGCCGACTGCGCGATGAGCAGCAGCATGGTCGCCATCTGTTCTGGATCACCGGCGCGAATCGTGCCGTCCCGTTGGCCCTCCCGGATGCCCGCACTGAACAGCTCGATCAGCGCGCGCTGGTTGCGGCCGAGGCGGCCGAAGACATAGGTCAGCATCAGATCGGTATCAGTGCGAAAGATCTTGCCGAACAACGGATTCGAGCGAATCTTCGCCGCCCCCGCGACCACGCCCTCGACCAGCCTGGTGCGCGCATCGCCCGCGGTCGGCATGGCGTCGGCGACGATCGCGCGCAGTTCGCGCACCAGCAGTTCGGCCACCAGCGATCCGGTATCGGGCCAGCGCCGGTAGACGGTCGGCCTGCTGACGCCGGCGCGGCGGGCCACCTCGGTGAGCGTGGTTCGGCGCACCCCGAACTCCTCCACGCAGGCCCTGGCCGCGTCGAGGATCGCGAGATCGGTCGCCGAGAGCGCGTCATCGGGGGCGGACGCTGGGGAGGTCATCGAGTATCACCACCATGTCTGATCGTTACTGCTTGACAGTCTATGTCAAACTGTAACGCATGGTCGAGACGCAACAGCACACCGACGAAATCGGATCGTCCGGGACGGCGCCCGCCGCAAACCCGGGCGCGCCGACGTACCCGGCGAGTATGGTTTGGGACGCCTGGGGCATTCCCGCCGGACACAAGCCGCTTTCGGCTTCGATCCGGAACCTGTTGACGCGGGTATTCGGAGTGTCCGGTGACCCGGTGGCGCGCCGCGATGAGGGCGATGTGCCGCTACGCGAGTCGACACTGACATCGGCTCAACGGGACGGGTTGGTCGCGGTGGTCGGCGTGGGCAGCATTTCGGTCGACCACCACGATCGTCTACTGCACGCGGGCGGTAAGAGCACCCCTGACCTGCTGCGTCGTCGCGCCGCCGGTCCGCAGGACGCCCCGGATGCCGTCGTCTTCCCCGCCGATCACGAGCAGGTACTCGCGGTGCTCGGTTACTGCGCCGACAATGCCATCGCGGTCGTCCCCTTCGGCGGCGGTACCAGCGTGGTAGGCGGCGTCGATCCGGTCCGCGGTCGCTTCGACGCCGTTATCGCGCTGGATCTGCGCCGCCTGGACGGTATTTCGGAGATCGACCCGGTCACCGGCACCGCCACCCTCGGCGCGGGACTCACCGGTCCCAAGGCCGAGGAACTGCTCGGCGCCCATGGACTTTCGCTCGGCCACTTCCCGCAGAGCTTCGAATTCGCCAGCATCGGCGGATTCGCCGCCACCCGGTCCTCCGGTCAGGCATCGGCGGGCTACGGCCGCTTCGACGACATGGTTCAGCACCTGAAAATCGCAACCCCCGGCGGCACCATCGAACTCGGCCGCGCACCCGCCTCAGCCGCGGGCCCGGATCTGCGTGAACTGTTCGTCGGGTCGGAGGGTGCGCTCGGTGTGATCACTGAGGTCACGCTGCGGGTGCATCCGATGCCGGAGACCATCGGCTACCAGGCGTGGTCGTTTCCGGACTTCGAAACCGGCGCTGCCGCACTGCGTTCGGTGGTGCAGGCGGGTGCCGCGCCCACGGTGCTGCGATTGTCCGATGAGGTCGAAACCGGCGTCAACCTGGCGCGCTGCGCCGATATCGGCGGCGAGGCGGTGGCCGGTTGTCTGGCCATCACCACCTTCGAAGGCACCGAGGCGCATGTCGCGGCCCGCAGCGCGGAGGCGGGCGCATTGCTCGCGGCGGCCGGCGGGAATGCACTGGGACAGACCCCGGCCGAGGAATGGGAGCGCGGGCGTTTCGCCGCGCCCTATATGCGCGATGCGCTGCTAGATCTCGGCGTGCTGTGCGAAACCCTGGAAACCGCGACCACCTGGTCGAATCTGGCCGAACTCAAGGCGAAGGTGACCGCGGCACTGACGGATTCGCTTACCGGGCAGGGCACCCCGCCGCTGGTGATGTGCCATATCTCGCACACCTATCCGACCGGAGCTTCGCTGTATTTCACCGTCATCGCCAAGCAGTTGGACGATCCGATCGCCCAGTGGCACATCGCGAAACGCGCGGTCGGTGACGCGATCGTGGCCGCGGGCGGCACCATTACCCACCATCACGCGGTCGGCACCGACCACCGCCCATGGATTCCGGACGAGATCGGCGATCTGGGCGTGCGCGTGCTGCGCGCAGTGAAGCGGGAACTGGATCCCGCGGGCATCCTCAACCCCGGAAAGCTGGTCCCGTGACACAGGATTCGCGCCCGGTGCGTGCGGTCACCGTGGTGACCAACCCACAGTCCGGTGTCGGCAGAGGGCAGGAGGTGGCCGCGGCCGCGCTGGCGCGCTTCGCGGCACAGGGGGTCGAGGTCACCGAGGTACGCGCACCCTCGGCCGCCGAATCCGTGCGTCAGGTGCGGGATTCGATCACCGGAAGCGCCAAGCCGGACGCGGTGGTCTGCATCGGCGGCGACGGGTTGATGAACGTCGTACTGGAAGCCATCGCGCAGACGGGCATGCCGCTCGGTTTGATCCCCGCGGGCACCGGTAACGACCTCGCGCGCGAAATCGGCGTTCCCACCAACGATCCCGTCGCGGCCGCGGAGCTGATCCTCGGCGGTCGCACCCGCACCATCGACCTCGGCCGCATCGAATCGCCCGCGCCCGGATTCACCCCCAAGTGGTTCGCCACCGTCACCGGCACCGGCTTCGATGCGCGAGTCACCTTGCGCGCCAACGATATGCGCTGGCCCAAGGGCCCGCTGCGCTACACCTTCGCCGCACTGGCCGAGATCTCCGGCCGCTTCACCGTGCCGTATCGAATCGAGCTGTCCGGCGTCGTGCCCGGCGCACTCGACAATCCCGACGCCGACACCGTCATCGAGACCGACGCTGTCATGGTGGCCATCGGCAATACCCGCACCTACGGCGGCGGCATGCGGGTCTGCCCGGACGCGGTCATGGACGACGGGCTACTGGATCTGACTGTCGTAGGCGCGGTTTCGCGCCTGGATATGCTTCGCCTGCTGCCGGCACTGTCGGCGGGTAAGCGAATCGATCACCCGGAGTCCAAGCAGTACCGCGTCGCCCAGGTGACGTTGACCGCTCCCGGCGCTCCCGCCACCGCAGACGGCGAACCGGCGGGCACTCTCCCCGTCTCGCTCCGCGCGGTCCCCGGCGCGCTTACCGTGCTGGTTCCATGATTGCTACTGGTCAAGCCGCGAAACTGACCCGGCCCAGGTGGTCGATGGCGGTCCGGTCGAGGACGACCGTCGACACCGGCTCGGGCGGAGGTGGACGGCCGGAGTCGACGGCGTGGATGAGGCGATCCCAGCGTCGGCAGTGCAGGGTGAAGACGACCGGATTGATCCGGCGTCCGCGGGCGTGCTGACCGGCGCGCGCGACACCGGCGGGCACATCGAGCAGGACCACGTGTAGCTCCCGGCCGTAGCGCGTCGCCCAGCGACCGATCATTCGTCGGGCCCAGCCGAAGGTGGCGCAATCATGGATCACCACCGGTCCGGCACCGTCTCGCAGCGCGGCCCGGATTCCGGCGTAATGCGCGACGTGCACCACCGGCCGCCACAGCGGATACGGGAGTCGACCGAGCTTGTGCCGCCATCGATTCCGGGAATGGTGTGAATCCAGCACCACCGTGCCCCCGGGGCCGCGCGGCGGCTCCTCGGCATCAGCCTGCGCGCCGAAGAACAATCGCAACGCCGTGCTCTTGCCCGCCCCCGGAATCCCGGCCACGAGCAGCGCCGACCGCGCTGGATACCGCAGTTCCTCGATCGTGCGGCCGCGCAGATCGTGCACGGAATCCGGTGTTACGACGCGGATATCGGGGAGTCGCGGTTGCGAACCGGGATAAGGCGAATCAAGCGGAGGGTTCACCTCTTCCAGGCTCCCCAGCCCGATTCGATCAGGCAACCGGGAAAACCCTGATTCTTCCCGGGTATTTCAAGAGTTGGGGTACCGCCCGTCGCGCACACGGTCATCCTTCATGACGGATCCCTACTCGCACACAAGCACTGCCGGGTTGTCACCGCCCATCCGGTCGGCCCATTCCGGGCATCAGACGCGCCGTCAGGGCGGGAGAAAGTGCCGGTCCGGTGACCGCCGTAATGAACTCGTCAAGAAGCTGAGAATTAGTTGTGGATTCGGGGCTCGGGCCCGTTTCGGCGGTAAGCTCTCCGGGTGTAGGCGGAGTCTTCGGTGTCCCTCATCCACCGAAGACTCCGCCGCTTTTATGCCCCGGCCCTTTTATGAGCTCAGCGGGCATCCCACTAGAATGCCTGGGTGACCAGCGCAGCCCCTGACAACCCGCGTAATCGTGCCGATGCCCTCCCCAAGAGCTGGGTTCCCAGCGAGGTGGAGGCCGAGATGTACGAGCGCTGGGTAGCGGCTGGTTACTTCGCCGCCGACCCCGCCAGTGACAAGCCCGGTTACTCGATCGTGCTGCCCCCGCCGAACGTCACCGGCAGCCTGCACATGGGCCACGCGCTCGACCACACCCTGATGGACACCCTCTCGCGCCGCAAGCGCATGCAGGGTTACGAGGTGCTGTGGCTGCCGGGCATGGACCATGCGGGCATCGCCACCCAGACCATCGTGGAGAAGCAGCTCGCGGTCGACGGCAAGACCAAGGAAGACTTCGGCCGCGAACTGTTCATCGACAAGGTCTGGGACTGGAAGCGCGAATCCGGCGGACAGATCCAGTGGCAGATGCGTGCCCTCGGCGACGGCGTCGACTGGAGCCGCGACCGCTTCACCATGGACGACGGGCTCTCGCGGGCCGTGCAGACCATCTTCAAGCGCCTGTACGACGCGGGCCTGATCTACCGGGCCGAGCGTCTGGTCAACTGGTCGCCGGAACTGCGCACCGCCATCTCCGATATCGAGGTCAAATTCGAGGATGTCGAGGGCGAGCTGGTTTCGCTGCGCTACGGGTCGCTGAAAGACGATGAGCCGCATGTGATCGTGGCCACCACCCGGGTGGAGACCATGCTCGGCGATACCGCGGTGGCGGTGCATCCGGAGGATCCGCGCTACAAGGATCTGATCGGCAGCACCCTCGAGCATCCGATCACCGGACGCCAGATCCCGATCATCGCCGACGACTACGTCGATCCCGAATTCGGTACCGGTGCAGTGAAGATCACGCCCGCGCACGACCCCAACGACTTCGAGATGGGTCTGCGGCACAACCTGCCCATGCCGAACATCATGGACGAGCGCGCCCGGATTACCGGCACCGGAACCGAATTCGACGGAATGGACAGGTTCGAAGCGCGGGCCAAGGTGCGCGAGCGGCTCGCGGCCGAGGGCCGGATCGCCGCCGAGAAGCGGCCGTACCTGCACAGCGTCGGACATTCCGAGCGCAGCGGCGAAGCGATCGAACCGCGCCTTTCCATGCAGTGGTGGGTCAAGGTGGAGTCGCTGGCCAAGGCCGCCGGTGACGCGGTTCGCAACGGCGACACCGTGATCCACCCGACCAGCCAGGAACCGCGCTGGTTCGAATGGGTCGACAACATGCACGACTGGTGCATCTCGCGGCAGCTGTGGTGGGGCCACCGCATCCCGATCTGGTACGGCCCCGACGGCGAGGTGGTCTGCGTCGGTCCGGACGAGACCGCCCCCGAGGGCTGGGTGCAGGACCCGGATGTGCTCGACACCTGGTTCTCCTCCGGCCTGTGGCCCTTCTCCACCATGGGCTGGCCCGATTCCACCGAGGAGCTCCAGAAGTTCTATCCGACAAGCGTTCTCGTCACCGGCTACGACATCCTGTTCTTCTGGGTGGCCCGGATGATGATGTTCGGCACCTTTGTCTCCGACGACCACGTGCTCACCGCGGGCAAGGGCGGCGCGAAGCAGGTGCCGTTCAAGGATGTGTTCCTGCACGGCCTGATTCGCGATCAGTACGGCAAGAAGATGTCCAAATCGCGCGGCAACGGCATCGACCCGCTGGACTGGATCAACTCCTACGGCGCGGACGCGCTGCGCTTCACGCTGGCGCGCGGTGCACAGCCCGGCGGCGACCTCTCGGTCGGCGAATCGCATGCCCTCGCCTCGCGCAGCTTCGTGACGAAGCTGTTCAACGCCACCAAGTTCGCGCTCATGAACGGCGTACAGCCTGGCGCGATGCCCGATCGTTCCGAACTCACCGACGCCGACCGCTGGATCATCGATCGGCTCGAACAGGTTCGCGCCGAGGTGGATTCGGCCTTCGACGCCTACGAATTCGGCAAGGCCTGCGAGGCGCTGTACCACTTCGCCTGGGACGAGCTGTGCGACTGGTATCTGGAACTGTCCAAGGTGCAGTTCGCCGCCGGTGGTTCGCGCGCCGAGTCGACCAGCATCGTGCTCGGCAATGTGCTCGACGCGGTGCTGCGGCTGCTGCATCCGGTCATCCCGTTCGTCACCGAATCGCTGTGGCTGGCGCTGACCGGCGGCGAATCCGTCGTCGTCGCCACCTGGCCGAAGGCCACCGGTGTGGCCACGGATGTGATTGCCGCACAACGGATTTCGGATGCACAGCGCCTGATCACCGAGATCCGTCGCTTCCGCAGCGATCAGGGGCTGGCCGATAAACAGAAGGTGGCGGCCAAGCTGATCGGCCTGGACAACGCGGGCCTCACCGAACTGCACGATTCGGTGACCAACCTGGCCAGGCTCACCGAGCCCGGTGCCGAATTCGCCGCGACCGCCTCGGTCGAGGTGCGCCTGAGCGGGTCCACCGTGACCGTCGAACTCGACACCTCCGGCGCGGTCGACCTCGATGCCGAACGCCGGCGCCTGGAGAAGGACCTCGCCGCGGCCGAGAAGGAATTGGCTACCACCACAGCCAAACTCGGTAACGAGGCGTTCCTGGCCAAGGCGCCGGATCAGGTGGTCGACAAGATCAAGGGACGTCGCGATGTCGCCGAGGGCGAGGTCACGCGGATCGGCGCCCGGCTCGCGGAATTGAGTGGCAAATGAATGCCGAACCGGAACCCCAGTACGCCGACGACGAGCACCCGAAGCCGCGGCTCGGCTCGGGGCCGTCCCCGGTGGACCTGGCCGAAATGGCGTTGGTCGAGGCGGAATTGGATCGGCGCTGGCCGGAGACCAAGATCGAGCCCTCGCTCACCCGCATCGCGACGCTGATGGATCTGCTCGGCTCGCCCCAGCAGAACTACCCGGCCATCCACATCGCGGGCACCAACGGCAAGACCTCGGTGAGCAGGATGATCGATGCGCTGCTGACCGCGCTGCACCGGCGCACCGGCCGGATCACCAGCCCGCATCTGCAGCTGGCCACCGAGCGGATCAGCATCGACAACGCGCCGATCACCCCGGCCAAGTACGTAGAGACCTACCGCGAACTGCTGCCCTATATCGAAATGATCGATAAGCAGTCCGCCGCCGCGGACGGTCCGGCCATGAGCAAGTTCGAGGTGCTCACCGGCATGGCCTATGCCACCTTCGCGGAGGCACCGGTGGATGTCGCCGTCGTCGAGACCGGCATGGGCGGCCGTTGGGACGCGACCAATGTCATCGACGGACAGGTCGCGGTGATCACCCCGATCGGGCTGGACCACACCGATTTCCTCGGCGACGATCTCGCTTCCATCGCGGGGGAGAAGGCCGGGATCATCAAACGTGCCCCGGAGAGCCTGGTGCCGCGCGATACCGTCGCCGTCATCGCCGAACAGGAACCCGAGGCCATGGACGTGCTGCTGCGCCGGGCCGTCGAGGTCGATGCCGCGGTGGCGCGCGAGGGTTCGGAGTTCCGGGTGCTGGCCCGCCAGATCGCGGTCGGCGGCCAGCAGCTCGAATTACAGGGCCTCGGTGGGATTTACGACGAGATCTTCCTGCCGCTGCACGGTGAGCACCAGGCCCACAATGCGGTACTCGCGCTGGCCGCGGTCGAGGCGTTCTTCGGTGCCGGTGCGGATCGGCAGCTCGATATCGAGGCCGTGCGTGCGGGTTTCGCGAGTGTCACCAGCCCCGGCCGGATGGAGCGCATGCGCAATGCCCCGACCATCTTCATCGACGCCGCGCACAATCCGGCGGGCGCGCAGGCCCTGGCCGCGACGCTGACCGCGGAATTCGACTTTCGCAAGCTGGTCGGCGTAGTCGCGGTGCTCGGCGACAAGGACGTGGCGGGCATCCTGGACGCTCTGGAACCGGTATTCGACGAGATCGTCGTCACCAATAACGGTTCGCCGCGCGCCATGGATATCGAACGCCTCGCCGACCTCGCGGTGCAGCGCTTCGGTGACGAACGAGTGGTCACCGCCGAGACCCTGCCCGATGCGCTGGAAACGGCCATTGCCATTGCCGAGGAGGTCGGCGATGCGGGCGAGATGGTTTCCGGTGCGGGGGTCGTGGTAACCGGATCCGTGGTCACTGCCGGTGCGGCGCGCGCCCTGTTCGGGAAGGACCCGGCATGAGCGTCAGGCCCGGAGGAGGCAGCGTGCGTAACCACGGAGGGCCCCGCGAATGCCGCAATGAACACAGCATGAGCTGCGTGGTTCGGATGCGGCACATGGGTGAACACGTGGGGCCCGCGAATGCCGAGAAGGAGACAGCGTGACCGAGTCGACCGGCGACGCCGCCGAGCCCGAGCGGGCCGACGGCGAGCCGCAGGTCCCCCCGCCCGCCGCAGACCCGTGGAAGGGGCTGCGCGGCGTCATGGCGGGCACACTGATCCTCGAAGCGATCACGGTGCTGCTCGCATTGCCCGTGGTCGGGTCCGTCGGCGGCGGTATCGGCTGGTTCTCCGGCAGCTACCTCGTCGTCCTCGCGTTGGTGATGATTCTCGGCGCCGGACTGCAACGCCGCCCATGGGCCATCCCGTTCAATCTGGGCCTGCAGGTCCTGCTGATCCTCGGCGTCTTCGTGCATATCTCCATCGGTGTCATGGGTGTCTTCTTCGCCGTCGTCTGGGGTTTCATCCTGGTGCTGCGCGCCGACGTCAAGCGCCGGATGGAACTCGGCCTGCTGCCCAGTCAGCGCATCCAGGGCTCTTCCTAGCCGCCGGTTCGGTAACCGGGGGTATCGCCTATTAGGCTGTGCGCCGTGACTGAGCAGACGTTGGTACTCATCAAGCCGGACGGTGTGGCCCGTGGCCTCGTCGGTGAGGTGCTGGCCCGGATCGAGCGCAAAGGGCTGAAGATCGCCGCCCTGGAGCTGAAGCAGGTATCCGACGAGTTGGCGCGCGGCCACTACGCCGAACATGCCGAGAAGCCGTTCTTCGGTTCCTTGATCGAGTTCATCACCTCCGGCCCGGTCGTCGCGGCCATCCTGGAGGGTCCGCGCGCCATTGCGGCGTTCCGTCAGATCGCCGGCGGCACCGATCCGGTAGAGAAGGCCGTCCCCGGCAGCATTCGCGGCGACCTCGCGCTGGAGACCCAGGAGAACCTGGTGCACGGCTCCGATTCGCCGGAATCGGCCAAGCGGGAAATCGCGCTCTGGTTTCCCGAGTTTCCGGCCTGATATAGGGCCTCGAGGCGTGAGCTGCGCGAACAGACAGCACAGCCGGCGTCGTCGCAGGACGTAGCCGAGCGCCAGCGAGGCGAAGGGCGTGAGCTGCGCGAACAGACAGCACAGCCGGCGTCGTCGCAGGACGTAGCCGAGCGCCAGCGAGGCGAAGTCGTGCGGCGATGGAGAGACGTCGCCGCACTGTGTGGGATACTGGCAGTGGTTGCTGACGATACCGACTGTTCGCGCAGGTACGCGGACGATCGGTGCCGGACGGTAACCGGATGACACTGCGGTTCGATGCCGATCATCGCTGCTACGAACAACTGGCCCGTTGCTGGGGCCGGAGGTTCGCGTCGGCACGCTGGATGAGCGCTCGCGCCGTGGAGTTCAGCCAACAGCCAGGCGCCGCGTGACCAGTTAGCCCGACCGACGAAAACCATGGGTGTTAACCGGACATGCGGGGCGAGACCACTTGACCTTGCGCCAACCGCGTGAGGTGAACGGACAGTGCCCCCGCGTCGGCCGCGTCACTCCTGCCAGGAGGGACGCGCCCGGGGACCCGAGGAGACTTCGTGGCCGATCAAGAGCCGCTGACAACAACATCACAGGATGCCGAACAATTGCCGGAGCGAATCCGAGTTCACGCGCTTGCCAAGCGGCTGGGGGTAACCAGCAAACGCATCCTGGCCAAGCTCGCCGAGTTGGGTGCCGACGCACGTAGTGCGCAATCGAATGTCGATCGAGCGGTTGCGGAATCTGTCCGCGATGCGCTCGGCACGGTGGAATCGGAGGTCGTCGAACCCGAGGCGCCCGAGACCGCCGCGCAAGAGCCGGTTGCGGCCGAGCCCGAGCCGGTTGCGCCGGAGCCGGTTGCGGCCAAGCGCGAGCCGGGGCCCATTTTTTCCGCACCGGACCAGGCGATCGACCAGTCCGAATCGCTGCCATCGGGGGAGCAGCCTGCGGCGCATCAGCCGTCGGTGCAGTTGTTCACCCATTCGGTTCCGCAAGAGCCGCACGTAGCGACGCCGGTCGTCTTCGAGGCCGCGGCCTCGGTCGCCGCACCGCTGTTCCTACCGCCGGACGCCGCGGCTGCCGAGGAGGCGCGTCGGCGGCGTCGGGCCGAGCGCGACAGCCGTCGTGCCGAGGAGCCCGCGGTCGAAACCGTCGAGGAGGCGCGTCGGCAGCGTCGGGCCGAGCGCGACAGCCGTCGTGCCGAGGAATCCGCGGTCGAAACCGTCGAGGAAGAGCCCGAAACGACCGAGGACGAGTCGACCGAACAGCAGGGCGAGGCGGATCAGCCGCGTCGTCGTCGCCGTGGCCGTCGCGGTCGGGGTCGTGGCCGGGGTGAACAGCACGCCGACGCCGAATCCGAGGGCGACGACACCGAAGCCACGGACGAGGGCGCCGAAGACGAGCAGGCCGCGGTCAAGAGCGAGGCCGAAGCCGAGCCCGGCGAAGACACCGAGACCGAGGACGACGAATCCGGTGTGCCGGAGGGTTCGAGCCGTCGTCGCCGTCGCCGTCGTCGCCGCAAGGTGGCGGGGGAGGGCGCCGATAGCGAGGGCGTCTCCGATGACGATCCGCCGAACACCGTCGTGCACGAGCGTGAGCCGCGCAATAAGAGCCGCAGCCGCGCCACGGTCGACGAGGTGCAGGGCATCACCGGTTCCACCCGGCTCGAAGCCAAGCGGCAGCGTCGGCGTGACGGTCGCGAGGCCGGTCGCCGTCGCCCGCCGATCCTGACCGAGTCGGAGTTCCTGGCCCGCCGCGAGGCGGTGGACCGGGTCATGGTGGTGCGCGAGAAGACCTTCTCGGAGCACCCGACCGCGACCCAGGTCGCGGTGCTCGAGGACAACATCCTGGTCGAGCACTTCGTCACCAATACCGGCTCGGCGTCGATGGTCGGCAATGTCTACCTCGGCAAGGTGCAGAATGTGCTGCCCTCGATGGAGGCGGCATTCGTCGATATCGGCCGCGGCCGAAACGGTGTGCTCTACGCCGGTGAGGTGAACTGGGAGGCCGCCGGTCTCGGCGGTAAGGAGCGCAAGATCGAGCAGGCGCTCAAGCCCGGCGATCAGGTGCTGGTCCAGGTCTCCAAGGATCCGGTCGGGCACAAGGGCGCCCGGCTGACCACCCAGATCAGCCTGGCCGGACGCTTCCTGGTGTACGTGCCCGGCGGTTCGTCCACCGGTATCAGCCGCAAGCTGCCCGATACCGAGCGCAAGCGGCTCAAGGAGATCCTGCGCGATATCGTGCCCGCCGACGCCGGAGTGATCATCCGCACCGCATCGGAAGGTGTCAGCGAGGCCGAACTGGCCCGCGACGTCGAGCGGCTGCAGGCGACCTGGCGCATCATCGAGAAGGCCGCCGAGGCCAAGGACAACGGCGCGCCCAAGACGCTGTACGAAGAGCCGGACCTGTTGGTCAAGGTCATCCGAGACCTGTTCAACGAGGATTTCTCCAAGCTGGTCATCGAGGGTGAGCGGTCTTGGAGCACGGTCGAGAACTACATCCGCACGGTCGCGCCGGACATGCTCGCCCGGGTCTCCCGGCACGAGAACAACGGTGTCGACGTCTTCGAGACCTATCGGATCGATGAACAGCTCGCCAAGGCGCTCGATCGCAAGGTGTGGCTGCCCTCGGGCGGCACCCTGGTGATCGACCGGACCGAGGCGATGACCGTCATCGACGTCAATACCGGCAAGTTCACCGGTGCGGGCGGCAGCAATCTGGAAGAGACGGTCACCAGGAACAACCTGGAGGCGGCCGAGGAGATCGTGCGCCAGATGCGGCTGCGCGATATCGGCGGCATGATCGTCGTCGACTTCATCGATATGGTGCTGGAGTCGAACCGGGATCTGGTGCTGCGCAGGCTGACCGAGGCATTGGGCCGCGACCGCACCCGCCACCAGGTCTCCGAGGTGACCTCGCTCGGCCTGGTGCAGATGACCCGCAAGAAGCTCGGCACCGGTCTGGTCGAGGCGTTCTCGACGACCTGTGAGCACTGCCATGGTCGGGGCATCGTCGTGCACACCTACCCGGTGGAGCTCACCGGTGCCGAGGACAGCACGCGCGGTGGCCGGGAGACCGGATCGCGGCGGCGGCGTGGCCGGGACAAGGGTGCGGCGGCGAGTGCGCCCGCCGCGGCCGCGAATGGCACCGCGCATCCTGCCGAAGACGAGGCGGAGATCGCGGTCAAGCGGGCGCATCCGGTGGCGTTGGCGATGGCGGCGCATCATTCGGAGGAAGTGCCCGCGGAGGATGTGGCGGACCTCGAGGACGTCGCGGTGGCCGAAGCCGTTGCGGATGTCGTCGCCGCAAGCGATGAGGCTCCGGTCGAGGAGGTCGTCGTCTCCGAGTCGGTTGCGGCGGTCGCCGAGGAAGTCGCGGAGGCGGTAGCCGAGGAAGTCGCGGAAGCCGTAACCGAGGAAGCTGCGGAGGCGGAAGTGGTGGCCGAGGAGGCCGTCGCGTCCGCATCCGAGGAGGTCGCGCCGGTCGCTGCCGCGGCTTCGACGTCGGTGGCGGATGAACCCGCTGAGCCCGCGGTGGAGCCGGTTGCGGCATCGTCCAACGGTGTGCCGGAATCCGCGGCACCCCGTTCGACCGGCCGCAGACGTCGCGTCGCGCGTTCGGCCGCCGCACCGGCCGCCGACAGCGCCGGGGCCGTCTTCGTGCTGCCGACGGCGGATCAGGGCGCGGCAGGACCCGTCGTGGACTACACGGCGGATGTGCCGGTCGTGGTGCCGACCCGTAAGCCGCGCCGCCGGGCCGTCGGTCGTCCCGCCGGACCGCCGGTGGACGACGCGAACTGATTGCCACGATCGGATCGAAAACCTGGGACCCCCGCCGCATTCCGCGACGGGGGTCCTGCCTTTCACGGGCACCGGTTTGGTCGGGGTGGTACCCGTCCTGTAATCTTGGACAGTCGCTGCCCGGCGACAGCGCTTATCTGCGCTGTGTTTGTGACTCGGCTCGAAGCCGAGAGCCATCAGGTTGCTGAGGCGGCGGTGACTACCAGACCAGAGTGCTGTGGTTTCCAGCCGGAGTCATCCGAGCGGGAGCACGCAGCCGCGCGAGCACGAGCCGCGCGCATTACAGGAAGAAGGGCAGCCGACCGATGGCAACGTACGCGATCGTCAAGACCGGCGGAAAGCAGTACAAGGTCGCGGTCGGTGACCTGGTGAAGGTCGAGAAGATCGAGGGTGCGCCGGGTTCGTCCGTGGCGCTGGCCCCGGTTCTCGTGGTGAACGGCGCCGAGCTGACCACCGATGCGGACAAGCTGGCCAAGGTTTCCGTGGCCGCGGAGGTCGTCGAGCACACCAAGGGCCCGAAGATCCGCATCCACAAGTTCAAGAACAAGACCGGCTACCACAAGCGTCAGGGTCACCGTCAGCCGCTGACGGTCCTCAAGGTCACCGGCATCAAGTAAGCCTCCGCGCTTTCTCGAATTACTTCACAGGAGTTCAGAAATGGCACATAAGAAGGGTGCATCCAGCTCGCGCAACGGTCGCGACTCGAATGCTCAGCGACTCGGCGTCAAGCGTTTCGGCGGCCAGACCGTTTCGGCGGGCGAGATCCTGGTTCGCCAGCGTGGCACGCACTTCCACCCCGGTGTGCTCGTCGGCCGTGGCGGCGACGACACCCTGTTCGCCCTGGCGGCGGGCAAGGTCGAGTTCGGCACCAAGCGTGGCCGCAAGACCGTCAACATCGTGGTTCCGGAGCCGGCCGAGGCCTGACCGCCTCTGGCATTCCGGAAAAGCTGAGCGGGTCAGGGTGCATTCCCTGGCCCGCTTTTCGCGTTCTCGAAAGATCGCGTTCCCATAATGCAGGTTCTTTCGAGCGACCTGGCAAGCAGTCGCTACGGCTACCACCGAGGAGGATGATTCGGACATGTCCAAATTCATCGACCGTGTCGTATTGCACGTGCGTGCGGGCAAGGGTGGTCACGGCTGCGCCTCCGTGCGCCGCGAGAAGTTCATGCCGCTCGGCGGTCCGGACGGCGGCAATGGCGGACGCGGTGGGGATGTGATCCTCGAGGTCGACCCGAATGTGCACACTCTGCTGGACTTCCACTTCCATCCGCACGCCAAGGCGAGCAACGGCAAGCCGGGCGAGGGCAGCAATCGCGACGGTAAGCAGGGCACCGATCTGGTGCTCAAGGTGCCCGACGGCACCGTGGTGCTCGACGACGACGGCAAGGTGCTCGTCGATCTGGTCGGTTCGGGCAATAAGTTCATCGTGGCCCGTGGCGGACGCGGCGGACTCGGCAATGCCGCGCTGGCCTCCAAGGCGCGCAAGGCGCCCGGGTTCGCGCTGCTCGGCGAGGACGGCGATGAAGGCGATCTCGTCCTAGAGCTGAAGTCCGTCGCCGATGTGGGGCTTGTCGGGTTCCCGTCGGCGGGGAAGTCATCGCTGGTGTCGGTGCTCTCGGCCGCCAAGCCGAAAATCGCGGACTATCCGTTCACCACGCTGGTGCCCAATCTCGGTGTGGTCTCCAGCGGTGACACCACCTTCACCATCGCCGATGTGCCCGGTCTGATCCCGGGTGCGAGCGAGGGGCGTGGGCTCGGGCTGGATTTCCTGCGGCATCTGGAGCGCTGCGCGGTGCTCGCGCACGTCGTCGACTGTGCGACCCTCGAGCCGGGCCGGGATCCGGTCTCCGATGTCGATGCGCTCGAGGACGAACTCGCGGCCTACCAACCGGCTCTGGATGCCGATACCGGACTCGGTGATCTGGCCGATCGGCCGCGTGTGGTGATCCTGAACAAGGTCGATGTGCCCGATGCCGCCGAGTTGGCGGAGATGGTCACGCCCGAATTCGCCGCACGTGGCTGGCCGGTCTTCGAGATCTCGGCGGTGAGCCGGGCGGGCCTGCGTCCCTTGACCTTTGCGCTCGCCGAGATGGTCGAGCAGTATCGGACCGCGCATCCGAAGGCCGCGCCGAAGCGTCCGGTGATCCGCCCGATCGCGGTGAACGAGTCCGGCTTCAGCGTGATCGCCGATCCCGAGGAGCCGGGTGGCTTCATCGTGCGCGGGCCGCAGCCGGAGCGCTGGGTGCGCCAGACCCAGTTCGACAACGACGAAGCCGTCGGCTACCTCGCCGACCGCCTGGCCCGCCTCGGCGTCGAAGACGAATTGGTGAAGCAGGGCGCCGAGCCCGGTGCGCCGGTCACCATCGGCGATGTCACATTCGAATGGGAGCCGCAGATCTCCGCAGGTGTGGATATGGTGCCCACCGGCCGCGGCACCGACATCCGCCTGGAGCAGAACGACCGGATCAGTGCCGCCGAACGCAAACACGCGTCCCGAGTACGCCGTGGTCTGGTCAAGGACGACGAGGAATAACGTGAACGCCGTGGGCTGGTGGTGTGCGCCGGGGTCTGGCACGGCGTTACGGCGAGCGCCGCGGTTCGGTTCGCCCGTCCGGCGTGTATCAAAATTCGGTGGCGGCCGGCGCTTTCGGAGTGCAATGTTGCGGCCCGCGGGTACGACGAGTTCTGTTGCGGTACAGGGAGTTCTGTTGCGATGCAGGTGAGTTCGGGGATGGCCGAGGTGATGTCGCAGTCCGGGCTGAGTGAAGCCAGGACGGCGATTGCTTCGGCGCGCAGCGTGGTGGTGAAGATCGGGTCTTCGGCGCTGACCAGCCTCGAGGGCGGTCTCGATACGGCGCGACTGGATCGGCTTGCCGATGCGGTGGAGGCGCGGATGCGGGCCGGATCCGATGTGGTCGTGGTGTCCTCCGGTGCCATCGGTGCGGGCATCGCGCCGCTCGGATTGACAAGTCGCCCAAGGGATCTGGCCACCAAGCAGGCCGCCGCCAGCGTCGGTCAGTTGGCATTGGCGCATGCGTGGGGGACCTCGTTCGCGCGATTCGGGCGGACGGTCGGGCAGGTGCTGTTGAGCGCCGATGACTTCTCCCGGCGCGAGCATCACCGCAACGCGCAACGCACCCTGGATCGGTTGCGCTCGCTCGGCGCGATCGCTGTGGTGAACGAAAACGATACTGTCGCAACGGAAGAGATCCGATTCGGCGACAACGACCGGCTCGCCGCACTGGTCGCCCACCTGGTCGGCGCGGACGCGCTGGTGCTGCTCTCCGATGTCGAGGGTCTATACGACGGCGACCCGCGCAAGGGCGCCGCCAACTTCATCCCCGAGGTCCGCAGCAGCGCCGACCTCGACGGCGTCATCGCGGGCAGCGGCGGCGCACTCGGCACCGGTGGCATGGCCTCCAAACTCTCCGCGGCCCGGCTGGCCGCCGACGCGGGCGTCCCCGTCTTGCTGGCCGCCGCCACCGAGGCCGATATCGCGCTCAGCGCGGGCACCGTCGGCACCGCCTTCGCCGCCCGCGCGGTCCGCCTCTCCGCCCGCAAATTCTGGGTCCGCCACGCCGCCGACAGCCGCGGCGCCATCCTCATCGATGAGGGCGCCGTCCAAGCCGTCGCCCACCGCCGTCGCTCCCTGCTCGCCGCAGGCATCACCGGCGTCCGCGGCCGCTTCCACGGCGGCGACGTCGTCGACCTCATCGCCCCCGACAACCGCATAGTCGCCCGCGGCGTCGTCGAATACGACAGCACCGAACTGTCCGGCATGCTCGGCCGCTCCACCACCGAACTCCCGGACACCATGCAACGCCCGGTAATCCACGCCGACGACCTGGTCAAAGTCTGACGCGGTCCGGGTTGTGCGCCTGCCCAGGCTGTGGAAGAAAGGCCTGGGTCGGCAGCGATGCGCATCGTGGTGCCAGCTAAAGCGCTGCGCGGCAATGAATCTCGGAGCCCGAGCCGATGGACCTTGCGTCCGACCACAGGCCAACCACAGCTTGTGACACCGTGACGCTCGGCCTCTGTATCGGGGTGCGGATCCCAGCTAGGGCTGGGTTGATTCATGGTTTGGTCCAGGCACTGGGATGGTCATGCCGTCCCCGGATTCTCTTCTCGTCCCCGCTAGCCGACAGTTCGGCCCTCGCTGGCATGCGCGCCCGACGTTGCGGCCCACCAGGAGCGTGGATCCCGGCAGGGGTGAGCTCTGGTCGGGTGCGGCATTTGCCGGACATTGCAGGCCAGGCTGAGTGCTTTCGGGTTCGGCGATGCGCCAGGTCTCGCTGGATTCGCCGCTATTGTGAGGCCTTCCGGCCGGGTGAGTCGCTGCGGGGTCGGGCGAGGCGCTGACTCTGGCTGGATTCGCACTCGTTTACCTGTAGCGGCAGGCGAGGGGTACGGATTTCGGTAAGGAGTGCGGGTGGGTCAGCGGGTTCCTTCTGGGGTGGGGATTACGCCGGGTTGGTTGGACGTCGGTGGGGGTTGGGATGGGCCGGTTTGGTCGGGGATGGGGCCGGTGATGCCGGGCTGGCCGCCGGGGTCGGGCAGGGCAGGGGTTGGTTGCGACGGGACGGGGGACGGGGGTGGGGGTGCCTGTTGGGTAGGGGGTGCTGGCGCGGGTGCGGGAGGTTGGGTCTCCTGCGTTGGGGGCGGGGCCTGTTGGGATGGGGCTGGAGGAGGTGCTTGCTGGGTTGAAGGTTCCGGCGTTGGGGCGGGCGCCGGCTGCGGGGCCGGAGTGGGCTGTGGCGCCTGGGATTCCGGTGTCGGGGGCGCTGTTGGTTGCGGCGCTGGAGAATCCGGTGTGGCAGGTGCAGGGGACGGCTGTGGATCTGGAGCAGGCTGAGGGGGCGGAGCCGGGATCGGCTGGGGTGCCTGGGACTCCGGCGTGGGTTGCGGTGCCTGGGTCTCCGGGATTCCGGGGTCCGGAGTTGTGGGCGCGGGTGTGGTCGGGTCCGGAGTTGGTTGTGGTGCTTGGGATTCCGGTGTGGAGGGGGTTGGTGCCGGTTCTGGTGTGCTGGGCGGAGCCGGGGTGGGCTGTGGCGCCTGGGAATCCGGGGTGCTGGGCGGTGCCGGGGTGGGTTGCGGTGCCTGGGATTCCGGGGTTCCGGGGGCCGGAGTTGTGGGTGCTGGTGTGGTCGGGTCCGGAGTTGGTTGTGGTGCTTGGGATTCCGGTGTGGAGGGAGCTGGCGCCGGTTCCGGTGTGCTGGGTGCCGGGGTGGGTTGTGGTGGCCGGGAATCCGGGGTGCCGGGTGTCGGTGTTGTCGAGTTCGGAGTTGGTTGCGGTGCTTCGGACTCCGGGGGAGACGGTGTGGGCTTCGGTTGTGGCGCTTGGGATCCCGGTGCGGAGTGTGAGGTTTGCGGGGCCTGTGCGCCAGGCTTGGTGGATGCCGACGGTGTCGCGCCTGGTAAGGCGGGGGGTGCCGGGAGGGCGGGGACGGCGGTGCCTGCCATTTGGTAGGCGGGTTGGTAGATCATGTTCATGGCGAGGACGGCTTCTTGGCGCAGCGCCTCTTCCGCCATCTGCGCGTTGATCACATGGGCGGCTTCGAGCAGTCGGGCTATGGTGCCGATCGGGCCCGAATTGCCCGGTGGCACAACGGCGATCTTCACGGCTTCGGCGGCCGCGGCCACCGCACCGAGGCGGGTGCCGACCTGTCCCATGATCGCAGCGAGTTCGTCGACGGAGTCGGCGTAGCTGCGGGCACTCGCATAGGCGGCTTCGGCGGCGGCGCCCTCCCATGCCATCGAATTCATTACCCGATCCGAGCCGGCTCGAGTCAATGGAAACGAACTGGCCAGCGTCCCTGCGACTTCCAGCCACGTGACCGATGCGTTGAGGATCTGCGCGGCATCGATCTGCTGAGTCTTGGTGTAGATCTCCTCATGCTTCATCGACTCGAAATGCTCCATCGAGCTGATGTAATCGGGATCATTACCACTCATCGCCGCGCCTCGCTGACGCTCGCCCCTGCCATCCCGTGGCGTGCCATGTCCTGACCTACTCGGCCGCCGCCCTGCACGGATGCCTCGCTGATGCTCGGCCCCGCCTTCCGCATAACGCGCTGTGTCCTGCCTTGCCAACCGAGCGCCCGGCAGCGACCCTGCGCGTTCGCCTCGCTGCGGCTCGACCACGCCTTCCGAGTCACGCGCTGTGTCCGGATTCGCCCACCGGGCATACTGATTCGCCCACCGGACACGCGACAGCCGCCTTGCGCGGCGTCACCACTCACCGCGGCACCCGCGTTTCGATCGCACGCAGCGCTGCGGCGTTCGCGGCATCGGCCTCCTCGAACAGCCCGCCGCTGATGAGGAACGCCTCTTTCATGCGGTAGGCGGCTTCTATGTAGTGATCTAGCAGGGTGGCGGCGTCGCGGGCCTTGTGCGCGAATCCGGCCTCTAATTGCTGTGCGGAGATGAATCCGCCGAAGCCGTCCAGCTCGCCCGCTGATTCGAGGCGTTGGCGTAGATAAATGAGTCGGTCGGCTTGGTTGTCGTACATTTCGGCGCAACGTCGCGCCGCTTCCGGATCGAACTTGACGGTGCCCGCCTGTGCCTCCTGTTTGAAGCGGGCAATATCGGCTCGGCTGCTCTCGATCGTCATGAACCACACCCCCGGGGATCGGTCGGTCCGCCTCAGACTAGCCGTTGGCCATGCCTCCGGATGAAATAGTTCGGGCCGGTGGCGACTTATCGGGCCTGCGCGGGAATTCGTTTCTGCAGCTGCATAGCGAGTTGTTCGGCCGAAGCGGGCACGATGTGCACGGTATCGCCCGCCTTGATCAGATAGCGCCCGTCGCCTTTGACATCGATCCAGGTGTAGTGGATCGGCGGCTGTGGCGACGGGTGGTCCAGCCGCCCCTCGATCCGGATATGTCCCTCGGCAGTATGCGGCTTGAGCAGCAGCCGCCGGATCGAAGGCACCGCCCGCTGTGCTACGACCACTGTCTCGTCGTCGCGGATCGCATCGGCGGATGCCGCCCGCGCCGGTTCGTGTCCGGCCGGGACCGCGGGCAGCAATGCGGCGATCCGCGCGCCGAGTTTGGCGCTGAGTCCGATCGAAAGTCGTACGCGCTCACCGAAATCCGGTCCGGTACCGGGTTCTTGGATGGCGAGGACAGCGCGGTCGTAAATCGCACAGGCCAGCAGCCGGATCTCGGTGCCGGGACCATGTCCGCCGCCGATTGCCACGATCCTGGTCTGCGGTGCGGCCATGATCCGCAGGCACGCCGATAGGTCCGGATCGCTGCGCGGCGGTAGTCGCTCCTCCAACTGTGCGCGCAATTTGTCGGCCTCGGCCTCGGTTCGCGGCGTTTCCAGAATGCGCAGCGGATACGGGTGACGGTCCACTTCGGTCTCGCGCCAGACATGGGCGAACTCGTCCGGGGTGAAGGTCCAACCCACGCCGAATCACTCCTTACAGCCCAGAACGTCATCGCACCGCTAGCGACTGCTTGCAGGTCGCTCGAAACGGTCAGCTTACTGGTGCCTCTGGGCGTTCGAACCAAGTCTTTACCAAGCAGTACCCAAGGTTTGCGGGCTAACGTCGAAAGCAAATCTCGGATATATCCAGACAGCCCCTTCGGTTTGCGCTGCCCTTGTTGTGCCGGAGCGCCTGCTCCGGTGCGGTGAACGGGGGTGATGGGAGAAAAGTCTTGCAGGTACTCGGACCGTGGACCGACTCGGCGACATTTGCCGCGCTAGGCGGGGGTAAAGCGCGTGGGTTGTACACCTTGCACAATGGTGGCTTCCGGGTTCCCGACTGGGCGGTCCTCGGCACCGATGTCTTCAACCGGTTCCTTATCGAGACCGATACAGACGCCGATTTGGCGACTATTGTGTTGAATGTCACATCATCGGACGATCTGGATTCGGCGCTGGCCGCCGGTGCGGAACTACGCGCCGCGATCGTCGATGCGCCACTGCCGCAGCCGGTCCGCGAACTGATCGCCGATGCCTACGGCCGTCTGGGAGCGGCCGCGATCGCGGTTCGATCGTCGGCGGTCGTCGAGGATGGTCCCGGCCAGTCCTATGCGGGCCAGTTCGATTCGTTCCTCAACGTCAACGGTGTCGACGCGGTCGCGGCGCGCGTGCGGGACTGCTGGGCCTCGGCATTCTCGGAACGGTCCATCCGCTATGCCTTCGCGCACGGACAGCCGCGCGCCGACGCCATAGCCGTTGTGCTGCAACGTCTTATCGATGCGCGGTTCAGCGGAGTGATGTTTACCGCGAACCCGATCAGCGGCGCCGCAGACGAATTGGTTGTCAGTGCGGTGTACGGGCTCGGCGAGGGGTTGGTGTCGGGTGCGGTGGACGCCGATTCGGTCGTGGTCGACAAATCCTCCGGCACAGTGCTGGAAACGACTGTGGGGGACAAGGATCGAAGCTATGCACCTGCGGGGGAGCAGGGCTGCACGGTGCTCGAGGTCGAGCCGCAGCGCCGCGAGAGCACGGTGCTCGCCGATGCTGAACTGGCCGAATTGGTGGAGTGGGGACGCAAGCTGGAGGCCGATTTCGGTGCGCCACAGGACATCGAGTGGGCGATCGATGCTGATGGCCTCTGGTTCCTGCAGTCGCGGCCGATCACCACGGCGATCACCGACGGCCCGATGCGCGGTGCGGTACTGCGCGGCGCCGGTGAGGTGCTCGCCGACGGCGATGAGCGAATCTGGGACAACTCCAACATCATCGAGAGTTTCAGTGGCATCACCTCCCCGCTGACCTACACGACCGCCGCAGACATCTACGGCCGCGTGTACCACGGTTACGCGAAATCGCTGCGGGTGCCCGACGCGCAACTGCGCCAGACCGATCGCTGGACTCCGGTGCTACTCGGCTACTTTCACGGCCGGGTCTACTACAACCTGCTGCACTGGTACCGGATGGTGGGCATCGCACCCGGGTATCCGTTGAACCGGAAGGTGCTCGAGGCCGCGCTCGGCGTCGACGAGCCGCTGCCCGACGAGATCGCGAAGACCTTGCGCCCGTTCACCTTCCGCACGCCACCGGCCCGGCTGTGGTCGCGGGCGATCACCACGGTGACCTATGTGCGGCGGCTGTTCGGCATCGACGATATGGTCGAGCGCTTCATGACCGACTTCTACCACGTCTACGACGAATACGATGCGCTCGACTACTCGACACTGACCGGCGAACAGGCCTACGCGGCTTATCGCAAGGTCGACCGGGACCTGGTCGAGCGCTGGGGTCCGCTGATGGTCCTGGACGCAATCCTGTTGACCTGCACCGGTCTGATGTATCTGCTGACCAAACTGCTGCTGCCGAAGGCGCCGGAGTGGTTCCTGTACGCCGTCGTCGGCCCCGGCGCGGATGTCGAATCCGCCGAACCGGCTCGCGCCATGACCGAGCTCGCGCAGTTCGTTCGCCAGGATCCCGAACTGGTGTCTTTGATCAATTCGACCGCGCCGGAACAGATTTACGACGCCGTGCGTGACCGCACCGAATTCCGCAGCCGGATCGAGGACTACATCGATCGCTACGGTTACCGCAGCCTGGACGAACTGAAGCTGGAAACCCCGGATCTGCGCGAGGAGCCCGCGAGCCTTTTCGTCATGCTGCGCAGCGCGATCGGCCGCGTCGGGGAGGCGACGCAGCACAGCCGCGGTGCGGAGGCCGACGAGTACCTCGACGCCAATCTGCGCGGCTTTCGGCGGCGGATCTATGAACGACTGCGCGGCAAGGTGAATCGGTGCGCCGCGCATCGGGAGCGGCTGCGGTTCTGCCGCACCAGGGCCTTCGGCATGGTCAAGCGGATGATCCGGGTAATGGGCCGAGATCTGGTCGCGCGCGGCGTCATCGACGAATTCGACGATGTCTTCGCGCTGACCGTCCAGGAGTTGCGCGGCTGCTACGACAGCAGTGCCGTTTCGAGCGACCTGCAAGCAGTCGCTAGCGGCGCAGTTTCGAGCGACCCGCAAGCAGCCACCAGCGGCGGCCTGCGTGATCTGGTCGCCGCACGGAAAGCCCAGCGCGCCAGGGACGCCGAGCTCGTCGCCCCGGCCCGCTTCGTCACCTCGGGGCCGGCCTTCGGGCGCGCGGAGCTCGCGCGCCAAGGCTGGGTACCGGTTACCGACACCCCGGCCGCGACCGTCGGCACCGTCCTGCCTGGCACACCGTCAGCATCCGGAATCGTCGAGGGCGCTGCGGTGGTCGTCGACGAGCCACGCGACGTGGCAGGCGGCATCCTGGTGGCATATCGCACCGATCCGGGTTGGGTGGCCGCGCTGCCCTCGGCGTCGGCGCTGGTGATCGAGCGCGGCAGTCCCCTCACCCACGTCGCGATCGTGGCACGGGAGTTGGGAGTTCCGACGGTGGTCCAGGTCAAGGACCTGACCAAGAAGATTCGTTCTGGTATGGGAATACGGGTCGACGGCACGAACGGTACCGTTACCGTGCTGTCGGGAGGAGAGCTGCGGGATGAAGCCGGATAAAGACGTTGCCGCAGTTCGCAATTGGCTGGCCGATCCGGCGCGTGACGCCGGGATCCACCTGGCCGACGAGGCCGACGGCTGGGAGTACCGCAGCTATCACGATCTCGCGGAGTTGAGCTGGTCGATCGTGGTGCGCATGCGCGAACACGGTATGGGCAGCGGCGATGGCGCATGCGTGATCATGCCGACCGGATTCCCCTGTGCCGCCGCATTTTACGCGGTGTGGGCCTGCGGTGGGGTCTTCACCCCGGTCGCGCCGCCGATGTTCGGCGACCTCGACCAGATCATCGCCCATATCGCGGCCATTCTGGAGCAGGCAAGGCCGCGATTGGTGGTGACCTCGACGGAGTTCGAGCAGTTGGTGCGCAAAGCGGCGGAGGCGGCGGGCCGCACGGACGAACCGCTGGTTATCGATGCCGCGAATCTGGGCCCCGCGCCGACGGAGCGCGAATTCGGCGAGCCTGATGAATGCGCGCTGCTGCAATTCACCTCCGGGTCCACCGGAACGCCGCGCGGGGTACGGGTCAGCTGGCATAACCTGGCCAACAACATCGCGATGATCTCGACGCTGATCGACTGGCGGCACGGCGAAACCATGGTTTCCTGGCTGCCGCTCTATCACGATATGGGCCTGGTCGGCGCATTCCTCACCACCGTTACCAATCAGGGCGAGCTGTATCTGATGCGCCCGGACCAGTTCGTCCGCGATCCGGCGCGCTGGCTGCGCGCCATGTCGCACGCACAGCACACGCCGTCGCCGTCGTTCGCGCTCGGTTATGTGGCGCATCGCGTCGCGCCGGAGGAGATCGCGGATCTGGATCTGTCCGGCTGGCGGACGCTGGCCGTCGGTTCCGAGCCTGTCGAGGTGGCCGACCTCCAGTCCTTCGCGGATCTGGCTGGCAGACAAGGCTTTTCGACCAACGCATACACCCTCGCCTATGGTCTGGCCGAGGCCACGCTGATGGTGACCTCTTCCGCGCGCAACCGGCCGATCACCGCGCTGCGGCTCGACAATCCGAATCTTCGCTTCGGCCAACCCATTACGATCCTGGCCGAAGAATTGCTCGACGACACCCACCGTGTCGAGGGCTCCGGGTGGATCACCGGACTCGGCTACTCGACACCCGAATCGACCGTGCGGGTGGTCGACGAAGACGGCCGGGAACTGCCCGACGGCACCCTCGGCGAGATGATCGTCGTCGGGGATTCGGTCGCGCTGGGTTACTCCGGCGAACCGACCGCGGGTTCGTCGACGCGGATCGTCGAGCGGGTGCTGTTCAGCGGCGATGCCGGATTCCTGCACAAGGGTGAGGTTTTCGTCCTCGGCCGGATGGGGTCGAGCCTGAAGGTCCGCGGCCGGTCGGTGTTCATGGAGGACATCGAATCCCGGGTGGCACAGGAAACCGGAATCACCAAGGGTAAACTCGCCGCCGTCGCGATCACCGAGGCCGGTTCCCAGGGCATCGCGCTGTTCGCCGAATCGGCACCGGGAGACTGGATTGCCGAGGCGCGCAGAATCATTCGCGGTGAACTCGGGCCCGCGCAGACGGTGCACATCGTGACCGGCCCGCGCGGCATCATCCGCCGCACCTCCAGCGGCAAACCGCGGCGTCGGCATATGTGGCAGCTGTTCGCGGACGGCGCGTTGGCGGGTGCGGTGGTGCACGCGGCAGACGCCACCACCGAATCGGAACCGCGTACGGACAGCCCGGCTACCGGCGATGCCGTGCCCGAGCCCGCGCTGCCTGCCGAACGAGTGCGACAGTTGCTCGATCGGGCATTGGAAAGTGTTGCGGTACCGCCTGATTCGATTGTGCTGTTCGAGGGTTCGCTGGCGGAGGGCTTCGGCAATGCCGGATCCGATATCGACTTCCTGGTTGTCGCCCCCGGTGACGAGGAGTTGCCGACACTGCCGACGGTGTTGTTCATCGATGGTCGGCGCGTGGAGGTGCGGACGCGGTCCGAGGCGCAGCTGCGCAACCAGCTGGAGCTGGCAGCGAGTGGTTCGGACAAGATCGACGAGGATCTGCTCAACCGGTGTCAGCGATTCCTGCGCGCGACCGTGGTCCGGCCCGGGGAACCGAACGTCGCGGAATTGCGTGCACTGCTACCGCATTCGAGATTCATCGCGCTTGTGGCCGACTGGTGGACTCGGCGCGCGACGCAGGCGCTGCGATACGCGGTCGCGCTGCGGGCCCTGCACGCGGAGGCCGAGGCCGCCGACTGGGCGCGCGACGGACTGGTCCAGGCGATGAAGGGCTGGGCCGCCCGCAAGGGCGAAAGCTACCTGGAAACCAAGTGGCTGCCGCACCAACTCGACCGCATCGGAACCGATGCGCTCATCGATCGCTACAACGACCTCACGAGGCTGACCGAACACCTCGCGTGGGAACAGGTTTGGGAGCTCGCGGCGGCGCTCGGCGTGCCCGAGATCGCCGATGACCCGCACCAGATCCTATTCGCACGCCGACCAGGAGTTACCACCTGGACGATCGGCGGGCACATCCACGTGATCCGGGACGACCGTGACGTTTTCGCACTCTCGGACAGCGCGGCCCGCGCCTGGCGTTCGGTGGTTTTCCGGCATTCGCTGCGCGATGTCCTCGGCCGCGCCGAACACGACATCGCCGAGGATCTGCTCGAGTTCCTCGGGCTCGGTCTGGTCGGATTGCAGTGGCGTGGTGGGGAACTCATCGAACCCGCGCTGGCCATGTGCAAGCCGGTGAAGCCGTACACTCCGGTGCCCTACGCGGCCGCCCCCGCCCTCGGCCTGACCGGCGCTACCCGCGAAGATGTGATCGCGACGCTGTCGCCCCTGCCCGCAACCAGATTCACCGAATGTGCGTTGAATCTGGTGTGGTCCAATGTCGTCTTGGAGAACGCCAGGGAGGACCTGGCGGGTGCGGTCAAGAACTCCCAGGGCGCCGTCGCCGATATCGCCGCACACCGGCTCATCGCCATGGCCGTCCGTGTCTTGTTGTCCGCATTCGGGATTCACTCGCTGCCCGCCGACGTCGCGCCCGCGCGGACCCTGCGGCGGATGTTGCCGAACCATGCCCTGCGCCGTGACGATCTGCTGACGCAATTGGAATCGGCACGGCGGGTCCGTTTCTCGGAGATAATCGGAACGGGCGGAGATACTCTCGCGGGTCTCGCGGTGCTGGACGATTTCGTCACACTGGTCCGATGGGTCGCGGCGGGGGCCGAGACGACAACGGGATTCCCGGCCTCCTTCGATTCACGTGAGCAGTGGCGGCGCACGCTGGCGATCGGTTACGACTGGCTGCGCATTGCCGGGTATCTGAATACCGACCTGCCCCTGGACGAGGCCCGCGATCTGCTGGCCTCCGGTGGCCAACAACCGCATCTGCGGGAGGGAGAGTCATGAGCGCGGTGGCTGGTACCACGACTGCCGATAAGGTGCGCCGGATCGTGCTGGCCATGGCCCCGGAACCGCCCGCCGAATTGTCCGACGAGCACCGCCTCGTGGAGGATCTCGGCTTCGATTCACTGCGTCTGATGGAACTCACCGTCGTCCTCGAGCGTGCGTTCGAACTGCCGCGCTACCGGCCCGAGCAACTGGTGGGCGTGCGCCGGGTCGATGCGGTGATCGCCCTGGTGTCTGGCAGTTCGGCGGCCGCCGAGGTGCCACTATGAACTCCGGCGATACCGTGCTGGTGACCGGCGCGGCCGGACTGGTCGGCGCCGAGGTCGTGGCCAGGCTAGCCGCCGCGAGCCGGCCGGTTGCCGCGGTGCTGCACAGCAATTCGTCCATCGTGCGCAATGACGGCACCCTGATCGAGGCCGGTACCGCCGTCGCAGGTGACGTGCGGTTGCCCGGATTGGGCCTGTCCGAGCGCGATACCGAGGATCTGGCCGAGCGGGTCGGCATCATCGTGCACTGCGCGGCCACAACGGCATTCGACGCATCGGCGGCTGACTACGAGGAACTCAATGTGGTCGGCACCGCGAATGCCATCGCGCTCGCACGCGAGTGGGAGGTGCCGCTCGTGCACGTCAGCACCGCTTACGTCTGCGGCATGCGGGGCGGCACCATCACCGAGGACGAACTCGACGCCGGTCAGGCCTTCGGAAATGGCTACGAGGACAGCAAGTTTCGCGCCGAAAAGCTGGTCCGGGCGGCCGGTGAGCAGGGCCTGCCGTGGGCCATCGTGCGCCCCGGCATCGTGACCGGAGCGAGCGATACCGGGACGATCCGGGAGTACAAGAACCTCTACACCGTCGTGAAACTCATGGTCGAGGGCAAGCTGCGCTCGCTGCCCGGGCGCTATGACGCGACGCTGTCGCTGGCACCGGTCGACCATGTCGCCGATGTAATCGCCGCGGCCGTTCTGGATTTCGACTCCGCACGGAATCGCACACTGCACGCTCTCGGCCGCGACACCCTCTCGCTGCGCGAGGTCTCCGATGTGCTCGCCGAATATCCGTCCTTCGAGGTCGCCACCTTCGTGCCGGAGGCGACCTTCGCCGAGGACGATCTCGAGCCGATCGAGCGCGAGTACTACCGCCGCATCGGTTCGCTCTACACGACCTATTTCCGGCGGCGGCTGGTATTCGACACCGCCCGCGCCGACGTGCTGCTCGGCAAGCCGTCCCCGGCGAGCGGCAAGGAGTATCTGCGGGTACTGCTGGACTACTGCCTGGAATCGGGATACCTCGGCATGCCGCTGCCCTCGATAGCGGACATCCTGGCCGGCAACGATTTCGACGGAGCGGCCCCATGAGTGAGTTGTTGCGGGAATTGCTGAGCGCGCTGACGCCGTCTCCGCAGAAGGTCGACGCCTACGTTGCCGACACCTACGTGCAGGAAACGGTGGACCAACTCGATCGGCTCGGCGTCGACGCGGCCGAATTCGCCAGGGAGCATTCCCTGCTGCTGCTCAAGCCGGACGCGATTGTCGCGCGTTCCGTCGAGCCGACCCTGAATTGGTTGGCCGACAACGGTTTTCGGGTGGTCAGCGCGTTCCGCGTTCCGGTCGACCGGCATCTGGCCCGCGCACTGTGGTATTTCGCCTGGAATATCGCCTCTCCCGAACGCCGCCGCCTGGCCGATCTGCTGGTCGCCATCTCGGATGTGCTCGTACTCGTCGTGCACGCGCCCGACGGTGAGCTGCCCGTACCGGTGCGGCTGACCGAGGCGAAGGGCGCCACCGATCCGCGCAAGCGCCGCCCCGGTGAGCTGCGGTATCTGCTCGGCCGTCACAACTACCTGCTGAACCTGGTGCATTCGCCCGACGATCCCGCCGACGTACTGCGGGAACTCGCCATCTACCTGGACGAATGGAGCCGGGAAGCGGTGATCGCACAAGCCTGCGCCGGTGTGGACCGCGCGGCGGCCGCGGCCGCGATCGCCGAGGAACTGTATGCGCGCACCCCCGCGCGCAGCTTCGATCGGGCGGACGCGCTCGACCGGGTGCTACACGATTGGGCACGGGCCGGTAGGGCGGCCCCATCCGGCTTCGATCCGGCCTCGGATGCGGACTGCGCGCAGTTGCTGTATCGAGCCTGGGCCGATGGCCGGGATCTGGATCCGTGGTCGGCGATCGTACTCGGATCCTATGTACTTCCCATGCGGACCGGCACCGCGTCGCAGACGTTGCGACCGGTGTCCGCCGAACAATGGTTGGAGGGTCGAACGTGACCACAGACGCGGCCGCCGTACAGACGGCGAGCCATATCCGCACGATCTCCCGGGAACTCGCACACCGATGCGCGGTCTCGGAGGTGTTCGTCACCTCATTGGACGCCGTCGGCGAGCACACCTTCGTCGCCGGAGCCCAACTACCCAGAATGCACGCGTATTACGGCGACCACGCCGGATCGCTCGCGGTGCGCCATGATCCGCTGGTGGTCATGGAGGCGGCCCGGCAGGCCGCCATCGCATTGACGCACAAGTTCTACGGAGTGCCGAACGAAATGGCATTCGTGGTACGCACTTTCAACGGCACCGGATCCGACACCGCCGCCTGGGAGGTGCGCACCGCGCCCGCCGATCTGGTGATGCATGTGCGAGTGCCGCAGCGCCATCAGCGCGGTGGCGTGCTGCATGGGCTCGATATGGTGCTCGAGATCGAATCCGACGGCGAGCCGATGCTGACGGTCGACGGATCCTTCTCCTGGGTGACCGGGCGACAGTGGTCGGGGCTGCGCAGCGGATTCCGGGACAGCCTGGGGCTCGGCGAGTTTCGCGGCGCCTCGGCACTGACCGAACGCGCCGCACCCGCCGCGGTGGGCCGGGAGAACTGGCGCAATGTGGTGATCGGCTCGCCGTTGCGCGACGGCGCGGTCGCACGGGCGCGGCTGGTACCCGATCTCGGCCATCCGTTCCTGTTCGACCACCAGCTCGACCATGTGCCCGGCAGTCTGCTCATCGAGGCCTGCCGTCAGACCGCACTGTCGATGGTCGTGCACGATCTGCCCCAACTCGAATGTGTGGCAAGTACTTTCGACCGGTTCGTCGAGCTCGATCTGCCCGCGGAATGCACCGCGGAGATCACCGACCAAGGGGCGGGCAACACCGTCATCCACTGCGAGATCCTCCAAGCCGATGCCGTGGCCGCCCAGATCGACCTCGAATTCGCCGAGGACGCACTGGTTTCCGAGGCCGACACAGAAGGAGTCTGATGGGCGAGGAGTTCTCGGGCACCGACCTGCTGACCACCACCCGCGCCTTCCGCCGCCGGCTCGACCTGACGCGTCCGGTCGCGCGCCAAGACCTGCTGGACTGTCTGGATATCGCGGTGCACGCGCCGAGCGGCACCAATCGTCAGCCGTGGCGATTCCTGGTGGTCGAGGATCCGACGACCAAACAGCAGATCGCCGAGTACTACCGAAAGGGTTTCGCCGCTTACCTTTCCGCGCGCACACCCCGTCCGGACCAACTCGGTGACCTGGCCTCGGGGCAGCATCTCGCGGCGCACCTGCACGAGGTGCCCGCGCTGGTCATCGTGTGCTCGCTCGGGCGCCTGCCCGCGAACGCGTCGCCGCTGCTGCTGGCCAGTCTCTACGGCTCAATCTATCCGGCGGTTTGGAACTTCATGCTCGCGCTGCACGAACGTGGGCTCGGCTCCACCATGACCACCGCACATCTGGCGTATGAGCGAGACATCTCCGACCTGCTCGGGATTCCGTTCGAGCAGGTCACCCAGGTCGCCATGCTGCCGGTCGCGCATCTGCTGCCCGGCACTCGGGGGCCGGGGTTGCGGCGCACGCCCGCCGCGGAGGTGACCATGTGGGATCGGTGGAGCGAGGCATGAGCGAGGTCGCCGGCACGTCACCTTCTGGTTTCCTCGATTCCGTGGTGCGCATCGGCCGCTTCACTGCGGTTATGTACAAACCACACTACGTCCTGTATGGCGTGCTCTGGGCGCTTGCGTTGGAGGGCACCGCGGCCCTTGTGTCACAACCGGATTCGGCCTGGCATCCGACCGGATCCACGGTTCTGCGCATCGTCGTCGTCGCGTTCGTCCTGCTGTATCTGCGCATGGTCGACGAGCAGAAGGACCTGGACTACGACCGCGTGCACAATCCGGACCGCCCGTTGGTCACCGGTGCGATTTCCGCTTCCGAACTGCGTGCCGCCATGGCCGTCATCGCCGTCGTCGCGATCGCCGCCAGCCTGACGCTCTCAATGGTCTCCGCGCTCATGATCGCCGCCGTCCTCGCCTACGGCCTGGCGCTGTGGGGTCTCGAGCGCCTATCTGCGACCATTCGAACCGATATTCTGGCGAATCTAGCCGTCACCTATCCGGTTCAACTACTGGTTACCGCCTACGTCGTCCTATCGGCGGCTGACACCGGTGAGGTTCGCGCCACCTGGAAGACCGCGGCCGTGGCCCTGATCTTCGCGGGCGCGTTCTTGCAATTCGAATTCGCCCGCAAGACATCTCGCAGTCCACGCACCGACGAGCACTTCTACTCCAATGCTCTCGGCGCGAGGGGCAGTACCGCGTTCGGACTGCTGTGCGCCGCCATCGCCGCCGCCACCGACATCGCTCTCGTCCAACCATGGACACACACATCAGCACGGGCCGTTGTCGCCTGGATTCCGTTGGCGCTCTTACTGCTTCCCATCTGGGGAGCAGTGAAGTTCGTGCGCGGCAGCAAGCCGGACTATCCGGTGCTCCCGGCCGTCCTGTTCATCCTGACGCTGTACATCGTGCTGATCGTGCAGGCGATCGCCCTGACGTAAGTCCGACGCCCGCAGCAGGTGTCATCCGATCGGCAAGCACACCGATCCGAGATCCATGCCTGTCCCGACGCGCACCACAACCGAGCCCTCCGACTCCGGCGTGTAGTTGCCGCCCACATACTTCGCCCGCACCGTGTGGTTGCCGGTCGTGGCGGGCTTCCAGTCGACCTGGGCGGTCAGCGAAACACCGTTCGACGGAGTCGCTTTGTTCACCGTCGGCGTGACACTTCCGAGGAACGTTCCGTCATCCCAGAACTCCACGGGCGGAATGTAGTTCCCGAGCCCGAGCGCGGAACTGCCTGCCACCGTTGCCTTCACCTGCGCCGTACATCCGGTGGCAGCCTGCCCCGATAGCGTCACCGTGGTGGTGACATCCCCCGGTGCGCCGACGGCGGCGCCGGACGCCAGTAACGACCCGCCTCCCAACGCAATGACTGCGGTGAGAACCGCGAACCCGGAGGAGATACGACGAACAGCTGTGACGGCCATGTTGGCTCCTGCACTCGCGAAACTTCGACCGGTCCAGTCTCGACAGAGACTCGCCCTATCGCAAGGGCTGAAAGGGCACCTTCGGCGAATCGTCCCTGCGCGAATGAGTAGCTGGAATGAGTAGTTCGGCGGACGTCGGACCTGCCGGTTCCTTCGTAATCTCGCAGCAATCACCGCACCCGGCGGTGGCTCGAAGGTAGGAGAGACCATGCCGTTCATCAACATCACCCGCACGCCCGGAGTGGGATTGCCGGAGTACCACGCGGTCGTGGCCGAACTCGGGGGTGAGCCGATCGCGGGGCAATTGCTGCATATCGTCGGGGTGTCCGACGGGGCATTGCACATCGTCGACGTCTGGGAATCGGCGGCCGCGGCCGACCGATACGCGGCCGAACGGCTGTTCCCGGCATTCGAACGCGCGGGGGTGCGTCCGGGGCCGGACGCGAGCATCCACGCATTCGAAGGCGATGTGAGCACCGACGGCCTGACCGAACACGAGGCGTCCTAGTCGCGATGCCGGCTCGTGCGCACCACCGCGCGGGTAATGTCAACGTCTCGGAGGTGGCGCGTGTCGACCGAGCTGATCGGGCGGGGAGACGAACTTGCCGATCTGCTCCGCTGGCTCGACGCTGCGGTGAACGGAAATCCGCAGTTGGTCGTGTGTTCCGGCGAGGCGGGTATCGGCAAGACCCGTTTGGTGTCCGAACTGGCCGAGCGCGCACAGGCGCAGGGTGTGCGCACGCTGTGGACCCGGGCGCTGGAACTGCCCGACGCACCGCCGTTCTGGCTGTGGCGGCAGGCCCTTGCCGATCTACCGGCCGTCGATGTCGCACCGGTCGAGCGCACCGCGCTGTTCGAAAGCTTCGCCGATCGTCTCGATGGCACCGCGGCCCTGTTCGTCATCGATGACATCCACTGGGCCGACGAACCGTCGCTGCAGGCGCTGCTGCATCTGATCCGGAATCTGCGTGGTAAGCGAATCCTGGTGTGCGCCACCGAACGTGACGCGGTATCCGATGCCGCGACCGGCTGGCGGGCGATCAAACCGGATCTGCTGCGGGAGCCGGTAACCAGGACACTCGGCCTGACCGGTCTGTCCCCGGAGAATTCGGCACAGTGCCTGCAGGCCGAGGCCGGACGGGTCGTCCCGGATCGGATCACCTTCGACGCCTACACGATGACTGCTGGAAACCCGTTCTACCTGCGCGAGCTTGGGCGATCGCTGCAGGAGACGGGTGCGCTGCAACTGCCCGCGACCCTGCGCGAGGTGGTCCGCGGCCGACTGGTGCCGCTCGCGCCGCGCACCCAGGAGTTGCTGCGGGCGTCCTCGATTCTCGGCGAGGAGTTTCCGATCGCGGTGGCGTCGCGGTTGATCGGCAGGCCCGCGCTGGAGTGTCTGGCCGCGGTGGACGAGGCCGTCGCGGCGGGATTACTGGTGGTTGGCACGGAGCCGGGCGCGGTGCGATTCGGGCATGCGCTGGTGCGTGCCGCACTGCAGGAAAGTCTGTTGCTGCAGCAGCGGGTGATCCTGCACGCCAGGGCGGCACAGGCTATCGAGGAACTGTATCCCGATGCGCTGGAACAGCATTCGGCGGCATTGGCCCGACATTGGGCGGGTGCGGCGGTGACCGGCGAGCACGGTCCCGCGGTGCACTGGGCGCGTCGCGCGGGCGATGCGGCATTGCGGGAATTGGCGTTCGAGGAAGCCGTGCGGCTCTACGGTCTGGCGCTCGACCATGCCGCCGGATCGGCCGCCGCCGATCGCGGCAGATTGCTGCTGGTCAGGGCGACGGCGAGGCTGCGGGCGGGTGATCTGGGGGCGGCCCGCGCGGATTGCGTTGCCGCGCTGACCATCGGCCGTCGCGTCGGTGATGCCACCCTGATCGCGGAATGCGCATTGGTGCTGGAACCGGTCGGCGATCGTGTCTGGGATCGCGACATTCGTGAATGGTGCACGGAGGCACTGGAATTCGACGGTGTGTCGGATCTCCTGCGGACGCGACTGCTCGCGCGCTCGACGGAGGCTTCGGTCTATTTGGGTCTGCTCGACGATGTCGACGAGACGAGCCGGGCCGCACTGCAGCTCGCCGACGCATTCGGCGATCCGGAGGCGATGGTGGCCGCCTTGCGTGCCCGTCAACTCGCCTGCGCCGCACCGGAACACCGGGTGGAGCGCGCCGAGTTGGCCGCCCGGATGACGGATGCCGGACTGAGCCTGCGCAGCCCATCGATCGAACTGTGGGGCAGGCTTTGGGCCATCGACTCGCATTGGGAGCGTGGCGAACTCGCGGCGATCGGCAGTGAGCTCTCGCGGCTGCGCTGGTGTGTGCGGCATACCGGCGGGCCGATGGCGCGCTGGAATCTGCTGGTGGCCGAGGCGGCCTTGGCACAGGGGCACGGGGATCTGGACGAGGCGCTGCGGCTCGGCGGGCAGGCGCGCGAACTGGCCGAATCGATCGGCCATCCCGCGGGTTACGGCGCGTATCGAGCGCTGGTGGGCACCATCGGCCATCACCGCGGCCACCTCGATATCAGCTTCGAGTTACCGCCGTTGTCCATGCGCGGTGAGGTCCGCAACGAGATCTTCGCCCGGCTGGGCACGGCATTTTCACTGGTCGAAGACGGTCGCACCGCAGAGGCCGAACCGCTGTATCGCGGGCTCGGTCCGCCCGAAGAGTGGGTGATCCCGCCGTACTTCGTGCTCAACGCGCTGGTGGTCGGCGGTTCCGTCGCACTGGCTCTCGGCCTGGACCAGGACATTCGCTACTTCGCGCAGCGCCTCGCCCTGTATCGCGACGGTCATGCGGTCGGCGGAGGCGGCAACGGACACTACCTCGGCCCGGTCACCCTGTGGCTCGGCAAATTTGCGGCAGCCCTCGGCGATTCAGCCACCGCCGAACAGGATCTCGGCACCGCGCGCAAGATCTGTCGCGAGATCGGCGCCCGCTGCTTCGCCGTGGAAGCCGATTGTGAACTGGCCGACCTCCTGATCCGCCGCGGCGCCACCGAGGACGGTGTAACCATGGCCAAATCCGCACTGCCACTGGCGGAGTCATGCGGTATGGCCCCCTGGGTGCAGCGCCTGCGCGCCCTCGCCGCGACACCGCTGAACCGCGCGATGCTCTCCCCACGGGAACGCGAAGTCGCCGCTCTCGTCGCGGCCGGCAAGAGCAACCGCGAAATCGCGACCGCACTGGTGTTATCCGAGCGCACCGCGCAGAACCACGTCCAACACATCCTGACCAAGCTCGGATTCACCAACCGCAGCCAGATCGCGGCCTGGGCGAGCAGGAACCCGGTTCCGAAGTAACGGTTGTGTTGCTATGGGCTCACACGGCGTTGATTTCGCCGGAATTGGGAATCCTTGGTCACACGTCCCGTGAGCGGAATGAGGTGCCACATGAACACAGTGGTATGCGGCGATTGCTGGCGTCGCGAAAACTTGACGTTCGCACAGCGACTGGACCCGGCATTCATCCGGCCCGGATTTGCCTATCTGTGCCCCGAGCACCGAGCCTGTCGGGCCGAAACGCTCGGTCGGCCCGAGCTCGGACAATCGGCGGCGTGAACCCTCGAAACCAACGCGCACCCCAGCGAATTTCGCTGGCGGTCAAGGCGCGTCGGGCAATGAACCGGTACGTCCGCGTTCGCGCTCCGCGGCGGTGGCGAGGTAATCGCCCAACTCGCGGCGCAGCGTGACATCGAGCGACCGGACCAGGGTGGCGTGCACCGAGGCGACGGCCAGTTCGCGCATTTTGTTGAGCATCGTTGTGGTGTCGGCGATTTCGCTGCTGGTCTCGGGCAGCCAGCCGGGCCCGTGTTCGTCGACGATGTGCTGTTTGGCGGCCGTGATCATGATGTGGGTGATGTCATCGATGCGGTCGGCGACCTTGGCGTAGATCTCGATCAGCGTGCGCAGTTCCAGGCCGTATTCGTGTAGTTCGGCGAATGAGGTGAGCAGTGCGGTATCGGTGAAGGCGACGGTATCGCCCTCGATCCGCACCAGCTTCATCTCCGCGAGCCGGTCGACGAGTTCGTCGGTATCGGTGCCGAGAATGGTCCCGATCAGTTCGCGGGGCACCTCGAAGGTTTCGTCCTTCGCCCAGGGGGCCGTCACCGCGTGCTGCAGGCCGAGCACCTCGGTGAGGTCCTTGCCGGTTTCCCAGCTGGTGATGAAATCGGCGATATGGGCGGTGGTGAAGCCGCGCTGCAGCAGCGCGTCGATGAGTCGCAGCCGCTCCAGATGCGAATCGTCGTAGATGCTGGCGCGCCCGTCCTTGCCGACCGGGGGCGGTAGCAGTCCGCGTTCCTGGTAGGCGCGCACATTCCGGCTCGTGGTGCCCGCGGCGCGGGCGAGATCATCGATCCGGTACTCCGGCACCGATATCACCTCCCATAGCGACTAGGGCACGCTTGCACCGGCGGCCGGAACACGGTCTTCGAACCGACCGAGTCTAGCGTCCCGACCACCGGTACTCGTCACCTAGGAAACCGCCGCGATCCGCTGCTCCGTCGTGCGCGCGGCCGGTACGGAGTGGTAGTCATCGAGGTTCACTGTCCGCAGCTGGCCGACGTACTGGGTGGCGAAACCCGGATACATGGTCGCATTGAACCCGTCCTCGGTGAGATACCAACTGCGGCAGCCGGAGTTCCACGTGGTGCTGCCCAGGCGCCGCTGGATCGCCGCGTTGTAGCGGTCCTGCCGGTCCTTGCGCACATCGAGTATGCGCAGATCCCGGTCCAGGATGGTGCCGATCGCGCTCACCAGATAGTCGATCTGGGCCTCCATGTACACCAGCGCCGAATTGTGTCCCGGCCCCGAATTCGGCCCGAAGGTGAAGAACAGATTCGGGTACCCGGATACCGCGATGCTCTTGTACGCATACGCGCCGCGCTGCCACTCCTCGGCCAGTACCCGCCCGTCCCGGCCGACGACCGGGACGGGTGTGCCCGTCTTGGAGACATCGAATCCGGTGGCGAAGACGATGCAATCAGCTTGGTGCTCAACACCTTCCGCAGTGCGGATGCCGTGTTCGGCAATGCGGGCGATCGGCCAGGTGACCAGCTTGCAGTTGTCGCGTTGCAGGGCAGGGTAGTAGTCGTCGGTCATCAGCAGTCGCTTGCATCCGGCGCGGAAGTCCGGGGTGAGCTGGCGGCGCAGCCACGGATCTTTCACCTGCCTGCGCAGTTGGGCCCGCCCGACCAATTCGACGACCCTGGTCAGCGGGGTATTCCACACCACGCCGAGCGCGACGGATTCATGCCCGTAGAACCAGGCCAGACGCGAGAGGGATTCTGCCGCGGGCACCCGCCGGTATAGCTGTTTGGTCAGCGGGGTGGTGCGCCGATTGACCCGGGGCAGCACCCATCCCGGCGTCCGCTGGAACACCTTGACCGAGGCCGCCCGCTCCACCAGCTCCGGAATGATCTGCACCGCACTGGCCCCGGTGCCGACGACCGCCACCTTCTTACCGGTGAAGTCGTAGTCGTGATCCCAACGGGCACTGTGGATCTTGTGCCCCCGGTACTCCTCTATGCCGGGGATGCTCGGCAGACTCGCGTTGGCCAGCGGCCCGGATGCCAAGACCACCGCCCTGGCGCGGATGGCCTCCGCCCGGTCCTCGATCGTGATGTGCCAGAGCCCGGCGTCCTCGTCGAACGCGATTCCGGTGACATTGTGGCCGAAGCGGAAGTGCTTGTGCAGTCCGAACTTCGCGGCCATCGACTCGATATAGCCGAGGATTTCACCGCTGCCGGAGTAGGTGTGCGACCAATCCGGATTCGGCGCGAAACTGTAGGAGTACAGCCGCGACGGAATATCGCACGCCGCTCCGGGATAGGTGTTGTCGCGCCAGGTTCCGCCGATCGCGGTGCCGCGTTCGAAGATCGCGAAGTCGCCGATTCCCTTTTGCTTCAGGCGAATCGCGGCGCCGATTCCGGCGAATCCGCCGCCGATAATGGCGACATCCAAGGTTTGCCCACCCGTCGCCCGGCCGCCGCCCCTCATCGAATCGCTGCGCGATGCTGTATTCATCTCGTCCTTCGTCATGCCGCGGGCTCGTACGTGAGTTCCTTGGACCAGGTCGGCTGGGGGCGCAGCAGCCGCTTCGGCACCCGGGCGGTGATCTTGACCAGCGCGTCGGCAAGCAGGTGATAGGGGTGGCCGCGGTTGATCACCCAGCCGCCGTGCATCTTCACGATCTGATACATCGGCAGTCTGCGCGCGAATTCACTGCGCTCGCCGACATTCGCGTAGCGCTTCAGCGCCGAATACAACTTCTCCTCGTCTACGCCCATCTCGACGATGTTGTCGCGCATCTTGTTCAGCAGCGGCACATAGCTGAGCACGCCGATGATGAACGTCGGCTTGGCCCACCCGCCGACCAGATCGATGAGCAGCTTGCGCATCTGTGCGTGACCGAGCAGATCCATCACCGCGAAATCCACAGCCAGATGCCGGGATTCGTCGGCATTTATCTTCTTGAAGGCCTCCTGGCAGATCGGATCCTCGATTTCGTCCATGATGAACTTGATCAGCGCACCGTCCAGCGCCACCTCCAGCATCGGAATCACCGTGCCGAGGAACGACAGCGACATATCGTCGGAGTACTGGTCCAGGAAGTCGATGACCAGCTTGACGTTCACATTCGGCTGCGGAATCTCATCGCCGTCGAGCATGCCCCAGCGCCGCATCAGCGCGAGTTCGGCATTAGCATGCTTCTGCTCCTCGGCGTGGAAGTAGCGGTAGATCTCGCGCAGCGTTTCGGTCGGCGCCTTCTTCGCCATGGCGGCGAAGCCGCGCGCACCGACATTCTCGATCCACATCAGATCGGCCATGAACGGCTTGAGTTTCGCGTGCAGTTCGGGCGAAATCGTTTCCGCGCCGGGGGCATCCCAGTCGATATCGGCCAGCGCCCACTGTCGATCCTTGATCTTGCGGAGCATGTCGTCGAAGTCCATACCGTTGCGATCGCTTGCGGGTCGCTCGAAAGGGCCAGCGTTGGCCATGATCAGACTCCCGTCTTGTCGGAGACCGAGGTCCGGTCTGTGGTGGTCGAGTTCTCCTGTGGCAGTAGCCGATCCAGGAGTCCGAGGGCATAGGTGTACTGGGCGGGGAAGTAGCGCTTGAGCAGCCAGATGAGGTGCGCGTCGAGTTGTGGCAGCACATACAGCTGCCCGCGGTCGTGTGCGTCGAGGGTGGTGCGCGCGACGCTGTCGGGGGAGAAGCCGGTCAGGCGCATGAGGGTGTCGGCCAATCGGGCCGATTGCGGTGTAATGCGGCCGTCGCGAGCCACATTCGTCTTGACGAAGGTCGGGCACAGCACGGTGATCGCCACTCCGCTGCCGCTCATCTCGGCGGCCATGGTCTCCGAAAGCGAAAGCACCGCGGCCTTGGACGCGTTGTAGACCGCCATCGATGGTGCGGCGGCGAAGGCGGCCGCGGAGGCGACATTGATGATGCCGCCACGGGAGGCGGCGCGCAGTTTCGGTGCGAAGATCTCGCATCCGTGCACCACACCCCACAGGTTGATGCCGAGCGCCCACTCCCAGTCGTCGAAACCGATTTCGCCTACCGGCTTTCCGCCGATGCCGACACCGGCATTGTTGACCACCAGCGTGACCGGGCGTTCGAACAGCGATTCGGCGAAGCGTGCAAGCACTTCCACCTCCTCGCGCCGCGAAACGTCGCAGCGGAACGCATGCGCGGCACCTGGATGGTTGCGCTCGATGAGGGCGACGGTCTCATCGGCGCGGGATTCATCGATATCGGCGCAGATCACCTGTCCACCGCGTTCGGCGATTTCGAGTGCGAAGGCCCGGCCGATACCGCTGCCCGCACCGGTCACCACCGCGCGGGCGCCGTGGCTGCGCCGCGGTCGGATACCGATCGGAATGAGCCTTTCCAGTCCGAACATCTCAGCTCACCTTCTTCGTGACGGTCTGGGAAATCAGTGCGGTACGCAGGAATTCGGCGGCCCGATCCAATGCCCTGTCCGCCTCCGGAACCAGCAGCGGCAACGCTTGGAAGACGTGCACCTGGCCCGGCCAGATCTCGAGTGCGCAGTCGCCGCCCGCATCGCGCACCATCGCGTGCAGGTGTCGGGCGTCGGCGCAGAGCATTTCGGCGCCGCCCGCCTGGATCAGCAGCGGCGGCATGGCCATGCCCGGCGGAATTCGGAGCCGCAAGCGCGGTGCGTCGGCGGGCAGGTCGCGGGTGTAGGCGTGCGGGAGCCGACCGGCCGCGCGGGCCGAGATGACCGGATCCCGTTGCCGCCGTTCCTGTTCAGCGGCCAAACCGAGGGTCAGATCGATCAGTGGGGAGAACATCGCGACGGCGGCGGGTTGCGGCCGGGCGTGGCGGTCGTTCTCGATCAGCAGATCCAGCGCCAGATGCCCACCCGCGGAATCGCAGGCGATCACCAGGTCTTCTGCGGTGAAACCGCGGTCGAGCAGCCAGCGGTATCCGGCCTCGACATCATCGGCGGCGGCCGGAAACCGATGCTCCGGCGCGAGCCGGTAGTCGGTGAGGAAGACCGGCAGTCCGGTCTTCCTGGACAGTTGTGCGGCCAAGCCGCGGTGGGTGCGGGCCGAGCAGAGGACGTAGCCGCTGCCGTGAATGTAGTAGATGGCGCGCTGTCCGAAATCCACGCCGGGCGCGCGGACCCATTCGCCGCGAACAGCGCCGGACCTGACCTGGACGACGGATATGCCACGCGGCGTCGGACCCGCCGTAGCCATGATCGTCGCGATCAGCTTGCGTGCGAACCACACTCCCGGTGCGTTCATGGGCACCGCATTGTTCAGCGGCCGCAGCCCGATCTCGCATGCCGCGGCAGCGAGTCTGGACCGTGCCGACGGCACCGTAGGAACGCCGGGGACCGAGGTCCTCGTTGACCTTGTCATGACCTAAGCGTCAGGCATGAATGTGCCAGTTGTCAATGGCACATTTAAAACAGGCGGTTTACGGCGCGGCCATTATGGGCCAGGTCTCGATCAAGTCGGAAAGAATGCGGCGCTGACCGTTCAGCCTTCACGACAGGGTCCTGAAGCGCCCCGCGGTGGATCACCAGTGCGCGTAGCCGAAGCCGGCACCGACCTGGGGCCTGGGCGGGTCAGTAACCCCGTTCGGTATCGATCGGAGCGAGCAGATCGCGCCCGGTGGTGAAGCGCTGCACATTCGCCCCGACATGGTCCGCGAAAGCCGCGAGCCGCAGCTGCGGGGGATTCGAATCATGCGGTGTGACAATGGCATTCGGCAGCACCCAGAGCGGGTGGCCGTCCGGCAGCGGTTCGGGATCGGTGACATCGAGTCCGGCGCCGGCGATCGCGCCGGAGGCCAGTGCGGCCACCAGTGCGTCGGTATCGATGAGGCTGCCGCGCGCCACATTGATCACCCAGGAAGACGGCTTCAGCCGGGCCAGTTCCTCGGCTCCGACCAGGTGTTTCGTCTCGGGCGTCGCGGGTGCGGCGATCACTACGTGATCGGTGCGCGGCCAGATACGGGCGAGATGTTCGGCCGGAAGGGTCTCGACGGTGTCCGGGATGCCGGGTCCGGTCACCGGGCGGCCCGAGCGATTGACGGCGATGATGTGCACGCCGAGCGGGACGAGCATGGGAATCAGCGCGCGCCCGATCCCGCCGGCGCCGACAACGGTCACCGTCTTGCCGTGCAGTGTGCCGACATGCGGGAAGAAATCGTACTGTCGCCAACTGCCCGCCCGCAGGTGCTCCGGCAGATAGCGCACTCCGGCGAGCAGCAGCATCAGTGCGTGTTCGGCCACGCTGGCGGCGAAAGCGCCTGCGGCGGAGGTGAATCGAACCTCCGGATGCCGAGCGAGAATGCCCGCGGTGAACCAGTCTTCGACACCGGCCGCGGGCAACTGCACCCATTCGACGGACGGCGGCAACTCGTCCGGGAATTCACCTGGCCCGCCCGCCCAGATCAAGGCGCGAGCCTGCGGCAGATCCGCGACGGTCGCGCCGCCCTCGACCACGGCCTTGCGCAGCAACGTCGGCGCCGGCGTCGACGGGCCGATCGCGACCGGCACCGGAACCTCGGTGGGGCTCATGGACGACCTCCTGACGCGGGCAAAACCACTGGCATGCCGCCTGCGGCTGACTTCGAAGCGAACCGTAGCACCGGTGTCTTTTGTCCGGTCCGTGGCCACTCGGCTGCGGTCAGTCTTCGTCGAGGTCGACGTCCAGATTGTCGCGTTCGGCCCACTCCAGCAGTTGGTCGATGCGGAACACCGCCTCGTCGATGCCCTCGTGTAGATCACCGAATTCGGCGAAGCGGGCGGGGACCGTCTTCATGGTGAAGTCGCGCGGGTCGACGTCGGGTATCTCGTCCCAGCGGATAGGGGTCGAGACCGTCGCCTCCGGGACGCCGCGCACTGAATAGGCGGCGGCGATGGTGTGGTCGCGGGCATTCTGGTTGTAGTCGACGAACAGCAGTTTCGGATCGCGGTCCTTGCGCCACCAGGTGGTGGTCACATCGTCGGGTGCGCGGCGCTCGACCTCGTGCGCGAAGGCCAGCGCCGCCCGGCGAACTTCGGTGAAACCCCACTCCGGCGCGATGCGTACATAGATGTGTATGCCCTTGCCGCCGGAGGTTTTCGGCCAGCCGACCGCGCCCAGCTCGTCGAGCACTTCCTGCGCGACGCTCGCGACTCGCTGCACCCGCGACCACGGGCAATCCGGCATCGGGTCCAGGTCGATGCGCCATTCGTCGGGGCGCTCTGTGTCATCGCGGCGCGAGTTCCACGGATGGAACTCGACGGTGGACATCTGCACCGCCCAGATGACATCGGCCAGCTTGTCCACGCAGAGTTCGTCCGCATGTCGGCTGTAGCGCGGAAAGAAGACGCGCACGGTCGGAATCCAGTCCGGCGCGCCGGCGGGCAGTCGTTTCTGATGCACCTTGTCGCCTGCGAGCCCCTTGGGGAACCGGTGCAGCATGCACGGCCTGTCCCGCAGCGCGCGGACGATGCCGTCGCCGACGCTCAGGTAGTACTGCACCAGGTCGAGCTTGGTCGCGCCGGACTCCGGGAAGTAGATCCGGTCCGGGTTGGTGATGCGAACGGTGCGGTCGCCGACATCGAGTTCGACTGCGGGCGACGCGGACTTACTGGCCACGTGTCCGACGATAACGGCTCGGTGGGGCCGCTGCCCGCATCCCACGGGATATACAGGCCAAACTGTGTAGCTAAAACTGTACAGTTGAGACTGGATAAATTAGAGTCGATGGTATGGACGAGAAGATCTCCGAATCGGCCGTCCGAGCCGCCAGTGAGGTGCGGGTTGTCGTCGGCAGGCTGCGGCGGCGCCTGCGCGAACTGGCCGCCGATGACGACCTCACCCCTTCGCAGGCGGCGGTGCTGAGTCGCTTGGATCGGGACGGCGCGGCCTCCACCAGTGATCTGGCGGCGGCAGAACGGGTCCGGCCGCAGTCGATGGCGATGACCGTCGCGGCACTGGATAGGTACGGATTCGTGGAGCGTCGTCCGGATCCCACGGACGGGCGCAGGCAATTGCTGTCGTTGTCCGACGCAGGCCGTGAGCGACTGAAGGGCGACCGGCAGGTGCGTCAGGAGTGGTTGGCGCGCACGCTGCACGAGCGGTACACGGAGGCGCAGCGGCGCACCATCCTCGAGGCCCTGGCACTGCTCGACGATGTGGCGCAATCATGACGGCCGTCGAAGAGCGCTCCGAATCATCCACTGATGTAAGGGGATTCGATCGCAGGCTGATCGCGCCGATGATTCTCGGCTCGATTCTGAATCCGATCAACTCCTCGATGCTGGCGGTGGCGCTGGTGCCGATCGGCAAGGCGTTCGGCGCGCCGCCATCGGAAACCATCTGGCTGGTGTCGGCGCTGTATCTGGCCACCGCGGTCGGGCAGCCGGTGGTCGGGCGGCTCGTCGACCGATACGGACCGCGCACGCTCTATCTGCTCGGTACGGCTTTGGTCGGTATCGCGGGCCTGCTCGGTGCTTTCGCACCCGGGCTCGGTGTCCTGATCCTGTCGAGGGTGCTGCTCGGCTTCGGCACATCGGCGGCGTATCCGGCCTCGATGTTCTTGTTGCGCAGCGAATCCGAGCGCACCGGGTTGCAGAGCCCGGCCGGGGTGCTCGCCATGTTGTCGATCGCCAATCAGGTGATGGCGGTGGTCGGGCCGACGCTGGGTGGGGCGCTGATCGGTGTCGGCGGTTGGCATCTGATCTTCACCGTCAATGTGCCGTTATCGCTGGCCTGTCTGGTGCTCGGGCGGATGAGTTTGCCCAAGTTGGCCGAACTACCCGCGAGCGTGCGGGCACGGCAGGGCGGTGGCGTGGATATCACCGGCATGGTGTTGTTCGCCGGAACGCTGGTCGCTGCGATGCTTTTTCTGATGAAACCGACTGTCGCACACTGGTATCTGCTCGTGCTCGCCGGTGTGGTGGGTATCGGATTCGTGTTGCGGGAGTTGCGCGCCGCCCAGCCGTTCATCGATCTGCGGGTGCTCGGCGGCAATGCGCCGTTGCTGGCCACCTATGGCCGGCAGGTGCTCGCGTTCGTCACGGCTTATGCCTTCCTGTACGGCTTTACGCAATGGCTGGAGGAGGGACGGTCGCTGAGTGCGTCCGTGGCCGGATTGGTGCTTTTGCCGATGTCGTTGAGCGCCATCGCGATTACCGCGATCACCGGGCGGCGCCACCAGGTGCGCGGCAAGCTCGTCGCAGGTGGTCTGCTGCAGGTCGCGGCGTGTGCGTGCCTGCTGTTACTCGGTCCGCACACCGGGATATGGCTGCTCGTGGTGATCGGTGTGCTGAGCGGTCTGCCGCAGGGGCTCAACGGACTCGCCAATCAGAATGCCCTGTACCACCAGGCAGATCCGGCGCGGATGGCGTCGTCGGCCGGATTATTGCGCACCGGAACGTATCTCGGTGCGCTGATCGCGGCGGCGGCGAATGCCGCGGTATTCCCGCACGCCGCGGACAGTGCTGGAGTGCACGAGCTGGCACTGTTGCTGCTCGTCGTGTCGGTGCTGCTGGTCATTGTCACGCTCACCGACCGCTCGCTCGCACGGGTGGATGCGACTGCACCTGATCTTGTTATGGCCCAAGATACTTCAGCTCAGAAAGGGTAATTCATGCCGGTCACCACACTCGACGAGCGCACTGCCCTGGTCGTCATCGACCTCCAGCAAGGCATTGTCGCCGCACCGCGCCAACCGCATTCGGCTGCCGCAGTCGTCGAGAATTCCGCCGCACTCGCCCACGCGTTCCGGGAGCACGGCCTGCCGGTCGTGCTTGTCCGCGTCTCGTTCGCGCTCGATGGTGCCGATCAGGTGAAGGGGCGCAATGAATTTCCGTATCCGGGCGGAAATCCGCCCGAGGGTTGGGACCGGATCGTGGACGAGCTGACCGGCCATCCGGAGGATATCCACGTCACCAAGCGCAATTGGGGCGCCTTCTACGGCACCGACCTCGATCTGCAACTGCGCCGCCGCGGCATCACCCAGATCGTGCTCGTCGGAATCGCCACCAGCATCGGCGTCGAATCCACCGCCCGCGCCGCGCACGAACACGGTTACCACGTCACCCTGGCCGTCGACGCCATGACCGACTCGGACGCCGAGGCGCACCAGCACAGCATCAGCAAGATCTTCCCGCGCCTCGGCGAAACCGGCAGCACCGCCGAGATCGTCGAACTGCTCGCCGCGACCCGCTGACCCGCGGCTTCGCCGGTTGTGAACACCGGTGCCATCCGGAGCGAACGGGCGCACACTGGCGAGATGATGACCAAGCTGATGCGAGCGATTCGTCGACTGTTCGGCCGGGGCGCGGTGCCCGCCGGTGGAGGTCAGGGGCCCGGTGAGGCCGGTGGCGGTGCCGCGGGCGTCCGCGAGCCGCGCAGGCCGATACCGCCGGATACCAGCCTGAGCGACACCGTGCGGATCGAGCCGGACCCGCCGACGCTTCGACTACCGGACGCGCGCCAGTAGGACGTGACCGGTAGTCACCGACGCGGGATCAATCGGGCCTGCGCAGTTCCGGCATGGGTGGTAGCTCGGTGGTGTCGGCCATCGGGTCGATGCGCTGTCTGTCCAAGGATTCGAAGAATGCCTCGGCGGAGCCGTACCGCGCTTTGACCTCTTCTAACAGCCGTTTTGCGGGCAGGTTCGTGTACATGGGCATATCGTGACCGAATAATTCTGGTCCGAAACATTAGTTAGCCAAATATTTGCCACTTTGTTAGTTGTGGTGGCGGACCAGCGCGGCAAACATCGGGCTCGCGGACGTGAGTCTAGGTCTGCGTGGCGAGTGTGAACGGCAGCACTGCCGGTGCCCCCGCGTTGCGCAGCGCATGAGCGGCCACGGTCAGCGTCCATCCGGTATCGGAGAGTGCGTCGACGAGCAGGATCGGACCATCCACCGAACTCAGGTCCGGGATCAGCCAGGAGTCGAACAGTCCGGCCACCCGGTGGGCCGAGTTCGCGGCGGACACCGGCGGCCGGTCCGGGCGCAATTGCAAGGTGCCGAGGTCACGCAGACGACCGACCTCGGCGAGGCGGGCGGCGAGGGTCGCGGTGAGCACCGGATAGCGGTGCGATTCGAGGGCCATGACCGCGGTCGGGCGCGTGGTCCAATTCCATTCGCGCAGCACCGCGATACAGGCGTCGAAGACCGCATCCGGAACCGGATCGTCGGGCGCGTCCAGCAGCGCGCGCAGGCGCTGACCCCAGCCGAGATCGGTGAGCCGACCCAGCGCACGTCCGGTCTCCGCACCGTTGGTGATCTTGCCGGACAACGGAATACCGAGTTTCGCCATCCCGGTCGGCCACTGCTTACGCGGGGCGAGATCGAGGCCGGGACGGTCGAGCCGGGCGCGGGTCGCGGCGATAGCCGAGGAGTCGATGGTGGTATCCAGGCGGGTGCCCGTGCAGTTGTCGCAGCGGCCGCAGCCGGGCGCGTCGGCTTCGAGTGCGGGCAGGCCGGGATCGTCGAGTTGGCGGCGCAGGAATTGCATCCGGCAGCCGGTGGTGCGCTGATAGTCGATCATCGCCTGCTGTTCGACCTCGCGGGCCGCGGCGAGACGTTCGTAGCGTTCGGTGTCATAGACCCACGGCTGTCCGGTGGCGATCCAGCCGCCGCGCACCCGCCGCACCGCACCGTCCACATCGAGCACCTTGAGCACCATTTCCAGGCGCGAGCGGTTCAGCTCGACCATGGGCTCGAGCGCGACGGTCGACATGGCCCGGTCGAAATCCAGTGCGTCGAGTACCGAGCGCACGATGTGTTCGCGCGGAAAGGCAACGGAGGCAAAGTAACTCCAGATCCTGGCGTCCTCCGGACCGGGCAGCAGCACCACCTCGGCGCGATCGGTGCCACGACCGGCACGACCCACCTGCTGGTAGTAGGCGATGGGGGAGGACGGCGCACCGACGTGCACCACGAAACCCAGATCGGGCTTGTCGAAGCCCATACCGAGCGCCGAGGTGGCGATGAGCGCCTTCACCTCGTTGTTCAGCAGCGCCGCCTCCAGCGCCTCGCGTTCGGCGGTATCGGTCTGCCCGGTGTAGGCGGCGACATTGTGTCCGTGCGAATTCAGCACGTCGGCGAGGTCGTGCGCGGCGGCGACGGTGAGCGTGTAGACGATGCCGGAGCCTGCCAGCTTGTCGAGGTGTCCGCTGAGCCACGCGGTGCGCTCGACGGCGTCGTCGAAACGCACCACCGACATGTGCAGCGATTCGCGATCCAGGGTGCCGCGCAGCACCAACGGGGGTGGCAAGCCGACGGAGTCGGCGGGGTGGGTAGACGCAGCGTCGGTACCTATCTGGGTGGCGACATCGGTGACCACCCGATCGTTGGCGGTCGCGGTGGTGGCGAGCACCGGCACATCGGAGCCGAGATCGGCGATCAGGGTGCGGATGCGGCGGTAGTCGGGCCGGAAGTCGTGACCCCAGTCCGAGACGCAGTGCGCCTCGTCGATCACGACCAGTCCGGCGTCGGCGGCCAGCTTTGGCAATACCTGGTCGCGGAAGTCCGGATTGTTCAGCCGCTCCGGGCTGACCAGCAGCACATCCACCTCGCCCGCCGCCACCCGATCGTGGATCTCATCCCATTCGGTGACATTGCCGGAGTTGATGGTCGCCGCGACCACGCCCGCCCGCTCGGCGGCCGCGACCTGGTTGCGCATCAGCGCCAGCAGCGGCGACACGATCACCGTCGGCCCACGCCCCGCCCGCCGCAGCAGCTTGGCCGCGATGAAATACACCGCCGACTTACCCCAACCAGTGCGCTGGACCACCAGGGCCCGCCGGCGCTGCACTATCAGCGCCTCGATCGCCGTCCACTGATCCTCGCGCAGTCTCGCCTGCGGTCCCGCGAGGTCGCGCAGCAGCTCCTCGGCCCGTTCCCGCAGATCGGGTGCGGTGAGGTCGATCGCTGAAGTACCGGCCGCGGTGGTCATGCGCTCCATCGTGCCTGATGGCACCGACATCGATACCGACGACCGTGCCGCGCGGTATCCGCTCGGGGGATCGAAGGTCCCGATCGTTACCGGTGGACATCGATATCTCCGGCGCCGCCAGGGCGGCCGAAACGGCGAAATAGCCCTGGGCAACCGACAATAGGATGAGACGATTGCTCCGCACCGTGGGACCGCGCAGGAGGCAGCCATGACCAACTACGAGCCGCCGCCGGGTTGGTCGCCACCCGGTGCCCAATTCCGCAGTACCGGTGGATTCGGCCGGACCGTTTTCGGCATACTGACCGGTCTGGTCGTGACGCCGGTCGGGATCGGACTTGCCGCGCACGCGGCGCTGGATACCCGGCAGTGGGTCATTCTCGGGTCCGCGGCCAATCGGGCCGGATCGACGTTCCAGATCGTCGGCGGGGCGCTGCTATTGCTCTTGGTGGCCGCGCTCGCCGCGTACTCACCGGCGGGCACGGTGCTGGCTGGGCTGGTCTGGGGTGCGGTGCCGGGATTCGTGTACTTCTTGTTCCCGGACGACACCTGGCGGATCATTCACGACGATCTACCGATGTTGTCCGACGAAATGCGGTTAGCGCTGATCACCTGGGTGACGAGCGGCTACGCATTCATCCTCGGCGTGCTCCTGATCGGCGCTGGCGTAGCCGGGACGCTGCGGCGGCGCTGAGCGGACGAATTGCGGCTGCTCCCACCGCAATTCGGCTGCTGGTCCTTGTCTAGAAGGTTTCGGCAAGTCCCGCAATCTGTTCGCGGACCGTGTTCGTCAACCGACGTCGCGAAGTGCCGGAGCTTGTTGTGACGACCGTAACCCGTTGTACCGCAAAGTGTTCGATCTTATTGGCGATGTGGCGAAACATTTCGCGCCACAATAACGGTAGGGCGACCTACTCCTCTTCATCGCGTATGACCTCACCCGATCGCCTCGACGTCTGCCGGACACGAACGACCCGACCATCCTGCACCACCAGATCGGTGTTATATCCGCGCGGTTTGTTGAGGTAGGTCAAGAATCTTTGACGAGGTAGCTTCGAACCGCCTGCGACGAACTTGTAGCCCGCGAGAACGTCTTCGGTACTCGACTGTCGTTTCGTCTGTCCAAGCAAAGCGACAAGCTCTGCCTCACTCATTCCGAGAACGACCTGCTCCGCACGGACAGTGTCCCTTTTCCGACCGAACATGATCCAAACCTCCTCCGTGGCCTAAGATCCCGGATCCGACCGTACTCGCACGGTCGCTGGCAGGTTGACATTCCGGCGGATTCCGAATCAGCGGAAGTCGTGGGTTGGGCTCGTCAGCATGATGCGCGTCCATTTCAGCAGCGCGAACCGAATACACCGCCGCTCCACGATCTTCGCAACACATGCGTGCGACGACTGCTCGGGAATCGCATCACCCCTTCACGCACAGCACCTGACGCAACGTCGCGACGATATCGACCAGATCGGTCTGCGCGGCGATGATCTCGTCGATGTCCTTGTACGCGGCCGGGATCTCATCGACCACACCCGCATCCTTGCGCGATTCCACGCCCTCGGTCTGCGCGATCAGATCGGCGACGGTGAACTGCTTCTTCGCCGCATTCCGGCTCATCCGCCGACCCGCACCGTGCGATGCCGACTGGAACGAGGCCGGATTTCCCTTGCCGCGCACGACATATGAGCGCGTGCCCATCGAACCCGGAATCAACGCCAGATCGCCTGCGCCCGCCCGCACCGCACCCTTCCGGGTGACCAGCATCGGCACACCGTCGATCTCCTCCTCCGCAACATAGTTGTGGTGGCAAGAGATCGGGTCGTCGAAAAGCACCTCGCGCCCGGCGAATTCCGCGCGCACGGCACCGCAGACGAGCGACAGCATGACCGCGCGGTTGCGCGCGGCGTATTCCTGCGCCCAGGTCAGATCGCGCCGGTAGGCTTCCATTTCCGGTGTGCCGGAAAGGAATACGGCCAGATCGCGATCGGGTAGGTCCTGGTTGTGCGGGAGTGCGCGCGCGACCGTCATATGCCGCTCGGCGAGTTCCTTGCCGATATTGCGGCTACCGGAGTGCAGCAGGATCCACACCGAATCGTGCTCGTCCAGGCAGACTTCGATGAAGTGGTTGCCGCCGCCTAGCGAGCCGATCTGCTTGTGCGCCTTGGATTCCAGTGTCTGCACGCCCGGATTCAGCGAGCCGAACCCGGACCAGAAACGTGCCCAGCCACTGACATGCTTGGCCAGCTCGCCATGAGAGGCGGCGAACTGCGCGCCCAGCTTCGCAACGTCGACCGCATTCTTATGGGACTGGAACCCCACCGGCACCGCCGCCTCGATGCGCGAGCGCAGCGAATGCAGATTGTCCGGCAGGTCGGCCGCGGTGAGATCGGTCTTCACGCTCTCCATACCGCAGCCGATATCCACCCCGACGGCCGCGGGTGCCACGGCATCGCGCATGGCGATCACCGAGCCGACGGTCGCCCCCTTGCCGAGGTGCACGTCGGGCATGACGCGGACGCCGTGGACCCATGGCAGTTGCGCGATATTCCGCAGCTGCCGCAGCGCGGACTGCTCGATTTCGTGCTCGTTGGCCCACATGAGCGTCTGCGCCCTGGTGCCACGCAGCTCGACGGGAAACATGGGAAGCATCCTTTCCGATTTTGGTCTGTTCCCCATCAACGCTAGATTCCCGCAGGTCCATGCGCACTTCATTATCGATGGCCAGTTACCGGACGAGCACGCCGCGCGTCGCAACCGCTATCGTGCGGGGGGCGGAGATTTCGGCGAGCGAAAGCATGGTGAAACTACGGTGAGCATCCCTCAGGGTGGATGGGCGGGTCCACCGACGGAGTCGCGGTCCAGCAACCGCGCTGTCGTCATTCTGGTGGCGGTCGCCGCAGTGCTGTTCGTTGTCGTGGGCGTGGTCGGCGTTGTCGTGGTGCAGAAGAGCAACGTCATTTCGGGTGCCGCGACGGCAGCGGGCGCCGGTTCCGGGACGACCCCGGCGGGCGTGACCGCCACCGGTGCGGTCCGCGTCGGCGATTCGAATGCGAAGGTCGTCGTTCGCGTGGTCGCGGACCTGCAGTGCCCCGCATGTAAGCAATTCGAGAAACGCAACGCCAAGACGCTCGAAGACGCCGCCAAGAACGGCACGGCAATCATCGAGTACGACGTCATTTCGTTCTTGGACCGCGCCTCCAGCACCCAGTACTCCTCGCGCGCCGCGAATGCATCGTATTGTGTTGCCGGACAGGACCATTCGAAATATCAGGGCTGGTTCGCCGCGATGTTCGAACAGCAGCCTGCCGAGGGCGGCAGTGGCCTGCCCGACAGCAAACTCGTCGAGATCGCCAAGAATGCGGGCTACACCGACCCGTCGGTTGCCCAATGCATTACTGATCGCAAGTACGACACCTATCTCCGTGACAAGACCGAGCAGGTCCTCAACGGCGACGTCGACGCCACTCCGACCGTTTTCGTCAACGGTAAGAAACTCGACTCCAGCCAGCTGTCCAACGGACTCGACGCTGCCATCGCCGCCGCACGCTAGGGATAGGTGCGCACGGCGTTTCCACGGGCGATCGCGATGACGAGCCCTTCGGCATCAGCGAGGGTGATGGCGTCGTCGGCGATCCATTCGTCCAGCAGGCGACCGAGACCGCGCCGCCACAGCCGTGCGCCGAGGTAGTGCAGCTCGGGGAGTCCGTAGCCGTCGGAGGAGTAGAGCATCGACCGGAACGGCGCGAGTTCGAGCGCTTCGCCGAGTACCGCCGCGGCTCGTTGTCCCACGTAGGGGATTGTCAGGCCGAGGTCGAGGTGCACATGGTCGAAGGCGTGCGCGAGGTAGGCGGCATTGCGGTGGAAGGGCCAGCAGTGCAGCAGCATGACCGATAGTCCGGAGCCCGCGGTGGCGTGCAGGAAGTCGGTGAGCAGCAGCGGATCGGTGTGCTGGAGCCGCAGATCGGTGTCGCCGAATCCGGTGTGGAACTGCAGCGGCAGGCCGAATTCCGCGCCGATGCGAGCGCCGAGTCCGACCAGCCAGCCGAGCGTCGCCGGATCGGTGAGGCGCAGTTCGTGGATGATCGTCGATGGCAGGGTATCGGTGACGGGAAAGTTCAGACCGTAGCGGTAGGCCACGATTGTCTTGAGGCCGACGGCATTTCGGGCCCGACCGCGCAATGTGGTTTCGATGTCCTCGAAAGGCATTGTAGCGACGCTGACTTCGGCGATCACCTGTTCGGCTATCTGTTCGAGCCGGACGATCTCGCGCACCTCGCCAGGGGCCACCGCGGCGAATTCCGCTCGGCCACCACCGAATCCGGTATCGAGAAACCACCGCGTGGTGCCGGAGGCGCGCAGCAGTCGGGTGGTCGCTTCACGCCAACCGAGTTCGGCCCTGCGCGCGAGATATCGCTCCGGATCGGCATGCGGTTCGAGGTCGAGAACCGGTGCACACCAACGTCTTACCGCCAGACCGATCGCTGAATCGAAGGTGCCGCGTTCCCCTTCGCCGAGCAGTCGCTCGAAGCCCGGGCGGTCCAGATCCGCGGCGACGACGCCGTGACAATGGTGATCGGTCAGTGCGACACCATCGGTGAGCACGCTAGAACCGCCAGCGGGTCATCTCGATCACCTTGGCCGGGCTGATATCCCGATAGCGTTCGGCCTCGGCGCGGCGCACCGTGAGCAGCGCATCGTGCAGTTCGACGCCGAGTGGCTCGGCGAGCACCTTGGAGTCCGCGAGTGCATCGGCGGCCTCCATCGAACTGGTCGGCAACCGCCGCACCCCCGAGAGCATGAGCTGTTCGGCGTCGAATCCCATTGGATCGCCGGTGATTTCGGCGGGCAACCGCAGTTCTTCGGCAATACCGGCGAGTCCGGCGGCAATGACCGTGCCGACGATCAGATACGGATTACCGGTTGCGTCGAAACATTTGATCTCGGCATTGGCTGCCCATTCCTCGGTGCCCTGCACGCCGGTGATGAAGCGCAGCGCCGCCTCCCGCGTCTCCCGGCCCCAGCACTGCCAGACCCCGGCCCAGCGCGAGGGTTGCAGCCGGAGGAAACTCGCCGGATTGCCCGCGCCGATCGCGACCAATGCGGGCAGTTCCCGCAGCACACCGGCCAGGAACGCTTCGCCCGCGTGGCGCATCCCGTGCGGTCCCTCGCCCTGCGCCAAGAGTGGTCCTTGGTCGTCGTGCAGCGAAAAATGCAGGTGCGCACCGGAACCCGCACCGCTGTGCTCGATACACGGCGCGAGCAGCGCACGCCAACCGTATTGTGCGCTCACCTGCCGGATGGTGTGCCGCACCAGGATCGCGTCATCCGCGGCAGCGACCGGATCGTTGGGTGCGACCGACAATTCCAGCTGCGACAGCGCGTACTCCGGATGGAACTGATCGACGGCGACCTCCTGACGCTCCAGCGCCGCGATGAGATCACTGGCGTACTCGCCCACCTGACTCAATCGGATCAAGCTGTAGGCGGGTCCGAATACCGCTGGGACGAAATCGTTTTCGACATCCCCGCGCCCGACCGACCACTCTGTCTCGAATGCCATCGAAATCCGCAGCCCGGCGTTCTGCGCCGCCTGCGCCTGCCGGGTCGCGAAGGCGCGCTGACAGGCGACGAAGCGGGTGCCGTCCTGGGTGTACTTATCGGCGGGCGCCCAGGCCCACCCCGGCTGACAGGCGAGTTCGGTCAATCGCGACAGATCGGGAATCAGCCGCAGATCACCATCGGGTCCGCCGAGATAGCGCCCGACCGACATCAGATCATCGAAGGTGAACGTCTCGAAACAGGGCGACACTCCGATGCCGAATTTGGCGGCGTGTGCCAACCGCCCCTTCGGCACCGCCTTCACCCTGGTTATCCCCGCATTGTCCACAAAAGTCAGGGCAACCATATGGGCCTCGAGGTGCCCGATCAACGCATCGTGGGCACCCTCGGCCGGTATCCGATCCGGCATGGTGGGCATGAGTCCCAAGATAATCCGCCCTCGCCCGCTTCGGGACGGACTCGGCCCACCTCATCGCGGCCAGTTCGACGGCAGGCACGCTGCTCCGGTCGTCGCGGCTTATGATCGACCTGTCGGGACCAGCTGGTTTTCGCCTCGAGAGGTGAGTACATGAGTCGCTCGCGGTGCGGTCGGAGTGCCAGGCAGCCGCAAACGCGAATTTCCGGGAAGTCTGCGGCTGTGATCGGGTGAGCGGTCGGTGTCCGACGGCAAGGCCGAGGGGACGCAACGCGACCTGACTATCGGCATCGCAGCGGAACTGGCTGCGGCCGGGTTCGCCGATGCCCAAGAGATCGGCCGCGGCGCATTCGGCATCGTGTACCGGTGCACCGAGGCCGCACTCGATCGGGACGTGGCGGTCAAGGTTCTCGGATCCACGGTCGACGACGAGGACCGGACCCGCTTCCTGCGCGAACAACGAGCCCTGGGGAAGTTCTCGGCCCACCCGAACATCGTCCAGGTGCTGACGACCGACGTCACTCCGACCGGCCGGCCGTTCATCGTGATGCCCTTCCACCCCAGAGGCTCACTCGACGCGCGGATTCGCGCGGACGGACCGTTGCCGTGGCAGGAGGTGTTGGCCCTGGGCGTGAAGCTGGCGGGCGCGCTGGCGACCGCGCACGCCTGCGGTGTCATCCATCGCGACGTCAATCCCGCTAACGTGCTGATCAGCGACTACGGTGAACCGCAGCTGGCGGACTTCGGTATCGCGCGCGTCGGCGGCGCGTTCGAGACAGCGGCCGGGCTCGTCGCGGGGACCCCGGCCTACACGGCTCCGGAGGTGATACGCGGCGAACCTCCGTCGGTTCTCTCCGATATGTATGGGCTGGGCGCGACGCTGTTCACGGCTCTCACCGGCCACGCCGCGTTCGAGCGCCAGGCGGGCGAGTCGATGGTGGCGCAGTTCGTGCGCATCACCTCCGAACCCGTCCCCGACCTGCGATCCGCCGGCGTACCGGCAATGGTGTGCGCCATCCTGGAAGCCGCGATGGCCGCCGACCCCGCCGTCCGCCCTGCGAGTGCCCGGGACTTCGGCGAACGGTTGCGCACCGCGCAGTTCTCCTGCGGGCTGCCGGTGGACACGATGGCCGCCCCGGAACATGACGGATCCGTCGAAACCGTGTCGGTCGCGGGCGGTCGGCCGATCCCGTCGACAATGTCGGCCGCCGCAATCGCGTTGCCGCCGCAATCGGCCCCGAAGACCCGGTTCCGTCCACCGACGACGCTGCGCCGGCTGGTGAACCGCCCGCGGTTGCTGGAGACCTTACGGGAGGGACAGTCCAGGCGGCTGGTCCTCATTCATGGCCCGGCCGGTTTCGGCAAGAGCAGCCTGGCCGCACAGTGGGCGCACGCGCTCGACGTGGACGGCGTCCGGGCGGCCTGGTTGGCGATCGCGGAGGACGACAACAATGTCGTGTGGTTCCTGAGCCACTTGGTGGAGGCGATTCGCCAGGTTCGTCCCACGCTGGCGATCGAGCTGACACAGATTCTCGAGGAGCATTCCGCCGCCGCGGCGAAGCAGGTGATGACGGCCCTGATCAACGAGATCCATGACAGTGCGGAGCCCGTTGCCGTCGTAATCGACGATTGGCACCAGGTGACCAGTCCGGCGACCCTCGCCGCGATGGAGTTCCTGCTCGACAACGGCGGCGACTACCTGCGATTGATCGTCACCAGCCGCACTCGCACCGGTCTTCCGTTGGGGCGCATGAGCGTTCAGGACGAACTGGTGGAAATCGACGAGACCGCACTGCGCTTCGATTCCGGGGAAGCGACCGACTTCCTGGTCGGTGCGAAGAGATTGCACCTTTCCGACGCCGACGTCAACCGGCTGCGCGAGTCGACGGAGGGCTGGGTGGCAGCTCTGCAACTCGCCTCACTGTCATTGCGCGGCAAGGAGGATCCCGGCGGCTACCTGGACCAGATCACGGGGCAGCACTACGCCATCGGCGAATACCTGATGGAAAACGTCGTCGCCGAGCTCGAACCGACGATGCTCGAGTTCGTCATGCGGACCGCCGTCACCGACACCATCTGTGGAGATCTCGCCGAGGCACTGACCGGAGTGCGGTCCGGGCAGGAACAGCTCGAGGAGGTCCGGCGCCGAGACCTGTTCCTGCGCAGCGTCGATGACGAGCTGCGGTGGTTCCGGTATCACGCGCTCTTCGCGGACTTCTTGCGCCGCAGACTGATCCAGCAGCACCCCGGTTTGCTCGAACAGCTCCATCTGATCGCGTCGACCTGGTTCGCCGAGCACGAAATGCTCACCGAAGCCGTGGATCACGCACTCGCGGCCGGCGCGGCCGAGCGGGCGAAACTACTGGTGCAAGAACACGCCGACACGCTCATCGAAGATTCCCGTATGGCAACCTTCCTAGGCCTGGTTAAGAAGCTGCCCGCCGCGATCACGGTTGCCGATGCGCAACTGCAGCTGTCGGTGGCCTGGGCCAACATCTCGCTGCAGCGCCCCGCCGCCACCCGGACCGCGCTGGATCGCGTGGACGCGGCACTGGCAACCGCCGCACCGGACGATCCCGGGACCGCGGATCTGCGCATCCAGGCCGATGTGACGCGAGCCGCGGAATACCTTGTGACGGATCGGTTCAAGGATTTCCCGGATGCCGCCGAGGCATGGCTGCAGCAGCCGGTACGACCGTTCTTCGCCAGCGTCGCGGCCACCACCGCGGAAGCGGCCGCCTTCTATCGTTTCGACTTCGCCGAGGCCCGCCGCTGGCACGTATGGGCCGAGCCCTACCGGACGCGCATCAACGGCCCGGCCGGCGTGGTCTATGGCACCTGCATCGCGGGCCAAGCCGCCGCCGAAGAACTCGACATCGCCGGCGCCGAGGCACTGTTCCGCTCCGCGCTCACCCGCGCCCGGAATACCGGCAGCCAATCCCACGCGACCCGGATGGCCAGCGGGCTGCTCGGTGAGTTGCTCTATCAGAAAGGGCAATACACCGAAGCCGCCGAGTTGCTGACTTCCGACCCCGGCGTCGCGGTCGGCGCCATGGAATTCCTGGTCGCCACCTACGGGACCGGTGCCAGGCTGGTGGCAATGCGCGGCGATCTCGATGCCGCACGGAGGCGGTTGGACGAGGGGCAAATGGTCGCGGAACATATCGCCCTGCCACGGCTGACCGCGCGCATCGTGAACGAGCGGGTACGACTGGGTCTGCCGATCACCGACGCAGACCGGCACACGCTCGAGCGCCTGCCCGCGTATCAGCGGCAACCGAACCACCCGCTCGCGATCACCGCCGAACTCACCCACGAGTCGGCCATTCGTCTCGTACTCGCCCAACAGTCACCGGCCGCCGCCGAACGCTGCGTCGCCGCCGCCGAACAGATCCTCGCCGAAATCCGTACCCAACCGCGCCCCCGCGCTCTTTTACAGGCTCAATTGCTATACGGCGGTTGCCTTTCCGCCGCCGGACGAACCGACCAGGCGATCGCTTGCCTGACTCCGGCACTTTCCCGCTGCGCCGAACTCGGTCTCCTCCGAGTGGCCATGGACAGCGCCCCCGCGCTCGGACCGGTTGTGGAAGCCCTGCTCGCCGCCCCGGACGCACCCGACCGGCCACCCCGGCCTTTCCTGCGACAAATCCTGAACGAGATCGACGGAATCTGATCGTGTCTCACGGCCGAAATGCGAAGCCCCTGAGGCCGAGACAGGCCGCAGAGGCGCAGACGACGTACCGTCTGTAACGGTGGCGTCAAAATGCGCTGATACCAACATTTTTCGCGCGCTATGGTGTCAAATTTCAACTGCATCAACGGTGTAGATGGCCGATGCCATGAGTCAGGAGAGCGCGCGTGCCCCGTGAGATAGATTCCGCTGTCTTCCCGCACCTGGATGCGGACCTAGACCGTGTCCGTGACGTTCTCGGGCCGGTACAGTTTCGCGGCCGCCCCGAGCTGACCGCACTCACCGAGGAGGGGCCGGACACGTCTCGTCGGCTGGTGCGTCCGACGTTGACGTTGCTGTCGTACTACCTGCTCGCCGATCCCGCGAACCCGGCCGATGACCGGGCGGTGCGCGCCGCCGCCGGGGTGGAGTTGCTACATCTGGGGTCGCTGTATCACGACGATGTCATCGATCACGCCGACCAGCGCCGTGGGCGCCCGAGCACCAACGCGGTGTGGGGTTCGCACATGGCCGTCCTGGCTGGGGACTGCGTGACGACCTCGGGCACGCGCATGCTGGTCGAACTCGGCCATCGCGAGGTTGCCGCGGCGGTGATCGTGAGTGAGCAGATGTGCGCGGGCATGGTGCTCGAGGCAGCCGATGAGTATGTGGCCTCTCGCAGTGAGCAGTCCTATCTGGAGTCGATCGGCGGTAAGACCGCGGCGTTGTTGTCGTTGGCGTGCCGGATGGGCGCGATGCAGGCTGGCTGTTCAGACGAGCATGTAGAAGCGTTGGCCGAGTTCGGTCGATATTTCGGGCTCGCATACCAATTGTGTGATGACATTCTCGATTTGACCTCGACCGCCGAAGAAATGGGTAAGCCGGTCAACACGGATCTGTTCGAGGGCATCTACACGTTGCCCGTGATCCGTGCGGCTGTTCGCGACCAACGTCTTGCCCGCCTGCTGGGGCGGCGAATGACGCGCGAAGACGCCGCGCGCGCCCGTGAGCTCGTGATCGCCTCGGGTGCCGTGGACGAGGCACAGGCGGTCGCCGAGAAATTCATCGAGCAGGCTCAGGATCAGCTTGCCTGTCTGCCCGTCGACCCTCGTGTTCGCCACGTGATGACCGGCTATACCCGGTCGGTTCTCGATCGGCGAAGTTCCCGCCCGGTCGTTTCGGGGCCCTCGACACAGCCTTCCGAGGCCGGTGGCGAGTCGGTCTCGCCGCAGGCGATGTCATGGCTGAGGAACTGGATGGCCGATACTGGCCTTGTCTCCTCTCCGGCCGAGTTCGACCACAATCACAGGTGGTCAGGAGTGTTCCGGCTGCCGACGCAACACTTCTTGGCCCCGGCGGACGCGGATCATGAACAGCTCTTCGCCGCCATGACCGCGTTGCTTGCTGTGTGGGATGACCTGTTCGATGATCCGCAGTTGAGGGATCCAGCAGCTGTCACCGCGCTGCGGCATGGTCTGGTGGCTGTGCTGCGTCAGGATCCGCAGGAACCAGGCAGGCCCGGCGCGATCGCGACGGCATGGGCGAGTCTGTGGCCGCGCCTGCGCAAGGGGCGCACCGTCGAGTGGCAGGAGCGGTTCCTCTACAGCGTTGAGGCGTGGTTCGAAGCCTGCGAACGCGAAGCGCACCATCGCATCAACCGCTACGTCCCCACCATCGCCGACTGGCTGCCGCTGCGGAACTCGACCGGTGGGTTCGACATCGCTGCCGCCATTATGGAGGTGCACCAGGACTGGGAAGTGCCGTCGACGCTGCGGACCCACCCTGTGTTCCGCCGTCTCGAAGAACTTCTCTCCTGGGTGGTTTTGGCGGAGAACGATCTGGTGTCATTCGATCGGGACGAGGTCGACCATATCCCCTACAACCTCGTCAGGGCCATCCAGCAGGAAACCGGGTGCACCCGTGGTGAAGCCATCGAGCAGGTGCAGCGTCAGCTGACCGAGAAACGCGCTCGGATCGACGTCGTGATCCGCTACCTCCCCGCTCTCCTGCGCGTACTTCCCGGTCTCTCCGGCCGAAGGAAGGAGTACATGTCGCTCTACGAGAACATCAGGGATGTCGCGTTCACGGCGCGTCACGCCGACCGGTACATGCAGAGCTCGGATTCCGCCGCGCCGGACTTGGAACGCTTGCGCCGTGAGGTGTACTACCCCGCCGCCAATTCGGCTCGTGCCGCGAATTAGTGATCCCGGCAGGGCTTTTCGACGTTGCTTGGTAGCATCCGGACGGATACCGGGCCACTGCATCTGCGGCAGGCAAGGAGCGATGATGGAAGTGCAGAACGTCCACCACTCATACGGCAGGCGGTCGGTGCTGCGTGGTATCGACATCGTGCTGCCCGCGGGGACGTTGGTGGGCATCGTCGGTGAGAACGGGGTAGGGAAGTCGACACTGTTGAAGGTCCTTTCCGGAGGGCTGCGACCGGACCGGGGAACGATCCGGCACCGTGGGCGGTTCGGGTACTGCCCGCAGCAGGTAGTGCTGAACGACGCCTTTACGGTTCGTCAGCACCTCGACTTCTTCGCTGCGGCTTATGCCGTTCCGGATCTGCGGCGGGCCGAGGAGACCATGGAGATCCTCCGGTTCTCCGAGTACATCGGTGAGCGGGTCGCGACGCTGAGCGGCGGCACCCGGCAGAAGCTCAACCTGACGTTGGCGGTGATGCACGACCCGCAGGTTCTGCTGCTCGACGAGCCATATCAGGGATTCGATTGGGAAACGTATTTGCGTTTCTGGGATCTGGTCACAGAGTTCCGTGACAGCGGTCGGTCGGTTCTGGTCGTCTCGCATCTGGCCCACGACACGGACAAGCTGGATCAGGTGTGGCGGTTGCACGAGGGGGTCCTCCAAGACAGACAAGAGAAGGCTTGATGCGCAACGGTTTTCGACTATTTCTGATCGCCACGCGCTTCGGCCTCATCGAGCACGCACGTAACCGGTTCGCCATGGTGTTGGTGGCCGCCTTCGTCCCCATATTGATCACCCTTGTGCGCGTGGCCGTCACCGGCATCGAGGTACCGTTCCGGCTCCGGGATACCGGTCTCGTGTTGCGCGCCAACGGCAATGAGCTCGCCCAGATCAGCGTTGCCCTGATGGCGGTCTCACTGATCATCGGATTCATGATGTTCGCGGCGACTTTCAGCAGTGGCGCATTCGATCGGCGATTATCGATGGCCGGGTATCCCCGGGCCGCGCTTGGGCTGGCGAAGATTGCCTGCCTGGTGGTGGCCTCCGTGGTTGTCTGCACGTATGCCACCGCGATCATCTGCTGCTACTGGCCGCCTCGGCAGCCTGTCCTACTCGGCGCGGCCCTTTTCGGCGCGGCGATGACATACGGGGCGCTGGGTGTCGCCCTCGGCGCGCTGCTGCGCCGGGAGGTGGAGGGCATGTTCGCCATCGCGATGATCAGCTGCGTGGACATGGCCGTGCAGAACCCCATCGCCAGCGCCGGTGCGGACAGCGATCTGGTGCGCTGGCTGCCCTCGTACGGGGCGATGCAGGCTTCGACCGCGGCCGGTTTCTCCGACACCACGCCATTCGTGGGCTTCGGCGTGCAACTGGCCTGGTTCGCCGCGAGCGCCCTCGTCGGGCTGGTCGCTTTCCATCTGCGGACCCGCTCGGCTCTGGGACCCACGATGCTGATCAGGGTCCCCCGGCAGCCAGCCGAGCACTGACCGTGTTCCCGCGCAGGCACCTCACGGTGGATCGCGCGGGAACATCCCGCTCGGCGCGGCGGCGGAGGGCTCAGGAGGCGGTGCGAACCGGGTCGGCAGCCGGGTAGTAGTAGACCTCACGACGCAAGCGTTCCAAGTCCGGCTCCGGCCCCGCCGAAGCGGAGGTTTGCGTGTGCCGATCGCTTTGCGGCACCGATAGCGCCATGTTCGTCACGCTTTCGTAGATCCCCGCGTACTTCTTCCTCAGACCGGACAGGCCGGGAAGGATGCGCAACAGCACAGGGATGTAGCGGATCACCGCGTCGAGCTGGGCACGGTGCTCCGTCAGCTGACGCTGCACCTGCTCGACGGCTTCACTGCGGCTGCAGCCGGTCTCGTGACGGATGGCCCGGACCAGGTTGTAGGGGACTTGGTCGGCCTCGTCCTGATCGACTCCCACCAGGTCGTTCTCCACGAAGGCCACAAAGAAGGCGAGTTCCTCGAGACGGCGGAAGACGGGGTGGCTGCGCAGTGTCGGCGGCAGTTCGTGGTCGTGGTACACCTCCAATAAGGCGATGGCGACGTCGAACCCACTAGTCGATCTCCGCAGCGGCAGATAGTCGGCTGTCGGGGGGATGTAGCCGCTGAGGCGATGGTGCGTTTCACGTTCGGCGGCTTCGTACCATTCCTCGAGGTTGTCGAGGAACTGTTCTTGCCAGCGGGCGCTGCGGCCCGCACGCAGGCGCGGCCATAAACTCGCCCAGGCCGTCGGGAGCGCGCCGGTCCGCCACGGTTTCTCCGGGTCCTGGCGCAGTGTTGCCACCAAGCCGCGCCTCAGGGCGGTGATGGCTTCCGGATCCCTCAGCTGCGGATCCTCGAACAGGTCGTCCCACAGAAGACAGAGCATGCCCAGGCCGACCGCGGTCTGTTCACGGGCTGCGTCCGTTGGAGCAACGGCTGGGGTCACGGCTGCCAGGAGCCCGAAGGCTCCTGCCCACCGGCGGTGGTTCAACTCGGCCTCGGAGGTGGCAAGGCCGGTGTCCACCAACCAATTCCGCACCCATGACATGACCTGCGGCGGGAACTCCTTACGGCGGCCCCGGGGTCCCTGCGTCGAGGGTCCGGAAACCGCGGGCAGCGGAGTTCGCCGGTCGAGTATGGACCGGGCGTAAGTGGTCATCGCGTGGGTCGCGCGCGGGTCGACAGCCAACCCGGCGAGCTGTCCGGCGGCCTGGTCGATGAATTCGTCAGCCACCGCTTGTGCTTCCTCCACGGCGCCGGAGGCGATGACGAGCTCACGGGCACGGGCGGCTTCCTCCCCCGTCATTCCGGCACGCAGCAGTCGGGCAAGGGCTCGGTCACGGGTCGCCGCGCGGATCACGGGCAGGGTGTAGATGCCTTCGGGTAGATCCGTGTTGACGGGTTTGCCCATCTCTTCGGCAGTCGAGGTCAAATCGAGGATGTCATCACGCAGCTGGTAGGCCAGCCCGAGATATCGGCCGAATCGGGCCAGTGCCTCTACTTGATCGTCGGGTCGGCCGACCGCCATCGCGCCCACCCGGCAGGCCAGCGAGAGCAGCGCCGCGGTCTTGCCGTCGCTCGCGTCCAGGTAGGACTCCTCACTGCGGGAGGCCACATACTGGTCGGCGGCCTCGATCACCATGCCCGCGCACATCTGCTCACCTGTGCTCGCCCCCGCGAGGGCTTCCCGTCCGCCGAGTTCGGCCAGCATGCGCATGCCCGCGAATAGCGCGGAGTCCCCACCAAGCACCGCGAGATGCGACCCCCACACCGCGTTGGCGCTGGGGCGGCGGCGACGCTCATAGGCGTGATCGACGACGTCGTCGTGGTAGAGCGAGCCCAGGTGCAGCAACTCGACGGCAGCTGCGGCGCGCACCACGCGATCGTCGGCCGGGGTCGTGGGATCGGTGAGCAAGTAGTACGACAGCAGGGTCAAAGTGGGACGAACCAGACGGCGAGAGGTGTCCGGCCCCTCGTCTGTGAGTGCGTTCAGTTCAGGCCTGCCCTCCAGTCGGACAGGGCCGAGAACCTCACGGACGCGGTCCAAGTCCGCATCCAGATATGGGAAGACAGCCGAATCGATTTCACGTGGCACGAGGGCACTCCTGACTGGTTACATCGGTCATCCGCAACACCATTGCTCAGTGGAATTGGACACCAACTACGCGCGGAACATGTTGGTATCGACCAATTTTGGTGCCGAAATAACGTGAGCGATGTCGGTTGCGAGCGCGCGTCCGGCAGCGGTGCCGGGCCTGAAATGGCAACGACCCCAGTCCATTACGTGTCGGACTGGGGTCGTTGACCGTGGTCGCTTTGGGAAACTGTCACGTGGTGGGCGGGGTGAACCCACCGTCTTGCACGCCCGCGGTGAACGCAATCCAGTTGCCGGGGAGGCAAATGCCGAGAAGGCCTCTCCAACAGTGTGTTCTGGTGGGTGTACTGAAATGGGAACGGCCTCAGTGCATTACGTGGGGGCTGAGGCCGTTGAACTGGGTGCGGGGGCTGTTATGTGGTGGGGTGGGTGAAGTCGCCGTTCTGTACGTCTGATGCGAAGGCATCCCATTCGCTGGGGGTGAAGACCAGTGCTGGGCCGGTCGGATTCTTCGAGTCCCGGATGCCGACTCTGTCTCCGTCGAGCCAGGCCACCTCGACGCATTGGGCGCTGCCTTCGCTGTAGCTGCTCTTGAACCAGTTCACCCCGGATAGGTCAACGCTCACGACGCTCGTGCTCCTTCGCTATCTGCCGCAACAGGTTTCTGCTTTCCACCTCACCCAGACATGCGTCCTGGATGGCCGTAGCAAGCTCACTATAGAACCGTACGTCAGCGGGCTTCTCGAGATAGACATCCTGTGCTGCGCCGCCGTCGATGAATACCACTGGAGGCTCGACTGGTTCCCCTTTGGTGGTGCGCTCGAACTCCAGGATGATGAACGAACTGTAGGGCGTCCCCCAGGTCAAGCCCGCGCTGTAGGGATGTATCCGCAGCGTGATGTTGGGCTGCTTGGACATTTCGGCGAGGTGCTTCAGCTGCGCGGCCATGATGCTCGGATTACCGATCACTCGGTGAAGCACTGACTCGTGCAGCATCACGTGCAACTGGATCGGGTTCGTCTTGCGCTTGATGAGAGCTTGCCGTTTCATCCGGTGCTCCACGCGCCGGTTGACGTCCTCGGGACTGGTGAATTTGGGGAACGCACCGATGATTGCGCGCGCGTACTCGGCCGTCTGGAGCAGACCAGGGACGTGTTGCTCGTGGTAGGTCGTGAGTCGGCGTGATGCGGCTTCAAGCCCGACATACATGCTGAACGCGGTGCTGAACAGGCCACCGTATACGTGATACCAACTCTTGGCTCGGGCTTGGGTCGCGAGATCGACTGCGGCGCGCGTGTCTTCGCGCCCGACGTCGTACACCTCGCACAGCGCCTGCACATCCTGCCGCTGGACCTTCTGAATCTGTCCGGTCTCGATGCGCTGCAGTACGGCTCGCGATAGGTCGACCAATTTGGCGGCTTCGGCGATGGTGAATCCGGTTGCTTCGCGACGGTCGCGAAGAAATCGTCCGAGCTGGCGGCGCGGCAGGGTCGACGATGGGCCATCCTCTTCGGTGCTGGTCACGGGGTCTCCTGGAATCGAGTCATGTCGGATCGGAAACTGAGCCTGTTTTCATCGCGGAACCGAGTCATGTTCTGGCGCTTTGGAGCAATCGCAATCGAGTTCTCATTTCTGCTGGCCGCGAGCAGTTGCTGATGCTGTGCTGTGGGCGGCGCTCGAGATGAGAACTGATGAGGCAGGAGACCCGCTCGGCCGCCACCCACCATAATCCATCGACCGAAGGGGCGGAGCGATGATGAACAAGCAAGTGGCAGAACGAGATACCGGGCGATTCGACACGCCGAAAGCTGTCGGATTCGTGCGCGGTGACGTGTCCGGACTCGCCGCACCCCGGCATGCGAGCGCGGTGATGCGGCACGCCGGGCTACTGGGCTATCAATACGTGTATACGATTCGGCCGCCGCAGGACACCGCCGATCCGATCGGGTACGCCCTCGGCATTGCGGCCGGGCTGGGTGTGGCCGCGATCGTGGTCTACGACCTGGCGCAGGTCGATGATCAACCGGCACGGGTCTGTGAAATCTTCGATCTCGAAACCATCTGTCCCGCAACCACATGGGCCAGGGTCGCGCACCCGACCGTTGAGACGGGAGCGGCCTGATGGGGGAGGACACGATCCTGGCGCCGCCGAGTGTTTGCGGGTATGCCGATATCGAGTTGGCGCACGAGCAGATGCGCGAGCACCACGCCTGCCGGATCGGCCGGTGTGTGTGGAAAGCGGCGGCGTATTACACGCTGGTCGATGCGGGTCGCCTTGCGCCGCAGTCGTTGACGCCGCGTGAGCGCGCTGCCGCGAGGGGGCTCGAATTCCCACCGCTCGACAGCCAGGTGCACGCGGGTGGTGGACCGACGTTGCGAACCCTGCGTGAGGTGCTGGACAAACTCAACGCACTAGCGCTCCCCGGCGCGGACGGTGGTGGCCGCAGGTAACCGGTCCGGGATGAGCGAGCATCGCACCGAGGTGGACGGCTGGCAGGCGATCTGGCGGATCGAAAAGTGCTGCATTCGAATGATGTTGGTGCACAAGCTGTCTGAACGAGAGCCGCTGATTTCGATGTCGAGCGTCGCCGCCGCGCCGGATCTGGTGCAGGTCCGTGAGCGGTTCCCGGACCTGGCGCGGTTGTGGGACGCGGTTCGGCACGAATATTGGGTCGAATCCCTTGGCCCGGGGAGCAACGGCGCACGATCCGACTGACCGGCATCGGTCACGTGGATGGCCCGCAGGGGTATAGCCGGAATCGGCTGCTGAATGCCGAAGATCTTATGCCGCAGCGTATCCGGTGAATTCCTGCGCGGTCGCCGTGACCATGCGGCCACCCATTGCCTTCACCGACGTGCGAAAGTTTGGCCTACCACTGGCCGGTAACGGCATCGACCAAGCGGTCGAACCGTCCCCGGCGTCGATCGCGTGCACAGTGGTGCCGTCGGTCAGGATGAGGTGGCTTGCGTCGGTTATGCCGTCGAAGCGGGAGTAGCGGGAGGCATTCGAGAACGGCGTCGGCTGCTGCCAGATTTGGTGTCCGTCAGTGAGATCGAGCCCGGCAAGTTGCAACCCATCGGGCGATCCGACGATCACCGTGTCACCCACTACTCCTTCGATCGCGCTGTTGCGTCCGGCGTACTCATCGATGCCGATCTGCGCATTGGTCCAAAGGATTCGGCCTGTCGTTCGCTCGTAGGCACTTTCGCCGGTGAGAATCGGCGGCGGCGTCGCGGTCGCGGTCGGGTACCAGTCGAAAACGAAGCTGGGGTTGCTGACCTCGGTAATCGTGCGGCCATTGCGATCGAGAAGCGTAACCCGCCCCGCGCTCCCGCTGCGTTCGATCAGCTGCGCGGCGACAATGCCGCCTTCGAAGGCGTAGGCGACGGGGCCGGTGAACAGCAACTCGCCGGTTCGCAGATCGTAGACGCGAACGTCATGGTCGTGCCCGTCCCGGAAGTAGTCCTGCGTGATCCTGGGCCTGACCGGGTCGCCGGGAACGGGCGTCGGATACGTCCGCCGCCAGGTGGCGTCGATAGCGGAAGCGGTCCCTCGCGTGACGACGGCGGTCATCCAGTCCGCGGTTCGGCCAACTACCGAAACCACGCCGTCGCGCACCGCCACGTCCATGACCTCGAAGTCCGTCGTATGGTCCGCGAGTACCGCGCCCGTGGCGGCTTCGATGATCAACACCCGATTCGTGCCGTGGCAGGTGATCTTTCCGTCGAATACCTGCTCACGGCAGCCGAGGAGTTCGCCGACATCGGTCGTCCATCGCACCTGGCCGCTGGCCGGATCGATGCCATGCATCCGCACCGGTCCGACGGTCAGTCCAGCATTTTCGCCTGGCCCGGGCCCGCCGGGCACCGCGGTCGCCGCGACGATCATCGTCCCGGCGTCCATCGGTGCGCCGTAACCGTAATAGCGATCCAGCGTCTGCGGCGCGGCCAGCAAAACCGCACCGGGCGCGTCGGACAAGTCGGCAGCGCGAAATGTCCACTGTGGCACCGGAGTGGAGTCGAGCCGGTGCGAAATCCTGAATCGGCCGCCAGTCGCGGATACCTCGGGTGGCTGCACAGGCGATCGGTTCACCCAGACGACCGCGGTGGTACCCGCCACGACGGCCACGACCAGCACGGTGATGCAGATCCGCCACTGATCGGCGAGCCATCTTGCCGCCTTGTTCACCCAGGGGTCTCCTTCATGTATCTAACGGGACCAGACACCGGTCGGTCCGATACGCAAGATATCGGCTTGTCAAGGCTGAGAACTCGGACCGGACCGAGTCGATGTGCCGGTTTATTCTGCCGCGCAGCGTGTTTCAGCGGAAACCACCTGCCGACCGGCCTTTCAGAGCCTCCGGTGCGACCTGCTGTCCGAATGGCACGAAGCTGGGAACTAGTGCCGCGTCCAGCTAGCTTCTGAGGTAATCGAGGTCCGTCGAGCGCAGTCATATGGCGGTGCCGCGAGGCGTGTCGTGCCGCGTTTCGACTGCGCTCGGCGAGTGAGCCGGACCGGATAGCGCGGCAACCTATCTGGACGGGGGACTGGCAGCGGCTGCAAGAACAGTTGCTGAGCGAACTCGGTGCCGGGCAGTTGGATGTCGAACGTGCTGGTCGAATCCGCGCGCTCGCGGGAATGGGTGCTGAGGCCACTTCGCCCGGTCAGTAGGCTGTCACCTATGACGGTAGGGACGACGACCGGCCAGGATATCCGCGAAGCGGTGCACGATGCCGCGCGCAAGGCTCGGGTGGCTTCGCGCACGCTCGCACAGTTGACCACGGCGCAGAAGAACGAGGCGCTGCATGCGGCGGCTGATGCGTTGCTCGCGGCGGCCGATACCGTGCTCGCCGCCAATGCCGAGGACATCGCGACGGCGCAGGCGGCGGGGACCGAGGAGTCGCTGCTGGACCGGCTGCGCCTGACCAAGGCCCGCATCGATGGCATCGCGTCCGGACTGCGCCAGGTGGCCGGGCTGCCTGATCCGGTCGGTGTGGTCGTGCGCGGGTCGACGCTGCCGAACGGACTGGAGATCCGTCAGGTCCGGGTTCCGCTCGGCGTGGTTGGCATGGTCTACGAGGCCCGCCCGAATGTCACCGTCGACGCCTTCGGGCTCGCGCTCAAGTCCGGCAATGCGGCGCTGCTGCGCGGTTCCTCCTCGGCCGCGCACTCCAATGCCGCACTCGTCACTGTGCTGCGGGAAGCCCTTGCCGCACTGGATATTCCGGCTGATGCGGTACAGCTGCTGCCCAGCCACGATCGCTCCAGCGTGACCCATCTGATCCAGGCGCGCGGCCTGGTCGACGTGGTCATCCCGCGCGGCGGGGCGGGGCTGATCAACGCTGTGGTCCGCGACGCCAAGGTGCCAACCATCGAGACCGGCACCGGCAACTGCCACGTCTACGTGCACGAAGCCGCCGATCTGGAGATGGCCGAGCAGATCCTGATCAATGCCAAGACCCGCCGTCCCAGCGTGTGCAATGCCGCCGAGACGGTGCTCATCGATGACGCGATCGCCACCACCGCCGTGCCCCGGCTGATCGAGGCGCTGGAACGTCATGGCGTCACCGTGCACGGCGACCTGCCCGGACTGGTGCCCGCCAACGATCAGGACTGGGGCGAGGAGTACCTCACCCTCGATATCGCCCTCAAGGTCGTCAAGGATCTCGACGAGGCCGTCGAGCACATCAATACCTGGGGCACCGGCCACACCGAGGCCATCGTCACCGCTGAGCTGGCCGCGGCCCGCGAATTCACCAACCGTGTCGATGCCGCCGCCGTCATGGTGAACGCCTCCACCGCCTTCACCGACGGTGAGCAGTTCGGCTTCGGCGCGGAGATCGGCATCTCCACCCAGAAGCTGCACGCCCGCGGCCCGATGGCGCTGCCGGAACTGACCTCGACCAAGTGGATCGTCTGGGGCGACGGCCAGATCCGGCCGGTCTAGATTTCGTTCGGTGTAAGAACCGCCGAGCGCTTGCTTCGGGTACTCCCGTAGCGTTAGGGGTGGGAATGAATGGAAGGACGCTACGTGGGTACCGAAAGCGCAGTGCAGGAGCCGATCTTCACCTCGGTCGACGATGTGATCGAGCGGCTGGCCACGACGGGGTACCTGGCCGATAAGGCGACGGCGACGTCGGTATTCCTGGCCGATCGGCTCGGTAAGCCGCTGCTGATCGAGGGTCCGGCCGGTGTCGGCAAGACCGAACTGGCCAGGGCGGTCGCGCAGACCGCGGATGCGGAACTGGTGCGTCTGCAGTGCTACGAGGGCGTCGACGAGGCCCGCGCGCTGTACGAGTGGAATCACGCCAAGCAGATTCTGCGAATCCAGGCGTCCAGCGAGAACGACTGGGAAGAGACCAAGGCCGACGTCTTCACCGAGGAATTCCTGCTCTCGCGCCCGCTGTTGACCGCGATCCGTCGCGCCGATCCGACCGTGCTGCTCATCGATGAAACCGATAAGGCCGATGTCGAGATCGAGGGTCTGCTGCTCGAGGTGCTCAGCGATTTCGCGGTCACCGTTCCCGAACTCGGCACGATTACCGCCAGCCGCAAGCCGTTCGTGGTGCTGACCTCCAACGCGACGCGCGAACTGTCCGAAGCGCTCAAGCGCCGCTGCCTTTACCTGCACCTGGACTTCCCGGACGAGGAACTCGAGCGCCGCATCCTGGCCAGCCGTGTTCCGGAGCTGTCCGCCTCGGTCGCCGCCCAGTTGGTTCGGATCGTGCACGTGCTGCGCGGGATGCAACTGAAGAAGCTGCCGAGCGTCGCGGAATCGATCGACTGGGGACGCACCCTGCTCGCGCTGGGCCTGCAGGACCTCGATGAAACCACCGTGCGCGCCACCCTCGGTGTCGTGCTCAAGCACCAGGCCGACCACCAGCGCGCGCTGGCCGAGCTGAAGCTGGCCTGAGCCATGGCGGCCGGATCGCAGCCCACACTCGAAGCGCCGCACGGGATTTCGGGACACCTCGTCGGTTTCGTCGAGGCTTTGCGGGCGCACGGCATCCCGGTCGGTCCCTCGGAGACGGTGGACGCGGGTCGTGTGGTGTCGGTGCTTGATCTGATAGACCGCGAGGTCGTGCGCGAGGGTCTGGCCTGCTCGCTACTGCGCCGCACCACCCATCGCAGTACTTTCGACGGCCTGTTCGACCTGTGGTTCCCCGCGGCCCTCGGCGCGCGTAGCAGCACCACGGATGATCTCGACGTTCCGCGCACGCCGTCCGGGGAGATCGATATTGCCGCGCTGCGCGGACTGCTCGCGGACCTGCTGACCAGGGAGGATTCGACGCAGCAGCAGGAAATGATCGCCGCACAGCTGGTCGAACAGCTCGGCCAGTACGAATCTTCGCGCGGCCCCTCCTTCTCCGCGTACCGGACGCTGCGCGAGGTCCAGCCGGAAACTCTGCTGGCCAGGATTCTGCAGGGTCTGGCCGCCGGACCGGATACCAGCGAATTCGATACCGAGATCGCCCGCCGCATCGGCCGGCAGCGGATCGCCGGATTCCGCGCCATCGTGGAGGCGGAAACGCACCGGCGGGTGGCGGAGAATATCGGCAAGGAGCGCGTCGCGAACTATGCCGTCGCTCGCCAAGTCGAGGATGTCGATTTCCTGCGTGCCTCCGAAACCGAGCTGGCGGAGATGCGGCGCAGCACCCAGCGACTGGCCCGAATTCTGGCGTCCCGACTTGCGGTGCGGCGCAGGCATTCTCGCCGCGGTGAGATCGATCTGCGCAAGACGCTGCGTAAATCCATGTCGACCGGCGGCGTGCCCATCGACCTGGTGAATCGCAAACCGCGACCGGGTCGACCCGAGTTGGTGCTGCTCTGCGATGTGTCCGGGTCGGTGGCCGGATTCAGTAACTTCACTCTCTTGCTGGTCAATTCGCTGCGCGAACAGTTCTCCCGGGTGCGGATATTCGCCTTTGTGGACCGGACCGATGAGGTGACCCGGTTCTTCGATCCGCACACTCAGCTGGACCAGTCCATGGCCCGCATTTTCACCGAGGGCAAGGTGGTCGGCCTGGACGGGCACTCCGACTACGGCCATGCGCTGTCGACCTTCGTCGAGCAGTGGCCCGATGCGGTGACCTCGCGCAGCTCGCTGCTGATTCTCGGCGATGCCCGCACCAATTACCGTGATCCGGATCTGAATACGCTGCGCGGGCTGGTGCGCACCGCCAAGCACGCGCATTGGCTCAATCCGGAGAAGGAAAGCAACTGGGGCACCGGCGATTCCGCCGCCGACAGGTATCGCGAAGTGATCGAGATGCACGAGTGCCGCTCGGCCAAACAATTGACCACGGTGGTGTCCCGGCTGCTGCCGGTGTGACGCGATTGTGACCGAACTCATTATCGGTCCCCGTTAACACCATCAGCATTCGTTAAGGGAACTATTGGCGCTGCGCACCAGGATTCGGTCCATGGTGAACAACGCGCCGGCCGGGTCTGGCCGCAGCGGTGGTGGGGATTATTCGTTCCAGGTCGATCTGCGCGGAATCGTCGATCTGCTCTCGCACCACTTGTATTCGAGTCCCCGGGTCTACATCCGTGAGCTACTGCAGAACGCGGTCGATGCCGTCACCGCGCGCAGGCAGCGCGATGCGTTGGCGCCCACCGCGATTCGACTGGTCGTCGACGAATCGGGACTGCGGATAACCGATCACGGCATCGGTCTCACCGAGGCGGACGTGCACCGCTTCCTCGCCACCATCGGGCATTCGTCCAAGCGTGACGATATCGAGGGTGCGCGCCGAGAGTTCCTCGGGCAGTTCGGTATCGGGCTGCTGGCGTGCTTCACCGTGGCCGAGACGATCCGCGTGGTCACTCGCTCGGCCATCGACCCGGATGCTCCGCCCGTGGAATGGCTGGCCGCCGCCGACGGCACCTACTCGCTGCGTCTGCTCGATCCGGCAGGTCAGCAAGAGCCGGGCACCACGGTGCATCTCACGCCGCGAGCCGGTGCGCAGGCGTGGTTCACACCGGGGCGGGTGCTGGATCTGGTTCGCGATTACGGTTCGCTGCTGCCCTACGAGGTGACGGTCGAGGCGAATGGTGCCGGACTGCGTGCGACCGACGGTTCGCCGGTGTGGCGGCGGGCCTTTGCATCCCCGGCCCAGCGGCGTGCGGCGCTGTTCGAGTACGGCGAGCGCGTCCTCGGGTTCACCCCGCTGGATGTGATCGATCTCGATGCCGAATCGGCGGGGGTCAGTGGGGTCGCCTTCGTGTTGTCGCAGCCGGGCAATCCCGCCGAAAGCAGTGCGCATCGGGTGTATCTGAAGGGCATGCTACTCGGTGACGCGGTGCGCGGACTGCTGCCGGACTGGGCCTTCTTCGTGCGCTGTGTCATCGATACCGACAGCCTGCGTCCGACCGCCTCGCGTGAGGGACTGTACGAAGACGAACGCCTCGCCATCGTCCGCGACAGCCTCGGCGACCGAATCCACGACTGGCTCACCGAAATCGCCGCCGAACAGCCCGAGCGGCTCGCCGCATTTCTGTCCGTGCACGCGCTCGGTGTCAAGGCGATGGCGCGGCATTCGCCGGACATGCTGCGGATCATGCTGCCGCACTTGCTGTTCGAGACAACCGACGGCCGGGTTCCGCTGACCGAATTCGCGCGCAACCATCCGACCGTGCGGGTGACGGCGACGGTGGAGGAATTCCGTCAAGTGGCCGCCACCGCGGCCGCGCAAGGCATCGGCGTCGTCAACGGCGGCTATACCTACGATGCGGAACTCGTCGCGCTGCTGCCGACGATCCTGCCCGGTGTCACGGTGACCGAGCTGAACGCGGCCGCGGTTACGGCCGCCCTCGACCTGGTGGATCCGGCCGAGGAACTGTTGTTGGCTCCGGTGCTCGCCGCGGCGCGCACCGCACTGGATCCGCTGTCCTGCGATGTGATTCTGCGTGCGTTCCATCCGGTTTCGGTTCCCGCGCTGCATCTGGACAGTCGGGGTGCGCGTAATGAACGAGCACGGGTCGAGACCACGGTCGGCGCGGATGAGCTCTGGACCGAAATCCTCGGCGCGCTGGAGGCGAGCGCACCCCGTGCTCAACTGGTGTTGAACCACAACAGCCCGGTGGTCCGACGCTTGAGCCGGATCGACGACCCGGCCTTCCTGCGGACCGCGGTCGAATCGCTCTACGGCCAAGCGTTATTGATGACGCACCGGCCGTTGCGACCGGCCGATACCGCGCTGCTCAATCGCGCTTTCGGCGAATTCCTCAGCTGGGCGACGCGGCGTGCAGCGGGCGAGACCGCGGAGGAGGCCTGAAATGGATACCTCCGAGATCCAATCCGCGCTGGCGCAGAGCCGTTCGCTGCCGCACGGTCGTGGTCGCACCGAACGACTGGAAATGCTTGCCGCCGAGGCGAAGTCGGGTGCGGACCGGGCGCTGGAGGGGAGTGTCCTGTTGGAGCTTGCCCAGGCGTATGCCTATGCGGGCGAACGCGATCTGGCACCGGTCGCCTACGGCAGGCTGTTGCGGATCTACGATGATTTCCCGGCCGAACTCGGCCCGATGACGCATTCGGTGCATTGGTATCTGAAGTGGCTGACCTGGGGCCTGATCGAGAATCCCGCGGTGCCGCTGCAGACCACCTACCGCTGGCTCGACGAGCTCGAAAGTCGTTACCGGCAGCGAGGGTACAGTGCGCGTCCGGTGCTCGCCTTGCGCTCCGACCTTGCGCGGGAACTGGGTCAGGACGGCTTGGCCGCTGAGCTGCTGGACGCCGCGCGCGCGGCACCGCGCGACGGCATGTCCGATTGTGATGCCTGTGAACGCAACCAGTGGGGAGCGAACTACGCGCAGGCCGGTGACGACGAGTCCGCACTGGCGAGCTGGCGTCCGGTCATCGACGGTGCGCGCAGCTGTGCCGAGGAGCCGCATCGGGTGCTCGGGCAGGCCTTGCTGCCGATGCTGCGCACCGGGCGCACCGCCGAGGCGCGCAGTGCGCATTTGACGGGTTATCCACTGGTGCGCCACCTTCCAGATCTGCGGCGCTCGGTCGGTGAGCACATCGAGTTCTGCGCACTGACCGGAAACGAGGCGCGTGGTCTGGAGATACTGGCCGAACACGCTGCGTGGCTGACCGATCCCGGCGCGGACGCCGCCATTCGGCTGGCCTTCATATCGGGAGTATGCGTGCTGTTGCGGCGGCTGGCCGAGCTGGATCTCGGTGCACTCGAAGTTGATACGGGCACAGTGGATTCGGTACGGGAAAAGCTGAGCGTCGAGATCGGCGAGCTCACCGCACGTTATGACGCGCGCAATGGCAATACGGTGGTCAGCGAGCGGGTCGCGGTCCGGCTCGCGCAACAACCGTTGGTCGAACATCTCCCGCTCGGTGCGCGAAACACGTTGCCGCGCAAGGTTGCCGCTGTAGTGCCTGCGGAGAGCGCCACCGTCGAGGAACAAGCCGAGGACGCACTGCAGCTTGCCGAACTTGCCGCAGTACGCCTCGTCGACAACCCGAAGGACGCTGAGCAGTATCTGCGCCGAGCACTTTCGGTCGGCGCGACCGCGTTGCCCGCCGAACATCTCGCTCGGTTGAGTTCTCAGCTCGTCATGGTGCTCTCCGGACAGCAGGGCCGGGAATACGAACTGGCCGATGCGGCGCTCACCGCGGCCGCACGGTGGGAACCGATTTCGGCGGCGGATGCGATACACCTCACCTTCGTCGCCGCGCGAGCCTGCCATCGGGCCGGACGGCACGGGGAGGCGGCGGCCCTCTTCGAGCAGTCCCTCGCGACCGGCGAGCAGCCGTACCCGCCCGCCGAAATGGCGATCGTGCGTCGCCAATACGGCGAATCGCTGCGCAAGCTCAACCGATTCCGTGATGCGGCACAGCAATTCGTCGAGGCGGCCCGTCTGGTCCACAACGACCCCGACCGCGTCGAACTCGAAGCCGAGCTCGCCTGGTCGGCCGCCTCGGTGCTGGACTACTGCGGCGAAGACGAACAAGCTGTCGTCGCCTTCCTCCGCGCCGCCCGCCTCTGGGGCACCCTCGACCGCATCGGCCCCCGAGCCAAATGCCTGCGCTCCGCCGCCTGGCTGCAGCTCTACGGCGCCGGCCTGGAATCCGACCGCCCCTGGCTCACCACCATGCGCGACCTACTCGCCGAACTGGAAAACATCGCCGAAACATCCCCCTCGCCCGAGGTAGCCACCGAACTCCTCAACACCCGCACCCAACTCGCCGACATGCAGCGCGACGACGACCACTGATCACCCAGAGACCAGCCCGCCGAGCAACGCCTCCACCTGATCGAAAGCGATGGCACCGGCAAGCGGATTCGAGTAACTGCGGGTCGAGACGATCAACCCGTCACGCACCCGGGAGACGTTGATGATCAGCAGGTCGAACCGCTTGCCGGTGGCCAACACCGTTCCCTTGATCCGGTACTCGGCGATGACGACCTCGGGATCCGCAGTCTCGTGAATGCGGACATCGTCGACGGAATCGAAGCGCTGAATCCGAGCACCCTCCACCAGATGAGCGCGAAACGCCTCGCGCCCGACCTCGGGATGCTCCGCACCCGGCGGCAGAAACGGCAACTCGAACACCGCGTCGACGGCATACACATCAGCCATCTCCGGCGTAGGGCCGCCAGAGGTCGAGGCCAGCAGGCGTTCGATGGTCTCGCGAGCGGTAACGGACATGGCGCATACTCCTGTTCAACAGCTAACCGGGGTGATCCCCCCGTTTAGTATACGGGGCGCTCGCCCCGTTTGTCAGCGTGCATTTGCGGACGATAAGAAAACTGTTAGGTGGCATCGGCATTGTTTGGGGAGGACACCGAGATCGGCTCGGTGCGTTGTCGATTCGGAGCTCCGGATGAAGAAGACCGCTGCTGTTATCGGCGCGCTGGCCAGCGCCGCAGCACTCACGGCATGTGGGCCGGACGAATCGCCGACAACCGGGGGCGGATCGTCGGCGACCGCGACACCGGCCGCGTCGGTGACCGTCGCCGGATCGCCTCGAGCCGAAACCTTCACCGCGACAACAGTTCATCTCGAGGGCACCGGGTACAAGATCGACGTGCCCCAGGTGAGCGGTGGAAAGGCCGATGCCAGAGCCGAATTCAACGCGGCCATGCAGGCCGGGGCGCAGGAGTGGATCGGCCGCATCAGCCGTCCGGGCGATTCGGTCACCGGCGGTGACAGTCAGGTCGTCCGCATCGGGTCGCAGGTCCTCAGCGGGCACCTGGTCGTCATCATGTACTCCGAGGGCGCCGCGCATCCGAACAGCTTCGACGCCGCGCACGTCACCAACATCGATACGGGCGAGGCCATCACCCTGCGCGACCTGTTCACCGATCTGCAGCAGGGCCTGAACACGCTCTCGACTCAGGCCGAGGCCCAGGTGCAGCAGAATCCGCGCGCGACCGGCTACGGCAAGAGCCTGCTCGCCCCGGTCGCCGAACACTTCCAGACCTGGGTCGCCACGCCGGAGGGTATGCGGATCTATCTCGGTGAAATCGCCTCGCATGCCGCGGGCAATATCGATGTCACCGTGCCGTGGTCCGCGCTGGACGGCGTGCTGAAGCCGGGGATGCGCGCGGTCGTCAGCAGCTGACGAACTCTCGACAGCTCGCGGTGGTACGTTCTCGTGCACGAACGCGAGCTATTCGGGGAGGCGAAATGAGGAAGACCGCTGCCGCTGTCCTGGTCGGCGTCCTGTTCGCCGTACTGACGGCGTGCGGGGCCACCGACCGGGCCGATTCGCCCCCGGCACCGCCCTTCACGGCGACCTCGATTCGGCTGGAGGGCCCCTGGTACTCCTTCGACCTGCCGCAGGTCGAAGGCGGAACCGAGGATGCGCGCACCGAATTCAACGACGGCTTGCGCGCCGAGCTGGATCCGTACCTGCGGGCCGCGGCGGAGAACCAGAAAGTGAAGGGATACAAAAGCGAAGTCGCGCATATCGGCCGACATGTGCTCAGCGGTGTGCTCGGCATCGAGGTCGACGACGGCCATACGCATCCGACGACCTTCAAGCGCACCCACGTGACGGATATCGATACCGGCAAGGCGCTCACCCTGCCGGATCTGTTCACCGATCTGCCGAAGGCCCTCGATCGACTGTCGGCGCAGGCAGAGGTGCAGATCCCCAAGACCCGCGTCGGCACGAACCCCTACGACAAGCAGCGCATCGCACCGGCGGTGGAGAACTTCAAGGACTGGCTGGCCATGCCCGACGGTCTGCGCGTCTACCTCGGGGAGATCGCCTCGCACGCGCTGGGCTATATCGACATCACGATCCCGTGGTCAGAACTCGACGGCGTGCTGAAGCCGGGTCTGCGGGCGGTCGTCAGCAGTTGACCGTCCGGCCCCGGCTCGGACCGAACCGACCGGTTAAGCTCGGCTCTCATGCAGGAGAACGGTCGGCGTCGACGCAAGCTGGGGGTGATGGGTGGCACTTTCGACCCCATCCACCACGGCCACCTCGTCGCCGCCAGCGAGGTCGCGAACCGGTTCGAACTGGACGAAGTGATCTTCGTCCCGACCGGGCAGCCGTGGCAGAAGGCCGATAAGCAGGTCAGCCCGGCCGAGGATCGCTACCTCATGACCGTGATCGCGACCGCTTCCAACCCCCGGTTCTCGGTCAGCCGGGCCGATATCGACCGGGGCAAGGTCACCTACACCGTCGACACCCTGCGTGAGATGCGCACCAAGCATCCCGACGCCGAGTTGTACTTCATCACCGGAGCTGACGCGCTCGCCAACATCTTGACGTGGCAGGATTGGGCGGAGTTGTTCGAACTGGCGAAATTCGTCGGGGTGAGCCGACCGGGGTATGAGCTGAACACCGATCATCTCGAGGAGCATCTGCGTGACCTGCCGGTCGATGCGGTGACCATGATCGAGATCCCTGCGTTGGCGATCTCATCGAGTGAATGCCGTCGTCGCGCCGCGGAGAACCGGCCGGTGTGGTACCTCGTGCCCGACGGCGTCGTGCAGTACATATCGAAGCGGCATTTATACGTGCCCGTAGGAGTGGAAGGTAGTTAAGGCGTGAGCGAGCGCAGCGAGCGAACCAATAACGGAGCCGCTGATGCGGTCATGCCGGAGCCGAGCGTCAGCGAGGCGCGGGCCGTGAGGGAGCGGAGCGAGCGAGCCGAAGGCGCAGCCGCATTTGCGGTCATGCTGGAGCCGAGCGTCAGCGAGGCGCGGGCCGTGAGGGAGCGGAGCGAGCGAGCCGAAGGCGCAGCCGCATTTGCGGTCATGCCGGAGCCGAGCGCCAGCGAGGCGCAGGCATGAGCGCATCTGTCGAATCGGTGGAGATGGCGCAGGTCGCCGCGCGCGCGGCGGACGAGAAGCTGGCCACCGACGTCGTGGTGCTCGACGTCTCCGAACAGTTGGTGATCACCGACTGCTTCGTGATCGCCTCCGCGCCGAACGAGCGTCAGGTCAATGCCATCGTCGACAATGTCGAGGAGAAGCTCCGCGAAGCCGGGCACAAGCCGGTCCGGCGCGAGGGGACCCGCGAGGGCCGGTGGGCACTGCTGGATTACGTCGACATCGTCGTGCACATCCAGCACAATGACGAACGCAATTTCTATGCGCTGGAACGGCTCTGGAAGGATTGTCCGGCGGTTCCGGTGGACGGGATCGCGGCCGGGACCGAGGTGTTCAAGCACACCGAGTCCGAGGGTGTCGTGCTGCGTGGTGAAGCGGGGGAAGAACGCGAGTGAGCAAGTATGCCGGCGTCCGCACGCTGATCCTGCTGCGGCACGGGCAAACCGAGTGGAATGCTTCGGACCGGATGCAGGGGCAGATCGACACCGATCTCACCGAGCTCGGTCGTCGTCAGGCGAAAGAGGCCGCGCGCGAACTGGTTTCGCGCAATGCGATCGCCATCGTCTCCTCCGATCTGCGGCGCGCCTTCGATACCGCCTCGGCACTGGCCGACCACACCGGTGTTCCGGTGGTCCCGGATCGGCGGCTGCGCGAAACCAACCTCGGCGACTGGGAGGGGTTGACCCATCTGGAGGTCGACGCCGACTATCCGGGCGCGCGGGTCGCGTGGCGCTTGGATGCGGCCTATACCCCGCCCGGCGGTGAGAGCAAGCTCGAGGTCGGCGCACGGTCCCTACCGGTTGTTCGAGAATTGTTCGCCGAGCGGCAGGATTGGCCGGGCCGGACTATCATCCTGGTGGCGCACGGCGGGCTGATCGCCGCCCTTACGGCCGCGCTGCTCGACCTGCCGCCGCGGAACTGGCCTGCCCTAGGGGGATTGGCCAATACCAGCTGGGTGCAGCTGAGCAGTCACGGTCCGAGCATCGATCAGCCCGGTTGGCGCCTGGATGTGTGGAATGCAGCGGCGAAGGTGGCCCCGGATGTCCTCTGAAGAACCGGTTCGGCAGGTACCGGATGAATTGTTCCGTCGGGTTTCGGCGAAGCCCGAACGGGCGATCCCGGACGCGCTGTTCGGACCTCCCCCGGTGAAGACGGTCGAGCCGGAGGAACCGGCCGAGTCGCAGTCGGCCGAGTCCGACGGCGACGAATCGGTTGCCGCTGCCGACTCCGGGGAAGGTAACGAGGAGCCCGCCGCATACGCGACCGAGTTCGGAACCGGCGCGGAGCCGGCGGAACCAGCAAGTGAACCACCGGAAGGTGTTGCGGTAGCTTCTGATACGGATATCGCGGCGTTGACGATCGACGCTGAATCCGAAGACGAATCTATTACCTCCGCAGCGGAATCCGCGCCCGACCTCACGGCTGCGGTTTCGACAAGCGGTGACGAGTCCACAGTGGATTCTGTCGTCGACGATCCCTCGCTCGAATCGGTTACCGGCGACGAGGTTACGGCCGACCCGGCCTCGACCGATGAATCGGATCGTCCGGTGCTGCTGGTGATCGCGGACTCGCTGTCCTACTTCGGTCCGAAGGGCGGCCTGCCCGCGGACCATCCGAAGATCTGGCCGAATCTGGTCGGCGCCGAACTCGATTGGGATGTCGAGCTGATCGGGCGGATCGGCTGGACCTGCCGGGATGCGTACTGGGCGCTGATCGGCGACCCACGGGTGTGGGCCGCGGTGCCGCGCGCGGGTGCGGTCGTCTTCGCGGTCGGCGGCATGGATACCTTGCCCTCGCCACTGCCGACCGCGCTGCGCGAGTTGATCCGCTATGTGCGTCCGCCTGTGCTGCGCCGCGGGGTCCGCGCCACCTACAACTGGCTGCAGCCCAAGCTGTCGAAACTCGGTCGCCCCGTGGCATTGCCGCCCAAGGTGAGCGTGGACTACCTGGAGCAGTCGCGCGAAGCGCTGGCCCAGCTGCGTCCGGATCTGCCGGTAGTCGCGGTACTGCCGTCCGTGCACAACTGCGCCGCCTACGGGCATGTGCACAGTGGCCGGGAGCCCGCGGTCAAGGCACTGCGCGCATGGTCTGACAAAACTTCCGTCCCGCTGGTCGATCTCGGTGAAGCGGTGCGCGAGGACATCTTCTCCGGTGACGCGAATCCGGACGGCATCCACTGGGGCTGGGCCGGACATACCGCGGTGGCGAATTCGATGGTGAAGACCTTGCAGGAGGTTCGGTAGTCCGTGGCCGTTGTGGTCGTCACCGATTCGTCCGCCAGCCTCCCTGCCGAACTCGTCGCTGAGTTGGACATTGCCGTTGTCCCACTGCATGTGCTGGTCGGCGACCGCACCATCCGCGAAGGCGTCGACGCCATCGATATCGACTACGGTTCGGATACCGTGACGACCTCGGCGGCCTCACCCGGTGAGCTGCGTGCCGTCTACGAGCAGGCGCTGGAGCGCAGCAATGGGGACGGCGTTGTCGCGGTACATCTTTCGCGCCAACTCTCCGGTACCTGGGAGGCGGGACGGCAGGCGGTCCGCGATATGGATGGCGCCGATCAGGTCCGTTTGGTCGATTCACTCGGCGCTGGTCTGGCTACCGGTTTGCCGGTGCTCGCCGCCGCGCGCCGCGCGCGCAGTGGCGCGACATTGGATGTCGTCTATGACACCGCCGTCGCCGCGGCCGGCCGATCACGCACCTTCATCCTGGTGAACCGCACCGAGCAGTTGCGCCGTGGCGGCCGATTGAGCAGCGCCGCAGCCTTTTTCGGCAGTGAACTGGTGAGCAAACCGCTGCTGCAGATCGTCGAGGGCCGCCTGGAACTGCGCGAAAAGGTGCGTACTCGCGCAAAGGCCTACGCCAAACTCGTTGCGGCAGCGGTGGATGCGGCCGGTGACGATGGTGCCGCCGTCGCCGTACAACACCTCGGTGCCGAGGATGCCGCGAATACCGTCGCCACCCAACTGCGCGAGTTGCTGCCCGGCATACGCGAATTGATCGTCGCGGAATTCGGGCCGACGCTGGCCGTCCACCTCGGCGTCGGTGCGGTCGGTGTGTTGGTCGTCCCCGGCGGCTGCGCCTGATCGGCTACGGTCCAGCACTCGCGAGTGTGCCGCATCTCCGGTCGAATGGCGTGGTGGGCGTAATAATTTCTGCGTGATCGCAACCCCTTCGGTCGGCACCGGAGGTGACTAACGTCGCGGCATGACCGCTGAGGCTCTGAACTGATCGCCGATGCCACGATCCACAATGTGCGCCGGTGCCGCCAGGCGGCACCGCCCGACCCGACCGCATCAGCGGGATATCACCAAGTGCCGCAAGGGCGCTCGGCGATATCGAGTGGGATGGCGCAGCTTCGATATCGAGGCGGTGTACGGCAGCTATGGTGACGATATGGGGAGTGACTGCCCGATCTGCGATAAGCATCGGGGGATCGGTGCGCTGGTCGGTCCGGTGATCTACGCGGACGACCTGGTATTGGTCACGCATCGGCCGCTCACCGAGGGCACGCCGGTGCCGGGCTACCTCTTCGTGGAGACCCGGCGGCACGCACCGACGTTGTCTACCCTGACCGATGCCGAGGCCCGGGCGGTTGGCTGGGCCGCTCGACGCGCCGCGCACGCGTTACACGTCGAGCTGGCACCGGAATTCGTATTCTCCGCGATCACCGGACTGAGCGTCGCGCATTTCCACCAGCACGTATTCGCTCGTCCGCACGGCACCCCCGCCTCGGTGCCGTGGACGAGCGCCGACGCGTGGCCGGACGCGCCACGCATCGATGCGTGCGCACTCGGCGAACTGTGCGACCGCTTGGCGATCCACTTCGTCACCGAGCATTGACGGTCAGCGCAGGGTGCTGTGCGCGGCGATGAGTTCGGTTATGCGGGAAAGCAATTCGTCGGCAGGCAGCGGTTCGAGGCGTTGTCCGTCCCGAAGCCGCACCGCGACGAGGTTATTCGCGACCTCCTTCGGACCTATCACGACTTGGTAGGGGACCAGGCGAGCTTCGCGAATGCGCGCGCCGAGACTGCCCTGATCGGCGATTTCGGCGCGCAATCCCAGCTGGAGACAGCGTTGGACGAGCGCTTCGGCGGGTGCCGCCTCGGCCGCCGAAACCGGTAGGACGACCAGCTGGGTCGGGGCAAGCCAGGCCGGGAACGCACCGCCGTGCACCTCGATCAGGTGCGCGACGGCCCGCTCGACGCTGCCGATAATGCTGCGGTGCACCATGACTGGCCGGTGTTCGACCCCGTCCGCGCCGATGTAGTGCAGATCGAATTGCTCCGGTTGGTGGAAGTCGACTTGCACAGTGGAGAGGGTGAATTCGCGGCCCGCGCTAGCGGTGAACTGGATATCGATCTTGGGGCCGTAGAAGGCCGCCTCACCTTCGGCTGCTTCGTAGGGCAGGCCGGAGCGGTCGAGCACATCGGTGAGCATGGCGATCGACTGCTGCCAGAGTTCCGGGGCCGCAACGTATTTCCCGCCCGGTCCAGGCAGTGAGAGGCGGTATCGGGTGGGCCGGATGCCCATGGCCGCGTGCGCCGATCGAATCAGTTCCAGCGCGCCCGCGACCTCGTCGGCGACCTGATCGACGGTGCAGAAGATGTGTGCGTCATTGAGCTGGATCGCGCGCACACGGGTGAGTCCGCTGAGTACACCGGAGAGTTCGGACCGATACATCCCGCCCAATTCGGCCATCCGCAAAGGTAATTCGCGGTAGCTGTGCGAGCGGGAGCGGAACATCACCGCGTGATGCGGGCACAGGCTCGGGCGCAGCACCACCTGTTCGCCGCCCAACTGCATGGGCGGGAACATGTCGTCGCGATAGTGCGACCAGTGCCCGGAAATTTCGTAGAGCTCCCGCTTCCCGAGAGCCGGTGAGTACACGTGCCGGTACCCGGCGCGCCGTTCCGCGGTGCGGATGAACTCCTCGAGTGCGTGGCGCACGGTGGCGCCGTCGGGCAGCCAGTACGGCAGGCCGGATCCGATCAGCGGATCGGTATCGAACAGGCCGAGTTCGCGGCCGAGTTTGCGGTGGTCGTGCATGGGTCTCCTCGCGGACAGCGGGCGAGTGAGCACAAGACGAAGCCCCGGGCACTCGCCCGGGGCTTTCGATCATGACAGCAATCAGCGCGCCGGGACGGTCTCCGGCGTCGTCGTCACAGCAGCGCGCTTCATGTCGGCCACGGTAGCAGAGCAGTCGCGGCGTCGGCACATCACTTTTCCTGCGGCTGCGCGAGGAGATTCGCTGTCACACCTGCTCGGCGAGGAAGTTCTCCCAGGTGAGCTTGCCGACCGTCGCACCGTCGAGGGTCAGATTCTCCTTCGCGCGATACGCGCGCCCGACCTTGCCCGGCACCGGAACCGGCAGGAACAACCGCCGCTTGCCCTCGGCCTTCAGGTATCCGCGGATCAGCTCGGCCATCGTGTACACCGTCGGCCCGACCAGATCCGCTACGAGTCCGGCCGGTGCGCCGCGGGTCAGCTCCACGAGGCGCGCGGCCACTTCCCGCGAATCGACCGGCTGCCACAGGATCGCGCCCGGTGCGGGCACGATCGGGCTCTTCGCCATGGCTTGTGCCGTCTTCAGGGCCAGCTCGTGGAACTGGGCCGCACGCAGGATGGTGTACGGCACGCCCGATTCGATGATGGCCTGTTCGGCGGCGAACTTGGCCCGGAAGTAACCGATCGGCAGCTTTCCGGCGCCGACCACGCCGATGTAGACGATGTGCTGCACGCCCGCCTTGGCGGCGGCGTCGACCAGATGCCGGGTCGCGATGTCGTCGCCCTTGGGGCCGCCCGCGAGGTGCAGGATGATCTCCGCGCCGTCGACCGCGGCCTCGACGCCGGTGCCCGCCAGCAGATCTCCGGTCACGAACTCGATGCCGTCGGTCGATTCGTGGGCATTGCGGCTGAGCATACGAATCTTGAAACCGGCTTCGACCAGCAGTGGTGTGACGTGGCGGCCGAGTGTGCCGGTGCCACCGGTCAGCAGGATGGTCGTCATGATTCCTCCAAAGTCCGCATATGCTGCTCTTCACCGGTATGACGACGCAGGCGGGCCCGATGTGACAAAGCGGGGAATTGTCCGCGCGCACCTCTAGGATTCCCGGGTGACCGGATACGACCACGATGCCTTCGCACACCTCGACACCTCGACCCTGCCGCCGCGTCAGCAGCGGATTCTCGTCACGATCCGGGACTGGGTGCTGCGGTTCGGGTACGCGCCGAATACCAGGGAGATCGGCGATGCCGTCGGCCTGCGGTCCTCGTCCTCGGTCTCCAAGCATCTGAAGTCCTTGGAGGACAGGGGATTTCTGCGTCGCAGCGAGACCATGTCGCGGCCGATCGATGTGCGCATGTTCCTGCAAGCATCGGTGGCTCCGGAGCAGGCCGAGGATTCGGTCGCGGTTCCGGTCGTCGGCGATATCGCGGCGGGCACGCCCATCCTCGCCGAGGAGCATGCCGACGACATGATGACGTTGCCGCGTGAACTCGTAGGTCGCGGAACGGTTTTCGGTCTGCGCGTGCGCGGCGATTCGATGATCGATGCGGCGATCTGCGACGGCGACCTGGTGGTGATCCGCAAACAGCACGAGGCGCATTCCGGTGACATCGTCGCCGCGATGATCGATGGGGAGGCGACGGTCAAGGTCTATCGGCGTCGCAACGGCCATGTCTATCTGGAACCGCGCAATCCGGCCTACGACGTGATCGATGGTGACGAGGCAGTGGTGCTGGGGAAGGTCGTGTCGGTGATGCGCCGCGTGTGAACTGGAAATTCCGTTGCCTGGGCTAATGACCAGCTGTAGCGTTCCTTCGGTTTGTCAACCGATCTATCGAAGGAGTCGATGCCGTCATGAAAGCCGTCACCGAACGCGACATCAGGTCGTCGTTCATCAACTGTTCCAAGACGACCGCCAAGAAACTGCCGGTGCCCCGGGACCTGGACGCACAGCCCTGGGATGACCTGGATTTCCTCGGCTGGAGCGATCCGTCGCTGCCCGGCCGCGGCTATCTCGTTGTGCCGCAGGACGATCGCATCATCGGCGTCGCGCTGCGCTACGAAACGGGCGGATCCGGCCGGACCCAGATGTGCGCGATCTGCCTGACCTCGCACACCGGTGGGGGCGTCTCGCTGATGACCGCGCACAAGGCGGGCGAATCCGGACGTCGGGGCAACTCGGTCGGTACCTATATGTGCACCGATCTGGCGTGTTCGCTCTATGCGCGCGGCAAGCGAACGCCGGCGCTCGGCAATCGGTACCGCGAAGATCTCATCACCGAGGAGACCAAGATCGAGCGGGTCCGAGAAAACATGAACGCCTTCGTCACCAGGCTGTTCACCTAGATCCGTCTATTCGGTCCCAGCCATGAAATGGAGGTAGATGCCATGTGCCGACACTCAACAGAATGCCCAGGATTCCTCTCCGGTTGAGCAGGCCCGGATCCGGTCCGGACCCACTCATCCGGAGAGGAATCACTGTTTCGGGTCAGCCCTTGTAATCGGCGGGTGGGCCTTCCTGGGGACCGAGAACCGACTCGAATGCCACCGAGTAGACCGCGAAGCGGGATTTCCAGGCATCGGGTGCCGGCGCAACCCCGACAAGGCGGTCCAGGCACTCGTCCCAACCCGCGGCATTGCGTGCCGCCGCGCCCGGTGGGAGTTCGTCGACCAGCACCAGGCGGGTACCGCCTTCGTATTCGGTCAGCTCGAAGCGCAGGGTCTCTTCGCCCCAAGTGAAGGACAAGAGATTCGGCTCGTCCACGGCCAGCACCTCGCCGCTGAGCGTCATGTCGATGACATCGCTCGGGAAGCGGAAGGTTATCGCAGCGCCAACCTGCCACACCCCGCCGTCCACGATGACGTCGCAGGGGAACCAGGATTTGAGCTGTTCTCGCTGGGTGATGGCCTGCCACACCACTTTCGGCGGGTCGGGTAGCCGGCGCTCCAGTCGTACGGCCGGTCGTGCGCCATCGGTTATCAGCTGAGCGTCGGTCACGATTGCCTCCGTCGGTTGAGATGTTCTTCCAGTCGGTCCAGGCGCGCGCTCCACAACCGGCGGTAGGGCTCGAGCCAGTCGTCGAGTTCGACCAGCGGCTCGAGCCTGATGCGGTAGAGGCGACGTTGGGCATCCGAGCGCACCTCGACCAGCCCGACATCCTTGAGCATGCGCAGATGTTTCGACACTGCGGGCTGGCTCAGGCTCAACCGTTGCGCCAACACTCCCACCGGTTGCTCTCCCTCGCGCAGTACCTCGACGATGGCCAGTCGATTCGGCTCGGCCAGCGCCTGAAATGCCTTCGGCGTCGTCACGGGACCGACTATTCCTTATCAGTTATATAACTGTCAAGGCATATACTCTCGTGTCACTTGTCGTGGTTGCTTGTCGAGACGGAGCCCGCGCCAGGACGGGTGTCGAAGTCGGTCGTCACCGGTCCATTCGGCGAACGACACCTCACCGACAAGCTGGGGCTCGACCCAGATGGCGTCGGGAACACTGGTGTCGACGGTGGGTGTCTTGCGTTGCAGCGGTTGGAGTCTCGCCTTCAGCTCGTCGAGCATCGCCTGGGTGAATCCGGTGCCGACATTGCCGATATAGGTCAACTTTCCGGCGTTGTCGTAGATGCCCATGAGCAATGAGCCGATTCGCCCGGCCCGGCGGCCGGTACCCGGGCGCCAGCCGATGATGACGACCTCCTGGTCGTTGACGTTCTTGACCTTGGTCCACAGCGGGCTGCGTCGCCCGGGCAGGTAGGGGCTGTCGAGTCGCTTGCACACGATCCCTTCCAGGCCGAGCCGTCGAGATTCGGCGAGGACGGCGGCGCCGGAGCCGTGCAGACGCGGCGGAACCCGCCAGTGCGGGCCCTGGAGGTCGAGTTGTTCCAGCAGTTGCCGACGCTGCTCGTAAGGCAGATCGATCAGCGAGCGTGTGCCGATATGGAGTAGATCGAAGATGAGGTAAGTCGCTTTCACGGACTTGGCGAGGCTTCGAATCGCTGCGGGATTGCGCTGGTGCATGCGTGGTTGCAGCGCCTCGAAGGAGCTGCGGCCGTCGGCGGTGAAGGTGACGATTTCGCCATCGATGACGAAGGGTGGGGTCGCCGGGGCAAGATCGGCGAGTTCGGGCCACGCGGGAGTGATGTCGTTGCCGTTGCGTGAGATCAGGCGCAGATCGCGGTCGACATGCCCGATGGCGCGAATACCGTCGAATTTCACCTCGTATGCCCAGCGTTGGTCATCGCTGGGGAGGCGGCCAGCCAGCGCCAGCATCGCCGCATACCGGGGCAGCCTTGTCACATTCGCCTCGACACCATCGCCTGGCCTTCCGCCGGAGATGAAGATCAGTTGAATAGTACCGATTGGTCTGGATAGCTGATTGGTCGCTGCCCGTGTCTTCCGGCTCGGCCTGTTGTTGTCGTCGGTCGTCCAGCGTCGCCTCCGCCCCCTTCCTGGCACGGCCCGAGCCCGAAGTCGCGACCAGTTCGACGAGGATCGGTCCGTGCGAATCATCTATGTCATCGCTCATCCGGAGGCGACGCACCACGTTGAGGGCCTGGTGGGAGGGTGGTACAACTCGCAGCTCACGCCTGCCGGTTTGCGCGCAGCGGATGCGATCGCCGATGCGCTTCGCTCGAGGATTCCGGCGCAGGTCGGCGTGGAGTTGTTCAGTTCGGATCTACAGCGCGCGGCGCAGACCGCGGCCGTGATCGGCAATTTGCTGCATGTGCCGTCGATTCTCGATCCGCCATTGCGCGAGAAGTCCTATGGCGAGGCCGAGGGCAAGCTCCAGCAATGGCTGGATCAGCGATTCATGCGGCCGCCCGCCGTCGGGGAGCGAATGGGCCATGATGAAGGCATACCGGGATCGGAGACCATTGCCGCATTCGCGCGGCGCATCTATTCGGCGATGGACGCGATCCGGGAGCGCGACTGCGACCGTCAGATCGTCGTGACCCACGGCGGCGCAATCACTTTCATCGTTGCGGCGTGGACGATGTTGCCGATCGAATCACTCGGTTACGCCCGGTTCCATGCTGCTCCGGGAAGTATCACGGAGCTACGCGAGGATGACTACTTCCACAACCGCCAGGTCGTCAGCCTCGGTGACACCCGCCATCTCACCTGAGAGTGCTTGCGATGACGGTGGTTACGACTTTGCGGGTGGCTTCGGAGGTTGGTGTGGGGTTGCTGCGGTCGGCGAAGAGGAGGTGGGCGCTGCCGATGAGGGTCAGGGCGAGGGTGTCGGTGTCGGCTTCGGGGCTGATGCGGCCCAGGGCCTGTTCGGCGGTGAGGTAGGACGCCAGCATGGTTGTTGCTTCGGTGAGTACGGGCACGCCGGAGGGGCGGACCTGGCGCAGGCGGTTGCGGAGTTCGTCGCGGAAGGTGACGAGGCTGACTATGGCTACCGCGACCGATTCGAAGACCCTGGTCAGGGCATCGGTGAGATTGTCGGTGACTGTGCTGGTGCCTGCCGATTCGCGCAGGGCGGCGGACTGCTGGTCGATGCGGCGGATGCGGTCGAGTACGAGGTCGGCGAGGAAGGCGTCGAAGTCGGCGAAGTGCCGGTGCAGGACGCCCTTGGCACAGCCCGCTTCGGTGGTGACCGCGCGGCTGGTCAGTGCATTCGGACCGTCTCGCAACAGGATTCGCTCGGCAGCCTCGAATAACTGCTCGCGCGGATCGCGCATGGCCACGCCTGTCGGCACGGTATCTCCTTTTCTCGGGCGCACCCGTTGGCAAGTGGGCATGCGCCCACTATGGTGGGCGCATGCCCACTCTACCTTCGGAGCCCACGTCCTCCGACCAACGAGAATCCCATCGAGCCCGTGAGCTGGCCGAATCGTTCGGCTCGGATCCGGAACGCTATGACCGCGCCCGGCCCAGATATCCGGCTGCCATGGTGGATGCGATCGTCGCCGCCAGTCCCGGACCCGAGATCGTCGATGTCGGCATCGGCACCGGCATCGCCGCCCGGCAGTTCCGGGCGGCGGGTTGCCATGTACTGGGCGTGGAGGTCGATGGGCGGATGGGTGAGTGGGCGCGAAAGTACGGTTTCGAGGTCGAAGTGTCTGCCTTCGAAGCCTGGGACCCCGCGGGGCGAATCTTCGACGCCGTCATCTCCGGCCAGACCTGGCACTGGGTGGACCCGGTCGCGGGCGCCGCGAAGGCCGCTGAAGTGCTGCGACCTGGTGGACGGCTGGCCGTGTTCTGGAATGCGGGCCAACCGCCGACCGACCTGGCCGAAGCCTTTGCCGCGGTCTATCAACGGGTCGTCCCCGACTCGCTCGCTGCCCGTTGGGCGACGGGGGCGAAGACCGCGTATGCGACGCCATCCGACAAGGCGATCGAGGGGATTCGGGCGGCGGGTGGCCTCGGTGAACCCGAGCAGTGGACGTTCGACTGGGAGCAGACGTACACCCGGGACGAGTGGCTGGATCAACTGCCGACGACCGGCGGCCACGCCCAATTCTCCTCTGCCACACAGGAAGAGGTGCTGGAAGGTATCGGGGCTGCCATTGATGCGGCGGGCGGTTCCTTCATGGTTCGGTTCACCACGACGGTACTCATCGCCTTGCGAACCTGATCCAGCGGGCGAAGTTATCCACAGGCTCGGAGTTATCAACAGACTTTTATTTCGCCCTGGTCGGCCCTGATTCCCGACCTTGCCGCGGGACTAGCGTCGCCGCCATGTCCCGACATGACGAGCATGAGCGGATTCGCCGACGACTGAGCGTGTTGACCGAGCGAGTCGGTGCCAGCCGAACGATCGGTGCCGGAAGTCCGGCGCGCACCGACGCTGAGCTGTGCCGAAGTTCGCCGTCGAGGTCCGGGAAGCGATCGGGGCGAAGCAAGCCGCCGGTTCGCGCTGGGCGGTGGGATGACGAGAAGTTATCCGAGGCGGTGAAGTCCGATCCCGAGGTTTCGTCTACCGAGGCGGCCGAATCCGCTCTCGAGGATGATGACGACGGGGTCGGCGAGGTGCGGGCACCGAGTTGGCTGGATGTGCCACAGCGGCGCTCGGCTTGGCGGGATCGGCTTGTGCCGGAACGATTTCGGGGCACTCGACTGGATCCGGGGTGGCGGGGACTGGTGACGCTCGTCGCGGTCGGACTGGCGGCGGTGGTCGTCGCTGCCGTCGTGGTGTTGCGTGAGCGGCCGGTCGCGCAGTTGGTGCCGCTGCCGTCGGCGGTGCGCATCAGCGCCGGCACGGTACCGGCTGGGCTGTCCGGCGCCAGCATGGCGGCATCATCCGGAGCTGGACCGTCCGTCGTTCCGGTAACCACCAGTACCGCAACGGAATTAGTGATCAGTGTGGTCGGCCTCGTGCATCGCGGCGGCCTGGTTCGATTGCCCGCCGGGGCACGGGTCGCCGACGCACTCAACGCCGCTGGTGGTGCCAAGGACGGCGCGGATCTGAGCGGACTCAATCTCGCACAGCGTCTCCAGGACGGCGACCAAATTCTCGTTGGTCCAAGTGCTCCGAATGCCGGGCCGCAACTCGGCAGCGCCACGATCAGTGCGGGCGGACGGCCGCCAGGCGGCGTGGCTTCGAATTCCGCTGCGGCACAACGCCCGTCGAGCAAAGTCGACCTCAATACCGCAACCGAAGCCGAACTCGATGCCCTCCCCGGCATCGGCCCGGTCACCGCCCGCGCGATCGTCACCTGGCGCACCACGAATGGACGATTCACTGATGTCGCCCAACTCGGCGAGGTCGACGGCATCGGACCGGCGCGCCTCGCCCGTCTGCGCGATCTGGTGACGGTATGACCGCATTCGAGGGGGTGTCGGACGGACAGGGCGATATCGATCGCCGGGCTGCCGAGGTTGGCGAGCCGTCGATGGAGGCGGTGCCGGTGCTCGACGCACGGTTGCTGCCCGCGGCGCTGAGTTGTTGGGGTGCAACGATTGTCGCACTGACGGCGGGATGGGTGGCCGGTCTGGTGCTGGCGTCGGTGCTGGTACTGCTGGCGATCGGGCTCTGGGTGGCGCTGTTGCGCGCGGTGGCCCATCCCGACGAGCGGCGGCGGGTAGTCGCCGTTGCGACACTTGCCGCGCTGCTGCTCGGTGCCGGGTTCGCGGTGGCCGGGGCGTGGCGCGAGCATCGGGTGGCGACGCATCCGTTGCGGAACACAGCGGCTTCGGTGCGTGTGGTCGTCACACCCCTCGATGATCCGAAACCGGTGCGGTCCAGTGCATTCGGGGGTGAGCAGCGGTGGACGGTGCGGGCACAGTTGCGCGATTACCGCCAAGGCGGTTCGACGGTGCGGGCGGGTGGCACCGTGTTGGTTCTCGGGTCCGGTGCGGATTGGGACGGGCTGCTGCCCGGACGGGCGGTGGAGTTTCGGGCCAAGCCGGAGCTGCCGTGGCACCGCGATCTCACCGTCGCCACGCTGCGTGCCCAGGGACCGCCGGTGGTGGTCGGCGCGTTGCCCTGGTGGCAACGGGTCGCCGCAGCAGTGCGCACCGACCTCGCGTCGGCCGCACGCGTACTACCCGAACAACAGGCCGGGCTGCTGCCCGCGCTGGTGGTGGGCGACACGTCCGCGCTGTCCGGCGAAGTCCGCGAGGAGTTCGAAATCGCTGGGCTGGAACATATTTGCGTGGTCAGCGGGGCCAATTTCACGATCTTGTTGGCGGTGGTACTCGGTGCGGTGCGGCTGCTCACCCTGGGCCCGCGCGTCGGTGCAGCGGTCGCGGCGGCGGCACTGCTGATGTTCATTGTGGTGGCACGTCCGGACCCGAGTGTGCTGCGGGCGGGGGCGATGGGTGCGATTACCTTGCTCGCCTTGATAACCGGACGCCGCAAGCAGGCATTGCCCGCGCTCTGCACGGCGGTCATCGGTCTGCTCGCGCTGTGGCCAGAACTGGCGGTGCGCGCGGGATTCGGACTGTCGGTACTGGCGACCGCGGGACTGATCCTGTTGGCGCCGAGTTGGGCGGACTGGTTGCGCGCCCGCGGCTGGTGGCGGGTGCCGGCCGAGATCGTCGCGGTATCGGCCGCCGCGTTTGTGGTGACGACACCGCTGGTGGTCGCGCTGACCGGACAGCTCAGTTTGGTTGCGATCCTCGCGAATATCCTGGTCGAACCGGTAATCGCACCGATCACGGTGCTCGGGGCTATCGGCGCCGCGCTCGCCGCGGCCTGGCCTCCGCTGGCCGAACTGATACTGCGTTGCGCCCAACCGCCACTGTGGTGGCTGCTGTTCGTCGCCGAACACGCGGCGAATGTGCCTGGCGCGGAGATCTCCGTGCGCGGTGGGCTCACCGGCGGGGCAATCGCCTGTGCGGCAGTAGTTCTCGTTGTGCTGGCATTGCGGTCGGCGGTAATGCGTCGTCTTGCCGCTGCCGTCCTGCTCGGCGTCGCGGTCGTGCTGATACCGGTGCGGGTCTGGCATCCGGGCTGGCCACCCGGTGGCTGGGTATTGGCTGTCTGTGATGTCGGACAGGGTGACGGACTCGCATTGTCTGTCGGTAATCACACGGCGGTGGTCATCGATGTCGGTCCGGATCCGCGCATCATGCGGACCTGTCTGAATCGCTTGCGCATCAACCGGATCTCGCTTCTCGTGCTGACGCATCCGCACGCCGACCATATCGCTGGTCTGGCCGGTGCCTTACAAGGCCGGACGGTCGATGCCCTGGGTGTCGGGCCTGGGGAGCTGTCCGGAACAACGGTCGACGTCGAATCCGCAAGCACCAGCGAGGTGCGAATATCGAATTCGATGAGATCCGAGGCGGATTCAGGTGCGTCGAGGGGGGCGTCCCGTGGACGAGGTTCTGCCCGGGAGCGGCGCGCATCGGTCAGCGGTCCGGAGCAAGTCGCCAGTCTCGCAGCACAGGCTCACATCCCGGTGCTGGAGCTTTCCTCGGGACAGGTATGGCGTTTCGGCGCTGTCGAATTGAACGTACTGGCCCCGGCCCCGCTTGCGCACCGCACGACCGGCCCGCCGAGCACCGACGACGCCAACGACCGCTCGATTGTCATCGCCGCCGCCACTCCCGCGGGCCGAATTCTGCTCACCGGCGATATCGAGGCACCGGCGCAACAACGACTGCTCCACTCGGGTGCTCCTGTTCAGGCCGACGTTCTGAAGCTGCCACATCATGGATCCCGAACGACCACCAAGGAATTCATCGCCGCTGTCCACCCTCGACTCGCCCTGGTCAGCGTCGGCGCCGACAACACCTTCGGCCATCCGAACCCCGGTGTGCTCGCGGATCTGGCTGAGCTGGGGGTCACCGTTGCCCGGACCGATCAACAAGGCGACGTCGTGGTCCTAGGTGAGGATCGTCAGCTGCGAACCCTGACGGCTCGACGAGCCAGATCGCCGTCCCGATAGTCCGCACGCCGATCTGGACAAAGCTGATGGACCCAGGCGGCAGCTTCCGAGCGCAGGTCTTCGTTGGACCCGCGTCCGGCCGAAGTCGGGATAGTTATCTGCCGACTGCAGCGCCTGGTTGTGGATGAAGAAGGGACAGCCGGACGACAGGGAGGTCCGAGTTCGAACACCTGCGGTGACAAATCGGAGGTGCCTGTGAGGTGTGAGGACGTGTCGGTGACGAACCGTAGGATGCTCGCGTGAGCGAGCGTAGCGAGCGAACCAAAGACACAGCACCGTCGGGCACGACGGAGCCGAGCGCCAGCGAGGTGCAGTCGTGACCGAACGGACTGCGGCAGTACACCTGGTGCTCGGTGATGAAGAGCTGTTGGTCGAACGGGCCATCGCGGGGATTGCGGCGCAGGTGCGGGCCAATGCGCCGGACCCCGATGCGGTACCCGTTGATCGACTGCGGGCCGGTGATGCCAGCACCGCGGAGCTAGCGGAGTTATTGAGCCCTTCACTGTTCGCCGAGGATCGGGTGATCGTGCTCGAGTCGGCGGCGGAGGCGGGTAAGGAGGCAGTCGCGGTGATCACCGACGCCGCCGCGGATCCGCCCGAAGGTGTGGTGCTCGTGGTGCTGCACTCCGGGGGCGGCCGGGCCAAGGCGCTGGCCCCTGCGCTGCAGAAGTCGGGTGCACAGGTACATGACTGCGCCAAGTTGACGAAGGCGGCCGAGCGGGTGGAGTTCGTGCGCGGGGAATTCCGCAATGCCGGGGTGCGGGTTTCGGGCGAGGTCGTGCAGGTGATGCTGGAGGCGGTCGGCTCGGATCTGCGGGAGTTGTCCGCCGCCTGTTCGCAATTGGCCGCCGATACCGGCGGCAAGATCGATATCGCCGCGGTCCGCCGCTACTACTCCGGCAAGGCCGAGATCTCCGGTTTCGATGTCGCGGAACTCGCGGTGGCCGGCGATCGCCCCGGTGCCATGGAGGCATTGCGCTGGGCCAATGACCGCGGCGTACCGCATGTACTGCTCGCCGACGCACTCGCCGACTCCGTCCACACCATTGCCCGCGTTGGATCCGCGGGCCGCGGCGACCCGTTCAAGCTGGCCCAGCAATTGGGCATGCCGCCCTGGAAGGTGAAGAAGGCCCAAGCCCAAGCGCGGGGCTGGAACCAGGCCAGCATCGGAACGGCCCTGCAAGTCGTCGCCACGCTGAATGCCGACGTAAAGGGCGGTGCCGCCGACGCCAACTACGCCTTGGAACACGCACTGACGCAGATCCTGGACCTGTACTCCGCAAGCTGAGTGGATGTCACGACTGCAATAGCGGAGGGTCACCGAGCGCAGGTTGACGGCGACAGTTCACCGCCCGTGCGCGAAAGGGGCACCGCGCGCAATAGGCGACCGAGCGGAATCCGGTGTTACCGCTCAGTCGTCGCCAACTTCTCATTGACCCACTTATTGATGCTCACACCATGCTCGGCCGCCTCCATAGCCAGCCGTCGATGTAGCGCCGGAGACATGCGCAACGCGAAGTGACCGCTGAACTTCCGATCCGCCAGCGGTTCGGGAACCGGCTCCTGCGACTGCCGAAGATCGGCAACCACGTCGGTCACCAGCTGAACGATCCCCTCGAATGCTTCTGCCATCGAGTCCGCCAGCCAGGACAACGAGGGAAATTCGAGGCATCGGCCAACGAACTCCTCGTCGTCCGGCGACCATTCCACCCGGAACGAATAGTGCAGATCGGGAGAGTGCTTCATCGTCATTTCCATCATTGCGTCTGCTCCAGCCTCTCGATCGCCGCAAGCACCTGTTTGACCTGATAGGGCTTGGCTTTGCCGCCGTCTCCTCGCTGGATGTTCACCCGTGGATCGCCCGCCCACGGTGTTTTGAACACCGCATGGCTGGTGCCCTCCTGGCGCGGCGGCCCGAAGTGCTCGCTGCACACCTTGTGTAGCTCGTCGTAACGGATGTTGGTCGGACTTTCCGCCATCTTCTGGAGTAACTTCTCGACCGCGGTCACCCGGTGATGATATTACCCGTGATATCGCCGAGGGTCGAGTTCGGCGGAATTCCGGCTGATCGGTGGCCGACGCGCTGATGGGGTGGTGCGAGCCGGACTCGCACCACCCCATCAGGTGAAACTCAGTGGCGGCCTGCGATTTTCAGGTCGCCGAAGGTGACACCGCGGGTCATCGGACGGGCGAGCATGTCGTGCGGGAAACCCAACTCGATCGCGCTGGCCTGCTGCAGCCGGTCCAGCTGCGCGGTGTCGAATTCGACCTCGAGCGCGCCGAGGTTGTCCTCCAACTGCGCGGCCGTGCGTGCGCCGATAATCGGTGCCGTGACGCCGGGATTCTGTAGTGTCCAGGCGAGCGCTACCTGTGACGGAGTCTTACCCAGTTGCGCCGCAACATCTTTCACCACATCGGCGATCACCAGGCCGCGTTCGGTGAGCGCTCCGTTGGCAGCTGCCACGTTTTTGCGGGTGCCCTCGGGTGAGCTGGCCGCGTCGTGCGCCAGATCGGCGCGGCTGTACTTGCCGGTGAGCACCCCGCTGGCCAGTGGCGACCACGGCACCACGCCGAGGCCGAGTTCTTGTGCCATCGGAATGAGATCGCGTTCGACGGTCCGCTCGATCAGGCTGTACTCGATCTGCAGCGCGATCAGCGGCGACCAGCCGCGCAGGTCGGCGATGGTCTGCATGCGTGCGACCTGCCAGGCCGGTGCGTCGGAGATCCCGACATAGAGCACCTTCCCGGCGCGGACCAGATCGTCCATGGCGCGCAGGATCTCCTCGACCGGTGTCAAAAAGTCCCAGGCGTGCAGGTACAGCAGGTCGATGTAGTCGGTGTTCAGCCGACGCAGGCTGGCCTCCACCGAACCGACCATGCTCTTGCGGTGATTGCCGCCGGAGTTGGGATCGGTCGGTCGTCGCAGCATCGTGTATTTCGTTGCCAGCACGAGACTTTCGCGATTGGCGGCGCTGAACTCGCCGAGCAGTTGCTCGGAGGTGCCGTTGGTGTACTGGCTCGCGGTATCGATGAAGTTGCCACCGCGCTCGACGTAGGTGTCGAAGATCTTGCGGGCCTCGTCCTTATCGGCGCCCCAACCCCAATCGGCGCCGAACGTCATGGTCCCGAGGGACAGCGGAGACACCCGAAGGCCCGAGCGGCCGAGCAACCGGTAGGTATCGAGGGTGCGGGCTCCGGACATGTCGTGCTCCTGTCGTTCGTACTTTCTTTCCGGTGTCATCGAGTCTGGAACGGCGCGAGAGTGTGGGTAAGGGAAGGTTTTTCCTGGGAAGGCCAGTCCTAGGCAGCCGTAAGATCGAGGGCGATGACGAGCACGGTGAATGCCACACAGCGGAGCGAGCTCAGGCCCGGAGGCGGTAGCTTGCGTGACCACGTAGGGCCAGGAAGCTCCGCGAATTGGGCACAAGCACTCGCGGCCTTTCTGCGCGCTCGGCGCGAGCGATTGAATCCCGGCGACTTGGGGCTGCCCCCGCGCAAACAGGCTCGGCGCACCCCCGGTTTGCGCCGTGAGGAAGTCGCCGAGCTGGCGGGCGTGAGCACCGACTACATCGTGCGGCTGGAACAGGGGCGCGGCCTGCGCCCATCCGCAGACGTCCTGGAGGCGCTCGCCCGCGCGCTGCGCCTCGATACCGACGAGCGCGCCTACCTCTTCGATCTGGCCCAGCAGCGCCAGCCGAATGCCGGGAAACCGAGCACCGTCCCCGCGCCCGCGCTGGAGTTGCTGGTGCGCGATCTGTCGCCATTGCCCGCGATGCTGGTCAACCACCGCTACGACATCCTGGCGTGGAATCCGGAAATGGCGCGGTTGGTCGTCGACTTCGGTGCCCTGCCGCCGCGGCAGCGCAACTCCATGTGGCTGTGCCTATTGGATCCTGCGATGCGCGATTTCTACTGCGACCGGGATCGGATCATTCGCGAGGGCATCGCCGATCTGCGCGCCGCGTGGGCGGCCCATCCGGATGATCAGGAACTGGCCGATCTGGTCGCCGAGTTCACCGCACGCAGCGAGGAGTTCGCGCAGGGGTGGGCCAGACACGACGTCCGGGTGCAGGGGCGCGGGAGGAAGCCGCTGCGCCACCCGGAGGTCGGGCCGCTGGTGGTCGATTTCGAAGTGCTCATGCCGCTACAGGATCCGGACCAGCGCATCATCATCTATCGCGCGGCCGATGCGGAGTCCCAAGCCGCGCTGGATCGTTTGAACGCCGACCTGGATTGAGCACTCAGAGATCCGCACCCGCCCGGTGCGGGTGCGGATTCACGGGATCTATTCGACCGAGCTGAGAACCAGTTCGATGTCCTCTTCGGACTCCTCGTACCGGCCCTCCCACTCCTCGTAGACCGGAATTTCCTCGTCCCTGGTGACGATCCACTCCAGCGAGTAGCCGCCTTCCTCATCGGGGACCATGACGTTCTCGATCTTCAGTCCGATGCCGAGGACCTCGGCTGCGCGGATGATGTCCGGCAGATCTTCGGAGCGAACCGGCGTCTGATTGGCGTACACGGTAACCATGCGCCGAATCGTAGCGGGAACCTACGACATGTGGTGCCCGATCAGAATTCGGCTCGAGGAATGGATGCGGAGGATGACCTGGGGATGTTGGCGGGGACGCCACTTTCCTGCCGATTTGCCCAGGGCAGTCTCGATGACCTGGCATCTGTCGGGACGGTTCCGCTCAACGCCCAGGGGGCCGCATCGACGCCGAAGCGAATGATTGCTGAAGTATTGCTGAAGGGGCATCTGAATTCAGGCTGGCGGACCGAAAAGTGATCCTCGCAATAGTCGATCAGCGACGACAAAAGCCGCCGTGGTCATCGAGGCCACGGCGGCTGCGTCAACGTATGGGTGGTACCGCAGGCGGTACAGGTGCGATCAGAGCTTGTTCAGCGCCAGCGCGAGAGCCGACTTCTTGTTGGCGGCCTGGTTGGCGTGGATGACGCCCTTCGAGGCGGCCTTGTCCAGCTTGCGGCTGGCACTGACAACCAGATCGGTGGCCTTCGCCTTGTCGCCGGCCGCGAAGGCCTCGCGGACCTTGCGGATCTCGGTGCGCAGCTCGGACTTGACCGACTGGTTGCGCTGGCGCGCCGCCTCGTTGGTACGGATCCGCTTCATCTGGGACTTGATGTTGGCCACGCCTGTTTCCTCGTGTTCCTGTCGCTGGTGGACTGTGCTGAAAAGTTCGCGAGCGCGCGTTGGAAACCGGAGTAATCAGGTAACGCGACGCCGAAGATCGAGGGTACCAGCCGCCACGTCGCACACGAAATCACCACCACTGCGGCACGCGAAATCGCTACCGCGAGAACGGCTCGACCGGCAACGCTACCGACCGCTGTAAGGGGGCGTAAACCCGGAGTGATGCAAGAAATTTACCTGTGTCTCACACGGCATCAACGCTGCGTGTAGCACGATTTTTGCATGACTCCCGCCTCGCCGCCACGTTCGGCGCGATCTCCTGCGCCGACCCGTGACCGGTCTAACGGGCATGCGAACGGCAACGGCAGAGCAACCACATCCGGACTATTCGCGGGCTACCGTCCCGGCCGGTACGCGGACGCCTTCGACGAGATGTTCGACGGACAGGGCCGGGTGCGTCAGCCATATAGGGGAATCTTCTCGGCGCTCGCGCCGATCGACGTGGCCGATCTCGCGGCCCGCTCGGACGCGCTCGACCGCGCCTTCATCGATCAGGGCATCACCTTCTCGCTCTCCGGACAGGAGCGGCCCTTCCCGCTCGATCTGGTGCCCCGGGTGATCGCGGCCGCCGAATGGGCCAAGCTGGAGCGCGGGATCAAGCAGCGGGTGACGGCGCTGGAGCTGTTCCTCGCCGATGTCTACGGTGAGCAGAACATCCTGCGTGACGAGGTCATCCCGAAGCGGCTGGTCACCTCGTGTCAGCACTTCCACCGCGAGGCCGCCGGACTGGTGCCGCCGAACGGGGTGCGCATCCACGTGGCGGGGATCGATCTCATCCGCGACGAGCGTGGCGACTTCCGGGTGCTCGAGGACAATCTGCGCTCACCGTCCGGGGTTTCCTATGTCATGGAGAACCGGCGCACCATGGCACGGGTCTTCCCGGATCTGTTCTCCTCGCACCGGGTGCGCGCGGTCGGCGACTATCCGACGCATCTGCTGGCCGCGCTGCGCGCCTCGGCCGCGCCGAACGAGGCCGATCCGACGGTCGTCGTGCTCACGCCCGGCGTCTACAACTCGGCCTATTTCGAACATTCGCTGCTGGCCAGGCAAATGGGGGTGGAACTGGTCGAGGGGCGCGACCTGTTCTGCCGCGACAATGTCGTCTACATGCGGACTACGGCAGGGGAGCGTCAAGTCGACGTGATCTATCGCCGCATCGATGACACCTTCCTCGACCCGATGCACTTCCGGCCCGATTCCGTGCTCGGCGTCGCCGGACTGGTGAATGCCGCGCGGGCGGGCAATGTGGTCATCTCCAGCGCGATCGGCAACGGCGTCGGCGACGACAAGCTGACCTACGCGTATGTGCCGACGATCATCGAGTACTACCTCGCCGAGAAACCGGTGCTGCCCAATGTCGATACCTATCGCTGCTGGCTCGACGACGAGCGCGAGGAGGTGCTCGACCGCATCGCCGAACTGGTGATCAAACCGGTCGAGGGGTCCGGCGGCTACGGCATCGTCATCGGTCCGGTAGCGACGCCACGGGAATTGGAGACGATCCGGCGCAAGATCAAGTCGGATCCGCGGGGTTGGATCGCCCAGCCGGTGGTGCAGCTGTCCACCGTGCCGACCAAGATCGGTAACGAGCTGGTGCCCCGTCATGTCGACCTGCGGCCCTTCGCGGTCAATGACGGCGACGACATCTGGGTGCTGCCGGGCGGTTTGACGCGGGTGGCATTGCCAGAGGGGTCGCTGGTCGTCAATTCCAGTCAGGGCGGCGGCAGTAAGGACACCTGGGTGCTGGCCGGGCGCGCCTCACCCGCCGATCGTGAGCTCGCGGGCGAGGAGTTGGTGAGCGACCCGCCGCAATCCGATCAGCGTGAGCTAGGCCGGGAATTGACCGCGACGCAGTCGAACCAGCAACAGCAGCAGCAACAACAGGAGCAGCGGCTGGGATCGATGCGACAGAGTCAACGACTAGGTCGAGGTCAGCAGCAGAGCGGGGTGACGCGCTGATGCTGGCCCGCAACGCCGAATCCCTGTACTGGATCGGACGATACGTCGAACGCGCAGACGACACTGCCCGCATCCTCGACGTCGCGGTGCATCAGTTGCTCGAGGACGCCACGGTGGATCCGAACCGAACCTCGCGAGTCCTGTTGCGGGTGTTGGGAATCGAACCGCCCGACGTCGAACTCGATGTCTGGTCGGTCACCGACCTGGTGGCCTTCAGTCACGACCACGGCAATTCCATTGTCGACTCGATCGCCAATGCTCGCGAAAATGCCAGGGGCGCACGCGAAGTCACCTCCAGCGAGATGTGGGAGTGCCTGAATGCCACCTATATCGGGCTCACGGCCACCGAGAAGGCCGCCCGCGGTCTCGGCCCGCACGAATTCTTCCACTACATCAAGGATCGGGCGGCGATGTTCGCCGGACTCTCCGATTCCACCCTCAGCCGCGACGACGGCTATCGCTTCCTGCTGCTCGGTCGCTCCATAGAGCGCGTGGATATGACTGTGCGCCTGCTGCTTTCGCGCGCGGGCGATCGCACATCGTCACCGGCTTGGGTGACCGTTTTGCGCTCAGCGGGCGCGCACGACACCTATCTGCGCACCCATCGCGGCGCGCTCGACGCCAATCGGGTCGCCGAATTCATCCTTCTGGACCGGCTTTTCCCGCGTTCGGTCTTCCATTCGGTGCAGGTGGCCGAGGCTTGCCTCGCCGAACTCGATCAGCGCCCGAGCAGCCGGGTCGGCGCGCGACACGAGGCGCAGCGGCTGCTCGGCAGGGCCCGCAGCGAACTCGAATTCCTGCCGCCCGGTGCGCTGCTGGAGGATCTGCAGAATCGCCTGCTTTCGCTGCAGAAGACCTGTCGCGAGGTCAGCGAGGCCATCGCACTGCAGTACTTCCACGCCGCGCCGTGGGTGGCCTGGACCGATCTGCGCCGCAGTCACGATAACCATGCGCAGGTGGAGGGAGAGCTGTGAGCTGGCGGATCAGGGTGGTGCACACCACCGGTTATGTTTACGACGCCCCGGTCACCCGATCGTTCAACGAGGCTCGGCTCACTCCGCGCGCGGACAGCAGGCAGAACGTCATCCTGAATCGGGTCGAGACGGTGCCCGCCACTCGGTCCTATCGCTACACCGACTACTGGGGCACCGCGGTCACCTCCTTCGATCTACACGCGCCGCATACCGAATTGGAGGTCACCGGATCATCGGTGGTGGAGACCGAACCGTTCGCCGGTCCGGCCGAGGAGCTGTCCTGGGAGGAGTTGAACTCCGATCACATCGGTGACCGTTTCGACGAAATGCTCTCGCCCACCGCCTATGTGCCGCGGGACAAGAAACTGGCCGCGATCGCGAAACAGCTCGCGCGCGATGTTCCGCCCGCGAAAGCCGTTGTGCGCGCGGCCGAATGGGTGTACGGCGAAATGAATTACATCGCGGGTTCCACCTCGGTGCACACCTCGGCCGTGCAGGCCTTCGCCGAACGTCAAGGCGTATGCCAGGATTACGCGCATCTGACCCTGGTTCTATTGCGCAGCATGGGGATTCCGAGTCGCTACGTCTCCGGATATCTACATCCCAATCCGGCCGCCGAGATCAATACGACGGTCGCCGGACAGTCGCACGCCTGGATCGAGGCCTGGACGGGCGCCTGGTGGGGCTACGACCCGACCAACAATATCGCCATCAACGAACAGCACATATCCGTCGGCGTCGGCCGCGACTATGCGGATGTGCCGCCGCTGAAGGGCATTTTCTCCGGCGGCGGTTCGACCGATTTGGAGGTTGTCGTGGAAATCACCCGGCTCGCCTAGGTCGGCCCGGCGTAGCGATCGCTCAGGGATCGCTCGATAAGGGGCAGCGTTGTAGTGCTCACCCGTCTCGCGTAACGTCCAGTTTCACATCAGCCGTGATTTTCGTAGCAGGTCCAAGGCAAAACCCCGTGCATACGGGGAAGATCCTCTCGGAAGGTGGCGCGTATGTCTCCCACTGCTCAGGAAGTCGTCGAGGAAGTCACCGAACTGGAGCCGACGCCGGAGGCCAAGAAGTGGGCCGCCGAGGCGCTCGGCACGTTCGTTCTGGTCATGAGCGGTGTTGGCACCGCGGTACTGGCCGGTGAGCGCGTCGGGCCGCTGGGTGTGGCCCTGGCCTTCGGCCTGTCTCTGCTGTTCCTGGTCTACGCGATCGGGCCGATCTCCGGCTGCCATGTGAATCCGGCCGTGACCCTCGGGCAGTTGCTGCTCGGCAGGCTTTCGGTGATCTCCGCGGTCGGTTATGTGATCGCGCAGCTGATCGGTGGATTCCTGGCCGGAATCGTGCTGTTCGCGATCGCGAAGAATCTCCCCTCCTACGATCGCTCGGTCAACGGGCTCGGGGCGAACGGCTGGGGTAAGCACAGTCCGTCCGCCGTGCGCGGTCCGCTCGGACAGGTGGTGATCGAGAACGGATACGGCCTGTCGGCGACGATCATCATCGAGGTCATGTTGACCGCGCTACTGGTATTCGTGGTGCTGGCCTCCACCGACCAGATCTCCGATATTCCGCTGGCCGGCCTGTCGATCGGCGTCACGCTCGCGGTCATCCACCTGATCTCGATCCCGGTGGACAACACCTCGGTGAATCCGGCCCGCAGCCTCGCCGTCGCCTTCTACCAGAACGGCGCGGGACCCCAGGTCTGGGTCTTCGTGGTGTTCCCGCTCATCGGTGGCGTACTCGGCGCGCTGGTCTACGGCCTGCTCTACGGCCGTTCCCGCGAGATGGTGTCTTGATTCCAGTCAGTGCCAGGCGTATTCGGCGCACAAGCGGTGGGCGACCAGGTCGAAGGTCTTGCGGGCGAGGATCGCGCCTTCGCGACGGATGCCGTCCTCCGGGACGTCGAGTACTCGATCGAGGCGGACCCAGCTCGGCCTGCCCTCGTGATCCCAACTGCCGCTGCCGATTCCGACCCAGTCGCGATCGTGCGCGCGCTCCGGATTCGACGACAGCATCAGGCCGAGCAAGGTCCGGCGGTCGCGCCCGACGACGAGCACCGGGCGGTCCTTGCCGTTATTCGGATCTTCCTCATAGGGCACCCAGGTCCACACGATCTCGCCGGGATCGGCCCGACCGTCCAGCTGCGGGCAGTAGACGATCTGCCTGGCCCGCTCGGCGGTCGGTACCGGGGTCGAGGCGGTCGGCCGGATCGCGACCGCGGGCGCCTTACGTGTCGCCAGCGATCCGACCGCGCGCTCGAGCAGCGATGAGCGCTGCAGCTTGTCCACCAGCTTCGGTCCCTGCTGCTTGACGATCTTGGGACCCTGCTCCTTCGCGATGAGGCCTAGCTGCTTGCCGATCGTGTTCCAAGTTCGGGCCATCCTTGGATGGTAACGGCGCGGTCTCGCGTTCTCATCAGCACTGCCTACCGCCCGGTAGGGCGAGTTCGCGCATCATGCGCCGATCCACTGCATTGTTCGTGTCGAAAACGGTTGCAGCACCGGATATCTGCTGGCGGAGACGGTATCGAGGTCGCGATCGGCACCGATCCGCGCGACCGAGTCGAGCATGCGCCGCACCCGATCCTGGAACTCGGCCGCGTCGCGCGCGCCGTACCAGACCAGCGGGTCGGTGAGCGCCGCGGCCGGAAACTGTTCCTCGACAATGGCATCGATGACGGGCGCGTCCGGAGTGATCGCCCGGACCACCACGTTCTGCGTGTAGCCGAACGTCGACTGCGTCTCGACGGCCACGGCGGTGTGCCGTCCCTGCCAGTCACTCAGCCAATCCGCCTGCGTGAGTTCGGCGGGCCGACGCAGGAAGGCGAGGTTGCCGAAGCCCTCGGTGCGGGTCGGGACCGAATCGTCGAGCCGCAGCGGCACCGACTCGGTCACCAGGTAGCCGTGTGCCGCGGTCGCGAATTCGGCGAGGATTTCCGCCGCGGCCGTGGCCGCGGGACCGTAGCTCTGCTCGACCCAGACCGTGACCGCCGCGGCGATCGGCGGGTCGAGCGTCACCATTCGCATCAGCGCGGCTTGGACCGCCGCATCACGGACATAGACGGTGACACCCGCAACACCGAGATCGACCAGTTGCGCGGCCACGGTGGTGCGCAGCGATTCGCACCACGACTCGGTCGACTCGGCATCGGCTCGGCGCAGGACGAAAACCAATTTCTCCACCCGCCGAAAATACGGCGAACTCTCCGTTAGAGTCGGGCAATTCGTCGTGGAAGAAGGATCCAGCTGTGCAGCCGCAGGTTTTTCCGGGAACCTACACCGACGATCACGGCACCGAGCGCATCATGTGGCGGCTCGGGCCATCACGGCACTGGGGTGCGAACCGGTTCGATATCCGGACAGTGATCCGTGGCGTTCCGGTGGCGGGCCCGGACTTCGACGCGCTCGGCCCCTACGACAAGGGCGCCGCACTTCGGGTCGGACTGCCCGTCGACCAGTGGGATGTCCTCTCGGGCTGCGCATTCTCCGGCGAACTGCCCTGCTCGGTGCAGCTGCACGACCAGCGCCGACCCGGTGTGATCGAGTTCCGGCTGACACTGCCGCCCGGCGGGGCGGGGGAGTCGCTCGAACTCGCCATCGAGATCGACGGGCTGACCTACCAGGGCACCGACAGATACTTCGAGGATGCGCTGTTCCGGCTCGGACAACAATTCCCGGACGACATCCGCCTGCTCTCCTGCATTACCTGCCTGTTCTCCGACTACTCGCCGCACGGCCACGGCCTCACCGGCATGTGGTGTCATCGCGATGCCAAGGACCAGTACCTCGCGGTCCGCACCAAGGACGACTATTTCGAGGTGCCGGTGACCGAGCAGGTACCCGAGACCTACCTGTGCGCCGACTACACGCTCCGCATCCCAGGCACCGGCTACCGCGGCTGAAAGGTGGTACGGACCGCGGAACGGTGAACCGCTGACAGTGCCGCTACCTCGCGCATGGGACGATGGACAGCAGTTTGCCGATACCCATGAGGAGTGGAGTGCCCGCCAGCTTCGCCGACACGACGTTCACCGATCCCGCCCGGATCCGGAACTTCTGCATCATCGCGCACATCGACCACGGCAAGTCGACGCTGGCCGACCGCATGCTGCAGCTCACCGGTGTGGTCGAGGAGCGGGCGATGCGCGCCCAGTACCTGGACCGGATGGACATCGAGCGCGAGCGCGGCATCACCATCAAGGCACAGAATGTGCGGCTGCCCTGGCAGGTCGACGGCACCGACTATGTGCTGCACCTGATCGATACGCCCGGCCACGTCGACTTCACCTACGAGGTGTCGCGCGCGCTCGAGGCGTGCGAGGGCGCGGTGCTGCTGGTCGACGCGGCGCAGGGCATCGAGGCGCAGACGCTGGCGAATCTGTACCTGGCACTGGACAAGGATCTGACGATCATCCCGGTGCTGAACAAGATCGACCTGCCCGCCGCCGATCCGGACCGCTACGCCGCCGAGATCGCGCATATCGTCGGCTGCGAACCCGATGACGTGCTGCGGGTCTCCGGTAAGACCGGTGTCGGCGTCACGGAGCTGCTGAACGAAGTCATCAAGCAGGTGCCCGCGCCGGTCGGCGATCCGGACGCGCCAGCGCGCGCCATGATCTTCGACTCGGTCTACGACACCTATCGCGGCGTGGTCACCTACGTCCGCGTGGTGGACGGCAAGATCATTCCGCGCGAGAAGATCAAGATGATGTCCACCGGCGCGACACACGAGTTGCTCGAGGTCGGCATCGTCTCCCCGGAGCCCAAGCCCACCCAGGGCCTCGGCGTCGGCGAGGTCGGTTATCTGATCACCGGCGTGAAGGATGTGCGCCAGTCGAAGGTCGGCGATACCGTGACCTCCGCGCGCGGTGGTGCGAGCGAACCGCTCACCGGCTATCGCGAGCCGCGCCCGATGGTGTACTCCGGTCTCTACCCGGTCGACGGCTCGGACTATCCGGACCTGCGCGACGCGCTCGACAAGCTCCAACTCAACGACGCCGCGCTGACCTATGAGCCGGAGACCTCGGTGGCGCTCGGCTTCGGATTCCGCTGCGGCTTCCTCGGCCTGCTGCATATGGAGATCACCCGCGAGCGCCTGCAGCGCGAATTCGATCTGGACCTGATCTCGACCGCGCCGAACGTGGTCTACACGGTGGAGATGGAGGACGGGGCCGAGCACGTCGTCACCAATCCGTCGTACTGGCCCGAGGGCAAGGTCCGGCATGTGTACGAGCCGGTGGTCAAGTGCACGATCATTTCGCCCAGTGAATTCATCGGCTCGATCATGGAGCTGTGCCAGGCGCGGCGCGGTGAGCTCGGCGGCATGGACTATCTGTCCGAGACCCGAGTCGAGCTGCGCTACACCATGCCGATGGCCGAGATCATCTTCGACTTCTTCGATTCGCTGAAGTCGCGCACCCGCGGGTATGCCAGCCTCGACTACGAGGAGTCGGGGGTGCAGGAATCGGCGCTGGTCAAGGTGGATATCCTGCTGCAGGGCGAGGCGGTTGACGCGTTCAGCGCGATCGTGCACCGCGACGCCGCCCAGGCCTACGGCCACAAGATGACCACCAAACTGCGCGAACTCATTCCGCGCCAGCAGTTCGAGGTGCCCATCCAGGCCGCCATCGGCTCGAAAATCATTGCCCGCGAGAACATTCGCGCCATCCGCAAGGACGTGCTCGCCAAGTGCTACGGCGGTGACATCAGCCGTAAGCGCAAACTGCTCGAGAAGCAGAAGGAGGGCAAGAAGCGCATGAAGACCATCGGTCGCGTGGACGTCCCCCAGGAAGCCTTCGTAGCCGCCCTCTCCTCCGACGCGGCCTCCGACAAACCCAAGGGGCAGAAGTAGGCCGAGACTGGGCGCACCGTCCGTCGATACGGTTGTAGTGCGTCCACCGATCGAGGTGGACCGCGACGATCATGCGAAAGTTGGAGGGGCAGGCGATGTCGGCGACACATCAGGAGCCGTTCCTGACTTCTGACTTCGAGTCCATCGCGCGCGGTCGAACGCGAGACCGAGGGAGTGCGTGTTGAGCTGATCGAGGGTCGGCTGGGGATCAAGCCTGTGCCCGATGCCGAGCACAATCGAATCCTGCACTGGTTGCTGCTCGCGTTGATGCCGCTGAGCCCTCGGCTATTTCTGCATATCGCCGGGCAGGGACTGGCGGTGGGGGGCTTACCGGAACGGGCGTGCGCGGCCGGATGCCGTCCTGGCCCCGATCGATGCGTTTCTGGGGCACGGCGAGTGGGCGGCGCCCGATGCGGCATTGATGGCCGTCGAGGTTACCTCCCGTGACTCCGACACCAATCAGCGCGACCGAATCGACAAACCAGCGGCTTTCGCCGAGACCGGAATTCCGATCTATCTGCTTATCGATGGGGATTCGGCGGAGGTCGTTGTGTACAGCTGTCCGGATGGCAAGCGGTACAAAGACATCCATCTCCGCGCCATTGGGCTCGAGGTGACGCTGCCCGAACCGATTGGCATCGAACTCGACACCAGGCCGCTCCTGGAGTGGATCGAACAGTAGAGCCGCTGCTTCGCCACAGCGCGGTCAGTTGAAGGCATGGCTAGGCTGCTATCACGTTGCGAGTGCAATCTTTACACGCAGGCGCACGCCGCCCAATGGGCTGGAGTCCAGTTCGGCTGTACCCGAATGTAGTTCGGCTTGCTGGCGGACCAGGGCCAAGCCCAGGCCGGAGCCGGGGGACCCGGGGCCTTTGGCGAAGCGGTCGAACGCAGTGGGGCGGATGGATTCGGGGATGCCCGTGCCGTCGTCGTCGATGGTGATTTCGACAGCGGCGGAGTTGTTGTGGCGTGTTCGGATCGGCCGCGTGTACTTGGGTATTCGGACCGTCAGTGGTTGGACCGGGGGTGCTCGGAGGGGCGGAATCCGCAGTTGCCCCGGCGGGTTTCGCATCGGAATCGCTCAGATCGCAGCGGCGCGCGGCGACCGTGATGGTGTGTGCGTGACCGTGCTGTACGGCATTGGCGACCGCGTTGGTGACGATGAGCATGAGGCCGCCGGGTATACCGGTGATCATGGTCGGGGTGCACTCGGTGAGATCGATGCTGACCTCGGGGTGTCTGCGGCGGGCGTCCTGCACTGCGCGGTCGAGGGTTTCGCAGAGTTCGAAGGGTTCGAAGGCGTCGGATTCGGTGAGTTCCCCGACCGCGAGTTGTTCCAGATCGGTCAGGGTGTTCTCGATCTGGCGCTCGGCCAGCAAAACGTCGGCGAGGACCGCGCGCTGCTGTTCGGCGGGTAATTCCTTGGTGGCCAAGACTTCCAGGTCGGTGCGCATCGCGGTGAGCGGTGTGCGCAGTTCATGGGCGCAGACCGCGGCGAAGTCCCTGGCGCCGGCGAGCGCGCGATTGGTGGCGCCGTGGGCAGCCTCGAGCCGTGCGAGCATGCGGGTGATGGCATCGGAGAGTTCTTCCGCCTCACGGGCTCCGCGGCCGCTCAGCGGCGGGAGCTGCTCTAGGGTGTCGATGCCGTGCGTCGCGGTGGCCAGTCTGCGCAGTGGCCGCGCGGCATAACCGGCCAGGAACCAGCCGAGCACCGCGGCGAGCAGCACACCCGCGATGCCGATCCCGACGCCGATCAGCTGGCTGCGGCGGATGGCCGAATCCACCAGTGCGCGATCGGGTTCGAGCCGTACCACCAAACCGGGCGCGCCTGCGACCGCGGTGCGGACATCACCGGGGCCCACGATGACCCGCCCTGGTAGGGAGGGATCTACCTGAGGGAGGGGGATGTCGAGACCGAGTTGCGGGGTGGTGATTGCGGGATCGGGTTGCGGGCCGGGGATCGCGGGACCGGGTTGCGGGCCGGGGATCGCGGGATCGGGTTGCGGGGCGGGGATCGCGGGATCGGGTTGCCGGGTGGGGAGGGGGTGTGGTTCGGGGACGGGATTCAGTTGGGGGGCGGGGAAGGGCGGTGGATCGAGGAGCGTCCGAATCACTACGCGCGGTGGCGTATCCAGCGGCGGTGCGATGGCGACGCCCATGGTCGACACCGTCTCGTCGAACTGACGGGAACCGGTGGCGTCGAGCAGTGCCGTGTAGGCGATGCCGAGCGTGACCGCGACCAGCGCCGCGACCACGCCCGACACCAGCGCCACACGAGCGCGCAACGACAGGGACACTTTGCCTTTCGGAGACTTCACTGCCCGGCTCCACCGACTCGTCGACGCTCGGGTCGTTGTGCTGGAACCGATGCCGATGCTCGCTCGCGATTCAGCTCGCTCACGATTCCTCCGTAGCGCTCATGCTTCCTCCCGCAGTACGAATCCCACCCCGCGCACGGTGTGGATCACCCGAGATGCACCGTGCGCCTCCAACTTCCGCCGCAGATAGGAGACGAACACATCCACCACATTGGTGTCGGTGGTGAAGTCGTAACCCCAGACCGCGGAAAGGATCTGCTCGCGGCTGAGCACGATCCCCATGTTCTCGGCGAGCAATGCAAGCACCTCGAATTCCCGTTTGGTCAGTTCCACCTGGTGTCCGCTCGCGAACACCCGATGCCCGGCCCGATCGATGCGCACCTGTCCGACCTGGCGTTGGTCATCGCCGGACGGCCGGATCAGCGCGGGCCGACGACGCAGCAACGCATGCAGCCGGGCGACGAGTTCGCCGAGGTCGAAGGGTTTGGTCAGGTAGTCATCGGCGCCGCGCTCCAAGGCCGCGATGCGATCGCTGACCGCGGTGCGGGCGCTCAGCACGCAGATCGGAATGTCGTTGCCCATCGCGCGCAATGCCGTAACCACGCCCGCCCCATCGAGATTCGGCATATTCACATCGAGCACCATGGCGTCCGGTTCGGCGCTGCGGACCATCGACAGCGCCGCGGCGCCGTCTCCCGCGGTGACCACTTCGAAGTCCGAGAGTTCGAGCCCGCGCCGCAGCGACGCGAGAACTCGAACCTCGTCGTCCACGACCAAGATGCGTTGTCCGGTCATGGGGCCACCATAGAGCCGGACCTCGGTCAGCTGCCGCTACTGCCGGTCGGCGCCGGCCGTGCGGGCTGGACGTGCAAGACGCCGGGCCCGACAGGTCCGCCGGGCCGGCCAGGCGCCACGATGACCGGCCCGGACGGATCGATATCCGGGCAGCCCGGCAGCGCGAGGTCCGGCGGCAGCGGTGCGGCCGGAGCACCGGGCAGCATCCGCCGCTCCATGATCACCACGTGGGGTTCGCCGGGGCCCTGCACCACGCATGTCACCGTCACGTCCCCGTCGCCCGGTAGCGGCGGCTGGGCCGAGGCGACTCCCGCGACCAGCGCGGCCGCGGTGGCGGCGAATGCGGTACCGGTAGCGATGGTGACAATGCGGGCTCGGCCGCGTCCGAGGGTTGCGATCATGATGCGATCTCCTTCGCGTCGGTGCCGGGTTCGTCCCGGCGAGACCGACGCTATGGAGCCGAACTTCACCATCTCTTGAGCAATTATTAGAAATCTCTTGCGGCGCATCGAACTTCGGGCTGTACGCGTGGCCGCCGACGAGTTAGTCTCGTCGACACGGTTTCGGGGCCGCCGCGTGGCGCGGGCTCGGAGCGCTCGAGCAGGTCCGATGCAACACCGGCCCCCGATTCGGATGCCCGCAGAAACAGGGCTTCCGTTCTGGTTTCTCCAATGGCAAGGTTATGTTGCTCGTCACAGTCGTATGCTCTGCGGACCTGCAGAATGTGACAGTTGGGTTTTCCGGAATATCGTTAGGTGATCTTCACTCGGTCTGCCCGGCGTGGTGAGGATGCTGGAAACCTGAGAGTGGAGCTTGCATGACGAGTGACCTGCCCTTCGACAGCGATGCCACCGACGCTGACGACCGTGCGGGCGACACCGCCTATCGCGTTGCCACCGGCGTCGCGCGGGTAGCGAGGGCGGGCGCGTATGTGACCGGCGGCGCGCTGGTCGCCGCCAACGGCGGTACCGCACCCGTACATCCCGGCGGGCAACGGCTCGACAGCTGGACTTCGGCCTACACCCGCGACCCCGATGCGGATGCGCCGAGCCCTGTGGTCACCTTCCCCGATCCGGACCCGAATTCGACACCGCCCGCACCACTGCATTCGTCGACGCCGACCCCGCGCGATGTGAGCGTCAACGCGCCCTTCACCATCCCCAGTGTGCCCAATTCGGGTGTGTACATCGGGCCTGTGCCGCAGCAGCATTCACCGCAACCATGGCAGAACACCGGGTACGGCAGCTATCAGCCCGGCCTCGCACTCGGAACCGAGAGCGAACGGTCCGGCCTCGATCTACACAGCGACTCACCGCAGTCCGGCCTCGATCTCGGTACCGGACACGTGCCCGGCTTGGGTAACGTGCCCGGACTCGACCTCGGTCAGGGCGGCCACGGCTTCAACCTCCCCAGCCCGAACCTCCCCAACCCGAACGGCTTCCTCGCTCCGGGTTCGAATCCCTTTACGTTGCCCCGTGTTCCGACGTCGGGGACGGCCATCAGCGAGTCGGTGAGCAGCGATGCCGAAAGCTCCGACGACGGCGATGCGGTCGCGAGCAGCGTTCCGTTTTACGGCGGCAACATGTTTCACAGCGGCGCGACCGGGGGCAGTGGGGAGCTGTTCCACGGCAACGACGCATTCCACGGCAACGACGCGCTCCACGGTGGCGACGCATTCCACGGCGCCGACATGTACCACGGTGTCGGCAGCCCGGATGCTTTCGGCGTATTCATCAATGCCGAAGCCGGTTTCAGCGTGCACACCGAACTCCAAGTGGACTTCAGTGCCGGCCCGAACGGGGTGTACCTCGCCACACAGTCCAAGATCGAGGTCGAGGGCGCGCTGAAGGTCGAGGTCGGCGCGGGCCGGGTCGGCGACAATATCGACAGGTACTCCGATTGGCTCGGCCAGACCCCTGGCACCACCGGACGTTCCGGCCTCGACAATGCCGGCGCGAACGGCACGGCCAACCCGGTCGGCGCCCAGCCCGTGGGCGGATCCGTCCCGCAGTACTCGGCCGTGCAGCCCGTCGCGGTGCAGCCGTTCGCGGCGCCGCTGCCCGCTCCGGTCGCGGCCGTCGCGCCCGCAGCGGTAGCCCCCGCGGTCGTCGCGCCCGCTGCGGTGGCAGCGCCGGTTGCGGCCACCCCACTGCAGACCACGATTCAGCCGGATGTGGCGAGCACCCCGGTCGCCAACGTACTTGTCGCCCCGGCGGGTCCGTCGCCGCTGACCGCGCCCGCCGCGACGGTGCCCGCGCTGTTCGAGCCGAGGCCCGTTCCGGCCAAACATCCGGTCGTGGTCGACGATTCGCCTTCGACCACGACGCCGCTGACGAACACGCCGACCACTGTCACCAAGACAGTGCCGATCCCCAGCGACAACACCACCGGGCATCCGACCAAGACCCCCGATACGGGCAGCACGAAGCCCGGCCACACCACTGTTCCGGACACGGATGCCACGGGGACGACGAAGATCCCGACCGCGACCCACGCGCCGACCACACAGGCTCCCACCACGCACGCGCCGACCCACACCGCGACGCCGACGATTCCGGACGACGACGATGTGACGATCCCGAGCACCGGCAACGGTGGCGGAATCAGCACCGGTCACAACGGCGGCACCACCCCGAGCACCGTCAACGGCGGCAACTCGGTCCCGAACACACACACCACCCAGCCGGACATCGATGACCCGACCGTGGACGTCCCGACCGTCTCGGTGCCGACGGTGACCCACTCCGCACCGACGGTCCCGGCGACCCCTGATATCGACATCCCGACCGCGAACTCCCCGGCGCCGATCCCGACTCAGCAGCCGCACGTGCCCGCGCCGACCATGCCCGCACCGGTCACCCCGGTGAAGCCGCCTGCGCACCCGATCGCCGCCGACCTCGGCGATCCGGCCGATTTCGCGCACCCGGTATACGAGCCCGATCACACGGCACTGACCCTCATGGCCGCCGGGCTGTCCACCCCGTTGCTGCCCGATCCGGGTGTGGAAGACGGCCACCACTTCGTGCCGGGCCTGGATATCACCCTGTTCTAGGAGCCGCACCGGGGGTCGCGCGCATTCGTCGCGCCGGCGCATGTCATCGTCGAACGCGATATTCGTACGACAGTTAGGAGGAGCGGTTGTCTGCCGCAGCCGGGCTGGAGGCCGCCACGGTGAAACATCCGGCGGCGATGGCGCCAGTGATCGGAATCCTCGATCAACTGCAGGAGATGACCCGCTCCGCGGGCCGGCAAGACCTGGGTGGCCGACTGAGTATGGTCCGGGCCAGGGTCGGCGACACACGGCTGCGCCTCGTGGTCGTCGGCGCCGCGAAGAACGGTATGAGCACCCTGGTCAACGGTCTGATCGGGGCGCGGGTAAGCGCCACCGAGAGTGCGCTGAGCGTTCCGGTGATCGCGGAGTTCGGACCGGAGCCGACCGCCGTCCTGGTGAAATCGCTGGGCGCGGGCCGGATCGAACGCCAGCCGGTCGATCCGCTCGACCCCGGGCCCGCGCTGGCCGCCGACGGGGTGATCCGCGCCGAATTCACCGAGCCGAGCCCGCTGCTCGCCGAGGGCCTGGTCCTGATGGACGCACCAGGCGGCAACGGCGACGATCACACCACCTGGTCGATGATCGCCGCCGCGGACGCCGTGCTCTACGTCGGTGACGCCGGATCCGAGTTCAGCCCGGAACAGATCGGCTACCTCGAGCGCATCCAGCAACTCTGTCCGACGGTCATCTGCGCGCTGAACAAGATCGACCTGCACCCGCACTGGCAGCACACCCAGCAGCGCAACCGTGAGCTATTGGACGCGGCCGGTCTCGGTTTCGCGGTGGCGCCGGTCTCCGCGCTGCTGCACCTACAGGCGGGCAATTACCAGCGCGATATCGAATCCGGTGTGCCCCAACTGGTCGACCACCTACGTGACTATGTGCTGGCAAGGGCCGACAGCCTGGTCCTGGAAGCCGCGGCCAACGACATCCGTCTGGTCGCCGACCACTTGGCCGTGACCCTGCGGACCGAGGCCGAGGCGCTGCGCGATCCGCGCCGCCGGGTGGAGATCACCGAACAACTCGTCGCCGCCCGCGACCAGGCCGACCAACTGCGGCAGCGCTCGGCCAATTGGCAGGTCACCCTCGGTGACGGCAGTACCGAGCTGATGGCCGATATCGAACACGACCTGCGGCACCGGCTGCGCAGTCTGGTGCGCGATGCCGAGGCTGAGATCGCCAACACCGATCCGGCCCGCCGCTGGCAGGATTTCGGCGCGGATCTGGATGCGCGCATCTGCGAGGCCGTCGAAGAGAATTTCGTGGTGGCGCACTACCGGGCGGTGGAGCTGTCCGAACAGGTCGCCGCCAAATTCCCCGCCGATCACCGCACCCCGCCGTTACCGGACCTACGCCTGGAAAATCCCGGTGAAGTGCTCGACCAGGTCGCGCCGCTGGATCCGCTGACCAGCGGGAAAGCCGGTATGCTCGGCCAATTCCTGACCGTCATGCGCGGGTCCTACGGCGGTCTGCTCATGGTTGGTGTGCTCACCAGCCTGCTGAAAATGCCACTGGTGAACTGGTATTCGGCCGCCGCCGCGCTGCTGCTCGGCGCAAATGCGCTGTGGGACGACCGCAAGGCGCGCAAGCAGCGGCGTCAGGCCGAGGCCAAAGTTTCGGTGGCCAGACTCATGGACGACGTGATCTTCCAGGTCGGTAAGGAATCGCGAAATCGGTTGCGCGCCATGCAGCGCACGCTGCGCGATCACTTCACCGATATCGCCACCGATGTACTCCGCGCCGCCGACGAACGGTTGCGCGTCGCGGAGGTGGCCTACGGAAAATACGGCGATCACCGCGAGGAACGCATCGCCGACCTGGATGTGCAACTCGGCCGGTTGCGCGGGCTGCGCGCCGAGGCCGATGGGATCAGCGCGGCCGCGTAAGTAGGTCGCGGGGTGGGCGCGTCAGCAGGACGTAGGGTGGCCGCATAAGCAGATCGCGGTGTGGCCGCGTAGCCAGTCGCGGGGTGGCCGCATCGGTAGGGACCGTACGCAATCCAGAGCGCGATACGGGATGCGATCAGCTGAGGGGCCGCGAGCCCGCCCCAAGATGGCTGAGCAGTAACCGACCGGTGCGGACGACTCGGCTAGCGGGTGACCAGCCAGGCGATGACGACGAGCACGAGCAGGGCGATCAAGGCGAGCTGAACGCGGGAACGCGGCATCAACGTGCCCCGCTCTGCGCGGTCTCGCGCACCACCACCGGCGGTGCGATCGGCTCGGGCATCAGGGCGGGCTCGGGGCCCACGACATCCTCAGCGGTGAGTGCTGTCGAGGTCGCGCGATTACGGCCCAGCAGTTGCAGCGAGACCCGCAGCAGTCGGTCCAGCAGGTAGGCGATGGCGAAGCTGACCGGAACCATGCCGACCAACACCACGATGAACTGCGGGATAAACGGCAATCCCGCGACCCACAACTCGAAGCCGTCCCACCACCCTGCAATCTGATGCACGGCACCAGCCTAGCCGTGTTGAATTCGCCGCGCCGTCGGCACCGCGTGGTGGCCGGGTTTCGGCGCGCTCGGTGGACGACACGGGCAGACGGACCGAAGATGAGGTATGGCGTCTTCCGATGATCTGACCGTAGAAGAACCTGCCGACCTGCCTGTGCTCAGTCAGCTGAGTGACGTGCGTCAGCATGCCACCTATCCGCCGATCGACGATTACGCATTTCTGTCCGACTGTGAGACCAGCTGTCTGATCGCCAGCAATGGCGGCGTCGAGTGGATGTGCGTGCCACGGCCGGATTCGCCGAGCATCTTCGGCGCGATGCTCGATCGCAGTGCCGGTCATTTCCGGATCGGCCCGTACGGGGTCAATGTGCCCGCGGCGCGACGGTATCTGCCCGGCGGCATGATCCTGGAGACCACCTGGCAGTCCGAGACCGGCTGGCTGATCGTGCGTGACGCATTGGTACTCGGCCCCTGGCACAACAACGATCAGCGCAGCAAAACGCACCGTCGCACGCCGATGGACTGGGACGCCGAGCACGTCCTGCTGCGCACGGTGAAGTGCGTGAACGGCACGGTCGAGTTGGAGATGAGCTGCGAACCCGCCTTCGATTACCACCGCGCCCCGGCCCGCTGGGAGTACACCGGCAAGGTGTACGAGGAGGCCACCGCGGTGCGCACCACCGATCCGAGTGTGGGCCCGACGCTGGTGCTGACCACCGACCTGCGGCTCGGACTCGAGGGCCGCGAGGCCCGCGCGAGGACCAGGATGAAGGAGGGCGACGAGGTGTTCGTCGCGCTGACCTGGTCGGAACTGCCCGCACCGCGCACTTTCGAAGAGGCGGCGCAGAAGATGTGGCAGACCACCGAATGCTGGCGGCAGTGGATCACCCTCGGCGATTTCCCGGATCATCCGTGGCGCAACTACCTCCAGCGCAGTGCGCTGACGCTGAAGGGACTCACCTACGCGCCGACCGGTGCGCTGATGGCCGCAGCAACCACCTCACTGCCGGAAACCCCTGGCGGACAACGCAATTGGGACTATCGCTATACCTGGGTGCGCGATTCCAGCTTCGCACTGTGGGGTCTGTACACCCTCGGTCTGGACCGCGAGGCCAATGACTTCTTCGCCTTCCTCAACGACGCCACCACCGGCGACAACGGCGAACCCGTTCCGCTGCAGGTGCTCTACGGCATCGGCGGTGAACGCGACATCACCGAGACCACACTCGACAACCTGACCGGCTATGACGGCGCCAAACCCGTGCGCATCGGCAACGGCGCGTACAACCAGGACCAGCACGATATCTGGGGCACCATGCTCGACGCGGTGTACCTGCACGTGAAGTCCCGCCAACAGGTGCCGGAATCGCTGTGGCCGCTGCTGGAGCGCCAGGTCGAGGCGACCATCGCGCGCTGGCAGGAGCCCGACCGCGGCATCTGGGAAGTGCGTGGTGAGCCACAGCATTTCACCTCGTCGAAGGTGATGTGCTGGGTTGCCCTGGACCGCGGCGCGAAGCTGGCCGAACTGCACGGCGAATACGAGCGCGCCACCGAGTGGTACACCATCGCCGACCAGATCAAGGCCGATATCCTCACCAACGGCGTGAATGCCGACGGTGTCTTCACCCAGACCTACGGCGGCGACACCCTGGACGCGTCACTGCTGCTGGTGGTGCTGAACCGCTTCCTGCCGCCCACCGACCATCGGGTGCGCGCCACCGTGCTCTCGATCGCCGACCGGCTCACCGAGAACGGTCTGGTGCTGCGCTACCGGACCGAAACCACCGATGACGGATTGACCGGCGCGGAGGGCACCTTCACCATCTGCTCGTTCTGGCTGGTGTCCGCACTGGTGGAGATCGGCGAACTGCAGCGGGCCCGGCATCTGTGCGAACGGCTGCTCGGCTATGCGAGTCCGCTGCGGCTCTATGCCGAGGAGATCGATTCGCGCAGTGGACGTCATCTCGGCAACTTCCCGCAGGCCTTCACCCATCTGGCGCTGATCAATGCGGTGACGCACGTGATCAGGGCCGAGCAGTCGCACACCTCCGGCGCGTTCCAACCGGCCCACACACCGGCGAGCATTCCGACCTGAGGCTTGGCGAGAGCGGTTGCTATTCGTCCGATTCCCGGTCCGTGCCGGTGCGCCAGTCGTTGAACCGCTTGCCGATCTTGGAGACGGTCTCGCCGACCTCCTGACCGACCGTGCTCACCGCGGATCCGACATCGCGCCCGAGATTGCGCACGGTGCGGATCAGCGGGTCCTCGGACTGGTCGAAGTTCGTCCGATAAGTGCGCGCGGCCTCCTTGATCTCGTCGCTGATCTTGGTGTGCTTATCGTGTTCGCGGCGTGGGTAGTCGCCGCCGAGCATCCGGTTGTATTCGCCGGATTGGATCCAGCGGCGCAGTTCGGCGGCTCGCAGCACCGAGAACGGATGGCTCTGCAGTTCCAGATTGAGCAGCTTCAGCACACCGTCGCGCAGATCGCCGGAGCGCTCGTAGTCATCGGCCTGCTGCAGGAACGCGCCGTGATTCATCTCCTTGATCCAGGTGCCGCCCGCGGTCTTCATATGCACCCGCACCGACGCCTCGACGTCCTGACCGCAGAGCAGTCCGGCCCGGTCGCCGGACAACTCGGACTTGCGGCTCCACTCCATCAGTGCGGCAACGATTGCGCGCAGTGCCCAGCCACCGACCGGCATCCAGCCCAGATTGGCCGAAATGCGCAGTAGATGCATGAGCATGGTGCGGTACACCGCGTGTCCGGACAGCGCGTGCCCGAGTTCGTGACCGACGATGAAGCGCAGTTCCTCGGTGTCCATCAGATCGATCAGCCCGGTCGTCAGCACGATGAACGGCTGGTCCATGCCGATCGTGAAGGCATTCACGTGCGGGCTCTGCAATACGAACATCTCGGGTGTGATGCGCGCGTCCAGGATTTCCATGCAGTCCTGACGCAACTGGTGCAGCGAACGGAACTGCCGCTCGTCCACCCGGACCGCGGTCGCGAGGTACAGCAGCCGGTGCTGGCGTTCTTGCAGCAATCCGGACAAGGTTCGCAAAACGGTATCGAACCCGGTGAGTGAGCGCAGTGTCACCAATGCGGTGCGATCGGCGGGATGCTCCCACGCGCGAGTGCTGATATCAGGGAATACAGTGCGCACACGGTCCGGGCTGGTAGTCATGGGATGAAACCCCCCTCTTCCTGGAACTCTGTTGATTCGAGCTGGTGGCATTTCCTCTGATACAGTCTGCCCGTGTCTTCGATTGTCGTCCCGCAGGTCCGCCATGAATTGGCGTTGATCGCTGTCGGCAATCTCGCGGTCGCGGACATTCTCTGTCGCTGATCGGCGCCGGGCGCTGCTGCGCACCCATCTTTCTCTAGACTGGCGCGCAAACTTTTTCGCAGCAGTGTCCGTACCCCCGACCTTCGGTCGACAAGTCGCGCCGCAGTTCTACCGCCGCGACAACTAGTCCATGTCGCGGCGGAGCGCATAGGAAAGGTTCCACCCATGTCACCCAGGTCCTTGCTCCTCGGATCGTCCCGATCGCACCGTCGCCCGATGATCGCCGCGCTAACGGCCGTCGCCGCCGTCGTGCTCACCGCGTGCGGTGGTGGAGCGAGTGACACCGTGGGCGGTGGTGGCGCCGACGGCAGCGGCGGCACCCTCAACCTCTACGCCTACGCCGTTCCGAAGCCCGGTTTCGACAAGGTCGTCCCGGAGTTCAACAAGACCGATAAGGGCAAGGGCGTCCAGATCAACGGCTCCTACGGCGCCTCGGGCGATCAGTCCCGCAAGGTCAAGGACGGCGCCCAGGCCGATATCGTCAACTTCTCCGTCGAGCCCGATATCACCCGCCTGGTCGACGCCGGTCTGGTCGATCCGAGCTGGAATGCCGACGCCACCAAGGGAATTCCGTTCGGCTCGGTCGTCGCGATCGTGGTGCGCAAGGGCAATCCGAAGGGCATCAAGGACTGGGACGATCTGCTCAAGCCGGGCATCCAGGTCGTCACCCCGAACCCGTTCAGCTCGGGCTCGGCCAAGTGGAATCTGCTCGCGCCGTACGCGGCCAAGAGCGACGGCGGCAAGAACCCGCAGGCGGGTCTGGATTACCTGAGCCAGCTCATCTCCAAGGAGCATGTGCAGGTGCAGCCGAAGTCGGGCCGCGAAGCCACCGAGACCTTCCTGCAGGGCACAGGTGACGTGCTGCTGAGCTACGAGAACGAGGCGATCTTCTCCGAGCGCAACGGCGATCCGATCGAGCACATCGTGCCGCCGACCACCTTCAAGATCGAGAATCCGGTCGCGGTACTGAAGAACAGCAAGCGTCTGGATACGGCGAATGCCTTCCGCGACTTCCTGTACACCCCGGAGGGCCAAAAGGCCTGGGCCTCGGCGGGATTCCGCCCGGTCGACCCGAAGGTGGCCACCGACTACGCCAAGGACTTCCCGACTCCGCAGAAGCTGTGGACCATCGCCGATCTCGGTGGCTGGAAGACCGTCGACAAGGACCTGTTCACCGCGAACACCGGTTCCGTCGCGGTCATCTACGACAAGGCCACCAAGTAAGTCGGTGATCCGAAACACCCCGCGGTTGTGTGCGTTGGGCCCGGAGGAGGCAGCTTGCGTAACCACGGAAGGCACCGCGCACGCCGCAAATCGAAGCAGGATACTGGACGATCGTGACTGACAGCAGCAGCGCCGGGATCGGGCATGCGCCCGCTCCCGGCGGCTCCGAAGACGCCACACCCAAGGCCGCCGGTCGCACCTGGTCGTGGTTGCGGGTAACCGGTTCGGTGGGGCCGCTCGGCATCGCCACCGCGGTGCTCTGGCTCAGCATCATCGTGCTGCTACCGTTGGCCGCGCTGACCGTCACCTCATTCGATGACGGCTGGTCGGGATTCTGGGATGCCATCACCGCACCCGCGGCCATCGACTCGCTGCGCATCACGGTGCTCGTCTCCGTGGTGGTGGCGGTCATCAATGTGGTGATGGGCACGCTGATCGCCTGGGTGCTGGTCCGCGACCAGTTCCCGGGTAAGAGCATCGTCAACGCGCTCATCGACCTACCTTTCGCGCTACCGACGATCGTCGCGAGCATCGTGCTGCTGTCGCTCTACGGTCCGCAGAGCCCGATCGATATCCACCTCAATGCGACCCAGCCCGGCCTGGTGGTGGCACTGGCCTTCGTCACGCTGCCGTTCGTGGTGCGCTCGGTGCAGCCGGTACTCATCGAGGCCGACCGTGAGGTCGAGCAGGCCGCACTGTCCCTCGGCGCGGACAACTGGACCACCTTCCGCCGCATCGTCTTGCCGACCCTGGCGCCCGCCATCATCAGCGGCGGCGGGCTCGCTTTCGCCCGCGCCATAGGCGAATACGGTTCGGTGGTGCTGATCGGTGGCGCCATCCCGCGCAAGACCGAAATGGCTTCGCAGTACATCCAGAAGCAGATCGAGATCGATCGGCCGGTGAATGCGGCGGCGGTGTCGGTCGCACTACTGGTCATCTCGTTCGCGACGCTGCTGGTGCTGCGGCTGTGGGCCGAGCGCACGGCGCGCAAGGAGGAGGAGGCGCGATGAATCTGTCCTGGCCGACTCGTATTTCGCTGCGCGTGGTTGCGCTCGGCTACCTGTTCATCCTGCTGGTGCTTCCGCTGATCATCATTCTGTGGCGCACCTTCGAGAAGGGGATCGGCGCGTTCATCGACTCGATCTCCACGCCCGCGGCGATCTCGGCATTCCAGCTGTCGATCCTGATCGTGGCGATTGTGGTCCCGGTGAATGTCATCTTCGGCATCGTCACCGCGATCGCCCTGGTGCGCGGCAAGTTTCCGGGCCGCACGCTGGTGCAGGGCATCGTGGATCTGCCCTTCGCGGTCTCGCCGGTCGTGGTCGGTGTCGCGCTGATCCTGCTGTGGGGTGCCGACGGCTGGTTCGGCGGACTCGAAGACGTCGGCTTCAAGGTGATCTTCAATCTGCCCGGCATGGTGATCGCGACGATCTTCGTCACGCTGCCGTTCGTGGTGCGCGAGGTCGAGCCGGTGCTGCACGAGATCGGCGACGATCAGGAGCAGGCCGCGGCCACCCTGGGCGCGTCCCGCTGGCAGACGTTCTGGCGGATCACCCTACCGGCGATCCGCTGGGGCCTGACCTACGGCGTCGTGCTGACCGTCGCGCGTGCGCTCGGCGAATTCGGCGCGGTGATCATGGTGTCCTCCGCACTGCCGGGTAAATCGCAGACGCTGACCCTGCTCGTACACGGTCGATACATCAACGACCACAACACCTTCGGCGCCTACGCCGCCGCGACCCTGCTGATGGGCCTTGCCCTCGTAGTCCTCCTGTTGATGACCCTCCTCGAACGTAAGCGTGGCACCAAGTGATCACCGTGACCAATGCGAAGAAGAACTACGGTTCCTTCGCCGCCCTGGACGATGTCAGCATCGAGATCCCGTCGGGGGAGCTGACCGCCCTGCTCGGCCCGTCGGGCTCGGGCAAGTCGACGCTGCTGCGCTCGATCGCGGGCCTGGAATCGCTGGACGCCGGCATCGTCACCATCGCTGGCAATGACGTCACCCACGTACCGCCGCAAAAGCGCGATATCGGCTTCGTATTCCAGCATTACGCCGCGTTCAAGCATATGACCGTGCGCGATAACGTGGCCTTCGGACTCAAGATCCGCAAGCGTCCGAAGAGTGAAATCGCCAAGCGTGTCGACGAATTGCTCGGCATCGTCGGCCTCGACGGCTTCCAGCACCGCTACCCGGCTCAGCTCTCCGGCGGTCAGCGTCAGCGCATGGCACTGGCTCGCGCGCTCGCGGTCGACCCGCAGGTGCTGCTGCTCGACGAGCCGTTCGGCGCGCTCGATGCCAAGGTGCGCGCCGATCTGCGCACCTGGCTGCGCCGGCTGCACGAGGAGGTCCACGTGACCACCGTGCTGGTCACCCACGACCAGGAGGAGGCGCTCGATGTCGCCGACCGGATCGCGGTGATGAACAAGGGCCGCATCGAACAGGTCGGCAGCCCGGAGGACGTCTACGACCGGCCCGCCAACGAATTCGTGATGTCGTTCCTCGGTGCGGTGGCCCGGCTCAACGGACATCTGGTGCGTCCGCACGATATTCGCGTCGGCCGCGATGCCAGCATGGCGCTGGCCAAGGACGAGGGCACTGCGGAATCGGCGGGCGTCACCCGCGCCACCGTGGAACGCGTTGTGCACCTCGGATTCGAGGTTCGCGTCGAGTTGCGCAATGCCGCCACCGGTGATCTGTTCGCCGCGCAGGTGACCCGCGGTGACGCCGAGGCGCTACAGCTCAGCGACGGGGAAACCGTCTACGCCCGCGCCACCCGTATTCCGGAACTGCCTGCGGGATAAGCGCGAATCCCGACTGCGCTTTATGGCTGCGGATTCCGCATTTGCGAAATCCGTGGCCATTCCTGGCGTGTCGAAACCGAACTCCGGTTTCCACGTCATATTGTGCTGAATGCGAAACAACCGCTAGTGGGTTCCGATGAATTATCGGAACGTAATCCGATGTGAGCATTCGCAATGGTCGTCGAACGCGGCCCGTATGCGGGCGGCGGGAAGTTGAACGATCACCATGTCGATTCGAAGACAGATATTTCTGGCGCTGGCCGTTGCCGGCGTCGCGGTGATAATCCAATCCGGTCCGGCGATCGCCGCACCACCACCCGGAACGCCGGCAGTGCGCGCCCCGGATGGCCCGGTTATCACCGAGATTCCCGCGGACTCGCCCGAAGTGGCCGCAATCGGTCCGGAATCGGTGGGGAAGCCGATCCCGAACTCATACGTCGGTCTCACTCCGGCGCAGTTGATACCGCGTGGAATCGAGGGCGAGCAACGGCATTTCACGCCGAATCCGGAGCAATGGGATAACGCGCGAACGATTGTCGAAGTGGTCCTGCGTCGTGATCTGCCCGCCTATGCGGCGGTGGTCGCGCTGGCCACCGCAATGCAGGAATCGCTGTTGCGTAACGTGACCGCGGCGGTCGATCACGACTCGCTCGGAGTATTCCAGCAGCGGCCGTCCGCTGGCTGGGGCACGCCTGAGCAACTCACCGATCCGCGGTACGCGACCGATCGATTCCTGGACGCACTGCTGGTCCACGCGCCTGATTACCAGGCGATGCCGTTGTGGCAGGCGGCGCAGGCCGCGCAGCGCTCGGGCTTTCCGATGGCGTATGCGCGGTGGCAGGAGCAGGCCGCGCAGATGGTGTCGCGATTGCTCGGACCACGGCAGGGGCCGGTGCGGCGGGCGGCGAGTGCCCAAGCGGTGCTGGACTGTTGCTGATGAGTTGCCAATGGGTGTAATGGTTTTGATTTCCCGCACCGGAATCGCTCGCGAATTCCGGTGCGGGAAGTCGGAACTCGTTGTCGGATCGGCCCATCCGCGCGGTGGCGGACTGGTCGGTTTCGATATGGCTCGGGATCGGGTTGTTGCGCCGTGTTCGGCAACCTCGATCGGGGGCTGATTGGGGGCTGTTTTCACATGTGAGAACATGTATTGGAAGCCGGGGCGACGAGCTGGCCGCCGTCTGGCAAACAGCAACAGGGCATCGTTGAATCCCGGCGCGCCGTAAGAAGATCCGGCCGAGAAATCGGCGCGTCAGCTCCCGTGCCAGGTGAGCCGGGATCGGCGCTGTGCTATGCAACCTGTGTCAGTGGCGGCGGCATGCGGACAACCGTGTGTCCGGTGGTTGGCAGGCCGGTCGCGGAGTGGTTGCGTGAACAAGGTTCGAAGCAAATCGGCTCGGCGATCAGAGGATTGCGATGGCGGTTGGTCTCGGTTTGAGCATAGGCACGGTGAACACGGTTTCCGCTCTGGCGGAGGAGGGTTCGGCCAAGGCTCCACCCGGTCGCCGCTCCGCCGCCGAACGCTCGCGCGCCGTCACCCGCCGCACCACCCTCACCTTCGACAGCACCGGAATGGCCAGGGTCGGCATGATTCCGCGACACGGGCGCGCCATCACCGAATTCGCCGATCTGAGTCAACGCAAGACCAAGCAGGCCAGGGTAGGGCACCGCGCGCTGACCGCGGCCGATCTGATCGCGGTCGTCACGGATTGTCTGATCACCGAGGCGCGTCGCGATCGTCGTGCGGTCGATGCGGGGGTCACGCTGACGCATCCGGCGGGCTACACCGAAGGCCAGTTGGAGGAGTTGCGTGCGGCGCTGGACGCGATCGGCCTGACTCATGTCGCGCTGGTCGCCGAACCCGTCGCGGCGGCCACCTGGCTCGAGGTCGAACGCGGACCGTTGATGCCGGGCCTAGCCCTGGTCTATGACCTAGGTGGAGCAAGTCTCGATATCACCCTGGTGCGAGTCGGCGCGGGCTGTCCGCTCAATCCGATTGTCGGCGTACCGATCCGTTCGACGGAATTCGGCGGGCGGGCGTTCGGCGCGCTGGTCGCCGCGCGGGCCGGGAACGGGACCGTGCCCGCCTCCATCTCCGGTGCGGTCATCGGTGTCACCGCCGACGAACTGCGCACCATCCATATCCGATCGTCGCTGAAGCTGGTCTATCGCTGTCTGCGGATGGCGGATGTGACCATGGCCGATGTGGACTGCGTGCTGGTGGTCGGCGGCGCGGCCCGGCCGGTCGAGGTGGCCCAAGTGCTCGCCGGTGAACTGGCGCGTCCGGTGATCACGGCCCCGGATCCCGAACGCACGATCGCCGACGGCGCCGCCATCTTGGCGCGTCGCGCCGCCGCCGCGGACGAGGAGGTCACCGGACATCACCATCGGCGCAGACCCCGCAGAGCGAAGACGCGCGCTCTCTTACTTTCACGGCGCACCAAGCGCCGCTTGACCCGGGTGGCGATCGCGGCGGGGATGTCGGCCGCTGGAGTGGCGCTCGCGCTGGCGTTGCCCGCCGACACGGTGGTCGCGGGCTTGTCGCAACTCGGGCTGCGGTAAAGGCGGACCCGGCGGCGCACCGCGGCGTCGCCGGGAATGCCGATCATGTGCCAGGTTGACGTGACTCCTCGTAGGTGTAACTATGGGATACAGTAAATGTGTCCCACGAGGAGAGGCAGTGACGACGATGTCTACAGCCGTGACGCCCGCAGTCGATCCCGATCTGGCGAAGGCGCAGGAGTATGCCGCCAAGCTGCTGCTGCTCTCCGAAGGTTCGGTGAACAAGCACTTCGACCCCTTCGAGGACATCGACTGGGACAATCCGGATTTCGCCGCCGATGCCGGTGAAGAGCGCTGGGTGCTCCCGGTATCTGGCGATGCGCTCGGTCGCCACCCCTGGTACCAGGCGCTGCCGCTGGATCGGAAGATCGCGATCGGGAAGTATCGCCAAGCCAATGTCGCCAAGATCGGTCTGCAGTTCGAATCCATTCTGATCAGCGGCATGGTGACGCACAGCTTCGGTCTGCCCAACGGTTCGCCCGAATTCCGTTACTGCTCCCACGAAATGATCGAGGAGCACAACCACACCCTGATGTTCCAGGAGATGGTCAACCGGATCGGCATCGACGTTCCCGGTATGGGCCCGCTCGTGCGCAAGTTCAAGTACATCGGTGCGCCGGTGGCTGCCCTGTTCCCGAATCTGTTCTTCATGGCCGTGCTCGCGGGTGAGGAGCCGATCGACCACATCCAGAAGGCGATCCTGCGCTCGGGCGAGGACGTGCATCCGATCATGCGCGGCGTAATGGCGATTCACGTCGCCGAGGAAGCGCGCCACATCTCCTTCGCGCACGAGTTCCTCAAGCAGCATGTGCCCGAGAAGAATGCGGCCAATAAATTGGTGCTCTCGATCGTCATGCCGATCGTCATGTTCATCCTCGGCCGCTCCATCTACACCCCGCCCCGGTCGTTCTTCAGGGAATTCGATATCCCGGACGAGGTGCGCAAAGAGCTGTTCTACGGTTCCAAGCAGGCCAAGCAGGAGTTCAGCGACTTCTTCGGCGATGTGCGCACGCTGGCCAATGACATCGGCCTGATGAATCCCATCGGCAAGGCGGTTTGGAAGCTGTTGAATATCGACGGCCACACCACCCGCTACCGCTCGGAGCCGTTGCGCACGGCCAAGGCCGGCTGACGTGCCCTACGTCGTCACGCAGTCCTGCTGTAGCGACGCGTCCTGCGTCTACGCCTGCCCGGTCAACTGCATCCATCCCACGCCCGACGAACCCGATTTCCTGACGGCGGAGATGCTGTACGTCGACCCGCAGGCGTGCGTGGACTGCGGCGCATGTGCGAGTGCGTGCCCCGTCGATGCAATCACCTCGTCGAAGAAGCTGACCGACGAGCAGAAGCCGTTCATCGAGATCAATGCCGACTTCTATCGGCAGGCGCGGTCGCGGCCGCTGCTGGCCAAGCCGGTGCCCGCGGCCGAGATCCACACCGAGCGTCAGCCGTTGCGGGTGGCGATCATCGGATCCGGGCCCTCGGCCATGTACGCGGCCGACGAACTGCTGACCCAGCCCGACGTCACTGTGACGGTCTTCGACCGGCTTCCGGTACCTCACGGACTCGCCAGGTACGGCGTCGCGCCGGACCACGCCAAGACCCGGCAGGTAAACAAGCTCTTCGATATCATCTCGGCGCAGCCTGGTTTCGAGTCGTACCTGAATATCGAAGTGGGCAAACATATTTCGCATCAGGAGCTGCTCGCGCACTTCCACGCGGTGATCTATGCGGTCGGTGCGTCCTCGGATCGGAAGCTCGACATTTCTGGAGAAGGTTTGGCGGGCAATGTATCTGCCACCGACTTCGTCGCCTGGTACAACGGGCATCCGGATCACGCCGGGCGCACCTTCGATCTGTCGCAGCGCCGGGCCGTCATCGTCGGCAATGGCAATGTGGCGCTCGATGTGGCGCGTATTCTGGCCAGCGATCCGGAAGCGTTGGCGGGCACCGATATTGCGCCCCATGCGCTGAAGGCCCTGCGAGAGAGCAAGATCGAGGAAGTGGTAGTGCTCGGTCGGCGCGGTCCGGCCGAATCCGCTTTCACCGTACCGGAATTCGTCGGGCTGCTCGGTGCGGATGTCGATATCGCCATCGAGGGTGAACTGCCTGCGGTGACCGACGAGCTGCCGTATCAGGTCGAGCAGAAGCTGCGGCTGCTGCACTCCGTAGCAGGGCGGCCCTTCGGTGCGCGCAAGCGGATCGTCTTCCGGTATCTGGCCGCGCCGACCGCGATTCTGGGCGCCGACGAGGTGACCGGCATCGAGCTGAGCCGCAACGAACTCGTCACCGATCCGGATGGTCGCGTTCGTGCGGTAGCGACGGGGGAGACCGAGCGGTTGGATACCGGGCTGGTGCTCACCTCGGTGGGCTATCGCGGTGTGGCCCTGCCGGGCTTGCCGTTCGACGAGCAAGCCGCCGTGATCCCGAATCTGAACGGCCGGGTGCTGGAACAGTCCGGTGGTGCGGTGCTGCCCGGAATGTATGTCACCGGCTGGATCAAGCGTGGTCCCACCGGATTCATCGGTACCAACAAATCCTGCGCGCAGGAGACGGTTCGGCAGTTGGCCGATGATTTCAACGCAGGTCGGTTACGTGAACCGGCAGGTAAGCCGGCGGATTTCGATCACCTGGTGCACCGCCGTCGGCCCTCGGTCCTGGCCCGCCGCAGCGCGGTGCGAACCGGAATCGTTCGCCGCCTGCTCGCCCGCGTCTGAGCGGCGCAAGCGCGCCCATGTCTTATTCGTGCTGTGTAACGGTTTTCGCCTTCCGCCGACATGGTGTATGCGCGGTTAGGGTCCGTGACGACGGTCGGTACCTCGGCGCACGGCGACGCGATGAGGGCGAGTGCCGGGCCGAGGTGCCGATTGGCGACTATTTGGCGGTGAACCCACCGTCGATCGCGAGCGCCGCGCCGGTGATGAAGCTGGCCTCATCGCTCAGCAGGTAGGCGCAGAACGACGCGATCTCCTCCGGCTTGCTGATCCGGCCGAGCGGATGCAGTGCGGCGATGGCCGCTTCACCCTCGGGCGTCGCACCCATCGAGTTGCGGAAAGCGGGCGTATCGACGGCGCCGGAGACCAGCGCGTTGACACGAACGCCCTGTTCAGCGGCCTCCAGCGCGACCGCGCGGGTCAGTCCGACGACGCCGTGCTTGGCCGCCACATACGGTGCCACCGAACCCATGCCGACCACGCCGAGGTTCGAGGCGTTGTTGAGGATCGCGCCGCCGCCGGAGGCGACAATCGCCGGAACCTGGTGGCGCAGACCGTAGAACACGCTGGTCAGATTGAGTTCGAGATCGGCACGCCAGCCCGCCTCATCGATCTGCTCGATCGGGCCGAAGGCATTGACGGCGCCCGCATTGTTGAATGCCGCGTCCAGCCGACCGTATTCGGTGAGCGCCGCCTGCGTCAGCCGGGCGACCTCCTCCTCGACGGTGACATCGGTCGGCACGAAGATCGCCCGGCCACCCGCCGCGCGGATATCGGCCGCCACCTGCTCGCCCGCTTCTTTACCACGTGCGCCGAGCACCACTGCCGCGCCCTCGGTCGCCGCCCGCAGGGCCACCGCCTTGCCGACACCCGAGCTTGCCCCGGTGATGAGCATGACCTTGTCCGCGAAACGTGTCGACATCGTCTTCGAATTCCCTTCTCGTTCTTGCGATTTCATGAGCGATGAGCCGGCGCGGGAACTAGTTTCGTCCGAGCGCTTGCTCATTGCTGAATCCAGTCAAGCGGTCGGAGAGTGGTGCTGCTAGCGGAAATCAGCCGTTGCGTTTGACGCGTCATGTTCTGGCAGTCGGTACGCCCGTACTATGAAATCCACAGAGCTGGCAACGGATTGGTTACCGACCAGTCGGTGTGTGTTGTCGGTTCTGGGTAGTTCTGTTCGGCGTGGCAGATCTGAGCCCTCGTTTCGAGTTACTGCGTGGTAGCGGAATTTGGCTTACCGCAGTGGAATCGGGCCTTCGGTCGCGAAACGCCGGACGTCCAGTGGTCTGTATGAATCTTTTTCATGCGATCTAGCTGGGAGTTTCAGACGGGGTCAACGGAAGCCAAACGTTTCATATCAATTCGACATCCGAATCGTTCCAGCAGCAGCTAACCTGTGGGTGCTGTTTGGGAAGCGACCGCGGCCACATGGATCTCCTATGTGATGGACGTGGTCTCGGTGCGTTGACGGGATAGCGAATGACTACAGGTCTGGGTTTCAGCATCGGTTCAGTGAACTCCGTATCCGCCATGGTGACCGGCGAGCGACCGTTGTCGTCGGTGCGGGCACGCCGCACGGCAGTGACCTTCGACAGTGCGGGTGGCATCCGAATCGGGGGAATCCCCCAATTCGACATGGCCGTAACGGATTTCGCCGATCTGGCGCGAGACCCGGAGTCGATTGTCGTGGGCGGGCGGCTCTGGTCACCTGCGAACCTGGTCGCCGCCGTGGTGAACGGCCTGCTCGAATCCTTCCCACCGACCGCGGGAGCCGTGGCCACCTATCCCGCATGCTATTCCGATAAGCAGCTGTCGCTGCTGCGGCAGGCATTGAATCTGGCCGGTGCCGCGGATGTGCTGCTCATACCCGAACCCGTCGCGGCCGCGGAGTGGCTCGAACAGGACCGCGGACCGCTGGAGTCCGGTTTCGTGCTGGTGTACGACCTCGGCGGGTCTTGCCTCGATGTGTCGATGGTCCGGGTCGGACCGGACTGGGACGATCACCCGATCGTCGGAAAGTCCGTGCGCTCCTACGATTTCGGCGGTCGGCCGCTCGGTTCGATGATCGCGCGATATGCCCGGGTCGCCGAACCCGGCGACAACGGGTCGATGCTGCAGATGACCTCGATTGTCGATATCACGAGTATGCGTGCTCAGCACATCCGGGATTCCATCGATGTGGTCCACGAATGTGTGGAATCGACGGGGCGGTGCCTGTCCGATATCAGTTGCATCCTGCTGGTCGGTGGCGCCACCCGTCCCGTCGAGGTCGCGCGCATCCTTGCCGAACTCGGCCGACCGGTGGTGATGTCGAGTGATCCGGGGCAGACCGTCGCCGTCGGCGCCGCCGGCTATGCGGCCCGCAGCTTCGCACCGCTGTCGACCGGTGGCCGGCATCGAGCGCCGAAGGTCGCCGTATTCTCCAGTGCCGCAGTGGCTTCCGCAGTGGCCGTATCGGCCGTCACGGTATTCGGCGGCCCGAACATTTCGCAGATGCCGTCCCTGGTGGATGCCTTGCCGGGCAGCTTCCCGATAGACAACCTGCTGCTCGAGCCCGATGTCGAAGCGCTCGCGGAGGCCGGTTCCGCGGCGGTTGGTTGGGCGACCACGACGGCGGGCTTCGGCTATTCCGGTCGACCGGCCTACGGGATCGCTCCCGTCGCCCATACGACGCGGATCGGACCAACGATCGGTCCATCCGTGGCTGAGGCACACGGCGGCAGCCACAGCGAACCACGCGGTGGAACAGCACATTCCGGTGGCGTCACCTACGCCAACCCCGCTCAGTTCCTGAACCCGCTGCCATTCATCCGAAGCCCGCAGACGATCCCCGCCGTGCCGTACCAGCCTCCCGCTGGTACGCCCATCCCGAGCGTCAGCCTTCCGGGTTCGGTTCCCGCCCCGACCAATCCGATTCCCGCCGTTCCAGCTGGCACCACAACGACTCCGGGTACCGGCGGCACCTCGACGGGCACCGGTGTACCGGGTACCGGCGAAACATCTACCGGGACTGTGACATCGGGCGGAACCGCCTCGGATGGCAGCACGGGTGATGCGTCCGGCGGTACGACTTCGGGCACCAGCGGCTCGACGTCGGGAAATTCTCACAACGGCGGTTCATCGAGTAGTACCTCGAGCAGCTCGACAAGCGCTGGCGCTTCAGGTGGTTCGACCGACGGCAGTACCTCGGGCGGTGCTGCGGATGGTGGCGCGTCGGGCGGCTCCGCGAGTGGTGGTGGATCGGGCTCGACGGGTGGTGGTGCCTCGGGTGGATCGACGGGTGGTTCCACGAGTGGTGGTGGATCGGGCTCGACGGGTGGTGGTGCGTCGGGAGGTTCCACGGGTGGCAGTACTTCGGGAGGTTCCACGGGTGGCGGTACTTCGGGAGGCTCGACGGGTGGTGGTGCCTCGGGTGGATCGACGGGTGGTGGTGCCTCGGGAGGTTTCACGAGTGGTGGTACCTCGGGAGGTTCCACGGGCGGTGGTATGTCGGGAGGCTCGACGAGCGGCGGCACGGTCGGCGGTTCGACCGGAGGCCCCTCCTCCAGCGGCAAGTTCTCCGGCGGAACCACTTCCGGCGGCAGCACCAGCTCTGGCGGCGCCTCCACCGGCGGTATCTCCTCGCACGGTTCGGGTGGCTCCGGTGGTGGCGGCGGTGCCCGCAGGTAATCCGCAGTAGTACTTCTCGGGGCGGCCCTCAGCGCTTCGCCTGCATGGAGGTTGGCGGCGGATCGCGATCGTCTACTGTGCGTGGGCTGGGGTTTGAGCTTGCGATTGCACCGGTGGTTGGAGCGGTGTTGGCCGATTGTGGGCGGTGCCCGCGGGTGGTTCGCGGTGGTACTTCTCGGGGTGGCCCGCAGCGCTTCGGCTGCATGGAGGTTGGTGGCGGGCCGCGATCGTCTACTGTGCGTGGGCTGGGGTTTGAGCTTGCGATTGGAGCGGTGTTGGCCGATTGTGGGCGGTGCCCGCGGGTGGTTCGCGGTGGTACTTCTCGGGGTGGCCCGCAGCGCTTCGCCTGCATGGAGACCGGCGGCGGACCGTGATCGTCTACTGAGCGCGGGGCCGGGGTGGGAGCTTGCGATTGCGCGGGTCGGTGGAGCGTGTTGGCCGATTGTGGGCGGTGTTCGCGAGTAGTCCGCGGTAGCACTCCTCGGGTGGCCCGCAGCGCCTGGCCAGCGTGGAGGTTGGTGGCGGGCCGCGATCGTCTGCTGAGCGCGGGGTCGGGGTGGGAGCTTGCGATTGCACCGGTGGTCGGAGCGGTGTTGGCCGATTGTGGGCGGAACCCCGCGGGTGATCTCCGGTAGTAACTTTCGGGCGTATCAGTAGCGCGCAGGTCTGCGTGGGGGCAGCACAACCCGGGGCGTGATCGTCGAAGTGTCACGGATTCTCGGCATTCGCACTCCGCGGGCGTGCCCGTGCGGGGGCGATTCCTAGACGGAGTGCGGCATTCGGACCGCCGGCTCGTAGCCGACCGGTTGCGAATGCCGCGGCAGCACCAGATTCGGTGGCATCTCTTGGCGGACTTGGTTGCCGGGGTTCGTCGTGTGGCGGCAGCAGCGGGGCTGAGGTAGCGGAGTGGTGAAAGTCGTTGATACGCAAGGTCACTGGTGCTGGTCCGACCGCCACGTTCGCCGATCAAGCGCTTGCGATCAGTGACCGGCCGAGCTTGGGTCGGCTCAACCTCACCATCTACGACCAGCTCGAACAACACAACGCCGACGTCTTCGTCACCGACTCGGTCGAGGGCCGCTACCGCCAGCGCTCCCACCCCACCTCCAGGTCCTACATTCCGACACCCTCTTCGACTCCGCCCCCAAGGCCTACCTGGTGCTCAAGGGTGACATCTTGCCCGGATCTGCACTCGTTCGGTTCGCACTCCTAGCGTTAGTAAGTGCGGGTTAACGTCGGAGTTGGCGTGACATTCGCGATCACGCCGATATTCAGCGTGGCCGCGCGTTCGGGAGAATCCCAGGACATGGTCGTGGACTTCTTCGCCTGCCACAGCGTCGAATACGATCTGCACGTGCAGCTGTGCACCGATCTCGACACCCGACCGAGGACGGTGGCGACAATCCGCTTCGACCGCCACGACTCCGAGATGGAGTGCTGCCGATGCGCGGCCGGCATTGCTGCTTTGACTGCCCTGGTGTAGGTGGCACTTCGTGCCGAGATCCTCTGGCCGATCATTGGGTGGCGGCTCTGGTGGGTGGGCCCTGGCTGAGGAGTGGAGACCGCAGCATAGCGACGGGGCAGCGCCTGCGAATGGTCACTGCTGCAGCATCGGCGGTTGGGTGAAAGCCGCTGGTCCACATGGCTGTTGGGTACGGAGGCGCACCGTCATGCCCGGGCAGAGATCCGCACCGTTTGTCAGATTCGCACTTCTTCTGGGCGCTGATGAGGGGCGCGGGTTCCGTGAAGGAGTGCGATTGTTCGTTTCGCTGGTCTGTCAGCGAGTGATACGCACATTCGGACCGGTCGAATTTCGATGACGCCGAGTGCCATAGCGATGCACAATGGGTTGGTGGTACACGGGGGACCTCAGCTTATTGCGCTGGATGTCGATGGAACGTTGCTGCAGACGGGATCGCCGGTCAGTGAAAGGGTGATCGATGCTGTGCGGGCGGCGGTGGCGGCGGGGGCGCATGTGGTTGTGACGACCGGGCGGACGTTGATGACGACGCGGCCGGTGCTGCAGGAGCTCGGGCTTATCGATGGACATGCGTTGTGTTCCAACGGGGCCGTGCACATCGATGTGGCGAGGGGAGAGCCGGTGGCGGTGCAGACCTTCGATCCGGGGCCCGCGGTCGTCGCCTTGCGGGCTCTGTTTCCGGAGATGATCTTCGCGGTGGAGAAAGTCGGCATCGGCACCTGGGCCACGGGTGTCAGTCCGGGCGAATTCTCCATCGGCGAATACGTTCTCGTCGATGACGGCGCGTTGAGCAGCGAGCCGACCCCGCGACTGAACGGCTGGTGGCCCGAAGGTTCCCTGGAAGAGATGCTGCGCCTGCTCACCCGACTGCGGGTACCGGGTGCGAGCTGGGTGCACGGCGAATTCGGCCCGTGGCTTACTGTTTCGCGCCGTGGCGTCTCCAAGGGTTGGGCACTGGAGCGCCTGCGCACCGCACTCTGCATCCCCCGCTCCGCCACCCTCGCCATCGGCGACGGTTACAACGACCGCGAAATGCTGCACTGGGCAGGCCATTCCGTAGCAATGGCGAACGCACCGAACGAGGTCCGCAACTGGGCGGACGAAGTCGCCGACGATGTCGCCGACGACGGCGTCGCCAAAATCCTGGAGCGCTGGTTCGGCCACTGACTTGGACCGGCGATCACCATGCGCTAGAGGCGGCAATTATCGAGAGATCCTCTCCACCAACGCATTTTCGGCGCAGGGCATGCTTCGGGTGGCGTCATGATGAGGCGGGCGGACCCCTGCGCGCAGCCCGGCAGCATCGCATTCTGAGCGAAAGGCGAATCGCGGGAGGCGTCGCGAAAGGGCGAGCGAATCCGGAGCATCCCACCACCAAACATTTCGCGGGAAGGTATGCCTTGGGTGTGGTCGCGATAGTGTGGCCGGACCCCGAGAGCATCCCACCGCCAGGCATTCTCGTGGGAAGGCATGCCCTGGGCGGCGTCGCGCGCGAAAGGGCGGGCAGACCCGAGAACGCGCCGCCACCATTGCATTCTCGGGCAGGGCGTGCCCGGGGCGGGTGGTCTAGGCGCGGCTGAGGATTTCGAGGTAGTGGGGGTTCTGCATGATGCCGAGGACGTTGCCGAAGGGGTCTACTACCGAGGCGGTGATGAAGTCTCCGTTGCCGCGTGGCGTGATCGGCTCGTATTCCTCGGCGCCGAGGGCCACAAGTCGGTCGAAACTTGTCTGTACATCGTCGACGTGCCAGTTCAGGATGGCGCCGCCGGGGGCGTTCTGTGCGCCTGCGGGGGCGAATTTGCGATTGATGATTCCCAGTTCGTGCTGGTAGTCGCCGAGGCGGAATTCGTAGTATCCGCCGGGCACCGCGTAGTACGGGTCGAGGCCGAGAACTTCGGTGTACCAGTCCTTCGCGGCCTCGAGGTCGTCGGCATAGAACGAAACAGTGGCCATTCCTCGCAACATTTTTGCTCCTCTGGTCGGGTTCTGTGCGATCCATGATTCCGCCTAAAGTGCTCACCGAATGAGCACTTTTTTGGGCAGAATTTTGCTCATGCGAGCAGAGCGATTGGTGGCGACCCTGTTGCTGATGCAAACCCGCGGACGGGTGACGGCTTCCGAGATCGCCGCCGAACTCGAGGTATCGGTAGCCACCGCACGCCGCGACCTGGAGGCGCTCTCGGCCGCGGGAGTTCCGGTCTATCCGCAGCCGGGCCGCGGCGGCGGCTGGTCGCTGGTCGGCGGCGCGCGCACGGATCTCAGTGGCCTCACCGAACCGGAGGCTCGCGCGCTGTTCCTGTTGGCGGGCCCGTCCGCGAGTGCGGTGCCCGAGGTGAAATCAGCACTGCGCAAGCTGGTACGCGCGCTCCCACAGACCTTCCGCACCGATGCGGAGGCCGCGGCCGACGCGGTGGTGATCGATCCCGCGCGCTGGGGTGAGCACGATCAGACCCGGCCGCAGCTCGTGGAATTGTTGCAGCGCGGGGTAGTCCAACGCCGCAAAGTGCAGCTGACGTATGAGCGCGCGGGGGAGCGCACCCGGCGCGTCGTCGATCCGTGGGGCCTGGTCGACAAGGACGCCATCTGGTATCTCATCGCAGGCACCGATCGTGGTAGGCGCATCTTCCGCGTCGATCGCGTCGTCGATGCCACGATTACCGACGAAATTGCCCACCGACCTGCGAATTTCGATCTTTCCACCGCCTGGGCGGAGGTGGTCGGCGAGGTCGAACAACATCGCGCCGCCACATCCGCCACCGCACTTATTGCGCCGCAACTACTTCCGGTCTTGCGCAAGCAGCAGGGGCGACACTGTGAGGTGGACGGTCCGGTTGCCGACGATCGCGTTCAGGTCCGTATCACCGCACCGACACCGCGCATGATCGCCCAGCAATTGGCGGGCTGGGGTGCCGAAATCGAGGTGCTGGCACCGCAATCGGTGCAGGCGGAGTTGGCCGTACTCGGTGCCGAACTCGTCGATCGATACGGTGAGTGACCGCACGGAAATCGAATCTTGCACATCGATTTCGGGCACCGCGGATGATCATGACGCGTGCCGCCTGATGGCCGAAATCAATGATGGCGCAGGGGTTTTCCATCGCATGAGCGGTCGGCTATGAATAGCTCTGGCCAGGTTTGTCAAGGACCGCCCAGTTGATTCAAACGACATTCGAATTACCGGGTCGGGATTCATCGTCATGGCGATTCCGTGCGGTATCAGCAGCGCATGCTGCTCAGCCGAAGTTCGTTGCTGGCGTTGGCCGCAGCGCTGCCCGCCGCCGGGCCCGCGGCGGCGACGCAGCGACCGCGTTCGGTGCCGCGGTACAAGGCGCGCTCACCGGTGCACTGCGGGGTACCGTCATCGGTCTGTTGGTCGGGGCCACGGCTCCGGACGCGGTGCCGCAGGTCCTGCCCTGATCCGCATTCACTATGGGATTCGGCGTTTGCGAACGCCGATCAGGTATCCGGCTCGGCGGTTGCACGCCGAGAAGGTCGCTCTCGGGGGTCATAAACGTCGAGGAGAAGACGACCCGACCGCGTCCGAGTGACAAGCTCGAACGCGGGCCCGGTGCCTGGTTCCGATCAATGCGCGGGTTCGGGCAGCAGCCCATGCAGTGCGCGCACCATTTCGGTGGCCACCACCGCATGCCCGCTCATCGTGAAGTGAATGAGATCGGCGCTCATCACATCCGGCCGCAGCCGCAGCGGATGGTCCCAGAACTCCACTAGCACGGCGTCGTAACGAGCGGCCAACTCGCGGGTGATGTCGTTGAGCGCCGACATCCTGTCCCGCATCGGGCGCATCGGCGCCATCCGTTCCGCGTCCCACACATCGGCGAGGGTGAAGGTGCTCACCTGTGTCCCGTTGCGGGCGAGTGCGCCGAAGATCGCGTCGAGATTCGTGCGCAACGCGTCGAGATTGCCGCCGGGAGTGAACAGATCGTTTCCGCCGCAGCTGATATGCACCAGGTCCGGTGCGAATTCGAGTACCTGCGGCAGCTGATCGGCGCGTACCTGCGCGGACGTCGCGCCGATCCGGCCGGTATTCAGATATGCCAGAGCGGGATTCGCTGCAGTCAATACCGCGGCGACGCGATCTGCCCATCCGGCGGTGTCGTACCCGGGACTCGGATCGCCGACGCCATGGGCTATCGAATCCCCGATTACCGCATAGCGCTGCCAGGGTGCGTCGGCGAGCAGTTCGAGTGCGGCGGTGTTCGACAACAGCATCGGGTCGTTGGCTTCGGTACGAATATCGTTGTGCGTCACGGTGACTCCTAGCTCTGGGACGTAACGGCAGCAGGAATGCGCGCCGGAATCGCGATAACCAATGCGGACGCGATACCGATGCCCGCGCAAACGGCGAACAGCGTGTGGAAGGCGGACAGCGCATCATCTGCATTGGCGGCGAAGACCGCGGCCAGCACCGCGACACCGAGCGCACCGCCCACCTGCCTGGCGGTCAGATTCATCCCGATTCCGGCCGCGAAGCGTTGCGGCGGCAGCGAACTCGCGGCGGCGGTACCGAGCACCGTCACGACGATCCCGACGCCACCGCCACCGAACAGCCCGGCCGGTACCCACGCGGACCAGAGAGCCGGTGTCGGCCCGAAGGCGTCGGTGCTCATCCACACATTGGTGCCGGTGTACATCAGCGCTCCGAGAACACCGAGCCAGCGCCGCGTGCTCGCCGCCGTGACACGACCGGCAATCGTTGCGGTCACCATCGAGGACACCGCACCCACCGTCAATGCCGCGGCCGAGCCGAGCACCGAATACTGCCAGATCGCATCGAGGAACAGCGGTCCGGCGAGCAGCCAGGCGAACATGGTCGCACCGAAGACGAACGAGGCGGCGTTGGCCAGCGCATACGGCCTGCTCTGCCACAATTCGACCGCGATGGCCGGATTGTGGTGGCGCACAGAGCGAATCAGCACGGCCACGATCAGCAGCGCGCCGACGCCGAGCACCGCGAGTGTGCCGGGTGCGGTCCAGCCCCATCGCTGTCCCTCGGTCACCCCGGCGACCACGCCGCCGAGTCCAAGGGCAATGGCGATGGTCCCGACAGGGTCTGGCAGCGCGCTGCCGGGCTGACGGATATCGGGCACGGGAATGCGCATCCCCGGCGCGATCAGCACGATCGCCACCGGAATATTGATGACGAATACCGCTCGCCAGCCGAAGGTCTCGACCAGCGCGCCGCCGATCGCCGGACCGACGACGGCGGCGAAACCGCCTGCGGCAGACCAGGCTCCGATGGCCGCACCGATCTTCTCGCGCGGGGTGACGGTGAGGACGAGTCCGAGTGCGGACGGCACCATCAGCGCCGCCGTCGCACCTTGCAGCAGGCGTCCGGCAATGAGCCAGCCCGCGGTGGGCGCGAGGCCGCACAGCAGCGATGTCACGGCGAAACCGGCCAGTGCGATCAGGAACAGCCTGCGCCGTCCTAGAGTGTCGGCGAAGCGGCCCGCCGGGGTGAGCAGTGCCGCGAAGGCGATGGCATATCCACTGACCACCCAGGTCAGCGTGGTTGTCGCGGTACCGGGAAAGTCGCGGGCGATCGACGGAAACGCGATATTGACGACTGACAGATCCAGGAAGGCGATGAACGCTGCGCCACAGGCGATGACGAGCGTGCGCACGGCGGCCTTCGAGGTCGGCGGACTGTCGGTCCGCTCGGACACTTCGGTCATGAGGGAGATCCTTCGGTGAGGCGAAATCTAAACGTACGACCGTTCGTGCAATAAACGTACGACCGTACGTTCGTATTTGCAACCCGGAAGTGGAAGAATGGCCTCATGGCCGAGTCGACAACCACCGCGCAGGGCACCGATCAGCGTCTCGCCAAGGGCGCCCGCTCCCGGGCCTCGATCGCCAGACATGCCGCCGACGTGGCCTCGGTCGAGGGGCTGACCGGCCTGAGCATCGGCCGTCTCGCGACCGATCTCGGCATCAGCAAAAGCGGCATAGCCACCCTGTTCGGCACCAAGGAAGCGCTGCAGGTCGCCGCGGTGAAGGTGGCCCGCGAGGCCTTCGTCGAACGAGTGATCGCGCCCAGCCTCAGCGAACCGCGCGGCTTACCCCGCCTGCGCGCCATCATGGACCGCTGGTTCGACCACATCACCGACCCGACATTTCCGGGCGGCTGCTTCCGCGTGGCCACCATCGCCGAATTCGACAGCAAGCCCGGCCCGGTCCGCGATGCCATCGCCGAGGATCGCAGCGAATGGCTCGACTTCTTGGCCAAGCAGATTCGGCACGCGCAGGACCAGGGCGATCTCGCCGACCGCGACGCCGATGCCATGGCTTTCGAATTCGATGCGGTGATCAGTGCGGCCAATACCGCCCTGCAGATGGGTGATGATCGCGGTGTCGCCACCGCGCGCACCATCGTGAACGGGCTGCTGGGCTGAGATCTGCTTAGACGTCGGGAGTCAGCACGCGTGATGAATCACCCGGAGCGGGTGCCTTGAATCGCGGCAAGTCGGCGATGAGGTCGGACAGCTGACGGCTGGTTCGCTGCACTGTGCCATCGGGACGGACGAGGGCGCCGCGTCCGCGCCTGAGCCAGCGTCGCAACGCGCCCCGAGCGATGACGATGACACCGCCGCGCTGTTCGATCTCGCGACGCTGTGCCGGTGTCGGCTGGACAGCGGTGAGGATGGCGAATCGGCCCGCCGCGATATCGTCGAAGCGACGGCCGTCGAGGAATGCGTTCGGGACCAATATGCCCGCCAGCCCTCGGTGGAAGCGATGCGCCACAACAAGTTCGGATCGGTGTAGCGGCGGCGTCTGTCCGTTGGTTACCAACTCGGCGAAGCCGGGCAGGTGGTGCAACCGCGGCGCGATGAGGCGGCGCAGCAGATTTCCGAACTGACCGCCGTCGGTCATGGCTCGTCCGGTGAACTTGGCGAGCCGGATCATGGCGTGCGCGTGCGGTTTTCGTTCGATTTCGTAGGTATCGAGGACACTCGCAGGTAGGTCTTCGGCGAGGACGCCCGCGAGCTTCCAGGCCAGGTTGGCCGCATCGCGTAGCCCAGCGCCCATGCCCTGGCCGATGAACGGTGGGGTCAGGTGGGCGGCATCGCCGAGAATGAACATCCGGCCGGAACGCCAGCGGTCGGCGAGTTGAGCGCGGAAGGTGTACTCGGCGACGCGCACGAGCCGGAGTTCCTCGGACGGGGTGTTCCGGGTCCACGGCGCGATCAGTGGCTGCAGGCTCGTCAAGTCGCTGTAGTCTGCGGCGGCTTCGCCGGGACGGAGTCGGAATTCCCAGCGGTAGCGAGTCGTTCCGATCCGCATGTAGGTCGCGGCTCGAACTGGGTCGCAAACCTGGTGTACCCCTTCCCATTCCCCGAAGTCGGCAGCGGTGTCCACATCGACGACGAGCCAGCGCTGTGCGAAGTTCAGATCGCGCATCGTGGCGCCGATCGCGGACCGGACGACGCTGTTGGCGCCGTCGCAGCCAAGCACATATTCGGCCAGGACCGACTCGGCCGCGCCGGTCACACGATCGGTGAAATCGACACGTACACAGTCATTTTCCTGTGCCACGCCGATGACCTCGGCACTGCCGCGGAGGGTGATGCCGGGATATCGGCGCACATTGGCGCGCAGGATTGCTTCGAGCTCCGGTTGGTCGAATAGGTTCGCCTCCGGGTAGCCATTGGCGCCGCCCGCCGGATCGCGATCGAATTGGGCCAGTACCCGCATATCGGGGTCGATCAATCGCAGGCCCAGCGCCGGACGCGAGATCGCGTCGAAGCCGTCGCCGACGCCGAGACGTGCCAGTATCCGGCGGATTTCGCCGTCGAGATGTACCGCCCGAGGCTGCGGATATATACTGTCCCAGCGTTCCAGCACCAGGGTTTCGATGCCGTATTCGGCCAGCAGTGTCGCCACGGTGAGGCCCGAGGGGCCCGCACCGACGATCACCACTGGAACCGAGTTCATCGACTCGCTCCGATCACGAGATTCATTGCCGGAACACGACTTTCCAGCGGATGGCGTACCGGCCGAGGATTGCGGTGGCGACGCCGTCGGAGGCGAGGTCCAGTTCGACGGTCGCGACGATCGCCCCGTCTTCCACTGCCGCCGTGACGCTGTGCACTCCGGCGACCTGCTCGAGCGCGTCCCGCAGTTCACGTCGAGTCGCATCGGCGCGCAGTCCGAGCTTGTAGGGCTTACCGACATCGGTAACCGGCAAAGCATCCAGAACCACGACGGATTTCGGTACGGCCGCGCGCTCGGGCACCCGCTCGCTCGCCCAGGCGAGCAGTTCCGATTCGGTGATATCGGCATCGGCTCCGAGCGTGACATAGGCGACGGGTACTTCACCGGCGTGGACATCGGGACGTCCGACGGCACCGGCCGCGGTCACCTGCGGATGTGACAGGAGTGCGTCCTCGATCAGCGCCGGGTCGATATTGTGCCCACCGCGGATGATGAGATCCTTGGCGCGGCCGTGCAGATGGATGAAGCCGTCCGCATCGATGTGCGCGAGGTCACCGGTATCGAGCCAGCCGTCAACCGTGGTGCCGAGGCTGTCGAGGAGGTGGCCCTGGTCATTGCGGCCCGTCACATAACCTGCGAAAACCGTTGGGCCACTGATCTCCAGCACGCCGATCGCACCGGCAGGCAGCGGCTCCCGGTCGCCCGCGCGCACCACACGCACCTGCTGGTAGGGCATACGCTGCCCGACTGCACCCGGTCGCGGCCGGTCCGGATAGCTGCGGGCGGTCGCGCAGGTCGCCTCGGTGAGTCCATAGCCTTCGACCAGGGTGACACCGGTATGCGTCTGGAAGTTCGTCCGCACCGCGGACGGCAGCGGTGACGCACCGACCATCGCGTAGCGCAGACTGCTGATATCGGCGTCGAGGGGGCATTGCGCCAGTACGGCATATACGGTCGGAACCGCGCTCATCGCGGCAATGCCATAGTGCGCCACGATCTTCCAGAATTCGCCGTACAGCGCGAGATCGCGGTAGCCGAGCGGACCGGCCCAGACCACCGGCTGCCCCTTGAACAGCGGCGCCAGCAGCGTCACCACCAGGGCATTGACATGGAAAAGCGGGAGTGCGGCGAAGATCGTCGCATCCGCGTCGAGCAGGGAGTTGGCGGCGATCATCCACGCATTGGCGATCTCGCCGGAATGGGTGTGCGCGGCCAGTTTCGGCACGCCGGTGGTGCCGCCGGTGTGGAACAGCGCGGCCAGATCGTCGGATGTCGGGAGCAGACCGGCGAAGGCAATCGAATCATCCTCGGCGGCAAGCTCATTCAGGTAACCAATATGTACACCGTCGAGCGCAGGCAGCGGGTGCGGCTCGGCAGCGTCGGTGGGGCGCAGCACGAGTACGGCGTCGAGCAGCCCGTCATTCGCCAGGGCGAGTGCGGATTCCCATGTGTCGGTCGCGAGTTCGGGACCGGCCGCGATCAGCACTCTGGCATCGGAGCGGCGCAGCAGTTCCGCGACATGCCGACCGGACATCGCACCATTGATCGGTGCGGCGATTCCGGCGAGCTGCGCGGCGAGCGTCGCGGGGATCAACTCCGCGCAGTTGGGCGCCATCAATGCGACCGCGTCGTCGCGTCGGATACCGAGCCGGTGCAGCAGATTCGCATAGCGGTGCACGTCGGATAGCAGTTCGGAGTAACTGCGCTGCAAGGGTTCTCGCCATCGCGCGGCCTCCGGCAACACGGTGAGCGCGTTTCGCTCGGGCCAGAGGCCGGTGGCCCGGACCAGCAGTGCGTACGTCGATTCCGGCAGCCCACGCTCTTCCAGCGACAGGGATTCGATCTCGGCCAGGTCGCTGTGGCCCGAGTAGCGCGGCCACAGCAGATCCGTTGTCGTCATGTTCACCGCATGTACCGCACAACCGTACGCTGGCGACCCAGATCGATCGCGCCGTCATCGGTAGCCACCGTGGCCTCGATGATGTCGCCGTCGCGCAGATACTTCGGGTTCTTGGCCTGCCCCTTGAAGAACAGCTTCCACTTCGTCGCCGCCGGGAGCAGCGAGGAGATGATCTCGACCGGTTTCGGCGGGGCGCTGATCGCGGTGCCGATCGGGGTACCGGTGAGCAGCACATCACCCGCATCGAGTCGCTGGAATCGGGTCAGCGCCCGCAGCGTCTCGACGGGACCGTAGATCATATCGGCGACCGTCATATCCTGGCGCGCTTCACCATTGACCCACAGCCGCAACCGCAGATCGGTGAACCGCTTCAGCTCGTCGGCATCCAGCAGCACCAGCGCCGGACCCACCGGCGTGAAGGTCGGATACGACTTCGCCTCGTAGAACTGGGTTTTCGGCAATTGCACATCGCGCGCCGAAACATCATTGGTGACAACGAGCCCGGCGACGTACTCGGCGAGATTGTCGGCGGTGATCGCGGTCCCGACCGGCATTTCCTTTCCGAAGACCAGTCCGATCTCCACCTCGTAGTCCAGCAACTGCACGTGCGCGGGCCGGATGACATCGTCGAGCGGTCCGCTGATCGAACCGGAGGATTTGCGGAAGAAGGTCAAGGGCACGGTCTCCGGGTTACCGCCCGAATCCCGCACGTGGGACGCGAAATTCGTCATCTGTGCGACCACCCGGCACGGTGCGGTCACCGGCGACACCAGCGCCAGGCTCTCGACGGGGACGATCTCGGTACTCGACGCAGCCGCCGCCAGCGCTGCCCGGTCGGCGAGCAACTGACTGGTGGTGGTCGCAGCGGTATCCACCCGCGCGGCCCCCGCCGGTGTCGAAACCCACCAGGCATCGGCGGTACGGAGAACGGAAATACTCATGAGTTGGCAACTTTCAGTAGACCGCGTAGGCGGCGTAGATCGAATTCGTTGTCCGCACGCAGCGCGTCGAATATGCCGCGCAGTTCGCGAACCGATTCCCGGCCCGGTTTGAGGCCGAGGAAGTCCTTGGTGGCGGGCGGTCCCCATTGGGCCAGCCCGGATGCGGTCATCGGCGCCCAGCCGGGCTCCAGCGTGCTGTCGAACATGTCGCCATCGCTGAAGTGCTCGACCAAGAACCCGTCCGGATCGCGCCAGTAGTCGAAGATCTGGCTGCCCTTGATATGCCTGCCGATCCCCCATGACCGCTGGTAACCGTGGTCGAGCAGATATTCACCACCCGCGGCCAGGGCATCGAGGTCGGCGACCTGATAGGCGGAGTGCATATACCGGTTGACCGGGCCGAGCGACAGAGCCAGCGTGTGGTGGTCGGCGGGGGTGCGGCCGCGGTCGCAACGGATGAAGCTCATGACCGGGCCGCGGTCGCGTTGACCCGAGTAGTAGTGGAAATCGCTGACGATCAGACCCAGGTGTTTCAGATACCAGTCGAGCGTCTTCCGATAGCGGGTCGTCTGGACCACCACATGCCCGAGCCGCTGCACCTGGGCCGGTTCCCGCGGCGGGCGTTGGGTCCGGTTCATGCGCGGCGTTTCGTGGCCGAAATTGAGGGTGTGCGGCTGCTGGGCGGGCAGGGCGGCGAGCACATGCGTATCGGCGACCACTCGCACCCGCAATCCGCTCGGGTCGGACAGGTCGACGGAAAAACCGCCGATACTCTCCGGCAGTGGCCCCGGCTCGGGTCCGGCGGCCTGCGCGAGACGGAGCAGATCCGTGGAGGCCGCCGCCTGGAATGCGGGGCCGACGAACCTCGACCGCGAACCCCGGCGAATGATCACACACGGTGCGCCCGGGTCGGTGCCACGCAGCTGCAGTTCGTCCGCGCCGCGCAGCACGGTCGTGAAACCGAAAGCGCAAGCGAAGATTTCGGCGGCGGCCAAGTCGGGCTTCTCGAACTCCAGCCACGCCAGATCGTGCACCTTGATGATCGGATTCCGAGCCCGCCCCGGATGTTCACCCGCCTCGGCGCCGAACTCGCTGTGCAGGCCCGCATGCGGGCCGTGCTGGTCGATCATCGGCCTCTCCCTTCGAGTAACTGAATATATCGTCACTTACGAGGGAGTGTTCAGTCAAGCTTTTCTGAGGAATTCGTCATTACTGACTCGGCGGGTTAGGATTGCGAGATGGACCAGGGAGAGGTGATGAGCGAGCAAACCGGTGCCGAACCCAATCGCTTGGAGCGGCGAAAAGCACGTACCCGGGCAGCGCTGGTCAGTGCGGCCCAGTCTTTCCTCGCCGCCGGGAAACCGAATGTGCCGATCCTGGAGATCACCCAGGCCGCCGATGTCGGGATGGGATCGTTCTACAACCACTTCGAAAGTCGTGAGGATTTGTTCCGCGTCGCGATCGAGGAGGCGCTCGATCGGCACGGCTCGACCCTCGACGTGCTGACCGAGGGTATGGACGATCCAGCGCATATCTTCGCGCAGAGCTTCCGGTTGACCGGTCGTCTGCACCGCAAAAATCCCACGTTGAGCAAGGTGCTGCTCAATCACGGTCTGGCCCTCGTCAGCTCCACGAAGGGCCTCGCGCCCCGCGCGCGCCGCGATATCGATGCCGCCGTGCGCGCGGGACGGTTCCAGGTCCGCGATGTGGAGCTGGCGATGACCATCGTGGCCGGCGCCTCGCTATGCCTCGGTCAGCTCCTACACGACAACCCCGAACGCGACGATGCCGCGGCCGCGGACGAGGTAACCGAGGATCTGCTGCGCATGTTCGGTATTCCGCCGGACGAGGCGCGCGAGATCTGCGAGCGGCCGCTGCCGCCGATCGAGACGTTGCCGGACACCGCCGCGTGAAATCAAAGATCGATCTCCACATCGCTGATCGGGTAGGCCACGCAGGAGTGGGTGTAGCCGAACTGCTCGTCGGACAGTCGTAGTTTCGCTTCCTCGGCGGTGTGTACCTCGCCTTTGACGAGCCGCACCCGGCACAGGCTGCACTCACCGGATCGGCATGCGGCCTCAGGCCGAATGCCGTTGTCCTCCAACGCGTCCAATAGTGGTCGGTTGCGCGGTGTGCGGAAGCTGGTGCTGCCGACGGTGACGGTCACCTGCTCGGCGGGATCCTTGTCGGCGGGCCAATGGGGTTGTGCGGTCGGGTCGCTCGGTGCGCCATTGGCTTCGAAGCGGATTCGCTTGCGCGGCTGGCCGAGTGCGCGAAGTTGTCCGAGCGCGTACGGGTAGAGCGCCTGCGGGCCGCAGACGTAGACCATGCGGCCGCCGAGTTCGCCGGTCAAAGCACGGATCGTGTCGGCGGTGAGGAATCCGGTGGGCCCGGTCCAGTCGGTGTCGGGTTCGGTAATGACGTAGTCGACGACGACACCGGGATATCGGGTGGCGAGTGCGTCGAGTTCGGCGCGGAAGATGATGTCGTCGGCGGAGCGGGAGCCGTAGACGAGGTGGAATGTGCGGTCCAGATCGTGGTCGACGATCTCGCGGATCATGCTCATCGCCGGGGCGACACCGGAACCGCCCGCGAGGAATACCAGGTCGTCGCCGTGGAAGAGCGGGTTGTGGTGGAAGGTGCCCATGGGCCCGGTCGTGATGAGGACTTCGCCGACCTGCACCGTGTCGATGAGCAGATTGCTGATGCGTCCGCCTGGCACGCGCCGCACGGTCAGGTCGTAGTGGTCGAGCGTGGTGGGACTCGAGGAGATGGCGTACGGGCGGCTGGTGCCGTCGACGAAGACATTGACGTACTGTCCGGCCAGGAACGGCGGCAGCTCGAGTTGGCCGACACCCTCGAGCCGGAAGGTTTTGGTGGTCGCGGTCTCGTCGATGATCTCGGCGACGATCAGCCGCAGCCGCCGGGGGTGGTAGGCGTCGATGGTGGCGCGGGTTTCGGCGGGGTGGTCGCGGGTGTCGGGGATGCGGGAATCGATTTCGACGAGAATCTGTGCCGCGCCGTCGAAGCGTTCTGCGAGGGAATGTTTCATGATGTGCTCCGTTCAGGCGGACTTGGCGCGCAGCAGCCGGCGCGCGACGCGTGCGCCGGCTTCGAGAGTGGGCTGGAATCCGCCCATGCCTGCCCACGAACCGGCCAGATGCAGTCCAGGAATGTGGGTTTCGCGTTCGCTGTTGCGGAACAGCCAATTCTCGGTGGCGTCCTGGTCGTAGCCGTAGATCGTGCCGCCGGGGTGGCCGAGGTAGCGCATTATGGTCAACGGTGTTGCGACATCGACCTCTTCGATGGCATCCCGGATGCCGGGGGTGATGGTCTCGCACAGGTCGAGCAGCGTTTGGGCATAGGCGAACTTGGTGCGCGTGTATTCCGACGGAGCCACATTGCGCCAGATATCGCCGTACTGCAGGGTCATCAAGCTGACATGGGTCGAGCCGGTAGGCGCGAACCCGATCGGGGCGACATCGTAAGAGCTGACGCATATTCCGCGGGCGGGCTGGAAGGAGCGCCACGCGTCGTAGGTGCGGTCGTCGTCGGTGTCCATATTGACGAAGGTTGTGCTGGTGGTGAACCCGAGTTCGGCCGGGGTGGCGTCCAGGCCCATGTGCAGCACGAAACCGGATACGCCGATTCGCCTGGTAGCCAGATCATCTCGTACCGCAGCGGGAAGATCGATGCCTTCGAGCATGCCGTAGGTGACCGGCAGCGAGGCGTTGGACACCACGTCGCGTGCGGTGACCTCGGTGCCGTCATCGAGCCGGACACCCAATACCTGGCCCGCATCGGTGAGAATGGCGTCGACCCCGGTGTTGAACCGCACTTCACCGCCCGCCTGTAGGAAGGCGTCGAGGATGGCGGTGGACATGGCTTGCGAGCCGCCGCGCAGATGCCATGGTTTGAATTCGAAGTAGGCGAACAAGGTCAACGCCAGGTCCTGGAATCGCAGCTTCGACGGCGGCTGCCCGAGATAGGTCCAGTACATGCCGAGCGCGACCTTGATCCGGTCGTCGTCGAAGAACTCGTCGAGCACCGCCTTCAGCGGCCGCAGACCGTATTCGAACAGCACCGGATCGATCTGCTCGACCGGCATCCCGCGCATGGCGGCGATTTGCCAGAACGTCACCTGTTTGAGTAATTCGAAGAACTTCGCGGTCCGGTCGCGGTTGCCGGGAAACTCGGCATCGATAGCGTCGATCGCGCCATCCCAGTCCGCGGGCAGCGTGAGGTCGACCTGCCCGGGAATCGCCGCGCGGTACAGGTCGTGCTCCTGCACAAATTCCAGCTTGTCGATGATGCCCAGCTGCTGGAACAGTCCTTCCCGCAACGACATCGGCTGCCCTTCGGCACCGACACCCGAAAGTTGGTGCAGCGCAACCTCGAATTCGAAACGTCCACGGCGGAAAGAAGTTCCGCAGCCGCCCGGAACGTTGTGCCGTTCAAGCAACAGAGTTCGCGCACCCGCGCGCTGCAAGGTGGCCGCGGCCGTCAGCCCGGCATTGCCCGCGCCGATGACGATGGCGTCGTAATCGGTCACGCCTGCGCCGCCGCACGCTGAATCTGCTCGGTGGCCTCGGCCTTGATCTGCTCGAACTGTTCGCCCATGCGCGCGGCCAACGCCTGTGCGGCCGAGAGCGGACGCACCATCACCATGAAGTCGTCGATCTTGCCGTGCTCGTCGAAATGCAGGAAGTCGCATCCGGTGAGCTGCTTGCCGTCGACGGTGGCCTCGAAGACGAAGGCGTGGTCGCGGCCATTCGCGTCGGCGATCTCGCGTACGTAGCGGAAGTTCTCGAATACGCGGATCACCCCGCGCAGGATGGCCGCGGTGATCGCCTTGCCCGGATACGGCTTGAACGCGACCGGACTGGTGAACACCACGTCGTCGGCCAGTAGCGCCTCGATGGCGGCCTCGTCGCGTGCCTCCACGGCTGCACGGAAGGGATGCATCGCTCCACCTTTCATAATCAATTATTTGTCTATCAATTCCGAACAGTATTCCTGTGTGCGGTCTAGTGTCTATAGTTGATTAGACAATAATTTGAATAGTCATCGAGGCTGGTAACCTGAGCGGGTGGCGTTACGTGACGCGGTACTGGCCGCTCTGCTGGAAGGGGAGGCGTCCGGCTATGACCTGGCCAAAGGCTTCGATGCCTCGGTGGCCAACTTCTGGATGGCCACGCCCCAGCAGCTGTACAAGGAACTCGAGCGGATGGCCGCCGAGGGCCTGATCGAGACCCGGGTCGTGCAGCAGGAACGTCGTCCGAACAAGCGACTGCACGCCATCACCGCGGCTGGGCGAGCCGCGCTGCGCGCGTTCATCGCCGAGCCCGCCAAGCTGACCGCCGTCCGCGACGAATTGATGGTCAAGGTGCAGGGCATGGACACCGACGATGCGCCGACCGTACGCGCCGCGGTGGCCGAGAAGCTGGACTGGTCCAGGGCGAAACTGGCCCGCTACGAACGCTTGCGCGCCCGGCTGCTCGATGGGCGCAGCGAGCAGGCGTATCTGGCCGAGGCCGAGCGCATCGGTGCCTACCTGACCTTGCTGCGCGGAATCTCCTTCGAGCAGGAGAACATTCGCTGGGGAGAGTTCGCACTGGCTGCTATCGACCGGCGCATCGCTTCCAGATCCGCGACCGCGGCCGACTCGATCACCCCGTGGTGAGGGCGCCGGATCGTATTCCGTGAGCGCGTTCCAGTCCGGCCCTCGAGGCCTCCCCACGATGGTGTGGTGTGCCAGAATTCGCGGGTGCGCAGTCCCGTGATCGACGTTGCGGTGGGCAGCGATATCGGCAGACGCTATTCGGCGAATTTCGATGTCACCTATCTCCGTGAGCAGCCGTTGCTAGCGCTGGTGGCCGATGGTATGGGAGATGGGCCAGGCAGCGCGGCGGCGGGACGGACCGCGGTGGATATCTTCGTCGAACACGTCGCGGATGCGGCGGAACTCGGGCCGGACGCGCTGCGTGCCGCGGTGGCGGCGGCGCATGCTCGGGTGAGTCGGATCGGTCAGGAATTGCGGACTTTGGCCGGATGCACCCTGACCGCCATGGTCGCCGCGCCGCAGGGTTGCTGGCTCGTGCAGATCGGTGACTCCCGGGTGTACCGGCTGCGCGCCGGGCTGCTGGAACTACTGACGACCGACCATACGATGGCGTGGCTCGGCGCTGTGCACGGTTGGTATCCGTTCGACTCGCCGCAGGCCACGTCGGCGCGGTATCAACTGACCCGCTACATCGGACACGGTGACGCGCCGGAACCGGATGTGCTGAGCGTGACGATGCAGCCCGGCGATAGGTACCTGCTGTGCACCGACGGTGTATCCGAGCAGGTCGGCTACGACGACCTGCGGAACGGGTTGAGCCGTGGTATCGATCCGCAGTCCGCTGTTGTCAGGCTTTTGGCTGCTGCCGATCGGGCGGGTGGAAACGATAACGCGACGGCAATCGTCGTCTACGTCGACTGAATTAGCCGGAGGCGCAGGGGTATTCGCCAGTAGTCGCCTCCTGCGCAAAATTGTTCGGAGGCCGCGCGGCCAACGATCAGGCAGAGAGGCTCAATGCACTGGAGAGTGCGGTGTCGTAGCGGTCCCAAACTATTTCGGTCAACGCTGTATCCGGCCCGATGACCTGCGCATGCACCACCTCGGGTGCGGCGGCCACCAGGCGGTCGGTCAACAGCCCCGGCGCGAGGAACCAGGGCGCCACGAGCACTCCCTCGGCACCCCGGGCGCGCAGACGCGAAATTGCCTGGGTGACAGAAGGTTCGGTGGTGGCGAAGCAGACCTCGGTAAGCCAGCCGGTCATCGCCGCCAGCTGTCGCGCAACATCGCTCGTTCGCGCATTAGCCGCCGCCGCCGCCCCAACTGCGGCCACGACCACCCCCAGTGTTTCACCATGCCGCGGCGATACCGCCGATTCCAGCGCGGCCAGGATGCGGTCGCGGAGGGTGGTAATGAGCCGCGGGTCCGGCCCGAGAACGTCTGCTTGCGTCAGCACGAGTTGCGGGTGGGCGGTGCGGGCGCCAGCAAGCAGTCCGGGTAGATCGACTCGCGCATGATATGCGCTGCCCAACAGCAACGGCGCCACCACGGCATGCGTGTGCCCTTGCGCGGCAACGGCATTCACGACCTGATCGACCGACGGCGCATTCAGATCGAGGAAGGCGAGCCGCACATCGATATCCGGCCGGGCGGCGGCAATATCGGCGACGACCGCCGACATCGTCGCGGCCGAGCGCGGATCCCGACTGCCGTGCGCCACCGCGATGAGCGCAGGCCTGGGCTCCGCGTATCCGCCGATCGGTGTGGCAGCCGTGACCCGGACAGGCCCGAACATCGGTCTACTCGGTCCGCGTCCGTTGTCCGACAATCGCTCCAGTTCCGCCCACATGGACCCGCCCGGCAGCCGCGCCACCGAGCCGATACCACCGGGCGAATTCACCTCAGACTCCGACCTCGACCGCGGTCAGCACGTCACCGACCAGACCGGCGGCGAGGGTGTTGCCGCCCGCCGGATCGATGAGCAGGAAGCTGCCGGTGTGCCGGTTGACGCGGTAGTCGTCGGCCGCGATCGGCTCGGCGACGCGCACGGAGATGCGGCCGATATCGTTGAGCGCCAACGACTCCGGGCTTGCCTGCGCGGTCAGGTTCTGCTCGTCGAACCGCTCGACGAGCGCGCCGACGATCGCCTGTGTGGTGCGGGTGCCGTGCTTGAGCAGCAGTCGCGCGCCGGGACGCAGCGGCTTATCGCCGAGCCAGCAGACGGTCGCGTCGAAGGAGTCGATCGGCTCCGGCGCATCGGCCGGGGAGGCGATGATGTCCCCGCGCGAGATGTCCACATCGTCGGCCAGGATCAGCGTGACGCTGCGGCCGACCTGTGCGACGGCGAGCTCACCGTCGGGTGTATCGACCCGCTCGACGGTCGAGCGAATACCCGAGGGCAGCACCACGATTTCGTCGCCCGGCGAAACCGAGCCCGCCGCGATCTGGCCCGCGTAGCCGCGGTAGTCCGGGTATTCGGCGGTGCGCGGACGGATCACATACTGCACCGGGAAGCGCAGGCCGATCGCGTGCTCGCCCGAGCTGTCGGCATCCACCGGCACCGATTCGAGGTGCTCGATCAGCGAAGGTCCGTCGTAGTACGGAGTGTTCGCCGAGCGTGAGGCGATATTGTCGCCGTGCAGTGCGGACACCGGAATCTCCAACACATCCTCGGCTGCCCAGCCGAGTGTGCTGGTGAGGGTGTTGAATTCGGCCGAGATCGCGGCGAAGACGGTCGCCGGATCATCGACCAGGTCGATCTTGTTCACCGCGAGCACCAGCTTGGGCACGCCGAGCAGCGCGAGGACCGCGGCGTGCCGACGGGTCTGCTCGATGACACCCTTGCGCGCGTCGACGAGCAGGATCACCAGTTGCGCGGTGGACGCGCCGGAGACGGTATTGCGGGTGTACTGCACATGTCCGGGCGTATCCGCGAGCACGAAAGACCGCTTGGGCGTTGCGAAGTAGCGGTAGGCGACATCGATGGTGATGCCCTGTTCGCGTTCCGCGCGCAGCCCGTCCACGAGCAGCGAAAGATCCGGCGTGGCAAGACCTTTGTCCACCGACGCGCGGGTGACGGCGTCGATCTGGTCGGCCAGTACGGATTTCGTATCGTAGAGCAGGCGTCCGACCAGGGTGGACTTACCGTCGTCGACAGAACCGGCGGTGGCCAGCCTCAGTAGGTCGGACATATCAGAAATATCCCTCTCGTTTGCGGTCTTCCATTGCGGCCTCGGACACTCGGTCGTCGCTCGCCCAGGATTGGACACTGTGCGCCGCGCTCGGTCCGGCGAGTAACTCGGAACGCATCAGAAGTAGCCTTCTCGTTTGCGGTCTTCCATTGCGGCCTCGGACACTCGGTCGTCGCCGCGGGTAGCACCGCGCTCGGTCAAACGGGACGCGGCCACCTCGGCGAGAATCGCCTCGTTATCGGCCGCGTCGGAAAGAATTGCACCGGTGGAGGATCCGTCGCCGACGGTGCGGTAGCGCACCGAACGGGTCTCCAGTACCTCACCGTCGCGCGGGCCGCCCCAGACGCCGGGCGTCATCCACATGCCGTCGCGCTGATACACCGGACGTTCGTGCGAGTAGTAGATGCTCGCCAGATCGATGTCCTCGCGCGCGATGTAGCGCCAGATATCGAGTTCGGTCCAGTTGCTCAGCGGGAACACCCGGACGTGCTCGCCGGGAGCGTGCTTGCCGTTGTACAGATTCCACAGCTCGGGCCGCTGCCGCTTCGGATCCCACTGCCCGAAGGCATTGCGCAGCGAGAAGATTCGCTCCTTGGCGCGCGAACGCTCTTCATCGCGGCGGCCACCGCCGAAGACCGCGTCGAAGCGGTGCTCGGTGATGGCGTCCAGCAGCGGAACCGTCTGCAGTGGATTGCGGATACCGTCCGGGCGCTCGGTGAGACGGCCGTCGGCCAGGTAGTCCTCGACCTTCGCGACATGCAGTCGCAGACCGTATTTTTCGACCACCTTGTCGCGGAATTCGAGCACCTCGGGCAGGTTGTGCCCGGTGTCGACGTGCAGCAGCGCGAACGGCAGCGGCGCGGGCCAGAAGGCCTTGAGCGCCAGGTGCAGCAGCACCGTGGAATCCTTACCGCCGGAGAACAGGATCACCGGCCGCTCGAATTCGCCTGCCACCTCACGGAAGATGTGGATCGACTCCGACTCCAACGCCGCGAGGGTGTCGAAATCGGTGATGCCCAAGGAACGTGCGCTGATGGTTTCGGTCATGACTGATGCAACCCGCATTCGGTCTTGGCGAGGCCGGCCCAGCGGCCGCTTCGCGGATCGGAGCCCGGCTCCGGCTTCCGTGTGCACGGAGCGCAGCCGATGGACGGATATCCCTCCTCCACCAGGGGATTGACGAGGATGCCGTGCTGTTCGATATAGGCCTGCATCTCGTCGTCGGACCAGGCGGCGATCGGGTTGATCTTCACCAGTCCGAACGCCTCGTCGAACGAGATGAGCGGGGCGTTGGCACGGGTCGGGGCCTCCACGCGGCGGATGCCGGTGACCCAGGCGTTGTAACCGCCGAGCGAGCGCTTCAGCGGCACAACCTTGCGCAACCGGCAGCATTCACCGGCATCGCGCGCGAACAAATCCTTGCCGAGCAGCTGATCCTGTTCGGCCACAGTGCTTTCCGGCCGCACATTGATCACATTCACGCCGTATACGGCCTCCACCGCATCCCGGGTGCCGATGGTCTCGGCGAAGTGGTAACCGGTATCCAGGAACAGCACGTCCACACCCGAATGCACTTGGGCGGCAAGGTGAACCAGCACGCCGTCCTGCATATTCGAGGCGACGATGTAGCCGGTGCCGAAGACGTCCTCGGTCCACCGCAGCAAATCCAATGCCGTGGCGTCGGCACCGAGTTCGGCCGCGCCTTTTTCGGCGATCGCCCGCAGTTCGTCTTCCGACAGCTTGGCGGGAAGGTCCGCCGTTACTTGATCCGTTGTCACGCTAGTTCTCCCATTTACCGAAGGTCGGCCTCGTCGGCACGAACCGCCCACTGAGCGAACCGTTCGCCGTCCTCGCGGTGCTTGATGAAGTTGCGCACCACCCGTTCGATGTAGTCACCGAGCTCGTTGGTGGTCACCTTGTGCTGACGCAGTTTGCGACCGAAGGCGCTGTCGAAGCCGAGGCTGCCACCGAGATGAACCTGGAAACCCTCGACATGATTCCCGGCGCCGTCATCGATCAGCTGACCCTTGAAGCCGATATCGGCGATCTGCGCACGCGCGCAGGAGTTCGGGCAGCCGTTGATATTGATGGTCACCGGAACGTCCAGCTGCGCATTGAGATCCGCGAGCCGCTCCTCCAACTCCGGCACCAGCGCCTGGGACCGCTTGCGGGTCTCGGCGAAGGAGAGCTTGCAGAATTCGATCCCGGAGCAGGCCATCAGGTTCCGGCGCCACAGCGACGGACGTGCCTGCAGGCCAAGGGGTTCCAGCTCGTCGATCAGCGCGTCGACCTTGTCGTCGGCGATATCGAGCACGATCAGCTTCTGGTACGGGGTGAACCGGATCCGGTCCGAGCCGTACTTCTCCGCCGCCTCGGCGACCTTGGTCAGGACCGTGCCCGAAACCCGGCCCGCGATGGGGGAGAAGCCGACCGCATTGAGTCCGTTGCGCAGCTTCTGCACGCCGACGTGATCGATCGGCTTCTTCGGCTGCTCCGGCGCGGGGCCGTCGATCAGCTTGCGTTTCAGGTACTCGTCCTCGAGCACCTGACGGAACTTCTCGATGCCCCAGTCCTTGATGAGGAACTTCAGCCGGGCCTTGGTGCGCAGGCGGCGGTAGCCGTAGTCGCGGAACAGCGAGACGACGGCCTCCCACACATCGGGAACTTCGTCCAGCGGCACCCACACGCCGACGCGCTGGGCCAGCATCGGATTCGTCGACAGACCGCCGCCGACCCACAGATCCAGACCCGGGCCGTGTTCTGGATGATTCACCCCGACGAACGCGACATCGTTGATCTCGTGGACCACATCCTGCTGGCCCGAGATCGCGGTCTTGAACTTGCGCGGCAGGTTGGAGTACTCCTTCTTGCCGATGTAGCGGCGCACGATCTCGTCGATCGCGGGCGTCGGGTCGATGATCTCGGTCAGCGATTCACCGGCCAGCGGCGAGCCGAGCACCACGCGCGGGCAGTCTCCGCACGCCTCGGTGGTCTTCAGGCCGACGCCTTCGATCCGCTTCCAGATCTCGGGGACGTTCTCGACCTCGATCCAGTGGTACTGGACGTTCTCGCGGTCGGACAGGTCGGCGGTGTCGCGGGCGAATTCCGTGGAGATCCCGCCGAGGGTCTTGAGCTGCGCGACATTCAATGCGCCGCCATCGCAGCGGATACGCATCATGAAGTACCTGGCCTCGAGAATGTCGATGTTCTCGTCACCGGTCCAGGTGCCGTCGTAGCCCTGTTCGCGCTGGGTGTAGAGACCCCACCAGCGGAACCGGCCGCGCAGATCGCCCTTGTCGATGCTGTCGAAGCCCTGCTTGGAATAGATGTTCTCGATCCGGGCCCGGACATTGAGCGGGTTGTCGTCCTTCTTGGACTGCTCGTTCGGGTTCAGCGGCTCGCGGTAGCCGAGCGCCCACTGGCCCTCGGCCTTGCGGCGCACCGGCTTACCGGTGCGGACCCGCGGGCCGGCCGCTGCCTCGGTCCGCGGACGGTCCGGGCGGACCCGTCGTTCGGAGGCCGGGCGCTGCGGGCGCGCGTGGGGCCCGGAACCGGGCTGATCCGTGGGACCGGCGTCGGTGCTCGACGTCATGGGGGTCGCTCCTGCTGGGTGAGGGTACATCCGTGCTGAAGGCGTGAGGGGCTGACTCACGCCTGCGGTGTCAGCGGGCCGATGTCCGTCGAAATCGGGGAATCACCGGGCAAACCCGGGAATGCGCGCCGCTGAGCTACCGAAGAGAACCGGGCAGACAGCAGGCACTACAGACGCGCTTGTAGTCGACGTGGCGACGTGCCACAAGTCGTACTCCAGATCCGCGCATGCGGCCTATTGTGCCATGTCAGGGTGGCCCTTCCGACCTCCCGGCCATATTTCCCGCGAAATCGAGGGAAATTCCCTGGACTATGCGGGCCGATTGTGATGGCTGTCATAGTTAGGGGCCGCAATGCGTCGCATGATTCGTCAAGATCATCGCCGGTGAAGCGAGTCACTCGGGTTGACCTCGAGCTAGGTCGAGGTAGCAAGGTCTGTGGCATGAATACCGATAACGATCTGGACGCCATCCGCAAGGTCGTCGCCACCATTCAACATTCCCAGCAGAACGAGCTCGTCGACGAATTCGTCGGTCTGTTCCGCGAGGACGCCATCTGGACGACCGGAGGCGGCAAGCGACTGTTCGGCCGCGCGGCCATCGGTGAGTTCACCGCACAGGTGCTGCCGGGTGCGATGCGGGACGGTACCGCGACCTACGAGGTCGAGCATGTGCTGTTCATCCGTCCGGACGTGGCCGCGGTCAAGGTGGTCCAGCGGTACTTCGACGGCGCGGGCCAACTGTCCGGTCAGGGCTCACCGATGTACGTCATGTCCAAGGAGGACGGCCGCTGGCTGCTCACCGCGAATCAGAACACCGTGGTCGCCGACTGAACCCGCCCGCAACGGCCCAGGGGAGCGGCGGTCACACTGGAGGGGTGAGTTCCGCCGCCGCCCCGATAGAAGCCGAGACGCCAGCCCTGGTGCTGCGCGACTTCGGCGGCGGCCCGTTCGGGATCTACATCCACGTGCCGTTCTGTGCGACACGCTGCGGATATTGCGATTTCAACACCTATACCGCTGGCGAGCTGGGCACCTCGGCATCGCCGCAGTCCTGGCTCGAAGCACTGCGCGGCGAACTGGCGACGGCGGCCGAACGGTTCGCTGCGCTGCCGACCGCCACGCCCGAGGTGGCGACGATCTTCGTCGGAGGTGGCACGCCGTCACTGCTCGGCGGTGACGGCTTGGCGGACGTGCTGAACTCGGTGCGTGCGAACTTCACCCTCGCCGCCGATGCCGAGGTCACGACCGAATCCAATCCGGAGTCGACCGCACCGGAGTTCTTCGAACGCATCCGCACGGCCGGATTCACCCGGGTGTCGCTCGGCATGCAATCCGCGGCCCAGCATGTGCTGAAGGTGCTGGATCGCACCCACACGCCGGGCCGAGCCGTCGCCGCGGCGAGAGAGGCTCGCGCTGCCGGATTCGACCATGTGAATCTCGACCTGATCTACGGCACGCCGGGCGAACGCGACAGCGATCTGGACGCGAGCCTGGATGCGGTGCTGAGCGCGGGCGTCGACCATGTCTCCGCCTACTCGCTCATCGTCGAGGACGGCACCGCACTGGCCCGTCGCGTGCGTCGCGGCGAACTGCCCGCTCCCGATGACGATGTGCTCGCTGCCCGCTACGAGCGCATCGACTCTCGTCTCAATGCGGCAGGCCTCACTTGGTACGAGGTATCCAATTGGGCCGCAGGCGATTCCGCGCGCTGTCGGCACAACCTCGGGTACTGGGACGGCGGCGACTGGCTCGGCGCGGGACCCGGCGCGCACAGCCACGTCGGCGGCGTGCGCTGGTGGAACGTCAAACACCCTGCGCGCTATGCCGATACCGTCGCGCGTGGCGGTTTTCCCGCGGCAGGCTGGGAAACGCTCACTGCCGACGAACAGCACACCGAACGCGTCATGCTCGCCGTTCGCTTGCGCACCGGCCTGCCGCTGAACGAGTTGGCCCCGACGGAATCCGCCGCGGCAAGCCGAATCATCGCCGACGGTCTGGCAGTTCGCTCCGGCGACCACCTGATCCTCACCGACCGCGGCCGCCTACTCGCCGACGGCGTTGTTCGAGACCTCCTGACCTGACTCTGACTTATCCTCACTTCACGACCGGGTTCATGGATGCCGCCCGTTGCGCTATCACAGATCGGTAAAGACGCGTAGGCTTCGGACCAACCCAAGGAGTCTTATGCCATCGGCACGACACATCACCCTTATCTCCGAGCAGAGCGAGTTCGCCGAGGCGCGTGCCGCCGAGAAGGCGGAAAACGCGAGACAGTGCGCGATAGCTGCCAGGACGGTCGCCAGCCACGCCGAGGACGCAGCGGATTGCGAGTCCCTGCTCGCCATGCTCGGCCTGGACGCACTGGCCGGCAAGATGGTGAGAACCGTGTCCGAGCTGTAGCTGCGGGCTCGTCCGCCCTTGCTCCGTGCCGCCTCGAGGTGTCATCCGCCGCAGCGGCATCCGCCCCCGTACAAGCTGGTCACTACCTCGCGCAACGTCGACTGTGTGCGAGGTAGTCACTCGCTATGCCGAGGTGCTCATGCCTTTGCGGCAGCGCGGAGTGGGCATCACAAGCGCTCGGGGGTGGCGAGCTTCACGTTGTGGTGCACCAATTCGGGCGGGTTGATGCGCGATCGTCGGTGCTCACACTGAGCGCCGTAACCGACTGATCAGTCCATCTTTCTGTCCGGGCGCGGCAAAAGGTGACAACATCATGAGCCGACAGCACCAACGACGACAGGCAGGACTCTGATGAAAATCACCCGTAGTCTCCGCGCCTGCATCGCGGCGCTCACCTTGGCTTTCACACCCGTCCTCGCGGTCGCCCCGGCGACCGCCGAACCCCTCCCGACGATCGTGCTCGTGCACGGCGCCTTCGCCGACACCACGAGTTGGAACGGCGTGGCCGCGACGCTGCGTGACCACGGTTATCGAGTGGTAGTTCCCGACAACCCGCTGCGCGGCCCCGCCAACGACGCCGCGGCGATCCAGCGAACCCTGGACACCATCTCCGGACCTGTTGTCCTTGTGGGCCATTCGTATGGCGGCTTCGTCATCACCAATGTCCACGACCCGAAAGTCCAAGCGCTGGTCTACATTGCGGCCTTCGCCCCAGTGCAGGGCGAAACCGGTCTCCTCGAACTCAACCCGATCAGTTTCCCCGGCAGCCAGTTACTGCCCCCGGCGCTCCAAGTACGCGTCGTCGACGATCCAAATGGCTTGGCAGGCAAGAACATCGACGGATACGTAGCCGCCGACTACTTCAATTCCATCTTCGCCCAAGACGTATCCCCCGAAGTAGCCGCCGACATGCTCGCCCACCAACGCTCCCTGGCCGTATCCGCCAACATCGAACCCTCCGGCGCTCCCTCCTGGTCCGCAACCCCCAGCTGGTACCTCGTCTCAGCCAACGACCGCATAATCCCCCCTGCCTCCGAACGCTTCATGGCAAACCGCATGGGTGCCCACACCAGCGAAATCGACGCCTCCCACGCCTCCCTGGTCTCCCGCCCCACCGAGGTCGCCGCCGTAGTAGAAGCCGCCGCCGGTCGATAACAGGGTCCGATCGCCAGGCCTAGTAGGTGAGTACTTGGTAAGCGCCGAGCACCATGGCCAGGATCGCTATCGAGGTGAACAACAGCCAGCTGATGATGCCGGGGATCCAGCGCTGCTGTGGTCCGAGCCTGCCCGGGGTGCTGACGGACATGGATGCCCGGGAGTAGACGCGGGTCTGGTGGCCTGCGGTGACCGGCACCATGATGTCGGCGGGCATGGGATGGCTGCCGAAGCGGGACCAGGGCGCTCGCCATGGTGGCGGTCCGACGCGCAGATGGTGTATCCCGGTTCGGCCGGGATGAAGGTGGTGCCCCAGCCGGACCTTGTGCGGCACGTGCTGTCCGTTGAGCACGACTTCCGGGAGGGTGAACAGATGCGCCAAGACCCGCGGCATGCAGGACGCCACCAGGGCGATTCCGGTTTCCGCAGGTTCTGGCTGGAGAAGGGCATCGGATCGTTCTCGTCGACGCCGTGCGCCAGGATGAAGTTGAACGGCAGGAGGGTGCCTCGGTAGGGCGGCATCGGGGTCTGGGGGAGCGAGCCGTGGGGCAGCACATAGTCGGTCGGCTGCAGCACCCGGTAGTCCGGCGCTTTCGGCGACAACCCGAAGGGACGGAAGCCGATCGGTGGAGTCGCTGGACCGCCCAGGGCGGGCGCGAGAATTTGCGGATAGTCCGGTTTGTTCACTGTTCCGAATCCCCATGTCACACTGTTCGCGCGGTGAGGTTAGCAGTCGGATCTCGCTCCGGCGCAACGTCAGTCGGTCGCGGGGGAATCTGGATCACAACCGTCGATGGTGCGTGAACGGGCAATTGTCCAATAGGCAATTAGACTTGGTAAACAGACGTACCTAGTAACCTGCATCGAATTCGGGTCGATGCGGACGGTGCGCACGTGACCGTTACGGCGTACCCGAGGACGAGCGAGGAGGTGGGGCCCATGTCGAGCACCGAGGATCGGCGCTTCGAGGTCCTGCGTGCGATCGTCGCGGACTATGTCGCGACCAAGGAGCCGATCGGGTCGAAGACCCTGGTGGAGCGGCACAACCTCGGGGTATCCAGCGCGACGGTTCGCAACGATATGGCGGTGCTGGAGGCCGAGGGCTACATCACCCAGCCGCACACCAGTTCCGGTCGCATTCCGACCGATAAGGGCTACCGGCAGTTCGTCGACCGCATCTCCGAGGTGAAGCCGCTCTCACCGGCCGAGCGCCGGGCGATCATGGAATTTCTGGAGTCCGGCGTCGACCTCGACGACGTGCTGCGCCGCGGTGTTCGGCTGCTGGCTCAGCTGACCCGCCAGGTCGCGGTCGTCCAGTATCCGACGGTATCGGCATCCACGGTCCGCCACATCGAGGTGGTCGCGCTGAATCCGGCTCGGTTGCTGCTGGTCGTGATCACCGATACCGGCCGGGTCGACCAGCGTCTGGTGGAACTCGGCGCACTCGTCGATGACCAGGACCTCGCCGCACTGCGCGGCATGCTCGGTGGCGCGATGGACGGCAAGCGCCTGTCCGACGCCTCCGCGGCCGTCGCCGAACTGCCCGAGCGGGCGCCGGTACGGCTGAAGGATGTGCTGGTGCGCGTCTCGACCGTGCTGGTCGAGACCCTGGTGGAGCATCCGGAGGAGCGGTTGGTCCTGGGTGGCACCGCCAACCTGACCCGCAATGCAGGCGACTTCGTCTTCCCTGGTTCGCTGCGCGATGTGCTCGAGGCGTTGGAGGAGCAGGTGATCGTGCTGAAGCTGCTCGCCGCCGCACAGCATCCGGGTACCGTCACGGTGCGCATCGGCGAGGAAACCCAGGTCGAGCAGATGCGTGGAACTTCGGTCGTGTCGACCGGCTACGGTGCTGCGGGTGCGGTACTCGGCGGGATGGGTGTGCTCGGTCCGACCCGGATGGACTATCCGGGGACCATCGCATCGGTCGCGGCCGTTGCTCGTTATATCGGTGAGGTGCTCGCGGAGCGCTGAGGGGCCCCGTCGCTGATACGCTCGATCCTCCGGCGGATAAAGTTGAGTGCATCCGACTAATGCTGTTGCAAACCAAGGACTAGAGAACTCAAGTGGCACGGGACTACTACGGACTGCTCGGCGTCGCGAAGAACGCGACCGACCAGGAGATCAAGCGCGCCTACCGCAAGCTGGCGCGGGAGCTCCACCCCGACGTCAACCCCGACGAGGCGGCGCAGGCCAAGTTCAAGGAAGTGTCGACCGCCTACGAGGTGCTGTCGGACCCGGAGAAGCGGCGCGTCGTCGATATGGGCGGCGACCCGCTGGAGTCCGCTGGCGCCGGCGCGGGCTTCTCCGGCGCCGGTTTCGGCGGGCTCGGCGACGTATTCGAGGCCTTCTTCGGCGGTATGAGCGGTTCCGGCGGGACGCGCAAGCCGCGCGGCCGGGTGCAGCCCGGTGCGGATTCACTGCTGCGGACCCGGCTCAGCCTGGCCGAATGCGCGGTCGGTGTTACCAAACACCTGACCGTCGACACCGCCATCCTCTGCGATATCTGCCACGGCGCGGGCACCAACGGCAAGTCCAAGGCGGTGCGCTGCGAAACCTGTGGTGGTGCGGGTGAGGTGCAGTCCGTGCAGCGTTCGTTCCTCGGCCAGGTGTTGACCTCACGTCCGTGTCCGACCTGTCGCGGCGCGGGTGAGACCATTCCCGATCCGTGCCACAAGTGCGGCGGCGACGGGCGGGTACGGGCGCGTCGCGAGATCGCCGCGCCGATTCCGGCCGGTGTCGCCAATGGCATGCGGGTGCGGCTGGCGGCGCAGGGCGAGGTCGGTCCCGGTGGTGGGCACGCGGGCGATCTGTATGTGGAGATCGTCGAGCAGCCGCACGATGTCTTCGTTCGCGACGGCGACGATCTGCACTGCACCATTCGGGTGCCGATGGTCGATGCCGCACTGGGCACCACGGTCGTCATCGATACCATCCTGGACGGCCCGACCGAGCTGACCATTCCGCCGGGCACACAGCCGGGTGAGATCTCGGTGCTGCGCGGCCACGGCATGCCGCGCCTGCGCTCCGGTGCGCGCGGTGATCTGCTCGCACATCTGGACATCGTGGTGCCGACCAAACTCGACGCCAAGACCACCGATCTGCTGCGCACGTACAAGGGCATGCGCACCGGTGATCGCGCCGAGGTGATGTCGGCGCAGTCCGAGCACAACAGCGGCCTGTTCGCCCGGCTGCGAGCGTCGTTCAGCGGGCGATAGGCGTTGGCCGCCACGGTCTTCTATCTCGCCGACATTCCGGAGCCGGGTGGCATCGCGGTGCTGGACGGTCCGGAGGGACGCCATGCCGCGACGGTGCGCCGCATCCGGGTCGGCGAGCCGATCACGCTGTCCGACGGCTCCGGTCTGCTCGCGGCATCGGAAGTCGTTGCGGCGCAGAAGGATCGGCTCGAGCTGACGGTGCTCGATCGGGTGCTCGCCGCGCCCGCGACGCCGCGGGTGACCATCGTGCAGGCGCTGCCGAAGTCCGACCGCTCGGAGCTGGCCGTCGAGCTGATGACCGAGGCGGGCGCCGATGTCATCATCCCGTGGCAGGCCGCGCGCTGCATCGCGAACTGGGAAGCCAAGGCGGACAAGGCCGTTGAGAAGTGGCGTGCCGCCGCCCGCTCGGCCGCACGGCAGTCTCGCCGCGCCTACATCCCCGAGGTCGCCGATCTGCACCGCACCCGTGACCTGCTCGACAAGATCCGCGGGGGCGTGGCCGCGGGCGGCATCGCGGTGGCACTACACGAATCGGGTACCGCCCGCTTCGTCGAGCTGCCTTTCGACAAGGCCACCGAAATCCTGCTCATCGTCGGCCCCGAAGGCGGTCTAGACGACTCCGAGCTCACCGCCTTCGCTGCTGCGGGCGCCGACGTAACCCTGCTCGGCCCCACTGTCTTGCGCACCTCCACCGCCGCCGCCGTCGCCCTCGGCGCCTTGGGGGCGTTGACCTCCCGCTGGTAGCGACTCGGCTGCTCGGTACGGCACCGTGAAGATCGCTAGCACACAAAGTATTGCGACCGCGAAGCACGACAGCGTGTACCAGAGATTCCCGATGGGGTCGCCATTGCTCGTCGAACCGTCGACGGCAGCGAAGTAATCGGGCAGCGCGCTTATCCAGAGCAACGCCATCACACCGAGGTACACGACGCTGTAAATCCGTACGAAGCGGTTCGTGTAGTCCGAATGGTCTCGCCGTAGCCGCAGCCACTGGCGAGTGAGAATCGGAATCGCGACAATGCTGAGGATGACCAATTCGGCCGCATAGAGGAATCCCCGCAACGTGGTGCTCCCTGCGCCGAAAACTGTTGCCGGGATCGGCAATACGCCCGTACCCAACGACCCGAGAAGGCCGATGACAACAGTGCGCCACACTAATTGCAGCCCAGTGAAACTGCGCCCCTGGTCGACATGACGACCGACGAACAACTGGACGAAGAATGCCAGCGACATCGGCCACAGCGCGGCGAATACCACCACACTCGGTAGCGGAACCGAGTCGAACATCGGTTGATTGAGCGAATTTTCGGTCGACCACTCCCACCAGCGCAGCTGCGGTCCAAGATGGTCGAAGATCTCATAGAAGCCGTGGTGGACGAAGCCTACGCAGACGGCGCCGACGAGAACACCGTATCGACGGAAAACGCCCAGCATTCGGACGATTTCGAAGGCCAACGTGGCCATCAATGGGTAGATCGCCACGATATAGAGGGGGAGCCGACCCCAGAGGAAATCCACGGTGAAGACGTTGTGCGCGAACATCGTGTCGACGTGTGCGTCGATGCCGAAGGCCGCCGGAAAGTACAGCGGCGGTTCGATGATGAACAGATATGCGGTCGCGCCGAACCAGACCACGAGATTGGTGGGATCGCCGTGACGTCGCAGGCGCACGATCGCGTAGATCAGCGCGAGCACCGCGCCGAGGACGATGGTGAACTCGAGCACCGGCAGCGTCCAGTTCTCCAATGCGAAAGGGTTTCGCACCTCGACGAGTCCACCGGCCTCCCGACAGGAAAAGCCGAGCGCCTTCGCGAGTTCGTCGAAGGTGGGTGCGCAATGATCGGCCATCAGTCCCCCTGCGCTGCAACGGAATCGGCGGTGTACCAATGTGATACGTCGTAACCGGCGTCATAGCGCTTGAACCACACATCGGCGAGTGCGGGCAGCTTCTCGTGATCCGGGTTGTGCTTGGGCAATTGACTGCGGATGATGCCCACCATCGCGATCAGTTGTTCGCCGAGTCGTAGATCGTCGAACGCGCGCGACATCGGACCGTTGTCCTCGACGGGCAGCCGCAACAATTTCCGCACCTTCTGCTTACCCCGGTGCATCGCGAACATCGCCAGTGCATCGATGCGCCGATCCTCCTGCGGCACATGCTTATTGAAGCCTGCGCAGGCCACCTTGATGACCTTCATGACGTGCCGGAAGATCGACGGAGCCATGCGCATCCGGTAGGCGTCGCTGCCGACAATCGAATCGAAAATGATCAAAGCCGAGCTTCGATGTTCGACTTCCTCGACGAAGTGCCAGATGAACAGCGATGCGACACGGTCGTCGCCCGGCCGGAACAGGGTCGAATCGTTGTCGAGCATCAGTTTGAACACCGGGGTGAAGGTGGCCTCCAGATCGGCGGTGTAGGCGAGCCGATATTCCAGCGAGGTGTGCACGGTGAGGCGGTCGAATTCCGCGATCACTTCGTTGAGCGTCTCCTGGAGCCCGGGGTATCGCCTGATCAGGCCATTGGCGTGCTGGCGGTGGGCGGTCGAGTGCTGGCCCTCCTGACGCACGAATGCGTCCGCTTCCTCCGCGACCGCGGGATCGGTTATCCGCGGCATGGCCTCGCGAATCATATTGACGATCATCTTCTCGAAGCCGATGGCCAGGAAGGACACCGCGTTGGCCATGGACGAGAAGGCCGGATTCTCTTCGTTCCACAGGAACGGTACGTCGTAGTCCGCGAATGCGAATCGCATCTTCCGGACTTGCAGATCGGTCACTTGGCTGTACCTCGTATTTCGAAAGGGGGCTGTAGCCGTGTTCGGACGCGCCGAAGCCTCGATATCGGTGATCATACACAGATCGGTTCGAGTGTATGATTAGAATTGCTCGAGCTGGGACGACGACGGCCCTGTGGTAGCGTCGAGCCCCTGATCTGGGCGGTCGGCGGGGTTGTCCGGCTGTCGGTTTCGCATGCGAGGGACATCGTTCGAACCGAGGAAGCGAGCAGTGGCAGGAAGGCGCGGGTGGGGCGGGAGTCCGCCGAACAGCGATGAAGAAGCGTCCCGTCGAATAGTCGCCGCCGCAGTAGATCTGATCGGACGGACGGGTGCGGAGATCAGCATCGCCGACGTCGCGGAGTCGCTCGGTGTCATCCGTCAGACGGTGTATCGATACTTCCCCAGTGCGGATGCGCTGATGCAGGCCGCGGCCATCGCTTCGGTCGACGGCTTTCTGGACCGGCTGACAAAGCAGGTCAGCGGTATCGAGGACCCGGTCGAAGCCATGACCGAGGGCGTGGTCTTCACGCTTTCAGACGTGCGTCGAACGCCTCACCTGGGCATTCTGCTGTCGAGCACATATTCGAATGTGCACCCCGAAGGCCTCACCTCCGAAGCGGCACAAACCTTCGGCATGACGATGATCAAACGCTTCGACGTCGATTGGGCGCGTTACGGATACGACGACGCGTCGCTGCACGAACTCGTCGAATACATCCTGCGAACGATGCAGTCGTTCTTCATTTCTCCGGGCAATCCGCCCCGGAGCGAAGACGAACTGCGTCGGTATCTACGACGCTGGATGGGAGCCGCGATCATCGCCCAACCCAGGGTGGACGGACGACGCGGCGGCTGACCCGTTGTCCGGTCACGGGTCACGCGTCACAGGCCGCCATCACCGCATCGGCTGCCGAGCCCACACCCGCGCTCCAGAGGGCCGTAGTGTCCTGGAGCTTGGTGGCGGCTGGGTGTGTGGTCACATGCTTCATGATCTTGGGGGCGTCCTGCGGGTGCTGGGAGCCGTTGGCCGGGCTGTCATTCGTGCGGGTCCGACCGTCGATCGGGTCAGCGCTGCCACCGTCCGTTCGGCGCGCCGGGGGCGGGCTGCTGCTGCCAGGGTGCGATGGGTCCGCCCGGGGTGGGCTGCTGCAGGTGGGCATTGGGCGCGCCAAGAGCGGGCTGGTGCTGCCAATTGGTGTGGGGGGCGGCGAGAGCGGGGTGCTGCGGGTGGGCGCTCGGGCCGGGATGCTGGGGCCACTGGCCGTGGGGCTGCTGAGGCTGGGGGGAGCCCATTTTCTCGGCGTTCGCGCGGGCGATGAGGCCGGTGACTTGGGGTACGGCGAGGGGCGTCGATGCGCCGCACCAGGTGCATTCCATGTAGTGCTTGTTGCCGAGTGGGAGGATCGGGATGAAGAAGATTGTGAATGTGGTGGCGAGTCTGCGCAGGGCGTGTGCGGCGGGGTTGCCGCAGCGGCCGCAGACCAGGGTGATCATGGCGAGTGTGTGGAGACGCCGCTGCCAGCCGAAGATCAGCATGTGAAACCCCCGAAGAAAGAGAATTTAATATCGGTCACAGTAGTGGATCGGCCGGGCTGTCTCCGTAGTTAACGCACGGCCACCCCTGCGGTTTGCGCGTATGGCCCAAATGCTGCGGTCTTATCCATGGGTCGATATCCAATGGCTTTGCTTATAAATTGCTGGAAGCGTCCGAACTCAGGCGCATACAGCCGTTCGCAGTCGGCCCCGAGACCGTTGCCCGCACCAGCCCGTCATCCGAACTCCGCCGCGCCGCCGACGCCAGCGACACCGGCTCCCCTACGAAACACGTTGGGCCGCCTTCGCCGCCGCGACCCACGCTTGGTCCTGCCGTTGGCCTGCGACCTCGCGGTCATGAGCGCCGCAGGTGACCGCCGGATATCACGCCGTCGGCGCGGCACAGATTTGGGAAGCCGCAACGGTGTCGAGTCCGCGACGAGCGTGAATCGTCAAGTACCACACCAGAACTGCGGCCACAACAAGCAGCGCACCGACGCAGGCCGCCAGACCGACCCATCCTCCCTTCGCATATGCGATGCCTGCAGTACCGCCGATGACGGCGCTGCCGAGGTAGTAGGTGAACAGGTACACCGACGATCCGGCGCCACCGGGAGCTATCGCGCCGACCCAGGTGCTCGCCACCGCGTGGGCACCGAAAAACCCTGCGGTGCAAAGGGCTATCCCAAGGATGACCGCGATCAATTGATCCGGGATGCTGACCAGGACGCCGACACCCATCAGCGCGACGGATGCCGCGAGCACGCGGTGCTTGCCGATGCGATCGGCCCAACGTCCGGCAGCGGCAGAGGCAAGTGTGCCGGCCAGGTACAGCAGGAACACCGAACCCGCAACGGCCGCAGGTAATTCGAACGGCGGCCGGGTCAGCCGATATCCGAGGAAGTTATAGATCGATACGAACCCGCCGACCAGTACGAAGGCCAACCCGAACAGCGCAAGCAGCCCGCCGTGCCGCAACGGCGCGCCGATATCGCGCAGCACGGTACGCATTCCGGCGGGTCGAGCGACGAACCCACGCGACGGTGGCAACCCGCGCACGAACCAGACGGTGCACCCGGCCGCCGCAACGCCAACCGCGGCCTCGGCCCAGCGCCACGAGGTCAGATCCAAAGCGAATGCCGGAATCAACCGCCCGGACAACCCGCCGATCGACGTGCCCGCGACATAAACGCCCATCGCCGCGCCCAACCCGTCGCCACCGATCTCTTCCGCCAGATACGCCATCGCGACGGCAGGCACTCCGGCCAACGCCACCCCCTGCAACGCCCGCCCCACCAACAGCACCTCCAGCGATGGACTCAGCGGCAGCAGCAGACCGATGGCCGCCGACATCACGGCCGACCCCGTCATCACCCTGGTCCGCCCGATCCGCGAGGACAACGCACTCACCGGCACGATCGCCAACGCGAGAAACCCGGTGGTCAACGACACGGCCAACGCGGCCTGCGCCGGAGCGACCCCGAATGCCGCCGACAGACTCGGTAGCAACGCCTGCGCGCTGTACATCGACACGAAGGTGGCCAGCCCTGCGGCGAACAGCGCAGTAGTGATCCGACGTTCGTGCGATCTGCTGGTCGAGCGGATATCCGTGCTGGTCATGGCACCAGAATCGACACTCGTCATTAAGAAGGGAAATGAATAGTAATCTGGTTTCTAATGCACTAGACGCATAAGGAAAGGTCTGTACGTGCTGGGTGACGACCTGCTGTGGTTCACGACACTGGCCGAACTGGAGCGCGTCGGCGCGGCCGCCGAGCGGCTGCACATCGCCCAGCCGACGCTCTCGCGCATGCTGGCCCGCCTGGAGCGCCGTCTCGGTGTCGAACTCTTCGACCGCCACGGAAAACGCATCGTGCTGAACGAATTCGGCCGGACCTACTACGAACACGCCCGCCGCGCCCAGTCCGAACTCGATGCCGCCACCCAGGCCGTCGCCGACCTTGCCGATCCCGCGAAAGGCGTTGTCCGCCTGTCGTTTCAGCACTCCTTCGGCAGCTGGCTGATCCCGCAACTGATCGGCGGTTTCCGCCGCGGATCCTCGCGCATATCGTTCACCCTCTGGCAGGGTGCGTTCGACGCGGTAATCGATCAGATAGTCGACGGCACAGCGGATTTGGCGATCGTGTCGCCCCGCCCGTCGGCCCCGGGTATCGGTTGGCGCAAACTGCTCGCACAGCCGCTCGCGCTGGCCGTGCCCGCGGAACATCGGCTCGCCACCCGCCGACAGATACGTCTCGCCGAGCTCGGCGACGCCGAATTCATCACCATGCATCCGGGTTTCGGTATGCGCCGGATTCTCGACGAACTCTGCGCCGCCGCGAATATCCGCCCCCGCATCGCCTTCGAATCGAGCGATCTGCTCACCGCCGCGGGTCTGGTCGCGGCCGGACTCGGCGTCGCGCTGCTCCCGCTGGAAGGTCCCACGCCCGCAGCCGGTTCGCTATCGGGCATCGTGACTGTCCCGCTCGCCGATGCCGCAGCGGCCCGCGATGTGGGGCTGATCTGGTCGGCGACCGCCCCGCCATCGGATGCAGTGCGGCGATTTCGTGACTTCACCGAGGATTGGGCACGCCGGCGCGGGGGAATCCAGATGCCACGACGGTAGGCAGCGATCAGCAGGCAATCGCCACCCCATCAGGTCCCGCGGTAGCCGTTTATTCACTGCCTGTTGTCAGTGGGGCGCGTTAAACTTTCATCAACGACGCAGCAATTCGAGACCGGAAAGCAGGCTATAGCCACTTTTGAGAACACAAGGCGAGATCGGCGACCCGACTACCCCCACTGCAGGCGGGAGTTTACCCACCCCACCGACTTCGTCGGCCTCCATCCCCAGGGGTGCAGACAACGGTACGGGCCCGGCAGCGCGCACCGTGCGTTCCAGCATCGAACTCGCTCCCGAATCCGTGTTCCCCTTCCTCGGTTCGGCCGACCAGAACCTGCGTGAACTCGAGCAGTTGCTGGATGCGGATATCCATGTCCGCGGCAATTCCGTCACTCTCACCGGCAAGGCGGCCGATGTCGCGCTCGCCGAGCGGGTGATCGAACAGCTCGTCGCGCTGACCGGTCGCAATCGAGTGGTGACCCCGGAGGCGGTGCGCCACACCGTATCCATGCTCACCGAGGGTTCCTCGGAATCCCCGGCCGAGGTGCTCAGCCTGGACATTCTGTCCCGGCGCGGTAAAACCATCCGGCCCAAGACACTCAACCAGAAGCGCTATGTCGACGCGATCGACGCCAACACCATCGTGTTCGGCATCGGGCCCGCGGGTACCGGCAAGACGTATCTGGCGATGGCCAAGGCCGTGCAGGCATTGCAGTCCAAGCAGGTCAACCGGATCATCCTCACCCGTCCCGCGGTCGAGGCGGGCGAGCGGCTCGGCTTCCTGCCCGGCACGCTCAACGAGAAGATCGATCCCTATCTGCGCCCGCTCTACGACGCGCTGCACGACATGATGGATCCGGAGGCCATTCCGAAGCTGATGGCGGCCGGTGTCATCGAGGTGGCACCGCTGGCGTACATGCGAGGTCGCACGCTGAACGATTCGTTCATCATTCTCGACGAGGCGCAGAACACCACGGCCGAGCAGATGAAGATGTTCCTCACCCGGCTCGGATTCGGTTCGAAGATCGTGGTGACCGGTGACGTCACCCAGGTCGACCTGCCCAATGGCGCGCGCTCGGGTCTGCGCGCGGCGAGTGAGATCCTGACCGGCATCGAAGATATCCATTTCGCCCAGCTGACCAGCAGCGATGTGGTTCGGCACCGGTTGGTCTCCGATATCGTCGACGCCTACGAGCGGGCCGAGGCCGAGCGGGTAACCCAGGTCGGACCGCACTATCCGGGCAATCGCGCACAGCGTCGCGCCGCGAGCCGGGGAGATCGGCGATAGTGCGTCGGACGTGTCCGGGCCAGCCGCGCGGTGCGGGCCCGGGCACACCGAATACCCTGATCAGGTGAGCATCGAGATCGCCAACGAGTCGGGTGTCGACGTACCCGAAGAAGACCTGGTCAGTGTCGCGCGATTCGTGATCGGCCGGATGGACGTGCATCCGGCGGCCGAGCTGTCGATGGTGCTCGTCGATCTCGACACCATGGCGGATCTGCACATGCGCTGGATGGACCTACCCGGCCCGACCGATGTCATGTCCTTCCCCATGGACGAACTGGAGCCCGGTGGTCGACCGGACAGTGCCGAACCGGGTCCGTCCATGCTCGGCGATATCGTGCTGTGCCCCGAATTCGCCGCAGGCCAGGCCCGCAAGGCCGGTCACTCGCTCGATCACGAACTCGCGCTGCTCACCGTGCACGGCGTGCTCCACCTGCTCGGCTACGACCACGCCGAGCCGGAGGAGGAGAAGGAGATGTTCGCACTGCAGGCACGACTGCTAGAGGAGTGGTACGAGAGCCTGCGCGAGGCTCAGCGGCGCGCCGAATTGGCCGAGCGCGATGCCCGGCTGCTGGGGAAGGCCGGTTTCACAACGCCCGGTGAGGCGCTAGGCCCCGCGTGAATTCGCTGACCCTGATCCTGCTGGCGGTTCTGCTCGTCCCGGTCGGCGGGGTGTTCGCCGGAGTCGATTCGGCGCTGAACACCGTGTCACCGGCGCGTCTCGACGATATGGTGCGGGCGGAGCGGCCCGGCGCGGTGCGGCTGACCAGGATCGTGGCAGATCGGCCGCGATATGTGAATCTGCTTGTGCTGCTTCGTATTCTGTGCGAGATCTGCGCGACGGTGCTGTTGGCGGCGGCGCTGATTCCGCTGTGGGACGACAATTGGGCGCTGCTGTTCACCGCGGCCGTCATGGTGCTGGTGGACTATGTGGTGATCGGGGTCGGACCGCGCACACTGGGCCGTCAGCACGCTTACTCCATTGCTTTGGCCTCGGCGCTGCCGCTGCAGTTCATCGGCACGGTGCTCGGTCCGGTCAGCAGGCTGCTGATCCTCATCGGTAATGCGATCACCCCGGGTAAGGGATTTCGCAACGGCCCCTTCGCATCCGAGATCGAGCTGCGGGAAGTCGTCGAGATGGCCGGTGAACGCGGTGTGGTGGCCGACGACGAACGCCGCATGATCCAGTCGGTCTTCGAGCTCGGCGATACCCCGGCTCGCGCGGTCATGGTCCCGCGCACCGAAATGGTCTGGATCGAGGCGGATAAGACTGCGGCACAGGCGATGTCGCTTGCGGTGCGCAGCGGTCACTCGCGCATTCCGGTGGTCGGCGAGAACGTCGACGACATTCTCGGCGTGGTGTACCTGAAAGACCTTGTGCCGTACGCGGACAGGAGCCGTAAGGTGCAGGTACGCGACGCCATGCGCCCGGCGGTGTTCATGCCCGACTCCAAACCGCTGGACAGCCTGCTCGACGAAATGCAGCGCCGCAGAAACCATATGGCGCTACTGGTGGACGAATACGGCGGCATTGCCGGGTTGGTGACCATCGAGGATGTGCTCGAGGAGATCGTCGGTGAGATCGCCGACGAATACGACACCGACGAAACCCCGCCCGTCGAAGACCTCGGCGAAGGCCGTTACCGGGTTTCGGCACGACTGTCGGTCGATGATCTGGCCGAACTGTACGGCCTGGAAATCGAGGAGGAGGACGTCGACACCGTCGGCGGCCTGCTCGCCCACGCATTGGGCCGGGTGCCGCTGCCCGGCTCCAAAGCCGTCGCGCACGGCCTGTTGCTGCGCGGCGAAGGCGGTGCGGACGCGCGGGGACGGGTGCGGGTGCACACCGTCGTGGTGCGCAAGGCGCCGGAGAAATCGCATGCCGAGAAGGCCAACGGCAGGCGTAAAAGTAACGGATCCGAGCGGGAAGTCCCGACCGATCGTGATGAGAACGGAGACAGCGAATGACCGAATTGGACGCCGAGGACACCAAACTCGTGGTGCTGGCCAAGGGTGCGCTCGGCCGCACCGGCGGCAACTCGGGTGCCGCGATCCGCGATACCGACGGCCGCACCTACGCGGCCGGTGATGTCGCCCTGCACTCCCTGCGACTGACCGCCCTGCAAGCCGCCGTCGCGGCCGCGATCTCCAGCGGCGCAGAGGGATTCGAAGCCGCGGTTGTCGTCAGCGGCAAACTGTCGGATGCGGGCGTCTCCACGGTTCGCGAGGTTTCGCCCGAGGCGCGCATCGTCTTCACCGACCGCTCCGGTGCGGTCTTCGAGATCGTCGACGATGCCGCGGGCGCGGAGGTGCAGGGTGGCTGATAAGTCCACCGAATTCCGTTCCGGCTTCGTCTGTTTCGTCGGCCGCCCGAATACCGGCAAGTCGACGCTGACCAATGCACTGGTCGGCCAGAAGATCGCGATCACCTCCTCGCGCCCGCAGACCACCCGCCACACCATCCGCGGCATCGTGCACCGCGAGCACGCCCAGCTCATCCTGGTCGACACCCCAGGTCTGCACCGCCCGCGCACGCTGCTCGGTCAGCGCCTGAACGACCTTGTCCGCGATACGTATTCCGAAGTCGACGTGATCGCGCTGTGCATTCCCGCCGACGAGAAAATCGGACCCGGCGACAAGTGGATTCTGCAGCAGATCAAGCAGATGGCGCCGAAGACCACCCTGCTCGGTGTGGTCACCAAGATCGACAAGGTGAGTCGCGACCAGGTCGCCCAACAGCTGATGGCGCTGTCGCAACTGCTCGGCCCGGAACACGATGTCGTACCGGTTTCCGCCGTCAAAGGCGAACAGGTCGAGGTTCTCGTCGACGTCATCGCCTCGAAAATGCCTGAGGGCCCGGCCTTCTACCCCGACGGCGAACTCACCGACGAGCCTGAGGAAACCCTCATGGCCGAGCTCATCCGCGAGGCCGCCTTGGAGGGCGTGCGCGACGAACTCCCGCATTCGCTCGCCGTGGTCATCGAAGAAGTCCTCCCGCGCGAAGAGAACGAAGACATGCTCGACGTGCACGCTTTGCTCTACGTCGAACGCCCCTCGCAGAAGGCCATCGTCATCGGCAAGGGCGGCGCGCGCCTCAAAGAGGTAGGCACCAACGCCCGCAAGCAAATCGAACACATCCTCGGCGTCCGCATCTACCTACACCTGCACGTCAAGGTCGCCAAGGATTGGCAGCGCGACCCGAAACAGCTGGGCAAGCTCGGGTTCTGACGCAGGGATATCCCCAGAACCGGGGGACCTCCTCGAACGCTGGTGGCGGAACGCACCGGTCCAGCACCCGAGGGGCTTGTACCGTCGTAGTACGGAACAAGGCGACGGCGGCGCTACCGGCGAGCCTCACCGTGCGTCGCCAAGGGGGTGCCCGTCATTCTGGGCGGCGCGGAGTGCGTGCGCGGCAACGGTGTGATCGGTACCGAAGCGCCCACCATCGACTTTCAGGAGCTGTGCGGTGAATTGCCCAGGCTCGTAGCGGATCTCGCTGCCTACCCCGATCTGGCTCCCTACCATCCGTCGTGGCCCGGCGACCGCACCGGATTGGCGTACGACGTGGCCGGTGTGATCCTGCAGGCGGTCCGCGCCAATCGCGCCCGGCCCGAGGGCGCCCGCGATGTCAATCGCGCCGCCATCGCACTGCAACTGCGCGGCACCGACTGTCTCGGAGTCACCGGGACGCTGTACTTCTCCCAAGGTCGGGTCGCCGACGACTCGACCATCGGGATCCTCGTCGCCACCGGCCTCGGGAAGTCCGACCAGCCGCGGCAGTGCTTGCTGATGTATCCGCAGGGCGTCGTCAACGGCCGGGGTCCGGACGGGTGCCCGGCGGGCACCAAGAGCGACAGCGAGGTCTGGACCCCGCACGATCGGTGAACTCACCACCACTGTTCGGGGCGATTGCGGTCCCAGCGGAGTTCCGATTCCAGTTGTGCCGCAACGGAAACAAGCAGTGGCTCGGTGTTCGCGGTGCCCATGAGTTGTGCGCCCACCGGCAGGCCGGTGTCGGTGAAACCGGCCGGGACGTTCACCGCGGGCCAGCCGAGTACATTCCAGGGCCAGGTGTACGGGCAGGCGGCCGTGATGAGGTCGTTGGTGGCGTTGACGCCGATGCCGTCGATTTCTTCGGCACGTGGCGGGGGAGTCGCGGTGGTGGGTGCGAGCACCAGATCGTAGTCGCGGAAGAAGCCGCCGATTCGCTTGTGCAGCAACGTTTCCGCCTGACGCGCCGCGAACAGTGCCGGTCCACTGAGCGCGCGGCCGAACCAGACGTTCGCGGTGGTGCGCGGATCCACTTGTACGCCAGGCATTTTGTCGTAGGCGTGGCGGACGCCCGCCAGCGAGCGCGGCAGGAAGGACGCACCGATCATGACGCCGTAGTGCAGATCCGCCACGGTTACCGAATGACCGAGGCGGCGCAGTGTGATGGCGATGCGCTGCACCGCGACTTCGACCTCCGGATGCAGCGCGGTTCTGGTGGCGGTGAACGGGATTCGCAGCGAGAGGGCGATACGCAGTCGTCCCGGATCGCGGCCGACCGCATCGGAGACGGTGAGCGGTTCGGGCGTGTGCAGATCGCCGGGATGCGGTCCGGCGGCGGTGTCGAGCAGTAATGCGGCGTCGGCGACGGTGCGGGCCAATGGTCCGTTCACGGTGAGGCCGTGGAATGCCTCGGCGGCGGGCCAGGTGGAGATGCGGCCGCGCTGTGGTTTGATGCCGACGAGATTGGTCCATGCGGTCGGGATGCGGACCGAGCCCGCGCCGTCGGAACCCAGTGCGGCGGGTACCAATCCGGCCGCGACGGCGGCCGCGGAACCGCCGGATGAGCCGCCCGGTGTGTATTCGGCACCCCATGGGTTGCGAGTGTGGCCGAAGGCGGCGCCGCTGGTGAACGGCAGTTGGCCGAGTTCGCAGGTGTTGGTCTTGCCGACGATCACCGCACCGGCCGCGCGTAGCCGTCGAACCGATTCCGCGTCTTCGGTTTTCGGCGGCAGCTCGCCACCGCAGCCGAATGCCGTTGCCTCACCGGCGATATCGGTATCGTCCTTGATCGCGATCGGCACGCCGAGCAGTGGGAGTCGTTCGCCGGCGGCCAGGCGTTCGTCTGCCGCGGCTGCCTCGGCGAGTGCCTTTTCGCGCCGGACGATGCGGAAGGCGTTCAGTGTCGGCTGACTCGCCTCGACCCGGTCCAGTGCGGCGCCGACCGTGGCCACGGAGCTGATCCTGCCCTGCGCGAGGGCGGCCGCGTGGTCGGCGAGGCCGAGTTCGGCGGTCTCGAATGGGCGCAGGGTGGCGTCGGACACCGTCATGTGAGCTCCGTCTCCTTCGATCTTTCGTTGCACGGTAGCGCGGGAGCTGGTCAATCGTCCACATCGGCTCCCGAATCTCCACCCCAGGTAGGAGGCAGAGCTGTAGACATACATACCGTATGTATGTAATGGTGGACACGAACTGCGAACACATGGAGGAACCATGGGAATCAGTACGTCACTCGGCCGCACGCATGAGGTGGATCTCCCTGGCGGCCGCATCCGGTATCACGACACGGGGGAGGGCGCGCCGGTCGTCTTCGTGCACGGCCTGCTCGTCAACTCCGATCTCTGGCGCAATGTCGTCCCCACCATCGCTGCGGCGGGCTATCGCTGTCTCAGTCCGGACCTGCCGCTCGGCTCACACGAAATCCCTGTCCCCGCAGCGGATCTCACGCCCACCGGGGTCGCCGATCTGATCGCCGACTTTCTGGAGCGACTCGACCTCGCCGATGTCACCGTTGTCGCCAATGACACCGGCGGCGCGATCACCCAGTTGTTGCTGACTCGTCGTCCGGAGCGGATCGGCCGCGTCGTGCTGGCGTCGTGCGACGCCTACGAGGCGTTCTTCCCGCCTGCCTTCGCGGTGCTGCCCCTGCTGGCGCGGGTACCCGGCTCGCTGCGGCCGCTGACCGAGTTGATGCGGATCCGCGCACTGCATCGGCTGCCGATCGCCTTCGGCTGGGTGACAAAGCGCCCGGTTCCGCCCGAGATCGCCGACTCCTACCTGCTGCCGAGCCGGAATTCGGCGGCGATCCGCAAGGATCTGCGCCGGTTCCTGAAGACCGTGCATCGCCGGTACACGCTCGAGGCCGCGACCCGATTTCCGGCGGTGCGGGTTCCGGTGCTGGTCGTATGGGCTCGCGAGGACAAGATCTTCCCGGTGAAATTCGCCGAACGCCTGGCCGCCGACCTGCCGAACGCGACCCTGAAGTTCATCGACGACTCCTACACCTTCCTGTCCGAAGATCAGCCCGAGTTGCTCTCCGAAACGATTCTGGAGTTCACTCGGGCGCATGCAACGCCGTAGTCAGGAGGATCGCTCCCGTGCCACCCGAGCCGCGCTCGAGCAGGCCGGTCGCCGGTTGTTCGCCGAGCGCGGTTTCGCGGCGACCTCGGCCGAGGAACTCGTGACCGAGGCGGGAGTCACCCGCGGCGCCCTGCACCATCACTACGGCGATAAGCGCGGCCTGTTCCTGGCCGTGCTCGAAAAAATAGAGATCGAGACCACGCAGGAAATCGAAAACGCCATCGGCGCAGGGAATCCCGATGACATTCTCACCTCGATGGCTATCGGTCTGAATGTCTTCCTGGAAATCTGTCAGCGCCCGGAGATGATCCGCATCACCCTCTACGACGGCCCCGCGGTCCTTGGCTGGCAGGCGTTTCGAGAGTTCGAGGCGCGCCATGGGCTGGGGTTGGTCATCGCCCAATTGGAACGCGCCCGCGACGCGGGGCTGATCGCCGATGCGCCGATTCAGGTCCTGGCCCAGCTGATCTTCAGCGCGGTCACCGAGGCGGGGTTGATCGTTGCGCACGCCACGGATAAGGCGGCCGCGCAGACGCAGGCTCAGCAGTCCCTGATGCTGCTCATCGGTGGGATTCTGCGGACCCCCTAGCGGATGGGGAAGTCGAAGTAGGTATTCGGGAAGGGTTCGTTCTTCAGGGTGAAGTGCCACCATTCCCCGGCGAGATTGGTGAAACCATGCTCGGCCATCAGATTGGTCAGCAATTCCCGCATCGCGCGCTGAGTGCCGCCGATCGAGAGGTCGGCCGTATGGGCCAGCGGGTCGAAGCAGTCGTAGCCGGTGCCGAAGTCGAGGCTGTTGTCCCGGAAGCGCTGGTCGGCGGGCAGTGTGCAGGCGCGCAGCGGATCACCGCCGTGATACTGCTCCTGATCGGTGGGCGGTAGCGCGACGATCGTAAGATCCAAGGTGCTGCCCCGGCTGTGCCCGGACTTCTCCGCGATGTATCCGTCCCGGAACAGATTCGCCTTGTCCACCGTCGGATAGAACTCCGCCCGCATCTTGGTATCGCCGAGATCCTTTGCCCAACTGACGAATTGGTCCACCGCCCGCTGCGGCCGGTAACAGTCGTAGGTCTTCAGCCCCAACCCCATCGGCCGCAATTCCCGCTGCACTTCCACAAGCGCGGCAGCCGCCTCTTTCGTCAACAAGCACTTGGGCGCTTCATACCCATTGATCCGCGCACCGATGAAGTTGTGCTCCCCGAAGTACCGCGCATCGACAACGATCGTCGAATCCAACTCCGTCGCCGAAACGAACGCCGTCTCATCGGCCGCACGCGAACTCGGCTTATCCCCACACCCCGCGACCCCGACAGCCGCGACCGCCGCCAAAACCACTGAGCAGAACCGAATTCCGCGCATTCGTAGATCATAACCACGCAGCTACATTTCCGAGCCGAGTTCGGCCCGCAACCGCCCGCCCAACTCCGCCGCCTCCGCAGCCGACCAAGCGATCACCCCGTTCTCCGCCATCAACGCATGAAACTGCTGATGCTCATACGGCGTGCCAGGAGTGAGCGGCTGCACATGCCAGTGCAGGTGTGCGTTCCCCTGCTGACTGCCGAGCGAGAGCAGATAGGTGCGTTCGGACGGCACGACGGCTTCGACAGCACGAGCGACCCGATGAACCACCGCCTGCAATCGCAGGTACGCGTCCTGATCGAAATCCCGAACCACATGCTCGATATGCGCCTTGGGAGCTACCAGCACGTGCCCGTACATCGTCGGATATCTCCCGAGAAATGCGATATGCGTGCCGTCGTCGAGGATGACCTCATGCTCCGACCCGGGGGCACCCGCGACCAGGTCGCAGATGAAGCATGCGCCTGATCGGACCCGCTCTTGATAACCCGCCAGATCGAAGGGCAACCGATCTTCACGCACGATTTCCTCCTGATCAGGCCTCATCTGTTGACGCTATTGGCCGCGTCTGGGGTGGGGGGCGGGCGTTCGTGGGAGGATGGCAGGGTGCGGTTGTACAGAGACGAGGCGGTGGTGGTTCGCCAGCATAAGCTGGGGGAGGCGGATCGCATTGTCACGTTGCTGACGCGGCAGCACGGGTTGGTGCGGGCGGTGGCCAAGGGGGTGCGGCGGACCAAGTCGCGGTTCGGGGCGCGGTTGGAGCCGTTCGCGTACGTGGACGTGCAACTGCATCCGGGGCGCAATCTCGACACGGTCACCCAGGTGCACACCATGGAGGCATTCGCCGCCGATATCGTCGACGATTACGGCCGCTACACCACGGCCTGCGCGGTACTGGAGACCGCGGAGCGGCTGGCCGGTGAGGAGCGCGCGCCCGCACCGAAGCTGCACGCATTGACCGCGAGCGCGTTGCGGGCGATCGCCGCCAAACAGCGCCCGCACGAGCTGATCCTCGACGCATACCTGTTGCGCGCCATGGGTTTTGCGGGCTGGGCACCCGCGCTGGACGAATGCGCGCGCTGCGCGACACCCGGCCCGCATCGCGCCTTCCACGTCGCGGCGGGCGGCGCGGTCTGCGTGCACTGCCGCCCGCCGGGGTCGGCCACTCCGGCCCCTGGCGTGCTCGATCTGCTGGTCGCTCTGCTGAAAGGCGAGTGGGATTACGTCGAGCAGGTCCCCGATCAGATCCGCAGACAGGCCAGCGGCCTGGTCGCGGCGCATCTGCAGTGGCATCTCGAGCGTCAGCTGCGCACCCTTCCGCTGATCGAGCGTTCGCATTCGGCAGGCGCGGCGACCGGGCTGGAGTCGTCAACCGCCGCACAGGTGGGCTGAGTAGGCGAGACGTCGTCACAATCCCTCCACAACCATCAGGCAGGATAGGTGCCGTGATCCTCCGTCGAGACTCTGCCGCGCCGACCAGGTCGACCAGCGCACGGTCGGGTGCCGAACGCACCGTCCGCCCGCCGTCGCCGCATCCATCGGGGGCAACGCCGCCGGAACTGCCCGCGGAGTTGGTGCCCAAGCATGTGGCGCTGGTGATGGACGGCAACGGTCGTTGGGCGCAGGAGCGCGGGCTGCCGCGCACCGCGGGGCACGAGCGCGGTGAGGCGGTCCTGATGGACACCGTCGAGGGCTGCATCGAGATCGGCGTGAAGTGGCTCTCGGCCTACGCCTTCTCCACCGAGAACTGGCGGCGCAGCCCGGAGGAAGTGCGCTTCCTGATGGGGTTCAACCGGGATGTCATCCGTCGCCGTCGCGACGAGATGCACGAGATGGGTGTGCGAGTGCGCTGGGCCGGGCGGCGACCGCGCCTGTGGCGCAGCGTGATCAACGAACTCGAGACCGCGCAGGAGCTGACCAAGGACAACACGGTGATGACCCTCACCATGTGCGTCAATTACGGTGGTCGCGCCGAAATCGCCGATGCGGCAAGGGAAATCGCGCGTCGTGTGGCCGCGGGTGAGATCGATCCGGAGCGGGTGACCGAGGCGACGATCGCCAAATACCTGGACGAGCCGGATATGCCGGACGTCGACCTGTTCCTGCGCCCTTCCGGCGAATTCCGCAGTTCGAACTTCCTCATCTGGCAGTCCGCCTATGCCGAATACGTCTACCAGGACACGCTGTTTCCCGATTTCGACAGGCGCAACTTGTGGGAGGCCTGTCTCCAGTACGCTTCGCGTGATCGCCGCTTCGGGGGGACCAAGTGAACGGCGGCAGCAAATGAACGGCGGCACCGACATGGACGCAGCAGTCACCCCCGAACAAGAGCTACAGGCCCGCGCCGGTGCCTGCCTATCGCTCTACGACGTCGATGTGCGCGTCGACCCGGAGGGTTCGATCGGCTTCGAATACGAGGGCGCGCTGTGCTCGTTGCGCGCGGTAACGCTGGCACCCGGCCTGGATGTGCTGACGCTGACCTGCGTGCTGGCCTGGGACCGGCCGCTCAAGCCGCAGCTGCACAAGCGAGTCGCCGAGCGCAACAGCGCGATTCAGTTCGGTTCGATCACGCTGATCACCCGCGGCAACCAGGCCGATGTCATGCTGCGCTACACCTTCCCGGCCGCCGGTCTGGACGATCAGGCGCTGGCGACCATGCTGCTGCTCGTGCTCTCCGGCGCGGGTAAAGCGCGGCAGGGACTGCTGCCCTGAACCGCTGACCGCATGACAGATGTCATGGCAGGTTCGTGACACTCGTGCGAGGTACCGGCCCCCGGTTTGGGTGACCGTTGAGTCATGACTTCGGCACTGACATCCACGGCCATTTTCGCCGCGGCGGGCGGCTCGGGCAGGCACCGGGCGTCGTCCGCGATCGAACTGCGCGACCTGCACAAGAGCTTTCGGCTCCCGGGCGGCGGCGAGGTGCATGCCGTCGACGGACTCGACCTGGTGGTCGCACCGGGGGAGATCGTCGCCTTCCTCGGCCCCAATGGCGCGGGTAAGACCACCACAATCGATATGTTGCTCGGGCTGGCCACGCCGGACTCCGGCAGTGTCCGGGTTTTCGGCGGACCACCGGCGGAAGCGCTTGCGGCAGGCCGTATTTCGGCGGTCATGCAGTCCGGTGGGCTACTGCCTGATCTGACCGTCGCCGAGACTGTGCAACTGGTGGCAACCCTGCACGCGCATCCGCGTTCGGTCGATGAGGTGCTCGCGCGCGCCGGTATCGCCGATATCAGCGGTCGGCTGGTCGGCAAATGCTCGGGCGGCCAGAAGCAGCGCCTGCGATTCGCGCTCGCGCTGCTGCCGAATCCGGACCTCATCGTGCTCGACGAGCCGACCACTGGCATGGATGTGGAAGGTCGCCGCGAGTTCTGGAATGCGATGCGCGAGGACTCCGATCGCGGCCGCACCGTCCTGTTCGCCACCCATTACCTCGACGAGGCCGACGCATACGCCGACCGGATCGTGCTGGTGCGCGCGGGCCGGGTCGTCGCCGACGGAAGTGCCGCCGAGATCAAGAACCTGGCCGCGGGACGCGCCGTCAGCGCGACACTGCCCGGTGCCGATCCGGCCCGCCTGCTCGCGGTCCCGGGCATCGATGACGTCGAGCTGCGCGGTGACCGAATCATCGTGCACACCAAGGATTCCGACGCAATCGCCCGCTATCTGCTCACCGAGACTGCGGCGGTCGATCTCGAAATCACCTCGCACAATCTCGAATCCGCATTCCTTGCGCTCACCACCGGAGACAACTGAAATGACCACCCTTGCCCCACAAGCTGTTTCGACGCGCGCCCCGCTCGGCGGCTTCAGCCTCAGCTTCCTGCGCCTGGAACTGCGTCGCATGCTGCGCAATCGGCGCACCATGATCTTCACGCTGGTCATGCCGCCGCTGTTCTTCGTCATCTTCGGCCTGCAATCCGATTACCGGACAGAGTCTTTCGGATCGGGCAATGTGACCGGCTATGTGATGGTGTCGATGGCGGTGTACGGCGCGATGCTGGCCACCACCAGCGGCGGCGCCATGGTCGCGATCGAACGCGCGCAGGGCTGGAGCCGCCAATTGCGGCTCACCCCACTGCGTCCCGTCGCCTACATCGCCACCAAGGTCGCTGTTGCGATGGTGCTCGGGCTGGTCTCGGTTGCCGCGGTCTTCGTCACCGGGGGAATCTTCGGCGCCCACCTGACGGTCACCGCCTGGGTGAGCTGTTTCGTGCTCGCGTGGATCTGCTCGCTGGTCTTCGCCGCCTTCGGCCTGTTCGTCGGCTACCTGCTGCCCTCGGAGAATGTCATGCAACTGCTGGGTCCGGCCCTCGCGGGCCTGTCCTTCGCGGGCGGGCTGTTCATGCCGCTGCACGGCTGGTTCGAGACGGTTTCCAAGATCTTCCCGACGAACGGCGTCGCCACCTTGGCCCGCATGCCCTTCGGCGACACCAGCGGCGGGTCGATCGCACTGGCCATCCTCAATGTCGTCGTCTGGGCCACGATCTTCGTCGGTGGCGCGGCAATTCTCTTCCGCCGTGACACCGCACGCTGAACCATCCGGCACGATCAGCCGCCTACTCGCGAGGGTAGGCGGCTATGCCCAGTGCCCAGTGGCAGGAGCCATGCGGTCTCGGTCGGCCGTTGCGTGTCGGGCGCTGTTGTGCGGTGGCGGCGTGCGAGTTGATCACGTGATGCAAGGCTGGCGAACGAGCATGCCCGGCGATGCCGGGCGATGCGGCAGGGCGATGCGAATCGACCAGGCGGTGCGTGGGCTGTTGCGGCGATGCCGCAGGGGCAGGTCGGAGTGGCCGAGGATGCCGCGGGCCGATCGTAGGGTGGGTGGCTTACCGTGCCCAGTAGCCATGCGGTGCCAGTCCTACGCGGCGTCGCGTGGCCGTGCGAGGCCAGGCGGCCACGCCTTACGCGGCGACCGTGCGGCGCGGAAGTCCGGTGCGAATCGACCACCCGGTGCGCGGGGCTGTGGCGACGGTGCCGCAGGGGTCGGTCGAAGGGTGGCCGGCCGCGCCGCGCGGGCCGGCCACGCAATGCGGGGCGGCTGTGCGGCGTCACATGCCGGCGACGTCGTGCTAGCGATTCGGGCTATGTCAGGAGTAGGGGTATCGGCCGGTGCATGTTCGGTAGCGTCGAGCCTTGTGATCGACCACTATGCGCGCAATCGGAGCCGAGGTTCGGCGCGGGCGCTGTCGTTGCGGGAGTGGGCGTGAAGTCCGTGCTGCGCGGTGGTGTGGTATCCGAATTACTCGATCGGGTGGTCCGGGACGGCGGCATCGGGGCGAACACGAGGCGGCGTGGATGGTTCGGCGGGTTCATGTCGGTCATCTGGCTGTCGTACATGATCGGACCGATCATCCAGCGCTGGCGGGACGCGGATCAGCCGACGGCGAGTCTGGCTACCGCGACACTGTTCGCGTTCGCGGCGCTGATCGTCGGTTCCTTCATTGTCTTCCGGCGGGCCGATGGCACCAGCCGGTGGGTGGAACGTCCGGTCGATCGGCGCATGTGGCCGGTGCTCGTCGGTATGACAGCGTGCAGTGCCGGGTTGATGGCATTGCTCGGCACGGTCGCGTTGCCGACATTGATCTTTGTCGGCGTGATCGCGATCTTTCATATGCCCTCGCGCGAATCCGGTTATGTCGCGTTCACGGTGATGCTCGCGATGTTGCTCGTGCCGGTGGTGCTGCCGAGCCTGTCCGGAGTGCCGTTCTACGTTTCCTTCGTGCCCGCCCTGATCTGGGTGGCCAGGCCGCTCGGCCTGCGTGGTGAGCGGTTGACCGAGCTGGCCCGGCGGCAGCAGGCCGAACTCGCGATCGTCGAGGAACGCAACCGGGTCGCGCGCGACGTGCACGATATCCTCGGCCACTCGCTTACCGTGATCACGGTGAAAACCGAACTCGCGCAACGGCTTATCGATGTGGATCTGGCAAGGGCGAAGGCCGAGATGGCTGATGTCGAGCGGCTGGCGCGCGAGGCGCTGGCCGGAGTGCGGGATACCGTCGGCGGTCTGCGCGAGGTATCGCTGCGCGGTGAATTGGCCAATGCGCGAACCGCACTGGCGGCCGCCGATATCGACGCCGCGCTACCGGATGTCGTACCCGATACGCGCAACAGCGAATTGTTCGGTTGGGTGCTGCGCGAGGCGGTCACCAATGTGATCCGGCACAGTGCGGCCCGACATTGCACGGTCACGGTGACCGAGACGAGCATCGAGGTGGCCGATGACGGCCGTGGTCTGGGAGCAGTCGATTCCGGGTCGGGATTGTCCGGCCTGCGCGAACGGGTGCGGGCCGCCGGGGGAACATTGACGCTGTCGTCGTCCGAGGGAGGTGTTCGTGTTCGTGCAACGGTGCCCGAGTGAACCGGAAATGGGTTTGCACTCGTGCGGATTCTGCCGCGATTCGACCGCAAATGCAGGCCAATTCATGTCGTCGAAGGAACACGTCGGGTGATTCGCCTGCTCCTCGCCGACGATCAGGCGCTCGTCCGCGGCGCACTCGCCGCACTGCTCGGCCTGGAATCCGATCTGGAAGTCGTCGCGGAGGTCGGTCGCGGTGACGAAGTCCTGGACGCGGTCACGCGCACCACACCTGATGTGGTGCTGCTGGATGTGGAAATGCCGGGCATGGACGGCATCGCCGTCGCGGCGCAACTGCATGCCGCCCATCCGGATCTTCGCATCCTCATGGTTACGACCTTCGGCCGTCCCGGCTACTTGCGGCGCGCAATCGACGCAGGCGCAAGCGGATTCGTCGTGAAGGACACCCCGGCCCGTGAGCTCGCGGACGCGGTGCGCCGAGTCCACATGGGCTTACGCGTTGTCGATCCCGCCCTAGCCACCGAAACCCTGACTGTCGGCACCTCGCCACTGACCGCCCGCGAACGCGAGGTCCTCGCCGCCGCGGCCGACGGTGCCACCGCAGGCGCCATCGCCAAACAGTTACACCTCTCGGAAGGCACTGTCCGCAACCATCTTTCATCCGCCATCGGCAAAACCGGAACCAGCACCCGCGCCGAAGCCGTCCGCGCCGCCGAACGCCTCGGCTGGCTCTGACGAGCGATCCCGCACAAGCAGTGGCGACCCCGCAGAAGGTGCGCGCTGTGCGAGGCAGTTACTGGATATGCGACACCTAGGAGTCGACCGGCTGGACGGCGGGCTCGCCATAGGGCAGTAGAACTGCCACGCCGCGAGCCAAGGTTTCCGGGTCCAGATCGCCGACGATCAAGTGCTGCAACATGAATCCCGGCACCAGGCCGATGATCGCCGTCGCTACCGCGTGGATATCGGTATCGGGCGGTAACCAGCCGACCTGCACCATGCGCTCGGTGTATTCGGTCCAGCGATCACGCATCGCGAGCACGGCGGACTTGACGTATTCGGCCGCCTCGTCGTCCACCAGTGCCAGGGCCCACGCCTGTGGCGCGAGCCGGACGTGACCGTCCGGACCGCTGTGCGCGACCATGTACTCGGCGACGATCCGGAGAACCTGGGCCGGGGTGGGCAGCGGATCGGACCGGATCGCCCTGGTCATGGTGGCGCGCAGCTCGACCGTGGTATCGGTGGCCAGTGCGGCGATGATGTCGTTCTTGCCCTTGAAGTACCGGTAGACCGCCCCGGCCGAGAGGCCCGATTCGGTGAAGATGTCCTGCATCGAGGTCTCGTAGAAACCCTTGCGGGCAAAACAGAGCTGCGCGGCATCGAGGATCTGCTGCCTGCGACGTTCCAGGTGTTCCGCACTGACTCTGGGCATGGCTCCAAAGTAAAACGAATGCTCGTTCTTGACAACCTCCCGGGGTCGTGCGACGGTATCCACATCGAAAGAGAACGATCATTCGATTTTCGGGAGAACGTCATGAATACGATCCAGCGGGCAGTCGGTGTCGGCGTCGCTGCGGCCCTGCTCCAGGCATTGATGCTGATCGCCTTCGCCTGGCCCGCGGCCCATATCGCGCCGCGCGATCTGCCCATCGCCGTCAGCGGCCCGCAGGCCGCGGTGGTCGCCGAGAAACTGACCCAGCACGATCCCGATGCCTTCGACATCAGCAACCCCGCCGACGAAGCGGCGGCGCGGGAAGCGATCGAGAACCGGGACGTCTACGGCGCCGTCATCACCGGCGGCGGCGCCCCGCGCGTATTGGTCGCCTCCGGCGCGAGTCCCGTTGTGGCACAACAGCTCACCGCGATCGCCCAGCAGCTTTCCGGTGTGCCGGCCACGCCGGTCGAGGATGTCGTGGCCGCCGATCCGGACGATCCGCGCGGCACCGCCTTCGGTGCGATGGTATTGCCGCTGGTCATGTCCGGTATAGCGGCGGGCGTGGTACTCAGCCTGTTGATTCCGTCGGTCGGTGGTAAGGCGATCGGACTGATCACCTTCGGCATCGCGGGTGGGCTGTTGAGCATCGTCATCATCCAGACCTGGATGTCGGTGGTCCCCGGCCCCTACCTGACGCTGGCCGCCGTCGCCGGTCTGGTGTCCTTCGCGGTCTCCGGCACTGTCGTCGGCCTGTCGAGCGCGATCGGCCGCGCGGGCATCGGCATCGCCGCGCTGACCATGCTCCTGGTCGGCAACCCGTTCTCGGCCGCGACCTCGGCTCCGGAACTGCTGCCGCAGCCGTGGGGCGCCATCGGTCAACTGCTGCCACCGGGCGCCGCCGCATCACTGCTGCGCTCGGTTTCCTTCTTCGACGGTGCCGCCGCCACCAAACCCCTTGTGGTCCTTACTGTCTGGGCGCTCACAGCCCTGGTGCTACTGGGTGTCGGCGCACTCCGTGGACGGCGTCCGGCGGCGGACTCCACGCCGGTCCGCACCGGCGACCCGGTCGCCGTCTGATCCCGAAATCGACCACAGGCCACCACTGCTCGGCAGTGGTGGCCTGTGTCGGTCGGTTTGTCAGGAGATGGTGAAGGAGAAGTTCGGGGCGGCGCCCTCACCCTTGTTTGCGTCGTAGGTCACCACGTAGGTGCCGGTGGCCGGGGACGGAACCACGAAAACGACGTAATTCTTCGCGCTGTCGATGGTTTCGTTGGTATTCAGCAGTTCGTTGATCGGCCCGCGGATATCGGCCGGAATCGTTTGGCCGCCGGGGGTTTTCACGGTGAAGTAGTCGTAGAAGACATTCAGTCCGCCCGCGGAGATCCCGGGTCCACCAATGATCTTCACGTGCAACGAGAGATCCATCTTGTCGCGCTCGTTCTTGGTGTAGCTCGGAGCCAGTGTGCCACCGGTGATTTCGATCGTCGTCTGATCCTGCACCAGTTTGCCGGTGACATTCAGCGTCTTCGGCGCGACACCTTCGACCTGAGCCGAGGCCTTCATCGGAATCTTGGTCTGGTTATCCGAGGTCTGCCCGTAGATCACGGTAATGGTGTCGAGCAGGTGCTCGGCATCGTGCAACGTCTTGACCGACGTGGTGACTTTGCCAGTGGCCGAACCCTTTCCTGGCACGGTCGGCGAGTCGAAGCTCGCACCGCCATCGACTTCCTTGTCGACCTGCAGGTAGGTGTTATTGCTGATCGTCTTGTTGTCGGGGGTGGTGTTCTTGTAGGTGATATCGATCAGCACCTTGGCGCCGCCGTATTCGTCGGGCACCACGGTCGCCTTGTCCACCGTGATATCGAAGCCCTCATACCATCCGGTCTTGCCGATACTGCGGACGGTCGACTGACCGGTTTTCGCCCCCGGCTGCCCTTGAGCAACGGTGCTCTGCGCGGACGCCGTCGTGGTCGGTCCCGCTTTGGTGTCCTTGTCGTTGCACGCGGTCATGAGCAGGGCGGAACTGCCGATGAGTACGGCCGCTCCGATTGTGGTGATTTTCCGGCGTCTGTCCGCCGCAAAAATGGTCGATCGCACGCTGCCTCCCAGAAGATTTCGATCTCAGTGCGCGACGCCCGGAACCCCCGGACGTTATGTGATTCGCAGTGAAATCTTCCTCGGCGCCAGCGCCGTTAACCATGTGACTGCCATCACACTTTGGCGCGGTCCGCCTTCGCGCATTCGCAGCAGGTTCCGAAGATCTCCATGGTGTGGCTGACCTCGGTGAATCCGTGTTCGCAAGCGATGGTTTCGGCCCATGCCTCGACCGTCGGGCCCTCGACCTCGACGGTACGACCGCAGTGTCGGCAGACCAGGTGGTGATGGTGTCCGGTGGAGCACTGTCGGTAGACGGATTCGCCGGTGTCGGTGCGCAATACGTCGACGAGTCCGGCATCGGCCAGCGACTGCAGGGTGCGGTAGACGGTGGTCAACCCGATGCCCTCGCCGCGGCGGCGCAATTCGTCGTGCAACTCCTGCGCGGAGCGGAACTCTTCGATATCACCGAGCAGCGCGGCGATCGCACTGCGCTGGCGGGTACTGCGAATGCCCACCGGCTTTTCCGGCAAGGCCGTCTTATCTGGCACGATCACCCTTCCTCGGCATGGGCCACGGCATCGACCACGATATGCGCCAGGTGGTCGTCGACGAGTTCGTACAGCACTTCCCGGCCGGAGCGTTCCCCGTGCACTACGCCCGCGGACTTGAGAATCCGCAGATGCTGGCTGACCAGCGGTTGGGTGACACCGAGAACATCGACCAATTCGTGTACGCAACGCGGCGATTCACGCAGTTGGAGCACAATGGCGATGCGCACCGGGGCGGCGAGGGCGCGTAGCAACTCGCCCGCGTCCTCCAGGACGCTCCGCGTCGGCACCGGCACCGGCGCGGGTGATCGGTACGGGTTGTGCGGGTGGGCGGCAGCGGTCTCGGCGGTCATCGAACCAACTCCTTATTGGAAAGCGATTCCATTTTGATATGCACAGTTGTGCATGTCAAACGAGCGCGCCGACGACTAGGCGTGTGCGGTGCATAACCGGTTGGCCGGTGCCGATAGGCTGGAGGGCAATCTTCCGCCGAGTCGAGCGACTCGGCGCAATCGAATCCGACTCGTAGTGGATGGAGAATTCTCGAGTGGCACCCAAGTCGAAGGTGGACACCGTTGCCAACCTCGCCAAGCGCCGGGGTCTGGTGTACCCGTGTGGTGAGATCTACGGCGGCACCAAATCGGCGTGGGACTACGGTCCGCTGGGTGTCGAGCTCAAGGAGAACATCAAGAAGCAGTGGTGGCGGTCCATGGTCACCAGCCGCGAGGATGTGGTCGGCCTCGACTCGTCGGTGATTCTGCCGCGTCAGGTGTGGGTCGCCTCCGGCCACGTCGGCGTGTTCAACGATCCGCTGGTCGAATGCCTGAACTGCCACCACCGGCACCGGCAGGACCACCTGCAGGAGGCCTACGCGATCAAGCACAAGATCGACGATCCGGACTCCGTCTCGATGGAGTTGGTGGTGTGCCCGGACTGCGGCACCGTCGGTCGGTGGACCGAGCCGCGTGACTTCAACATGATGCTCAAGACCTACCTCGGCCCGGTCGAGTCCGAAGAGGGTCTGCACTACCTGCGCCCGGAAACCGCGCAGGGCATCTTCATCAACTTCGCCAATGTGATGACCACCGCCCGCAAGAAGCCGCCGTTCGGCATCGCGCAGATCGGCAAGAGCTTCCGCAACGAGATCACTCCCGGCAACTTCATCTTCCGCACCCGTGAGTTCGAGCAGATGGAGATGGAGTTCTTCGTCAAGCCGGGTGAGGACGCGGAGTGGCACAAGTACTGGATCGACACCCGGTTCGCCTGGTACACCGACCTCGGCATCGACCCGGAGAACCTGCGGCTCTTCGAGCACCCGAAGGACAAGCTGTCGCACTACTCGGCGGGCACCACCGATATCGAGTACCGCTTCGGCTTCCAGGGCAACGAGTGGGGTGAGCTGGAGGGCGTCGCCAACCGCACCGACTTCGATCTGAAGACCCATTCGGAGCATTCCGGCAATGACCTGAGCTACTTCGACCAGACCACCAATGAGCGCTACACGCCGTACGTCATCGAGCCCGCGGCCGGTCTGACCCGCTCGCTGATGGCGTTCCTGGTCGATGCGTACACCGTCGACCAGGCGCCCAATGCCAAGGGCGTCATGGAGGAGCGCATCAGTCTGCGGCTGGACCGCAGGCTCGCGCCGGTCAAGGCGGCGGTGCTGCCGTTGTCGCGCAATGCGGATCTGACGCCGAAGGCGAAAGATCTTGCCGCACAGCTGCGTAAGAGCTGGAATGTCGAATTCGACGATGCCGGCGCCATCGGCCGTCGCTACCGGCGCCAGGATGAGATCGGCACGCCGTTCTGCATTACCGTCGACTTCGACACCCTCGAAGACCAGGCGGTCACCGTCCGCGAGCGTGATTCCATGGCGCAGGAGCGGATTGCGCTGGACAAGGTCGAGGGCTACCTGGCCCAGCATCTCATCGGCGCCTGAACTCGATAGCGATCAACGCCCTGTCGCGCTGCGGCAGGGCGTTTCGCATGTCGGCGTACCTCTGGGGATCCGTAACCGCTAAGTGGATTCCGGAGGTCGCGGATTTCTTACGCCGGAGGTGAATTCGGCACCGGGTTTGCGGTTCGACTGGACGAGCATCCCGATCGCGCTCGGGATCAGCAGCGCACACCCCCACGGCACCGCGACCCAGAACGGCCAGAAGTATCCCGCGCCGGTGGCCACCCAGATCGTGATGCACAGTGCGTTGACCGCGGCCCAGGGAATCCACATGATGATGACCCATTGCGGCACTCGTTGTGCCGCGGGTGCCGCTTTGCGCGGTACAGGCAGGTCCGAGAGCAACGGATTCAGCTCGCCATAGGTTTTGGCGGCATACACCCGTTTGAGTCGGTCGTCGTATTCATGCAGCGACAATCTGCCGTCGTTCATCGCCACCCGCAATAGTTCAGCGATTTTCTCGCGGTCTGCGTCCGATGCCCGCAGCCTTTCCTCACCCACGGGAGTCAGCTTAGGGCCTGGTGCCGTCGATGGCAGTGCGTCTCGAAGATCGTCGGTGCATGGAAATTTCCTGCGGGGTTACTCGGTTGACGGCGTATGTCACCGAGTAGGCGGGAGCCGGATATGGCAAGAGCTGTGAAGTTCGATCGTTATGGCGGAATCGAAGAGCTGAAGGTGGTCGAGGTGCCGACGCCGAAGGCGGGACCCGGTCGGGTCGTCGTCGAGGTCGTGGCGGCCGGTATCAATCCGGGGGAGGGGTATATCCGTTCGGGCGCGCTGCACGAGCGTTGGCCCGCGACATTTCCATCGGGTGAGGGGACCGATTTCGCGGGTCGCATCGTCGAGATCGGATCGGGTGTCGGTGGGATCGAGATCGGGGCCGAGGTGCTCGGATTCACCGATGAGCGGGCCAGTCATGCCACCCACGTGGTGGTGCCCGCCGAGCAGGTGACGCTCAAGCCCTCGAAACTGGATTGGGATGTCGCCGGATCGTTGTATGTCGCCGGGACAACGGCTTTCGCGACCGTGCGGGCCGTGGATCCGCAAGCGGGCGATACGGTCGCGGTTTCGGGTGCGGCGGGCGGCGTCGGTTCGATCGCCGTACAACTCCTGCGGGCCAGGGGCGCAACGGTTCTCGGCATCGCGAGCGAGGTCAATCACGATTGGCTGCGCAAGGTCGGGGTGATTCCGGTGGCCTATGGGGCGGGGCTGATCGACCGGATCCGTGCGGCCGCTCCCGATGGCGTGGACGCGTTCATCGACACGTTCGGTGCCGAATATGTCGATATCGCAATCGAACTCGGCATCTCGGTCGAACGCATCGACACCATTATCAACTGGGAGGCCGCCGAGAGGTACGGCGTGAAGACCGACGGCAATGCCGCCGCGGGCACCATCGATGTTCTCGCCGAACTCGCCGATCTGGCTGCCGCGGGCACGGTGGAGGTACCCATCGCGGCTGTTTATCCGCTCGACAAGGTCCAGGAGGCGTATCGCGAACTGGAGCAGCGCCACACCCGCGGCAAGATCGTGCTGCACCCCTAGCCCGGCACCTCCCAGAATTCGCATTCGTGGCGCATGCCCTGCAGGAATAGCGTTTCCGCACGCGCCGGATCGCCACCCGCCTCGTCGAGCATCTGCCCGCAGCGGCGGGTGAGCGCCGCGAATCCTGGGTCGGCGTAAGTGTCGACCCAGCGGCGGTAGCGTGGTTCCGACGGCGGATTCTCGGCCAGGATTGTGCCGAGGGTCGAGTAGCCCCACATGCACGGGTACAGCGCAGCCAGTCCGTCGGCGTAGGACGCGGCCGACTCCAGCAGGAATGCGGTGTAGGCCGCGCACGGCGCACCCTTCGTCGCACCATCGAGATCCGCGCCGAATTCGGCGGCCAGCGACCGATGCAGGGACAGCTCCTCGTGATACGTCGCGTGCGCGAGATCCACCAGATCGCCCAGATGTGACGCAGGCGCCTGCCAGGCCAGCCGGGCGAACACCCGCACATAGTCCAGCAGGAACAGATAGTCCTGTTCGAGCCAGGACCGGAAGACCGGTTCGGGCAGGTCGCCCTTGGCGATGCCCGCCACCGTCGGATGCGCCAACTGGCCTATCACCAACGGAAAACCCAGCTCTTCCAGATGCGTCGTAAGACTGATGTGTGCCGCGGGACTCATGTGGGCAGTCTCTCTCAGTCGGAGCGGCTCCGGGTTTGCGCCCCGGTCTGTAGTTGCCGCACCCTGAGCAATGTGTTGTGGGATGAGGAGGTTTTGGTGCGGGTGTTGGGTGCCTCGGAACAACGTTTCGTGCGCGCGGGGACCTACACCGGACGATCCGTCACGGTCGTCGGTGATCTCGATACGAATGCGTTGGGGGCGGCCTTCACCGCACTACAGCGCGCCTATCCGGTGGTGACCTGCCGGATCGCCGAGGACGCTACCGGCCGCGGCTATCTGCTACGACGCGGCGAGGTCCCGGAGATCGGCATGACGGCGAGCCTCGGTGATCCGGACGCCATCCGCATTCCGGAGCCGATCGATCCGGCGGGACAGCTGGCGTACCTGGATGTCGTGCGCTCCGAGCGCGGCCGCTCGCGCGTGACACTTTTCGCCCACCACAGCATCGCCGACGCGGGCCACTGCGTCGAACTCCTCGCCCGACTATGGGACTTCTACACCGATTACGTCGAATCCGGGACGACAACCGTTGTGCCGCACGACTATCCGCAATCGCTGGAATGGCACACCTCGGCGCGTGGAATCGCCCGCTCTTCGATCTCCGGTTTCGAGAATGTGACCAAGCCGCTGGAGCCCGAGGTCATTCCGCCCGCACCCGCGATCCCCGCGCCCGCCGCACTGGTCCAGCCGCGGCGCATCATCCTGGACGAGCAGGCGAGCGCCCGCATCATCGGCCTCGGGCGCTATCCGGGAGTGACCGTCAACGGCGTCGTCACCGCAGCCCTGCTGCGCGCTTTCGCCTCGGAAAAGGCCAGGGCCACCGGCGATCCCGTGCAGCTTGGCTGTCTGTATCCGGTGGATATGCGCACCCGCCTTGACCCGCCGGTCGCGCGTGCGGAAGGCACCAATATGGCGGGTCTGGCCTCGTTCGCCGCGGCGGTCGACCTCTCCGCGGACATTCTCGAACTGGCCCAACACATTTCGGCCCGATTGCGGCATGATCTGGCCGAGGGCATCGTCCAGCAGTCGGTGTTGCACTTCCCGGATTACTTCGGCCCAACCCGGATCCACTCCCTGGCCGGACATGTCGCGGTGACGAACACCGGTGCCGTGCCCGCCTTCCGCATCCCCTCGAATATCGCCCTCACCGACTACGAGATCGTTTACGTCTCCGCTCATCCGCGTCCCTCCGCGGGCGCCTCGGCGGCAGTCACCTTCCTGGTCTACACCTTCGAGGGCCGACTGACCATCGGTGTGCTCGGCCGCGATGCCGCCCGGCTCGTGCCCGCGGTGCGCGACGAATTGACGGCCCTCGCGGAGGAGGCCGTCAGCTCCTGAGGGCGCCCGCTGCTACTGGTAGGTGGCGTGTGTCGGGCGCATGACGAGCACGACCCGGCGCGGATGGTCGGCGACCGGACGCTGATACGGCAGGTCGTAGCGGCGCGCGAGTACATCGAAGAATTCGCCGTTCGGATCGGGTTCGATGGCCTCGATGACGCCGCGGACCTCGAGGTAGCGGTAGGGCTTCTCCGGATCGTTGATGCTCACCGCAACTTCGGGATTCTGCTTGGTATTGACGGCCTTCCGTCGATCGATCGTGGTCGTGAAGCGCAGGCGCCCGCCATCCCACACCTGCCACACCGGCGTCACCTGCGGAGTGCCGTCCGGGTTGAGCGTTGCGAGATGGGCGAACAGCGGTCGCGATAGCAAATCGGCGTGGCTCTCGGGGATTACGGGGTTGTCCATACTTCAAAGACTATCAAGGCTTTGATAGTTCAGCTATCTTTGAGACTTATGAAATTGCCTGCGGAGCAGCGGCTCGGTCTGGTCCTCAAGCGCGCCGAGCAGGAGCTGATGGCCGTCAAACACGAGGCGGTCAAACCGCTTACGGTGCCGCAGTACGCGGCGCTCTACGCGCTGTCGGAGAACCCGGGCGTCTCCGCCGCCGCCCTCGCCCGGGAATGCATGGTGACGCCGCAGGCGATGACAGTGGTGCTCAAGAACCTGCAGGAGCGCGGTTTCGTGGAGCGGACACCGCATCCCTGGCATCGCGGTGTGCTCGAAACCCGCCTGACCCCCGCCGGTCGCAAAGCCTTCGCCAAGGCCGATGCCAAGGCCGCCGCCATCGAGCGCCGCGTGGCCGCCGCGTTCAGTGCGCAGGAGCGCGAACAGTTGCGAGAGTTGTTGGCCCGGTTCACCGAGGCCCTACAGCAGTGAGGGGCGGTAGGTTCGTAGCGAAGGCGTTGTGATCGAGGAAAGCGGGTGTTCGAACAGTGCGGACCAACGGAGAACGCGTGGGCGTGCTCGGTGCCGCCGCGATCGGTGTCGGGGCGCTCGGCGTCGGCGAGTTGATCGCGGCATCGCGCGGTGATTCGCTGATCGACGCCATCGGCCGGGTCATGGCCGATACCGCGCCGGTACCGGTGGTCGAAACGACCGTCGCCCTGTCCGGCAAGCACGATAAGGCCGTGACGCGCCTCGGCGTCGGGGGCGGTGCGGTCGCCGCGTCCATCGGGCTCGCAGCGCTATCCGATCAGGCGCGTACGCCCGCCGTCGCCGCTTTCGGCGCCGCCGCGGCCGCTCTGGGCTTCCGTCGACCGACCCGTTCGCCCGCCACCGTGGCCGGTGCGGCTGCCGCCGCGGGTGTGCTCGGTCTCGGATTGCGCAGGCGCCCGCATGGGCTGTTCGGCGCGCTGCTGTGGGCGGGCGCCGGTGCCGGACTGCTGGCCGGGGCGCGGGCGCTGATACATGACTACGACCGTAGGCAGCGCGATGCGATCCGTCGGGTCGGCCCGCTGGGCGGGATTTCGATGGTGCCGCAGGACGGGTTGGAGGACGAGCCTGGACTGTCGTCGCTGATCACCTCGAACCGGAGTTTCTATGTCGCCGATGTCAATCTGAGTCCGCCGCGGATCGATCCGACGCGCTGGCGGCTGTCGGTCACCGGCAAGGTCGCGCATCCGTTGCGCCTGTCGCTGGCCGAATTGGCCGCGGACGCAGTGGAATTCGATGCGGTCATGGTGTGCGTGCACAATCGGCCCGGTGAGCGTCGCGCGGGTAACGGCCGCTGGTACGGGGTTCCGCTGGCCAAGTTGCTCGAGCACGCGATTCCCGAAACCGGTGCGACCCGGCTGGTGACCAGGGCCGTCGACGGCTACACCATCTCACTGCCGGTGGAACCGCTGCGGTCCGGTGCGTGGCCCGGATATCTGGTGATCGGCGTGAACGGCGAGCCGCTCGCCCCCGAGCACGGATTCCCCGCCCGCGTCTTCGTGCCCGGCCTCTACGGCCAGTACACGGGCGCGAAATGGCTTGCCGAACTGGAACTCACCGACGACAGCCACGTCGACTACTGGTGGAAGCGCGGTTGGCCGTCGGATCCGATCTGGGTGACACCGCTGGCCCGCATCGACGTTGCGACGCCAGGCCGTGCCGCTACCAGCATCGCCGGGGTGGCTTGGGCGCCGCCGCACGGCGTCGAGTCCGTAGAGCTGCGCATCGACGGAGGCGATTGGCGCCCAGTCGATCTCGGCACCGAACTCGCCCCCGCCGCTTGGCGGCGCTGGCGCACCACCCTCGACCTGTCCGCAGGTGAACACACCGTCCAGGCCCGCGCCATCAGCCGCTCGGGCGAGGTCCAAGACGGCACTCCGCGCTCACCCTTCCCCTCCGGCCCAACCGGCTTCCACACCGTCACCTTCGAGGTCTGACCGCGGCTGTCAGGTGTGGATGGGCTCCTGGAGTTCGGTGACCCACCCGGAGGTGTCCTCGGAGCGATAGCCGGTCGCAGTAGCCCGATCGCGTCGTAGTGGCGCAGCATCCGCACCAGGGGCAACCCTCAGAACCGGCCGCCCCGGCTAATGCGGCGGGAGCCGGTGGAACCGCCGAATGAACCGGGGGTGTAACCGCTGGAGCGTTGGTGGGTGGCGCCGCGCAACAGTCCTTCGATCAGAATTCCGCCGAGTACCGCCCCGGCCTGCGCGGTGCCCGATGGCGGTTGGCTGTTCTCCCAGGCCCGCACGCTGGCCTGCGCCTCCTGCAATGCGCGAGCACCCAGGTCGGCGGCGGTGTGTGCGCTGGTGAGGGCCTGCGCCTGATCGCTACTGGAAAGCTGTTGTGCCGCATCGAGATTGCGCTGTGCCTCGGATAGGCGGGTGCGTGCCTGTGCATCGATGCCGCCGCGTCGGGTGCTGATGTAGTCGGCTGCCGCGCCGATCCGGGCGTGGGCATCGGTCAGCGCCCGGTCGAGTCGGCGCTGTAGATCCTCGGCGGCCAGTTTGCGGTCGGTGGCGGCGGCATTGGCCAGGTCCAGCGCGTTATCGGCCGCGACGGCGTCGTGGAAGGCGTCCAATGGGTCGCTGGTCGCGGTGGCGGTTGCGATGGTCAAGGCCGTTTCCGCCGCCGTGATGGCGGCGTGCAGATCGACACCGCCATAGCCCGACAGCTCCTTCGCGGTGGCGATGTCCGCGCGCAGCTCGGCGAGCACGGCGGGCAGCCCATCGGTCGCCTGTTGGATATTCGTGGCCGCATTGTCGACGGCATCGAGCAGCGTGCGAGCCTGTCCCACTGCGCCTTCCGCGGCCCGGATCGCGGCGACCGCACCGCCCTGTTTGCCGACCGGCTGGGTGAGTGCAGTACGTCCCGTATCGATGTTCTGCTCCGCGAAGGTGATTCGTTCGCGCGCCATGGTCACGTTGTCTCGAACCGGCGCAAGCACGCTGGCCGGATACGCAGTGGTGAGCCGAGTGAGTTCGGTCTCCGAACCCGGCGCGCGTCCGGTCAATTCGACCAAATCCCGTGTCAGCCCGTCCAAGCGAGCGGATGCGTCGATGAGCAGATCCCGCATCGCATCGAATTCGGCCACCTGAGCGTCGAGTTCCCGATCGGCCCGCCCGACCGTGCCGATCAGGTCGACCAGCATGGTGCGCTGCTGATCCGGTGTCTCGGGAATATCGTCATCGAGCTGCTGTCTGATCGAGAATGCTTTGGCGGCAGCCGATTTCGCATTCGCCAAGGCGATGCTGAACGGAGTGACCGCGGTATCGCCGAATTCACCGGTCGCCAACGCCAACTCCTCGGCGCTGGTCCGCAGGGCATTGTCGATCTCGACCAGCACCTCCTTCGACCGGGCTTGCAATGCATCCAGTGACAATGCCGCGAGGGCGGTGGAATTATCGGGATCCAGTTGCCGTGCTGTCGCCAACTCGGCCCGCCGGCGGTCGGCGCGCCGCTTGCGCGAATACAACACCAGCCCAACGACGATCAGCACAATCAGGAAGGCGACGATCAGCAGCGTCCGTACGCTGACCCCGCCACCGCGCATCGCCGAATCCAGCCCATCGGCCATCGCGACACCGGCGTCGGCCCACCGGGCGTTGCGCAGCGCGGGCTCCACATCGCGCGCCAACACGCTGTCCAAATCGGAATCGCTGACACTGCTGGGCAATTCGCCTTTGAACCAATAGGCGCGATCCTCGGTGGCGACGGCGAGCAAGAGATCACGCCCACCGAATCCGGACATGGTCGCGGTGCGATCGGCCCACGCCTGCGGACTCATCCCGTTGAAATCGTGCACATAGACAACCCAGAGCCGCATCTGCTGATCGGCGTAGAGATCGTCGACCGCCGCTGACACCCGATCGAGTTGTCCATGATCGAGCACCTGCGCCGAGTCGACGACATACAGTCCCATCCGCAGCGGCGGCTCGGCGCCTGCCGTGCCACCGGCCGGTGCGACACAGAGAAACGCAACGCTGAGGACCACCGCGGCGAACCAGCGGATTCGACGAATCGGCGCTATCAACGGCATGGGATGAATCTAGCTGGCTAGCATCGAACTGTGATCACGATCGACCTGCCGTACACCGGTCACGTGTCCCCTGGATCGAACCCGCAACAGCGGGACGTCCCCGGTGCCCGCGTTATCAAAATGTCCGTCGGTGGCATGGACAACAACTGCTATCTAGTGCAGTGCACCGCCACCGGCGCGGCACTGCTCATCGACGCCGCCAACGAAGCCGACCGCATAATCGAACTCGTCAACCAGGAGACGCCGGGCCGCGTCGCCCTGGTCGTCACCACCCATCAGCATCGGGACCATTGGTCGGCCCTGGAAAAGGTCGCGGCCGCCACCGGCGCACCGACCGCCGCGCATCCACTCGATGCCGAACCGCTCCCGGTGCGCCCCGACCGATTACTCGCCGACGGCGACCTCATCGAGGTCGGCGACCTTGCATTCGAGGTCGTCCACCTGCGCGGACATACTCCCGGCTCGGTTGCCCTCGCCCTGGTAGACGGTCCGGGCGTGCACCTGTTCACCGGCGACTCCCTTTTCCCGGGCGGAGTCGGCCGCACCACCAATCCGGAAGATTTCAACTCCCTCTACACCGACGTCACCACCAAGATCTTCGATCGCTACCCGGATGACGCCGTTGTCTATCCGGGTCACGGTGATGACACCACGCTCGGCGTCGAACGCCCGCACCTCGGCGAATGGCGCGAACGCGGCTGGTAGGTCTCATGCGGCGCGCGGATTGAGGCTTTCGAACATCCGCTCGCTGCTGTCCGCACCGTGGCCGCCTGCGACCTGGCGATCAACGAGATTCTTGATCGCGCCGACGATGTCCAGGTCCACGCCCGCATCGCGGCTGGCCGACACGATGGCGTCCACGGCGGCCTTGGTGAAATCCAAGGGCTGGAACGGTTTCGAGTAATCGCCGGAGTCGATGGTGGCTCCGGCCCTCGGAAGTGATCCGGTCATCGCGGCGATCCAGCCGGACGCGCGTTGACCGAAGTCCTCGGCCGACATGCCGATCGTGCGAACCATGGCGGCACCGTGATAGAAGCCCGCGAACATGGCGTACATTCCGGCGAGCAGGGCGAAGTCGATCAGTGCGGCCTGCCCGGCGTCTACGCCGAAATACTCTGCGCTGCCGAGTAATTCGAGGGTTGCGCGATGGTTGTCGAAGAGCTCACGGGAGCCGCTGTAGAGCACGGACGAGCCGGGCAGGCCGATCATCGGCGGGACGGCCATGATGCCGCCGTCGAGGAAGTCGATGCCGCGGTTCGCGGCCCATTCGGCCAGTTCACGCGACCCGCGCGGCTCGGTGCTGGTCAAGTTGACCAATGCGCGGCCGGCCAGGATATCGGTCACCGGGTCGAGTACTTCGTGCACGGATCGATGGTCCAAGAGGCAGGCCACCACGAGATCGCTCGCGGTCACCGCCTCGGCCACGGTCTGCGCCGATTTCGCGCCTGCCGCAACGAGTTCCGTTTCCCGACCGGCACTGCGGTTCCAGACTGTCGTCGGGTGTCCGGCCCGTACGAACGCCGCGGCCAGCGCCTGTCCCATCGCGCCGAGTCCGAGGACCGTCACGGATGTCGTCATGTATCCACTCCTCAAAGTATCGAGATGCTGGTTCGGCGCCGGAATTCATTCTCGATACGCGCTGCACTATCGACAAGTACTGACTAATAAGTTCAGTACTAACCAAAAGGTGAGTGTGGGCGGATCGATATGCGTCGGTTACGTTCTCGTCGAGGGTGAGCTGGCAAACTTGGTGAGATGAATTCGGCGACCCTGGCCTCGGCTCCCGGATCCGGCGCATCCCGCAGCGTCGGAGGCGGGCTGGTGCGCTGGGCGCGACGGCTGGTCATGGGCGCGATCGTGATGGGCGCGGTGCTGGTCGGCGGCACGGCATTCCGGGTCTGGCAGGTCGCGCGAATCGACGACTACACCAAGGCCGACGCGATCGTGGTACTCGGCGCCGCACAATACTCGGGCACCCCGTCGACGGTTTTCGAGGCGCGATTGGACCAGGCCTACAAACTGTTCAAGGCCGGTGTCGCACCTAGGGTGATCACCGTGGGCGGTAAGCAGGAGGGCGATCTGTACACCGAGGCCGCCTCGGGCAAGAACTATCTGGAGGAGCGCGGCATACCGAGCGACCGGATCCTCGCGGTGGAAACGGGTTCGGACACCCTGCGCAGCATCGAGGCCGTCGCGACCGCCATGAGTGCCCGCGAGATGTCCTCGGCGGTGCTGGTGAGCGATCCGTGGCATTCGTTGCGCACCAGAACCATGGCCCGCGACGCCGGGCTGGATGCCTGGACCGCGCCGACCCGGACTGGCCCCGCCGTCTACACCAGAGAGTCGCAGGCGCACGGAATCGCAAGGGAGACCGGCGCTTTGCTCTGGTACCAGCTCACGCACTTCTCGTCGGACTTCAAATACTCAGCAGGGCAGTGAGATTCGATGTATACCGAGCACGACCGCGAGCGAATGGTGGTGGAGGGAGCCAAGACCGCCGGACTCGGCCCGCCGCGCAGTGAGTTCGAAACCGGTCACCGCACCGAATTCGCCCGCGACCGCGCTCGCGTGCTGCATTCCGCGGCCCTGCGCAGACTCGCCGACAAAACCCAGGTCATGGGGCCGCGTGACGGTGACACCCCGCGCACACGCTTGACCCATTCGATCGAAGTGGCCCAGATCGGGCGCAGTATCGCCGACGGTCTCGGCTGTGATCCGGATCTGGTCGATCTGGCCGGACTGGCGCACGATATCGGCCATCCGCCCTACGGCCACAATGGCGAGAAGGCCCTCGATCTCTTCGCCGACGCATACGGCGGATTCGAGGGCAATGCGCAGAATCTACGCATCCTCACCCGGCTGGAACCGAAGGTTCTGGATGCGGACGGCACGAGCGCGGGCTTGAATCTCACCCGCGCCGCACTCGACGCGGCCATCAAATACCCTTGGGGCAGAACAGGTTCGGGCACGAAGTTCGGTGCCTACGATATCGATCTGGATCGGCTGGAATGGGTGCGCAAGGATGCGCCGGACCGCCGCAAGAGCCTGGAATGCCAGATCATGGACTGGTCCGACGATGTCGCGTACTCGGTGCACGATGTGGAGGACGGCGTGATCGCCGGGCGTATCGAATTGCGGGCCCTCGCCGATCCGTCCGAACAGGCGGCACTAGCCGAACTCGGGCACGGCCAGCACCCGACGCTTTCGGTGGACGACCTGATCGGTGCCGCCCAGCGCCTCTCCGAACTGCCGGTGGTGGCCGAAGCCGCCTGCTACGACGGCACCCTCGCCAGTTCGGTCGCGTTGAAGCGCCTCACGAGTGAACTGGTCGGCCGGTTCGCCACGGCTGCGATCATGGCCACGCGGGAGGTCGCCGGGCGCGCGGTGCTGTCCCGCTATGCCGCGGATCTAGAGGTTCCGCCGATCGTCGCCGCCGAGGTCGCGATGCTCAAAACCGTCGCCCTGCGGTACGTAATGTCCGATCTCGTGCACAAGCAGCGTCAGGCCGTGCAGCGCGAGCGGATTCAGGCGGTCGCGACCCGACTACTGGCGACGGCACCAAACGGGCTGGACCCGCTGCTGCTCCCGTGGTGGCACGCCGCGACCGACGACACCGCGCGAGTCCGGGTAATCGTGGACCAGATCGCGTCCTATACCGAGAGTCGACTGGAGCGAGTAGACGTGTGACCAGCCGCTGAGCGTGTCGAGGCCGGACTAGCCTAGACTGACCGCCGTGGCCGGACGACTCCCAGATCGCGATATCGCGGCAATACGCGAACGCGTCCGGATCGAGGATGTGGTGGGGGAGTACGTCGCGCTGAAGCGCGCGGGTGCGGACTCCATGAAGGGCCTGTGCCCGTTCCACGACGAGAAGTCGCCGTCGTTCCATGTGCGGCCCAACCACGGCCTGTACCACTGCTTCGGCTGCGGTGAGGGCGGTGACGTCTTCGCCTTCCTGCAGAAGGTCGAGCACGTCGGCTTCGTCGAGGCGGTCGAGCAACTCGCCGATCGGATCGGCTACCAGATCAACTACGAGGGCGGCGGCACCTCGGTGCAGCGTGATCGCGGCACCAGGACCAGGTTGGTCGCCGCCAATGCCGCCGCACACGAGTTCTACATGGCCAAACTGCGCGAGCCCGACGCCGAGGTGGCGCGCAAGTATTTGACCGACCGCAACTTCGACGGCAATGCCGCCCAGCAATTCGGCTGCGGCTACGCCCCCGCGGGTTGGGACACGCTCACGAAGCATCTGCTGCGCAAGGGCTTCGACTTCAAGGAGCTCGAGGCGGCCGGGCTCTCGCGCCAGGGTCAGCGCGGCCCGATCGACCGCTTCCACCGGCGGCTGCTGTGGCCGATCCGCAATCTCGGCGGTGACGTCATCGGCTTCGGTGCGCGCAAGCTCTTCGACGACGACACCATGCCCGGCAAATACATCAATACGCCGGAAACCTTGCTGTACAAAAAGTCTCAGGTGCTCTTCGGCCTGGACCACGCCAAGCGCGAGATCGCCAAGGGGCACCAGGCGGTGGTGGTCGAGGGCTACACCGACGTCATGGCCATGCACCTGGCCGGGGTGAAAACGGCCGTCGCCTCCTGCGGCACCGCCTTCGGTGACGAACATCTCGCCCTGTTGCGCCGACTGCTCATGGACGACAACTTCTGGCGCGGCGAAATCATCTACACCTTCGACGGTGACGCGGCCGGACAGGCGGCGGCGCTGAAAGCCTTTGCGGGCGACCAGAAGTTGGCCGGGCAGACCTACATCGCCATCGCCCCCGACGGCCAGGACCCGTGTGAATTGCGCCAGCACTCCGGCGACGGCGCCGTGCGCGATCTGGTGGCCCGTCGAACCCCGTTGTACGAGTTCGTGATTCGCGGCCTGCTCGCCGACCACAACCTGGACACCGCCGAGGGGCAGGTCGAGGCGCTGCGCCGCGCCGTGCCGGTGGTGGCGCAGATCAAGGACAACGCGCTGCGCAAGGCGTACGCGACCAAGCTCGCGGGCTGGGTCGGCTGGGACGATATCCAGACCGTGGTGCGGCGGGTCGGTGAGGAAGCCAAGCGCAATCGCAACGGTGGGAGTCCGGGCGGCCGTGGCCCGGCGGCCGGCGCGGCACAGACCCGCGCGGTCGTCGCTGAACATCCCGCCGCGCGCCCGAACCCGAACGACCCGACGCTGCTGCCGCAACGGCAAGCGCTCGGTGCGGCACTGCAGTATCCGGCGATGGCGGGTGCGGTTTTCGATTCGATCGAGACCGAGGCCTTCACTCATCCGGCCTACGCCGCCGTTCGCGCCATGATCGCAGAGGCTGGTGGCACGGCATCGGGGCTCAGCGGCGCGGAGTGGGTCAACACTGTGTCGGACGGGACCGATGATCTGACCATGCGTGCGCTGGTTTCCGAGCTGTCGGGCGAGCAGATGCCGGTGAAGTCGGCCAACGACATTCCGCGGTTCGTCACCGGGGTGCTGGCTCGTGTGCAGGAAGCCTGGGTCGGCCGCCAGATCGCGGAGCTGAAGTCGAAACTGCAGCGGGTGTCATCGACCGAACAACCCGAGGCGTATATGGCGCTGTTCGGTGATCTCGTGGCGTTGGAGCAGTACCGCAAGAGTTTGCTCACCCAGGCGATGGGAAATCACGACGACTTCGCCCCGGCCTGAGCTGCTGCCCGACGCTCTGGTTCGTCCCCGCGAATTCAGCGGCGCAGCTGATCCTGCGGCACCAGAACCGTGGTCCGCTCATCCAGCGGCACCATCGGCTCCAGCTTCGCCTGGGTGCTGAGCTTGTCCGACAGCTTCTGTCGCCCGAAGAGAACCAGCTTGCGAGTCACCGGGCTCCCGGTCACCGCGCGGGTCGCCGCACTGATCTGTTCATAGCGACCCCGCCCGGCCTTCGTGCCGAGCACGTATCCGGCCGCAATGCCGATGATCAACCGCAGCATCTCGTAGAGCTCCTCCCAAAGTGCCTGTGCGCGGCTACCATCCTGCCCGACGCCCGGTACGCCTGTCGATCCGGATCCACCCCCACCGCGCGCCACCTTCCAGACACACCGAAGCCCCCGCATGCCTCCAGGTAGAGACGCGATTTGGGAAGGCGAGCGCCGATACGCTAAAGTTTCACCTCGGCCCGCCCAGTACGGACGAGCCAAAGGATAGTCCCCTATAGCTCAATTGGCAGAGCAGCCGACTGTTAATCGGCAGGTTTCTGGTTCGAGTCCAGATGGGGGAGCTTTGACCAGGGCGAACGTATCAGTTCGACCCTGGTTTCGTCCGTTTCTGGGGTCGAACGACACGGAAACGACATGTTTTCAGCCGGAGAGACGCACCAAGGCCGCCGTGAAGTCGGGTGCTTCGGTCGGTTGGTCGATGTAGTGACATCGAATGATCGGTCGGGATCGGTTCAGGTGGGCGCCGTGAGGGCAGTGTCATCGCGAGTTCCCCCCGTCGGCCGGCCCGCCACCACCGCTGTCCGGAGTCGATGGCACGCCGGATCTTGCGCACAGTGGGTACCTGTGTGAGCAGGTGTAGCTGATATCGCCACGGCATTTGCAGCCCGTGCCGAGCCGCCATCGCATAGGCGAACTGCACGGCGCTGCGGTCGAGATACCGGTCGGCGTGTTCGAACCACATCATGCTGGCACGGGCGGCGGCCTGTATCGGGCGCAGCGCAGCGCGCCCCTGCGCATCGTAGTTCTCCAGCGCGTCGGCGACCTCGGCATGTTCGTACAGGTTCTGCGCGAGTACGACGGCATCGACGATTGCCAACCGGGTGCCCGAACCGATGGTGAAGTGCGTCGTGTGCGCCGCATCGCCCAGCAGCACCACGTTGTCGTGATACCAGGTCGTGTTGGTTACCTCGGGAAAGCGGCTCCACCTTGCGAACTCGCCTCGTGTCTTGCTGATCAACGAGTGACCGTCGAGAAGGCGCGTGAAGATGTTCTCCAGAACACGCAAGTTCTCGAGGTTGTCCATGGAATCGAATCCAAGTCCATGCCAAGTCTGCGGTTGGCACTCGACGATGCAGGTGCTGATTTTTTCGGCAACCGATGGGTAGGCATGGAACCAGATCCAACCGGCTGAGGTGTGTTCGAAGGCGAAGGTAAATCGGGTGAAGACCTTGTCGGTACCGAGCCAGATATATCGATTCTCGCCGAGTGTGACGGACGTGCCGAAACGATGATTACCCAGCTGCCGTACCCGGCTGTTCGCGCCGTCGGAGGCGACGATGAGATCGGTGTCTTCGAAGCCGGACAGATCGTGGACCTCTCGCCCGTGCTGGATATCGACGCCGAGCTCGCTCGCCCGGTGGGAAAGCACGTCGAGCAATGCCGCGCGTCCCATGCTGAACCCGTAGCCCCCGAAATGTGCGATCTGGTCGTCGCGCACATGGATTGCCTGTTCACGCCATAGGACCGACCCGGCGCGCACCGCCTGGGCGCTGTCGGGGTCATTCCGATACAGAATGTCGAGCAGGTCGTCCCAGTAAACGACGCCCCAGCCATAGGTGGACCCGGGGGGATCGCGGTCGATCACAATGATGTCGTGAGCCGGGTCGCGCCGCTTCATCGAAATAGCGAAGTACAACCCGGCCGGCCCGCCACCGATACAAACAATCTTCATCTCGTCACCAGCGCCAGCCCGGTTGGTCGAACCTGGCTTCACATGATCGGTACTGATGCAACCGAGCCCGGCACGCCATGCGTGTCCGGGCTCGGTCACCGGCGCTAGAAGCTACCCCAGCCACCCCAGCCGAATGGGTTCCACCAGCCGGGGCCGTTACCCCAACCCCAACCGCCGCCGCCCCAACCCCAGCCGCCGCCGCCCCAACCCCAGCCGCCGCCGTGACCCCAACCGCCGCCGCCGCCCCAACCCCAGCCGCCGCCGTGACCCCAGCCGCCGCCGTGACCCCAACCGGGGCTGTCGACGAGTTGGGTTGCGGACGTGGGCGTCGCTGCGCGCGCGGTAGGCGCTTGCGCCGCGGCTGCGACGACCGGAATCGCGGCAACTGCGGCTATACCGGCGGCCGTCGCCAACCGGGTGAACTTCGTGTGTGAATTCTTTCTGTCAGTCATGATAGGGCTCCGAATGCTGTCCCGACCTGCTCGGATTCTACGCGTTTTCGCCGAACTCCAGAAGTCACCGCGTTGACCCATCTACAATGCCCGCCACTTTCCCCACTGTTGCCGAATCCGAGGATGTCTGCGTACTCCGTGGCGAAGGTCGAAAAAGGGTGCGACGAACGAGCGTTGACGGAGCGGACCTCATGACCAACTGGACTCAACCCAACGTGCTGGCCGAAAAGCGCACTATCCGCCACAGCAGCAGTCGCAGGGCTTACGGCGAACAGGGTTGACGAAGCTGAACCAACCGTGCACACTGCTCTCATTAGAGAGCGACGCTCTCAACGACTGGTGGGAGAACGGAACATGCAGGAAGTCTGGAAATGGGCCAACCTCACGCTGGCATTCGGGATGGAGTTGGTCGCGCTCGGAGCGCTGGGACTGTGGGGTTGGAAGACCGCCACTGTGACTCCGGTCAAGCTGGTGTCGGCTGTGGGCGTGCCACTCCTCGCGGCGCTGGCTTGGGGCGTCTTCGCGGCGCCGCATGCGACATTCGACAACCCACTGCTCGCGGTCGTGACCAAGGTCGTGGTTTTCGGCAGCGCTGCGGTCGGACTGTGGGCCGTGAGCTACCGAGCGGCCGCGGTCGTCTTCGTCGCCGTCCTGGTAGCGAACCTGCTGGCGATCAGGCTCGGACACCTGAACTCGTGAGCATTTCACGTGATGCGGAGTTCGTCGCCGAACCGTTTGGGCGGAGGCGCCGGAATGTGAGCGGTCGTGCGGAAGGTACCTCTTGTGCCGAGGTGGGGTGAGAAGCCCATCGTGCCGGCGTCCGAATTCGTTGGCAGGATCCTGATTGTCGATGGTTGCGTCAGCACTGGGTTCGGCTCGAGCGGATGCCTGGGGTGGGGCTAGAGGGCTAGTTCGTCGAGTGCGTCTTGTAGGTAGGTGGCTATGTTCCAGACGTCGGGGATGGTGTCGGTGCAGGCGAGGATGCCGAAGTCGAGGTGGCCGTTGTAGGACATGACGGTGATGTTGAGCGGGCCCGAGAGGTCGGTGAGTACGGAGATGGGGTAGGTCCCGGCCACTCGAATTCCTGCGGCGTACAACGGTATCTGCGGTCCGGGCACGTTGGAGACGATCATGTTGGCCAGGGGGAGCGCGGGGGCGGCGACGCGTAGGAGTAGGCGGGTGGCGAGGCCGTGCAGGATCTGGGGTAGGGCCGCGGTGGCGTAGTGCAGCAGGGTCGGTGGGGTGGTGTGGAAGCGGTCTTTGGCGGCCAGCATTGCGGCGTGGGTGAGTTTCATGCGGTGTTGTGGGTCGGGTTCGCCGATGGGGAGTTCGCACAGCATGATGGAGAATTGGTTGCCCGCGGTGCCGAGTTGCTCCTGGGTGCGCACCGATACCGGGATCGCGGCCACGGCGGGGTCGTCGGCTGGTGTGTCGTGGTCGTGGAGCCAGCGGCGAAATGCGGTGGTGCACAATGTCATTACCACGTCGTTGACGGTGCCGCCGAAGCTGTTCTTGATCTGTTTGACGGTGTCGAGTGATAGCGAGGCGAAGGCGAAGGACCGGTCGGTGCCGTTGGGGTGGTTGCCGGGCAGTGTGGGATTGGCTTTTGGCAGGTCGGTGAGTGCGTTCGACAGTGTCGGTCCCAGGCGCAGCGGTAGACGCATCCGATCGGCTTGGCGGGTCATGGTGTGTGCGATGCCGCGGCCGAGTATTTCGGCGGGATTGGGTGTTCGTCCCAAGCGGAGCCCGTCGGGCGGTGGTGGTACGGGCTGGGACTCGGGCACGATATCGAAGAGCGCGGCCATGACCTCGGCTCCAGACACGCCATCGATCAGGGCGTGGTGCACTTTGGTGTAGATGGCTTGGCGGCCTTGGGTCAATCCGGAGATCAGGTGGCATTCCCACAGTGGTCGATTTCGGTCCAGGGGCTGGGCGTGTAGGCGGGCGGCGAGATCGGCCAGCGCCATATCGGTCGAACCTTCGGGTAGGCGTGTGTCGCGTACGTGGTATCCGAGGTCGATGGTGTCGCTGTCTTCCCAGTAGGGGAGGTCGAGACCCAATGGGACGGTGCGCAATCGCCATCTCAGGGGTGCGATCAGATGTAGTCGGCTCGCGATCAACCGCCGCAGCACCGTGACGTCCAGTGCGCTCCCTTCGGTGGGTGGTTCCAGTAGCGTGACCGACCCGACGTGCAGCAGCATGGTGGGTGATTCGGCATCGAGCAGCACAACATCGAGCGAGCTGAGTTGTCGGGATGGTCCGGTGTCGGCTGACAGCGGAATTCTTTGCGACGGTGTCGGCTGGTCAGCGGATGTGTCGGAAGCGATTTGGCCTGGTGTCATGATGCGGACGTTCAGGTGGCGGGCGGGTTTCAGGTCGGCGTGGGACATGGGGGTCTCCGCGTTGTCGCTGGGTTCAGGACAGACTGCTGATTCGGCTCAACGGGCGGGCTGATTCGGCTCAACGGGCGGTGTGATGGTGCCGCGACGCATTTATGGTCTGTTGGTATCTGCGGGCGCCAAGAACCGTTCGAGCCGCTGTGCTCTTGCGGTGACGCCGATGTCCGTGTCGTAGACGCGTCATTGATTTTAGTGGTCGGCGGGGTGCTGTCGGCCGCGGTCATGTGCCCTGCTTGTTAATTCTGTGCAAACGTGGGACCCCTGCCTACTACTCACGGGCGTGCCGGCACTGCGGTGCTTTGGCGAAGCAGCGCAGCGGCCGCCGGAATCCACGGCGATAACCGGTGGTCTCGGATTTCCGCCAGCCGGACAGTCACGTCGATCGCGAAGCTATTGGATCGCCTCGCCGAAGGCCTCCCCGAATGTTCACTCGGATGCCGGCGCTGCCGCACCCACTACAACGTCGACCTCACGGTCTGGCCGAACTCGTCGTGGCCCCGGGTCTGCATCCCGCTGCATCCGGTGCTCGATCAAGATGACGCTGAATCGGTTGCCGTGCAACATGATCGGACGCCGAGGTGCCCTGACGGCGCTGCCGAAAGGGCGCCGATCACCTCGACACCGAAGGCTGATGTGCTGGCGTTCACCGGCTTCCGCTGAAATCGGGACCTTGGTCGGCTGGTCCAGGGCACCGGCAGTTCGCATGACCCGGTTGCTGAGCCGCGGGCAGCGTGCTGAGTCAACAGCTCCCATGTTGTCGACGGGGATCTAGGCGCATCCCGTGATTCCGCCGTCGAGCGGGATGATGGTGCCGGTGAGGTAGCTGCCTGCGCGGGAGCTCAGGAAGGTGACGAGTCCGGCGATGTCGTCGGGCCTGCCGATGCGGCCGAGGGGGACCGTTTGGGCTATGTGTGTGCGGGCGGTGTCGGTGTCGAGCATGAAGGCGGTCATTTTGCTTTCGAATGGGCCGGGGGCGATGGCGTTGACGGTGATCGCTTCGGCAGCAAGGCGTTTGGCGAGGTGTCGGGTGAGCATGTGCAGGGCGGCTTTGCTTGCGGTGTAGCTGTAGTTGTCCATATCGGAGGGGCGGACGCCGTCTACCGAGCCGATATTGACAACGCGGGCCGGGTCGTCGGGTTCGGCGGCGGCGCGCAGTACTGGCAGCAGGGCGACGGTGAGGTGAAAGACGCCTTCGACATTGGTGTGTATTACTCGATCCCATGCGGCGGGCGGGAATTCGTCCAGCGGTGCGCCCCAGGTGGCGCCGGCGTTGTTGACCAGGATGTCCAGCCTGTCGAACCGGGCGGCGACCTCATCGGCCAGGGCGTGCGCTCCCTCGGGGGTGGACAGGTCGGCTGTGACCGCCACGCAATCGCCGTGCTCGGCCAATTCGCTCGCCGCCGCGGTGATATCGGCACTCTTGCGGGAGGCGATGACCACCTGTGCGCCCGCGGTGAGCAGGCCGCGCGCGATCATGAATCCGATGCCGCGGGACCCGCCTGTCACCAGCGCGGTCTTTCCTTCGATGTCGAAAAGTCCTGCGGTCATTCGAGTCCACCCGTCGGATCGGTATGTGCCGTTGAGGTATTCAGCGATCGGCCAGAGCCGCGCGCGGCGAGTCGTCAGGGCATCCGCGATACCGCTGCCGGAGGTTCCCGCTCCGAACGGTACAGCCCCGACAGCGAAGTCCGGCGTCCTTGTCCAGGGCCGAGTGCAGCGTGGACAGTTGCAGCGCAACCATGACGATTGGTGGCACGCGTTCGGCGCGATGGCTTCGATCAGCGACATGGAGGCGGCTTCTTCGAAGTACGGCGACGGAGAACGGCTTCGAGACGAGTTCGACGATACGAGCTTCGGGTTGTTGCGGCTCAGTGACTTTGATGGCGACGGTATGGGTGGCTGATCAACGTGTTGTGTGCTGGGCCTGTCATGGCCCGAGAAACAATCGTTCGCATGGTAGCCGTGGTAGCAGCAGACGTTCCTCGACCGCATAATGGATCAATTCGATTGTGAACCAACGCTTTCGTGTCCAATCGTGGATCACATTGCGTGCCGCGACCATGGTCGCCGCGTAGTCGAAGACCATTCCGCCCAGCCAGATTCGCAGATGCACATCACTGCCCGGTCGCAGCCGTGCGTCGGCTGTCATTGCCTGGGCATCCTCGGGCAATGTCGGATGAATACCGCTGTCGAATCGTAGACCATCACATCTTCTGATCATTTCATCATATGTGACATATACGTCATATGATTACGTTGAGCTGGCGGCGTCAAGTGTGCGCAGTGCGTCGAACGCGTCGGACTCTTTCATGCGCACCTGCCGACCGGGGTCGGCTCGGAAACCGCGGTTTTCTCGACCGCCGTTCGGCGCTCGATCAAACCGACTGCCACACCTGCGACGATGATCACGCCGCCGAAGACTTGTCCGAGCCGGACCGTCTCGCCGTTGATCCCCACCGCCCCGAGCACACCGAAAACCGGTACCAGGTTGAGGATGTTGACCGCGACGCTCGAGGTCATCCTGCGCAGACCGTAGTTGTAGAGAAGGAACCCGCCGACGGAACATGCCACGGCGAGATAGGCGAGCAGCGCTGAGGTCGTGGCGTCCGGTACCCGCCAGTCCCGGATCTCGAGGAGCGAGGCGAGCAGGAAGCCGGCGGCACCCGCCACGGTCTGGTAGTAGGTGAGATTCACCGCGTCCTGCCCGCGCCCCGCGTACTTGCCCAGCACGTTGTACCCGGCCCACGCCAGCCCGCCGAGCAGCAGCAGGACATCGCCGAACCAGCGACCGCTGCCGCCGACTTCCGCCCCGTTGCGCACGACCAGGAAGGCTCCCGCCGTGGCGAGCAGCACGCCGCCGACCCGCAGCGGCGGCATACCGGCCCGGAAGACCGCCAGCTCCACGAGCATGGTCATCAGCGGGTAGGTGGCCACGATCAGAGAAGCGTCGGAGGCGGTCGACAGTTCGACGCCGATGTTCTCCAGCACGAAGTAGACCGTGATGCCGAGCACGCCGCTCAGGTAGATCATGCGCCGCTGACGGGCATCCGGCCGCGCGACCGGGTTGCGGCGGATGCGCACCATGATCCCGAGCAGTGCGGCGGCGAGCGTGAAGCGGATGGCCCCGATGGTCAACGGCCCGACGTCCGCCAGCACCTGCTTGGTCACCGCGTACGAACTGCTCCAGAACAGTGCGGCCGCCACGATGGAACAGACCGCCAAGGCCCTGGTCCTGCGCTCGTCCACCCCTGATACCCCTTCCCATCCGAACTTTTCATCTCCGCCCGACCGCATCGTGGAGAGCGCATCATGGACGGAGCTACTGCGAGAAGCTAGCAATTAGTCCGGGAATGTGGCAGCCTGGCCGAACTAAATTTGGTCCTCTGCAAGTGAGACGGAACATGGACGAACTAGATTCGGCATTGCTGCGGCTTCTGCAGCAAGACGGTCGGCGCACCAACCGGGATCTGGCACAGGAGTTGGGCATTGCCCCATCCACGTGTCTGGAACGGGTGCGCTCGCTCCGTGAGCGCGGTGTGCTGCTCGGATTTCACGCCGAGGTGGACCTCCCGTCGATCGGCCGGGGGCTGCAGGCCATCATCGCCGTGCGGGTACGGCCGCCGACGCGCGCGATCATCGAGCAGTTCCAGGCCTTCGTGGCGCGGATGCCCGAGGTGATCGGAGTCTTCGTGCTCACGGGCACCGAGGACTTCCTGCTCCATGTGGCGGTTCGCGACACCGACCATCTACACGCGGTAGTCCTGGACAAGCTGACCGTGCGGCAGGAGCTCGCGGACGTACGCACCTCGGTGGTCTACGGGCACCTGCGGAAGAGCGTCATCGAGCCCATTTGACGCTCTTCCGATCGGTCCCTTGGTTACCGGCGACGGTCGGCCCGGCGGCGAACCGAAAAATAGTCCGAACAATTAACAGGTAACCCGTGCGAATCGAAATTTCGGATGCCGGGGTAGACCAAAAAGGCGAGTCCCGAGGCGCGGGGCGGGATCCGATTCTCGGTTGACAGGTATGCCACCGTTGGCCTGTGTGAGCGCGTACGTCGTCGCTGGTCACCTGATCGCAAAGTCCGGTGGGAGTACGAGATGCGAGCATCCGAAGCCACGGTAATCGCCCGTCTTATTCAGCGTCGCGGATTACCTGATTCATCGACCGGAATATTCATACGGATCGAACATGTGCCATGGACATGCGGCAAACTGTGACCTATGCTCGGAGATAATCCGAGGTCGTCGATGTGGCTGTCGGACATAAATATTCGAGTCCAAATTCTCTTTTCGTAAGAAGGGGATATATCTATGGGCACAAGCACATACACGGCCCGCCGCCCACGTCGACGGAAGATGGTCTCGATTGTCGTGGCGGGAGCGGTTCCACTGGCGCTCATGCTCGGGGGAACTGCGATCGCGAATGCCGGCGCTACGTCGGCCACAGTGACCCGGTTGGACTACTCACTGCCCGAGCCGCCTCCGCCGCATGAGCCTTCGCCCGATGAGCCTCTACTCGAGCAGCAGCACCCACAGCCGACACCGGAGTCGACCCAGCCCGAGCCGCCGCCCGACCAGACCAAGCCCGACTTGCTGGCCCGGTGATTTGTGGGCCGAGGCGTCGAATGCACGTCCGTATCGGCCCACGGCAGCATCGCGAACTCGAAGTCGCGGTTCGCGAGTGCGAGCACGCCTGCCGTTGATCGTCTGCGCGTCGTGGAACCGCCAGCACACCCTTGTGTCTCGAGCTCGTAGCGTGCGGTGTCTTTGTCGATTTCCCAGGCGTCGTAGCGTGCCAAGGCTGCGGCGACTAGCGCAGTAGTGCCTTCGGGCGACAACTTTGGAGCTGTTTTTGGGGTACCGGCGGCTTGGATAAGCCGTGTCTCGGGCAGCCGTGTCTCTCGCTGGCCGGAGACGTTCGATGACGCCAGGGCGAAGTCAAATGCTCGCTGTCGCTTACGGCCGCAGCATCATCATGGATGCGATCACGGTGACGAGATGTCGGGCGGCAAGCCATGTGGCTCGTCCGATGCGGCGGACTCTGTAGCGCAGCACGTGGGCGATCACGGCAGGCAGGGGCCGCGGCCGGGCTGCCCGTGCGCCCCGGTACTCAGTTACCAATCGTTAAGGTTCCCGCAAGGCAGACTGGCGAGGATTGGTGCCCAAACCGTCGATCTACCAATGGATTCCGCACCGCCGCGACCGCTCCGGCTTGGCCGGCGGTCGCCGAGAGCACCGGCGAGGATTGGCAGTTGCACGTAAGCACCGAAATCGGAGAAACCTCAATGCATAACACCCGCTTCCGCGCCACTGTGATCACCTTGGCGATCGCAGTAGCCGCCGGACTCGGCGTCACCGCGTGCGGCAAGACGGAACGCTGGTGCGAACGAGACCAAGACGATGTTGTAGTCGAAAATTGGCACTGCGAGCAGAACCTCGCGGGCTTCGAGTGGGAGCCCGACCACGACAAGCCGAAGACAAAGAAGAAGCCGAACAAGGCGAAGAAACAGACCAGATGACGAGAAGCGTCGATGAGCTATTTCAGTCAGAGCTCGGCACGGATCCAGCTAATAGAACGCCGATCAAGAATCCGGGACCGAGTAGCCCCGAGAACCCATGACAACAATTTCGGTTGTCGTAAAGCACCACGGTCTCGTAGCAGATGAATTCACCGTAAGTGTCGAAGCAGCTCGCATAATTGTTCGAGACTTTTCCCGAGATGACCGGTGTATGGCACGGGGTCGCATCGGACTGTCGGCTGTTCGACCGACATCCCGAAGCTTGGCTGCGGATGACTGCACCGGCCAACCCGAAGCATGCTGCCGCTGCCGCGCAAGGTGAACTGTGTCCGGACATTCGATGAAAAGATCGAGTGTTCCTGGTCGGCAGCATATTTCGACCTCGGGCGATTCTTGTCGGGGGTGGCACGATGAGCCGTGGCAGGCTCGATGTGAACGAGGGCAGCATATGACCGAGGTGCGTACCCGTGACAGGATTCGCGGGTCCCGGGGACCGGTTCGACCGGCTTGGGCCATCAATGGTTGGTTGATCGGCATCGCCGTTGGTCTCGGGTTGTTCCAGATGTTCTTGCTGCCGCTGGTGCTGCTGCCACGCGGCGCGATGTGGGGCTGGACGCTGGTGGTCATGGTTTTGTCGACGACACCGTTCTGGTCGCTGATCCATGAGGCCATTCACGGCAGCCTGATTCGCGCGCGTGCGGGCAACGACGCATGTGGGCGTGTGCTCGGAGTGCTGTACGGTTCGCCGTTTGCGATGCTCAAGGCCGGCCATCTGCTGCATCACCGGTACAGCAGGACACGGGAGCGCACCGAGATCTACGACCCCGCGACATCGAGTTGGCTGAAGGCCGCGCCTGGGTATTACCTGCGGCTGTTCGGTGGTCTGTACCTGCTCGAGGTCGCGGCGGTGCTGCTGGTCGTGCTGCCTGCCTCGGTGCTGCGTCGCCTCGGTCGGCTGATGGACGCACCGGACTCCGTTGCGGGACTGCTTTTCGAACGTATCGCGCAGGCCAGGGTGCTGGGTCGGTTCCGGGTCGATGCGGCTGCGATCGTTGTGCTCTACGCCGCCGCGTTTGCTGCCTACGGTGCGGACGGCTGGATGCTGTTGGCGGCATTGGGCGGGCGTGCGTTGGTTATCTCCCTGTCGGACAACGCTTATCACTACGGCACCGAACTCGACGCACCGCTGGAGGCGATGAACCTGCGTACGCTTCGATCGCTGGAGCGTTTCGCGCTGAGCTTCAACCTGCACGGCGTGCACCACCGGCACCCGGGTCTGCGCTGGTACGAACTACGTGCGAAGTTCCTGGACGAGGGCGGCCACTACCACCTCGGTTGGGCCACTGCGGCGGCACGCCAGATCCGCGGCCCCATCGAGCTCCGCTGACGATCAGGTGCTGCGTTCGAACCACCGCGACCACTTGGTATCTGCTCCCCACTGAGCCACTGCGTCCATCCCGGCCGCCGAAGCATTCATTCGGCGGATGTACGGGCGGCGAGCTGGATTACCCGCTGCGGACGGTTCGGGGTCCGCAGAGGGTGGGGTTCAGAGGGTGTCGAAGAACTCGAGCTTCGGGGGCGCGGCCAGAAGTGGCGCCATGAGCTTACCGGCGGCGCGGAAGTGGTCCGAGCGGGAGTGGGCGTCCAAAGCCTCCTTGTCGGAATAGATTTCGAAGAACCGGTAATTGTTGGGATCGGCCTGGGAGCGGACCAACTGGTAGGCGTGATTGCCGGGTTCGTTGGCCCGTACCTGGGCGACCAGGTCGGCGACGACGGACTCGAACTCGGGGCCGGACCCGTCCTTGACGGTCACATCGGCGGTTACTGCGAGCATGGTTCTCCTCAGGGTGAGTGGACTACAGACTGCATGGTTTCATCGATGCTCAGCCGGCGGGCTGGTTGATGGCGCCGAACGTCCGTCTCGGCCGGATCACCTGTTTCTTGATCTTTTGCCGAGCAAATCCGAGACCGATATGACGACCAGCATGGCGGGCAATACGAACAACTTCAGAATCACCAGGTAGGTGCCGGTGTGGTAAAAGAACGCGAGATAGATCCCGTACCCGGCACACAAGCTGCCGCAAGCTGCATCGGCCAGGCGCCACCAGCGGTCCAGAGACCGCGGGACGGCCAGCAGCAGCAGGACGATCCCGCTCACCAGCAGAAGCACCACGTACCAAGAGAACAGTGGATGTGCACCGAAATCCACGTTCATAAGCTTTCCTCCGCCCGCCGTTCGATTCATTCTCGGCGCAGATCGCAACGCAGGCAAGGCATTCCATGGCCGGGCTACGTGCCCATTGGATACCGGAACGCGGCTGTGTGGAGGCGTTCGAAGCGGGGGCGGTTGAGGCGCAGCATAAGTCGCTGCGGCGGTTTCACGTTCGCCGACAGTTTTTCGGCCGCGGGGCCAGGGAGCCCGTGGAAGCCCCACGGCACGAGGGTGAAGACCAGGCGCAGCGGGTATGACCGGCCGATTGCGCGCTCGATCTGCCCGTACGACTCCGGGGTCAGGAGCCGTCGCACGATGGGGAGTGCGTCGCGCTCCTCGTGGGCCATGTGGTTATCGAGTAGGCGTCCGAGCGCATCGAGGTGTTGATGGAGGACTGCGGCTGTCTCGGTCAGCGATACAGGCCTGGCCCGGCAAATCGATCTGAGCGGTGTTGTGGTGCATTGGTTTCTCCTCGAGGTAGGGATCAACGGGGGACTCGGTGTGCAGCCAGTGCCATGCGACGGCACCGACCCACAGTTGGAAGGCGAGCGTGCTCACGGCCAACACCGGGAACAGTGCGGAGTGGACGAGTGTGGCGCTGCCCGCCAGGCTCAGCGAGAGCACTGCGGTGCCGCCGCGGCGCAGCCATTGCGCGCCGCGCGCACGGGTGCGGCGCAGACACAGCACGATCGCGCCGACGAACAGCAGTCGCGGCATCGCCGACAGCGCTAGACCGAAGGGCGCGACGGAGTCCCATCCGGCGAGAATCCTCGGGTCTGCACTTGCTTCGGCGGCGTCGATAGCGACGTCGTGCAGCATGCCTGCCAGCGGCCAGATCAGCGCCAGCAGCGTGCCGGACGCGACCGCGACGGTCGCCAGCGCTCCCGATCCATCGGTTTCGCGCAGACGCGTGTGCACCACGCCGAGAAATCCGAGCAACAGCATTCCCGAGGTAATGAGGGCGAAGTTGCCGAGCCGATAGAGCAGCTGGGCGTCCAGCACGTTCGCGCCGCGTTCGAGTGGGGCAGCGCCGGGTGCGCCGGCTCGGGGCAGCACGAAAACCGCCATTGCCGCCATGACCGTCAGCTGGGATGCGGTGAACGCCAGTCCGAAGCGGGCACCGATGCGCTGGGGCTCGGAGAGCGTCGCTCCTGGATCGAGAGGTATTGCGTCCATTGGGCTTTCCCTCTTGCGCTCGACAGATCCGGACAACCGAAGAGTAGGAATCGCCACCCGGGGCACACATCGACCCGCGGGCGGGACGGGGCTCGGCGTATGGGCTGGTCGCACGCTCACCCCGTGGGATGACGACGCCGTGTTCCTTCCTCACTTACGCTCGGTCGGTGAGACTGGCCGAACGATTGCGCACTACGCCGTCGGATGCGGTGCTGGCGGCCGTATTCGTCGTGGCCGGGCTGGTGCAGACCGCGATCTTTCCCATCGCGGGCCGCGGTATCGGCGAGGTGTATGTGGTCGGGTCGATGCTCCCGCTGGCCTGGCGTCGGACGTATCCGATTGCGTCCGCGCTGGTTTCGTCGCTGACCTGGCTGATCCCGCTCGACGGTTTCCCAGTGCCGGGATTCGTGGCGGTGGTGCTGCAGTTCTATGCCTTGGGGTCCTGGGGCCGCCGGGGTATCGCCGTGCCGGCGGTCACCGCATGGGCGGCGCTGGCCGCGGTCGTCGGCACACTGCTCGGCCCCGAGCAGCCGGTAGCGGCCATCGGCGGGGTGCTCGCCGTCGTCGCCCCGGTGGTGGCTGGCCGGTTGGTCGCGTTTCAGCGGCGACAGAACGCGCAGATCAGCGCGCTGACCCAGGAGTTGCGGTACGAACGCGAGCGCGCCGAGGAGGCCGCCGTCGCCGCCGAACGTGCCCGTATCGCGCGGGAGCTGCACGATGTGGTCGGCCACGAACTCACTCTCATCGCGATCCAGGCGGAGGCCGCGGCGTCGGCGCTGAAGATCGCACCCGCCAAGGCGGTCGTGCCGGTGGAGGCGATCCGCTCGACCGCGCACCACACGCTGGCGCAGATCCGTCAAGTCCTGAACGTGCTCGCCCCGCTGAATGACGCAGGCGTGCAGGATGATTCGGATCTGGTGCAGCTGGCCGACAACGCCGGATCGGTCGGGATCGCGAACAGTCTCACCCTCACCGGCACGCCGCCGCCCGAGTGCAGGAACGCGGTCTTCGCGGTGAATCGCATTGTGCGCGAATGTCTCACCAACGCGGGCAGGCACGCGCCGGGCGAACAGGTCGATATCGCCGTCGACTGGCTGCCGGATCGAGTCGCGCTGCGCTCGACGAACCGGATGACGCGCAACGTTGAGCCGCGCCCGGGCCGGGGATTGACCGGCATGAGGCACCGGGCGGAGTTGCTGGGCGGTACCTTCGCTTCGCGAGCCGAACGTGGCCGGTTCGATGTCACGGTGACTATCCCGTTCGATGCGGGTGTGCGATGACCCGCGTGCTGGTGGTCGATGACCAGGATCTCGTGCGCCAGGGATTGCGCACGATTCTCGAACTGGGCGGCGTGGAAGTGGTCGGTGAGGCAGCCGATGGCGCCGCAGCGGTTGCGGCGGCGACCGCATTGCAGCCGGATGTCGTGTTGATGGATCTGCGGATGCCCGGCGTCCACGGGGTCGAAGCGACGCGTCGGATTGTCGCACTCGGCGCGGATATTCGGGTGCTCGCATTGACCACGTTCGACCACGACAAGCATGTGGTCGACGCCTTGCGCGCGGGCGCATGCGGATTTCTGCTCAAAGATGTCACCGCAGGCGGTCTTATCGACGCGGTCGGCCGCGCTGCCGCGGGCGAACCGGTGGTGTCGCCGGTGGTCCTTGCCCGAATGATGGATCACTTCTCGGCCCGCCCGCCCGCGCCGGCGCAATTGCCGCCGGGCTTCGGCGATCTCAGCGGTCGCGAGTCCGAGATTCTCGCGCTGATCGGCGCCGGACGGACCAACACCGAGATAGCCGAGGAACTGTTCATCAGCATGGCGACCGTGAAGACCCACGTGCGACATATCTTCGCCAAACTGCAATTGCGTGATCGAGCGCAGGCCGTGCTGGCAGCACGTGATGCGGGACTCGAACCGCGCCGTCGTATGTGAGATCAGCCGCCCGCGGCGTCGCTGCTGACTATTCGCCGGCGAGGAGTTGAACGACCGCGGCGGGATCGGCATCGACCGACAGCCCGAATCCGGCGCCAGGTGGTCGGTGATGGCGGTGCGGATGCTGCCACGCACCGCGGTGGATTCGCTTGTCGGTGCTGTGTATGCCAGCGACCAGCGGCAGCGTCGGTGGCATCGAACGCCCGAATTCGGTGCTCAGGGGCTTATTCTGCCCAGGTGACAGGGGAATCGGCGCGATCATTTCGGCGGCGGATGCTGCTGCTGGTCGTCGGTGTTGTGCTGGCGGCGGGTGGGGCCGCGACCCGGCCGTTCAGTTGGCAGGCAACCGTGCTGGTGCTGATGCCGGTGGTCGTGGTGTCGGTGTTGGCGTTCCGCACGAGACCCGAGCAGATTCCACGCACCGTCCGGCTGCGGCGCGGAGTGGCCGTTTGGTCGACGCTGGTGGTCGTCGCGTCGGTGTGGGAAGTGTATGCCTTTGTGCAGCAACCGGATTGGACGCGAGCGAGCCACCTGCACCCGACCTTGTCGACGCTGCTGGATCCGGCGCTCGAGCAGTTGCCGCTGCGGTTGGCCGGATGGTTGGTGTGGCTGGCTGCCGGCTGGTGGCTGGTTTCGAAATGAGCGATCGGGTGATCGTCATCGTCGGGTTCGTGGTGGTGCTGGTGGTCGCGCTCGGCGTGGTCGTGGCCACGCATATGCGCCGGGATCTGGTCGCGCCCTTGGGGGAAACGATCGCGTACCTCACGCGCAATCGGGTGGCGAGGATTGTCGCTGTGCTCGTATGGGCATGGCTCGGCTGGCACTTTCTCGCCCGATAGAGAGTGGCTCGTCGGGGTCGGAGGCCGTGAGATCGCCTAAGGAGCAATCGAATACGCCGATGTCCGGGAAAGGTCCGCTGGACCGGCCGAGGTCACGGGGTGGCGGGCAGGATCGGGGGCACGTATTCGAAGGTCATGCCGAGCAGCCATACGAGAAGCAGAACCACCGGCAGGTGGAACAGGAACTGCAGGAACGTGAATCCGACGAGGTCGCGCGCCCGCAGTTTGAGCACTGCCAGCAGCGGCAGCATGAAGAACGGGTTGATGAGGTTCGGCAGCGCCTCGGCCACGTTGTAGATCTGTACCGTCCAGCCGAGGTTCATGTGGACATCAGTTGATGCCTGCATCACGTAAGGGGCTTCGACCAGCCATTTTCCACCGCCGGACGGGACGAAGACGCCGAGTACCACGGTGTAGAGGGCGATGACGATGGCAAAGCTTCCGCCGCCGCCGATACTCGTGAAGAAGTGCGCGAGGTGTTCGGAGATGGTGAGGCCGCCCCGGCCCTTGGCTTTGGTGAGGATCGCGGCCATGGCGGCGTACAGCGGGAACTGGACGAGAATTCCGGCCGTCGCGGGTACGGCGAGGGAGATGGCCTGCAAGAACTTGCGCGGGGTCCCGTGCAGCACCAAGCCCAGCATGAGGAAGACGAGCAGATAACCGTTCAGGCTGCTGACCACGGTCAGCACCGGTTTGCTGGTGAGCTGGGAGATCAACCAGCCCAACGTCAACACTGCGGCCAGGATCGGCAGGATGCGGCTGTACTCGAGCCATTCCCCGGGACGTGAGCGTGCAGCCACTTCCGCGGGCTGGTCATCCAGATCGACGTCCAAGTCCTGGGCGGTCTTGATCGCTGCATCCTTCGGCGCGGAGAAGTGCGCGATCAGCACCGTGAGCGCCATGATGACGGCGCACATGAGCAGGGACTGCCAGGTGAAGATCGTGTGTCCGAAGTCGAGGACACCGGTGATTTTCAACAGGGCCGGAGGCAGCGAGGTGGCGGTGGCCTGCAACTGCGCGGCCGAGGAGGAAATGCCCAGCGCCCACACCGCACCCAACCCCATGAATGCCGCCGCGCCCAGCGCGCGATAGTCCACGCGTAGATCGGCCCGACGGGCGATCGCGCGGGCCAGCAGACCGCCGAAGACCAGGCTGAGTCCCCAGTTCAGAAACGATATCGACATCGAGAGGAACGCAACGAAACTCACTGCGCTGCTGGCGGTTTGCGGCAACGTGGCCAGTCGGTCGATGAGCCGGGCGACAGGTGGGGAGGTGGCGATGACGTATCCGGTGAGCACCACCATCGCCATCTGCAGGGTGAAAGCGGTCAGATCCCAGAAGCCGTCGCCGAACGCGTTCGCGACTGTTCGCGGCGACGAGCCGTTGGCCAATGCGGCGACGGCCACGATGAATACGCCCGCCAGCGCGACGACGTAGGCGTCCGGGAACCACTTCTCCGTCCACCTGGCGAGCGACTGCGCAACTCGCGCAAGGCCCTTCTCGGAGCTGGTTGCTTCAACCTTGTCGGGGCTGGTTTCTGTATCGGCGGACGTCATCCTGTCGTTCCTCATCTTTCTCTCCGCACGAGGTTGCCCGGTGCATGTGACGCACCGCACAAGACTCGCCTGGCGAGTATCGATGTCCCGTTTGTGTTCGGGCAAGAGGGAAAGTTGCAGGTACCGTCTGCAAAAATGCAGAAACATCGGCAGTCCAGGCGACTCGGTTCCGCATGGAATCCACCGCTATCGGCGGCGTTTGCGCGGTACCGAGGCGGGCGGCGCCGAATTGGGCAGGCCGAGTGCATGCGAGGCGTCGCGGGCGGCGGTGATCAGCAGTGGCGCGCAGGCGCGCACCTTCGCGCGATCGAGGTCGAAGGCCAGGGCCGACACGCTGATTCCGCCGACCGGCACACCGTGATGGTCGAGCACGGGGGCGCCGAGACAGCGGGTGTGCGCCTCGTTTTCCTCGTCGTCGACGGCGTACCCTCGCTCGGCCACGGCAGCTAGGTGGGCGATCAGCAGGTCGGGATTGATGATCGTGCGCGGTGTCATGGCGGTCAGCGGAATGCGCGCCAGCACCTCTTGCAACTCCGCCCGGGACAGACCGGACAGGATCGCCTTGCCGATTGCCGTGCAGTGCAACGGAATCGACAAACCGACACGGGAGCGCATCGCATACGCACGGTCGCCTTCCAGTTTGTCGACATAGACCGCCTCGTCGCCGGAGCGCAGCGCGAAGTGCACGGTGTGCCCGGTAGCCGCGCAGAGCCGCTGGAGAATCGGCCGCACCAGCTGCGTCACGCCGGCCGACTGCCCCGCCAGCGACAGCAGCCGCACACCGGGCAGATATCGGTGATCCGAGTCGACCCGGACCCAGCCGAGGCGGCCAGCTCTTGCAGAATCCGGTGCACCGTCGAGGTGGAAAGCCCAGTGGCCCTGCTTATTTCACTGATCCCGCGACAGGTCGGCAGTGCCTCGAGTACGAGCACCACCTTGGCGACCGCGCTCGGCGGGGAGTTCGCGACATGGTTCACCGGGCCATCCATCCCCCGTCCACCACCAGAATGTGCCCGTGCACATAGGCCGCTGCGGGCGTGCAGAGGAAGACGATCGCGCCCGCGATATCCTCGGCCTCGGCCCACCGCCCGACCGGAATACGTTCGGTGACAGCGCGATTGCGTGCTGGATCGGCCCGCAGTGCGGCGGTGTTGGCTGTCGCGACATACCCCGGGGCGACGGCGTTGACTCCGACGCCGAGACCGGCCCATTCCGTGGCCAGTGCCTTGGTCAGCCCCGCAACGGCATGTTTGCTGGCGGTGTACGCGGCGACATTGATGCCGCCCTGAAACGACAGCAGCGAGGCGATATTGACGATCCGGCCCGTACCGCGCTCGACCATGGTCGCACCGACGCAGCGCGCCAGTACAAACGCCGCATCGAGGTTGACGTCGAGCACCCGCCGCCACTCGGGAAGCGACACCTGGACCGCCGGGCCGCGGCTGATGATTCCGGCATTGTTCACCAGCAGATCGATACGGTATTCGGCGGCAAGGGAACTCGCGACGGCCTCGACCGCCGCGGAGTCGGTGAGGTCCGCCCCCACGGTGACGCAGGCGCGACCCAGCGCCTCGACCTCGGCGGCCACCGGTGCCAGGCCCGCCCGGTCGCGTCCCCACAGCACGAGATCCGCGCCCGCCGCGGCCAGCGCGAGCGCGGCCGCCCGCCCGATGCCGGTGCGCGCGCCGGTGACGAGGGCGCGCTGCCCGTCCAGCCGGAACGGTCCCGTCACGAAAGTGCCTGCGTCGGTACGAGATCCATATCGTTGTAGGCGAGGTTCTCACCTGCCGTCGACCACACGAACCGGTAGGGGGCGGTGCCCGCGCCGGTATGCACCGACCAGGGCGGACTGATCACCGCCTGCCGGTCGGCGACGATGATGCTGCGCGTGCGGGCCGGTTCGCCGCACAGGTGCACGACGCGTTCGGCCGGATCGAGACCGAAGTAGAGATAGATCTCGGTGCGCCGGTCGTGCGTGTGACAGGGCATGGTGTTCCATACGCTGCCCGGCTCCAGCGTGGTGATGCCGAGCGCCAGTTCACAGGAACGCGCCCCGTCCTCGTGCACATATTTGCGCAGTGTTCGCTCGCTCGCCTTGTGTGCTTCGCCGATTCGCACGGATTCGGCGTCGTCGCGGGTGATCAAGGTGGTCGGGTGCGCAAGATGCGCGGGGGCGGAGACGATGTAGAAGACCGCGTCGCCCGCCACGCTCACGCTTGCGGTGCCCTGACCGACGTAGACGATGTCCTCGGCGGACACCGAATGCTTCGTGCCGTCGGTGGTCACCGAGCCGACGCCGTCCAGGCAGACAATGCCCAGTTCGCGTCGGTCGCAAAGGTTTTCGGCGCGCAGTTCCGGCGGTGGTGTGAGTGCGAGCTCGGCGCCGTCCGGCACCGCACCGCCGATCAGTAGCCGGTCGTGATGCGACAGCGTGAACCGGACCTCGCCAGGCGCGAAGAGATCAGTGACGAGAAATCGTTCGCGTAGTTCTTCCGGTGCGAGCCTTGCCATTTCCCCTGGACTGGTGGCGTAACGGACATCGGTCATCGAGCTCACCTCTGGTTTCCCGTCTGACAGAAAGTGCTTTCCCTCACATAGAAAGCTGGAGGAGTATGCCGTACCAGGCAAGGCCGCGGCAAGGGCGCCGCACCCCGCGAGCAAGGAGCGGTTGCATGCGAATGAAGGCACGGATAATCGGATCGATTGCGGCTGGGTTGTTTGCGTTGACCGCCGCTTGCGCACCCGGGGAACAGGAGTCGAACGCCCCGGCGGGCCCGGTGTCAGTGGATTTCACCGCCTTCAAGGGCAAACACCTGACCTACGTGTACTTCACCGACGGACCCGATCTGGACGCGACCAAGGCGGCCATCGCCGGCTTCGAGAAGGACACCGGCGCCACCGTCGACCTACAGGTGGTGCCGTTCGCGCAGCTGAACACCGCATTGCAGGCGCGCATCGCGTCGAATACCGCACCCGAGGTCGCCCGGGTGCAGGACTGGCACCTGTACCAGGGGGAACTGCTCGACTTCACCAACTACTTCGGCAAGTCCTACGTCGACGAATTCACCGACGGCGCAGTGGCGGTCAGCCGCGACGATGCCGGACACCTGTACGCCGTACCCAGCGACCAGACCATCAACGGCCCCTTCGTCAATGCCGACGCCTTCGCAAAAGCCGGTGTGCCGGTGCCGAATTCGATGACGAAGCGCACCTGGGCGCAATTCGTCGAGGACGCGACAAAGGTGGCCGCCGCCAACGGCATGCCGTACGCGCTCACCATGGACGTATCGGGCAACCGGCTGAGCACCGTGCTCAGCCAGTACGGCACCACCCTGATCGGCGCGGACGGTCAGGTCGGACTCGATCAGGCCAAGGCGGAGCAGGCGCTCGGCATGGTGAACGACCTACTGCAGTCGGGCAAGATGTCCAAGGATTTCTGGCTCGGCGCGGGCACCAACTACAAGGGCGGCAACGACGCGTTCCTGGCCGGGCAGGCGCCGGTGTATCTGTCCGGGCCCTGGCAGGTCGGGGCATTCGCGAAATCGGCGCCGTTCTCCTGGGCCGCCGTGCCCAACCCGTGCGCGGCCGAATGCGGCGGATTTCCGGGCATGAAGGTGATGGTGGCCTTCGCCCGCAGTAAGGAGCCCACGTTGGGCGCCGCGTTCGTCCAGTGGATGAACCGTGCGGAGAACCAGCGCGAGATCGATAAGACCGCCTTCTGGCTGCCGACCCGCAAGGATCTGGTGGTGTCCGGGGTGCAATACCCCTCCCATGACGCGGATATGAACACCTTCATCGGCCAGATAGGTGCCACTCCGGCGGTGGATTTCACCGCGGCCGCCAGCCCCGCCTTCACCGGTGCGGCCAACGCATTGATCAAGGAGTTCGGCAAGGTCGTCGCCGGACAGGAAAGTGTCGCCGAGTGCGTGCGGAATCTGCGCACCCAGATCGCCGACATCATCAAGGCCTCGAAATGATCGCAGGCAAGCGCCGGATCAATCGGCGCAAGGTGGCGCCCTATCTGTTCGTGCTGCCCAATATGGTGATCTTCGGGCTGTTCACGATCTGGCCCGCGCTCAACGGCTTCAATCTCAGTTTCTACGACAGCAATAACGGCCGGACTTTCCACGCCGTCGGGACCGACAACTACCGGCGGATTGCCGACAGCTCCGAATTCTGGGACGTAGCGCGGCAGACGGTGGTGTTCGTCGTGTCGTTCGTGATCGTGAGCACGGTCCTCGCGACGGCACTTGCCCTGCTACTGAACAAGCAGCGGCGGGGGCGGGGTGCATTGAGAGCGGCGTACTTCCTGCCGATCGTGGTCTCGCCGGTGGTGGTCGGACTGATCTGGAATGCCGCGCTGCAACGGCAGACCGGACTGGTGAATTCGGTGATCAGTGCGCTCGGCTTCGGCCATCCCGGCTGGCTGGTCGATCCGCACCTGTCACTGGTGTCGGTAGTCACCGTCGGCGTCTGGATCCACCTCGGCTTCTACACCATGATCATGCTGTCGGGCCTGCAGTCCATCGATGATTCGATCTACGAGGCCGCCACCATCGACGGCGCGAACAGCTGGCAGCTGATCAAGAACATCACTCTGCCGCTGGTGCGGCCGACGACGATGGTGGTGGTCACGCTGTCGACCATCGCCGGATTCCAGGCCTTCGACTTCATCTACACGCTGACCGGCGGCGGTCCGGTGGGAGCGACGACGCTCATCGTTCAGTACATCTACACCAACGGATTTCACGCGCCGATCAGCTACGGGTTGGCCAGTGCGGCGGCGGTGATCCTGTTCCTGGTGGTCTTCGCGGTGACGTTCATGAACTATCTGGTCGGTCGGCGCCGGGAGGCGATATGAGCGCGCTCGCCACTGCCGCGCCGCGCGCCGGGACGTGGACCTCGACCACGGGGCGCACGCCGCCGGTCGCTGCCATCGTGCGCACGACGGTGCTCACGGTCGGCGCGATCATTATGGTCGCGCCGTTGATCTGGGCCGGGCTGTCCTCGTTCAAAGGTCAGGCCGAACTGGCCGCGCAGCCGCCGACGCTGTATCCGCACGATGTCACCTTCGACAACTACAGCACCGGTCTGACCGCATTCGACTTCCCGCGGTATCTGCTCAACAGCATGATCGTCACCGTGTCGGCGACGCTGCTCACGCTGCTGATCAATGCGATGGCCGCCTATGCGCTGGCCAAGTACAACTTCCGTGGGCGTGATCTGCTGTTCCTGATCACCTTGTCCACCATCATGATTCCGCTGCAGGTGATCCTGCTCCCGGTCTATCAGGTGGTGTCCTCGCTGGGGATGACCAATTCGCTACTGGGACTGATCATTCCACCCGCGGCCACGCCGACGGGGGTATTCCTGTTGCGCCAGTACATGTTGACGCTGCCCGACGAAACCATCGAGGCGGCTCGTATCGATGGTGCGGGTGAGTTCGCGATCTTCTGGCGGATCGTGCTGCCGCTGTGTCGTCCCGCGCTGGCGGTGCTGGCCATCTTCTCGATCATCTGGCGCTGGAATGATTTTCTGTGGCCGCTGATCGTGGCGCAGGACGAATCGAAACAGACGCTGCCGGTGGCGATCGCGCGCTTCGCCGGGCAGCAGGCGATTCCGTTCAATCAGATCCTCGCCGTCTCGGTGGTTTCGATCATTCCGGTGATCGTGGTCTTCCTGATCCTGCAGCGGCAGATCATCTCCGGCCTTGTCAGGGGAGCTATCAGGTGAACGTCATCCCAGAGGTCGCCGCGAGCGACCGATCGGTGCATGCCCTCGATCGGCACGGTTATGTGCGGGATTGGCTCAGCACACCGGCGTTTTCGTTGCCGTGCGAGGACCTGCACGAGGTACTGGACTCGGACGGCAGTCCATGGGGTGCGGACGGTCGCTGGGTGTTGACCAACGGCCCCGATGTGGCACCGCTGAAGCAGCGTCTCTACCAGCGTCATCCGTTGACGCTCACGCAACCGCTGCCGGAAGTGCTAGAGGGCGGGCAGTTTTCGTGGGAACCGGCACCGGGCGATACGCGGCAGGCCGGTTGGCAACGCAGGCACACCGGCGCGGACGGACTACTCGACTGGAGCGAGTTCTGTTTTACACCGGAGTATCGGCAGGCGATCGCCGCGACGGTGCTCGAGGTGGATCAGGCCGAGTTCCGGATCTTGGAGGTCGCATGCACCGGTCCGATCGCGATTTTCATCAACGGCGAATTGGCCTTACAGGCAACTGATTTCACCTATATGGAGCCGCACCGGACACAGCTTCGGACGCGGTTGCGCTCCGGCTTGACCGCGGTGCACCTGGTCACCTGGCAGGTGGCGTTTCGCGAGTGCCGGCACATCGCCGGGCTGCGTGTATCGGGCTTGCCGGTCCGCGTCGTGATCCCCGTCCCCGGTGCGGACGAATACCGATCGGCGGCGGCGGAATCGATGCTCGATGCGGTGGGCCTGAAGCCGTGGGCAAGCATCGACGGCACGGTGACGCTGACCGGCCCGGTCGGTGCGCGCTATCTGGTCTCCGCCGACGGAAACGCCGCGCAGGAGGTACTGCTCACCGATGGCACGGCCCGGTTCGCCCTGCCCGGCGCGCCGAGCGAGGCATCGATGGAGGCGGCCGATGCCACGGCCTCCATGCTCGGCACCGGCGAGAGCGTGCTGACCGTGCGCGTCGATGATCCGGCCGCGCCGGTTGTTCGACAGTTGCGCGCGGCACGCGTACCTGCAGTGCATCGCTCGGATCCCACCGCTGATCCTGCGATTTGGCGGGCCGAACTGCTGCGCCACGTCGCACGTGGTGTTCCAGGGGTGGCCCGTGCCCTGGCGCGGCACACTATCGACCCGGCCGCGAAGCTGTCCGACGACGACCTCGCGCCCGCGCTGCAGATGATCGAATCACGGTCGGATTGCGCTGATTTCGAGGCTGTCGGGCTGGTGCACCTGTGGCGGCGACTCGGCGACGACGCGTGGTCACCGGCGCAACGCGACCGGGTCCGCGCCGCGCTGCTCGGCTTCAAATACTGGATCGACCAGCCCGGTCTGGACGCCATGTGCTACTTCACCGAGAACCACCAGTTCGTCTGGCACACCGCCGAAACCCTTGTCGGCGAACTGTTTCCGGATGAGTTGTACGCCAATACCGGTTGGACCGGCCGCGCGCACGCCGAGCACGGTGGACAGCTCGCGGCGGAATGGATGCGGCGCAAACTCGCGGGCGGTTTCAGTGAATTCGATTCCAACGCCTATCTCGCGATCGACTCGCTCGCCCTGGTCTCCTGGATCGAGTTCGCCGACGATCACCGGCTGCGCCAACTGGCGGAGGCCCTGTTGGACAAGGCTCTGTTAACCCTCGCGTGCAACTCGTGGCGCGGCGTGCACGGCGCGGCGCACGGCCGATCCTATGTGCCGACGCTGCGGTCGTCGCGGTTCGAGGAGACCGCCCCGATCATGTGGACCCTGTGGGGTGCGGGCTCGTTGAATGCCGCGGTGCTGCCCGCAACGGCGCTCGCAACCGCGACCAACTACCGTCTGCCCGAACTCATTCGCGCCGTCGCGACCGAGCTACCCGAGGAATGGGACGGCAGACAGATCTACCGCGGTGCATACCGACTGCACCACGACCTGCTGGACCGGCCGTACCGATCGGATCTGCGGGTGTGGCGCACGCCGGATGCGATGCTGTCCAGCGTTCAGGACTACCGCAGCGGGCTGCCGGGGCTCCAGGAACATATCTGGGGCGCGACCCTCGGACCGGAGGTGCAGGTGTTCGCGACCCACCCGGCGGCCGACAGCACCTCGTCTTCGGCCCGCCCCAACGCTTGGGCGGGGCAGCGCATACTGCCGCGGGCACATCAACATCGCGACACCGTGCTCGTCCTGCATCGGATTCCTGAATCCGACTGGTTCGGCTCGACCCATCTGTGGTTTCCCACTCCGTACCTGGACGAGTGGACCGCCAACGGGTCGTGGCTGGCCGGACGCGTCGGTGACGGATATGTCGCGGTCGCCACGGCGGGCGGATTCCGTTCCCGCACAACCGGTGACGAGGCGGCGCAGACCTGGTCGCCGATCGGGTCCGGCCGCGCCTATGTCGCCACCGTGGGGCGGGCCGCCACCGACGGATCGTTCGACCGTTTCGTATCCGCGCTCGCCGAGCCGGATTTCACCGAGGACTCGATAGCCTGGCGCGCCCGCGACGGTCGAGTCCTCGCACTGTCGTGGCCGGGCGCATTCACCGTAAATGGTTCCCCGGCAGTTGATTTGGTGGATGGTCGCCCGGCCGACCCACCCCATTTGGACAACCCGGCCGTACGCGTCCCTTTCGACGCGGGTCGGCTGGAGGCCAGTTGGCACGGACATCGACTGGTCCTCGATCTCGCCGCCGGTCGCCGCATCGAACCAGTCAGCGGCACAACGGGAGTCGACGATGTCCGCCGATGACCTGACCTCCGCGCGACAGGCGGCGCCCCCGCTGCCGCCCCTGACCGATCTGTCCCCGGCCGCGCTCACCGATATCGGTGAGCGATTGACCACTCGCACTTGGCGACTCGGCCTGCCATCGTGGTTCTGGGGTGAGGGTATCTGCCTGCTGGGCATGATCCGCTTCGCCCAGGCGCGCAAACTGCCGATACCGGCCGATGTCGTCGACTGGCTGCGTCGCCACCACGAATCCGGCATCTCCGTGACCCACGTCAACAATCTCGCCCCCGGCACCGCCGCGCTGCTCGCCGCTGCCGAATTTCCGGACCTCGCGGCATCGGCCGCCGAACTCGGCCGGTGGCTTCGCGAATCCCCCTCCGCCACCAAGGCTCCCAACGGGGCGCTGGAGCACTGGCCGGGCGGGGTGTGGGCCGATACCACCTTCATGGCCGGAGTCTTCCTCGGCCATCTCGGCGAATACCACCGTGACCCCGGTCCTGTCGCCCGCTTCGGCGATCAGCTCATCGCCCATGCCGAGATTCTGCAAGATCCGGTTACCGGTCTGTTCGCGCACGGATCACATGCGGGACAAACGATCTGGAACTTCTGGGGCCGCGCCAACGCATGGTGCGCGCTCAGCGCGGTGGAGTTTCTCGAACTCGCTGCCCGCGCGCGGGTAGCGACCGATCCGGTTCAGGTACAGCGGATTTCCGAATCGCTGACCCGGCAACTGTGCGCGCTGAGCGACCGGCAACCCGAACACGGTGTGTGGAGCGTCCTGGTCGATGATCAACCCGAAAACGCGGGCATCCTGGAAACATCCGCCGCCGCGGGCATCGGCGCCGCCATGCTGCGCGCCGCGGCGGTCCTGCCGGACTGCCCCGCGAAGATCGTGCGGGCCGGATGGCGGGCGGTGGCGGGTGCGCTCGGTTACGTCGACGCGGCCGGTACGCTGACCCGGGTCAGCGCCGGAACCGTATTGCAGCTCATACCATTCGGATACAGCGTGATCAGGGACGACCGTGCCCAACCCTGGGGGCAGGGGCTCGCGCTGCACGCCGTCGCCGCTGCCTTGCAGGCCATCGAACGCGGGCAGATCCGATGAACGGAGTCGTCCTGTGCGTCGGCGAACCGCTGATCGCGCTCACTCCACCCGCGGGGACCGACCTGCAGGCAGCCGATCAGCTACTCGTCGCGGTCGGCGGCGCCGAGGCCAATGTGGCTGTCGGGCTTGCGCAGCTCGGTCTACGCGCTCGCTTCGCCGGACGCATCGGCGCCGATCCGTTCGGCCTGCGCATTCTCACCGCACTGCATACCGCCCGGGTCGACACCCGCTGGGTCGATACCGATCCGGAACGCCCGACCGGCCTCTACCTCAAAGATCCGACCGGATCGGCCCGCTACTACCGACGTGGTTCTGCGGGGGCTGCACTTGGTGCACTGCCCGCCGAGGCGCTTGTCGATGTCGATCATCTGCACCTCACCGGCATCACCCCGGCACTGTCCACGGAATGTCGGGATCTGGTCGAATCCTTGTTCGCCCTAAAACAATTCACCGTTTCATTCGATATCAACTTCCGCCCGGCGCTGTGGCACGCCGAGGCCGCCGCCCCGATCCTGCTCGACCTGGCCCGCCGGGCCGATATCGTATTCACCGGTCTCGATGAGGCTGCGGCCCTGTGGCAGGTCACCGACGCGCAGGACGTGCGTGCCCTGCTACCCACGGTCACCGAACTGGTGGTGAAGGACGGTCCCGCTCACGCCACGGTCTTCCACGACAGCGATCGCGTCGACGTACTGCCACCCGCCGTCGATATCATCGAACCTACCGGCGCGGGTGATGCTTTCGCGGCCGGATATCTCGCCGCCCGCCGCCGCGGCGAAGACTTGGCCGCCGCACTGCGCTCCGGACATCTGCTGGCCGGTATCGTCCTCGGCCGCCATGGCGACCACGCTGATCCCCCGACCGCCCGGGAATTGCATATTGCCCGCACCGGGCACGGCTGGCCTGAGGCCCTCTGACGACTTCCGGCAACCCTGCCGCCGTCCGAGAACACCACCCCGGCGTCCGCATCCGCGAAGCTGATTCACCCGGCTGTACCACCCAGGCAGTGTTCACCGTCAGCCGAGCTCAGCGAGCTTGCGCCGCAGCACCGTTCGCTCGCGCTCATTGCCGCACAGCTTTGCCGCGCGCTCCAGTTCGGTGCGCGCCTCATCGGTGCGTCCCAGCCGGGTGAGTAGCTCACCGCGAACGCTCGACAGGAGATGCGAATTCGCAAGCGCGCCAGCCGCCGCCAACGTGTCAACAATCGGCAGCGCCGCAGCCGGTCCCTGGGCCATGGAGACTGCCACCGCCCGGTTGAGATCCACCACCGGCGACGGGGCCAGTCTGCCGAGCGCCTCGTAAATGAGCACGATGCGCTCCCAGTTCGTCGTCTCGACCGAGGCTGCGACGGCATGACATTCGGCGATCGCCGCCTGCAAGCCGTAGGCGCCGAGGCCGCGGCCGACCTGCTCCGCGCGGACCAGGGCGGCCCGTCCCCGGCGGATCGCGGCACGGTCCCAGCGGCGACGGTCCTGCTGCTCCAACAACACTGGCTCGCCGTCCGGTCCGGTACGGGCGGGGAAGCGCGCCGCGGTCAGTTCGAGCAGCGCGAGCAGACCGTAGACCTCGGGCTCGTTCGGCACCAACCGGGCAAGCACCCGCGCGAGACGCTGTGCCTCGCCCGCCAGCTCGAATCGGATCAGCTCGTCACCGGAGCTGGCCGTCGAGCCTTCGGTGAAGATCAGATAGATCACGTTGAGCACCGAGCCGAGTCGCTCGGCCCGTTCTTGTGCCGACGGCACCTCGAACGGCACCCGCGCCGCCGCCAAGGTCTTCTTCGCGCGGGTGATCCTGGCCTGGACGGTGGCAGTCGGTACGAGGCACGCCTTGGCGATTTCATCGCTGGTCAGACCGCCGACCACCCGTAGGGTGAGCGCCAGCCTCGCCTCCCGTGACAGCACAGGGTGGCAGGAGATGAAAATCAATGCGAGTACGTCGTCATCGATGCGATCCGGATCCCAGAGCATGTCCTCGGCCTCGCGGTCGGGTTCGCGCCCGGTGAGCACACCGCCCTCGCCCAGATCACGGGCGAGGGCGGCATATCTGTCGTCGAGGGCGGAGCGCCGACGGAACGCGTCGATCGCGCGCCGCCGGCCGACGGTGAGCAACCACCCCGCGGGATTGCGGGGCGCGCCGTCACGTGGCCACGTCACCAGTGCCTCGGCCAGCGCCTCTTGGGCGAGATCCTCGGCCAGCGCGAAATCGCCGGTGTATCGCGCGAGTGCACCGACGATCCGCGCCGACTCGATCCGCCAGATGGCGGCGACGGCCGCGCGGCCGGTGTGCTCAGCCATTCGATTCGCTCAGAGCTGACCGGTCGCTTCCCGCCACTTGCGCTCCTTCTGGATCCACTCGTTGTCCTGCGGGAACTCATCGATCGTGGTGACCCGGCGGATCTCGGTTTTGAAGCCGGGACCGGTTAGCGGCGACCGCTTGGCCCACTCCACGGCCTCCTCCTTGGATGCCACGTTGAGAATGTAGAACCCGCCGAACAGCTCCTTGGTTTCGCCGTACGGTCCGTCGGTGACTACGGGCGTCTCGGAGGAATAGTCGACGACCACGCCATCGGCGGCATCGTCGAGACCCTCCGCGGCGACCAGCACGCCCGCCCGGATCATCTCCTCGTTGTACCGCCCCACGGTCTCGAGCATCTTGTCGAAGTCGAAATTCTCCATCCCCGCGTAGGCCTCGTCGGTGGCGCGCCAGATCAGCATGTACTTCATGGTTGTTTCTCCTCGGGTATCCGGGTCCCTCTCGGACCCTCTCACCCGTGAGTCGAACGGGGAATGCCGAAGATCGACGCGCCGCCGAAAATTCTTTTCCACGCCTATAGCGGCACGCCCTACGCAGTGTCGCAGTCGGGGTCCCGAGCCGCTCGGCCGCCGTGCGGACCGAATAACCGGCCTGGTCCGGAGCGGGCATCGAACGGTGCGGCATGACCTGATTCTGCCTGTTCGTGGTTGAACGACACGCTTTCGATCCGCGAGTCAGCGGTGGAACAGGCGGCGGATGCGGCTGCGGATACCGGGGGTGTTCCGAGCTAGGGGAGTGGCGGGTTCGGTGGTCGACTCGGCCGATGTCGCCTGCGCGAATCGCACGTGCAGCTGTTCGCGGACCTGGTCCGGGGTGTAGGCGCGGCGGCGGCGCTCAGCGCGCACGATCACCACGCCGGTGGCGACCACACCGGCCGCACCTGCCAATCCCACTGCCTTCCACCACCTCATACCGCATAGGCTACTTCCATGACGGGGACGAGCATCAGTCTCGATCGGGCGCTCGAGCTCACCAGAACTGGCGATATCTGGTTGTTCCGTGGGCATTCGGCGGCCGATCGTGCGATTCGGATGACGACGAACAGTCCGGTGAACCATGTGGGAATGTCGGTCGTGCTCGATGATCTGCCCGCGTTGATCTGGCATGCGGAGCTCGGTCGATCACTGCCCGACATGTGGTCGGGAGTCGCACACCGCGGCGTCCAGTTGCACAACCTGCGTGATGCGGTACTGGTTTGGACGCACCGCTACGGTCAGCAGGCCTGGTTGCGCCAATTGAACCGTCCGGCAACCAAAGACATGGAAGACAGCTTGCTACGCACTATCGCCCGATTCGACGGAACCCCTTTTCCTTCCACTGCGGGTCTCGCCGGACGCTGGTTACGTGGTCGAGCACGCCTTCCGCGACCCCGGTCGCGCCGAACGGTCGTCCAGGAGTTGGAAAGCGCGTATTGCGCGGAGATCGTTGCCGCGACCTATCAGTCGATGGGGCTGTTGTCGCAAGACCGAAGCCCGAATTGGTATGACCCCGGACGGTTTTGGAGTGGTGACGGTCTGCGGCTGACCGGTGGCTATGAACTGGGTGGCGAAATAGCCGTGGAAACATCCGGCGACTCCTGACCGGGCCGATGCAGTGGTGCGCGTCGGCTAGCGCGGAGACCGTCGAGCACGAACCGCAGGGATCGCTGCCATGCCGATTCGCCGGCGTTGTCGCCGAGAAGCGACAGCGCCCAGACAAGCTTCACCACGTCGTCGTCGGTGGCGTCGGCGCGTAGTGTCCCGTCGCGGCGAGCGCGGTCGAGCACCGTCGACAGATGTGTCATCCCACGCGCGCAGGCCTGGGCGAGTTGTGCGGCGGCGGGGTGATCGCCGGTGAATGCTTCGAGCAGCCCGCGGTCGGCGGCGAGTCGCGTCAGCAGATTTTCGACGAAACCGGTGAGTGCGGCCCACGAATCCTGCTCAGCCGCCGCCTGTTCGGCGAGTTCGTCCACGGCGGCGAGGCGAGGCGGCAGCAGTGCGTCGATGAGGGCGTCGCGCGTCGGGAAGTGGTTGTAGAGCGTGCCGATGCTGACTCCGGCCCGCCGTGCGATCTCTTCCAGCGATCCGGACAGTCCTTGTTCGGTGAACACGCCGGCGGCTTCCTGTAGCAACCGGTCGCGGTTGCGGGCCGCGTCGCGGCGCATCGGTCGAGTCACGACGACCATCATACAAACTTGAGGGCCCCCTCACTCTGGTGCTAGCCTCTCCTTGAAGGTGAGGCACCCCTCAATATTTGGAGGTAGAGATGGCGAACAACGCACGCACGGCCGTAATCGTCGGTGTCGGGCCGGGATTGGGTATGTCCATGGCCAGTCGATGGGGTCGGGAAGGATTCCGGGTCGCGCTGATCTCGCGCAGCGACGCCCGGCACGGTGCGTATCTGGCTGATCTCGCCGCGCAGGGCATCGACGCCACCGCCCACACAGCCGATGTCACCGATCCGGATCGACTGACCGAGGTCCTGGATGTGATCAGCGCAAGCGGGGATGTCGAGTTCGTCTATTACGGCCCCGGCCCGACGCAGCTGCCGGTCCCGATCGCGGAGATCGATGTCGCGATCGCGCGATCGGCATTCGATTGGGTATGGCCAGCGGTGCACGTCGTCGGCGCCGTGCTGCCAGGCATGCTCGAACGCGGTACCGGCGGGCTGGTTTTCGCGGGCGGGTTGTCCAGTGTGCGGCCCATGCCGATGCTGGGTCAGTTGGCTTTGGCCGCCGCGGCGCTGCGCAACTACGCACTCACCCTCAACGCCGCGCTCGCCGACCGCGGTCTATACGCGGGAACGCTCACCATCGGCGGCTTGGTCGAACGCGGCGACATCCATGCCATGGTCACCGCTGATCCGGCGAAATACGGTGCCGTAGAAGGACATACGCTCGATCCGGACCGAATCGCCGAGACCGGCTGGCGCATGTACGAGACGCGAGATCGCGCAGAGGCGGTGTTCGACGCCTTCGGCCAATAACAGCGCGGGAATGCAGAACTTAAAGCGTGCCAATGTAATCGAAGCCGTTGTGGTGTGTACAACGGATTCGAGAGCGTGGGTAGGACTTCGGCCGCAACCTCCCACTCCGGTCTCATTGGACTCGCGTGGCGATGCCTGGATAGTCGAGGATCAGACCGTGCCGGTCGTAGGTCAGGCGGCAGGCGAAGTCGAATGCGCACGCTAGGGGTTTGCGACCGGGCTCAGGCAGCTGGCCGGTGGGTCGACGAGCACGCAGATCGATGGGCCGCGGGTGGGGCGGTAGTCGGCGGGGAGACCGCCGGTGGCGATGATCTGGGTGTAGGTGCCGACGCCATCGGTGGGGCGGCGGGTGAGGGTCGGGTCGGTGCGCACGTCGACGGTGTAGAGGCCGAATCGTGGTGTGTAGCTGCCCCATTCGTAGTTGTCGGTCAGGCTCCAGTAGTTGTAGCCGATGACATTCATGCCGTCGGCCTTGGCGCGCTGGATCCAATAGACGGTGTCACGAAGGTGATCGCTGCGGGTGTAGCCGTCGCCGCGGGGGATACCGTTTTCGGTGGGCATGCCGTTCTCGACGATGTACAACGGCTTGCCTGGAAAGCGGCGCGAATAGTATTGCAGCGCATAGTAGATGCCCTCGGTGCGCACCGGCAGTTCCCAGATGCGCTGTCCGGGCAGCTGCGGCATGGCCGACCCGATGGCCCTGGTGATGGAACTCAGCAGCGACTGCACCGGATCGTAGGCGAAGTAGTAATCGACGCCCACGTAGTCGAGCCGGTTGGCGACGCGATCGACGAACTCGCCGTTGACCTGCGCTTCCGAGCCGGCCACGTAGCCGACATTGCTGGTCACCTGAGCGCCGGGCTGGACCTGGTGGATGTAGTCGTAGATGGCGTTGTGGGCCCGCGCGAGGCGGTCGAGCATCTCGGGCCCGCTCGCCGCGCCCCGGCTGGTCTCGTGCACGATGTAGGCGACCGGTTCGTTCACGGTGACCCACAACGGATTTCGGGATGCGTAGTGGTCGACGACCGTGCGCATATTGGCCAGCCAATCCTCGACCATGCCCGGATTGCGCCAGCCGCCGCGGTCGGCGGCCCAGCCGGGATAGACCCAGTGATCCAGGGTGATCATCGGTCGCATCCCGGCAGCCACGATCTTTGCGATCACCGCGTCGTAGAAACCGAACGCGCCTGCATCCCAGGCGCCCGGCGCGGGCTGCACGCGAGCCCATTCGATCCCGATCCGGAACACTTTCACACCCAGCTCGGCCGCAAGGTCGATGTCGGAGGCGTACCGGTCGTAGAAGTCGACCGAATCGCGCAGTTCGTCGGCGCCGGAGCCCGCGATGTAACGCGTCCAATTGCTATCGGGCGCATGGCCTTCGGACTGGAAACCGGATGACGCGACACCCCACAGGAAATCCGAGTCCAGTACCGGTAGCGCGTTCGACCGGATCGGCGGGACGGCCGAGGAGTTCGTGCACAGCAGCAAGGTCGACGCCGCGGCGGCGAGCGCGGCCAGGACGTACCGACGGAACCAACGCATCAATTCAGGGTAACTCGATCGCCGCTGGCGATGGACGAATCAAGAATGCTGGGCAGATTTGGGGGTGCCCAGCGTTCGCCCGCTATGGGGCGCTCGGTTATTCGCGAATTACAGCTCCGGCAATCGCTGACGCAGTAGGCAGAACTCGTTGCCCTCCGGATCCTGCAGCACGTGCCATGGCTCGTCACCGGTCTGCTCGACGTCGGCCGGCTGCGCACCGAGCGACAGCAGCCGCTCCAGTTCGGCGTCCTGGTCGCGGTCGACCGGGTTCACGTCGAAGTGCAGCCGGAGCTTCGCGGTCTTCGGCTCCGCGACCCGGCTGAACACCAGCGTCGGTGCGGCCCCACCGAATCCGGACGGCGGTCCGATCTCGATGCCGTCCTCCGGCTCCTCCCTGCTCAGCTCGACATAGTCCAGCACCGCGCACCAGAAACGGGACAGGGCAACGGGGTCGGTGCATTTGACGATCAGTTCAGACAGGCGGCAACTCATACGCTCAGACCCTAGACGCCGGGCGGTTCGTCACGGACCTGACCGGTCCCGATCGGCTTGTCGTCCTGGTGATCGGCGGGATTCTGCTGGGCGTTTCCCCGCTGGGGTGGGCGGTCAGGACGCTGTATCTGCTCGGTCGAGAGCGCCGGTGGTCCTGGAAAGTCGCCGCGGTGCCGGTGGTTGTGGTCGCGGGGCTGTTGGCGGGGTTGATATTTCGGCCCGCGAGCTTCGGTGCCGTACGTCCGGAAATGGAAGAAGTCGCGGTCGGGATGCTGCGCGAGGATGCGCCGAACACCCGTCAAGGTCTGAGTCTCGGTGGGACCGATATCAGTTCGGTTCATCGCGAGTCCGATGGCGGGTCTACTTCTATGACGCCGACGGTTTCGTGGGTTCCACTGTCCGAGGCTGGGTCTACTCGCCCGGCGCTGAGCCGGTGGGCAGTGGCGCGCGCCGGTTCGAATGGCTGTCCGGAGATTGGGTATTCGTTCGTCTTCGATATCGACTGAGGTCGCCGGTGGCTCGCGTCGACGGGCTGATTCAGCCGCGACCGAAGCGATCAGGAATCGAGAAGCGCTGGTCGCCGGGTAGAAAATAGCGTTAGTGCCATGAACATCACCATTAACCAAGCCGCTATCGAATCCGTCATCCTCGAGGTGCCCGACGCTGCGGCCGCAGAGGCCTTCTACACCGCCGCGTTCGGTCTCGGCGACAAGCTGCACGTCCGCACCTCGGATGCGCCGACGACCGGCTTCCGTGGCTTCATCCTCTCGCTCGTGGTGTCGCAGCCGAGTACCGTCGACAGCCTCATCGGCACCGCTGTCGCCGCGGGCGCGACGACGCTGAAGCCCGCCAAGAAGAGCTTCTGGGGCTACGGCGGCGTCGTCCAGGCGCCGGACGGGGCGATCTGGAAAATCGCGACGTCGTCGAAGAAGGACACCGGTCCGGCCACCCGCGAGATCGACGATTTCGTGGTTCTCCTCGGGGTCGACGACGTCAAGGCGACCAAGCAGTTCTACGTCGATCACGGCCTTGCCGTTGCGAAGAGCTTCGGTAGCAAGTACGTCGAGTTCGAAACCCCGGCGTCCTCGATCAAGCTGGCGCTCTACGGGCGCCGTGCCGCCGCCAAGGATGCTGGTGTGCCGCAGGAGGGAACCGGGTCGCATCGGATCGTCATCAGGGGCGGTGCCGGAGCCTTCACCGATCCGGACGGGTTCGCGTGGGAACCTCACTTGGCGTCCCAGTAGCACTGCACCACCGCGGTCGTGAACGGGAACCGCACCGGTGTCGGCCCGAAGGCGATCCGGCCTGCGGTCTCGGCCGCGGCCGCGATCATTTCGGCGACAGTCGTGGCCTCCTCGGCCGGGCAGTGCACGATTACCTCGTCGTGCTGGAAGAAGACGAGCTCGGCTCGCAGCCCGGCGTGCGTCATCGCATGACGCACGCCCGCCAGCACCAGCAGGGCCCAGTCGGCGGCGCTGCCCTGCACCACGAAGTTTCGGGTGAAGCGTCCGCGAGCGCGCGTCGCGGAGGTGCTGCCATACCCGTCCGTCTCAGGCGATGCGACGGAGGCCGGCGGGCAAGTGCGGCCGAGCCAAGTGCGCACCAACCGGCCTTCTTCACCGGCGCGAGCCGCGTCGTCGACATACGCCACCGCGGCCGGATAACGTCGGCGCAGTTCGGCCATGTGGGTGAGGGCATCGCCGGATGTCTGGCCGTAAATGGCGCCCAGCAGGGCGATTTTGGCCTGGGCGCGGTCGCCGCCGAAGACACCGGCGTACAGGTCTTCACCGCGACCGGCCACCTCCATCAATCCCGGGTCGCGGGAGATCGCGGCGAGGACCCGCGGCTCCATTTGGTCGGCGTCGGCGACCACCAGACGCCAGCCCGGGTCCGCGCGTATCGCCTGACGGATCACCTTCGGGATCTGCAGGGCGCCGCCGCCGTTGGTGGTCCAGCGGCCGGAAACCGTTCCACCGGGCAGGTATTCGGGACGAAAGCGGCCGCCGTGTACCCACTGCTCGAGCCATGACCAGCCGTGCGCGGTGTACAGGCGGTACAGCGATTTGTAGGCCAGTAGTGGCGCTACGGCGGGGTGATCGATCTGCTGGAGTTCCCATTTTCGGGTGGAGGACAACAAGATCCCGACGCGGCCGAAGGCTCTGATGATGTCGTTGGCCAGGTCTGGCCGGACCCGCACACCTTCCCCGAAGGCCCGCGACACCTCGTCGGCCAACTCCGCCATCCGGCGCGGCTCCAGTCCGCCGGGAAAGCGCTCACCCAGCAGCTTGTCCAGCAGCTCACGGTGCACGTCGGCGCGCCAGGGGATCCCGGAACGGGACATCTCCGTGGCAACCAGCATGGCCGCCGATTCGGCAGCAAGGAGCAGCCGCATACGTTCCGGATGTTCGGTCTTCGCCGTACGAGCCAGCTGGCCCGCGTAGACCTTCAGCAGTGCGTCGAATTCGTCCGTGCCGGGTGGCAGCGGTACCGGGCCGGATTCGAACAGCGACGGCTGGGTCTCGGCGGCACGCGCGGGCGCGTCCGGCGGGACGGGCAGGTTGTTCAGTCGCGCCCAGGCCGCCGCCAGCGAGCGGGCCTGGCCCGACTGGCCCTCCTCATGGCCGATGAGCAGCGCCTCCGCGGCCTGCACGTCGTAGCACCGCTCGACCCGCACGCCCGCCGCCAGCAAAGGTCGGTAGATCTCGGCCGTGGATCGCCAAACCCACCGCTCGACCTCGGGCCGTGCGCGCACCGCCTCCGCGAGCGAGGGCTCGCGCACAACTGGTCCGGCGGGCCGACCATCCTGATCGAGCGGACACAGAGTTGCACCTCCGTCGCCCGTTTCCGCCACCGCCCATCTCACGTCCCGAGTCTTGCACTGGGGTAGGACATCTATCGCGGTAGCGGGCTCGGGTCGGGAGGTTGGTCACCGACCCGACTGTGCCGCCGCCGCGCGGGTGTCGAGTTGTGCGAGCGAGAGTGGGTGGCGCGGTGCCGAATCCAGGACGGTGGTCGATCGGACGCGCAGGTGGTCGTCGACGTGGAGTAGTTCGCCTGGTGCGAGTGCTCGCCAGCGTGGGTCCTCGTCGGTGCGTTCGCTGGCCACCACGACCGCGGGGAATTCGCGCAGGTGGCCGCTTCGGGTCCGGATTCCGGCTCGTCCGGCTTGGTCCAGGTGCCGGTCGCCCTGTGGACCACCTGGCTCGCGTTCGAGGACGAAAAGGCCGTGTGTGTCGGGGTATCGGAGCGCCCACAGGTCTGTTGCCGTGGTGAGTACCAGGTTGAGGGCGTAGACGGGGAGTCGGTCCGCGATCCACCTGACCGCGTCGGTGATACCGGCGGTGACGTCGCCGTCGTGCTGATCGGTGCGCTTGGTGATCAGGGCGAAGAATCGTTCGGAATCGGTGTCGCCGTGTACCAGGTCGAGGTAGTCGCCGAGTTCGGAGTCCAGTTCGTCGAGGCCGTGCAGCACACCGTTGTGTGCGAACAGGCGGCCACGTTGTTCGAACGGGTGGGTGTTGATGGGTTGCAAGCCGCCCGTGGTGGCGTAACGGATGTGCGCGACGAACGTCATCGATTCTCGTTCGCGCGCCTCCCGGGCGAATTGGACGTCCTGGTACGCGGCGATCGGTTGTTTCTCCACCAGCGGGGCCTCGTCGGCGGTGAAGGTGCCGAGGCCGACGCCGTCGGGTTCACGTCTGCTCTGTATCGACAGACTGTCCGGCGCATCCAGTAACCAGAACGTGGCCCGCACGCGCCGGGGTGCGGCCGACAAACCGAACAAGTGACACATGGGACTCCTGCCTGGGCGTTGTCCGCGTGTGATGACTGTCCTGCGATCGTAGTCCCAGGTCAGCTGATCTTTGCGTGCCGGTCCGGAATCCCCGGGTCCGGTCCGGAATTCTTGTCCGGCCAGTGGACCAGGCAGTTCAGGGGGCGGGCCGGTGCGGCTTCTCGATCGAGAAGGAACGTGCTCAGATCGTGATCACGACGCATCAGCGGGGGCGGGAAGTCTGTAAACCCCGTGTGCGCAAGTGATTTCGATTCTCAGGGGGACTGGTTATGTGGGAATGGAGCAAACATGTCGCCGTCCACGCCACCGCTGCGGCGTGGACCCGTCGACAAGAGGAGTACCGACCGACGATTTGCGACCCGGAACCAGACAGCACGAACAATGGTTGCGCCGCAGCTGAGGACAACGGGGACCATTCGACAGACAGCGCCGAGTAGGCGTCAACGTTCGACGGGTTCGGCGTCGCAGCAGACGGTGTCGACGCCGAACCTTGGCGTTCAGCTCTTGGCGAGTGCTTCGCGACGAATCCACTCGAGCAAGGTGGGGTTGTCGGCCGTGGTGATGACGCCGATGGTGGTGTGGACGTAGCGGTGGTCGTCCAGGAGGGCGAGCATGCTCGCGGCCAGGTCCGCGCGGGCGGTGAATCTGCCGTCGGCGTGGCCCTCGACAATGGTGTAGTCGGTGACCGACGGCAGGTGGTAGAGCCCGCTCGGGCGCACGATCGTCCAGTCCAGATCGGTGGACCGGATCAGGGATTCCATTCGCCGCATGTCGTCGTACAGGGTCTTAGCCGCCACCCGCGTCACATATGGCAGTAGTACGCGGTTGAACAGGAACCCGCCGTCGGAGTACGGATGCGGGTCGACCCCGCTCGAGCTGACCACGGCGAGCCGACGCACCCGATGCCGGTCCATCGCGGCGACGATATTGGCCACACCACGCGAATAGGTGCTGATCGGTTCCTTCCCCGCGGGCACCCCGAGCGTCGACAGCACCGCATCCTGCCCTGCCACGGCGGTGTCGACGGCACCCGGATCGAGCACATCTGCACCGACTATCTCGAGCCGATCATGGTGCAGCGGAAAAGAATCCGGCTGCCGGGTGACCGCGGCGACCTCATGTCCGGCGGCGAGTGCCTGGCCGGTGAGCAGTCGGCCGGTGGGACCGTTTGCTCCGAAGACTGTGATACGCATGAAGATTCGCCTTTACGACACCGAAGCCGTGCGCAGCGGAGCCAGCGCCCGCGCCCACGCCAGCAACTCATCGACCAGCCCGTGTACCGCCGCAACGTGCAGCTCACGCGGTTGGAAGTCGGCGAAATTCACGAAGTCCTCGCGCAGCGTCAGCGCCACCTGCGGCCCGATGTCGGCCATCCGCAGCACACCCGCCTGCGCGCGCAACTTCTGCACCGCCATCACCGCGCCGTAGATGCCGTAACCGACGTAGGCGATCGGCTTGCCGCCCCATTCCCTGTGCAGGAAATTGATGGCGTTGGTCAGGGAGGCGGGCGGGGCGGTGTTGTACTCGGGCGTCACGAAGATGAAGGCATCACAGGCGTCGATGCACTCGGACCATCGCCGGGTGTGCGGCTGTTGGCCCGGCGCCCGGCCCGCCGGCACGGGCTCGTCGAGCAATGGCAGCTGGTAGTCCTGCAGGTCCACGAGCTCGAAATCCGCGCTGTCGCTTGCATGTTCGACTGCCTGCTCCTGGACCCATCGGGCCACGCGGTCGCCGATGCGGCCGGGACGGGTGCTGCCGATGATGATGCCGATCTTCATATTCGATTCTCCTGTCGATCAGAAACTGGATACGCCCGCGCGGGCAGACGAGAACGCGCTGTGGGTGGCCATTTCCTTGAGGGCGACCGCGGTGCGCCCGGCGAGGTAAGCGCGCCGGATCGTGTCGTCGGTGTGCGTGAACTGAGCTACCGCGTCCTTCCTGCCCAGCGAGAGGCCGCGGCTGAAGTACGGGAAGGAATGCGGTTTGGGCCTGCGGCCCGCGAGTAGGCGCGCGAAGTTGTCGGCCGCATGAATGGCCTGCGGAAGGGCGGTGTAGCAGGCGAAACGTGCTCCGGGCACGGCAGCGCAGTCACCGACAGCGAAGATCCGCTGGTCGCTGACGCTGCGCAGGAACTCGTCGACGACCGCACGTCCGCGCGCGTCGACCTGGAGACCGCTGCGCGCCGCGAGGTCGGGCACGCCCGACACGATCGCCCACAGGGTCAGGTCCGTAGCCATCTCCCGACCCGACCGCAGCCGCACGACATCCGCTGCGCCCGAACCGACTTCGGCCACCTCATCATCGATGATCTCGACGGTCAGTCGCTCCAGCCCGGCGCGTACTCGCCGATAAGCTCCGCCCGAAAGGCCGCCGCCCACCGAGGAACCGATCAGCCGCACTCGCAGATCGGGTCTGGCCTCGGCGATTTCGGCGGCGGTCTCGATGCCGGTCGGACCACCCCCGATAACGGTGACACGGTCACCCGAGGTGAGCCCCGCCAGCGCCGCGCGAGCCTGCTGCGCACCTTCCCACGTGCCCACCGGTACGGTTCCGGGGATGGGCGACACCGTACTGCCGACGGCCAAGAAGGCGTAATCGAAGTCGATCCGCTCGCCGTCGGCGAGGGCGACGGTGCTGTCACCGATCTTGTCGACGGTGCCTACCCGTGCCGTGATCCCTTCCCGCAGTACCTCCGCGAGAGGTGTTGCCGCCGAGTATATTCCCGCGATCTGCTGGTGCAGCCGAACCCGCTCCACGAAGTCCGGGCGCGGGTTGATCACCGTGACCTCGGCATCCTTGACTTTCCTGGCCACCCGGTTCGCTACGAGCGTGCCCGAATATCCGCTGCCAACTACGACGACCTGCATGTCAGCCTCCTGTCTCGGTAACTGGACGAACACAAGACGCTCGTGGCCGTGGTCCTGTGACGTCCGCGCCTGCGTGACGTGTGTCACTGATGGTGGGTGTCACAAAGTGGGCAGCTCCGGCGTCTCGTGTGTATGGCACAGTCGAGAGCTATGAGTGACGCGGGCGAGGTCGACCGCCTGGACCCCGCCACCGAAGCGTTCCTCGCCCACCGCAAGCTCCTGTTCACGGTCGCCTACGAAATGCTCGGTTCGGCCGCCGACGCCGAAGACGTCCTGCAGGAAACCTGGCTGCGGTGGGCCGATGTCGAACTGACCACGGTGCAGGATCAGCGCGCCTACCTGGTCCGGATCACCACCCGCAAGGCACTCGACCGGCTGCGCACCCTCGACCGGCGCAAAGAGTCCTATGTCGGCCCTTGGCTGCCCGAGCCGCTGCTCACCGCTCCCGACGTGGCCGACGATGTCGAACTGGCCGACAGCGTCTCGATGGCAATGCTGCTCGTGCTCGAGACGCTCGCGCCGACCGAGCGCGCGGTGTTCGTACTGCGCGAGGTATTCGACCTGGCCTACGACGAAATCGCCGAAGCAGTCGACAAAACTCCCGCCGCGGTCCGCCAGATCGCCCACCGCGCACGAGCACACGTCGCCGCGCGCCGACCCCGTGGAGTCATCTCCTCGGCCCAGACCCGCGACGCGCTCGCCGCCTTTCAATGCGCGGTCGAAACCGGCGATCTACAGGGTCTGCTCGAAATCCTCGCGCCCGATGTCGTCGCCCTCAACGACGGCGGCGGAATCAAACAGGCCCTCCCGCGCCCCATCGTCGGGGCCGAGCGAGTGGCTCGGCTGTTCGCCGCGTACTGGAATACGATCGGCGCCGCGGCGACACTGCACCCGACACAGGTCAACGGCTACCCGGCGTTGATCATCCGGCTCAACGGCGAACTCGACACCGTCACTGCGGTGCGCATCGACAATGGCCTCATCAGCGGCATCTACTCCGTGCGCAATCCCCAGAAGCTGTCGCATATGCAACGCGAAACCTCGCTGCGTCGTTGAGCCCGGAGCACTTCACTGCGGAAGCCGAAACCGCCGCTGATCGGTTGTGCACCAAGGACATCGAGGTGCTTACACCGATGCTTCTATTGCCTGTTTCATTTCCTTGATGCCGTACTCGGTGCGGATTCGAATTTCGGGGGCGATGGTGTCGGGTAGGACGTCGGTTATCCAGATCAGGCGGCCGTGCTCACCTTCGCTTCGGACCTCGAAGGATGCGTGGTGGTAGTCCAGGGATGGCCTGGCGCCATCCGCGACGGAGTAGGCCATTCGGCGGGTTTCGTCGTCGATGGAGATGATCAGTTCCCGAATTATGTGGCCGTCGGGAAATGTGAGGAAACGTTCGACGCCCTGGATGCGGGTGTCGGCGACTCGGCCGGGGAGCAGGCGTTTGTGCACGGCCCCGACATCACGTACCACATCCCAAATATGTTGTGGGGAAGCATCGATGACGATTTCGGTGCGGATGGTGGCCACGGGGTCGAGTCTTCCCCATCTCGGGGCGTGATCGACACACAGTGCTACGAGTCACGGATTGATCGGGTCGCCGTGCTGGGAGTTCACCCGAAATCGCGGGCAAGAACAGCTCGGGCGCGAGCATCGGCCAGAAGCAGGCCCGCTTCTCGGCGCAGTCTGCCGAGTTGACGGCGCTGCCCGGCGTTGGGGGCCGTGCTCTCGAGTTCCTGGTCCAGGGAGCCGAGGGCGGATTGCAAGTCACCTACCGTCTCAACAGTCGCCCTGGTGCCCAGGTTTCTTGCTTCCTTGATGAGTTGGGCCAGTCGACCTTCCAGACTGAGCATTTCGCCTCCCGAGCGCGCACAGCTGCATGTCCGTCGGCGTCACCGAAGTCCGGTCCGCCGATTGAAAAAACCGCATCTATTGAGCCGTTAAATAACGGTACATCAAATGATGGAATGATGAAAGGGGCTGGTATCACCCGGAATTCACTGTGCTGTCGGACAATGGGGCGGTCGGTGATCACTCCTCCGGGCCGATGGGAGCCAGCGCTGTGCACGATGACCGTCGGTTGATCGAAGACCGCCTCGGGCGGGTCCTCACAGAGCGGATCGTTCCCGCGATCTATCCGGAGTCGGTGCCGCTGCGGGCATCGGTCTGGGTTGCGCCGGATGAGCCGGTGCCGGTTGCCGAGGGATTGGCCGCGCCCCGGACGCCCATCGAATCCGGTGTCAGGTGGGGCGCGCCATGGGGAACCAGCTGGTTCACGGTCGAGGGCACGGTGCCTGCCGAGTGGGCGGGCAAAACTGTCGAGGCGATCATCGATCTCGGCTTCGACCGGAATATGACGGGCTTCCAGTGCGAGGGTCTGGTCTATCGGTCGGACGGATCGCCGGTGAAGGGGCTGCACCCGCGTAACCAGTGGGTGCGGGTGGCGTCCCCGGCGGTCGGTGGCGAGCATGTACTGCTGCATGTCGAGGCGGCTTCGAACCCGATCATCCCCTTCTTCTCGCCGAACGCTCTCGGTGACAAGCTCACTGCTGGTGACGAGCCGCAATATCGGCTGGGCCGAATGGATCTCGCGGTTTTCGACGACGAGGTCTGGCACCTGGTGCAGGATCTGGAGGTCCTGGGTGAGCTGATGCACGAGATGCCCGAGGGACCTGCCCGCCGCTACGACATCGTGCGTGCGATCGAGCGCGCGCTCGACGCCGTCGATCTGCGGGATGTGAACGCCACCGCTGCGGCGGCGCGCGAATGCCTGGTCGATGTGCTGGCCAAGCCCGCGGTGCCGTCCGCGCACACGATTTCCGCGGTGGGGCACGCGCATATCGATACGGCGTGGCTGTGGCCGCTGCGCGAGACGGTGCGCAAGGTCGCGCGTACGACCTCGAATATGACCGCCCTCCTGGCCGAGGAGCCCGAATTCATCTTTGCGATGTCCCAGGCCGCGCAGTTCGACTTCATCAAGCAGCACCGTCCCGAGGTCTACGCGCGGGTCGAGCAGGCGGTATCGGAGGGGCGGTTCGTGCCGACCGGCGGGATGTGGGTCGAGGCGGATACGAATATGCCGGGCTCGGAAGCGATGGCGCGGCAGTTCGTGCACGGTAAGCGGTTCTTTCTGACGGAATTCGGTGTGGAGAACGAAGAGGCCTGGCTGCCCGATACCTTCGGGTTCGCCGCCGGACTGCCGCAGATCATCAAGGCGGCCGGTTCGAAATGGCTACTGACACAGAAGATTTCGTGGAGCCAGATTAACCAGTTTCCGCACCATACCTTCTTGTGGGAGGGGATCGACGGAACCCGGATCTTCACCCATTTTCCGCCGGTCGATACCTACAACTGTTCGATGCACGGTCGTGAGATCGCCCATGCCGCACGGAATTTCAAGGAGAAGGGCCGTGCGTCGATATCGCTCGCGCCGACCGGCTGGGGTGACGGTGGCGGCGGCACGACGCGGGAGATGATCGCGAAGGCCGCCAGGATGGCCGATCTCGAGGGTTCGCCGAAAGTGGTGTGGGACTCCCCATCCGGCTTTTTCGCCAAGGCCGAGACCGAGTACGAGAACCCGCCGGTGTGGGTGGGCGAGCTGTATCTGGAGCTGCACCGTGGCACGTTGACGAGTCAGGCGAAGACCAAACAGGGCAACCGCCGCAGTGAGCACCTGCTGCGGGAGGCCGAGCTGTGGGCCGCCACCGCTGCGGTGCGGAAGAACTTCGAGTATCCGTACGCGGCGTTGGACCGAATCTGGAAGATGGTGCTGCTGAACCAGTTTCACGACATCTTGCCCGGCTCGTCGATCGCATGGGTGCACCGTGAGGCGGAGCAGACGTATGCGGCGGTGGCTGAGGAGTTGACAACGATTATCGAGCGGGCGCAATGGGTGCTCGGTGGTGAGCGGGTGGGACCGAATATCTTCAACCCGACCCCGCATACTTGGCGAACGGTTCCAGCCGGTGCGGCTGCTCCGGTGGATTCGGGTGATTCATGCTCGGTGGTCGAGCGTGCGGGTGGTGGGTTCGTCCTCGACAACGGTCTGTTGCGAGTAGAAGTTGACGCCCGCGGGCTCGTCGCATCGGTGTTCGACCTCGAGCATCAGCGCGAAACGCTGCCACCAGGTTCGGTCGCGAATCTCCTACAGCTACACCCGGATTTCCCGAACTCTTGGGACGCTTGGGATGTCGATCTCTTCTACCGAAATCGGGTCACCGACCTGACGGAGGCGGAATTCGTTGCGGCAGTGTCAGATTCGAAAGAAGAAGCGGCGGTGCGGATCGGCCGCTCATTCGGGTCGTCCAAGGTCGAGCAGACGCTGACACTGCGGCCGGGTGCGCGCGGTCTGGATATCGACACCACCGTCGACTGGTACGAGACCGAGAAATTCCTCAAACTTGCCTTCCCCCTGGACATCCACGCCGACCGCTATGCGTCCGAAACCCAGTTCGGGCACGTCTTCCGACCTACCCACACCAACACCAGTTGGGAATACGCGAAGTTCGAGGCTTGCAATCACCGGTTCGTCCACTTCGCCGAGCCCGGCTGGGGTGTGGCGGTCGTCAACGACTCCACCTACGGCCACGACGTTACCCGCACCGTTCGAGCCGATGGCGCAACGACGACAACATTCCGGTATTCGCTGCTGCGGGCACCGCGATTTCCGGACCCGGAGACCGACCACGGTACGCACCACTTCCGGCACGCACTGCTCCCCGGCGCTTCGATCGCGGATGCGGTGCGTGCGGGATACCGCATCAACCTCACTACCTCGCGACCCGGTGTCGCCGAACCCGTTGCGCCACTGTTCATCATCGACAACGACGCCGTCGTGACCAGCGCCGTCAAACTCGCGGACGACGGGAGCGGCGACGTCGTGCTCCGCGTCTACGAGGCCCACGGCGGCCGAGCCTCGGCACTGGTAACCGCAGGCTTCGACAACGCCGGATTCCAAACCTGCGATCTACTGGAACGCCCCCTACCAGCAGACACCTCCGCGACTGCGAAGGGCACAGGAGTCCGCTTGCGGCTGCGACCTTTCCAACTCCTCACCCTCCGGTTCGCCCGCCCGCAACTGGACCGCTGACCATCATGCGCTGGTGTCGGCGACTATCGGCCGATGCAGCCACGAACGCATGGTGATCGTTCGACCAGCATGGAGTAGGTAGGTGCGCGCGAGTCAACTGGGAAAATTGCTGTAGCGTCGTACGACTGTGGTCCCCGCAGTACGCCCGCGCGGCGAGCCGATAGGGAACGGGAAGCTGCCCCATCGTGGAGTTGGATGCGCAGGCTCGAACCCGACCGATGTCCAACGGGTTTCGCCCGTCTTCGGCATCGGCGAGGTGTGAGTGTCGTCGCTGCTGTCGTCAAATCTGTCGACTGCTGTGTGTGGCGTACCACACACCATTGAATTCGACGCCTAAGGTCTGACTCGGTCCGCCCATCAGGGGCAGTTGAGTGGAGGGATTCGAAGAATGAAGTTCGAGAAAATCACTGCTGCCGTTTTCATGGCCGTCTCGGCCGTGGGTATCACTGCGGCAACCGCCCATGCAGAGCCGGCCGTGACGGAGCAGCCGACTGCGGGGGACACGACTTCCGGTGTGGATCATGGAATCAACTACCAGATCACCGTTTCGCCAGTCGACAGGGTCGTTATCGCCACCGTCGAGAATGGCAAGTTCGAGATCGCGCAGAACGGTGCGGTGGTGCTCGAGTCCGGTGACGGAGCGGCGGTGACCGAAGTGCCGAAGTGGTACGCCGTCGATGGGCGTTCAATCGCGATTGCGCAGCACATCGGTGCGGACGGCCGCACCCTGACGCTGACACCGACCCCGACGGCAGAAGATATTGCGCAACTGAAGGACATCAGCTCCTACGACCGGCTCAAGGAGCAGATCAACAAGAACCTGCCTGGCGTCGTCGGCGGTGCCATCGTGGGCGGCATCCTCGGAGCGTGCTTGCCCCTGATATGGGGGATCAGCATCCCCGCGGGTGTGCTGATCGGTGGAACCGTCGGCGGATACGTCATGGGCGGCCCGGAGTTCCTCGACGCCGTACAGGCACTCGCCACCGGCCAGCCGTGATCACGGGCAGGTGAAATAGCCTACGAGCCCTGTTCAACCACTTCGCTGGTGACGGCCAATGGTTCGGCAACCAGCAGATCGAGGATGCGGGGGTGGTTGCCCGGTGCCGCGCGGCATTCGAATCGGTCTGGGCGCCGGCGACCGTCTTCGGTGTCGGAGATGCCGTGAGTGTCGTCGCTCCTGCCGGTGAACTGCGACATCATTGATCGGTGAAATTGACACCGGATAGAGGTTCGCGCGGACCAGGGCCCCACACACCGAAAGGACCACTCCGAGCCCGTGGAACCCGGCAGCCAACCCGCAGACCGGGCCACCCACGTTTGCCCATACGCTGCCGATCAGCAGCGAAAACCCAATCCGAACCCGACCGGGCCGGCACACCACCTACGAGAAAATCGAGGATAGGTCCCGACAGTTCCCCGTACCGTCGCTTGGTGCTCACCGGACCGGCTATCAATCGACCGCAAATTTTTTGGTCAGCTCGGTTAGGAATTGAACGGATTTGGGTTTGTCGTCGTCTGTCAGGTGGAGGTCGCCCTTATCCGTCCGGGTTTCGGTATCCCAGATCTCGAGAATTGCGTTCCACTTGTTGATTCGGGTAGCGAACCGTACCGTGTTCGAACGGGTCCCTTGATCTGTTCGCAGGTCGTACACCCATATTGCCTCGCCCGGCTCTGGCTGTTTCACGAATCCACGGCGGCCCCATGTTGGGTCCGCATCGTCCGGTGCGTTTTGCATCGTGTAATTCCCAATCGGGTTCTGCCCCTGGGCAAGCGAGCACCCTCCGCTGAACCTAAGGACGAGGTCTGTCGAGACGATTGGGATGGCTCGCACTTCGACGGCGTGCAATTCGGTTGTGAAGAAGTTCTTCAGAACATCGCACACCTGTCCCTGCGTCATCGTCGGTTGAGCCTGAGACGACACGGGCGTCGCAGCGGGCGGCGACGAGGAGCACGATATCGCCGGGCACCGCGCCCGGGACAATGCGGATGGCGTCCGGAGGATGCACCTCCACGCCAGGCGCGGTCGGCTGGTTGTAGAAGACGAAATCACTGTCGGAGCGAACTTTCCCGGCGGGCGTGAGCAGCAGCGCCGCCACATCCACCGCCGCCGCAGCAACTACCGCGACCCGGACCTCACCCGCAGCAATCGGCGCATTCGCACCCTTGACCAATTCCATGGCTGCCCTCCCTCGGTACGTCCTACCGAATCGGCTGGCGACCCAAGGATGGCCGGTTATCGGGGCGTCTGCGCAGCAGGTCCGTGCTCCCGTTACCGGTCCTTGTTGCTAGGAGAATTGCTGTATGTCCAGCACCCACACCGTGCCACGGGACATGGGTCCGCGGTCCTGCTCTTGTCTCGCCTGCACAAGAGAATCGGGCGTCGCGTACTTGTGGGTGCCCACACTGTGGCGCGGCAGTTTGTCGTCGAATGCGTAAACGACCTTGCCGCCGCGCATGAAGACCTGCATCGCAGAATCCGAGCCCTGCGCCAGTCCCTTCCAATTGAGGTCCGTGGTGCCGAGGACGGCATTGACCTTGTCCTCTGTATTCGGGGAGTAGAAGCTGTACATCCGATCCCATTCGCCGATGCCTACTCCGGACTCGGCGACGATATCGCCGAGTCGCGCGCTGCCATGCGCATCCTGCACTCGATCGAATGCCGCTGCCAGAGCAAAATTCTCGGCTTGAACCGTCACGCTCTCACCGCCGAACGGGAGCCTGCATCCGGTTGTGGCTGTGACAACAGCCGCCAGTGCACACAGTCCTGATACCGCTCGAGTTGTCTTGTTCATGCTCACTGATCGAAGCTTCTGGAGGAAGTGCTGTTGCCGACCCGCCGGTACAGCGTCGAGTCTTGTTCTTGCACAGGCTATTCGGCAAAACTGATCCACTCTTGCGCTGAGGGCGGCCGGGTGTACTGCCGTGCAGCGAGTCGGTGGATAACGGCGGATTGCCCCATCGTGCAGTCAGAGCGCTTCGGTGTCAGGTGATCGCGGCGATGATCGTGCGAGCGACCCAGTCCGCATACCGGTCGAGGGACCCACCCCCTGGCGAGCACAAGCCGTTCGTAGGTGTCGATGGCGAAGTAGTTTCAGAGGAGGTCGCGGACCTCATCGAGATCGATGTCGTCGCGTAGTTGGCCGGTCTCCAGCAGGTGTCGCCCGAGCATGGTCATTCCGACCAGGCGGAGTTCACATGGATGCGGATGCTCGGCGGAGGGCGTCGAGGGTGGTCTCGGGGGAAGTGTTGAAGCAGAATCGAATTCCCGGGGCCGCCTCGACTACGGCGTTGATGATGTGCTCGAACAGCAGGGTGTGGTCGGGGAGGGCTCGTATCGCACCGCCGATCATGACGAGGTCGAATCGCTGGTTGGCGAGCAGGGTTCGGATTTCGGTTTCGGCTTCGTCGGGTGATGCGCCGACCAGGTATGGGGTGATATCGAATTCGGTGTCCCGCAGGGCATCGTTCGCGGCGCCGATCCTGGCGGTCAGTTGTGCCTCGTCCAGGTCGGGGAAGCGGTTGTAGTCCATGGCTTGTGGATGCAATCCGATGGTCAGTGCCCTGGGCCGTACGACTGGTTCGGACATTGGTTCTCCTCTGTGGAGCGTGAGACCCGCGCGGTTGCGTGGGACTATTGGGGTGCAGGTTCGACATATTTGCTTTGTAAGCAAAGGTATTTTAGAGAGCGAGGTATGTCAACGGAGCCTGGTCTATCCCTGGATGAGGCCGCCGCCGTCGGCCGACGCGGACGGGTCGAAGGCCGATCAGGGGCCTCGATATCGCTTGTCTCCCAGGCTCGCTTGAAGTCCCGGACCACGTCGGCGTGCTCGGCGGTCGACGGGCCCCGCGAGGTGTCGATTCGGCGCGGGCGCTGGAGGCGAGCTGACGGCAGGCCGCGGAGGTGCGGCCGACGACGGATCGATCGGCTGGCGATGATCACCCAGGATGTCAAAGCGCCCGACGGCACCGTTGTCGACAGCATCGATCTCACCGCCAAGGTGACTCTGCAGCGCTCCGGCCGGGACTGGCGCATCGATTCGGTCGAATTCGTCTGAGCATGTGCGGGTGTTATCGGCGTTCGAGGTGCGTGGCGATGGGTCGGTGCATAGGCTCACAGGGCTTGTATTTCGATTGCCTGGAGTTTTCTCGATGACGTTGCCGTCTTCGGCGCACAGCCGTGCACCGTTCACTTCGCCGATCGACACGGATGGGCCGCGGGTGGCGTTGTACACGCCGGAATTCGCGGCGGATCCGCATCGGGCATATCGGGATATGCGGGAGCGGTACGGGGCGCTGGTGCCGGTGGATCTGGCGCCGGGGGTGCCCGCCACATTGGTGGTCGGCTATTACTCGGCGTTGCAGATCCTCAATGATCCGGATCATTTTCCGGCCGATCCGCGCACCTGGCAGCAGAGTGTGGCCGCGGACTGCCCGGTGCTGCCGATGATGCAGTGGCGACCGAATGCCCTGCGCAATGCCGGTGAAGCGCACGCCAGGTATCGGCAGGCCAATGTCGCGGGCCTGGAGAAGGTCGATCAGTACCACCTGCACGATACGGTGGCGAAACTCGCTGTTCCGCTGATCAATTCGTTCTGCGGCGACGGGTCGGCCGATCTGGTGCGCCAGTACGCGTTTCCGCTCGCCTTCACGGTGCTCAACGCCATGCTCGGGTGCCCGGACGATATCGCGCAGCAGGCCGCGACCGGTATGGCCGCGATCTTCGAGGGCATCGATGCCGAGCACGGCAACCAGTTGCTCGTCGGGGCGATGCTGGAATTGACCCAGCTCAAGCGCGTCGAGCCCGGCGACGACATCACCACCCGAATGCTGCGGCATCCGGCGGCGCTGAGCGATACCGAGATGGTGCACCAGTTGGGCACGCTGTACGGCGCGGGCATCGAACCGCAGCAGAATCTGATCGTCAATGCCCTGCTGCTGATTCTCACCGACGAGCGGTTCGGCGGCAGCGTGCTCGGCGGCACCATGTCGACCAGGGACGCGCTCGACGAGGTGTTGTTCAACAATCCGCCGATGGCGAACTTCTGCATCACATTTCCGCGCCAGCCGATCCTGATCGACGATGTCTGGCTACCCGCCCACCAGCCGGTCGTCATCAGCATCGCCGCCTGCAACACCGATCCGGCGATCGTCGCGAATCAGTACGCGGGCAATCGCTCCCATCTGGCCTGGGGCGCCGGACCACACGTATGTCCTGCGAATTCGATGGCCTACATGATCGCCCAGGACGCCATCGACCAACTACTCGACGCCTTACCCGAGATCCGCCTCGCGGTGCCCCCCGACCAGCTGACCTGGCGGCCGGGCCCCTTTCATCGCGCACTCACCGCACTCCCGATCGCCTTCCCACCAGCGCCTCCGCTTTTGTCCTAGGACTGACGGTGCCTCCCCGGCGTGTGCCGGTTGTGCCAGGCTCGGCTCATGCGACTGAGTATTTCCCTCGCCGACTTCACCTGGCCGGATTCACCGGGTGCGATCGGCCCGCGAGTCGACCGGATCGTGCGGGCCGCTGATCAGTCCGGGCTCGACTCGGTATTCGTCATGGATCATCTGTTCCAGATCGGTTCGAACGGCCCGGCGGAACACGACATGCTCGAGGCCTACGCCGCGCTGGGGTATATCGCGGCGCGGACCGAGCGAATTCGGTTCGGCGCTCTGGTCACCGCCGTCAGCTATCGGGATCCGGGTCTGCTGGTCAAGAGCGTCACGACCCTCGATGTGCTATCCGGTGGCCGCGCCTGGCTCGGCATAGGCGCGGCCTGGAATGGCGACGAAGCCGCGGGTCTCGGCCTGTTCTTCCCGCCGACCTCCGAGCGATACGAGCGCCTGGAGGAAACCCTGCGGATCGCGAAGCAGATGTGGGCGGGCTCCGAAAAGCCTTTCCACGGACGGCATTACACGCTCGAACGCCCGCTCAATGTTCCCAACGCGCTGACCCGCCCGCATCCGCCCATCATGATCGGCGGCCAAGGCGAGCGAAAGACACTGCGCTTGGTCGCGCAATACGCCGACGCCTGCAATCTGTTCGGTGAATCCGCCGAGACCGTCGCGGCCAAACTCGAAGTCCTGCACGGACATTGCGAAGCCGTCGGCCGTCCGTACGAGGACATCGAAAAGACCATGGTCGCGTACTGGTACCCGGATAAATCGGTTGCCGAGCAGGCGGATTCGTTCGCCCGCTTTGCGGATGTGGGCATCCAGCACGTCGTACTCGGCCGCTCCGGCCCGTTCGTGGACGAGGACTTCGAGCAGATCGGCGAATTGGTGCGCACAGTCGCCGACCTCTGATTTCGATCAGCCGATCGAAGCTGGATATGCAGTGGGTCGTGGCCAGGTGGAGTTCACCGGGCGCTGGTCGAATGGGATGGCATTGTTCGCCAGGGAGGAAGAGGCCATGACCAGCATCGATACTCACAGCAATGGGACCGTCACCACCCGCGTCGAGGAATTGACGGCGGTATTCGAGCGGGGGCTGCAGGAGAATCTGGGGGTCGGCGCGTCGCTGGGGATTCGGCTGGAGACGGCGGGGGACGGGTACACCCGGTACTACCTCGATCCGAATCCGGCCACCATCAACGCCATGTTCACGGTGCACGGCGGGGTGATCGCGACGCTCATGGACACCGCGATGGGCAGTGCGGTATTCACGAAACTCGGTGACGGCGTGGCCTATACGACGTTGGAGCTGAAGGTGAATTTCATTCGGTCGGTGACATTGGACGGATCGCGGCTCACATGTGAGGCCAATGCGATTCACGTCGGACGCCGCACCGCGACAGCGGAGGGGCGGATCGTGGATGCGAACGGCAAGTTGATCGCGCATGGCTCGACCACGATTCTGGTGCTGAATCCGGAGCAGTGAAATAAATAGCCCTGCCTCCGAACATGTGGAGGCAGGGCTATTTGTCAGGCCAGCGCGTTGCACTCGCCGATGAAACGAACCAATTCGTCGAGCCGGTCGGATCTGGCATCCACCGTCCGGTCGATCACCTTCACCAGATGCTCATAGGCTTCGGTGTGGTCGTAGGAGGCCACATCGGCGATCTTCAGCGCCCACCGCCAGTAGCCGCGCATGGTATCGGCCAGTGGCATGCGGAAATTGGCGATGACATCGCGGATCGGCTCCACGGTCGCATCGCCCTGCACCCGCAGATAGCGCCCGACCACATCGGCCATGAAGCTGAAATGCCGTGCCTCGTCACGGGATAACCGGCCCAGCACCGCCGCGAGGATCGGGTCGTCGACCACATCGCGCAGGTGCTGGTAGTACATCTGGGTCGCCTTCTCCTGCACCAGCGCATAGGCGAAGAACTGCACCGGATGGTCGTAGGGCAGATCGAACGGCTTCTGTCCTTCGATCGCCAATTCTTCACGGAGAGAACCGCGTTCAGCGATACCGGATGCTTCCTGGTATCGGGTGAGCGCGCGTGCGTGGGTATCCTCCTCCAGCGCCCACCGCACGGTGAAGTGGTATAGCTCGCGGTTGTGGACGAAGGTGGCCCGGTCCACGGTGTCGTCCACCGGGAAATGCCGGTGGTACACATCGAAATAACCGGGCAGATGATCCTCGATGAGGGTGACGAACTGCACCGCCGAGCGCTGCCCCTCGGTGAGCCGGCCCGCATCGGCCAGCGACCAGTCGAAGGCGGTCTCCACATCCCAGGCCCGCATGGCCGGAGAGGCGGCGAGGAAGCCGTCGACCGCGGCGGCCACCTCGTCGACCGGAATCAGAGCTGACTCCATCTTCATCTGCGTCTCCTACCGGGCATTGCGACAGGTCAGCGCGTAATGCTTGGTCGTATAACCCCATCCGGCATTGGCGATCTCCAGGTAGTGCCGCAGCTTCGCGGCCAGCCCGGGGCCGTGCGCGTCGATGCGCTCGGCGGCCGCGTCGACATTGGCGATCCAGTCATCGATGGTGCGGCGGTAGTGCTCGGTGAGGTCGTCCACCGCGATGATCGAGAAACCGGCGTCCTCGGCGGCGGTCAGCAGCTCCGACAGTGGGCGCAGATCGCCCCAGCCGAAAATGTCCTCGCGGACGAATTCGGTGCCGACGCGGGTGTCGAAGGCATTGCGGGCGGAGGCATTTCGGAAACAGCTTTCCGAGACATAGAGTGCGCCACCACGCCGCAGCACCGCCCGTGCACGCCGGAAGACCGCACCGAGGTCGGGCATGTGCACGATCGAGCCGAGCAGCGTCACCGCGTCGAAGCTGCGCACCGGCAGGTCGAGCTCTTCGAAGTGTCCGACCTTGGTGTGCACCCGCTCGGTGACACCACGCGCGACGGCCTGCTCGGCAATGTACTCGTGCTGGCGCGGTGCCGGGCTGACTCCCATTGTGTCGCAACCGAATTCCTCGGCCATGAACAGGATCAGCGAACCCCAGCCGCAGCCGACATCGAGCAGTCGTTCCCCGCCGCGCAGACCGAGCCGATCGGCGACGAAGCGCAACTTCTGCCGCTGCGCCTGCTCGAGGGTAACTGTATTCACCCGCCCCGCCGACTCCGTCGGCTGCCATCCCCCAGTCGGCGAGTTGTACAGCGCCGAACTGTATTTGCGCAGCGGGTCGAGGAACTGGCCGAAGATATCGGGATCCAGGTCGTAGTGCTGGTTGGTATCGGCGGTGACGGTCATGCCGCCGCCTCGTGCAGGGCCCGATCGACCACCTTGACGACATCGGCGAGCGTGGAGAGACCGAAGACGTCCTGGTCCTCCAGCTCGATGTCGTAGGTGCGTTCGATCTTGGCGACCATGCGCAGCACGCGCACCGAATCGACGCCCGCCATGCCGCGCAGGTCGACGTCGGGCCGCAGTTCGGCCTCGGCGATGCCGGTCTCGGCGGCGGCGATATCGGTGACGGTGCGCAGGATGTCGTCGGCGGTGTGGGTCATTGCTGAACTCCATTCGAAGAGAGGGCATTCGCGGTGGTCAGTGCGTGCGAGAGCAGGGCGACCTCGTCGTCGCGGAGGGTGAGTTGATGGCGGATCGCATCGAGTTCGAACCGCTGATAGGCCGCACTGGAGGTGGCGCAGACGGTGCCGTCGGCATCCAGGATCTCGGCGGACGCCTGAATCGGGTGCTGCGATTCGGATAGTGTTGCCACACAGCGGTATTCGCTGTCGATCAGCAGCGGGGAAATGAATCGGGTGCGCTGCGAGACCGTGAATGCGGGATGGTGGCGGGCCAGCACGATGAGATTGCCCATCACCTCATCGCAGATCACGCCGATGAGCCCGCCGTGCACAACCCCCGGATAGGACTCGAAGCTTCGTCCGAGCCGGAACCGGGCCTGTAGGCCGTCCGGATGCGGTTCGAACTCGAGCCGCAGCCCGGACGCGTTGTGCGGGGAGCAGCCGAAGCAGTGGTAGTCCGGAATCACCGACCACGGCACCTGGACCGAGCTGTGTCGCTCCATGAGCTAGGCGATCGCGTCGGCGAGGGCGCGGCGGACCTTCGCATTGGAGGACAGGTCGAGGCCGGTCATATTGGCGAAGGTGCGACGCACCTTGTCGTGCAGCACCTCCAGCTCACCCTCGGCGGCGACCTGTTCGAGGAACAGATCGAATCCGGTGTCGATGGTCTCGTGGTCGCCGAGTTCGCTGATGCCCGCCTTGAAGGTGCTCACCGGATGCTTGATCTTGGCCTCGGAGCTGTAGACGTAGAGGGTCTCCAGCACCGAGGCCAGTTCCTCGGGCCGCTGCTCCAGCCGCTTGGTGGCGTAGTGGATGAATTCGCGGGCATGTCCGGCCTCGTCGCGGCTCGCATTGAGCAGCAGGCCCTTCAGCACCGGCTCCTGCACCCAGCTCGCGACGGCGCGGTAGATGTGATTCACCGTGAGTTCGGAGATGATGTTGGTGGCAAGGGTGGCCGATGGGGTGCTGCCGGGCGCGTACGGCTCGCGCATGGAGTCGACGGCCTTCTCGTCCACGCTCTCGCCGACCGCACCGAGCCAGGAGCGAAAAGCGTAGTGGTGCTGCACTTCCTGGTATCCCCACACCACGGCGAAGGTGGAGAAGTCGTAGTCGTCGACGAATTCGTTCATGAAGCCGTGCACCGCGGCGATGACATTGGATTCGCCCATCGTCGCGCTCTTGGCCAGGGTCACGTATTCGGGGCGGACCAGTGCGCGGTCGACGGCGTCGAGGTCCAGATCGGTCAGCCGCCAATGCAGGCGCTCGTAGTGACGGAAGACTTCATAGCTGTGCACAGGAGGCTCCAGTTCGGTCGAAGGTCATTGCCGTTGGGAGATGAGGTCGCGGGCGGCGAGGCGCTGCAGTTTGCCGCTGCTGGTGCGTGGAATGCTGCGTGGTGCAACGAGATACACCTCGACCGCGGCAAGTCCGAGTTCGGTGGAGATGCGGCCGCGGATCTGATGGGCGAGTGCGTCTGCCGCGGCGCCGGTACATTCGGATTCGGCGATCAGCGCGATGACATCCGCGCCGTCGGGGTCGGTTGCGGCGGTGCAGCGGCCCTTGTAGATGCCGTCGAGGTCACGCACGGCGGCCTCGACATCCTGGGCGTAGTAGTTGATCCCGCGCACGGTGATCATGTCCTTGCAGCGGCCGGTGACGAAGAGTTCACCATCGCGCTGGTAGCCGAGATCGCCTGTGCGCAGCCAACCTTCGGTGTGCAGTCCCGCAACGCTCGACGGGTCGGCGGTCAAATAGCCGTCGGTCACCGAGGGACCCTGGATGTGGATTTCACCGACCGCGCCGTCCGGGAGTTCCGCGCCGGTGCCGAGATCCACAATCCGCAGTCGCAGATCGACCACGGCTTTGCCGACACCGGCCACGGCACGCGCGCCGGGTGCGTCGGGCGAAACAACCTGCGCCCGAGCATCTTCCGCGAGCGCCGTGCGGTCGACCCACTCGAACAGCGGTTCCCGCCCGAGCGGTGGGAAGGCCACGGCGAGGGTGGCCTCCGCCATGCCGTACACCCCGAACATCGTCGAGGGCGCGAAACCGGCGGGCGCGAAACGCTCGCAGAACGCCTCGACCACATCGCGGGAGATCGGTTCGGAACCGTTGAAGGCGATGCGCCAGCGCCGCAGGTCGTAGTCGGTGACCTCGTCCGCCGGGATGGCGTTGAGCAGGGCTTCGTAGCCGAAATTCGGCATGGCGGTGATCGTGGTGCCACTGGCCGCGAATTCCGCGAGCCAGCGGGCCGGATCCTTGACGAATGCCAGCGGCGACCAGACGTGCGCCGGAATTCCGCGCAGGATCGCCGACAACGTGCCGAACAGGCCCATATCGTGGAACAGCGGCAGCCAGAACCCGCCCTGATCGGTCAGGTCGAGCGCGATGCCGGTGCGGATCGCGGCCAGCCCGCTGAGGGCGTTGTGATGAGTCAGGCGAACGCCTTTGGGGGTGGCGGTGCTGCCGGAGGTGAACTGCACGATGGCCAGGTCGTCGGCGTCGATGGCGGGCAGCGGGGTGCTGTCCTCGGTGAATAGCGTTGCCGTGTCGACCAATTCGATGTTCACTGCGGTGTCGAGCAGCGCGGCCAGATCGGCGAAGCGATGCGACACCAGCACCGTGCGCATCCCGGCGGCCGCCACGATGGTCGCGAGCTTCTGCGGATATCCGCTCAGCTGCGCGGAACCGGCGGGCAGGGGCAGGGGAGTCGCGGCACCGCCGGCCGCCGCGACACCGAACAGCCCGATCAGGAATTCGGGCGCATTCGGGCACAGGATGCCAATGGGCTCGCCCCGCTGTATTCCGCGCCGGACCAGCGCTGCGGCAGCTGCGCGGGAGAGCCGGTCGAGTTCGGCGTAGGTCAGCGTTTCCGAAACCGACCAAAATGTGGCGGCCACCTCGGGGTGCTCGGTCGCGATCCGGGCCAGCCGGCCCGGCAGCGTTTCGACCGATTCCGCAGAATTCATGTCTGCCACGACAACAGCGAATTGTGACAACGCCTTGAACGCATTGTGAATTACGGTCTGCGATAAACATCCGCGATCATTCAATCGCGTTGCCCGATAAGGTATTCGGGCTATTGCGCGATCGGAACGGACAATCGTCGCCGTACCGTCGGGTGCGCCGGCACCACGATGGACCGGAATTGTTTTCGCCCGGTGTCCATTTCGCATTCCATTCAGGAGTTGCCGGTGAGTTCCGACCATTCCGCGGTCGAGGAGTCGACCCCGGTGCAGCTGGCGGTCGTCGAGAGCGTCGCACCGCATATGCGACACAATCCGTATGACAGTTATGCGGTGCTGCGCGACGCGGGCCCCTTCGTACCCGGACCGCACGATATGCACCTGGTGACCCGGCACCACGAGGCACAGACGATCATGCAGGACCCGCGCTGGAGCCACGCCGAGGAACCACAGCTGCTGCACGGCGACAGCGATGTCGAACTCCCCGGCTCGTTCCTCTGGATGGAGCCGCCGGAGCACACCCGATTGCGCGGACTGGTCAGCAAGGCATTCACCGCGCGCACCGTCAGCGGCATGCGGGATCGGGCCGAACAGCTGGTCGACGATCTGCTGGCGAAGATGCTCGCCGCGGGCGAGGTCGATCTGCTGGATGCGCTGGCCTATCCGCTGCCGCTCACCATGGTGTGTGAGCTGCTCGGCGTCCCGGCCGAGGCACATGAGCACGTGCGTCAGATCTCGACCGGCATCGCTCGCGGCCTCGATCCGGATCTGCTGCTCTCGCCCGAGGAATTGGCCGCACGCACCACGGCGGTGCACGCCTTCCTGGAGTTCTTCGGCGATCTGGTGGAGCAGCGCCGCAAATCCCCGCGCGACGACCTGATCACGGCGCTGGTGCAGGCCGATGACGCGGGCGCCCGGCTGACCCGCACCGAATTGCTGGGCACGCTGCTGATTCTCGTGGTCGCCGGGCACGAGACGACCGTCAACCTGATCGGCAACGGGGTGCTCGCGCTGATCCGCAATCCCGAGGAGTTCGAGCGACTGCGCGAATTCCCGGAACTGTGCGAATCCGCCGTCGACGAGGTGCTGCGCTACGACGCGCCGGTGCACCTCACCACCCGCACCGCGCACGACGTGATCACCGTCTCCGGACGGACTTTCGCACCCGGTGATGCGGTGATCGTCCTGTTGGCCTCCGCGAACCGCGACCCGCTGGCCTTCCCGGACGCCGACGAGTTCGATATCGCGCGATACGCCAGGGGTCGAAAGGCCGAGCGGCACTTGTCCTTCGGCCTCGGCCTGCACTACTGCCTCGGCGCACCGCTGGCCCGGCTGGAGATGCAGGTGGTGCTGCGTGCCATCGCCGATCGCGTCGGTGCCATGACCCTGCTCGAGGAACCGCCGTATCGGCCGAATGTGGTTGTGCGCGGCATGTCCGAACTTCATGTGCGGCTGGAGGGAAAATGAATACAGCATCGCGGAGCGATTCCATGGGGGGTGGCGGCCGGATGACGGGTGGGCGTACAGCGATTCCGATTACGTTCGATGCCTTCGATCCCACTGAGCGCGCGGACCCGTATCCGGCATACCGTCGGGTGCGCGATGCCGCCGCACTGTTCCCGTACGAATTCGGCGATGTGCCGGTCACTTTGATCACCCGCTACGAGGAATGCGCCGCCATCCTCACCGGCTCGGACTGGGGTCACGGCTACGCCGCCGGAATCAGCCCGTTCCGCGACACCACCGCCGCGATTCCGGGTTCCTTCGTCCGAATGGATCCGCCCGAGCATGGCCGCTACCGCAAGCTGGTGGCGAAGGCGTTCACACCGCGGCTGATGGCGGAGATGGTTCCGGTCGCCGGTCAGGTGGTCAGCGATCTGGTCGACGCGGCGGTGCGGCGTGGCGAACTGGATGTGCTCAACGATCTCGCGGTACCCCTCGCCGTCGCGATGGTGCCGGTCCGGCTGCTCGGCGCCGATCCAGCCGATGGCGCGCTGTTCCGCGAGTGGCAGCTGGCGATCGCGCGGGGCAGCGACCCGGATTCGCTGCTCGGCCCGGACGAGGTGGCCGCACGCGGCAGCGCGGCAATGGAGTGCATGGGTTACTTCGCCCGGCTGATCCAGCAGAAGCAGGCGAATCCGACACCCGATCTGCTGAGCGCGCTGGCGGCCGCGAGCGGTGCGCAGCTGACCGAGCCCGAGGTGATCGGAATCGCGCTGCTGACGCTGGTCGCGGGCATGGAGACCTCGATCAACCTGATCGGCAACGGCATGCTCGCACTGCTGCGCAATCCGGCTCAGCTGCAACTGCTTCGGGACAATCCGGAGTTGATCGGTCCGTCGCTGGACGAGATGCTGCGCTACGACGCCCCGACCCAGTTCACCATCCGAGTCGCCCTGGCCGACACCACAGTCGGGGAGCACGAATTCCGCCGCGGGGACGGCGTGGTCGTACTCACCGCCTCGGCCAGCCGGGACGATCGGGTATACCCGGACGCCGACAACTTCGATGTCACCCGCTACTCCGGAAACCGCCCGGCGCGCAAGCATCTCGGCTTCAGCCTCGGCATCCACTACTGCGTCGGTGCGCCGCTCGCGCGAATCGAGGCGGAGGCCGCCCTCGGCACCCTGCTCGACCGGGCTCCGAAACTCGAACTCGCCACCGACACCGTCGAATACCGGCCCAGCCTGATCCATCGCGGCATTGTGTCGCTGCCGGTGTCCCTGTGAGCGAGCGCAGCGAGCGAACCGAAGACACTGCCGGGCATCGCTCGGTCATGGCGGAGCCGAGCGCCGGCGAGGCGGAGTCATGAACGGGCACAGCGAAGGCGAAGGCATGAACGAGCGGCGGCACGCGGTGGTGCTCGGCGCGGGCATCGCCGGATTGCTCGCCGCCCGGGTGCTCTCCGAGCACTATGCCCGGGTCACCATTTTCGATCGCGACATGGTGGCCGGCACCGCCATGCGGCGCGGTGTACCACAGGCACGGCATCTGCACGGGTTGCTGGATCGCGGCCGGACCATCATCGAACAGCTGTATCCGGGTCACCTCCGAAATGGCCGATCGCGGCGCGACCACTGCGGAGGCTTTGGTCGGAACCCGTTGGTACGTAGGCGGATTGCGAGCCGCGCCGACTCCGACCGGACTGACCTCGGTAATCGCGACCAGGCCGCTACTGGAAGAGGTACTACGGCAGCGGACGCTCGCCACACCGGGCGTGCGCCTGTGCGAGGGGATGGCGCGCGGCCTGATCGGCGATGCCGCGCGGGTGCGTGCGGTATCGGTCTCCGGCGGCTACGGTGCCGAGGCGCATGCCACCGACCTCATCGTCGACGCGACCGGCCGTGGCTCCCGGGCGAGCGTATGGCTGGCGGCCCTCGGCGCGCGGATCCCACTGGAGGAACGCCTCGAGGTCGATCTCGGCTATACCTCCGGATTCTTCCGCTGGCGGCCAGGACAATTGGGCGGCCAATCCTCGGTGATCATCTCCACCGGCCGGAACGGCCGTGGTGGTGGCGCGATTCGGGTCGAGGGCGACCGCTGGCACATCACGCTGGCAGGCATGCTCGGCGACCATCCGCCGACCGATCCGGACGGCTTCGCCGAATTCGCCGCCACCATCGCCGCACCAGATATCCACGAACTCATCACCACCTCCGAACCGCTCGATGAGTTGGTGCCGCATCGTTTCCGCTCACCGGTGCGCCGCCGATTCGAGCGGCTTTCCACTGTGCCGCAAGGCTTTCTGGTACTCGGCGACGCGCTGTGCAGCTTCAATCCGCTGTACGCGCAGGGCATGGCCGTGGCCGCCCAGCAAGCTCTCGTCCTGCGTGACTGTCTGCGCGCCGGATCCGAGGCCGGGCTACCCGCCCGGTTCTACTCCGCCGCGGGCAAAGTGGTCGATGTCGCGTGGCAGCTCGCGGCGGGTGCCGACCTCAGCCATCCGGGCGTCGTCGGCCCGCGTACGACGCGCACGCGCCTCACCAATGCCTATGTCGGCCGAGCGCATCGTGCCGCACATGTCGATCCGCAGGTCGCGCGCACCTTTCTGCGGGTCGCCAATCTCGTCGAACCACCCACGGCACTCCTGCGCCCGTTGATCGCGGGCCGAATCCTGCTGCGCGGCAACACAAAATCGGTCGCAATAGCCGAACGCACACCGATCCTCATCGAACCGACGAGGTGACGGGTCCGCAATGTCGCGCCCCGCACCGCCACAATCCGACCGGCCGCACCGCCAGTTCGGCGGTGCACCGCACAGAAGGGACCACCCCGACATGTCGCAAGCGAATACGGCGGTGGCGGATCAGGATTCCGCCATCCAGACCGCCATCGCCCACTTATTCGGCCCGGAAGGCAGGCCCGACCCCTACACCCCCGCACGGGTCCTGCGCGAAGCGGGCCCGCTGCATCAGACCCCGCTCGGCCACCACCTGCTGACCCGCTACGAGGACTGCACGGCCGTTCTTTCGACCACGGCGTGGAGTCATGCGGAAGAGGCCGCGATGATGCATCCCACCGTGTCACCGGATGATGCGCCCGAGGAACTGCCCACTTCGTTCCTCTGGATGGAGCCGCCGGACCACACCCGGCTGCGCAATCTGGTGACCAAGGGCTTTACCCCGCGCATGGTGACCCGGCTGCGCCCGCGCATCGAGCAGCTCACCGAGGAACTCGTCGACAATGCCCTGGCCGCAGGCGAATTCGATCTCGTCGAGATGATCGCCTACCCGCTGCCGCTGATCATCGCCTGCGAGTTGATCGGCGTGCCGCCGGAGGCCTATGAGCAGGTGCACCAGTGGTCCCAGGACCTGGCGCGCGGCTTCGATCACGACTACACGCTGCCAGAGGAGGCGCTGAAGGCCCGCAGCGCCGGTTCGCGCGGCTTCATGGGTTACTTCCGTGAGTTGCTGAACGAACGGCGCCACGATCCGAAGGACGACCTGCTGAGCGTGCTGTCGCAGGTCGAGGACCGCGGCGATGTGCTCACCGAACAGGAACTGCTGGCCACCTGCATCACCACCTTCGTCGCCGGGCACGAGACCACCGCGAATCTGATCGGCACCGGCATGCTGCAGCTGATGCGCAATCCGGGCGAAATCGCGGCCCTGCGCGCACGTCCCGAACTGACCGCATCCGCACCCGACGAACTGCTGCGGCTGGAGCCATCGGTGCAGATCACCACCCGCGCCGCCACCCGGCCGATCACTGTCGCAGGCCATGAGTTCGAAACCGGCGAAGGGGTTGTGGTGCTGATCAATTCGGCCAACCGCGACGATGCCGTTTTCGCGGATCCGGACCGGGTCGACGTCGCCAGGTATTCCGATCCGATGCGTCCGGCCAAGAAGCACCTCGGCTTCAGTCTCGGCATCCACTACTGCCTCGGCGCACCGCTGGCCCTGCTGGAGATGGAGGTGCTGCTCGACGTGCTGTTACGGAAGGTGCGTGATATCGAGCCGCTTTCCGACGAACCGCCCTATAAGCCGAATGTGGTAATCCGCGGCCTGGAAGCTCTGCCGACGAGGTTCACCGCCAAGTGAGTTGTGCTCGGACCCGGTGTGATAGCGCACCGGGTCCGAAGGTGACCTATTCGCTATTGCCTAGGTCCGTGGTTTGGGCGATGCTGGATAGTCGCGGCTCCCGCGATAGCACATATGCGAAACGCATAGGGGTCAGTTCACCCGGCCGCAATGGTTTCGGCGAAAACCGTCCGACCGCGGTTCATCCTCGGTTACCTGGCTCCGCTAACGTTTCGGGTACGCAGAATAAGGAGCCGGCGGCATGGAGTTCCGACATCTGGTTTCATTCATCACTATTGCCGAAGAGCTGCATTTCGGCCGCGCAGCGCAGCGCCTGCATCTCACGCAGCCCAGTCTCAGTGCCCAACTGCAGAAGCTGGAGAAATCACTCGGCGTGCAACTGGTCGCACGTAACTCCCACGAGGTCAAATTGACCCCGGCGGGCCGAGAATTCGAGAGTCAAGCCCGCATCATCGTGGCCCAGATGGACCGGGCCGCCCAGGTCGCCAAGGCGACCGCCGAGGGGCGCGCGGGCACCCTCAATATTGGTTACAACCTTCCGGCCAGCAGACATGTGCTGCCGGAGGCGCTCACCGGAATGACCGAACGACATCCCGATATCGTGGTGTCGCTGTGGGAGAAGCGCACCGGCCCGCAGCTGGCGGCGCTGGCCGACGGCTCGCTCGACGTGGCGCTGGTCTACGGCCACCCGAGCACCTCGGACTTCTCGTATCGCCGATTGCTGCACCGGGTTCCGCTGGTCGCGGTGGTCGGGCGCAGACACCGCTGGGCCGACCGGCCCGGCGTGCCGTTCGCCGAATTGGCGGGGCAGGAATGTGTGCTGTTCGCCCGCGAACAGTGTCCGGCCATGTACGACTCCATCTTCCGCGCGGCCGCGGACACCAGGATCAGCCTGGCGGTCGCGCATACCGCGGATGATCCCGGTGCGACCGCGCATATGGTCTCGGTGCGTCCGTTCGTCGGATTCGCCTCGCTACCGCGCGCGATCTCGATGGGGATGGGTGCGCCGGGCAGTAGCTCGGTGGCGGTCAAACTGTTCGATCCGGTGCCGACATTGGATTTGTACGCGGTGTGGCGTACGGATGAGACGAATCCGGCGGTTTCGTTTTTCCTGGACTGCATCGATTCCCCCGAACCGGCACGTATAGATATTGCCCGCGCGCTATCGGCTTGAGTGCTTCGATAGGCCATGACATTCGCGCGGTAGGAACCTCTGTATCGGCGGGGACGTAATTCGTTGTCGCCGACCAGAATTCGACATTGTGAATACAGTGTCAGTGACCGAGAACGGAATCGACCTCCCGGACGACGCGAGTTTGTACTCGGTGATTTCCGGTGCGGCCGCGGCACATCCGCAACGGCATTCGCTGTGCGGCGCGGACGGGACCCAACTCACCTGCGCCGAAGTGGACCGGCGAGCTCGGGCGCTGGCTTCGGCGCTGGCCGGACGTGGCGTGCAAGCGGGGGATCGGGTCGCGATCCTCGGCCGCACGAGTCTGGAGTGGGCGCTGCTGGACTGCGCACTGCTCGCCCTCGGCGCGGTGGTCGTTCCGGTGTATCCGACCTCGTCGGCGGCGCAGATCGAGCACATCCTGCGCGATAGCGGCAGTGCCTATTTCGTCGCCGAAGACGAGTCCGATGGAGCGCGCCTGCGGGCCGCGGGTGCGGGCGAGGTCTGGACCTTCGCACTGATCGCGGAGTGGACGGCCACCGAGATCGACGCCGATCTCGGTGCCCGTATCGCCGCGGTGCACGCCGATGACCTGGCCATGATCGTCTACACCAGCGGCACCACCGGCGTCTCCAAGGGATGCCTGATCACGCACCGCAATATGTTCGTATCCTCGGCCAATACCGTGCGCCAGACCGGCGAGCTGTTCGACGGCACGACCGTGCTCGCGCTGCCGCTGTCGCACGTCTTCGGCCAGACCATCCTGTTCGCCTGCCTGTTCGGCGGCAGCCGCACGCACCTGCTGCCCGGCATCCCGGAGCTGGTGCCAGTGCTGCCGACGCTGCGGCCCACCTTCCTGGCGCTGATTCCCTACGGCCTGGAGAAGATTCGCAAGTACTGCCGAACGCTGCTGTCCGGCACCGAGGAGCAGGAGGCGGTGGCGCGCGGGTTGGCAGTGTTGCGTGACCAGGCGACACCGGAGCCGTCCGACCATCCGGTGGCGGTCGCGCTCGGTGGACAGCTGTGCTCGGTCATCTCCGGCGGCGCCTCGCTCGACGAGTCGACGATCGGGTTCTACGCCGGATTCGGTGTGGTGCTGCTGAACTGCTACGGGCTCACCGAGGCCGCGACCGCCGTGACGGTCAGTGCCCCGGAAACCAATCGGCTCGGCACCGTCGGGCGACCGATTCCGGGCACTTCGGTCGCCATCGCGGAAGCCGACGGCGAAGTGCTGGTCGGTGGCCCGCATGTCTCGCCTGGCTACTGGGGTGCGGCGGCGGACCAGGCCGTCGTGGACGACGAAGGGTGGCTGCACACCGGCGATATCGGTGAACTCGATGCCGACGGCTATCTGCGCATCACCGGCCGCAAGAAGGAGATCCTGGTGACCTCCGGCGGCAAGAATGTCGCGCCCGCGCCGCTGGAGGACCGGGTGCGGCTGCATCCGCTGGTGAGCAACTGCATGGTGGTCGGTGACGGCCGCGATTACGTCACCGCACTGGTGACGCTGGATCCGGTGCAGGTGCAGCGCTGGCGCGGCGACCATCCCGACGGTGATCTCGAAGCCGCCGTGCAGTCGGCGGTTGACGACGCGAATTCCCTTGTCTCCCGCGCGGAATCGATCCGTGCATTCCGAATTGTGGACGGCGACTTCACCGTTGACGACGGATTGCTGACCTCCTCGCGGAAACTGCGCCGAGCCGCGATCGCGGCGGCCTATTCCGCCGATATCGACTACCTCTACCCGGCACGCCAACCCGCGCAATAAGCGCGGCCGATCTCGAAATCGAATTCGACTACCGGAAAGTGATGCGAACATGTACGACGTCATCGTTGTCGGAACTCGGGTTGCGGGTTCCCCGCTGGCCATGCTGCTCGCCAGGAAGGGTTACCGGGTCCTTGCCGTGGACCGCGCCACCTTCCCGAGCGACACCCCCTCGACCCACTACATTCACCAGGCCGGACTCGGAATGCTGAAGTCGTGGGGTCTGCTGGACGAGGTGGTGGCCTCCGGCTGCCCGCCCATCCGGCACCTGAACTTCTCCTACACCGACATCGTCATCAAGGGCTTCGCCGATGTGGCGGCCGACGGCATCGACGCCGTGTACTGTCCGCGCCGCACCGTGCTGGACAAGATCCTGGTCGACGCGGCCGGCAACGCGGGGGTGGAGGTGATCCACGGATTCTCCGTCACCGAGTTGGTGTTCGACGAGGATCGGGTGGTCGGCATTCGCGGGCGCATCCGCGACGGTGCGGAACAGGAGTTCCGTGCCGGTCTGGTGATCGGTGCCGACGGATCGAATTCGACCGTGGCCAAGGCGGTGGGCACCGAGGTGTACGAGGGCTCCCCGGCGGCGTGCTTCGTCTACTACTCCTACTACGAGGGCGTCGACTGGGGTATGCAGCACCGCACCGGATTCGGTGAGCAGCAGTTCGCGTCGTGGCCGACCAATGACGGACTCGCGCTGGTCGCGGTGATGCGCAAGCGCGACCGGTTCCGCGACTTCCGCACCGATCCGGATGCCGGCGTGCAGGAGATCGTCGACCAGATCGACCCGGAAATCGGTGCGCGCCTGCGGGATACGGGTAAGCGGGTCGAGCAGTTCCGGCCGATGCTCTACCCGGATAACTACCGTCGCCGCTCCTACGGACCCGGTTGGGCGCTGGTGGGAGACGCCGGTTACCACAAGGATCCGTTCACCGGCTGGGGCATTACCGACGCCTTCAAGTACGCCCAGTTGCTGGCCGATCTGGTCGACGCCGGCCTGTCCGGCGCCCGGCCGCTCGACGAGGCACTGGCCGAGTACCAGGTGGAGCGCGATGCCCAGAGCGCGAGCACTTACGAACTGACACAGAGCATTTCGGAGCTGTCGCTGACGCCCTATTACGACTCGGTATTCCGCGCGACCAGCTATGACGTGGACTACTCGAAGAAGTTCTTCGGGCTGATCGCCGGAATCTACTCGCCGGACAAGTACTTCGGCGAGCAGGAGCTCACCGAGCTGTACGAGAAAGTCGACTTCCCGGTCGACGCGCGGCATGTCATCAACGATGGGGTGACGGCATGAGCGAGCGCAGCGAGCGAACCATGTTACAGCGCGCATCGTGCACGACGGAACCGAGCGCCAGCGAGGTGCAGTCGTGAGCGGGCCCGGCCTAACCGCGTTGGGCGACAGCTTCGTCGAGGGGCGCGGTGACGCCGCGGCCGGTGGCGGCTACCGCGGCTGGGTGCCCCGATTGGGCGGCCAGCTCGGCCTGCGACCCGCCGCCGTGCGCAACTTCGGTGTGCACGGGGCCACGACCAGCATTGTGCTCGAACAGCAACTACGCCGGGCCGTTTCGACGCGATCCGGCCTCTTCGGTGTCGTCGTCGGCGTGAACGATCTGGTCAGTGACTTCGACCAGGATCGGTTCGAGCGCAACCTCGCAACCCTGTTCGGCACGTTGTGTAGCACTGGCGCAACGGTTTTCACAGCGAGCTACCCCGATATTCCGGCCCGTCTGCCGGTGCCGGACGGTTTCCGTGCGTTGCTGCGGGAGCGGTTTGACTTCGCAAATATGGTGCTGGCCGCCGTCACCGCCGAAACCGGCACCCTGCTGTTGGATATCGCCGCCCAGGCCGAGTGGGGGCGGCCCGAGGTGTGGACCGCCGATGGTCTGCACCCGAGCTCGCTCGGTCATCACATGTTCGCCGCGGGTGCGGCCGAACTCATCGCGTCGCGTACCGCGACCACCGTCGCCGCCTGATTTTCCACCCGGTTCGAGAGGAACTTTCGTGACAGACGACAGACGCCTGGCGCGCAACCCGATCGCTATTGTCGGGATGTCCGGGCTGCTGCCCAACGCGCACAACCATCGAGAGTATTGGCAGAACATCGTCGACGGCGTGGACTGCACCACCGAGGTGCCCACATCGCGCTGGAGCCTCGACGATTACTTCGACGCCGATCAGGACGCGCCTGATAAGACCTACTCGCGTCGCGGCGCGTTCCTGCCCGATATCGAGTTCGACCCGCTGGAATTCGGGCTGCCGCCCAATCAGCTCGAAGTCACCAGCACCATGCAGACGCTCAGCCTCGGTGTGGCGCGCGATCTGCTGATCGATGCGGGCGCGGTCGATTCGGCCTGGTACGACCCGGGCAAGACCGGCGTCGTGCTCGGCACCACCGGGCCCGTACCGCTGATGCATCCGCTGGCGGCACGACTTTCGACACCGGTGTTGAAGGAGGCGGCGCGCTCGGTCGGACTCTCCGATACCGACGCCGATGCGATCGCCGATAAGTTCGTCGCGGCTTTCGCACCGTGGGAAGCGAATTCGTTCCCGGGTCTGCTGGCCAATATCACCGCGGGCCGGGTCGCCAATCGCCTCGGCCTCGGCGGCATCAACTGCACAGTCGATGCGGCGTGTGCGGCATCGCTTGCCGCACTGCGGACCGCCATTGCCGAACTGCAGGACGGCCGGGCCGACATGATGATCACCGGCGGTGTGGATACCGAGAACACCATCTTCATCTACATGTGCTTCAGCAAGGTGGGGGCGCTGTCGGCGAACGGACAGATCAGCCCGTTCTCCTCCGATGCGAACGGCACCCTGCTCGGTGAGGGCATCACCATGCTCGCCCTGCGGCGGCTCGAAGACGCACGTCGCGATGGCAATCGGATCTATGCCGTCATTCGCGGCCTGGGTTCCTCCAGTGACGGCCGGGCGAAGAGCATCTACGCGCCGCGGGCGGGCGGGCAGCGGGTCGCCCTCGATCGGGCCTATGCCGACGCCGATTGCTCACCGGCGGATGTCGCGCTCATCGAGGCGCATGCGACCGGTACGCCGGTCGGCGATAAGACCGAGCTCACCGCGCTGAAATCGCTGTTGTCCGATGCGACTTCGGAGTCGCGCTTCGCGGCGCTGGGCAGTGTGAAGTCGCAGATCGGGCACACCAAGGGTGCCGCGGGTACCGCCTCGGTCATGAAGTTGGCGCTCGCACTGCACCAGAAGGTGTTGCCGGGCACCATCAATGTGGACGCGCCCAATGCGGAGATCGAGCCGGATGACGCGCCCTACTACGTGAATACCCGGACGCGGCCGTGGATCCGGGATCCGCAGCGTCCGGTGCGCCGGGCCGCGGCCTCTGCATTCGGGTTCGGCGGCACCAACTTCCACGTCGTGCTGGAGGAGGCCGACTCCGATCGCACCGAGCCGGTACTGCATCGCACCGCGCAGGCGCATCTGTGGCATGCGCCCGATGTGGCCGGGCTGGTGGACGCGGTCCGCAGCGTGGATGGCGTCGACGGCGGCGATATTCCGGAGGACCACCCGCGCATCGGATTCGTCTCGGTCGACGATGAGAATGCCGCGCACCTGCGGGCGCTCGCGGTGGACGAACTGGTGCGCAATCCCGAGGCCGTGGCCTGGGATCACCCGGAGGGCGTGTACTTCCGGGCGTCGGCATTGCCGGAGCGCAAGATCGGTGCGCTCTTCGCCGGGCAGGGCAGTCAGTACGTCGATATGGGAGCGGATGCGGCACTGAGCAATCCGGCGGTCGGCGCGGCCTTCGATGCGGCCAATATCGCATTCACCGGCGCGCCGGTGCGGCTGTCTTCGGTGGTGTTCCCACCGCCCGCCTTCGACGAAGAGACATCGTCGGAGCAGGAAAAGTCCTTGCGCCGAACCGAATTCGCACAGCCCGCGATCGGCGCGCTGTCTTCGGGACAGTTCCGGGCGCTGGCAGAGTGCGGATTCCGTGCGAACGGATATCTGGGCCACAGCTTCGGTGAACTCACCGCGCTGTGGGCCTCCGGTGCGGTCGGCACCGAGGACTTCTTCGCCTTGGCCCGGGCGCGCGGTGCGGCGATGACGCCGGCAGCCGGTGTCGAGGCCGGGACCATGGTGGCGCTCGGCGCGTCGAGGGAGATCGCCGAGGAACTGCTCGCCGGCGTCGACGATGTGTGGATCTGCAACCACAATGCGCCCGATCAGGTCGTTGTCGGCGGCGGGCCGGAGGGGATCGCCGCCGTGGTCGAGCGGGCCGGTGCGCGTGGGGTGGCCACTCGGGCACTGCCGGTGTCCGGTGCGTTCCACACGCCCTATGTGGCGCATGCGGTGGAGGCGTTCGCCGACGCGACCGCGGCGGTGACCATCGGTGCGCCCGACGCGCCGGTGTATGCGAATACCCCCGACGCCCGCTATGGCGATGATGTCGCGGCGAATCGCGCGCTGCTCACCGGACAGCTCAGTAAGCCGGTCGAATTCGTCGCCGCGCTGACCGCGATGCGTGCGGACGGCTGCACGGTCTTCGTGGAATTCGGGCCGAAGCAGGTGCTGACCTCATTGGTGCGGCGCACCCTCGGCGACGATGTCATCGCCATCCCCACGGATTCCGGTCCCATCGGCAATAGCGATCTCGCGCTGGGACGGGCGGCGGTGCGGCTGGCCGTGCTCGGATTCGGCCTGCACGGCATAAATAGGCACGCCGCGCCTTTGCCCGCATCGCGCACCTCGAATCGTGCGATGACCGTGACGATCTCGGCGCCCGAGTACGTGCCCGAGAGCCGGCGTGCGGCGTATGCGGCCGCACTCGACAACGGCTATCGCGTCAGTGTCGCCGCACCAACTCCTGTCGACAGCGTCGTCGATCCTCAGCCTGAAACGCTGCCGGTGGCAGCATCTTTCGCCGAACCAACGGAGACGACCGTGTATCAGCCCTACGATTCGGGCTCGGACGCACTCGACAGTGCGCTCGTGCAGCACCTACAGACCCACCGTCAGTTCCTCGACGGCCAGCTGGATATGGCACGCAACCTGGCCGGTGCGCTCGGCGGGGGTGCGCTCGATGAGGCGACCGTGCGGGCGATCGAAGCCGTGAAGGATCACGGTGTGGCGATCAGTGAAAGTCATTCGCGGGCAAGCGAAGTGCTCGCGCAGTTGGCGGAGCTGGAGGGCGGCTTCGCGCCTGTTGCGCGGACGGCCGTGACCCGGCGGGTGGAGTCCACTCGGCAGACGGCGATCGAGTCGGCGCCTGAGCGTCGGCTGTTGGCTTCCGGGGGCGTCGGTACCTCTGGTGCTGCCGAAACCAATGTGGCGCATTCGGGGATCTCCACCAATGGTGGACCGGTCACTGCGGAGTTCAACGGTGGCACTTCCTCCGCTGCCCAGTTCAACGGTGGCGTTGCCGCTGCTCCCGAGTTCCAGGCCAATGGTGGCGTGGCTGCTACGGAGTCCGCGGCATCCAGCTCGCAGGCATCCACCGACGCACTGCTGAGCGCGTTGCGGGAGGTCGTGGCCGAGAAGACCGGGTATCCGGTGGAGATGGTGGATCCGTCGATGGATCTGGAGGCCGATCTCGGGGTGGATTCGATCAAGCGGGTTCAGGTGATCGGTGCGCTGCAGGAGCTGTTCCCGCAGCTGCCGGACCTCGGGCCGGAGCAGTTGGGGACGCTGCGCACCCTCGATCAGATCGCGAGTTTGCTGGGTGACGGGGCGGCCTCGGAGGGGCCGGGCGCGCCTGCCGCGGCTCCTGGAACTGCCGGGGCGACTGCACCTGCGGTTGCCGGGGTGACTGCGACTGGTGCCGGAGCTGCTGGACCTGCGGGTGCTGCCGGAACTGCTGCTGCGGCGGCACCAACGGCTGGTGCCGGAGCCACCTCGTCGGCCGCGCCCACGGGTGACGACCTGCGGATCGCGTTGCGCGAGGTCGTCGCCGAGAAGACCGGTTATCCGGTCGAAATGGTCGATCCGTCGATGGATCTGGAGGCCGATCTCGGCGTCGACTCGATCAAGCGAGTCCAGGTGATCGGCGCACTCCAGGAACGGTTTCCGGACTTACCCAGCCTCGGTCCGGAGCAGCTTGGCACGCTACGCACAGTGGATCAGATCGTCGACGAGCTCGCGACGTCGGTGGGCGGTGATGTCCACCCAAAAGCTGAGGCCGCGGCCGAAACGCCGCGGTATGCCGTCGAACTGATCACCCTGCCGTCGCTGGACCGGGCCGTCGCCCCGTATCGCGAGGGCGGCGCGGTCGCATTGGTCGATCTCACCGGTCAGGCGGATGCCGACTGCGCCGCCATCGAATCCCTGCTCACCGAGCAGGGCTGGTCGGTGCATCGGACGGATTCGGCAGGCCTGTCGGATCTCGATTCCGTCGATGTCTGCCTCGCGGTGCTGAGCTGTGAGTTCGCCGATTGGGAGGCCGCGCAGCGGTGGCTCGGCACAGCCGTGCTGACCGCCGGTCATGCGGTGCCGCGGCTGGCGAAGACCGATAGTCGGGCGGCGTTCGTCACGGTGACCCGGCTCGACGGTCACCTCGGCTTCCTCGGCACAGCGGGTCCGATCACCGCCTTGCTCGGCGGTGTCGGCGGCGTCGTGAAAACCCTTGCGGCCGAACAGCCCGCGTTGTTCTGCCGGGCACTCGATTTCGACCCGGAAATCACACCGGTGCGACTGGCCGAGCTGGTCACCGCGGAGTTGCACGATGCCGCACGTGACACGCTCGAGGTCGGTATCGATGCGGCCGAGCAGCGCAGAACGCTGGTGCCCAGTGCACATGCGCCTGCCCGTTCGGTCAGCATCGTGCGTCACGAGCAGGGGCCGAGTGTGCTTACGGCACAGGATGTTCTGCTCGTCACGGGAGGTGCGCGTGGCGTCACCGCCACGTGCGTCCGGGCGCTGGCACAGCGGAGCGAGGCACGCTTCGTGCTCCTCGGTCGCTCCGAGTTGACACCTGAACCCGACTGGGCTGCAGGTGTTTCCGATACCGAGCTCAAGGCTGCGGCGGTGCGCGCACTCGTCGGCACCGGAGCAAAGCCACGCGATATCGAGCGCGCGTGCGCCCAGGTACGGGCCACCCGCGAAATCAGCGAAACGCTGACCGAATTGGGCTCGCGGGCAGAGTATCTTGCTGTCGACGCGACCGACGAAGCGGCGGTTCGCACCGCATTCACACCGTGGCGCGACACCATAACCGGCGTCGTGCACGGGGCAGGTGTGCTTGCGGACTCCACGCTCACCGACAAAACGGCCGAATCCATTGAGCGGGTACTGGATCCCAAGATCTCCGGGCTGGCCACCGTGCTGGCCGCACTTGGCGAACTACGGCATCTGGTGCTGTTCACCTCGGTGGCCGGACTGTTCGGTAACGCGGGTCAGGCCGACTACGCCACCGCGAACGAGGCACTGTCTCGATTCGCGGTGAGCTATCGGCGCCGCCATCCCGACTGCCACGTCACCGCGATCGACTGGGGTGCCTGGGACGGCGGCATGGTGACGCCCGAACTGCGCGAGCATTTCCACGCTCGTGGCATCGCCCTGCTGGATCCCGAGACCGGTGCGGCGGCCTTCACCGAACAGTTCACTGCGGACCGAGATGCCGACGCGGTAGTACTGATCGGTCCGGCCGAAAGTCTCACTGGCGATACGACAGTCGCTCCACCCGCGACGCAGGCCCGCCGGATCATCGCCGGTCTGACCGACGATCCGATCATCCAGGCGCACCGAATCGGCGAACATATCGTGTTACCAGCCACGTTCGGCATCGGTGCGATGGTGAATCTGGCCGAGCGCAGCCTGCCCGGCCGAATGGTCGTCGGTGCCAGGGATTTCCAGGTCCTCAAGGGAATCGTGTTCGACCATCCGGTGGATGAGCTCGAACTCGAACTCGTCCCCGGCGAGCCGGTCGATGGCATTGCACTGGTCGAGGCGACAGTCCGCAGTGACGATGCGCTGCACTTCCGGGCGACGCTGCTGCTGGCGGCCGAACCCGATCGGCCGCCGGCCAAGACGATCCCGACCGGATCGGTCAGCGACGCGAATATCTACCGCGACGCCATCCAGTTCCACGCGCCCGCCCTGCAGGGCCTGCGCACGGTACTGGCGGCCTCGGACGAGGCGATCGTATTCGATTGCGCCTTGCCCGCCGCGCGAGTGGCCGACGGCGCCTACGCCGGTCGCCTGCACGACCCGGTCCTCGCCGACCTGATCATGCAGGGCCCGCCGGTGCTCGGCTACCGACTCCTCGGGGCGGCCTGTCTGCCACTGGGTGTCGGCCGCGTGGACTACTACCGGCGGCTGCCGACGGACAAGCCGTTCCTGCTCACCGTGGACAACCCGCGGCCCAGCAGCTTCGATGTCCGGATCGACGCCACCGCAACAACATCGGATGGGACAGTGCTGCAACGCTTCTCGGATGTCACCGTGGTGACGACACCGGATCTGACCGCGAAATTCCAGGCTTCGGTGCGGGGGTGGTTGGCATGACGGTTATCGAGTTCGACGGAGTGCCGTTCGATCCGGTCGGCACTGCTGCCGTCCGGGGCGAGTCGGCTGGGGTCCGCGAGAGCCCGGCGGTTCGCGAGAGCCCGGCGGTTCGCGAGAGCCCGGCGGTTCGCGAGAGCCCGGCGGTCCGCGAAAGCTCGGCGGTCCGCGAGAGCCGGGAGGTGCACGAGAGTTCTGCGGTCCGCGAAAACCCGATGGTCCGCGAAAGCCTGGCGGTGCACCAAGGCCAGGCCGCGCACGAAGGCCAGGCCGCGCACCAAGCGCCTGCGGGCCATGAAACGCCAAGGGTGCATCAACTGCCCGCGGTACCGGAAGTCGCAATCTCGACGGCCACAGCACAGGCATGTCCGCAAACCCCTGGCCCGCTCACCGAGATCCGTTCGGGCGTTGTCGCCGCCCACCGCGCAGCGCTGACCGCCCAGGTCGCACTGCAACGGGCGATATGGCAGCGGACGGTGCACCCTCAGGTCCCGGCGGCGAACCAGGGCCACAGCGGCCAGTCCATTTCGAGCGCACGCATCGCCGCCGCACCGGAGTGGACGTTCAAGCCGCCGGCCCGCACCACCCGCACCAGCCTCGATCGAGCAGCGCTGGCACGCCTCACCGAGGGCGATGTCGCCGGCGTATTCGGATACCGGCGTGCCGGCGTCGAATCCGTGGCGCGACTCGCGGCGGCGGGCCCCTTGGTGCTCACCGAGGTCGTAGCCATCGAGTTGCGCGGCGGCACCGGAAACGGCCGCTTGGTAGCGCATTTCGACGGCGATACCCGAGCGGCCGCTGTACAGGCGGCGGAGGTATTCGCACTGTTCACCGGCATGCAGCTGTGCCTCTCGCGGAGCACCCTTGTCAGCGAGCCGGGTACGACCGAAAGCAGGACTGGCACAGTCGAATTCGTAGTCTCGGAAATCGACCTGGTGCCCCGGCCGCATGTCACCGGCACCGCGACCATCGCGGGTTCCGCTCCGCTGCAGGTCACCGTGACGGTGGCCGAGCCAGCGGGCGCGGCCGTCGGCCCAGGTGCCGCCGTACCTGGCCTACTGCTCAACGAATTCCACATGACCCACCTCGCCCGCGGCGATCAAGCCATCGCCATGGGCCCCGAATTCGCCGAATACACCGGCGTCCGAGCGACCCGCCTGCCGACGGGCGGGCTGCTCCTGGTCGACCGTGTCCTCGAATTCGACTGTGCCCGTGGCAAATTGGATGGCGCGACGTACCGCACCGAATACGACTCACCCGCCGATTCCTGGTACTACGGCGATACCGCCAACGAATCCATGCCGCATTTCGTGTACATGGAGACCTCGCTGCAGGCGGCACTGCTGATGGGCTACTACGCCGGTCCCACCCTCACCCAGCCGGGTGTCACCCTGAGCCTGCGCAACCTCGGCGGCACCGCGACCGTCCTGCGCCAGGTAGATCTGCGGGACAAGACGATCGAGCAGACCTCGCGCCTGCTGTCGACGACGATCCTGCCCGGCTCGTCACTGCAGAATTTCGACTACACGCTGAGCGTGGACGGTGAACCCTTCTACACCGGCGAGACCATGTTCGGGTACTTCAGCGACGAAGCCCTGGCGAACCAGACCGGCCTCGACGCCGGACGGTCCGTCCCGACCTGGCTGGACGAGCATCCACAAGCCACCCGCACCATCGATGTCGCCGCTCGCCGAGCGGATCCGAATGCCCGGCTGTGTGCCCGCCAGACCCTGGCACTGATCGACCGGATCGACGTGGTCGACGGCGGCGGAAAATACGGTGCGGGATATCTGCATTCACTGCGCGAAATCGACCCGTCGGACTGGTATTTCGCCCGTCACTTCTACCTGGACCCGGTGATCCCGGGATCGCTCGGAGTGGAATCGGTCATCCACGCCATCCAGGAGTGGATGCTCGATGCCGGATTCGCCGACACCATCGGCGATCCGGTCTTCCGCATCCCCGCCGATATCGCCTTCAGCTGGCGCTACCGCGGCCAATTCCTGCCGACCGACGCAACGGTTCGGTTGGAGGTCGACATCAAGGAAATCCGCAGGGGCGCAAACGGTGTCACCGTCATCGCCGACGGCTCGCTGTGGAAACCGGGTCTGCGCATCTACGAACTGGTCGACCTGGCAATCGAACTCGGTGAGCGAGAGGAGCGGCCGTGACCGCATCGTCAACCACCGTCGTCGCGGAAACCACCGACGACATTACGGCCGTACTGCTCGACGTACGGCAGCCCTGCTGGATCGTGCGGCACGACGGCCGGGTGGGCGCGACCTCGGATGCAGCGGTCGCGGCACGGTCGCAGGTGCTCACCGCGGTCGCGCCGCTGCCGCCGGAGTTGCTCGGGGACAAACAGTTCCATGCGACGCACGGCGTGCGCGCGGCCTACGCGGCAGGTGCGATGGCCAATGGCATCGCCGCGCCCGCCTTGGTCGCGGCGATGGCGCGTGCGGGCTACCTGGCATCGTATGGTGCGGCCGGGGTGACGCCCCCGGCCGTGGATGCGGCGCTGGCCGAACTCAGTTCGCTGGGAAAGCCCTTTGCCTGCAACCTGATTCACAGCCCGTCCGAACCGGCGCTGGAACGCGCGATCGTCGATTCCTGCCTGCGCCACCGCGTGCGCTGCGTAGAGGCCTCGGCATTCATGGGCCTGACCACCGAGGTCGTGCGATACCGGGCGGCGGGCCTCGGCATCGACCGGCACGGCCAGATCGAGGTGCGCAATCGCCTGATAGCCAAGGTGTCCCGAGTCGAGGTCGCCGAACCCTTCCTGCGACCGGCACCTATCGCTTTGCTGCGCCGACTGGTCGAATCCGGTGATCTGACACCGGAACAGGCCCGGCTGGCCGAGCAGGTGCCGATGGCCGACGACATCACGGCGGAAGCCGATTCCGGCGGCCACACCGACCGCAGGCCACTGCTCGTGCTGTTCCCGGAGCTGGTCGCCGCGCGCGATCGGATCGCCACCACCGTGCCCGCAGCGGCGGCGGTGCGGATCGGTGCCGCCGGCGGTATCGGCACCCCCGCTGCCGCTGCGGCGGCCTTCGCGCTCGGCGCCGCCTATGTGGTGACGGGATCGATCAACCAGGCCACCCGCGAGGCCGCCCAGTGCGACACAACCAAACAGCTACTGGCCCAAGCAGATTTCGCCGACTGCACCATGTCGCCGTCCTCGGACATGTTCGAACTCGGTGTGCAGGTCCAGGTCCTGCGCCGAGGCACCATGTTCGCCGCCCGCGCCCAGCGCTTGTACGACACCTACCGCGCCTACGCCGGATTGGACGATATTCCCGCCGACCTACGCCGCGATCTCGAGGCCACCCTGTTCCGGCGGCCCCTCGAGACGGTCTGGCAGGACTGTGTCACCTACTTCACCGAACGTGACCCCGGACAGTTGGTCGGCGCGGACGAAGATCCAAAACGCAAGATGGCCTTGGTATTCCGGTGGTACCTCGGGTTGTCCTCCGGCTGGAGCATCCGTGGCGAAGCCGACCGCACCGCCGACTACCAGATCTGGTGCGGCCCCGCCATGGGCGGCTTCAACAATTGGGTCGCCGGAACCTACCTCGCCGCCCTCAACAACCGCCACGCAGCCGACATCGCCGACCAAATGATGCTGGGCGCCGCCTATCTCACCCGAATCGCCCAACTCCGCACCGCAGGCGTACGCCTACCAGCCGAATGCACCCGCTTCGTGCCGCGACCGATGGAGCGCCGATAACCACCTTCGGAACGGGAGTCGGCCGGTAGACGGTGCAGGCTTGAGAAAAACATACGACCGACCGTATGCTCTCCTTCATGGAGCAACAAACCTTCACTGAGGCGGCCGATCCGTTCTGCCTGGACCAGGCGGATGCCGCGGCATTGCTGACAGGGGCCCCGTGGGGCAGGTATGCCGTTGTGGGAGACAGCCTTTCGGCGGGAACCGGCGATCCCACCCCGGGCTACAAGGATCAAGGTTGGTCAGACCGGGTTGCGGGTGTCTTGCGGTCGGTCCGGCCGGAGCTGGACTACCTCAACGTCTCCGAGATCGGGGCGACAACCGACCAGACGCTGGAGAACCAGGCGGCCCGCATGCTCGAGTTCTCCCCGGACCTGCTGCACGTGCCGTGCGGGGCCAACGACATCGTGCGGCGGAAACCGGACTTCGGTGCGATAGAGCGAACGCTTCGGCAGATGTACGACCTGGCGAAGGGGACCGGCGCCCTACTGACCACTTTCACGCTCGGCCGGGCGTACGTCGTCCCGGTCTTCCCTGACTGGCCGGAGCGGATTGCCGCGGTCAACGAGATCGTGCGCGGGCTGGCTTGCGAATACGACGCCATCGTCGTGGACATGTGGGATCACCCGGTCAACGACCGCGACAACCTGCTCAGTGCGGATCGTATCCACTTCTCGACCTCGGGTCAGGCTGTCATGGCGACCGAGGTGGTCAAGAAGCTGGCCAATTCCCTGGGACGCACGAATGAAGAGGTCTCTTACCGTGGCAAGTAGGCAGCAAGCAGTTGGCCAGCCGGTAGTGGCCGCGGAGGCCGACGGCATTCCGTGGATGACGATGTCGATTGTCTTGTCCGCCATGTTCATGGCGGTCCTCGACTCGTTCATCGTCGTGGTTGCCGACCCCTCGATCGTGGCGGACCTGCGTGCCTCCGCCGGCGATGTCCAGTGGGTTCTGGCGGGTTATCAGCTGAGTTACGCGGTCTTCATCATTACCGCTACTCGGCTGGCCGATATGTACGGCCGCAAGCGGATTTTCCTGCTCGGGGTGGCCCTGTTCACGCTGTCGTCAGTCGCTTGCGCGCTATCACCGAACGCGGACAGCCTTATCGCCGCGCGTGTCATCCAGGGCCTCGGAGCCGCCCTGATGGTTCCCCAGGTGTTCGCGTACGTCACGGCGCTGGTGCCGGAGGCGAAGCGGCACAGCGTATACGGCGTTGTCGGCATCGTCATAGGTATGGCCACCATCGGCGGACAGGTCATCGGCGGACTGCTGATCGGCGCCAATCTGTTCGACTCCGGCTGGCGCCTGGTGTTCTGGGTGAACGTGCCGATCGGAATTGTCATGTTCCTGCTCGCCGTTCGATACGTGCCGCAGACAAGCTCGCCCGCCACCCGCAAGCTGGATATGCCCGGCGTTCTGGCGCTCAGCGCGGCACTGTTCTTCCTGGTGCTTCCGCTGATCCAGGGGCAGCAGGCAGGCTGGCCATGGTGGGTCTGGGCTTGCTTCGCAGGCAGCGCGGTCGCGTTCGGTTTGTTCGTCGCGATCGAACGGGGCCTGGAACGGCGGGGCGAGGATCCGCTGGTACCGCTGACGCTGTTCAGCCAGCGCTCGTTCTCGCTCGGGATCATTCTCGTCATCGCCCTGTACGCGCTGATCTACTCGTATTACCTGGCCTTGTCGGTAACGCTGCAGCAAGGCCTCGATATGTCGGCGCTCGGCGCGGGTTTGGTCTACACACCGGCTGCCACCGCTTTCTTCGTGTTCAGCATGGTAGCGAGCCGGATCATCCCGAAATATGGACGACGTGTCCTCGAAGTCGGGGCGATCATCCTGGCGGTCGGTTACCTGGCGACCGGCTTGTTGCTGGTGTCCGGCCCGCGAATCACCCCGCTGCTCGTGATCCCCACCCTCATTCTGCAAAGCGTCGGTGGCGGACTGGTTATAACCCCGGCGCTCAACACCGTGCTGAGCCGCGTCGAGCCGGAGTCGGTCGGCGTCGCGTCAGGGGCGCTCTCCACCGCCCAGCAATGTGGCGGAGCACTAGGCGTTGCCGTTATCGGAGCCGTCTACTTCAGCTCGTTCCATCCTGCGGAAGTCGGCAGGGTCGCCGCCGCCGGCCACGCCTTTGCCGTCGCGTCCTTCGGCACGTTCGTAATCGCTGTGGTAGCAGGCATTATCGTCTTCCTGCTACCGAAGCGGCCGGCGACCCAGGCCTGAGTGCGAGGATCACCAGTCATGGACTGGGGCCGGACCTGGTCCGTCGGCGAGCCCGAACCGACGTCCTAGGGCTCGCACCGACGGCGGAACTCGCCAGAGCGGGTGTCGACTCAGATGCCGCTTCTCGGCAGAAGAGCATGCACCGGGAAGCCGTCGGTCGTGCTGGTCCAACGGTCCACGTCATCGACCGCGCTCTGTGCGACCGTCATCCGCACCTCGTCCTCGACGGACACCCGGTAGTGCGCCCCTATTCCGGGGCATGGAAGCCGCCGATCTTCTGCTCGAGCAGTTCGGCCAGCCGCAGCGGGGTGCGGTCCTCGAACATCGGACCGATGAGCTGCACTCCCACCGGCAGGCCCTCGGGGGACCGGCCCGCGGGTATGGCGGTGGCGGGCAGTCCGGGCATGGTGGCCACACCGGCCCAGACGAGCTGGTCGAAGTACGGGTACTCGACGCCGTCGATGTCGATGTGCCGGTTCTCCAGACCTCCGTTGTGGTCGTGTGGGAAGGCGGGAGTGGGCGTGATGGGGCACACCACGGCATCGAACTCGGCGAAGAGCTGCCGCCAGCCGTGGCGGTGGAGTTCGCGACGGTTGTTCGCCTCGACCCAGTCGCGGTGGCTGAGCACCATGCCGCGCAGCCGCGCCGCATCGAGACTCCGGTCGTTCGCGCTCAGGGCGGCGGCGTGGGTCCGCAGCTGTTCGTACACGTCGACGGAAAGGCTCGTGGCGGCGTTCGACAGCATCAGCAGCATGTAGAGCGTCGCCGCTTCGGTCGGATCGGGTAGCAGCGGACTGCGCCGTTCGACGCGGGCGCCCTCGTCGACGAGCGCCTCGGCGACGCGGTTCACGCCCGCCCGCACCGCCGATCCGGTCGCAATGAGCGGATGGTCCTCGATGATCAGGACGCGGAAGTCCGACAGCCGCTCGTTGCGCGCGGGCGGCAGTGCGACGTCGTAGGCGACGCCGTGGGTCAGCGGGTCCGGTCCGGCCATCACGTCGAGCAGCAGCGTGAGGTCGCGGGCGGTGCGCGCCATCGGGCCGACGACGGCGAGGTCGAGGTCGATCGGCAAGGCCGGCGCGGGCGGCGCGACCATGCCGCGGGTCGGCACCAGACCGAGTGTCGGTTTGTGCGCGTAGACACCGCAGAAATGCGCGGGGGTGCGCAGCGAACCGGCGAGGTCGGAACCGAGGGACAGCGCGCCGAACCCGGCCGCGAGGGCCGCCGCCGAACCGCCGGACGACCCACCCGACGTGCGGTCGTGATCCCACGGATTGTTGGTGGTGCCGTAGATCTCGTTGAAGCTCTGGATATCTCGCAGCATCAACGGCACATTGGTCTTACCGAGCACCACCGCGCCGGCGGCCTTCAGTCGCGCCACCGCTACCGCGTCCTCGGCAGGCACATAGTTCCGCTGCTGCGGTATGCCCCAGGTCGTGGGCAGCCCGGCCATGTTGTAGGACTCTTTGACCGTCACCGGAATACCGAGTAACGGCCGATCCTCGCCGCGGGCGCGCGCCTGGTCGGCACTGCGCGCGGCGGCCCGCGCACGGTCGAAGTCCGGCACACAGATCGCGTTGATCGCCTTGTCGTCGCGCTCGATACGGGCGATCGCCTCGTCGGTCAGTTCCACCGAAGTCACCTCACCGGCACGCAACACAGCTGCGAGCTCTTCGGCCGACCGAAAATTCCACTCCATGAATCCGACGCTATCGGCCTGCCGTAGAGGACATAAAAAACCGCTTCGCACAACGGGAAAGCCGAATGGGCCACCTGCACCGGCAAAGTCACGCACTCGTTCTGCCATCGAAGATGGCCCACCCCAGGTCACAGTGCCGGCAGTGGGCCAACTCCACTAGCACAGGCCATGAAATGCCGCTTCGCGCAACGGGATGGATGTCACCGAGCGCCTAGCCGCCGCCTCCAGTCGAACATCGCAGCACGCGCAATGCGCCTCGCCACGTTGTGCAACAAAAGGTTGCATGTTCTCGATGCTCATGGCAGAGTAATGCGCAACCGATGGTTGCTTATTGGAGGTCTGGAGCGGAGTTCGTCCAGCGGCCTCCTCGACCGATGTCGGCGTCGCACGAGATGAAACGGAGTCTGATCGGATATGAGTGGATTGCTGCTCGAAGGTAAGAGCGCTGTGATCTATGGCGGCGGGGGCGCTATCGGCGGCGCTATCGCACGGGTATTCGCCAGGGAAGGCGCGCGGGTCTTCATCGCCGGGCGGACGCAGGCGAAGCTCGACGCCGTGGCGCGTGATATCGCCGCCGCGGGCGGAACAGTCGAGACCGCACAAGTCGACGTTTTCGATCAACAGGCGGTCGAAAAGCACGCCGATGCGGTCGCGGCGACGGCAGGCAATATCGACATCGCCCTCAACGCCGTGAGTGTCATGCACGACCAGGGGACTTTGCTGGCGGACCTCTCGCTGGAGGAGTTCATGCGGCCGATCGACGGCTTTCTGCGGACGCTGTTCATCACGAGCAAGGCTGTGGCGCGGCACATGGGTCGCGAGCGTCCTGGCGTGATCCTGACCTTGTCCGAGCCGGGTTCCAAACTGGCTGCGGGCGGCATCTTGGGGCACAGCGTGAGCGCGGCAGGCAAGGAGGCCTTCACCCGGAACCTGGCCGCGGAGCTGGCGCCCAGCAACATCCGGGTCATCGGCATCCGTCCACACGCTGTCGTCGATGCGCCGGCCGCGGGTTCCTACACCAAGGACCTCTTCGGGCAAATCGCGGCAGCGGCCGGGCAGTCGGTCCAGGAATTGCTCAAAGGCGGGGCAATGGCGCAGGGGACGCTGCTGAAAAGGCTTCCTACGCTGTCCGAAATAGCAGAGACGGCCGCATTTTTGGCTTCTGATCGAGCTGGAGCCATGACGGGAGCAATCGCCAATCTGTCCGGCGGCGCACTAGTCGACTGAGGTTTGCACGACTGACCGACAGGTTGCCAGAGAAATCTTTGGTGACCTCCTCGACCGATGTCGGCACCCTGTCGACGTCGCACTATATGAATCGGAGCTGATCGGAATGCCCACGATGCCCGCTGGAAGCATCCTGCTCGGGAGCACACGAGCGACGGAGTTGCGTGAGTGGTACCTCGAGGTGCTCGCACCCGACCACACCGGAGATGGCCCGATCGTTCTCGGACAGTTCATGCTCGTCATCGATCAGCGTGACGATATCGGCGACGTCAACCCCGAACCAGGCCGATCGATCCTCAACTTCCACGTCGACGACTTCGCCGCGTTCGAAACACAACTGGACGCTGCGGGCGTGGAATGGGTCGCGCGCGCCACCGACCGCCCGGCCGGAAGGTTCGCCACATTCAAAGACCCGGACGGCAACTACCTGCAGATCATTCAGTTTGCGCAGCCGCCGCACTAACCGGTTGTCGCGCAGGGCCGCCAACAGCCTTTCCGAATGTCGCGGCTTGCGGCCACAGCTTCGGTGTACAGCTCGGTAGTGAGCTGATCAGGCGAGACGCCGAGCGCGGCGAGGACTGTACGGAGATCGGCGAGTGCGCTGGCGAGGTCGTCCTCGGTGTCGACCTGAGTTTCCAGTTCCAGGAACGTGCCGTCGATCTCCGGGACCGTGACGACTGTCGCGAGCATTTCGCGGCCAGCAGCGGTGAACCGGTGGTTCTCGCACTGCTTAGTGAAGGAGATCTGCGGCCGGTAACCCAGCCGCGCGATGATCTGCTCCATCACATCCCGTCGACTCACGTCCGTCTCGTATTCAGGCTTCGACCCGCTTTCCTGTTCGACTGCCGCATCTTTGAACGTGAGGAAGTGGCGAGCGGAGCCGTCGCCAGAACGAACTGTCCGCAAGCGGAATTCACGACCGGTCGCGGTCAAAGACTTGTCGGCGTCATCGAAGTAGATGTCGTGGTAAGAGACCACATCGACGTCCGCGCGCGCCACCAACTTCTCGCGAACAGCGTCAGCGTCCGTAAGTCGAGCTTTGTATTCGGCTTCGATCACACTCGCTCCATTTCAGACAATCTGATCCGCATGAGAGAAGGCCTGCTCCAGCGTTCGGACGAACGCTTTATGCAAAACACCTCGGGGGCTCGGCTCGATCCTGTGTATCGGGGAAGCATGTCCTTCGTGCTGGATGGTGAAGGCCGACACGAATAAGACTTCGTCAATCCTGATGATCCGCCACACAGGGATCTGATCGTAGGTGTAGACCTCTATTGATATGCCCTGAGCAGTAAGTTCCTTGATACGCGTGGTTGCGAGCCGGATTCCCGCCGCGAATGATTCGGCTGATTCTCCGATTTCGTCGGCGCGGCGAGCGACCGCCGCCGAGTCGGGGCTGAGTAGTAGTACACGCAACCGCGCCCCAACTGGGATTGCTTTGCGCAGCAGCGAGTCGTTGAGGCCGAGAATTCCTAGTCCTCGAACAGCCATGATGTCAATGGCCGCAGCCTCTTTCGCCAGTATGCGGATTTCGCCCGCTGCTTTAGCTTGGCATGGATAGATCGCGTTGACTTCGGTCAGGTCATGGGGATGCCCGGCGGGTCCCATGGTCGCCGCGTCGGCGGTACGCGGGTCCAGCGACACCGGCGGTATGCACTCGTCGACGACACTCGGCGACACGGCATGACTGTCGCCCATTGAGTTCGAATCCGGTGCAGCGAAACCGGTTTGTCTGCGGATGGCCTGCTGATCGGTCTTGGCTTGGGCGCGGAGGGTGATCAATGCGCCGTGCGCACCAAGTGCAGTGTCGATGGCGGAAACCAGCTCCAGCGACGGGAGATTGGCGTCCTCCCATTCGGTCATCGAGACGTACTGACGTGAGTAGCCGATCTTGGCGGCTAGTTCGCGTTGGGTCAGGGCCGCGTCGAGCCTGAGTCGCTTGATTTCGCGCGCCAACCGGTCGGCAACGGTTGCCGGTTGCCGATCGGGTTCGGCGATCTGGTCGTTCATCGGTACCCCCTGCGCATGTGTTCATTCTTGCCCAGCGCATAGGTGTGGCAAGTCGTCTTTCCATGACTTGCCACCTTTCTAGCCGCACGGACGTCGCGGTTTTCTCGAAGTGGGCAACGCGAGACCTGCCCCGAACCGAGGGGAGACGGACTATGACAACGACTACTCGACAAGGCATTCCGCTGTTGGACGCAGCGCAACGAGCCACAATTCGGCGGGAACTACTGGAGGTGGTCGAGTACCGCAAGTCCGGGCTGAGCCTGAACTGGATCGTGGGCTGCCCTCTCGACTGTGGGTACTGCGTGCGGCACTTATTCGACAACTTCGAGATGAAGGTGCCGCGAGCACTGATGAGCGACGGGGAGGCAGCTGATCTGCTGACCGGACACCGCTTCTTCCGGCCGCACGTCACACCGGTTCAACTGCTCAACCGAGCTACCGACCCGATGCTGCCGAAGGTCAAACCGCACACCTTCGCGATGCTGAAACTACTGGATGGGCGGGGGCTGACGAACCATGTCCTGGTTATCACCCGGTGGCGGATCGAACCCGAGGACTGTGCGGTCCTGAACTCGATCACAAATCTGAAAGTTACTGTGTTGGTGACGCATTCGGGCATCGATGACCCTCGCATCGAGCCCGTCGACTCCGCTATCGCGGCCCGTTCGCTGGAGACGGCATTCAAGCACTCGCGCAAGTATCGGGTGGTGTTGTACTGGCGGCCTATTGTGCCGGGCCTCAACGACTCAGAACCCCACCTGCGGTGGAGTCTCGAGCTGAGCCACCACGCCCACGCAACGGTGTTCACCGGCTTGTTCTTCAAGGACCAGATCCGCGAATATTACCGCGCCCACGGTCTGCCGGAACCTTATCGAGATGGTAACCGGCGCAAGGTGTTTCCCGAGGCGCTGGAACGGCGAATACTCAACGCCGCCACGGTCGGTCAGTCGGGTTCGCCGTTGTTCCGCAAAACCAGCTGTGCGGTTGCTTACGCCCATGGGGGTCGCGGACTACAACGGCCACTACGGCATCCGGGAACTATGCGACATCTGCCCGTCGGCACAGCTGCGACGGTGTGCGCAGATGTGGGAGCGTCCGGATGAACGGCATGTCGCCGAGATGGCCGCAGAATTGGGCGGCACGCTCGTAGCTATCAATGACCGGGCCGTCGTCGTTGCCGGTCTTGACGAGCAACGCCGGTACTACCTCCAGCACGGCCACGGCTACCAGGTCCACGACATCGGCAAACCACACCACTTTCAGCGCCACGGCCGCGCCGACCTCGGCTGGCCGACAACTACGGAAGAGGCACAATGACGATTCCATCGCCATTCCCGAACGCCCTGCGTGATCGACAGATCGTAGTCGTCGATGTGGAGGGCAACGGACAGAACCCACCGGAGATCATCGAGATCGCCGTACTGCCGGTCGATGGTCCGATCGCGGTGGAGGCGTTGCGGTCGTGGCTGATTCGGCCGCAGCAGCCGGTGACACCGATCGTGACGCGCAAGGTACACGGAATCACCAACGCCGACCTTGCCGACTGCCCGCAATGGAACGAGGTCGTCGACGAGATCGAATCGGCGTTGTTCGGGCGTGTACTGGTGGCCCACAACGCCACTGTTGAACGACGAGTACTTGCTGCGCACCTTCCGGACTGGAATCCTCCGCTGATCCTGGACACCTTGCGGCTGGCGAAGTCGGTCTGGCGAGGGCTGGACTCGTACGCGCTGGACAAACTCATCGAGCGCGGACAATTGGATACCACCGCCGTAGCCGGACAGGGCCACCATCGTGCCGGATACGACACCTGGGCGACCTGGCAACTGCTGAGCGCACTGATCAGCGACGGCGGTCTGGAATGGCCTGGCGTGATCGAGGCGGCCGGCCTGTCCGAATTCCGAACAGCCCCCGAACCTGAAGGAGGTCTGTGGTGAGCGCTATCGAGCAGCCGATCACGATCGCGGTCGTCGGCACCCATTCGACCGGCAAGAGCACTTTCCTTGCACGTCTGGCTCATGAACTACGCAGAACCGGCATCGCGGTCGCGACCGTGGCGACCTCGGCGAACAGGCACAACGGATGGGCCTGCCGATCCTGTGGAACCACACATGGGTGTCCACGCTATGGATCATCACGCGCGGAATCAGCACCGAACTCGAAGCCTGGCTCCACGCCGACGTCGTGCTGGTCGATCGTGCGGTGCCTGACGCTGTTGGTTACTACCGCGCCGCATTGGAGTATCGGGGTGAGACGGGTGATCCCGACGGGGCGGCCTACTTGGAGTGGCTGGCCCGCTTTCACAGCGGCCGCTACAACCTGATATTTCGCACTGAACTCGACCCGCGTATCCCGTTGGGAACCAACAAATTGCGAGATAGCAACCAACAATTCCGTACGCTCGCAGATCGCCACGTCGAGGCGGTGCTACGCGAACTGGCGTTGCCGTGGCTACCCCTGGACGCAAATGGCCACGACACCGCAATTTCCCTTGCCTGCGATTTCGTCGCCGAACACCTCGGCGATGGCATGACACCTGGCCAGGTAGACGCTACTGCCTGACCGGTTGATGTCTCCCCAAGAACCAAACGACGAATTTGACGGAAAGTTCGCGACGGTGACGAAAATGCGAGTGGCAGAGAAAGATACGCGGCAGAACGATTGTGCTCGGCCTAAGGCGGTCGGCTTCGTGCGCGATGATGTATCGGGAATGGAAGCGCCTCGACATGCGGCTGCGGCCCAGCGGCACGCCAGCAACCTGGGCTATCAGTATGTGTACACCGTCCGGCCGCCGCACGATACCGAAGACCCGGTCGGGTACGCGCTCGGCATCGCTTCGGGGTTGGGAGTGGCTGTGGTCGTGGTCTTCGACCTAGCGACAGTCGACAACAGCCCGGCGCGGGTGTGCGATGAATTCGATTTCGAAACCGTGTGCTCCCCAATAACATGGGCGCGAGCGGTGCAATCATCTCGGACCGAGACGGAGGCAGTGGCATGAGCGCGCAGCAGATATTCGTTACTCCGACGCCGCTCTGCGAATCCTCGGATGTAGCACTGGCGCACGAGACGATGCGACAGCACCGCGCATGTCGGATCGGTCGGTGCGTGTGGAAAGCGGCAGCGCATCACACGCTCGTCCTGGCAGGGCGGATAGTTCCACAGTCGATGACCCCACGTGAACGCGCCGCCGCGAGGGGCATCCCCTTCCCGGCGGCACAGGAGTCGGATGCACTGCCGCCGAACGGCCCAACGGTGGTGACCTTACGTGAGGTGCTGGACAGGCTGGAGTCCCTGGCTGACGTCAACATCGCACTCTGATCAGTTGGTCCGGTTGCACCGTCCACCTGCAGACGCCCTGCCACACAGACGGCTGACGCCCGCTTCCTGGTCGGCTCCAATGTGCCCCGGCGCCGATCGACCGGTGCGCATCGGCCTCGGGTCGGCCGAAGTTCCAAGTGGCAAAGGAGCCAAACGGCTTTCAGTCGATGACGTCGAAACAAAATGAATCCGGCATTTTCTCACTGAGCCGGCTGACAACGCCGACCGCTACGATGCCCGGCGTGAATATTGTTTCGGCTGTCGAATCGGTTCGCAGAAGTCGACTTGTTGTGTATGTCGTTGCTCTGCTCGCGGCTGTGGTGACGCCGTTGTGTGCATCGCCATCGATCGCGAACGCGCAAGCCACCGTTGACCACATCACGCAAATCTCCGCGCAACGGGAAGAGATCTACGTTCAGTCCCCCGCAATGCAGCGGATCGTCCAGCTCGATGTGCTGCTGCCGGCCGATCAGGGGGTGTCCCGTCCCACCGTGTATCTGCTGGACGGGAACGGTGCATCCGACACCGAGGGGGAGAGCACATGGTCCAAGCGTGGCGGCGCTGTGCAGTTCTTCGCCGACAAGCCCGTCAACGTGGTGATGCCGGTCGGCGGACCCGGCAGCTTCTACACCGACTGGGAGAAGGACGACCCCAAACTTGGGCACAACAAGTGGGAAACCTTCCTTACTGTCGAGCTGCCTCCGTTGGTGAACGGCTTGTTGAAGGGCAACGGCGTCAACGCTATCGGCGGTGTATCGATGGGCGCTCAGGCCGCCGCGACATTGACCGTTCGCAATCCTTCCCTGTACCGGGCACTGGCCACCTTCAGCGGCTGCCTGTATTCCAGTAACCTCGGGCAATTGTCAGTGCGGCCAGTGGTTATCTCCGACGGCGGAAACCCGGACAATATGTGGGGTCCCGCGTATGACCCGCAGTGGAAGGCGCACGATCCCAGTGCGCACCTGGACCAGCTGCGCGGCAAGCCGGTTTTCGTCTACACCGGTACCGGCGTAGCCGGTCCCGACGACCTCAACTTCGACCCCAGCTTCTCGTATCCGGCCACCCTGACCGAAGCGATCGCGCTAGAGCAGGGCGCTCATGACTGCACTGTATCGATTCTGGCGGCGATGGAGCTGGTCGGCCTGCACCCGCAGGTCGATTGGAACGCGATCGGCACCCACGCATGGCCGTATTGGAAGGAAGCGCTGCCGGAGTCCTGGCCGACCCTCAAAACCGGCCTGGGCATCTGATCGCCACGTCGCGAGTGAATCAGTTGCCGGTGTCGGGTGCGTGGGCGATCAGTGGTCAGGACCGGGCCAGTTCGTCGGCCTACTTCAACCCCGACCGCACGAACGCGTTCACGATGTGCCGTTGCAACAACAGGTACATCAACAGAACCGGCAGGCAGGCGAGGCTGGCCAGCGCCATCATCGGTCCCCATTGATCACCTTCGGTGCCCATGAAGCTGCGCAATCCCAGCTGGAGCACGCTGTTGGATTGGCGGAGAACGACTGCGGGCCAGAAGTATTCGTTCCAGGCGTTGATGAACAGCAGGATGGCCAGGGCGGCGAGGGCGGGGCGGAGGTTGGGGACGACGACGGTCCAGAGGATGGACCAGGAAGAGCGCCCGTCGATTTTGGCGGCGGCGACGAGTTCCTTCGGAAAGCCGGCCATGTGCTGACGCAGTAGCAATACCGCGAGTGCCGAGCACAGGGTCGGCAGGACCACACCGATCAGGGAGTTGACCAGTCCGAGCCGGGTGAGCAGCACGTAGTTCGGCAGCATCGTCACCTGGAACGGAACCAGCCAGGTGCCGACGAACGCGAGGTACAGGATCCGCTGGAACGGAAAGGTGTACATCGCGAACGCGTAGGAGGCGAGCAGCGCCACCAGCAGCTGTCCGGCCGCGGATAGTGCCGCCACGAAGAAGGTATTGCCGATCAAGCCGACTACATCGACCTTTTCGGCGGCATCGGTGTAGTTGGCGAAGGAGATCGGCCAAGGGAACGGCGAGAGCGAGGTGACATCCTCGGGGCGCCGCAGCGAGGTGGCGAACAGCCAATAGATCGGGAAAATGCACACCACGGCGGTGACCGCGAGCAGCAGATGGCTGCTCGCGGTCCGTGGACGGTCAATCATCATGGAAGGCAACCCTTTCCGAGATCCACACCAGAATCCCGGCGATCACACCGAATCCGGCGAACAGCAGCACACCGGCCGCCGCGCTGAGTCCGGCATCGAAGCTGTGGAAGGCGTAGTCCCACAGCAGGTAATAGATATTGGTGGTGGCCTGTGCGGGGCCGCCCTGTGTCATCGAGTCGATGAGCGGAAAGGTCAGTGTTGGACTGAGCAGCACGGTGGTCAGCACCAGGAACAGTAGCGTGGGAGACAGCAGCGGCAGGGTGATCCAGCGCCGGATCTGTCCTGGACTCGCGCCGTCCACCTGCGCGGCCTCGTCGTAATCGCCACTGATGCCGGCCAATCCGGCCCACACCACCAGCACCGCGAAACCGAGCAGCTGCCAGCCGGTGATCCCGATGATGACGGCGTGCGCGGTACCCGCGTCGTACACCCAGTTGCGATTCGAGCCGAGCAGCTGGTCGACGAAGCCACTGCCGGGATGCAACAGCCACCGCCAAACCGCCGCTGCCGCAACGGGAGCCACCAGGAACGGCACGAATATGAAGGCGTGATAGATGGCCCGGCCTTGCACCCGCCTGCTGGCCAAGGCAATCAATACCGGCAGCACAACGGTGAACGGAAGCATGCCCAGAATCAGCACCCCCGTTCGCCCGACCGAATCCCAGAATGCCGGAAGTTCCATCAGCCGTTCGTAATTGCCGGTGCCGACCGGCTTCATCGGCGAGGTCGGCAAAAGATTCCACGAGTACGTCGACAACTCGAACGCCTGCACCAGCGGCCGATAGATCCACACGACGAGCAGGAACAGCGCGGGCGCGAGATAAAGGTAGGGCACCACGAACCGCCCCGCCCGGCGGAACCGGGCGAGGCGGCGGGTCTGCGGCACCGGCACGATATCTGATGCCGCAGTGGGTATTTCGACTACGAACATCTACCTGGCCTCGGCGGCCAGTGCGGCCAATTGCTCGAGCACATCCGATTCGGCCCGGTCGTAGACGGTTTCGGCGGGCGTCGCCTCGATCGCGGTGGCCACCAATGTGGTACCGAGCAGATCGATCCGGCTGTAACCGAATCCGGTCAGGCCGCGGTGCCGCCCGATCGGCGCGATCGTATCGATTCGGTATGCCAGCGCGGGCCCGATCCACACTGGAATGCCGCCGAGCGCGGCCGCGCCCGTCAAGTGGTTGTGCCCGCAGATGATCAGTCGCACATCCGATCCCACAAGCACCTCCTCGAGCAACTCCGGCTGCTCGAGCCGCAGATATTCGGTCGCGGCCACCGGCGACGGAATCGGCGGATGGTGCAGCACCAGCAGCGTGCCGTGTGGTGCGGGTTCGCGCAGCTGATCGGTCAGCCAGTCCAGCTGTTCGGGCTCGAGCCGCCCGTCGTGCCTGCGGGGTGTGCTGCTGTCCAGCGCGATGATCCGGAGTCCGGCGATGTCGAACACCTGGTCATGGGTGGCGTCCGGGTCGACCGCAGCCAGACCGAGCAACTCGGTGCCGAACGCCGTGCGCTCGTCGTGATTGCCCATCGTGTACACCGTCTGCGCGCCGAGTTCGGCGGCTACCGGCTCCACCGCGTCGCGCAGCCGCCGATATGCCTCCGGCGACCCGTTATCGGTGAGATCCCCCGATAACACCAGCGCGTCGATGCGCTGCTGCGAGGCCCGCAGCTGCTGCAGCGCGTGGGTGAGGTTGGCGTAGGTGTCGATCATGCCGTGTACCCGTTCCCCGGTGGCCCGGATGTGGGTATCGGTCAGCTGAACGACGGTCACCGTGCTCATGACGCGGGCAGGAGTTTGGCGCCCTGATCCCGGGCGGTGGCCAAGGTGGGCTGGGGATCCTTGCCCTGGAACACGATCGACTCGACCGCATCCATCATGCCGTCACGGACCTGCAGATAGTTGGTGCCCGGCATGGAGATCCACGGCTCCATATTCGCCAGCTGCGCGACATTCGGCTTCAGCAGGGGATTCTGCTCCGACCAGGTCTTGAGCCCGTTCGGATCGTCCATCAAACCGGTACGCAGCGGCAGATACCCGATGCCCTGCGAGATCTTCGTGTACGCCTCCTCACTGGTGAGGAATTTGATGAGCTCCCACGACGCCCGCTGCTTGGCCGGGTCATTGGACAGAATGTGCAGCGACGCACCGGAATTCGTCGGCACGGTCGGCTTGCTGCCGAAGCTGGGCATGGGTGCCGCGCGCAGATCCCACTTGTCCTTGGCGCCGGTGACGAAGGTGCCCTGGATCGCACTGGTCTCCAGGATCATGCCGACCTCACCGCGGGCGAACGCCTCATAACCCTGCTTCTGGTTGAACTTCGGCATACTGCCCGAGTCGACCAGCTGCTTGCTCATCTGGGTGACCTCGACCGCGGGCGCATCCGCGAACGACAGCGTCTTGCGGTCCTCGGAGATGACCCGGCCGCCGTTGGAGCGCACCATCGACTGGAAGCACCAGTCCTTGGCGGTCTTGGTCAGGCAGTCGATGTACACACCGCCCTTACCGGTCTTGCCGGTGATCGCGGCGGCCGCATCCGAGACCTGCTGCCAGGTGGCCGGTGGTTTGGCCGGATCGAGTCCGGCCTCGTTGAACAGCGAGGCGTTGAAATACAGGACGGGCGTGGAGAATACGAACGGAACACCGTAGGTGTGGCCATCCCAATCCGCGAGCGTGCGCGCCTTCGGGGCGTACGGGTATTTGGCGCCGTCGAAGTTGTGCTGCACTTCCTGCTTGGAAACCAGTGTGTCCAGCGGCTTGGCGCCGAGCTGGTGGATGGTGTAGTCCAGATCGCTGAAGCCGAGCTGCGCGACATCGGGCGGGGTGCCCGCGACCATCTGGTTCTGAATGCTGGAGATGGTGTCGGTGGCCGGGTTCGGGCTGTTGCCCTGCGGCTTCTGCGCGGTCACCTTGATATTCGGGTACTTCTTGCCGAAATCGGCGATCAGCGCGTTGAAGGTGTCGGTCCACGCGCCGGCGAGTCCGTAGTTGTAGGACTCGAACACGATGGACACCTGCTGATCCGGCTTCAGTTCCGGGATCTGGGCGGTGTCGGCATTCGAGTCGGTGGTGGTGCTCCCGAGGCCGCCGCAGGCGCTGAGCGCGACGGTGGTTGCGAACACCAGGCCCAGTACGGGCACGGTGCGTTTCACGGTGGTTCTCCTCATCGATGAAGGGTGGTTGTTACGAATCAGGCGACGGCGACTACGGCGCCATCGGTGACCGAATCCTGTTGCGGCTCTTGCCAAGTCAGGCGCAGTCCGGATTCGGGGTGGAACAGGTGCAAGTGTGCGGGATCGACGCGCAGTCCGATCGGTTCGTCGGCGCGCACGCCGGCCGGGCGCGGTGCGCGAGCGCACAGTGTCTGCTCGCCGGTGCTGAAGTGGAGCAGTTCCTCACTGCCCAGGTTCTCGACCATCGTCACGTGTCCGCGGATGGCGGGGTCAGCCGAGTCGATGCGCAGTTGTTCGGGGCGGATTCCGGCGATGACCTCGATGTCGGCATCGAAATCCGCTGCGGTTATGGCTAATTCGGTGTCGATGCCATCGGCCACCAGGAACAGGCGGCCGTCGCGTTGGGTCACGGCCGCGGGGAACAGATTCATCGGTGGGGCGCCGAGGAATCCGGCGACGAAGGTCGAGCGGGGCCGGTCGTAGAGTTCGGTCGGGGTGCCGACCTGCTCCACCTGACCGTCATTGAGCAGTGCGATCCGGTCCGCCATGGTCATTGCCTCGACCTGGTCGTGAGTGACGTAGAGGAACGTCGCTCCCAACCCGCGATGCAGCGAAATCAGTTCGGCCCGAGTGGCGCTGCGCAATTTCGCATCCAGGTTGGACAGCGGTTCGTCCATCAGGAACGCACCGGGATCTCGAACCATGGCGCGGGCCAAGGCAACTCGCTGTCGTTGCCCGCCGGACAAGGCGGCAGGCTTGCGTCGCAACAACTCGTCCAACCCGAGCGCTGTCGCGACCTCCGCGACCCGGGCTGCGATTTTCGCGCGCGGAGTCCGCCGCGCCCGCAATGGGAAGCCGATATTCTTCGCCACCGTCAGATGCGGATACAGCGCGTAACTCTGGAACACCATGGCCAGGTCCCGCTGCTGCGGCGCCCGATGGGTGATATCGGTGTCGTCCAACAGGATTCGGCCACCGGTCGGCTCCTCCAGTCCGGCGATCATCCGCAGCAGGGTGGATTTGCCGCAGCCGCTCGGTCCGAGCAACACCATGAACTCACCGTCGGCGATATCCAGGCTCACCTCCCGCACCGCATAGGTCGTGCCGAAGTGCTTGGATACCTGCTCGATGCGCAGTCGTGCCACCAGATCTCCTAGACCGGCAGCTCGCCCGCGACGACCCAGGTCGCCACCCGGGCCGCGATTGCCGGTGCGTCCTTGACCCACTGGAAGTGGTCGCGGTGGTCGACCGGCGCGTTCTCATCGATATGCCACTGGGTGACCCGGGCGTTCGGCATCCGGGAGACCAGGAAGTCGACATTGGACTTCGGGCCGAGCACATCCTCGGACAGCGAGATGACCAGCACTGGCAACGTCATCCGGCGCAGCAGCGTGTTGTATTGCCGCGCTGCGCCTTTCGGACGGTAATAGCTGGTCAGCGAGTGCATCGACCAGTCCCGCATCACCCCGCCCGGCATCGGTGCGGGGATCAGCACGCCGCCGGGCCAGTGCCCCTTCCAGCGCGATACCAAGCCGATCCACTGGATCTGGCTCAGCGCCTCGTACCAGCGGCGCGGTCCGAATGCCCACCAGAAAACGGTGCCGGTCCCGATGACGGTCACTCCGGCGACCTGATCGGGTTCGGCGGCTGCGAACAGCAGCGCGAGCTGGCCGCCGAGACTGTGGCCGAACAGGTGGATCGGTGCCTCCGGAAAGCGCGTGCGCACCGCGGAAACCACGGCGGGCAAGTCGATTTCCAACATCTCGCGGTAGCCGAAATCGGTGTGCAGCCCGAATTCCGGTTTGGCCTCACCGTGCGCGCGCAGGTCGCAGGTGGCGACCGAAAGCCCCTGGGCGTTCAGTTCTTTGGCGAGGGCCAGATAGTTCTTCGCCTTCATCGCCATGGCGGGCAGGATCAGCACCACCGGCGCATCGGCCTTCTTGGCGGGCAGGAAGCGGACGGTGAACTCGACGCCATCGGTGGTCGAGACCGTGGTCGACTCCAAGGCCTGGAATTCCGAACCTTTCTGGGGTGCCGTGCTGGTCACTGGTCCGCCTCCGTGATCGCGATATCGCAGACGTAGTCGAAGGTGAATTTGGCGACGACCACATCGGCGTCGTCGAGCAGTACTGCCTTGCCGGACAATTCGAATCGGTTCGAGGCGGTGGCGGCCAGAACCTCGGCGAGTTCACGCTGATCGACGGTGGCGATGGCGCGGATCCGCCCGACCGCCGGTTTGCGATAGGACGCTGTGCCCGCACGCAGCACCAGTCGCTCGACGGTGTCCAGGCGAGTCGCGGCCGCACCGACGAAGGCGGCCGCGGCGGGCGGTGCGCGGGGGGCCGCCCGCCCCCCGCCCGCCGGGGCCCGCGGGGGTGGGGGGGGGTCGCAAACGGGCGCGCCAAACACACCCCCCCCCCCCCGCGCGC